>NZ_CAJSLV010000070.1:46547-283845 GCF_907177275.1 Actinacidiphila cocklensis
CAAGTGGCGTGCAGCCGGCTGCGGGTGGGACCCCGCCGGGCGGGGTGTCGTCGCCTGCGGCGCCGGGCGGTGCGACTCCGCCGGGTGGCGTGCACGTGCCCCCGGCGGTGGGCGGGATGCCGGCTGCGCCGGTGGTGGCTCCGGCAAGTGGCGTGCAGCCGGCTGCGGGTGGGACCCCGCCGGGCGGGGTGTCGTCGCCTGCGGCGCCGGGCGGTGCGACTCCGCCGGGTGGCGTGCACGTGCCTCCGGCGGTGGGCGGGGTGCCGGCCCTGCACCCGGCTGCGCCAGTGGTGCCTGCGGCGGCGACCCCGCCGGGCGGGGTGCAGTTGCCTCCGGGCGGCGTGCCGGTTTCGCACCCGGCTGCGCCGGTGGTGCCTCAGGTGGTGCCGAGTGCTGGTGTGCCCGCGGGTGGGACCCCGGCGGGCGGGGTGTCGGTTGCGCACGCGGCTACGCCGGTGCCGCCTTTGGCAGCTGGCGTGCAGTCGCCTGCGGCGGCGACTCCGCCGGGTGGCGTGCGCGTGCCTCCGGCGGCGGGCGTGACGCCGGCTGCGTCGCCGTCACCTTCGGCGGCCGGCGTGCAGTCGCCTGCGGCGGCGACTCCGCCGGGCGGCGTGCCGGCCCCGCACCCGGCTGCGCCGGTGGCGCCTGCGGTGGTGCCGCGTGCCGGTGTGCCTGCGGGTGGCGTACCGGCTGCGCCGGTGGCGCCTCCGGCGTTTGGCGTGCAGCCGGCTGCGGGGGCGACCCCGCCGGGTGGCGTACCGGCTCCGCCCGTCGCGCCGCCGGGAGCGACATCGGCCGCCGGGGTGCCCGTTGTCCCCGTCGCGCGGGTAATGGTGCCGCCCGGGGCGTACCCGGGCGGGCAGGCGGTGCGGCGGGGGCGGGGGAAAGTGGTGCTCGGGGGGTGGGTTGCCGCCGGGGCCGTCGTCGTGGGGGCCATCGCGTTCGGCGGCGGGTTCGGGCGCGGGGACAGCGTGGCCGCACGGCCCGACGCGGGGGCGGCCGCGAGCCCGAGCCCGAGCGCCAGCCCGAGTGCGGCGGCAGGCGCGGCCCGGGAGTACCGCGGGGTCGGGCTCGACGCGGGGAGCGGGCTCGTACTGGAGACCGATCCGCCGCAGGCCCGGCCCGGCGCCGAGAACGGCACGTTCGGTTACAGCCCGGACGGCGAGTCCTTCGTCTCCGACGGCGCCCGCGGCGCCCTCGTCCTCCTCGCCACCGAAGCCCCCGGCACCCTCGACGGCTGCCGCGACCAGGTCGACCTGGTGCCCTCCGTCAGCCGGCAGCAGCTCACCCCCGGCGCCCGCTTCTGCGTGATGGGCGCGGACGGCACCACCGCACTGGTGACGTTCCGTCAGTTCTCCGGAACCGCCGGCCCCACCGCCCACGCCACCCTCGACCTCACCGTGTGGCCCGCGCAGCAACTTTGACGCAGATTTCGCCGACCATGTGGCGCGAAAGGGCCCATTCGCGTTTACTGATCGACCCCGGACCCCATGACTCGGAGGCGCCGGGGCCTGAGTACGTGTGAGGCAGGGGCACATGGTGGTGGGGGAAACGCATGTGGTCGGCGCGGACCGCAGCGCATCGGGAGTACGGGTGGGGGCAGGGAGCGGCGGGGCGTTACGTGCCGCGGTGGCCCGCCTGGAAGGGGAACTGGCGGCGTACCGCCCGGCCTTACCCGATCGCGCCGTCGCCGAGGTCGAACTGGCCGACCTGGCACGGCAGGCCGCCGGCACCCCGGCGCCGGAACAGCTGCGGCACTCCCTGCTGCTGGTCGCGGCAGCGCTCGGCTCGGTCAGCGCGCTGCGGGCACCGCTGGCCGCCCTGCGCGATGCCGTCGAGCAGCAGCTCGCGTCCTAGGAAACAGCCGCCGCACTGCTCAGCGCCTGCGCCAACTCCCTTGCCACCCCGTGCAGTACGGGCACGATCTTCTCGGTGGCGGCGTCCGTGACCCGGCCCGCGGGTCCCGAGATGGAGATCGCCGCGGCCGTCGGGGACCCCGGCACGGTCACCGCCAGGCACCGCACACCGGCCTCCTGCTCGCCGTCGTCGACGGCGTAACCGTCGGCCCGGATGCGGTCCAGCTCGGTGAGGAAGGCGTCCGGCTCGGTGATGGTGCGCTCGGTCGCCGCGGGCATGCCCGTGCGGGCCAGCAGTGCGCGCACCTCGGCGGGCGGCACCTGCGCCAGCAGCGCCTTGCCGACCCCGGTGGAGTGCGGCAGCACCCGCCGCCCGACCTCGGTGAACATCCGCATCGAGTGCCGCGAGGGCACCTGCGCCACGTAGACGACCTCGTCACCGTCCAGCAGCGCCATGTTCGCCGTCTCGCCGGTGGCTTCGACCAGTTCCGCCAGGTACGGCCGCGCCCACGTGCCGAGCAGCCGGGACGCGGTCTCGCCGAGCCGGATGAGCCGCGGCCCGAGCGCGTAGCGCCGGTTGGCCTGCTGGCGTACGTATCCGCTGGCCAGCAGCGTCCGCATCAGGCGGTGGATGGTCGGCAGCGGCAGCCCGCTGCTCGCCGACAGCTCGCTCAGACCCACCTCGCCGCCCGCGTCGGCCATCCGCTCCAGCAGGTCGAAGGCCCGTTCGAGGGACTGGACGCCCCCGGCGCGGTCAGCAGACACGTGCGATCCCCTCTGGTCCGATCCTCGCGGAAGGTCACTTTCGCTGTGCGGAATCCTACCGCTCTTGACGCCCGGGCGAAGGGTATCCACCATGTCCGTCAACAGAACGTTGAATTCTCCCGCCGGGCAGTCAGGTGCCGGGCACACCCAGGAGGTCACCCGTTGGACGCCGTGGACGACTTGGTGCTGCGCTCGACCCGCGTCGTGACCCCGGACGGTGAGCGCCCGGCCGACGTCGAGGTCCGCGCCGGCGCCATCACCGCGGTCCGCGCCCACGACGCGCCGGTGCCGTCCGGCGTGCAGGTCGTCGACCTGGGCGACGACGTGCTGCTGCCGGGCCTGGTGGACAGCCACGTCCACATCAACGACCCCGGCCGCACGGAGTGGGAGGGCTTCGCGACCGCCACCGCGGCCGCCGCGGCCGGCGGGATCACCACCGTCGTGGACATGCCGCTGAACAGCATCCCGCCCACCACGACCACCGCCCACCTGGACGTCAAACGCGACACCGCCCGCGGCCGGGTGCACACCGACGTCGGCTTCTGGGGCGGCGCGGTGCCCGGCAACCTCGCCGATCTGCGCCCGCTGCACGACGCGGGCGTGTTCGGCTTCAAGTGCTTCCTGCTGCCGTCCGGCGTCGACGAGTTCCCGCAGCTGGCCCCGCCGGAGGTCGAGGCCGCGCTGACCGAACTCACCGGTTTCGGCGGCATGTTGATCGTGCACGCCGAGGACCCCGGCACGATCGGCGGCGCCCCGCAGCGGTCCGGGCGCCGCTACGCCGACTTCCTGGCCTCCCGGCCGCCGGCCGCCGAGGACCGGGCGATCGCGGGGCTGATCGAACTGGCGCGCAGGCTCGGCGCCCGCATCCACATCCTGCACCTGTCCTCCGCCTCCGCGCTGCCGCTGATCGCCGCGGCGAAAAGCGAGGGCGTCCGGCTGACGGTGGAGACCTGCCCGCACTTCCTCACCCTGACCGCGGAGGAAGTCCCGGACGGGGCAACGGAGTTCAAGTGCTGCCCGCCGATCAGGGAGGCCGCCAACCAGGACGCGCTGTGGCAGGCGCTCGCCGACGGCACCATCGACTGCGTGGTCTCGGACCACTCGCCCTCCACGATCGACCTCAAGGCGAAGGACACCGGGGACTTCGCCGCCGCCTGGGGCGGCATCTCCTCGCTGCAACTGGGCCTGCCCGCGGTGTGGACCGAGGCCCGCCGCCGCGGCCACACCCTCGCCGACGTGGCCCGCTGGATGTCCGCGGGGCCCGCGGCGCTTGCCGGCCTGCCGGCCAAGGGCGCCATCGCCGCGGGATACGACGCCGACTTCGCGGTGCTCGACCCGGACGCGGCCTTCACCGTCGACCCGGCACTGCTGCGGCACCGCAACCCCATCACCGCCTACGCCGGCCGCACCCTGCACGGCGTGGTCCGCGGCACCTGGCTGCGCGGACGGCCGATCGCGGCCGACGGCGGCGTCACCGGGCCGCCCACCGGCCGGCTGCTGACCGCGCGGCGGCCGTAGTCAAAGAGCCCCGGTAGCCGCGACACCCCGGCACGCGCGAGGGGTGACGCACCGGCGGACCGGTGGCGTCACCCCTCGTACGCCCGCAAGGAGCAGCCGTCAGGCCGCGCGGCGGGCCTTGCGGCGGTGGGCGGCGATGATCTCGGCGTAGCGCCGGCCGCTGCCCTTGATGGTGCGCTTCTGCGTGGTGTAGTCGACGTGGACAAGGCCGAAGCGCTTGTCGTAGCCGTACGCCCACTCGAAGTTGTCCAGCAGCGACCAGGCGTAGTACCCGGCGAGCGGGACCCCGCGGCGGACCGCGCGGGCGCAGGCCGCCAGGTGCTCGTCCAGGTAGGCGACCCGCTCGGGGTCGTCGATCTGGCCGTCGGCGCCCACGGTGTCGCGGTAGGCGGAGCCGTTCTCCGTGACGAAGATCTTGCTCGCGCCGTACTCCTCGGACAGCCGGACCAGCAGCTGCTCCAGGCCGTCCGCGTTGACCTCCCAGTCCATCGCCGTCCGCCGCACACCCGGCAGGTAGACCGACTTGGCGTGCGGGGCAGGCCCGGTCGGGTCGTCGGTGATGACGTTGCGGAAGTAGTAGTTCAGGCCCAGCCAGTCCAGCGGCGCGGCGATCGACTCCAGGTCGCCGTCCTTGATCGGCAGGTCCACACCGTAGAGGTCGACCATGTCCTGCGGGTAGCCGCGGCCGTGGATCGGGTCGAGCCACCAGCGGTTGGTGTGGCCGTCGGCCCGGCGTGCGGCCGCGACGTCGGCGTCGCGGTCGGTGGCCGGCTCGCACGGGCTGAGGTTGTTCACGATGCCGACCCGCAGGTCGGAGTGTGCGGCCCGCAGCGCCTGCACGGCCAGGCCGTGTCCGACGTGCAGGTGGTACGACGCGCGCACCGCCGCGGTCAGGTCCGTCCAGCCGGGGGCCATGGTGCCCTCCAGGTGGCCGATCCAGGCCGAGCACAGCGGCTCGTTGAGCGTCGCCCAGTCCTTGACGCGGTCACCGAGCGCCTCCGCGACCACGGCCGCGTAGTCGCCGAAACGTTCCGCCGTCTCGCGCTCGGGCCAGCCGCCCCGGTCCTGCTGGGCCTGCGGGAGGTCCCAGTGGTAGAGGGTGGCGTTGGGCGTGATGCCCGCTTCGAGCAACGAGTCGACCAGCCGGTCGTAGAAGGCCAGACCGGCCGCGTTGACCGCCCCGCCGCCCTGCGGCATGACCCGCGGCCAGGCGATGGAGAAGCGGTAGGAGTCGAGGTCGAGGGTCTTCATCAGACCCAGGTCCTCGGCCGTGCGGTGGTAGTGGTCGCAGGCGACGTCGCCGGTGTCGTCGCCGTCGATCTTGCCGGGGGTATGGGAGAAGGTGTCCCAGATGGACGGGGCCCGGCCGTCCTCGTCCACCGCGCCCTCGATCTGGTACGCGGCGGTGGCCGCTCCCCAGACGAAATCGGCGGGAAGAGCGCTGAGGTCGTTCACAAGCTGCCTTTCGGGAGGGGTTACTTGACGGCGCCGGCGGTCAGCCCGGCGACGAGGTAACGCTGCAGGAGCAGGAATCCGGCGACGACGGGCAGGCTCACGACGATGGAGGCCGCCATGACCTGGTTCCAGTACACGTCGTTCTGGGTGGCGTACTCGCGCAGGCCGACCGCCAGCGTCCTGGTGGACTCGTTGGTCATGACCGACGCGAACAGCACCTCGCCCCAGGCCGTCATGAACGCGTAGACGCTCACGGCGACGATGCCCGGAACCGCGGCCGGCACGACGACCCTGAACAGCGCGCCCAGCGGGCCGCAGCCGTCCACCTTCGCGGCCTCGTCGAGATCCCGCGGGATCGAGTCGAAGTAGCCCGCCAGCATCCAGATGGAGAAGGGCAGCGAGAAGGTGAGGTAGGTGATGATCAGGCCGAGCCGGCTGCCGTTGAGCGTGAGGCCCGTGCTGTTGCCGATGTTGACGAAGATCAGGTACAGCGGCAGCAGGAACAGGATGCCGGGGAACATCTGGGTGGACAGCACCGTCACGGTGAAGACCTTGCGGCCCAGGAACCGGTAGCGGCTCACCGTGTAGGCGGCGAAGATCGCCAGTATCACGGAGAAGGCCGTGGCGCTGATGCAGACGATCACCGAGTTCACGAAGTAGTGCGCGAGCGGGATCGTCTTCCAGATGTCGATGTACGGCTTGAACGTCAGGCTGTGCGGTATCCACTTGAACGAGCCCTGGACGTCCTGAAGGCTCTTCAGGGACGAGCTGAGCATCACGTACACGGGGACCAGCACGAAGGCCAGCAGCAGTGTCAGGACGACCCGCCGGGTCCACAGGAAGGACTTCGGCTGCGCCATCGGGGACGGCTGGTCGGTGAACCTAGACATCGTTCTCGCTCCTTCCCCTGGACGTGACCAGCAGGTACACGGCCGTCACCACGAGCAGGAAGAGCAGCAGCAGGACCGACATCGCCGAGCCGGAGCCGAAGTTCCAGTTGATGAACGAGGACTGGTAGATGTGGATCGAGATCAGGTCCGCCTGGTGCGGCGGGTTCTGACCGAACATCACGAACGGCGTGTTGAAGTCGTTGAACGTCCACAGGAAGAGCACCAGGACGATCACCTGGTTCACCGGCCGCAGCGACGGCATGGTGATCTTCCTGATCTGCTGCCAGACGCCGGCGCCGTCCATCGCGGCGGCCTCGTACAGTTCGCGCGGGATGTTCTGCAGACCGGCCATCAGCGCCAGGAAGGCGAACGGCCAGGACTTCCAGACCGACACGATGACCATCGCCCAGAAGCTGTTGTCGCCGATCAGCCAGAACGACTTGCTCGACGTCAGGTGCAACTGGTCGTGCAGGACGTGGTTCACCAGACCGGTGTCCTGCTGGAACATGAAGGTCCAGGTGATCAGCGCCGCGTACGCGGGCAGCGCGTACGGCACCAGGAAGAGGGTGCGGATCAGGCCGCGGCCGCGGAACTTGTCCTGGAGGAGGATGGCCGCGGCGGTGCCGAGCAGCCAGGACAGAGCGACCGACAGCAGGGTGTAGCACAGCGTCACCCAGAACGAGTGCAGCAGTGCCTCACCGATCGGCTGGTGGATCTTTACCGCGGCTTTGTAGTTGTCGAAGCCCGCCCAGGGGGCGCTGTTCCAGTGGTGGATGTAGAACAGCGTCAGGTTCTTGAAGCTGATCAGGATGCCGAAGAACATCGGCACGATGTGGATCAGCAGTTCGGCGAGAATGGCGGGCAGCAGGAGCAGGTAGGGCAGTCCGCCTTGGCGGAGCCGTTCGACGATACGCGGCCGGAGCCGGCCCCCGGCAGCGGACTTGCCGCTGCTGGGGCCGGCTTCGGGCGTGCGCCTCGGGGGGGCGGTGGCAGTCATGGAGGAAAGCCGATCCTTAGGACGCGGGCATCTGCTGCTGCGCCTTGGTCAGCGCGGCCTTGACGGAGTCGTCCGTCACGGCCTTGCCGGCTGCGGCGTCGGCGAACAGGCTCTTGACGGCGGGACCGACCAGGTTCTCGAACTGGCTCTCGTTGGCGACCTGCGGCAGCGGGGCGGCCGACTTGGCCAGCACCTCGGCCAGCACCTTCAGGTCCGGGGTCTGGAAGGCCGGGTCGCTCTGCGCCTCGGTGACCGGCGGGATCGAGCCGTACTTGCCGTTGAGCACCTTCTGCTCGTCGGTGCTGGTCATGAACTTCACGAACGCCTCGGCGGCGTCCTTGTGCTTGGTGTCCTTGAAGATCGCCATGTTGATACCGGCGACCATCGAGGTCACACCGGCGTCACCGGTGGCGCCCGCGGTCTGCACCGGCACCGGCACCACGCCGTACTGGTCGGGCTTCATGCCGTGCGAGGCGATCGACGCCGACGCGGTCTGCCACATCATCATCGCGGCCTTGCCGGTGGCGAAGTCGGTGATGGTCTGGTTCTGGACGTACTCGGCGTTGCCCTTCGCGGCGATCTTGTTCGCGGCGATCATGTCGACGTACTGCTTGACCGCGGCGACCTGCTGCGGGCCGGTGAAGGTCGGGGCACCCTTGTCATCGAACCAGGAGGCGCCGCGCTGCTTGGCCAGCACGAAGATGTGGTGGATGTTCTCCGCGCCGTTGGCGCCCTCGACGGCGATGCCGTAGTGGCCGCCCGTGGTGAGCTTCTTGCCGTCGGCGACCAACTCGTCCCACGTGGCGGGGGGGTTGGCGATGCCGGCGTCGGCGAACATCTTCTTGTTGTAGTACAGGCCGTACGCCATCGAGTACAGCGGCACGGCGGCCGGGTCCTGGCCCGCGGCACCGGCGGAGGCGATCGCGGCCGGGGCGAACCGGTCCTTGCCGCCGATGGTCTGGAAGGCGGCGTCGTCCCACGGCATGAGCGCGCCGGTCGCCTGCAGCGAGGCCGACCAGGTGTTGCCGATGTTCAGCACGTCGGGGCCCTGGCCGGAGGTGGCGGCCGCCAGGATGCGGTTGAGCAGGTCGGCCCAGCCGATGACCTCCAGCTTGACCTTGATGCCGGTGGACGCCTCGAACTTGTCCAGCTCGGTGGTCAGGGTCTTCTTGTCGGCGTCCAGGCTGGTGCCCTGGTTGCTGGCCCAGTACGTGATCGTCTGGCCCTTGAGGCTGTTGGCGTCGGCGGTCTTGCCGCTGCCGGAGCTGCCGCTGCTGTCGTCGTCGGAGCCGCCGCCGCACGCGGCGAGGGTGAGACCCAGCGCGGCCACGAGGGCGGTGGCCGCGAGGAGTCTGCTGGAGGTGCTGGATGAGCGCATGACGGGTTCCCTCTCAGGTGGGATCGCTTCAGGAAGTGAACAGCGCCTGTGTCTTAATTCAGGGCGTGATTTAACTTGTGAGAAAAGGTGGCGTCAAGACCTTGTGCAGCGATAGATTCACGCCGGACCCCCCGGGAGGGAGACGAGATGGCTGAGCGAGGCAAGCGCACCGTACGTGACCTGCGGCGCGGCAACCGCGCATCGCTTCTGCGTCATTTGTATTTCGAAGGTCCCCTGAGCCGCCAGGAGCTGGGCCGGGACACGGGTCTGAGCGCAGGGTCGATCAGCAACGTCGTTGGAGAGTTGATCGCGGACGGCATGGTCGAGGAGGCGGGAGCCGTCGAGTCGGACGGCGGCCGCCCCAGGATCCTGCTCCAGGTCGCCCCCGGGTACGGCTACGTGGTCGGCGTGGACGTCGGCGAGACCAGGGTCAGGGTCGAGCTCTTCGACCTCGCGCTGACCGAACGGGCCGCAGCCGACCTGCCGTTGTCCGACAGCGGCCACGACGTCGACCACGTCGTGCGCCTCGCGCTTGAGGGCATCGAGACGGTGGTCCGCGAGGCCGGCATCGACGATCGCGAGGTGCTCGGCGTCGGCATCGGCGTCCCCGGCATCGTCGCCCAGGCCGACGGGCCGGATGCCGTCCCCGGTGACGGCGAGGGCATCGTGGTGCACGGCCAGACCATCGGCTGGGACGCCGTACCGCTCGGCCGGCTGCTGCGGGCCGGCACCGCGCTCCCGCTGTTCATCGACAACGGCGCCAAGACCCTGGGCCAGGCCGAGATGTGGTTCGGCGCGGGGCGCGGCTCGGGCAACGTGGTGATCGCGCTGATCGGCTCCGGCGTCGGCGCCTGCGTCGTCACCAACGGCAAGCCCTACCACGGCGCCAGCAGCAGCGCGGGGGAGTGGGGCCACACCACCCTGCGGGTCGGCGGCCGCACCTGCCGCTGCGGCTCCCGCGGCTGCCTGGAGGCCTACGTCGGAGCCGAGGCGCTGCTCGGCCGCTGGCCCGGCACGCCCGAAGGGGTCAGCGAGGAGACCGCGCTGGCCGAGCTGCTCGCCGCCGCCGACCACGACCCCGAGGCCGACGCGCTGCTCGCCGAGGCCGCCGAATACCTGGGCGCGGGCATCGCCGACCTGATCAACCTCTTCAACCCGCACCGCATCGTGATCGGCGGCTGGGCCGGGCTCATGCTCGGCCCCCGGGTGCTGCCCACCGTCCGCGAGGTCGCCGCCGCCTACGCCCTGCACCACCCCTGCGCCCAGACCTCCATCGAGCTGGGCCGGCTCGGCCCGGACGCGGTCACCGTCGGGGCGGCCACCCTGCCGCTGGCCCGCTTCCTCGACACCGGCGGCGAGCGCCCGGTCGGCCTGCCGGCCCAGGCCGAGCCCGAGCGGCAGGGCGACCCCGGGGCCCTGCGGAACCGAATCGCCAGGGCGGTACGTTGACCGGACGGCGCGAAGAGCGCCGGTATCGCCCCATTCGGCCCCCCACGTCCCAAGGAGTACCGCTGTGACCCTGCAGCAGGAGATCGTCGGCAATGCCATGCAGATGGCCGTCTGCACCCTGAACCCGGGCCAGACGGTCTACTGCGAGGCCGGGAAGTTCCTGTTCAAGACGACCAACGTGTCGATGGAGACCCGCCTCGGCGGCCCCGGCACCCGGGGCGCGGGCGGCGCCCCCGGTGTCGGCCAGCAGGGCGGCGGCGGGATGGGCGGGCTGCTGCGGCAGGCCATGGGCACCGCGATGCAGGTCGGCCAGCGGGCGCTGGCCGGCGAGTCGCTGGCGTTCCAGTACTTCACCGCGTCCGGCGGCGAGGGCACCGTCGGCTTCGCCGGGGTGCTGCCCGGCGAGATGCGCGCCCTGGAGCTGACCGGGTCGCGGGCCTGGTTCGCCGAGAAGGACGCCTTCGTGGCCGCGGAGGAGACCGTGCAGTTCGGTATCGCCTTCGCCGGCGGCCGGCAGGGCATGAGCGGCGGCGAGGGCTTCATCCTGGAGAAGTTCACCGGCCACGGCACCGTGATCATCGCCGGCGCCGGCAACTTCATCGACCTCAACCCCGCCGACTTCGGCGGCCGCATCGAGGTCGACACCGGCTGCATCGTCGCCTTCGAGGAGGGCATCCAGTACGGCGTCCAGCGCATCGGCGGCCTCAACCGCCAGGGCATCATGAACGCGGTCTTCGGCGGCGAGGGCCTCTCGCTCGCCACCCTGGAGGGCAACGGCCGGGTCATCCTGCAGTCCATGACGATCGAGGGCCTGGCCAACGCGCTGAAGAAGGCGCAGGGCGGCGACAAGCAGGGTCCCACCGGTGGCCTGTTCTCCACGCACGCCGGGTGAGGTTGGCGGCCGCCCCTTCCCTCTCATGCTCCTCTCATGTCACGGTGCGGTGACAGCTGTCCGATGGACCGGCGGTGAGCCCCCGCGCGGCCGGTAGCGTGCTGATCGCGGTCCCCATCCACCGCGCCATCCGGGCAGTACCATCCGGCAGCACCGTCAGGAAGGACCGCTCCTCCGTGTACCGCTGGGAGACCACCAGGGCCGCACTCGCACAGCGCGTCTTCGCCACGATCCGCAGCCGTACCTACGACCAGGCCGCGGCCACCGCCGACACGCTGCTGTCGGCCGGGCTCACCACCCTGGAGATATCGCTCACCACGCCCTTCGCGCTCGAAGCGGTCACCACGCTGGTCCGCGAGGTCGGCGACGACGCGGTGATCGGGGCCGGCACGGTGGTCGACGCGGTGTCCGCGCGGATGGCGATCGACGCGGGCGCCCGCTTCCTGCTGGCGCCCAACCTGGACGAGGCGGTGCTGCGCACCGGCCACCGCTACGGGGTGCCGGTCTTCCCCGGGGTGGCCACCCCGACCGAGGCGGTGCGGGCGATGGAGCTGGGCGCGGACGCGCTGACGCTCTACCCCGCGTCCTCGATGACCCCGCGCTGGGTCGCGGACCTGCGCACGATACTGCCGCAGGCGCCGATCATCCCGATCGGCGGCGTCACGGTCGCCGAGGCCCCCGAGTGGATCGCCTCCGGCGCGGTGGCCGTCGGCATGGGCTCCGCCCTCACCGACGGCGACCGCCCCACGGTGACCAAGCGCCTCACCGACCTCCTGGACCGCCTCTCCGACCCGACGTAGGGCGCGGGGGGCGCGGCCGGAGCGGCGGCCCGCGGCACGTAAAATTGCGCGGCCGGGGGGAGGATCCCCCCACGTCAGCCTGGAGGCAGCCGTGATCGTCGCCGTACCCGGTTCGAAGTCCGTGACGGCACGCGCCCTCTTCCTCGCGGCGGCCGCCGAAGGGGAGAGCGTCCTGCGCAGGCCGCTGCTCTCGGACGACACCGACGGTTTCGCGCAGGGCCTGACGGCACTCGGCTACGACGTGCACCGCGCCGCGGACGAGTGGCGGATCACCGGCCGCCCGCAAGGCCCCGCCCGTGACACCGCCGAGGTCGACTGCCGCGACGCCGGTACCGCGGCCCGCTTCCTGCCCGCCCTGGCGGCGGCCGCCGAGTCCGGCACCTACCGCTTCGACGCCTCGGCCCAGATGCGGCGCCGCCCCGTCGCGCCGCTCACCGACGCGCTCCGCGCGCTCGGCGTGGACCTGACGCACGACGAGGCCGAGGGCCACCTCCCGCTCACCGTGCGGGCGGCCGGCATGAAGGGCGGCGAGGTGGTGCTCGACGCGAGCCTGTCCTCGCAGTTCCTGACCGCGCTGCTGATGACCGGGCCGCTGACCGCGGAGGGCCTGCGGATCAGGGTGACCGGCATCGTCTCGGTGCCGTACGTCGAGATCACCCTCGCGATGATGCGCAGCTTCGGCGTGCAGGTGACCCGCGAGGGCGACACCTTCGTCGTGCCGCCCGGCGGCTACCGGGCCGCGGACTACGCGGTCGAGCCGGACGCCTCTGCCGCCAGTTACGTCTTCGCCGCCGCCGCCCTCGCGGGCAGGACCGCGACCGTCCCGGGCCTCGGCAAGGGCGCGCTCCAGGGCGACCTGCAGTTCGTCGAGGTGCTGCGCGCGATGGGCGCGGACGTGGAGATCGGCGAGGACGCCACGACGGTGACCGGCACCGGCCGGCTCGCGGGCGTGACGGTCAACATGCGGGACATCTCCGACACGATGCCCACCCTCGCGGCGATCGCCCCCTTCGCAGACGGCCCCGTGCGGATCGAGGACGTCTACAACACCCGGGTCAAGGAGTGCGACCGGCTGGACGCCTGCGCGGAGAACCTCAGGGCGCAGGGCATCGCCGTCGAGACCGGCAGGGACTGGATCGAGATCCACCCCGGCACCCCGGCCCCGGTGGAGATCGCCTGCCGCGGCGACCACCGGATGGCGATGAGCTTCGCGGTCGCGGGCCTGCGGACGCCGGGCACCACCTTCGACGACCCGGAGTGCGTGAAGAAGACCTTCCCGGGCTTCCACGAGTTCTTCGCGGAGCTGCGGGCCGGCTGGGGCGTGTGAAGGACGCGGCGACTCGCCGACGGGACGACCGTGTCCCGAAGAAGCGTTTCGCCGCGTATGTCCGACTTTACGGTGGTCCCTGTTCGACTTCCCCTCCACGAAAGGGATCACCCGTGCGTATCCGTACGACTCTCGCCGCCGCAGCCTGCGCGGTCGGCATCGCGCTGTCCTTCCCGGTCTCGGCCCACGCGGCCGACGGCCAGTTCTACTACACCTACGGCGACGGCCAGGTCGGCGTCCTGGACAGCCCGGCCAGCGGCGAGTGCGTCACGCTGCCCGAGGTCGCCGACGAGAGCGTGCCGCCCGCCTTCGCGCCCCAGAACGCGACGGCGTCGACGGCGACCGTCTTCACCGGAACCGACTGCACCGGCGACTACTTCAGCCTGCGCCCGCAGGGCAACCCGGCCTCGCCGCGGCTGGTCCTGCGATCGGTCGTCTTCTCCTGACACGCGTCCCCGCCGGCCGGACGCGGCCGGCGGGGGCAGGGACCGGCGGGTCGCTCTCTCGGCCGGCCGTCATACAAGGGCGCCGCCCACCAGTTCGCGGCCGAGGTCGGCGACCCCGACGACCAGGCCCAGGCCCGCAAGATTCTCCTCTTCTTGGGCGGTCTGCTCCAAGAACCCCCAACGAAGTGGGTGGCGGGGATCGGTAGGCTCGGTGGCCATGAGTCAGAGCGGTTCGCAAGCGGCAGCCTTCTTTCGAGATGTTCGCCAGAGCCGAGTGGTCTGGCTCGTCCGGGGTGACGGCGGGAGCCCGACTCACCTCTCCGAGGACGGCAGGCGAAGTCTTCCGTTCTGGTCGACCTCGGCCCGCGCCGAACGGGCAGCGAAGATCTGGGGGCATGGGCTACGCGTTGGATCCATGCCCTTGGACACCTGGTGCGAGCGCGTACTGCACGATGCCACACGGGATGGACTCGTGATCGGCATCAACTGGAGCGGACCGCGCCTGGTCGGCTGGAGCTTCACTTCCGTTGAGGTTCTCAACCGGCTGGGGGCGCCTGACTAACCCACGGCATCGCTCGCCGGAGTGCGCAGCCGCCGCCGGCAGCTGAGGGCGCATCCGCAGCCGGCGGAACCAGTGCAGGTGGGCGAACGGGCGCTCCAAGAACCAGCGGTGCCTGCTGAGGCCGGGTTGGCGAGCCGGACGGGTACTGCCGGCGCATGGTGGCTCCCCGATCGTCCTGATTCGGTAACGACGTCCCGGGCTGGCGTGGTGTGTCCCTACTGTGGGCGATCTGCCGGGCAGGGGGCCCGGTCGTGAACCAGGGGACGCTCATGTACTACACCCGTACCGCTGCCGTGCTCGCCGCATCCGGGGCTGCCGCCCTCGCTCTGGCCGCAGCCCCGGCGCAGGCCGCCACCGGCTCGGTCCACCTGTACAGGATCTACTACAACAGCCCCGGCACCGACACCCGCTCGGGTGCGAGCCTGGACGCCGAATACATACAGATAAAGAACACCACCACGAGGAGCGTCTCCCTCAGGGGCTGGACCGTCACCGACGCCTCCGCCCACAAGTACGCCTTCAGCACCTACACCCTCGGCGCCGGAAAGACCGTCACCGTCCACACCGGCAAGGGCACCAACACCACCGCCAACCGGTACTGGGGCAGCGGCAACTACATCTGGAACAACGACAAGGACACCGCCACCCTCAGAACCTCCACCGGCGCCAGGGCGAGCACCTGCTCCTACAACAGCACCAAGGCCAGCTACAAGATGTGCTGACACGCTCTCGTGTCCGGGCTCGCCGGCTCAGAGCGGCGAGCCGGGCCACGAGGCGCCGACGGTGTACCGCCTCCTACCCGCCCTGGTGGAGCGTCACGGCGAACAACTGGAGCCGCGTCTGGTCGGGCAGGGTGATCGAGCGCGGCGTCCGGGCCGGGTCGAGCGCCAGCGTGTCGGCGTAGACGTCGACGCTCGGACCGTCGCGGCCCGCGTCGGCGCGGTAGCGGTACGGCGCCGCGACGGCGACGTCCTCGCCGGTCCGGGGGCCTGTGGCCCAGTCACCGACGTGCAGGGGCAGTGACGCGGTCGAGCCGTCGGCGTAGGTGACGGTGGCGGTGGCGTCCACCGCCCCGCCGCTCGCGGCGGACAGCAGGCGCAGGTCGCCGGCGTGAAGGCCGGGTAGGGGGAGTGTCTGGCCGTGCGCCGTGACCGTGTTGTCGGCCCCGTCGGTGCCGGAGGGGAAGGCGAACGGCGTCCCGGCCAGGACAACAGGACCGGCCGCGGGCAGCGTCTCGGCCGCGTAGCTCCACCCGAGCCCGTCGAAGTCGCCGTCACCGGGATGCGCGGCGGACGCGATCGAGTCGTGGTCGTACGCGGCGGTGAGGTCCAGCGTGCAGGCGTCGTCGGTCTGCTCGCAGCCCACCCGCTCGACATCGAGGGTCGCCTCCGCGGTGGCCGTGCCGCCGGTAGTCGTGCGGACGGTGAAGGTGACGCGGTGCGTGCCGGCCGCCGTCGTCGCCGGCACCTGGACTTCCTGCGGCAGGTCGAGCTGCGCGAAGCGCCCCTGGCTGGGAAGGGCGAACGAGCTCTGCCGGCTTGCGCCGTCGAGGGCGACGGAAAGCGTCCCGCGGACCGTACCCGGACCCTGGACGGTCGCGCGCGAGGTGAAGGACACGGTGGCCGGGCGGCCGGCGATCACGACGGTGCGGGCGGGCGCGGCGGCCACCGACAGCGAGCGTGCCGGCGGACCCTGCGGCGCCGGCCGCACCAGGCCGGGACGGCCGAGCGCGCTCAGGTCGATCGCGTCGGCCATGGCCTGGTAGCCGACGTCGCCGGGGTGCAGGTGGTCGCCGCTGTCGTACTCGGGCAGCATGCGGTGCGGGTCGGCCGGGTCGCGCACGGCGGCGTCGAAGTCGACCACCGCGTCGAAGGCGCCGCTGGACCGGATCCAGTCGTTGACGCCCTGGCGGGCGGCCTCCTCGTCGGGGTCGTAGGTGTTCCAGCCCTCGAAGGGCGTGACGGTGCCGCCCAGTACCCGCAGGCCGGCGGTGTGCGCCCGGTCGGCGATCTCCTGCAGACCCGCGATGATCTTGTTCGGGTCGAGCTGGTGCGGCGTCTGCTGGATGTCGTTGATCCCCTCCAGCACGATCAGTGTGCGGGCACCCGACCGCTGCAGGACGTCGCGGTCCAGCCGGGTCGTCGCGGCCACGCCGGCCCCGTCGAGCAGGATCCGGTTGCCGCTGATTCCGGCGTTGAGCACGCCGAACCCGGCGGCGGGGCCGTGGCTCGCGCTCAACCGCGCCGCCAGACGGTCCGGCCAGCGACGGTTGGCGTCGGTCGTGGAGTTGAACCCGTCCGTGATGGAGTCCCCGAGGGTGACCACGGCGCCGGCCTCGGCCCGGACCGGCTCCACGTCCACCTCGGTGACGTAGTGCCAGGACTGCGTGGTCGACGGCAGGCCGTCCGCACCGGTGTCGCTCGCGTGGTCGGTGCCGTCGGTGGCGAAGTAGGACGTCGTCGCCCCGAGGGAGTGGTAGGTCACCGGGCCGGACGGGTCGGGCGTGTAGGTGGTGACGAAGAGGTTGGCGGCGTCGGCGATCGGCAGGGCCACGGGGTCGCTGTAGCGCTCCTCGCCTGCCGCGATCGTCACGGCCCGGCTCCCGCCGAAGGTCACGTCCCGCAGGGTGCCGGGCGCTATCGCCGCGCTACCCGGCAGCCGCTGCAGGCCCACCGTGGTGTGCGCGAACAGGACGGGCTTGGTACCGAAGGCGTTGGACAGCTTCACCCGCACGCGCTGTCCGCTGACGCTCGTGTGGACGAGGTTGCGGATCGTGTATCCGGCGTAACCGGTCTCGCCCGTCCCGCCGTTGGCCGCGGCCGACCATGTCCCGACCCAACTGCCGTCCCTTGCGGGGGCCGACGCCGTTTCCGGTTCCGCCGCCGATGGTTCTGCCGGTGGGGATGCCGTTGCGGGTGCCGTCACTGGGGCCGCTGCCGCGGCGGACAACGGGAAAACCGCGGCCAGCACGAACAGCACGAACAGCGTTGCGTATCTGCGCATGGACACTACCTCCGAACTCGTCTCATTCCCGGTTCTTTCGGTGTGCGGCAAGCCCGTCGGCCGCCACGCCTCATCGAATGGCAACGTTGTCAACGCGTCTGACGGCCCGAAAGTAGCAGGACGCGGGCGTGCCGCCAAGGAGTCGGGAGCCGACGAGCGGGGGTTTATTTCCGGTCCTTGGGCTGGGGCGGGGTGATTGAGGTGTTGTCGGTGGTGGTCCGAGTGGTCCGAGTGGTCCGTGGGGTGGGACGCCTGCCGGCGCGGCCGTGCCGGGATCGGCCACGGCGCGGCCGCGCCGCCTCAGTCCGCCGAGTGGGTGGTGGTGCCGGGGTCGTCCGGCAGTGGGATCCAGCGGTGCGACCAGGCGATGATCGCTGACAGGGCGGGTTCCAGCGGGGCAGGGTTTCCCGGAGGCGACCGCTTACGTCCACGATCCCGCCGACGGCGGCCTGATAGCGCGACGCCGCCTGCGAGTGAAGGAGGACGCACCGCTAGCAGTGCACCTGCACGGCATGCGGATGCTGTGGGTCCACAAGTCGAGCGGCCGCTTCACCCCGTTGGTGACAGCCTACGACTGGCGCTGACCGGCCCGGACCCACGCCCGCGGTAGGGTCCAGGCATCCGGACGGCATGATCCACAGGGGGAGATCCACTATGAGCAGCAAGAGCACGGGGCACGAGGGGTTCTCGGCCGAGGAGCGGGCCGCGATGAAGGAGCACGCGGCCGAGCTGAAGACGGCGGCCCGCCGCAGCGCGCGGGGCGCCGACAAGGCGGCGGAAGCCGAGCGCGACGTGGTGGAGAAGATCGCCGAGATGCAGGACTCCGACCGGATCATGGCCGAGCGCGTCCACGCCGTCATCACCGCGAACGCGCCCTCCCTCGCCCCGAAGCTCTGGTACGGGATGCCCGCGTACGCGCGCGACGGCAAGGTCGTGTGCTTCTTCCAGAGCGCGGAGAAGTTCAAGGCGCGCTACGCGACCCTCGGCTTCAGCGACCAGGCGAACCTGGACGACGGCACGATGTGGCCGGCCGGCTTCGCCCTCACCGAGGTGACGCCCGAGGTGGAGCAGCGCATCGCGGCACTGGTGAAGCAGGCGGTGGCTTGAACCGTACGGGTGTCAGCCGACCAGCGCCCAGACGAGCTTGCCGACTCCCTGGCGTGAACTGACGCCCCACCGCCGCTCGGTGAGCACATCCACCAGCGCGAGGCCGCGGCCGCCTTCGTCGTCGTCCGCGGCCCGCTGCATCTGCGGCAAGCGGTCGTTGGCGTCGTGCACCTCGATCCGGATGCCGTCGGGCGTCCGCTCCAACCTGGTCTCCACCAGGCGCCCCGCCGGCGTACGGGCGTACCGCACGGCGTTCGTGAGCAGCTCGGAGAGCACCAGCTCCGCCGGCTCGGTGAGGTGGTCGAGCCCCCACGCGCTGAGCGTGCCCCGCAGCTCGCGCCGCGCCCGCCCGACAGAGCGCCCACTGAGCGGCCACCGGGCCACGACTGCGTCCGGGCGGGTGTCGACGCCGACCTGACGGTCCGTCGCGGACTGTTCCATGGGCTGCTCCTCCGTGCGTACTGCGGCACTCTGTGTGCCGGACTACGCACACAGTGACGTGTCCGGGGATAGCCTTGACAGGAGGCTGCCCTCTCCATCGGGCACTGGAGGAACGGGAGTTCCGCGTGAGCCGTGACCAAGACCCCGACCAGCCGGTGAGCCCGGCGGAGTTCTTCGGACGGGAGATCCAGCGACGCAGGGAGCTGATGGGCTTGACGCAGGCCAAACTCGGCGAGCAGATCGTGATGTCGCCACAGATGATCGCCCACTTCGAGGCGGCCCGCCGCAAGCCGCGCCTGGACGACGCGAAGCGCCTTGACCAGGCACTCTGTTCGGACGGCTTCTTCTTCCGCATGCGCCGAGCGCTGGATGACCGGCGGTTCGCCGACCACTTCGCCACTGCCGTGGAGTTGGAACAGCTCGCCACCGTGATCAAGTGCTTCGCACCGAGCCTGGTGCCCGGACTCCTGCAGACCGAGGACTACGCGAAGGCGGTGTTCCGGGCCGGGGCCGTGAACCCTACTGGGCGCGATGTAGAGAAGCTCGTGGCCAACCGGCTGGAGCGCGCCAAGATCCTGGACGGGCAGGGCGGCCCCTGTATGTGGGCGCTCCTGGACGAGCACGTCCTGCGGCGCCCCGTGGGCGGTCCGGCAACCATGGCCCGACAACTGCGTCATATCGCGGGACTCATCCGGCGTGGACGCGTCCGTACGCACGTCGTTCCGTTCTCGGCCGGAGCGCACGCTCTGCTGGAGAGCATGCTCGTCCTCATGTGCTTCGCCGACGCCCCGCCGGTGGCGTACGTTGAGGGAGTCCAGACCGGCCGGGTTCTGGACGATCCAGCGGTAGTCGACAAGTGCAGCTCTGCCTATGATCTCGCTCTGGGGGACGCCCTGTCGGCGGAAGACTCGCTGGCTCTCATCGAGGAAGTGGCGGACACATATGACCGGGACTGTTGAGCACGACCTCAGCGTTGTGCGCTGGCGCAAGTCGAGCTACAGCGGCGCCAGCAACGGCGACTGCGTCGAGGTCGCGGACGGCATCGTCGGCGCCGTGCCCGTGCGGGACAGCAAGGACCCGCAGGGTCCGGCCCTGGTTTTCCCGGCCGCAGCCTGGGCAGCATTCCTCGCCGATGTGAAGGCGGGCCGCTTCGCGGCCTGACGACCGTGCGTAGGACAAGGAGGGCCATGACCTCTTGGCACATCCCTGATGCGTCCGCGCTGACGACGTGGCGCAAGTCGAGCTACAGCGGCGGGGACAACGGCAGCTGCGTGGAGGTCGCGGACGGCGTCCCCGGGGTCATGCCCGTGCGGGACAGCAAGGATCCCCAGGGTCCGGCCCTGGTCTTCCCCGCTGCGGCGTGGGCCGCATTCGTGGCTGACGTCAAGGCGGGCCGCTTCGCGGCGTAGAGGGTCAGCGCGGGGTGTTCCAGAGGCGCACGTTCTGCGTGTCGCCGCTGGCGAGCCGCGTGCCGTCGGGACTGAAGACGACCGAGTGGGCCTCGCCGGACGAGCCGTGCCAGGTGGCCGTGGTGGTCGCGCTCGGGACATCCCAGAGCGCGACCTGGCGCCGTGAGCTGCCGGTGGCCAGCCTCGTGCCGTCGGGGGCGAATGCCAGGGACCTGATCCGGCCGCCGACGCCGTTCCAGGCGGGGACCGGGGACTGCGTGGCGACCTCCCACATCCGCACCCCGGAGTTGCCCGCGGCGGCAGCCAGCCGCGTACCGTCGGGGCTGAACGCGAGCGCGTGGATTCGGCCGTCGCCGCTGGGCCACTCGGCGACCGTCCCGCCCGCGGCGACATCCCACAGCCGGACGACCTTGTTGTTGCCGCCGGTTGCCAGGAGCCTGCCGTCGGGGCTGAAGGCCACCGCGTGGACGCAGCGGGTGTGCCCGCTCAACTCGGCGGTCGTGCCGCCCGATGCGGTGTCCCACAGCCGGACCGCCCCGTCGTCGCCCCCGCTGGCCAGCGTCCTGCCGTCCGGGCTGAACGCCAGCGTGCGGACCCAGCTGCGGTGGCCGGTCAGCGTCCTGGCGAAGGGGCGCCCCGCGGAGAGGTCCCACAGCCGTACGGTCTTGTCGTCGCCCGCGCTGGCCAGGGTCGTGCCGTCCGGGGCGAAGGCGAGTGCGCGGATCCAGCCCCTGTGGCCGTCCAGCGCGGTGCTGGTGACGCGGCCGGCGGCGAGCGCCCACAGCCGTACGGTCTTGTCGTCCCCGGCACTGGCCAGCGTCCTGTCGTCCGGGCTGAAGGCCACGGCCCTGACCAGGTCGGTGTGTCCCTCCAGCGCCTCGGGGTCGGAGATCCAGGTGACCGGGGGCCGTTCGCGGACGACCGCAGGCGCCGCCGGAACCGCGTCGCGCGGCACGTCGAGCAGGGCCAGCGCCTGGGCGGGCGCCGGGCGCCGGCCGGGGTCCTTCTGCAGCAGTTGGGTGATCAGCGGGGCGAGCCGGCCTGAACGCCGGGGCGGCTCGGCCTCGTCGTGGACCACCGAGGTCACCACGTCCGGCCGGAAGGGCAGTTCGCCCTCCAGCGCCTCGTACAGCGTCACGCCGAGCGAGAACAGGTCGCCCGCACCGCCCGCCTCGGCTCCGCCGATCCGCTCCGGCGCGACGAACCCGGGCGTGCCGACGAGCACGCCGACCGACGCCAGGGTGCCGTCCGCGCCCCGCGCGGCGATCCCGAAGTCCGTGAGCAGCACATCGCCGTTGCCCACGAGGATGACGGCGGCCGGCGTGATGTTGCGGTGGACGACGTCGGCCGTATAGGCGGCGGCGAGCACTTTGAGGACGGCCCTGGCCACGTCGGCCGCCCGGTCCACCGACAGCGGCCCGTGCGCGGCGAGGTGCTCGCGCAGCGAGCGCCCGTCGACCAGTTGCATGACCGTCCACGGTGCGTCGTCGTCGAGGACGGCGTCGTAGACGGCGACGACGTGCGGGTGGTCGCGCAGCCGCGCGGCGTTGCGGGCTTGCTGTGCCACCCGGGCGAACACCTCGGCGCGGTCGGATGTGGCGGGGAGCAGGAAGCGCTTGACCGCCACGTCGATCCGCAGGTGCTCGTCGTGCGCCCGCCACACCTCGCCCGCCGCGTCCGCCCCGAGCCATACGACCAGCCGGTAGCGGCCGCCGACCACCCGGCCCGGCTCCACCTGATCCGCCACGTTCCCTCGTCCCCCCACCGCAGTTGTCTCCCGCACCAGCAGCGTAGGGACCGCGGCCGCCGAACCGCCGTGCCCTGAAGGGGTTGTGACCATCACGCGACACACCCGCGCGACGGGGCCGCCCGCCGTTCTCCCGGCGGCCACCTGCATCGCCGCGGGGGCGTTGTCAGTGGCCGGCCGTAGGGTCGCAGGTGACGAGGGACCGTACCGCCGGGAGGCACCATGACCACGCTGGAGAATCGACCGCACACCGCCCTGCTCGTGATCGACGTCCAGAACGGCGTCGTGGCCGGGGCACACGACCGGGACACCGTCGTGGGCAACATCGCCGTCCTCGTCGACCGGGCGCGGGCCGAGGGCGCCCCCGTCGTGTGGGTGCAGCACAACAGCGACCAGCTGGTCAGCGGCACCGAGAGCTGGCATTACGTTCCGGAGCTGGTGCGGGCGGAGGCCGAGGCGCTGGTGCAGAAGACCTACCCCGACTCCTTCGAGGCGACCGACCTGGAGTCCGTCCTCGCCGGAGCGGGCATCGGCCGGCTGGTGGTCGCCGGCGCCCAGACCGACGAGTGCGTCCGGTCGACGCTGCATGGCGCGATCACCCGCGGCTACGACGTGACGCTGGTCGAGGACGCCCACACCACCGAGGACCTGACGTCCTTCGGCGCCCCGCCGCCGGACAAGGTCATCACCCACACCAACCTCTACTGGCGCTACCACACCGCCCCCGGGCGGCAGGCGGGCACGGTGACCACCGCCGACGCCGAGTTCGGCCCTGCGGCCAAGCCAGAGGAGTAGGGGGAGTCACCCGGCCGCACCCAGGACCTGGTCGACGCGCTTCATCATCTCGTCGTGCACGGACTTGGCCGCCCGGAAGTCTGCGGGGTGGGCCGCGATCCACTTCTGCTGGAAGCCGGCCTCCGCGGCCAGCCACACGTCGGTCAGATGCGTCTGCTGCTTGCAGGCCGCGTCGGCCGCTGCCATGGCCGACTCGGCGGGGGAGACGGTCGGCGCCCCGGCGTCGAAGCCGGGATTCCCCAAGGGGTCGGTGAAGGTGTAGCCCTTGGCGGCAAGGCACTTCGACCAGGCCGTGCGGGCGGCGACGACCGCGGGGTCCTGCTGCGACTGCTCGAAGGAGGTCGAGGCCAGCGCCCGCACGGCCTCCGTGTCGTCGCCCGTCGCCCCCTGCACGGTGAAGGTGGCGTCGCCCGCGCTCAGGCAGCCGTTGGGCGGTATTGGCTGCCCGGAGGCAGTGCGCAGCGCGGGCTTGCCTTTCGGGTCGGTGCCGAAGCGGACCTCCTGCTCCGCGGGGCTCTCCTTGCCCAGGCCGTGGTCGTCGGCCTCGTCCTGCGGCACCGCGGTGCCGCTCGCGGCGGACACCAGGTGGTAGCCGTAGCGGGCGGCGACGGCCACGTCGGTGACGCCGTATCGGCGCTTGTTCTCGTAGAGCCCGAAGTCTCCCAGGTGGTTGCGGGCGGTGCGCACGGCCACCGCCTTGTCGGCGGCGGCGTCGTAGCGGTAGCCGAAGCTGCGCATGCACCGGCCGGCGAGCACGCTGCGTGAGTGGTCCAGCCGGTCGCGCTCGGGGACGGTCAGCGCGTACGCGTCCACCGGCAGGGCGATCTGGTCGTGCGTCGGCCCGCCGCGGAGCGTGGCGAAAGCCCCGGCCGCGGGTTTCACGGCAGCGGTGGTGGTGGTGCCGCCGCTGCCCTGCCCCGAGCCGCAGCCGGCCACCGACGCCGCCACTGCCGCCGTCATCGCAGTGGCGGCGACGGCGAGGCGGCCGCGCCGACCGGAAGGGGAACTGCCGTACATGGACGTCCTTTGCCGCTGGAGGGTGGTGCGGCCGTCCCGGGCGGTGACGACGCTCACCGCGCCTGGGACGGCCGCACCCGCGAGGTGTGTCTGCCCGGGCGTCCGGTCAGACAACGAAGGAGTAGGCGGCCTTGTTGGTGTAGGCGAGCTTCCCGACCTGCCCGTGGGACTCGTGGTCGGAGTTCCCCGCGTAGCTGTAGCCGGCGTAGACGGTGCAGGAGTTGGGGGCGTAGGTGCTGCATGCGAGGGCTTGCGCCATGTGGTAGACGGCCGTGTTCTCACCGGTGCCCGACGAGCCGAAGTAGTAGCCGGTGAGGTCCTGGCTCGAACTGCTTGTGGACCAGATGGCGTACGTGCTCCCGACGCTCGGGCCGGCGAAGAAGCACGCCCTCTTCCCGGTCGCCTGGCAGCGCGCCGACGTGCCGTTCGCGCCGATGGCCGCCGTCAGGACCATCGGCCTGACGACGCTCGGCTTCGCCGACGAAGGGGCCGCCGCCTGGGCGGGCGCGGTGATCGCGACCGGGGCGATCACCGCCGCCGCACCGACCAGGACACTTGCCACACGACGATTCAGCATGGGGTTCTCCGTCCGTACAGATCCTATGAGGATCAAAATGACTAAGCTGCATGTTCGAATGCAGCGAATCGCCGGAAAATCTTCATCGTCCGACGTCAGGCTCCGTCCGGTCGAACTCAGGGGAAATATTCGACCCGCGGCAGGGAGATCATGACCACTGTCCGGATCAAAAGGGAACCAGCGGGAAGCGGTGACGCAGGTCACAGTCGGACCGCGTCACATGTGAGGCGCGAAGCTTTTCCGGCAAGCGGAACGACCCCGTTTCCGGGGTGCGCCTGTGCGGGCGTGAGAGCGCTTTCGGAAAGCGGAATCCGCGGCTGGTTTCCGGCTACGCGCGTACCGCCCACCCGGCGGGGCGGGCGGTGACGGATGTGACAAGCGTCACAGGGTGGGGCGGCTTCCTGGTGCCGGGCGGGACGCCTCGTAGGCGGTGCGGGCCGTGCGGGTGGCCGGGCGGGTCGAGACCTCGGCCACGGGCACGTCCCACCAGGCCTCGGCCGGCGGGGTGGGGCGGGCGGGGTCGGTCTCGACGTAGACCGCGGTCGGGCGGGGCGAGGTGCGGGCGGCGGCCAGCGCCGTCCGCAGCTCCTTCGCGCTGCCGGGGGTGAAGACCTCAAGGCCGAGGCTGGCCGCGTTCGCCGCCAGGTCGACCGGGAGCGGGGCACCGGTGAAGTCGCCGCCCGCGCCGGGGAAGCGGTAGGCCGTCGCGAAGCCCTCCGCGCCGACCTGGGCCGACAGGCCGCCGATCGAGGCGTAGCCGTGGTTCTGCACGATCACCAGGTTGACCGGCACGCCCTCCTGCACCGCGGTGACGATCTCCGTCGGCAGCATCAGGTACGTACCGTCGCCGACCAGCGCGAAGACCTCGCGGTCGGGTGCCGCGAGCCGTACACCGATCGCGGCCGGGATCTCGTAGCCCATGCAGGAGTAGCCGTACTCGACGTGGTACTGCTCCGGGTCGCGCGAGCGCCACAGCTTGTGCAGGTCGCCCGGCATCGACCCGGCCGCGTTGATCAGGACGTCCCGGTCGCCCAGCACCGCGTCGAGCGCGCCGATCACCTCGCCCTGCGAGGGCGGCCACGGCCCGTCCCCGTCGCCGAGGACCGCGTCGGTGACGGCCCGCCAGCCGGCGACACCGTAACTGCGCTGCGGGGCGCGGTAGTCAGCCAACTCGGCTGCCAGCGCCACGAGTCCCGCCCGCGCGTCGCCCACCAGCGCCAGACCCGACATCTTGTGGCCGTCGAACGCCGCCGCGTTGAGGTTGACGAAGCGCGCCCCGGGCGCGAAGAGCGAGCCCGACGCCGTGGTGAAGTCCGTCCAGCGGGTGCCGACGCCGAGCACCACGTCGGCCTCCCGCGCCGCCGCGTCCGCGGGGGCCGTCCCCGTGTGGCCGATCGCGCCCAGCGCCTGCGGGTGGTCCCAGCGCAGCGACCCCTTCCCGGCCTGCGTCTCCGCCACCGGAACACCGGTCGCGGCGGCGAACTCCGCGAGCTCGGGCGCGGCTTCGGCATGGCGCACACCGCCGCCCGCCACGATCAGCGGCCGCCGGGCCGACCGCAGCAGCGCCGCGGCCTCGGCGAGCGCCGCCGCGTCGGGCAGCGGCCGCCGTACGTGCCAGACCCGCTCGCGGAACAGCTCGTCCGGCCAGTCGTACGCCTCGGCCTGCACGTCCTGCGGCAGCGCCAGGGTCACCGCCCCGGTGTCCACCGGGTCGGTCAGCACCCGCATCGCCTGCAGCAGCGAGGCCGGCAGCATCTCGGGGCGCCAGATCCGGTCGAAGTAGCGGGACACCGGCCGCAGGGCGTCGTTGACCGACACGTCGTACGCCCACGGCACTTCGAGCTGCTGCAGCACCGGGTCGGCGGGCCTGGTCGCGAAGACGTCGCCGGGCAGCAGCAGCACCGGCACCCGGTTGACGGTCGCGAGCGCCGCCCCGGTGACCAGGTTCGTCGCGCCGGGGCCGATCGAGGTGGTGCAGGCCAGCGTGGACAGACGGTGTTTCACACGGGCGTAGCCGACCGCCGCATGCACCATCGCCTGCTCGTTGCGGCCCTGGTGGAAGGGCATCGCCTCCGGTCCCGCCTCCAGCAGCGCCTGGCCGACGCCGGCGACGTTGCCGTGCCCGAAGATGCCCCACATCCCCGCGACCGTGCGGTGCCGCACCCCGTCGCGCTCGGTGAACTGCACGGACAGGAAACGGATCAGCGCCTGCGCGACGGTGAGCCTCATGAGCCGTCCTCCCGAGACGGGGCTTCGTACAGCGGCAGCCGCGGGTCGACGTCCCGGCCCGCCCAGCTCTCGCGTACCCACGCGTGCGCCGGATCGTCGGTGATCAGCCAGGACCGCGAAGGGCCGGGACCCGCCATGACGTTGAGGTAGTACATGTCGTAGCCGGGCACCGCCATGCTCGGGCCGTGCCAGCCGTCCGGGATCAGCACGGCGTCACCCGAGCGGACCTCGGCCAGCACGTCGGTCGAGCCGTGCGGCGACGGGTAGACCCGCTGGTAGCCCATCGCGTCCTGCCCGCCGGACAGTTCGTAGTAGTAGACCTCTTCGAGCCGCGACTCGTGCGGCCCCGCTTCGTCGTGCTTGTGCGGCGGGAAGGACGACCAGTTGCCGCCCGGCGTGAGCACCTCGACCGCGATCAGCCGGTCGCACTCGAAGACGCCGGCCGCGGCGAAGTTGTTGACCTGGCGGCTCGCGCCGCCCGCGCCCCGCAGCTCCACCGGCACGCCGGACGCCGGGCCGTAACTGGCCGGCAGCCGGCGCGAGCAGCGCGCCCCGGCCAGCGCGAAGCGGCCGCCGGCCGCCGACGCGACGGTCGCGTGCGCGTCCCGCGGCAGGTAGCAGAAGTCCGTCACCCCGGAGAAGACGTCGGCGCGGCCGTGCAGCGCGAAGGCCTCACCGTCGGCCAGCACCGTGCACGCACCGGCCAGCGGCAGCACCACCCACTCGCTGTCCCCGGTCGTGAACTCCCGCTGCTCGCCCGGCTCCAGGGTGAACACCCGGAGCGCCGAATACGCCCAGCCCGCCGTCGTGGGGTCGATCCACAGGTCGTAGCCGTCCCGGGCGCCGCGGCCCGCGGGGAGGTGCGTCATGGCTGGTCAACTCCCGGGTGGGGGCCGCGGGTTCCGCCCGCGGCGGGCTGCTCGCGCAGGAACGACTCGATCTCCGCCCGGGTGGGCATCGCGTCGGCGCAGGCCAGCCGGGAGGCGACGATCGCGCCCGCCGCGTTGGCCGCCCGCAGCACCTCGGGCAGCGGGTCGGCCGCGAGCAGGCCCGCGCACAACGCGCCGCCGAAGGCGTCGCCCGCGCCGAGGCCGTTGACGACCTTCACCGGCAGCGGCGGTGCCACGTGCTGCTCCCTCGCGGTACGCACCAGGGCGCCCGCCGGCCCCTGCTTGACCACCGCCGTCCCCACCCCGCGGCGCAGCAGCAGCCCGGCCGCGGTCTCCGGGTCCGCGCTGCCGACCGCGACCTCGACCTCGGCGAGGTTGCCGACCGCGACCGTGGCGTACGACAGCGCGCGGGCGTAGAGCGCGGGGGCCTCGGCCGGGTCGGCCCAGAAGCCGGGCCGCCAGTCCAGGTCGAACCAGACCTCGCCGCCCGCGCGGCGCTCCAGCGCGGCGAAGACGGTGGAGCGGGTCGGTTCCACGGCCAGCGCGGAGCCGGTGATCCACAGGGCACGGGCGGTGCGGAGCGCCGCCGCGGTCGCGGGCTCGTCCAGCGTGGCGGGCGTCAGGCACTCGTCGGGCGCGACGGGGCGGCGGTAGAAGTGGATCGGGAAGTCGTCGGGCGGGAACAGCTCGCAGAACACCACGGGGGTCTGGGTGCCGGGCACGGTTTTCAGGAGGGCGGGGTCCACGGCGAAGCCGGTGAGGGCGGTGCGTACGAAGGTCCCGAACGGGTCGGGGGCGACGGCGCTCAGGACTGCCGTCCGCAGGCCGAGGCGGGACGCTGCCACCGCGACGTTGGCGGCGGTGCCGCCGAGGTATTTCGCGAAGCTTTGGACGTCGGCGAGGCCGACGCCGCTCTGCTCCGGGTAGAGGTCCACGCCGACGCGGCCGAGCGTGACCACGTCGTACGGGGCTGCGTCTTCCTCCCCGCTCGTCCTCCGGACGGGCTGGGTTTGCTCGGCCTCTTCCTTGGCCTCGGTCATGGCTGGGGGTTCCAGGACTGGAGCCAGGTCAGGGAGGTGCGGACGTCGGTCAGGGGGCCGGTGCCGGGTGGGGGAGGGGTGGGGAGGACGGTGTCCTGCTCCATCACGTACCAGCCGGCGTAACCCGCGGCCTCCAGGGACGTGAGCAGGGCCGGGAGGTCCAGGTCGCCCGCGCCGAGGGGGCGGTAGAGGCCCGCGTCGACCGCGGCTGTGTAGGTGGTGCGGCCGGCGCGGACCGCGTCCGCGGCCGCCGCGTCGACGTCCTTGAGGTGGACGTGCGCCACCCGCGCGGCCGCGCGCTCCGCGAGGGCGACCGGATCGGTGCCGCCGACCAGCAGGTGCCCGGTGTCCAGGCACAGGCCGATCCCGCTGCCGTCGAGCACCCGGTCGACCTCCTCGGGGCACTCGACGACCGTACCGACGTGCGGGTGCAGCGCCGCCGTGACGCCCAGCTCCGCGGCCAGCGCCGCGATCTCGTCCAGCCGGCCCAGCAGGGTGCGCCACCCGGCCGCGTCCACCTCGGGACGCCCGTCGTAGCCGTCGCGCCCGGTCGCCGCGGCCAGCACCAGCGTGCGGGCGCCTGCCGTGGTGAAGCGGTCGAGCGCGGCCCGTACGTCCGGCAGCGGGTCGTGGCCGGGGTCGTGCAGCACCGCGGGCACGAAGCCGCCCACCGCGGTGACGCCGTAGGCGGCGAGCAGCGGACCCGGCAGGAAGCCGTCCGGGCCGAACTCGCTCGCCGTGATGCCCAGCTCCTTCATCTCGCCGAGCACCCGGTCGGGGGTCAGCTGATGCCCCCAGCCGGGGACTTCGCACACCCCCCAGGAGATCGGCGCCGCCGCGATCCGGTCCCGCCTCACGCCACCCCTCCCTTCCGCCCGCCGCTCAGCGCCGGGCCGCGCGCGTCGCCCCGGCAGGCCCGGGCCGCCGCCTCGACCTCGGCGACCGGCACCGGGCGCCGCTCGCGCCGGGAGACCTCGCAGGCCTCGGCGACCAGCAGCGCCCGCAGCGCGTCCCGACCCTCGCAGGGATTGGCCTCCACCCCGCGCGCGACGCGCAGGAAGGTGTCCATTTCGGCACGGTAGGCCGAGCCGAAGCGGTCCAGGAAGCCCGACCAGGGATTGCGCGGCGGGGCGGCCGCGCCCGGTTCCACCGAGGTCAGCGGGGTGCGGGCGGCCACGCCGACCGCGACCTGGTCCTCGGTGCCGGCCAGCTCCATCCGCACGTCGTACCCGGCGGCGTTGTAGCGGGTCGCCGTCGCGGTGGCCAGCACCCCGCCCTCCAGGGTGAGCAGCACCGCCGCGGTGTCCGCGTCGCCCGCCGCCCGGAAGAAGTCGGCGCCGACGTTCGCCCCCGCCGCGTACACCTCGGTCACCGCCCGTCCGGTCACCCAGGCCAGCATGTCGAAGTCGTGGATCAGGCAGTCCCGGTAGAGCCCGCCGGACAGCGGGACGTACGCGGCCGGCGGCGGCGCCGGGTCGGAGCTGACGGTGCGTACGGTGTGCAGCCGGCCGAGCCGCCCCGCGGCGACGGCCTGCCGGGCGGCGGCGTAGCCGGGGTCGAAGCGGCGCTGGAAACCGATCTGCAGCACCGCGCCCGCCGCCTCGGCCGTGTCCAGCGCGGCGACCGTACCCGCCAGGTCGAGCGCGATCGGCTTCTCGCAGAAGGCCGGCACCCCCTCCTGCGCCGCCCGGGCGATCAGCCCCGCGTGCGCGGCGGTCGCCGAGGCGATGACCAGCGCGTCGGGCCGGGCCGCGAAGAGCCCGTCCACCGGCAGCGCGCGGCCCCCGGCGGCCGCCGCGACCTGCCGCGCGCGGCCCGGGTCCGCGTCGGCGACCAGCAGCTCGCCGACGTCGGGATGCGCCCGCAGCGTCCCGGCGTGGAAGCCGCCGATCCGTCCTGCGCCGATGAGTCCGATCCGCATACCTGCTCCTGCCCCTTCGGAAGAGGAGACGTGACGGCTGTCCGCGCCGTCCCAACCTTCCGCGCCACCCGCACCTGTGTCAACGCTTTGTCCGGACATAAGGACTTCCCGTCATGATGCCGTCCCGCTACGCTCCCAGCGTGCCCAAGCACGAGCCCGCACAGCTGCGGCTCGCCGTGGACCGGGCGAGCCCCGTCCCGCTGTACTTCCAGCTGGCCCGCCAGCTGGAGGCGGCGATCGAGGACGGTGAGCTCACCCCGGGCAGCCTGCTCGGCAACGAGATCGAGCTGGCCGCCAGCCTCGGCCTGTCCCGCCCCACCGTCCGCCAGGCGATCAGGTCGCTGGTCGACAAGGGCCTGCTGGTGCGCCGCCGGGGCGTCGGCACCCAGGTCGTGCACACCGGCGTGGCCCGCCCGATGGAGCTGACCAGCCTCTACGACGACCTCGCCGCCGCAGGACTGCACCCCACCACCCGGGTGCTGCACAACACCCGCGGCCCCGCCCCGGCCGAGGTCACCGCAGCCCTCGGGCTGCCGGAGTCCTGCCAGGTCAGCGTGGTGCACCGGCTGCGGCTCACGCGCGGAGAGCCGATGGCGTACCTGCGCAACTACCTGCCGAGCGACCTGCTCGACCTGCCCACGGGCGAGCTGGAGAGCAGCGGCCTGTACGCCCTGATGCGGCGGCACGGCATCACCCTGCACAGCGCCCAGCAGACCGTCGGCGCCCGGTCGGGTACCGCGGAGGAGTGCGGCCTGCTCGGCGAACCCGCCGGGTCGGCGCTGCTCACGATGCGCCGGGTCAGCTACGACGACCGCGGCCGGCCGGTCGAATACGGCGCCCACGTCTACCGGGCCTCGCGCTACACCTTCGAATTCCGGCTGCTGGTCCACGGCTGAGCCGTATACCGCAGGCCCAGCCCCCGCCCGAGCCGCCCTGCGGCAGGGACGCCGTAACTCTTGACGGATACTTGGCCCGCCGGGATGGTCGTCGCTCGAAGCGTTTCGCAGCACTCCCCTCACGGCTGTACCAGGAAGAGCAGGGAAAGGCGGGGCCTCGTGGCGATGGCAAGGGCGGGAACGAAAGCGCTGGGCGCACTGCTGGCGGTGGTGCTCGGCGCGGCCGGCCTCGCCGGATGCAGCAGCACCGGCGGCAAGCGCGCGGAGGACCGGGCCAAGAAGCTCGCGGCGAACGGGTCCGCGGTGGACACCCCGAAGTGGACCGTGGCGATGGTCACCCACTCGGGGGCGGGCGACACCTTCTGGGACATCGTCCAGAGCGGTGCCAAGCAGGCAGCGGCCAAGGACAACATCAAGTTCGTCTACTCCAGCAGCGACCAGGGCGACCAGCAGGCCCAGCTCGTGCAGGCGGCCATCGACCAGCACGTCGACGGCCTGATCGTCACCCTCGCCAAGCCCGACGCGCTGAAGGCGGCCGTCGCCAAGGCGGTCAGCGCCGGCATCCCGGTGATCACCATCAACTCCGGCGCCGCCCAGTCCAAGGAGTTCGGCGCGCTCACCCACATCGGCCAGGACGAGACGATCGCCGGCAACGCGGTCGGCGACGAGCTGAACACCCGCGGCAAGCAGCACGCCCTGTGCGTCCTGCACGAGCAGGGCAACGTCGGCCTGGAGCAGCGCTGCGCGGGTGCCAAGGAGAAGTTCCACGGCAAGATGGACAACCTCTACGTCAACGGCACCAACATGCCCGACGTGCTGTCCGCGATCCAGGCCAAGCTCCAGTCCGACAAGTCTATCGACTCCGTCGTCACCCTGGGCGCCCCCTTCGCCGACACCGCGGCCAAGGCCAAGTCGCAGTCCGGCTCCAAGGCCGAGATCGACACCTTCGACCTGAACCCGCAGGTCGCGACCTCGCTGAAGAACGGCACCATCGGCTTCGCCGTCGACCAGCAGCCGTATCTGCAGGGCTACGAGGCGGTGGACCTGCTGTGGCTCTACCGCTACAACAAGGACACCCTCGGCGGCGGCCAGGCGGTGCTCACCGGCCCGCAGATCGTCACCAAGGACGACGCCGACGCGCTGCTGTCGTACGCCAAGCGGGGGACCCGATGACCGGCCTGGTCCTGACCGCCGACGAGCGGCTGGCGCCGCGGTCCATGGCGCGGCGGCTGCTCGGGCGGCCGGAGCTGGGGGCGGTCGTCGGGGCCGCGGCCGTCTTCGTGTTCTTCTCCGTCGCCGCCGACTCCTTCCTGCAGTGGTCCAGCTTCGGCACCGTCCTCTACGCCTCCTCCACCATCGGGATCATGGCGGTGCCCGTGGCGCTGCTGATGATCGGCGGCGAGTTCGACCTGTCGGCCGGTGTGATGGTGACCAGCTCCGCGCTGGCCTCCTCGATGTTCAGCTTCCAGATGACCGCGAACGTGTGGGTCGGCATCGGCGTCTCGCTGCTGGTGACGCTGGCGTTCGGCGCCTTCAACGGCATCATGCTGGTGCGCACCAAACTGCCCAGCTTCATCATCACGCTGGGCACCTTCCTGATGCTGACCGGCCTGAACCTGGGCCTGACCAAGCTGATCAGCGGCACGGTGGCGACCAAGTCGATCGGCGACATGGAGGGCTTCCCCGCCGCGCACGACGTCTTCGCGTCGCACTGGACCGTGGGCTCGGTCGACCTCCAGGTGACCATCCTGTGGTGGTTCGGCCTGGTCGCGGTCGCCACCTGGGTGCTGCTGCGCACCCGGGCCGGCAACTGGATATTCGCGGCCGGCGGCAACGCCGACGCGGCCCGCGCGGTCGGCGTCCCGGTGGCGCGCACCAAGGTCGGGCTGTACATGGCGGTGGCCTTCTGCGCCTGGATCTCCGGCCAGCACCTGCTGTTCTCCTTCGACGTGGTCCAGTCGGGGGAGGGCGTCGGCAACGAGTTCCTCTACATCATCGCGGCCGTGATCGGCGGCTGCCTGATGACCGGCGGCTACGGCAGCGCCATCGGGTCCGCGGTCGGCGCGTTCATCTTCGGCATGACCAACAAGGGCATCGTCTACGCCCAGTGGAACCCTGACTGGTTCAAGTTCTTCCTCGGGGCGATGCTGCTGCTCGCCACCCTGCTCAACGTCTGGGTCCGCAGGCGGGCGGAGGCCACCGCATGACCGCGATCACCGACAAAGGCACCGGCACCGGCAAGGCGGCGGCGCCGCTCGTCGCGCTGACCGACGTCTCGAAGTCCTACGGGAACGTCCGCGCCCTGCGGGACGTCTCTCTGGAAGTGCACGCCGGAGAGATCACCTGTGTCCTGGGCGACAACGGTGCGGGAAAATCCACCCTCATCAAGATCATCGCCGGGCTGCACCCGCACGACTCCGGCGGCTACGCCGTCGCCGGCGAGCAGGTCAGGCACGCCTCGCCGCGTGACGCCCTCGACCGCGGCATCGCCACCGTCTACCAGGACCTGGCCGTGGTGCCGCTGATGCCCGTATGGCGGAATTTCTTCCTCGGGTCCGAGCCCACCAGGGGCCGCGGCCCGCTGCGCCGCCTCGACGTCGCCGAGATGCGCGGGACGACCCATGCCGCGCTGCTGCGGATGGGCATCGACCTGCGCGACGTCGACCAGCAGATCGGCACCCTTTCGGGCGGCGAGCGGCAGTGCGTGGCCATCGCCAGGGCCGTGCACTTCGGCGCCAGGGTACTGGTGCTCGACGAGCCCACCGCCGCCCTGGGCGTCAAGCAGTCCGGGATGGTGCTCAAGTACGTGGCCGCGGCCCGCGACGCCGGGCTCGGCGTCGTGCTGATCACCCACAACCCGCACCACGCCTACCTGGTCGGCGACCGCTTCATCCTGCTGAAGCGGGGCACGATGTCGGGCAGCCACCTCAAGCGGGACATTACGCTTGACGAGCTGACCCGGGAGATGGCCGGGGGCAGCGAGCTGGACGAGCTGACGCATGAGCTGAGCCGCACACCGGCGGCCGGCAAGGCGGCGGCCGGGGACCCACCGGCCGAGGACCTGCCGGCTGCCACCGACCCGGAGAAGCGCGCTTGAGTGCCAATCGTGAACGTGTGTACCGCGGCAGTGCCGCCCGAGCGACGGTGTGGCGCAACGTCAGCGGCGCCGAGCGCCGGGAGAGACGCAGCCACCTGACGGCCCCCAGGGTGCCGACCGTCGGCATCGACATCGGCGGCACCAAGGTGATGGCCGGGGTGGTGGACGCCGACGGGGTCATCCTCGAACAGCTGCGCACCGAGACCCCCGACAAGTCCAAGAGCCCCAAGGTGGTCGAGGACACCATCGTGGAGCTGGTCCTCGACCTGTCGGAGCGGCACGACGTGCACGCGGTCGGCATCGGCGCGGCCGGCTGGGTGGACGCCGACCGGTCCCGCATCCTCTTCGCCCCGCACCTGTCCTGGCGCGACGAGCCGCTGCGCGAGCGGCTCGCGGACCGGCTGCTGGTCCCCGTCATGGTCGACAACGACGCCAACACCGCCGCCTGGGCCGAGTGGCGCTTCGGCGCCGGGCGCGGCGAGGCCGACCTGGTGATGATCACCCTGGGCACCGGCATCGGCGGCGCGATCCTGGAGGACGGCCAGGTCAAGCGGGGCCGCTACGGGGTCGCAGGCGAGTTCGGCCATATGCAGGTGGTGCCGGGCGGGCACCGCTGCGCCTGCGGCAACCGCGGCTGCTGGGAGCAGTACAGCTCGGGCAACGCGCTGGTCAGGGAGGCCCGCGAGCTGGCCGCCGCCGACTCGCCGGTCGCCTACGGCATCATCGACCGGGTCGGCGGCCACGTCGGGGACATCACCGGGCCGCTGATCACCGAGCTGGCCAGGGCCGGCGACCCGATGTGCGTCGAGCTGTTCCAGGACATCGGCCAGTGGCTCGGCGTCGGCATCGCCAACCTCGCCGCCGCGCTCGACCCGTCCTGCTTCGTCATCGGCGGCGGCGTCAGCGCCGCGGACGACCTGCTGATCGCCCCCGCGAGGGACGCCTTCCGGCGCACCCTGACCGGCCGCGGCTACCGGCCGGAGGCCAGGATCGCCAAGGCCGAACTGGGACCCGAGGCCGGCATGGTCGGCGCCGCGGACCTGGCCCGGCTGGTCGCCCGCCGCTTCCGCCGCGCCAACCGGCGGCGCGTCGAGCGCTACGAGCGCTACGGCAGGTTCGCGGGCCGGCAGGAGGCCGACTCGTGACGACGACCCCCGAGCGGGAGGCCGTACCGCAGTATTCGGACGGCGACGGGACCGCCGCCGTGCCCGCCGACGGCAGCACCGACACCGAGCGGGCGCCCGGCGGACCCGGCGGCGAAGGCCCGGGCGGTCCCGGCGGCGAAGGCCCCGGGGGCAGACGCGGCAGCGGCGGGGGCTCCGCGCTGCCGCCGCCGCGCGACCTGCCCAGCTGGGTGCGCTGGGTGGTGGTGCCGCTGCTGGTGCTCGTCCCGCTCGGCTACGTGATCATCTCCGCCGCGCAGAGCCGCAACAGCGGCCAGGACGTCCAGAAGCAGGCCGCCGCACGCCATCTGACCTGGGTCGTCCCCAGCGAGCTGCAGCGCCGCATCTACCAGGTGCCGATCCCCGACGGCACCGTCCACGACGGCTACCTGGAGACCAACTCCTGGGACACCAGCGAGTTCTACTGCCAGTTCACCACCACCGCCGGCGGCCTCGACACCTTCCTGGCCCAGCTCGGCACCAGCAGGGCCGCACTGCGCGACGGCAAGGTCGCGATCAGCGACGAGCAGGCCGCGCAGGTCGGCTGGAACTTCGACATCCCCGACCACGACTGGTCCGGGATGTCCTCCCACCAGGCCGGGGACAAGCCGGACCACGACATCACGGTCGACCTCACGCACGCCGACACGCCCGTCGTCTACGTCGTGTCGACCGTCAACTTCCAGCACGGCTTCGGGGGTGGGTGACCCGGTGGCCCCAGGAGTCGGTAGCGTGAAGCGATGAGCGAGCTGACGACCGACGCGCCCTTCGGCGCCGCAGCCGACTATGCGGCCGGCTACCCGGCGGACCGCATGGCCGACTACGACGACATGGACGACATGTACGCAGGAGCGCCTCCGCTGCAGTACCGCTTCGACGGACCGGAGAGCGCCCCGGTGATCGTGCTCGGCCCCGCCCTGGGCGCGACCTGGCACATGTGGGACCGGCAACTGCCGATGCTCACCACCGACTGGCGGGTGCTGCGCTACGAGCTGCCCGGGCACGGCGGCGCGCCCGCCGAGCCCGCGTCGTCCGTGGACGACCTGGCGCGGCGGCTGCTCGCCGTCCTCGACGACGAGGGCATCGACACCTTCGGCTACGCCGGCTGCGCGCTCGGCGCGGCCATCGGCGCCCGGCTGGCGCTGCTGCGGCCCGACCGGGTCGCCGCGCTCGCCCTGGTGTCGGCCGCCGCCCGCTTCGGCAGCGCCGACACCTGGCGGCAGCGCGGTGTCGTGGTCCGCGCCAACGGCCTGGACCGCACCGCGCAGACCGGCCCCAAGCGCTGGTTCACCGACGCCTTCCTGGCCACCCAGCCGGCGATCACCGAGTGGGCCGTGCAGATGGTCGCCAGCACCGACCCGGCCTGCTACGTGGCCGCGTGCGAGGCGCTCGCCGCCTTCGACATCCGCGACTCGCTCGGCAGCATAGGAGTGCCCACCCTGGTGGTGGCCGGCGCCGACGACACCGAGACACCGCCCGCCGACGCCCGGCTGCTGGTCGCCGGCATCCCCGACGCGCGGCTCGCCGTGGTGCCCGCCACCGGCCACCTGGCGCCGGTCGAGGAGCCCACAGCGGTCGGCGAGCTGCTCGCCACCCACTTCGGCACCGCCTGGCAGGACCACGCCCCCGCCGCGGTGCCGCTGCCCCCGCCGCCGGTCTCGCCGGTGCCGCCCGCCCGGCTGCCGGCGTCGGTGCCGCCCGACCGGCTCGCCGAGGGCACCCGCATCCGCGGCGAGGTCATCGGCGGCAGCGCGGCCACCGACCGGCCGCTGGCGCCCGCGGGCGACGGCTTCGGCAGCGGCTTCGACGCCTTCGCGACCCGCTACTCGTGGGGCGAGATATGGTCCAGGCCCGGTCTCGACCGGCGGACCAGGGCCTGCGTCACGCTCACCGCACTGACCGCGACCGGCCAGCTCGCGGAACTGGCCGACCACGTCAGGGGTGCGCTGCGGATCGGCCTGAGCCCGGCCGAGATCGAGGAGGTGCTGATGCACACCGCGGTCTACTGCGGGCTGCCCGCCGCACGCGCCGCACTGGCAGCGGCACGCACCGTGGTCGAGCAGGAGACCGGCGCGCAACCGTAGCAGGATGGGATACGGGCGCCGCCGCCCTGCGCGGCGCCGCAGGAAGCCACGACCCCGGGGGTGCGTACGCGCTCCCGGGTACCGAGAGTCCGACCGACGCGTACCGGCGAGGGTGGAATCCAGTGAAGCTGACCAAGAAACGTCACTCCTGCGTCCGGATGGAGAAGGACGGGCTCACGCTCGTCATCGACCCGGGTGTCTTCAGCGAGCAGGACGCGGCGGCCGGCGCCGACGTCATCCTGGTCACCCACGAGCACCCCGACCACTTCGACCCCGGCCGGCTGCGGGCCGCCCTCGACGCCGACCCGGCGGCCGAGCTGTGGACGCTGGCCAGCGTCGCCGACCAGCTCGCCGCGGCCTTCCCCGGCCGGGTGCACACCGTCGGCCACGGCGACACCTTCACCGCCGCCGGCTTCGACGTCCAGGTGCACGGCGAGCTGCACGCCGTGATCCACCCCGACCTGCCGCGGATCACCAACGTCGGATACCTGGTGGACGGCGCGGTCTTCCACCCCGGCGACGCCCTCACCGTGCCCGGCTACCCGGTCGACACGCTGCTGCTGCCGGTGATGGCGCCCTGGAACAAGATCTCCGAGGTCATCGACTACGTGCGTGAGGTCAAGCCGCGGCGGTCCGTCGACATCCACGACGCGCTGCTGACCGACCTGGCCCGGCCGCTGTACGACACCCAGCTGACCAATCTCAGCGGCGCCGACCACCTGCGGCTCGCGCCGGGCGACGGCACCGCGACCTGACCGACCAGGGCGTACGGTCCGTTGTCGTACCCAGCCGCTAGGTTGGTGGGTATGCGCATCGCGACCTGGAACATCAACTCGATCACTGCCCGGCTGCCCCGGCTGCTCGGCTGGCTGGAGAGCAGCGGCACGGACGTCGTGTGCGTCCAGGAGACCAAGTGCAGCGACGAGCAGTTCCCCTACGACGAGCTGCGCGAGCTGGGGTACGAGGCGGCGGTCAACGCCGACGGGCGGTGGAACGGGGTCGCGCTGATCTCCCGGGTGGGCCTGGCCGACGTGGTCAAGGGCCTGCCCGGCGGCCCCGCCTACGAGGGGGTGCAGGAGCCGCGGGCGGTGTCGGCGACCTGCGGCGGCAAGGTCCGGCTCTGGTCGGTCTACGTGCCCAACGGCCGTGAGGTCGGCCACCCGCACTACGCGTACAAGCTCCAGTGGTTCGAGGCGCTGCGCGCCGCGGTGGCCGACAACGCGGCGGGCGAGCTGCCGTTCGCGGTCCTCGGCGACTACAACGTGGCACCGGCCGACGAGGACGTCTGGGACCTCTCGGCCTTCGAGGGCCAGACGCATGTCACCGCCCCCGAGCGCGAGGCGCTGGCCGCGCTGCGCGGCACCGGCCTGACCGACGTGGTGCCGCGCCCGCTGAAGTACGACCACCCGTTCACCTACTGGGACTACCGCCAGCTGGGATTCCCCAAGAACCGCGGCATGCGCATCGACCTGGTCTACGGCAACGGGCCGTTCGCCAAGGCGGTCTCCGACGCGTACGTGGACCGCGAGGAGCGCAAGGGCAAGGGCGCCTCCGACCACGCCCCGGTCGTGGTCGACCTCGACGTCTGACACCCGGCGCCCCGCGCCGCGCGCCTGGTGCCGCGGCGCAGCGCGCGGTGCGACGCTGGGGGGATGGACATCCCGCTGATCGGCCAGTGGCGCAAACGGCACGCGGTACCCCGCGGTTTCGCCGTCTTCGGCAACGAGGACCGGCCCGACCCCGCGATGCTGGCCGAACTCCTCGGCGAGTGCCCGCTGCTGCGGGCCAGGGCGGCCGACGACGGGGTGGAGCTCGACGACACCGCCGCCTCCCTGAGCGCCCTGGACCAGCTCGTGCCCAACTGGCGCGACGAGGAGGAGCAGGCGCTCGACCGGCTCGGCAACGACGCGGGCCTCTACCTCGGCACGGTCATCGTCCGTACCGTCCCCGGCGCGCGCTGGCAGGTGTGGCCCAACGGCCGCCCGGTGGTCCGCCTGGCGACCGGCCGCGAGATCGACACCGTCGAAGTCGGCCACGGCTGGGCGGAGAACGGCAGCCCGGAACTGTCACAGGTACTGGCCGAGACAGCGGAGGACTGACGCACGAGCTGTCGCAGTGGGTGGTCGGGGAACGAGGCCGTCCGCGGAGACGGTGAGCAGGAAGGCCGACCGGCAGAGCCGAGGAACGGGCGGCGCGTCCACCAGGTGACGTACCGTCACCCGAAACGGTGGCACGGCCGCCACCAGGGGGGAAGGCCAGGCGTGTCAGGGGCGTGGTCGCCCGGCCGCGGTGCGGCATATGTGCATCATGGCGGCAGACGTTCCCTCGATACAAAACTCACCCCTCAGCCTGGCACCGGAGGCACCACGTGGACTCCCTACAGCAGCTGCCGAACATCGGGGCGGTGCTTGCCGACCGTCTCCGCCGAGCCGGCGTCGACGACGCGGGCGAACTGCGCCGGCTGGGATCGGGCAGGGCCTTCGAGAAGATCCGCCCCGACCTGCCGGACGACGCCCAGACCCACACCCTGCTGGCCCTGGAAGGCGCCCTGCGCGGCATGCGGTGGACCGCCATCCCGCAGACCGAGCGCGACACGCTCGTCCACCGCGTGCTCGGCTGAGCGCCGCGTATGCCGGCGGAACCACTGATCGTCCTGAGCGGGGTCAACAAGCACTTCGGCCGGCTCCACGTGCTCAAGGACATCGACCTGACCGTCGGACGCGGTGAGGTCGTGGTGGTCGTCGGCCCCTCGGGTTCCGGCAAGTCCACCCTGTGCCGGGCGATCAACCGGCTGGAGCCGGTGGAGGCCGGCACCATCACCGTGGACGGGCAGCCGCTGCCCGCCGAGGGCCGCGCACTGGCCCGGCTGCGCGCCGACGTCGGCATGGTCTTCCAGTCCTTCAACCTCTTCGCCCACCGCACCGTGCTCGACAACGTGATGCTCGCGCCGCTGAAGGTCCGCCGCCGCGGCAAGGCCGATGCCCAGCGCAAGGCCCGCGAACTCCTCGACCGGGTCGGCCTGCTGGCGCACGCCGGCAAGCTGCCCGCCCAGCTGTCCGGCGGCCAGCAGCAGCGCGTCGCGATCGCCCGCGCGCTGGCCATGGACCCCAAGGCGATGCTCTTCGACGAGCCGACCTCGGCCCTCGACCCCGAGATGATCAACGAGGTGCTCGAAGTGATGCAGCAGCTCGCCGAGGAGGGCATGACGATGGTCGTGGTCACCCACGAGATGGGCTTCGCCCGCTCCGCCGCGGACCGGATGGTCTTCATGGCGGACGGGCAGATCATCGAGGACCGCGTGCCGGAGGACTTCTTCACCGACCCGCGGACCGACCGCGCCCGCGACTTCCTGTCCAAGATCCTCCACCACTGACCGGGCGCCCCGTGACCCCGATGCGCCGCGGCCCGCGGCCCCGCGGCGCACTCCTGCTCGTACCGGCCGCCCTCGTCCTCGTCCTCGCCCTCGCCTGCGGCTGCGGGCGGCAGGGCAGCCCGCCGGCCAAGGGGCCGCGCCCCGGCGCCCTGCCCGCCTACCGCGTCGACACCGCCTTCTCGCTGCCCTCCTCGCCCACCTGGACCCGCGCCCACCGCCGCGGCCGGCTCGTCGTCGGCGTCAAGGACGACCAGCCGTACCTCGGCGAGCGCGACCCCGCCACGGGGGCGTACTCCGGTTTCGACATCGAGATCGCCAGGATGACGGCCGCCTCGCTCGGCTTCGCCGCCGACGAGATCGGCTTCAAGGCCATCGCGTCGGCCAACCGGGAGACCTCGCTGAGCAACGGGCAGATCGACATGTACGTCGGCACGTACACCATCAACGCGCTGCGCAAACGGCAGGTGGGCTTCGCCGGCCCCTACTACCTGGCGGGGCAGGGCCTGCTGGTGCGCACCGGCGAGCACGACATCACCGGGCCGCAGGACCTCAAGGGCAAGAAGGTCTGCTCGGCCGCCGGCTCCAGCTCGATCCAGCGCATCGAGGCCGACTACCCCGACGCCACCCCGGTCACCTACGACACCTACTCGGTGTGCGTGGACAACCTGCTCACCTACCAGGTCGACGCGGTGACCACCGACGACTCGATCCTGCTGGGCTACGCCGCCAAGGCACCCGAGGAGATGAAGGTGGTCGGCAAGCCCTTCTCGCAGGAGCCCTACGGGATCGGCGTGTCCAAGGGCGACACCGCGCTGCGGCTCGCGCTGGACGGCGCCATCGTCGCCCACGAGCGCGACGGCGACTGGAAGCGGGCCTACGACGCCACCCTCGGCCTGTCGGGGGTGCCCGCGCCCACCCCGCCGCCGGTCGACCGCTACTGACGGGAGCGACGTGTGAACGTGCTGACGCAGAACTTCTCGCTCTACGGGAAGGGCCTGTGGGGCACCGTCCAGCTCACCCTGCTCGCCGGCGCCCTCGCGCTGGCCGTCGGGGTGCTGATCGCCGGCTTCCGGGTCTCCCCGGTCAAGGCGCTGCGGGTGTTCGGCACCGCGTGGGTGACCGTGCTCCGCAACACCCCGCTGACCCTGCTGTTCTTCGCGGTGCTGCTCGGCCTGCCGCGCTTCGGCGTCGTGCTGCCCTTCATGGTCTTCGCGGTGCTGGCGCTCGGCGCGTACACCTCGGCCTTCGTCTGCGAGGCGGTGCGGGCCGGCATCAACACCGTGCCGCTCGGCCAGGGCGAGGCTGCCAGGAGCCTGGGGATGTCCTTCACCCAGACCCTGTCGCTGGTGGTGCTGCCGCAGGCCGCCCGCTCGGTGATCCCGCCGATCGGCTCGACGCTGATCGCGCTGGCGAAGAACTCCGCGATCGCCGGCTCCTTCTCGGTCGACGAACTGCTCGGCACCTACAAGCCCCTCAACGAACTGGGCTACAGCATCGTGTGGACCTTCGTGTGGATCGCGGTGGGCTACCTCATCGTCACCCTCAGCCTGGCCGGCGTCTTCGCCCTGCTGGAGAGGAAGCTGGGGGTCGCCCGATGACCGCGAGCAGCGCCCTGTACGACATCCCCGGCCCCCGGGCGCTGGCCAGGCACCGGCTGTACGCGTGGATCACCAGCGCGGTGCTGGCCCTGCTGGTGGCGTTCGTCGTCTACAAGCTGGTGGACACCGGGCAGTTCTCCGCCGTCAAATGGCGGCCCTTCACCTACGAGGGCATCCAGCGGCTGCTGCTGAAGGGGCTGGCGAACACCCTCAGGGCCTTCGGCTGGGCCGCGCTCGCCTCGCTGGTCTTCGGGGTGGTCTTCGCCGCCGGGCGGCTGTCCGACCACCGGGTGCTGCGCTGGGCGAGCACGCTGGTGGTGGAGTTCTTCCGGGCGATGCCGCTGCTGGTGATGATCTTCTTCATCTTCATCGCGCTCAAGCTGGACCCGCTGCTCGCCCTGATCATCGGCCTGACCCTCTACAACGGCTCGGTGCTCGCCGAGGTCTTCCGCGCCGGGGTCAACGCGGTGCCGCGCGGCCAGCGCGAGGCGGCCTACGCGCTGGGCATGCGCAAGACCCAGGTCATGACGTACGTGCTGGTGCCGCAGGCGGCCAGGGCGATGCTGCCGGCGATCATCAGCCAGCTGGTGGTGGCTCTCAAGGACACCTCGCTGGGCTACCTCATCACCTACCAGGAGTTCCTCTACTCGGGGAAGCTCATCGCCACCAACCTGGACTACGACCTGCCGTTCATCCCGGTGGTGATGGTGATCGCCCCCGTCTACATCGGCATGTGCATGCTGCTGTCCTGGTCCGCCAACCGGATCGCCCGGCACGAGCGGCGCAGCCCCAGGACCAAGGGCACCGAGGTCACGACGCAGCTGCCCGACGAGATCTGAGCGTCCTCGACCGCAGGTGAGGGGCAGGTGGGGCGGAATTCCGGTTTGTCCTGCCCGCGGCCGGGCAGCCGCACCGTTGGGACGGATCGACCCTGCGAGGAAAGAGACGGTGCCATGAACGACACGATCACCCACACCCCCCTCATGAGCGACACCGACCTCGCCGAGCTGGCGCAGCAGCTTCGAGTGGACTCCGTCCGGGCGGCCGCGGCGGCCGGCTCAGGCCACCCCACGTCCTCGATGTCCGCCGCCGACCTGATGGCCGTCCTGCTCGCCCGGCACCTGTCCTACGACTTCGACCGGCCCGACAACCCCGGCAACGACCACCTGATCTTCTCCAAGGGACACGCGTCCCCGCTGCTGTACTCCGCCTACAAGGCGGTCGGCGCCATCACCGACGACGAGCTGCTGACCTTCCGCAAACTCGGCAGTCGCATGGAGGGCCACCCCACCCCCCGGCTGCCCTGGGTCGACGTGGCCACCGGGTCGCTGGGCCAGGGCCTGCCCATCGGCGTCGGCGTCGCCCTCGCCGGCAGCCGCCTCGACCGCCTGCCGTACCGCACCTGGGTGCTGTGCGGGGACAGCGAGATGGCCGAGGGCTCGCTGTGGGAGGCCTTCGAGCACGCCGGCATCGAGGGCCTCGACCACCTCACCGCGATCATCGACGTCAACCGGCTCGGCCAGCGCGGCCCCACCCGGCACGGCTGGGATCTGGACGCCTACGCCCGCAGGATCCGCGCCTTCGGCTGGCACACCGTGGAGATCGACGGCCACGACATCGCCGCGATCGACGAGGCCATGACGTCCGCAGAGAACACCCGCGGCGCCCCCACCGCGATCATCGCCCGTACCCGCAAGGGCAAGGGCGCCACCGAGGTCGAGGACAAGGAGGGCAAGCACGGCAAGCCGCTGTCCGACCCGGCGGCGGCCATCCGCGAGCTCGGCGGCCTGCGCGACCTGCGGGTCGAGGTCCAGCGGCCGCCGGACGCCGAGCCGGCCGCCCGCGGCGGCGGCGACCCGCACACCTCGCTGCCGCGCTACGCCACCGGCGGCGACCCGGTGGCCACCCGCACCGCCTTCGGCGAGACGCTGGCCGCGCTCGGCTCGCTGCACGACGACGTCGTGGTCCTCGACGGCGAGGTCGGCGACTCCACCAAGGCCCAGCTCTTCGCCGCCGACCACGCCGAGCGCTACTTCGAGTGCTACATCGCGGAGCAGCAGATGATCGCCGCGGCCGTCGGCATCGGGGTGCGCGGCTGGACCGCCTACGCCTGCACCTTCGCGGCCTTCCTGACCCGCGCCCACGACTTCCTGCGGATGGCCGCGATCAGCCGCTCCACGATCAACGTGGTCGGCACCCACGCGGGCGTCGCGATCGGCGAGGACGGCCCGTCCCAGATGGCGCTGGAGGACCTGGCGATGATGCGGGCCGTCCACGGCACCACCGTGCTCTACCCCTGCGACGCCAACCAGACCGTCCAGCTGGTCACCGCCATGGCCGACCGCCCCGGCATCAGCTATCTGCGGGCCACCCGCGGCGAAAGCCCGGTGATCTACGGCCCCGGCGACGCCTTCCCGGTCGGCGGCAGCAAGGTGCTGCGCTCGCACCCCGACGACCAGGTCACCCTGATCGGCGCCGGCGTCACCGTCCACCAGGCGCTCGCCGCCGCCGACCAGCTGGTCGCCGACGGCGTCCGCGCCCGGGTCATCGACCTGTACTCGGTCAAGCCGGTCGACACCCAGACGCTGCGCACGGCGGCCGAGGAGACCGGGCGGTTCGTGATCGTCGAGGACCACCACCCCGAGGGCGGCCTCGCCGACGCGGTCATGGAGTCCTTCGGCAACGGCCACCCCGCCCCCCGGCACACCCGGCTCGCCGTCCACACCATGCCCGGCTCCGCGACGCCCGCCCAGCAGCTCGACGCGGCCGGCATCAGCGCCCCCGCCATCGCGGCCGCCGCCCGCAAGCTCGCCGCGACCTGAGCCCCCCCGCAGCCGCGCGCGTACGCCCGGTACCGCGCCGGCCGTCCTCGAACACCCGTACCCGAAAGGAAAGTGACGCCCGAGTAGCTTGGCGGCCTCCCGCCCATTGACACCGACCCCTGCTGCCCTGAGCCTTGATCGACGTCAGAGTCGACGCAGGGGAGGGGCCGCATGGCCGCCAGGTTTGGCATGGGCAGCAGCAGCGCGGACACGGGCGTGGAGGAGGCGGCGCCGCAGCGGACCGCACCGCTGCGGCGCAGGGCGGTAGGACTGGGCGCCGCGGCCCTGAGCGGCGCCCTCGCACTGACCGCGGCGGCCGTCACCCCGGCCGCCGCCCACTCCGGCGGGCAGCAGGGCGCGGGGCACGGCAGGCCGGCCGTCCACTACGTGGCGCTCGGCGACTCCTACACCTCGGGACCCGCGATACCCACCCAGGTCGACGCGAACTGCGCCAGGTCGAACCAGAACTACCCGTCGCTGGTCGCCGCCGCCGGGCAGTACGCGAGCTTCACCGACGTCAGCTGCGGCGGCGCCACCACCGCGCAGATGTGGCAGGCGCAGGGCACCAACGGCCCGCAGCTGGACGCCGTCAAGGCGGACACCACCCTGGTCACCCTGCAGATCGGCGGTAACGACGTCGGCTTCGGCTCGATCATCGCCACCTGCGCGGGCCTGAGCGTCACCGACCCCGCGGGCAGCCCCTGCGAGCAGCACTACCGGGCGAGCGGCATCGACCAGCTCACCGTCAACGTCGTCAAGACCGCGCCGAAGGTCGCCCAGGTGCTGCGGGACGTCCACCGCAGGGCCCCGCACGCCCGGGTCGTCGTGGTCGGCTACCCCGACCTGCTCCCCGACGACGGCGTCGGCTGCTTCCCCGCCGTGCCCTTCGCGGCCGGCGACTTCCCGTACCTGCGGGACACCGAGAAGCAGCTCAACGCCATGCTGCGGATCGAGGCGCTCTTCGGCGGCGCCGAGTACGTCGACACCTACCGGCCGACTGTGGGCCACGACATGTGCAAGGCGCCCGCCGACCGCTGGATCGAGCCGCTGGCGCCCGCCTCGCCCGCCGCCCCCGCCCACCCCAACGCCAAGGGCGAGCAGGTGATGGCGCAGGCCGTGGCGTCCCGGGTCGGCGACCCCGGCCGCCGCCGCTGACCTGCCCCCGCGGGGCCCGAGCCAGTCCTCGCAGGTAAGGCGACCCTGAGTCGCGGGCGCGCGCGGCGTCATGGATCATCGATTCATGCCGGTCCTGATAGCCGCGTGCGCCTTCGCGATGACCCTCGTCGGCGGAGTCGTCGCCCAGCACATCGGGGACCGCCGCCACCTCGTCCTCGGACTCGCCGCCGGGCTGATGCTCGGTGTCGTCGGTTTCGATCTGCTGCCCGAGGCGCTGGAGACCCAGCCGAGGGTGGTCTTCGGGGTGCCCGCGGCCCTGCTGATGTTCGTCGCCGGCTTCCTCGCGCTGCACATCATCGAGCGCTCGGTGGCCATCCACCGCGCCCACGAGGGCGAGTACGCGCCGCACGCGCACGGCCACGGGCACGCCCACGACCCGGTCAAGGGCATCGGCATCACCGCGGCCGCGGCCCTGGTCGGCCACAGCGTCATGGACGGCTTCGCGATCGGCGCCGCCTTCCAGGCCGGCAGCACCGTCGGCATCGTGGTCGCCATCGCCGTCGTCGCCCACGACTTCGCCGACGGCTTCAACACGTACACGATCACCCGGATGTACGGGAACGGGCAGCGCCGGGCGCAACTGCTGCTCGGCGCCGACGCGATCGCCCCGGTGGCCGGTGCGGCCGTCACGCTGGCCTTCACCATCCCGTCCGGGGCGCTCGGCCTCTACCTGGGGTTCTTCGCAGGCTTCCTGCTCTACCTGGCGACCTCCGACATCCTCCCGGAGGCGCACAGCCCGCACCCGTCCAGCTCCACGCTGCTGTGCACGGTCGCCGGCACCGGCATCATGTGGCTGGTGATCGGTCTCGCTGACTGAACTTCTTGGACGTCGCGGCGGCCTGCTTGGTGACGTCGGACACCAGCTCCACCACGTCCGAGCCGTACGCCTGGGAGTTCACCACCCGCAGCAGCAGGCAGAAGGTCGAGTCCACCCCGTGCTTGCGGGCCAGCCGCACGTGGTGCCGGGCCAGATACCGGACGGCCGCCTGGTTGGCGATACCGCGCTGGCCCGATGACAGGAAGACCGGGCGGTCGTTGCCCGTGTCGCCGGCCGACGCCAGCCGGGCCAGCAGGACGTACTCGACGGCGCCCTTCTCCAGCTTGTACGTCTCGCCGCCGACGGTTATCGCGCCCTGCTCGGGACCGGGAGCCGGATCGACGTTGATCTCGACGCCCGGCAGCATCGACCGCAGATGCGCCCCGAGCCGCAGGTTCTCCGCCGGGCCGCCGATGCAGAACTCGGTGCGTGCGCCGAAGCCCTGCCAGGCGGTGTCGTGCGCGAGCACCTCCGCGTGCGCCCCGCACTCCTTGATCACCGCGGCCAGCTCCAGCAGCGCGAAGGCGTCGTGCCGCGCCACGCTCCAGCCGCGCGAACCCGGGTCGCGCGGCACCACCAGCAGGCACTCGGAGTCCTTCGGCAGCCCGAAGAAGCGCTGCTTGCGTTCCAGCCGGCGGCGCCACAGATAGCTGCGGGCGAACCAGCCGAGCGCCACGCAGACGGCGGCAGCGGCCAGGCCAAGGACGAGATTGCGGAGGTCGTCGCTCATGGCGCGGCATCGTAGCGGTGTTCGAGCGGTGCCGACTACGGTGCGGCCCGCGCCCGGCCGCCCCGGTGCCGCGCCTCGACGCCCCGGTCAGGCCGGGAGCAGCCCCAGGATGTCCGCGGTGCTGCCCGTCTCGCCGAGCCGCGGGAAGATCGTCCCGACGGAGCGCTCGTGGGCGGCGGCGTCGGTGTCGGTCACCGCGTCGGTGGCCACCGTGACGTGGTAGCCGTGCTCGTAGGCGTCACGGGCGGTGGACTCCACGCCGATGCTGGTGGAGATCCCGCACAGCACGATCTGGGTGACCCCGCGGCGGCGCAGCTCCATGTCGAGCCCGGTGCCGTAGAAGGCGCCCCACTGCTGCTTCGAGACGGTGATGTCCGACGGCTGCCGGTCCAGCTCGCCGACCAGGTCGGCCCAGCCCTCGGGGAAGGTGACGGCGCCGCCGGGGCCGCCGTCGGTACGGCCGGGCGCCACACCGGTGACGTTCACCAGCACCACCGGCAGCCCCGCCTTGCGGAAGGCGGCGGCCAGCTGCGCGCTGCGGGCGACGACCTCGTCGGCCGGGTGGGCGGTGGGCAGCGCGACGATGCCGCTCTGGAGGTCGATGACGACCAGCGCGGTACGGGGGTCGAGGGTGGTGGCGCTCATTGCGGGACATCTCCTGTGGGGTCACTGTGGTGCGGATTGCCGTGCTGCGGGTCGCTGTGGCCCACCAGGCGGTGGAGCAGCGGGAGGGCGGCAGCCAGGGTGCGGTGCTCGTCCGGGGTCAGCCGGGTGTCGATCGCCTCGGCCAGCCAGCCGCGGCGGGCCGCCCGGCCGGAGCCCAGCAGCTCCGTGCCGGCGGCGGTCAGCGAGAAGACCACCTGCCGGCCGTCGGTGGGGTGCGGGGTGCGGGCGACGAGGCCGCGCTCCTCAAGGGCGGCCAGCGTCATCCGCATCGACTGCGGCCTGACCAGCTCGCTGCGGGCGAGCGTGGCCGTTGTCGCGGGACCCTGCCGCCCCAGCCGGCCCATCACCGACTGCTGCGAGGGGGTCAGCTCGGCCTCCGCGGACGCCGCCCGCAGCCGCCGGCCCAGCTGGGCGACCAGCGTGGTCAGCTCGTCTGCGGTGCGTACGCGGTCGGCTCTCGGCATACCCCCACCGTAGAAGTCGGGCAGGAAAACTTGCAAGTTTGCCTGTCGAGTCGGTGGCGGATCCTGTCACCGCCGGAAAACATTCCGTAGCAGCGCCGTAACGCAACGGGTGTCGAATGCCGGACGGACGGGGGCCCGGCCCGCGGCGGAGGAGGGTTTGGTGACGGCGGACTTTGCGAACTACTTCCGGTCCCTGGTGGCGGCGCTAGGCGAACGCCCCGGCTGGTACGGGCTGTACGCCGCCCGCGACCCCGAGGCCGGGCGGGGGATACCGCCCTGGGACGTGGTCAGGACCGTGCTGCGCGACCTCGCGGTCAACGCGGGTGTCGAGGACGTCGACCCGGCCGAGGCGGGGCGGGCGTACGCGCTGTACCGCGCCGCGCTCGCGGCTGAGGACGCGGAGCCGGGCGCGGAGGTCCGGCTGAGCTCCCGGCTGGCCGCGGCCGAGGAGGCCCGCGAGTCCGCCATGACCCGCGCCCGCGAGGCCGCCCGCGCCTACGCCCACCACTCCACCCCCGCCCGCGCCCAGGCCCTGTCCTGGACCCGCGACGACCTGACCCGCGCCACCACCCGCTGCAAGGAGCTCCACGACCGCCTCACCACGCTCCCGGGCGCGCGGCCCGTGCCGCCGAGCGGGACGGCTACGCCCGTGCCCGAGCCCGGGGGGCCGGTCGCGCCGCGGGGCGCGCGGTTCGCCGGGGCGCCCCAGCAGGCCGCGGAGCCCGCGCGCGCGGTCGTCGATCCGCGGTGGGTCGCGGAGGCGCGCCAGGAGGCAGCGAGGCTCGGCCGGCTCCGGCAGACGGGGGAGAGCGGTGCCGCCTACCTCGTGCTGTGCGCGGCGGCGGAAGGGCCGGCGGAGCGTATCCCGTACGTCGTAAGGGAGCTGGAGCGGACCGGACTGGCCGCGGACGTGGCGACGCTGCTCTGGGAGATCGCGGCGCTCCCGCCGCAGGCGGTCGCCGAGGCGGTGGCCGCGCTTGCGGCGGACGGGCGGGCCGAGGACTCGCGGACCCTCCTCCACCAGGTCGCGGCCCGTGCGGCGGGAGATGTGGCGCTGGTCGCCGACCTCCTGCACGGCGCGGGACTCGGCGCCGAGGCCGGCGAACTCCTCGAAACCGTCGCCCGCGCCCGCACCGCCGACGCCGCAGCCGCGGTGGCCCGCGCCCGCCCGGCCCTCACCGCCGCCCTCCTGGCCGCAGCCGCCCGCGTCTCCCCACCCTGCCACCGCGACCTGGCAGCAGCCCTCACCCGCCCCTGACCCGCAACGGGTGCGCTCAGCAGGCATCGCGACGCGAGGGGGCAGCTCCGCCAGGGGCGCGGGGAACTGCCCGCAAAGCCACGACGGCGGGGCCGGCAAGCGTCGCCACAGCAAGTGGCACCCCCCCCTCAGGCCCGCGGCACATCCATCTCGTCGAAGCGGGTTTCGGCGAAGACGAAAGCCGCCCGGCTGACGCCGAACGGCTCCTGGAAGGGATGGTTGAGCTGGGCCGCGAGGACGATGGCGAAGGCGACCGCGGCGCCCGCGAAGGAGACCGCGACGAGGTGCCGCGCCGTCGCCGTGACGCCGAGGACCGCGGGGAAGGCGATCAGGAAGGCCCCGGCGACGACCATCGCCAGCCAGACGACCCGCGGTATCCCCGCCTTGACCGCGGCGGCGCGGTCGGAACGCGCCTCGTACACGGTCGCCAGCGCCGACTGCGCGGCCGCCTTCGCCGTCTGCTGCTCGGGCCTCATCGCGACCGCCCCCCGGACGGCGGCCCGTACCCGGTCGAGCGCCAGCCAGGCCGCCGCACTGGTGCGCCCGTGCGCAAGCTCGGGGAATTCCGCGGTGCGCACGTCGACGGTGTACTGCCGCAGCAGCCCGCGTACGGCCGTGCGGTCCGCGGTGGCGAGGCCGCCCGCGGCCCAGTACGTATCGGTCAGCGCACGCGCCTCGTCGTACGTACCGCCCCGCGCACTGCTGAGCGCCGACCAGCTGCCGGCCACCTGGAAGCCGGTCAGCAGGATGAAGGAGCTGAGCAGCACCGCACCGATGAGGCTCAGGGCCTGCCCGCCGACCTCCCCGTCCGCCGTGTCGCGGACTCTTCCGAGGAAGCGGCCGAGGCAGAAGGCGAAGGCGGCCCCGCCGAGGGTGGACACGACGGAGACGAGATAAGGGGACATGGAACTCCCAGGGGTTGCGAGCGAGGGGCAGGCGGCCGTCAGTGCCGGCGCCGGATGTGGCGGTACGGGAGGGCCGCGAGCAGCGCGGGCAGCAGGACGACCGCCATCGTCATCAGCCACCAGCGCGAGGTGTCGCCCGGACCTTGTCCGTACGGCTCGCCGGCGAGCGGCGGCGGCCCGTACCCGGCGGTGGGGCCGGAGCCCGGCAGGCTCGGGCGCGGCGACGTCCGCGCGGGGGAGGAGGCGGACGGGACCGGCGCCGCGGGGGCCGCACCCGGCGTCCGAACCGCTGCCTCGGCCGGCGCGGGTGCTGTCGCCCTGGGACCGGCGGACGCCGGGGGCACCGCAGGAGCCGACGACGTCCCCGTGACCGGCGCAGTCGCGGGCGGAGTCACCGCAGGCGCCCCCGGTGTGGTCGGCGCCTCCGTCACCGGAGGCGTCGCGGGCGGAGTCACCGGCGGCGCCCCCGGAGCCCCGCACGAACCCCCCGTCCGCACCGTCACCCGCCCCTGCGGCAGCAGCAGCGGGGCGGTCAGCCGCAGAACCTCCGTGACATGCCCGTCGCTGCCGCACACCGCCACCGCGATCCCGCAGCCGCCCGCCCGGCCGCAGCCGATGTCCACCGCCACCCCGCCGGACCGCGAGGCCGCCGGAGCCGGGGGCGGCGCGGCCGGCGCGGGTGCGGCGAGCAGCACCACCGCAGGCGCGGCCAGCACGGCGGCGGCCAGCCCCGCCCGCGCACGACGTACGACTTTCACGATCAGTACGGTAAATGCGCATATCCCACCCGCTCAGCCGAACGGCGGACTATGGCGCGAAGTGCTCCCCGGCCCCCGGCCGCCGTTCGATTCGGCCGCCCGCCGCGGTCCTGCCGCGTCGGGGCGCGTCCTTCGAACGCCGCGCGCGCCCCCGCCGGCGCCGTGAGCTGCTTCAAGCCACCGTGCCGGTCGCAGTGCGCCGTATGGGTCGGCCGCGCGCGAAACAGGGGTGACGTCAGGCGGTAACGGCGGGGGCCTTGTCAGAGTGGGGCGAGGGATTTACGTTCGTCGGACGGCGGGGATCTACGTGCGTAGAACCGGCGTGACGTCGCGTCAGAGGAGCTGCTGCCATGAGCAATGTCGTGCGTGCCGCGCTGGTCCAGGCGACCTGGACCGGCGACACCGAGACGATGATCGCCAAGCATGAGGAACACGCCAGGGCCGCCGCCGCGCAGGGTGCGAAGGTGATCGGCTTCCAGGAGGTCTTCAACGCCCCCTACTTCTGCCAGGTGCAGGAGGCCGAGCACTACCGCTGGGCGGAACCGGTGCCGGACGGGCCGACGGTACAGCGAATGCGCGAACTCGCCCGCGAGACGGGCATGGTGATGGTCGTGCCGGTCTTCGAGATCGAGCAGCCGGGCGTCTACTTCAACACCGCCGCGGTCATCGACGCCGACGGCAGCTACCTCGGCAAGTACCGCAAGCACCACATCCCGCAGGTGAACGGCTTCTGGGAGAAGTACTACTTCAAACCCGGCAACCTCGGCTGGCCGGTCTTCGACACCGCGGTCGGCCGGATCGGCGTCTACATCTGCTACGACCGGCACTTCCCCGAGGGCTGGCGCGCGCTCGGCCTGGCGGGCGCCCAGCTCGTGTACAACCCCAGCGCCACCAGCCGCGGCCTGTCGGCGTACCTGTGGCAGCTGGAGCAGCCGGCCGCCGCCGTCGCCAACGAGTACTTCGTCGCCGCGATCAACCGGGTCGGCCGCGAGGAGTACGGCGCCAACGACTTCTACGGCACCAGCTACTTCGTCGACCCGCGCGGGCAGTTCGTGGACGGCACCGCCTCCGACGCGAAGGAGGAACTGCTGGTCCGGGACCTGGACTTCGGCCTGATCGACGAGGTCCGCAACCAGTGGGCCTTCTACCGCGACCGCAGGCCCGACGCCTACGGCGACCTGACGGAGGCCTGAGCCGATGGCGACCGAGACCGCAGGCGCGCACGAGGCGCTGTACGCCAGGCACCGCCAGGTGCTGCCCGAGTGGCTGGCCACGTACTACACGCAGCCGATCGAGCTGACGCACGGCGAGGGCCGGCACGTGTGGGACGCCGAGGGCAACCGCTACCTGGACTTCTTCGGCGGCATCCTCACCACGATGACCGCGCACGCGCTGCCCGAGGTCGCCGCGGCGGTCGCCGGGCAGGCCGGCCGGCTGCTGCACTCCTCGACGCTGTATCTGAGCAGCCAGGCCGTGGAGTTGGCCGAGCGGATCGCCCGGTTGTCGGGCATCCCCGACGCCCGGGTCTTCTTCACCACCTCCGGTACCGAGGCCAACGACACGGCGCTGCTGCTGGCGACGTCGTACCGCCGCTCCAACCAGATCCTGGCGCTGCGCAACAGCTACCACGGCCGGTCCTTCAGTGCGATCGGCATCACCGGCAACTCGGCCTGGTCGCCGACCAGCCTGTCCCCGCTGCAGACCCTCTACGTGCACGGCGGGGTGCGCAGCCGCGGGCCGTACGCGCACCTGTCGGACGCGCAGTTCATCGCCGCGTGCGTGGCCGACCTGGAGGACGTGCTCGGGCAGGCGGGCGGCACGGTCGCCGCGCTGATCGCCGAACCCGTGCAGGGCGTCGGCGGGTTCACCCTGCCGCCGGACGGGCTGTTCGCGGCCTTCAAGCAGGTGCTCGACCGGCACGGCATCCTGTGGATCACCGACGAGGTGCAGACCGGCTGGGGCCGTACCGGCGAGCACTTCTGGGGCTGGCAGGCGCACGGCAAGGCCGGGCCGCCCGACATCCTCACCTTCGCCAAGGGCATCGGCAACGGCATGTCGATGGGCGGTGTGGTGGCCCGCGCCGAGGTGATGAACTGCCTGACCGCCAACTCGATCTCCACCTTCGGCGGCAGCCCGGTCACCGCCGCGGCGGCACTGGCCAACCTGGGCTACCTCATCGACCACGACCTGCCGGGCAACGCCCGCCGGGTGGGCGGCCTGCTCAAGTCCCGCCTCGACGCCATCGGGGCCGGCCTCGGCGTGGTCCGCGAGGTGCGCGGGCGCGGCCTGATGCTGGGCGTCGAACTCGTCGTACCCGGCACCGACCAGCCCTCGGCGCAGGCCGCCGGCATGGTCCTCGAAGCGGCCAGGGAGCAGGGCCTGCTGATCGGCAAGGGCGGCAGGGCCGGCAACGTGCTGCGGATCGCGCCGCCGCTGTCGCTGACCGTCGCCGAGGCCGAGGAGGGCGCGGCCGCGCTCGAATCGGCGCTGAAGGCGGCGCAGACCGCACTGGAGAGCCCGAGCGGCACGGCCACGGGAGGCGTCACCGTATGAGCACCGGCACCCGTACCGTCATCCGCGGCGGCCTGGTCGTCACCGCCGCCGACGAGATGCACGCCGACGTCCTGATCGAGGGCGGCAGGATCGCCGCGCTCGCCGCCCACGACAGCGACACCGCGGCCGGCTGGACCGCGGGCACCGTCATCGACGCGACGGGGAAGTACGTCATCCCCGGCGGTGTCGACGCGCACACCCACATGCAGATGCCCTTCGGCGGCACCACCGCAGCCGACACCTTCGAGACCGGCACCAGGGCCGCCGCCTGGGGCGGCACCACCACCATCGTGGACTTCGCGATCCAAAGCATGGGCTCCTCGCTGCGGGCCGGACTCGACGCCTGGCACGCCAAGGCCGACGCCCAGTGCGCGATCGACTACGGCTTCCACATGATCGTCGCCGACGTCAACGACAAGACGCTCGCCGAGATGGACACCCTGGTCGAGGAGGGCGTCACCAGCTTCAAGATGTTCATGGCCTACCCGGGCGTCTTCTACAGCGACGACGGGCAGATCCTGCGCGCCATGCAGCGCGCCTCGGGCAACGGCGGCCTGGTGATGATGCACGCGGAGAACGGCATCGCCATCGACGTCCTGGTGCAGCAGGCGCTCGCCGCGGGGCGCACCGACCCCCGCTACCACGGCGAGGTGCGGCACGCGCTGCTGGAGGCCGAGGCCACCCACCGCGCCATCCAGCTCGCCCGGGTCGCCGGGTCCCCGCTCTACGTCGTGCACGTCTCCGCCGAGCAGGCCGTCGCGGAGCTGACCGCGGCCCGCGACCTGGGCCTGCCGGTCTTCGGCGAGACCTGCCCGCAGTACCTGTTCCTGTCCACCGACAACCTGGCGGAGCCGGACTTCGAGGGCGCCAAGTACGTGTGCAGTACGCCGCTGCGCCCGCGCGAGCACCAGGCCGCGCTGTGGCGCGGGCTGCGCACCGACGACCTCCAGGTGGTCTCCACCGACCACTGCCCGTTCTGCTTCTCCGGGCAGAAGGAGATGGGCAGGGGCGACTTCTCGAAGATCCCCAACGGCATGCCGGGGGTGGAGAACCGGATGGACCTGCTCCACCAGGCCGTGGTCGACGGCCACATCACCCGCCGCCGCTGGATCGACATCGCCTGCGCCGCCCCCGCCCGGATGTTCGGCCTCTACCCGCGCAAGGGCACCATCGCCCCCGGCGCGGACGCCGACGTGGTCGTCTACGACCCGCAGGCCGAGCAGACGGTCTCCGCGAGCACCCACCACATGAACGTCGACTACTCCGCCTACGAGGGCCGCCGGCTCACCGGCCGGGTGGAGACCGTCCTGTCGCGCGGCGTCCCGGTGATCGAACGGCAGGCCTACGTCGGCCGGGCCGGACACGGGCAGTACACCCCGCGCGGCATCTGCCAGTACCTGTGAGCCATCCCGCTGGACCACCCGTCACCCAAGGAGTTGCGGCCATGGACTTCGGCCTCGTGCTGCAGACCGACCCGCCCGCGTCCGACGTCGTCGAGTTGATGCGGCGCGCGGAACGCAACGGCTTCACCCACGGCTGGACCTTCGACTCCGCCGTGCTGTGGCAGGAGCCCTTCGTCATCCACAGCCGCATCCTGGACCGCACCGAGCGGCTCACGGTGGGCACCATGGTCACCAACCCGGGCACCCGCACCTGGGAGGTGACCGCCTCCACCTTCGCCACCCTCAACTCGATGTACGGCAACCGCACGGTGTGCGGCATCGGCCGCGGCGACTCGGCGATGCGGGTCGCGGGCCGGCCGCCCAACACCCTGGCCAGGCTCGGCGAGGCGATCACCGCCATCCGCGACCTCGCCGAGGGCCGCGAGGCGGTCGTCGACGGCACCGCACTGCGGCTGCCGTGGGTCGAGGACGGCCGGCTGCCGGTGTGGATGGCCGCGTACGGCCCCAAGGCGCTGGCCATGGCGGGGGAGCAGGCCGACGGCTTCATCCTGCAGCTCGCCGACGTCTATCTCACCGAGTGGATGGTCAAGACGGTCCGCGCCGCGGCGGAGCGCGCCGGCCGTGACCCGGCGGCCGTCACCGTCTGCGTCGCCGCCCCCGCCTACGTCACCGCCGACGACTCGCCCGAGGCGCTGGCGCACGCCCGCGAGCAGTGCCGCTGGTTCGGCGGCATGGTCGGCAACCACGTCGCCGACCTGGTCGGCCGCTACGGCGAGCACTCGGGCCTGGTCCCCGAGGAGCTGACCGCGTACATCAAGCAGCGGCAGGGCTACGACTACGCGCACCACGGCCGCAGCGGCAACCCCGACACCGCCTTCGTGCCCGACGAGATCGTCGACCGCTTCTGCCTGATCGGCCCGCCGCAGGCCCATGTCGCCAAGCTCACCGCGCTGCGCGACCTGGGCGTCGACCATTTCGCCGTCTACGACATGCACGACGCCAAGGAGGCGACCATCGACGCCTACGGCGAGCAGGTCATCCCCGCGATGTCATGAGGGCACCGGCCTTGCGGGGTGCGGAACCACGGTGCCCCGGCGTCTGGTTGGATGGCGCCATGGGCAACGGAGTCGGTGTGCAGCAGAGCCCGGCCGGCCGGACGGCGGCCCGGCCGTGAGGCGGGCCGTGGTCGCCGACGCGGTGGTCGTCGGAGCGGGGCCCAACGGGCTTACCGCGGCGGTCGAACTGGCCCGCGCGGGACTGAGCGTGCAGGTCTACGAGGCCGCGGACACCGTGGGCGGCGGGGCGCGCACCGAGGAGCTGACGCTGCCGGGCTTCCGGCACGACCCGTGCTCCGCCGTGCACCCCTTCGGTATCGGCTCACCCGCCTTCCAGGCGCTGCCGCTGGGCCGGCACGGCCTGGAGTGGCTGCAGCCCCAGGTGCCGATGGCGCACCCCTTCCCCGACGGCACCGCGGCGGTCCTCGGCCGTACCGTCGGCGAGACCGCCGCCTCCCTCGGGCCGCGCGACGCGGTCACGTACCGCAAGCTGATGGCGCCCTACGTCGGCCACTGGGATTCCATCGCGGCGGACTTCTTCCGCCCGCAGTGGGCCGGCATACCCCGCGACCCGTACCGCTTCCTGCGCTTCGGGCTCACCGGCACCCCGCCGGCCGCACTGCTGGCGCTGCGCTTCCGCGGTGCGAAGGCCAGGGGGATGCTGGCGGGGCTCGCCGGGCACGCGATCTCCCGGCTGAGCCAGCCCTTCACCGGGGCGATGGCGATGATGTTCGCGCTCGCCGCCCACGAGCGGGGCTGGCCGGTGGCCCGCGGCGGCTCCCAGGCGATCTCCGACGCGCTGGCCGGCCACCTGGCCGAGCTGGGCGGCGAGATCCGCACCGGCGTCACCGTGCGCAAGCTGGACGAGCTGCCGCCGGCCCGCGCCTACGTCTTCGACACCTCGCCGACCGCGCTGGCCAGGATCGCCGCGCTCGGCGACGCCTACCGCGGCTACCGCTACGGTCCGTCGGTCTTCAAGATCGACTACGCCCTCGACGGCCCCGTCCCGTGGACGGCCGAGGCGGCGCGGCGGGCGGGCACGATCCACGTCGGGCCGACCTACACCGAGATCGGCGACGCCCTGAACAGGGCGGTCACCGGGCGTCCGCCGCACACCCCGTTCCTGATCACCTCGCAGCCCACCGTGGTGGACCCCTCGCGGGCGCCGGAGGGCAAGCACGTCTTCTGGGCCTACGGGCACGTCCCGCACGACTGGCACGGCGACGCCACCGACGCCGTCGAGCGGCAGATCGAGCGCTTCGCGCCGGGCTTCCGCGACCTGGTGCTGGCCCGCGCCGTCACCGGCCCCGCGGGACTCGCCGCGCGCAACGCCAACTACGTGGGCGGCGACGTGGCCTGCGGCGCCTTCGCGGGCCTGCAGGCGGTGCTGCGCCCGCGGCTCGCCGCGGTGCCCTACGCGACCCGGCGGCCCGGGGTCTTCCTGTGCTCGTCGGCGACCCCGCCGGGTCCCGGTGTGCACGGTATGAGCGGCCACAACGCGGCCCTGGCCGTCCTGCGGCACCTGCGGCGCTCGGCCCGGCGCTGACGCCCCTGGCGGGGGGCGGCGCCGGACCGGGCTGCCGCCGGGGATCAGGCTCCGTACGGCGGCTGGCCGGCCGGCGGCACGAAGGCCTGCGGGGCGGCGAAGCGGACCTCGGACAGCGCCCTCTTGACGATGACCTTGTTGAAGTAGCCGGCGCCGACGAAGATGCACAGCACGACGTACCAGAACTTCTCGGCGCCGGTCATCTCGACCAGGCCGTACTCGCTGAGCGCCTTCTTCACCGGGACCTTGGACAGGTAGTAGGCGCCGAAGTAGATGCAGCCGAGTACGTACCAGAACTTCTCCCACGAGGTGTTCTGGCCGTTGCCGAGCGTCTGGGGCTGGGACATGGGATGCGCCTTTCGATGGTGGAGCGCGAGCGATGGGGACGGACAGCCCGGCAAACACGACATGCGGCCGTCAGGGGCCGCAAGGTGTGGGTGGGGGGGCATGCCGAAGAAGCGGCTCAGGCCGCAAGGCACCCGTAGCTGCGGGCAGTTCGGGCGCCGAACCGGAAGCATAGGGGTAAAGGTTGCTCTGTGTCGCCGCTTTCCGGCTCATTCGCGGATCTTCAAGCGACGGTCACCCGCGCCGGGTGCCGGTTGTCACCGCGGTGTACGGAAACTAGGCTTACCCGCCGGTAAGTTTACTCTGGAGTAAGGACGGTGGCCGATGGCCGCACAGGACGACCTCGACCTGGAGACGCTGGACTTCGGCTCGGTCGGGCCCGCCGAATTCGCCCGGATCGTCAAGGGCATGCCCACCGGGAAGATCGCCGAGCTGATGAGCGGGCCGCAGCGCAGGCGGGTGCTCGACGAGGTCTTCGGCCGGATGCACACCCTCTTCAAGCCCGACGCGGCCGCCGGCAAGGACGCGCTGATCCGCTGGCGGATCACCGGAGTCGCCGGCGCCGACGACGTCTACGAGACGCACATCGGCGGCGGCACCTGCACGGTGACCCCTCGGCGCACCGACCGCGAGCCGCAGTTGCGCCTCACCATGGCCGCGCCGGAATTCCTCCGCCTGGTGTCGGGCAACGCCTCGGGCCCCACGCTCTTCTTCACCCGCAAGCTCAAGCTCAAGGGCGACATCCGGCTGGCCGGCGGCCTCACCTACTTCTTCGACATCCCCAAGCCCTGAGCCCCCGTCACACCTCAGCTGCCGGGCGGCCGTTGACCAGCTCGGCCGGACCGGTGCCCCCGGTGAGCGCCGCCAGGGCGGCGCGGATGCGGCCCGCCTGGCCCGGCGAGAAGTAGCGGTCCGTCTCGGCCGGCTCGATCAGCCGCCAGGAGTCCAGCTCCTCCTCCTGCAGCCGGACCGCGGCCAGCTGCCGGTCCGACAGCACTCCGCCGTCGTAGAGGTAGCTCACCGACGGCGGCCGCTCGGGACCCGAGGACCAGTCGATCATCAGCAGCGCGCCGGGCACCAGGTCGAGGCCGATCTCCTCCGCGGTCTCCCGGCGCGCGCCCTCCCGCGGCGTCTCGTCGCGGTCCGACTCGATGGTGCCGCCCGGCAGTGTCCACGTCCCGTCGTCGCGGTAGTTCGGCTCCACGATCAGGATCCGCCCGTCCGCCGAGCGGCAGAGCATGCTCGCCCCCGCGAGGATCTTCGGGAGGCCGGCGATGTAGCGCGCGTAGTCGGTCGTCATACCGCCAATTTACGGTGGCGAGCCCGCCGACGGGCCGTGTTCGGGTGACCACGGAGAGCGCCGTCCGTGGCACGGCGGTCCTGCCGGGATAAGGTCCGAACGGCGCGATGTTCCGTATCGGATGGAGAAGACGAAAGTGTCCCAGACCGCAGGGAGTTCGACGGGGCGCGTACTGATCGCCGCCGACAAGTTCAAGGGTTCGCTGACCGCGGTGCAGGTGGCCGAGCACGTCACGGCCGGACTGCGGGCAGTCGTGCCCGGTCTCGACGTGGCCGCGCTGCCGGTCGCCGACGGCGGCGACGGCACGGTCGAGGCGGCGGTCGCCGCCGGTTTCGAGCGGCGGACGGTGCGGGTCACCGGGCCGCTCGGCGAGCCCGTCGAGGCGGCGTACGCGCTGCGCGAGGGCACCGCGGTGGTGGAGATGGCCGAGGCCTCGGGGCTGCGGCACCTGCCGCCCGGGGTCTTCGCACCGCTGACGGCCACCACGTACGGCACCGGCGAGCTGCTGCTGGCCGCACTCGACGCCGGGGCGCGCACGATCGTGCTCGGCGTGGGCGGCAGCGCCACCAACGACGGCGGTGCGGGCATGCTCGCCGCGCTGGGCGCGCGGCTGCTGGACGCGGCGGGGGCGCCGGTGGCGCCCGGCGGCGGCCCGCTGGCCGGCCTGGCCACGGCGGAACTCGGCGGCCTCGACCCGCGGCTGGCGGCCACCGAGGTGGTGCTGGCCAGCGACGTCGACAACCCGCTGCTCGGGCCGAAGGGCGCGGCGGCGGTCTACGGCCCGCAGAAGGGCGCCTCCCCCGACGACGTCGCCGCCCTGGACGCCGCGCTCGCCCACTACGCCGAGGTGCTCGGCGCCACCACGGAGGCCGAGGCGCCCGGCGCGGGTGCTGCGGGCGGCATCGGCTTCGGGGCGCTGGTCGGCCTGCGGGCGGCCTTCCGGCCCGGTATCGAGGTGCTGCTCGACGTGCTGGGCTTCGAGGCGGCCCTGGAGGGGACCACCCTCGTCATCACCGGCGAGGGCTCGCTCGACGAGCAGACGCTGCACGGCAAGGCGCCGGTCGGGGTCGCCGCGGCCGCCCGCGCCCGGAACATCGACGTCGTGGCCGTCTGCGGCCGCCTGTCCCTGCCCCCGGCCGCCCTCGGCAAGGCCGGCATCCGCCGCGCTTACGCTCTCGCGGACCTCGAACCCGACGTGACCCGCTCCATGTCCGAGGCGGGCCCCCTCCTCGAACAGCTGGCCGCCCGCCTGGCCACGGACTTCCTGTTGTAGCCCTCCCGCAGGGGGGTGCGCTTCCGCGGGTCGCGGTGGGCTCGGCGGTGCCCCTTCCGCAGGCCGGTGCGCCTCTGCCGGCCGCGGTGGCTGAGGGGCGCCCGTCCTGCACGGGCGTGCGCCTCTGCCGGCCGCGGTGGCTGGGGGGCGCCCCTCGCGCAGGAGGGCAACCCCCCGGGGCGCGGGGGAACTGCGCGCCCAGCCACGACGCACCGCCACCGCATCCAGGCGGCGCAGGGGATACTCGCTTCGCTCGGGACCACCGGCCGGCGGTGGGCTGAGCGCGCGGTTCCCCCGCGCCCCGGGGAGGCGCACCCCCTTACGCAGAGGCACCCCCCTGAGGCCCGCCGCCAAGGCAAAGGCACCCCCCTGCCGCGGGGAGCGGCGGAGGGGTGCCCGGGGGACGCGGGGAGAGGTCCTAGCGGATGACCTCGGCGCGCGCCTCGCGCCGATTGGCGCGCATCGTGTTGACGCGACGCGTCGTCGCAAAGCAGGGAATCACCGCAGCGGCCAGGCACTGGAGCGCCGCGCCGGTCTGGAGCAGCTGGTGCCCGCCGGGGACGTCCAGGGTCCAGGCGGTGAGGCAGCCCATGCTGACCAGGATCCACGCCAGTGTGACCACGGCCAGCCGCCCGCGCGGCTTGGGGTACTCGACCCGGCTCACCATCAGCCAGGCCACCCCCACGATCGCCGCGATGGTCGGGACGAAGGGCAGCTCCAGCAGCACCACGGAGACCACCGTCATCGCGCCGAAGGGGCTCGGCATGCCCTGGAAGACCCCGTCCCGCAGCGTCGTGCAGGAGAAGCGGGCGAGCCGCAGCACCACGGCCAGCACGACCAGCACCGCGGCGACCGCGGACACCTTCCCGTGCGCGTCGTCGGCGACCAGTCCCCACACGACCACGAAGTACGCCGGGGCGAGCCCGAAGCTGATCAGGTCGGAGAGGTTGTCCAGCTCGGCCCCCATGGCAGAGCTGCGCAGCTTGCGCGCCACCAGCCCGTCGAAGAGGTCGAAGACCGACGCGAGCAGCATCAGCGTGACCGCCGTGGCGGCGCTGTGCTTGGACATGCCGCCGTCGCTCGTGCCCATCAGGTGCGGGACCAGCACCCCGGTGGTGGTGAAGTACACGGCCATGAAGCCGCAGATCGCATTGCCCAGGGTGAGCGCGTCGGCGATGGACAGCCGGGTCGACAGGGGGAGGTCGTCGACCTCGTCCTGCAGTTCGGACACCCAGGTGGACTGCGCCGTATCCGAATCAGTCACGGTCAAGGCGTGTCACCCCAGCCGTGGTGGTCTGCCCGACCTCGACACCCGCTTCGATCCCGGCCGGCAGGTACACGTCGACCCGGGAGCCGAAGCGGATCAGCCCGATCCGGTCGCCCTGCTCGACCTTGCAGCCGCGCGGCACGTACGGCACGATCCGCCGCGCGACCGCGCCGGCGATCTGCACCATCTCGATGTCGCCCGCGTCGGTGTCGAAGTGCCAGACCACCCGCTCGTTGTTCTCGCTCTCCTTGTTGAACGCCGGCACGTACCCGCCGGGGATGTGCTCGACGGACGTGACCGTGCCGGTGAGCGGAGCCCGGTTGACGTGCACGTTCAGTGGGCTCATGAAGATCGCGACGCGGGTGCGCCCGTCCTTCCACGGCATGACGCTCTGGACCACGCCGTCGGCCGGGCTGATCACCCGGCCGTCGGCGATCTCCCGCTCGGGATCGCGGAAGAACCACAGCATTCCGGCTGCGAGCGCGGTGGCGGGGACGGCCACGGTAGCCCAGCGGCCGGAGTGCCGCGCCTTGGCAAGGGAGACCGCCGCGGTGGCCACGGTCGGCAGGAGCCACGGAGATGCGCCACGTGCGAGGCGGACCCGGCCGCGTGGAGCAGGGGAATGGCTGTGGGGCATGGAAGACCTTCGTAGCGGAGGATGCCGCGAATTACTTCAGGGGACGGCGGCTTTCGTCGATGGTATCGGCTGACACCGGCAACTGGGCAAGCGCAAGGGCGAGTCGGTGGCTGGTTCCCGTGGCCTCGACCATGACGCAGTGTGACCTTTCCCTCGGATAAATCATCCCAAATACGGACATTCAGCCCTGGATCCGGTACTCCTCCAGAAGTCTCCTGCCGATGATCATTTTCTGGATCTCTGCGGTTCCCTCGCCGATCAGCAGCATCGGCGCCTCCCGGTAGAGCCGCTCGATCTCGTACTCCTTGGAGAAGCCGTAGCCGCCGTGGATGCGGAACGCGTCCTCCACGACCTCCTTGCAGAACTCCGACGCCAGATATTTCGCCATTCCGGCTTCCAGATCGTTCCGCTCGCCCGAGTCCTTCTTGCGTGCGGCATTCACCATCATCTGGTGCGCCGCCTCCACCTTGGTGGCCATTTCGGCGAGCTTGAACTGGATCGCCTGGTGCTCGGCGATGGCCTTGCCGAAGGTGTGCCGCTGCTGCGCGTAGGAGATGCCCAGCTCGAAGGCACGCCTGGCCACGCCGCAGCCGCGGGCCGCCACGTTGACCCGGCCCACCTCGACGCCGTCCATCATCTGGTAGAAGCCCCGCCCGCTCGCCCCGCCCAGCACGCGGTCGGCCGGCACCCGCACGTCCTCCAGGAGCAGCTCGGTGGTGTCGACGCCCTTGTAGCCCATCTTGTCGATCTTGCCGGGCACCGTCAGGCCCTTGACCGTGGGATTGGGGCCGAAGCCCGGCTCCTTCTCGATCAGGAAGGTCGTCATCGACCGGTGCGCGGGCGCGTCCTGCGGCTGCCCCTCGTCGGTCCTGCACAGCACCGCCACCAGGTTCGACGAGCCGCCGTTGGTCAGCCACATCTTCTGGCCGTTGAGGACGTAGTCGTCCCCGTCGCGGACGCCCTTGGTGCGGATCGCCGAGACGTCCGACCCCAGCCCGGGCTCCGACATCGAGAACGCGCCACGCACCTCGCCCGCCGCCATGCGCGGCAGGAAGTACTCCTTCTGCTCCTGCGTGCCGTGCTGCTTGATCATGTAGGCGACGATGAAATGCGTGTTGATGATGCCCGACACGCTCATCCAGCCGCGGGCGATCTCCTCCACGGTCAGCGCGTAGGTCAGCAGCGATTCCCCGAGGCCGCCGTACTCCTCGGGGATCGTCAGGCCGAAGATGCCGAGATCCTTCAGGCCCTCGACGATGTCCGTGGGGTATTCGTCGCGGTGTTCGAGCTCGGTTGCGACCGGCAGGATCTCCTTGTCCACGAAGCTGCGCACCGTGGACAGGATCTCCTGCTGGACGTCGGTCAGCCCGTCGGTCTGCGCGAGTCGGTCGGCCATCTGTCAGTTCCCCTCCGGCTGCGGGCGGCCGGGCTGCTCCCCGCCGCGCTGCTCGACGTACGTTGCGGTCGGCACCATCACCTTGCGGCGGAAGACGCAGACCAGGGTGCCGTCCTGGTTGTGGCCGCGGGTCTCGACCTGGACGATGCCGCGGTCGCTCTTGGACTTCGACGGCCACTTGTCCAGCACCGTCGTCTCGCCGTAGACCGTGTCGCCGTGGAAGGTCGGCGCCACGTGCCGCAGCGACTCGACCTCCAGGTTCGCGATGGCCTTGCCCGACACGTCGGGCACCGACATGCCGAGCAGCAGCGAGTAGACGTAGTTCCCGACCACCACATTGCGGCCGAAGTCCGTCGCCTTGCCGGCGTAGTTGGCATCCATGTGCAGCGGGTGGTGATTCATGGTGAGGAGGCAGAAGAGGTGGTCGTCGTATTCCGTGACCGTCTTTCCCGGCCAGTGCTTGTATACGGCACCGACCTCGAACTCCTCATATGTGCGGCCGAACTGCACGGTCATACCTCCAGCTTGTTCGCGAGCCGGATCTCGTCCACGATCCGGCCGATGATCCCGGTGATACCGAAATCCTTGGGTGTGAACACCGCCGCCACACCGGCGGCCCGCAGAGCGGTCGCGTCCGCGGCCGGGATGATGCCCCCGACGACCACCGGGATGTCGTCCACGCCGGCCCTGCGCAGCCGCTCCATCACGTCGGGCACCAGCGCGGCGTGCGACCCGGACAGGATCGACAGGCCCACGCAGTGCACGTCCTCCGCCACCGCGGCGGAGACGATCTGCTCGGGGGTCAGCCTGATCCCCTGGTAGACCACCTCGAAGCCGGCGTCCCTGGCGCGTACCGCGATCTGCTCGGCGCCGTTGGAGTGCCCGTCCAGGCCCGGCTTGCCGACCAGCAGCCGCAGCCGCCCGCCGCCCAGCTCCTTCGCGGTGGCCGCGACCTTCCTGCGCACCTCCGCCAGCGGGCTGCCGTCCTCGGCGCTCACCGCGACCGGTGCGGCGCCGACGCCGGTCGGAGCGCGGAACTCGCCGAAGACGTCACGCAGCGCCCACGACCACTCACCGGTCGTCACGCCGGCCCGCGCGCAGTCCAGTGTCGCCGCCATCAGGTTCCGCGTGCCGGCCGCCGCCGACCGCAGGGCGGCCAGCGCGGCCTGCGCCCGCGGCTCGTCGCGGCTCAGCCGCCAGTCCTGCAGCGCGGCCACCACCCGGGCCTCGTTGGCCGGGTCGACCGTCATGATCGCGGTGTCCAGGTCGGCGGTCAGCGGGCTGGGCTCGGTGCTCTCGTGGATGTTGACGCCGACGATCTTCTCCTCGCCCGACTCGATCCGCGCCCGGCGGGCGGCGTGCGAGGCGACCAGCTCGGCCTTCAGGTAGCCCGACTCGACGGCCGCCATCGCGCCGCCCAGCTCCTCTATGTGCGTCATCTCCGCGGTGGCCTGCTCGACCAGCTCGGCGACCTTCGCCTCGACGACATGGCTGCCGTCGAAGATGTCGGCGTATTCGAGCAGGTCGCTCTCGTGCGCGAGCACCTGCTGTATGCGCAGGCTCCACTGCTGGTCCCAGGGCCGCGGCAGGCCCAGCGCCTCGTTCCACGCGGGCAGCTGGACCGCCCGCGCCCTGGCGTCCTTCGACAGCGTCACGGCCAGCATCTCCAGCACGATCCGCTGCACGTTGTTCTCCGGCTGCGCCTCGGTCAGGCCCAGCGAGTTGACCTGCACGCCGTAGCGAAAGCGCCGGTGCCGGGGGTCCTGGATGCCGTAGCGCTCCCGGGTGACGGTGTCCCAGATGCGGCCGAAGGCGCGCATCTTGCACATCTCCTCGATGAAGCGGACACCGGCGTTGACGAAGAAGGAGATCCGGCCGACCACCTCGCCCCTGCGCTCCTCGGGCACCTGCCCGGACGCGAAGACCGCGTCCAGCACGGCTGTCGCGGTGGACATCGCGTAGGCGATCTCCTGGACCGGCGTGGCCCCCGCCTCCTGCAGGTGGTAGCTGCAGATGTTGATCGGGTTCCACCGCGGCATGTGGTGGACGGTGTACGTGATCATGTCGGTGGTCAGCCGCAGCGACGGCACCGGCGGGAAGACGTGGGTACCGCGGGACAGGTACTCCTTGACGATGTCGTTCTGGGTGGTGCCCTGCAGCGTCGCGATGTCGGCGCCCTGCTCCTCGGCGACCACCTGGTAGAGCGCCAGCAGCCACATGGCGGTGGCGTTGATGGTCATCGAGGTGTTCATCCGCTCCAGCGGGATGTCCTCGAACAGCCGCCGCATGTCGCCGAGGTGCGCGATCGGCACGCCGACCCTGCCGACCTCGCCGCGGGCCAGCACGTGGTCGGCGTCGTAGCCGGTCTGCGTCGGCAGGTCGAAGGCCACGGACAGGCCGGTCTGGCCCTTGTCGAGGTTGCGCCGGTAGAGCGCGTTGGAGGCCTCGGCGGTGGAGTGGCCCGCGTAGGTCCGCATCAGCCACGGCCGGTCCCGCCCGGTCTGCTCGCGCCGTTCCATCACACGTCCCTGCTGTGCTGGTCGGTCCGCTCCGCTGGCGCGTCGCGGAACAGGTTGATCGCCGGCAGGTGCTGCTCGCGCAGCACGGGGTTCGTCACGCCCATGCCCTCCTCGGGGGCCAGGCACAGGACGCCGACCTTGCCGTGGTGGAGGTTGCGGTGGACGTCGTAGGCGGCCTGCCCGGTGTCCGCCAGGCTGTAGGTGCGCGACACGGTGGGGTGGATACGGCCCTTGGCGACCAGCCGGTTGGCCTCCCACGCCTCGCGGTAGTTGGCGAAGTGCGAGCCGACGATGCGCTTCAGGCTCATCCACAGGTAGCGGTTGTCGTACTCGTGGGTGTAGCCGCTGGTGGAGGCGCAGGTGACGATGGTGCCGCCCTTGCGGGTGACGTAGACCGAGGCGCCGAAGGTCTCGCGGCCGGGGTGCTCGAAGACGATGTCGACGTCCTCGCCGCCGGTCAGCTCCCGGATGCGGCCGCCGAAGCGCTTCCACTCCCGCGGGTCCTGGGTGTGCTCGTCACGCCAGAACCGGTAGCCCTCGGCGTTGCGGTCGATGACCGCCTCCGCGCCCATCCGGCGGCAGATCTCCGCCTTCTCCGGGCTGGAGACCACGCAGATCGGCGTGGCACCGCCGGCCAGCGCGAATTGCGTGGCGTACGAGCCCAGACCGCCGCTCGCGCCCCAGATCAGCACGTTGTCGCCCTGCTTCATCCCCGCACCGTTGCGCGACACCAACTGCCGGTACGCGGTCGAATTCACCAGCCCGGGGGCGGCCGCCTCCTCCCAGGACAGATGCTCGGGCTTGGGCATCAGCTGGTTGGACTTGACCAGCGCGATCTCCGCCAGGCCGCCGAAGTTGGTCTCGAAGCCCCAGATCCGCTGCTCAGGGTCGAGCATCGTGTCGTTGTGCCCGTCGGCCGACTCCAGCTCCACGCTCAGGCAGTGCGCGACGACCCGGTCGCCGGGCCGCCACTTGTTCACCCCGGGGCCGGTGCGCAGCACGACGCCCGAGAGGTCGGAGCCGATGACGTGGTACGGCAGGTCGTGGCGCTTGCTCAGCGGCGACTGGCGGCCGTAGCGCTCCAGGAAGGCGAAGGTCGAGACCGGCTCGAAGATGGAGGTCCACACGGAGTTGTAGTTCACCGAGCTGGCCATCACGGCTATCAGGGCCTCGCCCGGGCCGAGTTCGGGGACCGGCACCTCGTCGAGGTGCAGCGAGGCGCGCGGGTCCTTGTCCCGGGTGGCGAGGCCGGCGAACATCTCCGCCTCGTCCTTGTGCACGGTGACAGCGCGGTACGACGCCGGCAGTTTCAGCGCCGCGAAGTCGGCGGCCGTACTGTCCGGTGCGAGGACGGCGTCCAGGATTTCCTTCATGTGACTCGCCTCCGGCGAAGCGTTTCCGCGTACGCGTCCGCGCTGCTGCTGGCTGGTGCTGTGGCTGCCTGCGGCGGAGCGTACGGGAACGCGGGGGTCGGGTGGGATGGAGGTGCCGTCGTCGGTCCGGCGAAGGGCTTGGCGGTGGAGCGAAGGAACCGCGCGGTGGCGCGGAGTGCCTGGTGACGCAGGCGTCCGGGCCTGGGGGACAGCCGGCCTGCGAGGGTCACCGCACGCCGTCCGCCCGGACTGGGGATACCGTATGGCACCGCGTGCCAGTCGTAAAGACACTGCGTGCCATTTTTTCTTCTCCTCAGTGTGCCCCCGGAGCCCGCAACGGGCAACAGCGGCCGCCCGGAAGGCCGGGCGGCCGCTGTTCAGAGGGTTTTCCGGGGCGCTCAGGCCTTGCGCAGCGCCTCTTCGATGCTGCGCAGGATCTGCGCGGGTGAGGCGTCCGTGCGGGCCACCGCGACCACCACCTCGCCGTGCCTGGACACCGTCGCAGGCGTCGTGGAAGCAGCCCTGGACGGTATCCGCCCGGCGCCGATGCCCGTGCCGAAGGTCGCCTTGATCACGTCGAAGGCGTGGTCGAGCTGCGCCTCCACGTCGCCCTTGCCGTCCGCCCGCAGCCAGCGGCGCAGCACATGGTTGTGCGCGGCGACCACCGCGGACGCGGCGACCTCGGCGAGCAGCGGGTCGTCGTCGCCGTAGCCCTGCGCGCCCTCGTCGAAGTGGCCCAGCAGATAGCGGGTGAAGAGCCGCTCGTAACGGGCCACGGAGGCGATCTCGCGCTCCCGCAGCGTCGGCACCTCGCGGGTCAGCCGGTAGCGCTCCACCGACACCTCGGGCACCTGCGCGTACATCCGCAGCACCTCGGTGATGCCGCGGCAGACGGTGTCCAGCGGGTGCTCGTGCGGGTCGGCGGAGTCAAGGACGGCCTGGACCCGGACCAGCGTGTCGTCGTGGTCGGGGAAGATCGCCTCTTCCTTGGACCGGAAGTGCCGGAAGAAGGTCCGCCGCGCCACACCCGCGGTCGCGGCGATCTCATCGACCGTGGTCGCCTCGTAGCCCTGCGTCGCGAACAGGTGCATCGCGGCCGACGCGAGGTCCTGCCGCACCCGGTGGCGCTGGGCGGCGGCGCGGCGGACGGTCGCGGTCTCGGGAACACCGGACTTCGCGGACTGGGACATGTGGGGAACGTAACACGGCGGACCGCCCCGCCCGGCGGCCGGGGGGAAAACACCCCAGCTCGCCGCGCGGGTGTCGCGTCCGGCAGGCCGGTCAGCGGCGGGCATACTCGCGGAATCCGCGGCCGGTCTTGCGGCCCAGGCAGCCCGCGGACACCAGGTGTTCCAGCAGCGGCGCGGGCGCAAGACCCGGGTCGCGGAACTCCTCGTGCAGCACCTGCTCGATCGCCAGCGACACGTCCAGGCCCACCACGTCGAGCAGTTCGAAGGGTCCCATCGGGTAGCCGCCGCCGAGCTTCATCGCCGCGTCGATCGCCTCGACGCTCGCGTAGTGGTCCTGCACCATCTTCACCGCGTTGTTCAGGTACGGGAAAAGCAGCGCGTTGACGATGAAGCCCGCCCGGTCGCCGCAGTCCACCGGGTGCTTGCGCAGCTGCCCGCACACCTGGTGGACGGTGGTCCGCACGTCGTCGGCGGTGAGCACCGTGTGCACCACCTCGACCAGCTTCATCGCGGGCGCCGGGTTGAAGAAGTGCATCCCGACGACGTCCTGCGGGCGCCCGGTGGCCCGGGCGATCGCGACCACCGGCAGCGACGAGGTCGTGGTGGCGAGCACCGCGCCAGGCCGGCACACCTTGTCCAGGACACGGAAGAGCTGCTGCTTGACGAAGAGGTCCTCGGCGACCGCCTCGACCACCAGGTCGGCGTCCCCCAGGGCGTCGTAGGAGGCCGCGGGCGTCACCAGGGCCACGGCCGCGTCGCGCTGCTCGGTGCTGAGCCGCCCCCGCTCCACCGAGCGGTCCAGCGACTTCGCCAGCCGCGCCACCGCCTGCTCGGCCTTCTCCGGGCTGCGCGCGGCCAATTGCACAGGGAAACCGGCCTTCGCGAAAACCTCGGCAATACCCGTCGCCATCGTTCCGGAGCCGGCGACCCCGACGCTGCGCACGGTACGGCCCTCGGCCTGTCCCCGCCCGTCCGCGGGGGTCTCCGCGTCCGGCACCACCACGGAACTCCCGGGCGCCTCGTAGCTGTAGAAGCCGCGGCCCGACTTGCGGCCGAGCAGACCGGCCGCGGTGAGCTGCCGCAGCACGGGCGCGGGGGCGTGCAGCCGGTCCCTGCTCGCCTCGTACATCGCGTCGAGGACGGTGGTCGCGGTGTCCACCCCGATCAGGTCGAGCAGCGCCAGCGGCCCCATCGGCAGGCCGCAGCCCAGCCGCATCGCCGCGTCGATGTCCTCCCTGGTCGCGTAGCGGGCCTCGTACATGGCGGCGGCCTGGTTCAGATACCCGAACAGCAGCCCGTCGGCGATGAAGCCCGGCCGGTCGCCGACCTGCACCGGCTCCTTGCCGAGGCTGCGCACCAGCGCCATGACCGCCGCGGTGTTCTCGGGCGAGGTCAGCACGGTGGACACCACCTCGACCAGCTTCATGGCCTGTGCGGGCGCGAAGAAGTGCAGACCGAGCACCCGGTCGGGGCGGCCGGTCTCGGCCGCGAGCCGGGTCACGGACAGGGCGTTGGTGCCGGTGGCCAGGATCGCGCCGGGCTTGACGATCCGGTCGAGCGCGGTGATGACGTCCCGCTTGGTGTCGTAGCGCTCGTCCACCACCTCGATCACCAGGTCGGCGGCCGCAGCGGCCTGGAGGTCGGGGAAGGTGCGGAAGCGGGCGAGCGCGTCGGCGCGCTCGGCGGCGGTGCAGCGGCCGCGCTCCACGGCACGGGCGGTGGAGCGCTCCAGCGCGGTGACCGCGCGGCGGGCCGCCGCCGGGTCGAGGTCGACGCCGACCACCTCGTGGCCGGCCCTGGCCATGATCTCGGCGATGCCGGTGCCCATGGTGCCCAGGCCGACCACGGCGATGACGGACGGGGGAGTGACGGCGGTTTCCTGGGACGGCGCCGCGGAAGGTGCGGCTGCCGGTGCTGAGGTCGGTGCTGCGGCTTCCGAGGCTGCGGAGGGACGGTCCATCGCGTGACTCCAGACGCTGAGGAGACCGGGCGCGGCAGTGCGCGCACGGTTGAGGTGGTGGTGGGGTGGAGTCGCGGGCCGTCGCAGAGGTGTGCGCGCCCGCGTCGAGTACCGGCCGGCCCTGTCCCGGGGCCGCGCCGCGATGATGCCGGACCGACGTGGTGGTGCGGGTGCACGGCGGCTGCGTCACCAGGCCGCCGTACACGGTGCTTTCGAGCGTAACTGGCGGGTAACTTGAGCGCCACCCCTGTGCGCATGTGATCTGCGCCGCCGACAGATGAGCGCGATGGGGTGGAGGAGGCTGCCGGCCGTACGCCCCCGTGGAGTACGGCCGGCAGCCTGGTCGTGGCGGCGGCGTGCGGTGCCGCGGTGGCGCTCAGAGCAGGGTCAGCTGGGTGTCGCCCGGCTCCGCGGGCGGCCGCGTCACCGGAAGGGTCGGCCGGCCCCGCTCCTGGCCCCGCTCCTGTCCGCGCTCCCGGTCCTGCGGCTCAGGCCGCGAAGGCTGCGCGGCGCGCGGGTCCTGCGGGGGCCGCTCCGGCTGCCGGAAGCCCGTCCTGCGGGCCGGACCGCACCCGAACTCCGCCGCGAACCCGTGCACTTGGCGGGTGATCCGGCGCTGGTACCAGGTCGGCGCATACGACCCGCCGGCATACAGCGCCTCGTAGCGCAGCACGAGGTGCGGGTGGTTGCGGGCCAGCCAGGCCATGTACCACTCCCGGGCGCCGGGGCGCAGGTGCAGCACCAGCGGGGTGATCGACCCGGCGCCGGCCGCCGCGATGGCGCGCACGGTCGCCCGCAGCTGCTCGGGCGAGTCGCTGAGGAAGGGCAGCACGGGCGCCATCAGCACCGAGGAGGGTATGCCGTTCTCGCTGAGGGTGCGGCAGACCGCGAGGCGCGTCTGGGGGGAAGGCGTGCCCGGTTCCACGCTGCGCCACAGCTCGCCGTCGAGGAAGCCGACGGACAGCGCGATGGACACTTCGGTGACGCGCGCGGCCTGCCGCACCAGTTCGAGGTCGCGCAGGATCAGCGAGCCCTTGGTGAGGATCGAGAAGGGATTGGCGCGGTCCCGCAGCGCCGCCAGGATGCCGGGCATGAGCTGGTAGCGGCCCTCGGCCCGCTGGTAGCAGTCGACGTTGGTGCCCATCGCTATGTGCTCGCCCTGCCATCGCGGCGCCGCCAGTTCCCGGCGCAGCAGCTCCGCGGCGTTCGTCTTCACCACGATCTGCGTGTCGAAGTCGTGCCCGGTGTCCAGGTCCAGGTAGCTGTGCGTCCTGCGCGCGAAGCAGTAGACGCAGGCGTGGCTGCATCCGCGGTAGGGGTTGACCGTCCACTCGAACGGCATCCGCGACGCGCCCGGCACCCGGTTCAGGATCGACCGGGCGCGCACCTCGTGGAAGGTGATGCCGCGGAATTCGGGTGTGTCGAAGCGGCGGGTGACCGCGTCGGTACCGAAGAGCGCGGCCGTGGCGTCGTCCCGCCCCAGCTGGTCCCAGCGCATCGCGCCCTCCTTGCGGTCGTCCGGTGTGCCGTCTCCGTCCACAATAGAACACAGATTCGAAAAGCGGGTGTGATTGGCTTGTGCGGCGCGTGAAGAACGTGCATGGACACGGACCGAGGAGATGTCATGGCGCTGGTCGAGGCCACCACGGAGCGGATCGTCGCGGCGGAGCCGGAGCGGGTGTACGACGCCCTCGCCGACTACGCGGGCACCCGCGGCCGGGTGCTCCCTGAGCAATTCAGCGAGTACGAGGTGCGCGAGGGCGGGACCGGCGCGGGCACCGTCGTGCACTGGCGGCTGCAGGCCACGAGCAAGCGCGTACGCGACTGCCTGCTCGACGTCACCGCGCCCGCCGAGCGGCAGTTGGTCGAGACCGACCGCAACTCCACGCTCGTCACCACCTGGACGGTGGCCCCGTCGGGCGCGGGCAGCAGCAAGGTGGTCGCCACCACCCGCTGGCAGGGCGCGACCGGCGTCGGCGGCTTCTTCGAGCGCACTTTCGCGCCCAAGGGCCTCGGCCGGATCTACGACGCGATCCTGGCCGGGCTCGCCACCGAGGTCGAGGGCGGTGCGCCGCAGGCGTAGCACCCGGCACGGTCACCCGGTCGGTTTCGTGATCTTTCACTGATAAGGGTGGTTTTGCCTACTTCCTGAGAATCGCCGCGCCGCTTCCTCGTTGTCGCCTACTGCGGGAGACGGTGGCGCAACAGGTGTGACGAGGGGAGTGAAGGGTGGCTGGCAGCACGCTGACCGACCGGACGGCGGCACTGACCGAGGGCGGGGGCGGGGGCGGAGGCGGCGACAGCGGCGGGGGTGCCGGCAGCGCACTGGCCGAGGGCGTCGCCCCGTCCCGGGCGCCCGAGGGCGGCGCACCCGCCGCGGAACCGGAACTGACGCCCCGCCGGCTCCGGCTGGTCTTCCTCGGCCTGATGCTGGCCCTGCTGCTGGCCGCCCTCGACCAGATGATCGTGGCCACCGCGCTGCCGAAGATCGTCGGCGAGCTGCACGGCCTCGACCGGATGTCCTGGGTCGTCACCGCGTATCTGCTGGCCTCCACCATCGGCCTGCCCGTCTACGGCAAGCTCGGCGACCTCTTCGGCCGCAAGGGCGTCTTCCAGTTCGCGATCCTGACCTTCGTGGTCGGCTCCGCTCTGGCCGCCTGGTCGCGCTCCATGAACGAGCTGATCGCCTTCCGCGCGATCCAGGGCATCGGCGGCGGCGGGCTGATGATCGGCGTCCAGGCGATCATCGCCGACATCGTCCCGCCCCGCGAACGCGGCCGCTACATGGGCCTGATCGGCGCCGCCTACGGCCTCGCCTCGGTCGCAGGACCGCTGCTCGGCGGCTTCTTCACCGACCACGCTTCCTGGCGCTGGTGCTTCGCCGTCAACATCCCCTTCGGCGTGCTCACCCTGGTCGTCATCACCCTGGTCCTGAAGCTGCCCAAACCGGCCGCCCGCCCCCGGCTCGACGTGCTCGGCGCCCTGCTGCTGGCCGCCGGCTCCACCTGCCTGGTGCTCATCACCACCTGGGGCGGCTCGAAGTACGACTGGCAGTCCCGGGAGATCCTCGGCCTGGGCGCCGGAGCGGTCGCCTGCGCCCTGCTCTTCGTCCTGGTCGAGCGCTTCGCCGTGGAACCGGTGATCCCGCTGCGGCTCTTCCGCGACGGGGTCTTCAACGTCACCGCCCTGATCGGCTGCGCCGTCGGCATCGCCCTGTTCGGCGCGGCCAGTTACCTGCCGACCTTCCTGCAGATGGTCGACGGCGCCAGCGCCACCGGCTCGGGGCTGCTGATGCTGCCGATGATGCTCGGCGTGGTGGCGGCGTCCATCGTCGGCGGCCAGCTGATCAGCCGCACCGGGCGGTACAAGATCTTCCCCGTCGTGGGCGGCGCGCTGTCCGCGACCGGCATGTGGCTGCTGTCCCTGCTGGACGCGCACACCTCGCAGCTCACCTACAGCGTCTACATGGCCGTGCTCGGCCTCGGTATCGGCATGGTGCTGCCCGTGCTGGTGCTCGCCGTGCAGAATTCGGTGCGCCCCGCCGACATCGGCGCCGCCACCAGCGCCAACAACTACTTCCGGCAGATCGGCGGCTCGGTCGGCGCGGCCGTCTTCGGCACCCTGTTCGCCGACCGGCTCGGCAAGAGGCTCTCCGTCGAACTGCCGCACGGCGCCCACCTGCCCGACCCGCAGTCGGTCACCCCGCAACTGGTCCGCACCCTGCCCGCGGCGGTGCGCGACGGATATGTGCAGGCGTACGCCGACGCCATGCCGCGGATCTTCCTCTACCTGGTGCCGGTGCTCGTCCTCGGCTTCCTCTTCGCCTTCCTGCTCAAGGAGAAACCCTTGGTCACCCAGCACGGCCCGGCCCCCGCCACGGCGGCCACGACCGCGTACGACGCCCACACGACCGACCGCATCGACGGCACCGCCGCCACCGACGCGCCGCTGCCGGGCGCCCGCCGGCTGTCCACCCCGCAGCACAGCGGCGTCGCCGTCTGCGGCACCGTCCAGCACTCCGACGGCAGCAGCGTCGGCCGGGCCGCGCTCACCCTCATCGACGTCTCGGGGCGGCAGATCGGCCGTGGCGCCACCGGGGAGGACGGCCGCTACGCACTGAGCACGCCGGGCGCCGGCAGCTACGTCCTGATCGCCGCGGCCGGCGGCCACCAGCCGCAGGCCGTCAGCGTGACCGTCGGCGACCACCCCGTCGACCTCGACGTGGTCCTCGGCGGCGCCGGGCGCCTGGCGGGGGCCGTACGCACCGCCGACGGCACTCCGGTACGGGACGCCATCGTGACGCTCACCGACGTGCGCGGCGACGTCGTGGCCACCTCGCGCAGCGGCCGCGAGGGCGCGTACGTCCTGGCGGAGCTGGTCGCCGGCGAGTACACCCTGGCCGCCAGCGCCCCCGCCTACCGCCCCGCCGCCCTGCCGGTCACCGTCCAGGCCTCCCGGGAGACCCGCCAGGACGTCGAACTGGCCGGCGGCGCGGTCCTGCGCGGCACCGTCCGCGCCCCGGGCGGCCGCCTGGTCGAGGACGCCAGGGTCACCCTGCTGGACGCCGCGGGCAACGTCGTCGACTCCGTCACCACCGCCACCGACGGCCACTTCCGCTTCGTCGACCTCGCGGCCGGTGAGTACACCGTCATCGCGGCGGGCTATCCGCCGGTGGCCACCGTCCTCCAGGTCGCCGGCGGCGGCCGCACCGAACGCGACCTCCAACTCGGCCACGCGGACTAGCCCGCCCGGCCTCCCCCGGCCTCCCCCGGCCGCCACGGTTCCGCGGCTCCCCTCGGGCCGGGGCGTGCCCACCAGGGCGCGGGCAAGTGCGCGACCAGCCACGATGCACTGTCGTGTGGCGACGGACCGCCACGGCCTCCAGGCGGCGCTGGGGGTGCCCCCATCTCGCTTCGCTCCGGACCACCGGCGGGTGGTGGGTTGTGCGCGCAGTTCCGCGCGCCCCTGGTGGTTGCCCCCTGCGCAAGGGCACCCCGGGGCCGCCGCGGCCCCGCGGAAGCGCACCCCCCTGCGCAAGGGCACCCCCGAGGCCACCGCGCCCCGCGGAAGCGCACCCCCCTGCGCGAGGGGAGCCGCACCAGCCACCGCGGCCGGCGGATGCGCACCGTCCTGTGCGAGGAGAACCGCGCTACAGGGTCTTCTTGGGGCACTGCGTGCCCCGGATGGAGGCGTAGGTGCCGCCGATCCGGTACGTGCCGGCAGCCGGCACGTTGAGCCGCGTCCACTCGCCGTCAGGCATAAGGCATCCGTGACGGTTGTCGTCCGTCCCCTCGATCCCCAGCACCGGCGACCACGGGATGCGCAGCAGCACCGAGCCCGCGGAGGGCATCGAGACGGTCAGCTCGGCCGGCCCGGCCTCCTCGACGGTGGCCGGCGGGTCGGCCAGCGGGTCGACGGCGCCCGAGACCTTGAAGATCTGCCAGTTCGCGTCGCGCCACACCGGCACCAGCCACTCCGGCGCGGAGCGCACCAGCTTCGCCTCGGCCACGGCCGCGCCGTCCGGCTCGTCGTTCGGCAGCACCACGTAGTAGACGCTCCAGTGCTGCAGCCACTCCCGGTAGGTGTCGGGGCTCAGCGTGCCGTCGTAGAAGAGGGGGTTGCGCTCGACGTCGGCCTGCCGGTTCCAGCCGCGGGCCAGGTTCACGTACGGGGACAGGCCTGACGCCTCCCAGTGCGAGCGCAGCGGGACCACCTCGACGCGGCCCTTGTCCGCCCGCACCTTCTGCAGCTCGGCGATCAGCGGCGGCGCGTGCCGGACGATGGAGGTGACCGCGGAGGTGTTGACCTGGTCCACGATCGGCTTGGTGATCTGCCAGCCCGCCACGCCCGCGAAGGCCAGCCACAGCGCCAGCAGCCGCTTTCCGGTCCAGCTGCTGTCGCGGGCCACCAGCAGCAGCACCGTGCCGCCGAAGAGCAGCGCGAGGCGTTCCACGTTGCTGCCGATGGGCGAGGGGATCACCCAGGTCATCGCGACGCCGATCGCGTACACCCAGGACCCGGTGCGCATCACGCGCCAGGTCTTCGGCACCACCAGGGCGGTCACCACCGAGACGGCGAAGGGGATGATCGCGAAGTACCAGGCGAAGGGCTGCACCCCGTAGAAGGGGAAGAGCAGCGACGTGGCGCCGACCACAAGCGGCGGCACCGCGGTCAGGACGTAGCTGTCGGCCCTGCGGCCGGTCAGGAACAGCGCGGCGGCGACCACGAGCATGAACAGGCCCGCCACCGGGCTGCACATGGTGGCGAGCGCGGTCATCACGGCCGCCGTGGCCAGCCGGGGCGAGCGGCCGCGCAGATTCGTCGGGGCCTCGGGGAAGAGCACCAGGGCGGCGACCAGCGCGAAGAGCATGCCGAGCGCGAAGGTGACCCGGCCGGAAACGACGTCACACCAAAGAGCGAACGTCGTCCACAGCACCGGCACCATCGGACGGCGGACGCCGCCCCGTATCAGCAGTGCCGCACCGACCGTCGCGGACAGCGTGCCCGCGATCACCGCGGTGGTCCGCACCCCGAGCGCGGCCATGATGTACGGCGACAGGATGCTGTAGGAGGCGGGGTGCATCCCGCCGTACCAGGACAGGTTGTACGAGGCCGAGGGATGCGCCCGTATGAAGTCGGTCCACGCGTACTGCGCGGCCATGTCCCCGGAGTCCTTGGCCAGGAACAATGCCCACAGCAGGTGGAGCACCGCGGCCAGTACGGTGGCCACGACGACCGGGTTGCGTACATTCACCCGTCGCAGCAAGGCCCTCGGTTTCCTGGGTACGGAAACACGCGCAGGCTGCCAGGTCGTCACAAGGCCTCTTCCGGTGGCGGTGCGGTGCGGATGTCCCGGCCGGCTGACACCCGGCGGGGGTTGAACTCCCACCCATGACCGGCTCGGATCAGAGTTCGAACACAGAGTTTGGACGCTAGCACGGCTCCCGTGGTTGCTCGCGCGCAGGCGTTCGCCCGGATTCCTGCTTTGCGTCCCCGGGGCACTGTACGGGTCGTAACGTGGTATCGGCATCGCAGTTTCCGCGCCGGCCGGATGTGACCACCCGCCGGGGCGGGACGTCCGGCTGCCGGGGGAAGGAGCCCAACGAACCATGGACCGCCGTAATCCCGCGGGTCTCTCCGGCCGGATACCGCTCGCGGTGATCGTCGTGGATGACGCGGGAATGGTGTCGCACTGGAGTACGGGCGCGCGGAGGCTGTTCGGCCGCTCCCGGCAGGACGCGGTCGGGCAGCCCGCCGTCGATCTGCTGCCCGTGGTCGGCGCCCTGGAGGGCGCGGCAGGGCAGGACGCGGGCTCACCCGACGGGCGCGGCGTGGCATATCCGTCGGAGGAGGACTACGGCCCGGGCCTGGAGGCGTCGCTGGCCGGCGGCGGCTCGTATCCCACCGCGGGCCGTGCCCGGCTCTTCGAGCCGCAGCAGGACGCCGCGGCCGAGACGCCGGGCGGGGCCGCCGACGGCCGCCAGGAGGGCGCCGGCGACGCCCTGGACGTCCTGTGGTGGGCCTACCCGCTGGTCGGCCCGGGATCCGAGCGGCTGCTCGTGCTGGCCGCCGACGCGGGCCGGCTGCAGCCCGGCGGACCGCACGCGGCGGCCGAGCGGATCGCACCCGGCTTCGCACTGCACACCGAGTTCGCCGGCGCCGACGGCCTCGCCAAGCAGCTCCCGGAGATCCTGCCCAGCATGAATCCGCTGGAGAGCGCGCGGATCGTGGCGCAGGTGCTCGACCTGGGCTACCCCGTGCTGGAGATCAGCCGGCACGACCGCGTCCCGGTCACCCCCGACTGGGGTGTGCCGCGCAGGGCCGAGCGGCAGGCCAGGCGGCGGGCCGCCGAGCAGGCCGCGGCCCTCGACCCGGAGTCGGTGCCTGCCGAGGAACTGGCGCCCGACCTGGAGTACGCCGCGGTGCGCGAGCACCTGGAGTTCCTCAACGAGGTCAGCGGCCGTATCGGGACCTCCCTCGACCTGGCCCGCACCATCGAGGAGGTCAGCGCGGCAGTGGTGCCGCGCTTCACCGACGTCGCGGGCACCTACCTGCGCGAGCAGGTCCTCGCGGGCGAGGGCTTCCCCGACGGGCCGCCCGACGTCACCACCATGTGGTACCGCGTCGCCGTCGAGCACACCGACGAGCCCGGGCGCTGGGACGACGTCGTACCGGTCGGCGAGTCGATGCCCTTTCCCGCCCAGACCCCGTTCTTCCAGTGCATGACCACCGGCGAGCCGGTCATGGTGCCGCGGATCAGCGAGCAGATGGGCAATGCCATCGCCGCGCAGTTCCCCAAGCGCGACATCAGCCCGCTGATCAACAACCGCTCGATGCTGGTGGTGCCGCTCAAGGCCCGCAACGTGGTGCTGGGCTTCATGATCCTGCTGCGGCACCGAGAGCGCCCGGCGTTCAACGACATGGACCGCGTGACCGGCGCCGAGCTGGCCGCCCGCGCCGGGCTCGTGCTCGACAACGCGCGGATGTACACGTATCAGGAGAATGTCGCCGACACCCTCCAGGACAGCATGCTGCCGCACATCGCGCCGCGGTTGCCCGGCTGCGACGTGGCGACCCGCTATCTGCCGGGCACCCGGCTCGGCCGGGTCGGCGGCGACTGGTTCGACACCATCAAACTGCCCGGCTCGCGGCTCGCCCTGGTCGTCGGCGACGTCATGGGACACGGGTTGAACTCGGCGGCGATGATGGGGCAGTTCCGCACCGCCGTGCAGACCATGGCGCAGCTGGGCCTCCCGCCGGCGCAATTGCTGCGGAATCTGGACGACCTGGCGCAGCGGCTCGGCGAGCAGTATCTGGCCACCTGCCTCTACGCCGTCTACGACCCGGTCGAGTCCGAGGTGCTGATAGCCAACGCCGGGCACATACCGCCGGTCCTGGTGCGGGCCGCCGACGGCCGCAGCGAACTGCTCGACGTGCCGACCGGGGCGCCGCTCGGCGTCGGCGGGGTGCCCTTCGAGACGGTCAGGGTCCCGGTCGCGCCCGGCGACCGGCTGGTGCTGTGCACCGACGGCCTGGTCGAGGTCCGCGGCCAGGACATCGGCGCGGGCCTCGCCGCGCTGTGCGAGAGCGCCGCGCACCCGGCCGCGTCCATGGACGACGCCTGCGACACGATCATCCGCGCCCTCAACCCGCGCGGCGGCCGCAAGGACGACGTGGCCCTGCTGATGGCCCGGCTCAACGGCATACCGCGCCAGGACGTCGCGGCCTGGGAGCTGGCCGCGGATCCCGCGGAGGTGGGCAGGGCCAGGTCCCTGGTCCGCGACACCCTGCGGGCGTGGGAACTGACCGAGGTCGCCGAGACCGCGGAGCTGCTGGTCGGCGAGGTCGTCACCAACGCCGTACGGCACGCGCACGACCGGCCTGTGGGCCTGCGCCTGGTGCGCGCGGACGCGCTGCTGGTGGAGGTCTCCGACGACGACCACGGGGTGCCGGTGCTGCTCAGCGCCGGCCCCGAGGACGAGGGCGGGCGCGGCATGCGGATCGTGAGCCGGCTGGCCAGGGAATGGGGCACGAGCCGTTCGGCGCAGGGCAAGACGGTGTGGTTCGAGCAGGCCCTGCCGGTGCGCCGCAGGCGCTGACGCCGGCGCCCGCCGGCCTGCCCGGCGGCCTCCGGCCTTCCGTACGATCACGACGTGGGGAGTGGTGAGTACGTGTGAACGTCTCCAGCGGGTACGCGCATGCGTGGGAGAGCTTCTGGGAGGACGCGCCGCACGAGCCGGGAGGCGTCCTGTGGGACGCGGAACCGGCGCTGACGGCGCAGCGGCACCTGGCGTACTTCGAGAAGTACTTCGACCCCGGGCTGCCCGTGGTGGACCTGGGCTGCGGCAACGGTACCCAGACCCGCTTCCTGGCCGGCCGCTACCCGCGCGTCGTCGGGATCGACCTGGCGCACGCGGCCATCGACCGGGCCAGGCGGGACGACCCGCGCGGGCTGGCCGGCTACCAGCAGCTGGACGCCGTCGACACCGACGCGGTCCGCGCGCTGCACGAGGAGTTGGGCGACGCCAACATCTACATGCGCGGGGTGCTGCACCAGAGCGAGACCGCCGACCGCAGCCGCCTGGTGGACGGCATCGCCACCCTCACCGGGCAGCGCGGCCGGGCCTTCGCCGTGGAGCTGGCCGAGGCCGCCAAGGGCGTGCTCATGGCCCTGGCCCAGGGTCCCGCGGGGCCGTCACCGAAGGTCGGCGCGATCTTCGCGCACGGCATCGCGCCCGGCGAGGTCCGCGACTCGGCGGTGCCCGGCTACTTCACCTCGGCGGGCCTCGACGTGCTCGCCGAGGGCGACGAGCCGCTGCAGACCACCGACTTCCGGCCGGACGGAGCACGGATAGAGGTCCCCTCACGCTGGCTGGTGGCGGGGCTGGCCGCGTAATGTGATCTCGCATGCGGAAGATCCTCATCTCGGCCGACATGGAGGGCGCCACCGGTGTGACCTGGCCGGCCGACGTGCTGCCCGGCACCGAGCAGTGGCAGCGCTGCCGTCACATGTTCACCTCGGACGTCAACGCCGCCGTCGCCGGCTTCCTGGACGGCGGCGCCGACCAGGTGCTCATCAACGAGGCGCACTGGACGATGCGCAACCTGCTGCTGGAGCAGCTGGACGAGCGCGCCCAGATGCTCACCGGGCGGCACAAGGAACTGTCCATGGTCGAGGGCGTCCAGCACGGCGACGTCGACGGCATCGCCTTCGTCGGCTACCACACGGGCGCCGGCACCGAGGGCGTCCTCGCCCACACCTACCTCGCCAACTCCCTCACCGGAGTGTGGGTCAACGGCGAGCCCGCGAGCGAGGGCCGGCTCAACGCACTGGTCGTCGCTGAATACGGCGTCCCCGTCGTCCTGGTGACCGGCGACGACCGCACCGGGGTCGACGCCCGCGGCTACGCGCCGCAGGCCCGCACGGTCGCCGTCAAGGACTACGTGTCCCGCTACGCCGCCGTGTGCCGCCCGCCCGCCAGGACCGCCGCCGACATCCGCGCCGCGGCCCAGCAGGCCGCCGCCCTCGCCGTACGGCACGAGCCGGTGCAGGCAGGGCCGTTCACCGTCGAGGTGGAGTTCGACGCCTGGCACCTGGTCGGCGCCGCCACCGTGGTCCCCGGGGTGGAGCAGACGGGCGAGCGGCGGGTGGCGTATACGCTGCCGACGATGTACGCGGCCCTGCGTGCCTTCAAGGCCGTGACGACGCTCGTTTCCCAGGCGGTGGAGGAGCAGTATGGCTGAGCGGGCCGCGGCGGCACAGGGCGAAGCGGTGGTCGACGACATCGCGCTCGACGAGGTGGTGCGCTTCACCTCCGACCTGATCAGGATCGACACCACCAACCACGGCGGCGGCGACGGCAACGAACGGGCCGCGGCGGAGTATGTCGCCGAGCGCCTCGCCGAGGTCGGGATCGAACCGGCCGTCCTGGAGAAGGCACCGGGCCGCACCAACGTGGTGGCCAGAATCCCCGGCACCGACCCGTCCGCCGACGCGCTGCTCGTGCACGGCCACCTCGACGTGGTGCCCGCGCAGGCCGACGACTGGAGCGTGCACCCCTTCTCCGGCGAGATCCGCGACGGCGTCGTCTGGGGCCGCGGCGCCATCGACATGAAGAACATGGACGCGATGGTGCTCGCCTGCGTCCGCGCCTGGGCACGTGCGGGCAAGCGTCCCCCGCGGGACATTGTGCTGGCTTTCACCGCCGACGAGGAGGACAGCGCCGCATATGGCGCCGGCTTCCTGGCCGCCGAGCACGCCGACCTCTTCGCCGGCTGCACCGAGGGCGTCAGCGAGTCGGGCGCCTACACCGTCCACACCGACAACGGGCTGCGGCTCTACCCGGTGGCGGCCGGCGAGCGCGGCACCGCCTGGCTGGATCTGACCGCGCAGGGCAGGGCGGGCCACGGCTCCAAGGTCAACCGCGAGAACGCCGTCGTCCACCTCGCCGCCGCCGTCGCCAGGATCGGCGAGCACCAGTGGCCGGTCCGCCTCACCGCCACCGTCAGGGCGGCCCTGACCGAACTCGCCGCGCTCTACGGCGTCCCCGCCGACCTCGACGACGTCGACGCGCTGCTCGACCGGCTCGGCACCTCTGCGGCCTTCGTGCGGCCCACCGTCCGCAACAGCGCCAACCCGACGATGCTGCAGGCCGGCTACAAGGTCAACGTCATCCCCGGCACCGCCAGCGCACGCGTCGACGGGCGCGTACTGCCCGGCGGCGAGGACGAGTTCACCGCCACCATGGACCGGCTCACCGGGCCGCACGTGCGGTGGGACTACCACCACCGCGAGGTGCCGCTCCAAGCCCCCGTCGACTCGGCGTCCTTCGCCGCGATGCGCGAGGCCATCGAGCACTTCGACCCGGGGTCGCACGTGGTGCCGTTCTGCATGTCGGGCGGCACCGACGCCAAGCAGTTCTCCCGGCTCGGCATCACCGGCTACGGCTTCTCTCCGCTGCGCCTGCCGCCGGGATTCGACTACCAGGCGCTCTTCCACGGCGTGGACGAGCACGTCCCCGTCGACGCCCTGCACTTCGGCGTCCGCGTGCTGGACCGTTTCCTGCGCGCAACCGCCGGGGAGGAGACCGCATGACCGCCACCGCGCAGCAGGACACCGGATACGGCAGCTGGGCCTCACCGATCGACGCCGCCACCGCCGCGGCCCACGACGGCAGCCCCGACAGCATCGGCATCGTCGGCGACGACGTGTGGTGGACCGCGCCCCGCCCCGCCGAGGGCGGCCGCCGCGCGCTGATCAGGCGCCGCCCCGACGGCACCGAGGAATGCCCGCTGCCCGCGCCCTGGAACGTCCGCAACCGGGTCATGGAGTACGGCGGCACCCCCTGGGGCGGCGCGCTCGTCGACGGCTCCCCACTGATCGTCTTCACGCACCACCTCGACCAGCGGCTCTACGCCTTCCGCCCCGACCGCCCGCAGGACCCGCCGTATCCGCTCACCCCGGTCTCCGCCGTCGGCGGCGGGCTGCGGTGGGCAGATCCGTCCATCCGGGCGGAGCGCGGCGAAGTGTGGGCCGTGCTGGAGGAATTCACCGGCGAGGGACCCGGCGACCTGCGCCGCCTCCACGCCGCCGTCCCGCTCGACGGCAGTGCCGCCGACGACCGCGCGGCCGTACGCGAGCTCGCCCCCGTCACCCACCGCTTCGTCACCGGGCTGCGGCTGTCGCCCGACGCGCGGCAGGCCGTCTGGCTGGCCTGGGACCACCCGCGGATGCCCTGGGACGGCACGGAACTGCGCTGCGCCGACGTCACCGCCGACGGCACCCTCGGCCCTGCCCGCACCCTCGTCGGCGGCCCCGAGGAGTCCGTCAGCCAGGCCGACTGGGCCGCCGACGGCACCCTGCTCGCCGCCACCGACCGCACCGGCTGGTGGAATCTCCACCGCGTCGACCCGGCGACCGGCGAGGCCGTCGACCTGTGCCCGCGCGAGGAGGAGTTCGCCGGGCCGCTGTGGAAGCTCGGGCAGCGCTGGTTCGCACCCCTCGACCACGGCCTGATCGCCGTCCTGCACGGCGTGGGCGCCGCCAGGCTCGCGCTGCTCGACCCCGCCACCGGCCGGCTCACCGACGCCCCCGGGCACTGGACCGAGTGGGGCGGCACCCTGGCCGCCGCCGGCAGCCGGGTCATCGGCCTCGCCGCGAGCGCCCGCAGCTCGCACGAGATCGTCGAACTCGACGCCGCCACCGGCCGCACCCGCGTCATCGGCAACCCCCACCACGACACCGTCGATCCGGCGTACATTCCCGAGGCGAAAGCCCGCGTCTTCACCGGCCCTGGCGGACGCGACGTCCATGCCAACATCTACGCCCCGCGCCACCCCGAGCACACCGCCGGCGGCCCCGCCCCCTACGTCATCTGGGTGCACGGCGGCCCCACCAGCCGCACCTCCATGGTCCTCGACCTGGAGATCGCCTACTTCACCTCGCGCGGCATCGGCGTCGCCGAGGTCAACTACGGCGGCTCCACCGGCTACGGCCGGGCCTACCGCAACCGGCTGCGCGAGCAGTGGGGCATCGTCGACGTCGAGGACAGCGTCGCCGTCGCCGAGGGCCTGGTCGCGGAAGGCGCCGCCGACCCCGAGCGGCTGGCCATCCGCGGCGGCAGCGCCGGCGGCTGGACCACCGCCGCCGCGCTCACCACCACCTCGACCTTCGCCTGCGGCGCGATCAGCTACCCGATCCTCGACCTGGCCGGCTGGTCCCCGGCCGGCGGCGAGACCCACGACTTCGAGTCCTGGTACCTGGAGTCCCTCATCGGCCCGCACACCGAGGTCCCCGAGCGCTACCACGACCGCTCCCCGGTCCATCACGCCGACCGCGTCACCGTCCCCTTCCTGCTGATGCAGGGCCTGGACGACGTGATCTGCCCGCCTGTGCAGTGCGAGCGCTTCCTCGCCGCACTGTCCGGCCGCGCCCTCCCGCACGCCTACCTCGCCTTCCCCGGCGAGAGCCACGGCTTCCGCCGCCTCGACACCCTGGTGACCTGCCTGGAGTCCGAACTCTCCCTCTACGCCCAGGTCTTCGCCTTCACCCCGCCCGGGGTGCCCGTCCTCGACCTGACCCCGTGAGGCGACCCTCGGGCGGTGCCCGGTGACGGCTTCCGTACCCGGGGCCGGACTCGTCCGGCCCCGGCGGCTGGTCGCGGGGGACCGGGTCGGGGTCGTGGCGCCCGCGGGACCGGTGCCGCAGGGGATGCTGGAGGCCGGGCTCGCCGTGCTGCGGGAGTGGGGGCTCGAACCCGTCGTCGCCCCGCACGTCCTCGACGAGCACCCGTCCGGCTACCTCGCGGGAGCCGACCAGACCAGGGCGGACGACCTGCGGGACGCCTGGTGCGACCCGGAGACGGCCGCCGTGGTCTGCGCCCGCGGCGGCTACGGCACGCAGCGCATGGCCGACCTGCTGGACTGGGACGCCATGCGGCGGGCCGAACCGAAGGCCTTCCTCGGCTTCAGCGACATCACCGTGCTGCACGAGGCGTTCGCCACCCGCCTGGGCCTTGCCACCCTGCACGGTCCGATGCCCGGCACGCCCGCCTTCCTCGTCGACCACGCCGGCCGCGACCACCTGCGCCGCACCCTCTTCGCCCCTGAGGAGGTCCAGGTCCTGCACGCACGGGCCGCCCGCGCGCTCGTGCCCGGCAGGGCCGCGGGCGTCACGCTGGGCGGCTGCCTCAGCCTGCTCGCGTCCGACATCGGTACGCCGTCGGGCCGTCCTTCGGCCGCGGGCGGCATCCTGCTGCTGGAGGACACCGGCGAGGAGGCGTACCGCCTGGACCGCTTCCTCACCCAGCTCCTGCGCAGCGGCTGGCTCGACGGGGTCGCCGGGATCGCGCTCGGCTCCTGGGAGGACTGCGGACCCGACGACGAGGTGCGTGCCCTGCTGCTCGACCGGCTCGGGCCGCTCGGGGTGCCGATCCTGGAGAACCTCGGCTTCGGGCACTGCCTGCCCGCCCTGACCCTGCCGCTCGGGGTGCCCGCCGTCCTCGACGCCGACGCCGGCACGCTGACCGCCCAGGTGCCCGCCTTGCGCTGACCCGCACCGACCTCCGACGAGGCCGAAATCCGACGGGCCGAAAGGGGCCACCCCCCCCGTGCGCCGGAAGGCGCGGGCTCACCCCGCTAGAGCCTCCCCGGCGAGGGAGCGGCCGCGGGCAGGACGACCTCGAAACGGCACCCGCCCGGCACATTGCGCACCGCGGCCCGCCCGTGGTGCGCCTCCACGATCCCGCGGACGATCGCGAGCCCCAGCCCCGCCCCCGCCGGCGGCGTCCGCGCCCCGCTGCCCCGCCACCCCGTGTCGAAGACACGGGGGAGATCCGCGGCCGGAATCCCCCCGCACCCGTCCGTGACGGACACCACGACCGCCCCCGACGCGGTGTCCCGCAGCGCGGACACCGCGACCGTGCCGTCCTCGGGCGTCCGGTGAATCGCGTTGGTCAGCAGATTCGCCAGCACCCGCGTCATCTCCCGCCCGTCGACCTCGACCGGTATCCGCTCGACCCGCTCGCCGACCAGCCGCACCCGATGCTCCGCGGCCAGCGGACCGGCCCCGGCTATCGCGTCGCCGACCAGGTCGTACACGGACATGCGTGACGGGCTGAGCGCCAGCACCCCCGCCTGGATGCGGGACAGTTCGAAAAGGTCGCCGACCATCCCGCTGAGCCGGTCCACCTCCGCGCGGATCTGCCGGTGGTAGCGGCCTGGGTCCTCCGCTATCCCGTCCTCCAGCGCCTCGGTCATGGCCCGCAGCCCGGCCAGCGGGGTGCGCAGGTCGTGCGAGATCCAGGCGACCAGCTCGCGCCGGGACGCCTCGAGTGCGCGCTCCCGCTCCCTCGACGCCTCCAGCTTGGCACTCGTGGCGGCCAACTCCCGGCCCAGCTCGGCCAGCTCCGCGGTGGGCGCGCCGGCGGGCGCGGCGAAGGCGTCGCCGTCACCGAAGGCACGGGTCGCCGCGGTCAGCGCCCGGCTGCCCGCGACCACCGTGCGGCCCAGCAGCAGCGCCACCACGAGGGAGACGGCCGCCGCTATCGCGCACACCGTGGTGACCACCCCGAGATCGTGCTCCGACAGGAACATCGCCCAGGCCACGGACAGCGTCCCCGCCAGCATCGCGCACACCGCGACGACCACGACCACGGCGAGGGACAGCGCGACCGAGCGACTGCGCAGCAGCCGCAGGGCGGCGGCGCCGAGCAGTCCCACGACGGCCGCGCCCACCGCGGCATACGCGGCGATGACCACCAGATCACCCATCGGTGCCACCCCCGTCCGCGGCTACGCCCGTGGTCTCGCCGGCGTCCGCGTCCGCGCCCGGCTCCGGGTCGAAGCGGTAACCGACGCCCCACACCGTACTGATCAGCCTCGGCCTTGCCGGGTCGTCCTCGACCTTCTCGCGCAGCCGTCGCACATGCACCGTCACCGTTGACAGGTCGCCGAACTCCCAGCCCCACACCCTCCGCATCAGCTCCTCGCGGCCGAGCACCCGCCCCGGGTGCCGCAGGAAGAAGGCCAGAAGGTCGAACTCGCGGATCGTCAGCTGCAGCTCCACCCCGTCCCGCAGCGCCCTGCGGGCGGCCGGGTCGAGGGCGAGGGTGCCCGAGCGCAGCCACGGCCCGCGCGCGGGCAGCGCGCTGGCGCGGCGCAGTACCGACTCGACCCGCAGCACCAGCTCGCGCGGCGAGAACGGCTTGGTCACATAGTCGTCCGCACCGACCTCCAGGCCGAGGATGCGGTCGTCCTCGTCACCCCTGGCGGTGAGCATCACCACCGGCACCGGCCCGTCCTGCCGTATCGCACGGCACACCTCGAGCCCGTCCATGCCCGGCAGCATCAGGTCGAGCACGACCAGATCCGGCCGTGCCGCGGCCGCGCGCGCGACCGCGGCCGGGCCGTCGGCAGCCCGGTCCACGGCGAAGCCGGCCCGGTCGAGATAGCTCGCGACGACCTCGGCGACGGTCGGGTCGTCGTCCACGACGAGGACCCGACGGCGCGGCGGCGGTACGGAAACGGATGCGGTGCCCATGCGAAGGAGTCTGGCACCCGCCACTGACAGTGACCACGGACCGGCGGCCCGGAGCGGCCGACGTCCGTGTTTCGTAAGGTTCCTCCGCGCTCCTGTACGCACCGCTACGCCGGCTCCTCACCCCGGGCGGGGGCAGGGTCAGGGAGCTGCCGCACCCGCCCACGTGCGGTCGAGGAAGTCCGCGATGAGCGGGGCGATTCGCCGACCTGCTCCTCAAGCGCGAAGCGCCCGGTTGGGAACAGGTGCTGTGCCGCGTCGGGCACGCCTCGGGTGAAGCCCCGGGCACCTCGCTGTGCCCGAAGCCGGGGTGGTCGGTCGCGACGACCCGGTAGCGGCCGCCCAGCGCGTCGATTCGCCGGCGCCCGCACCGGCCAGGCGCCCGTCGCTGAGGATTGGCCCCAGCCGTGTGCGGCCTCCCCGCTGCGGGACGGTCGTCCTCGCCCATCTGCCGTACGTCCTCCCGTCGGGCGGCGGGGTACTTGGCCACTTCCGTGGGCATATGCGCGCGGAGACCCGCAGCCGGACGGCGTATGCCACTTCGCCCAGTTGCTGCTGGTGCTGCCAGGCCATGCGGCGGGGCCGGTCGCCTCTGCGCCGAGCCCTGCCGTCTCGGCATGCGGTGTCGCCCCCGGCCGCGCACGAAGCGGCGCCGTGGCGACCGCCGGCGTGCCCGCTGCCGGTGTCGCCGTCCTGCCACGGGTACGCACCGCTGGTGGTGGCGCTGGTCGCGCTCCGACGGGTACGGGGGTTGCCGCTCGCCGGACTTGCCCTCCGCGCGGACCAGGGGGCGGGCGTCCACGGCGCGCCCTCCGGGCGTTCGCCGACGGGGCGGCCGCGACAGGTGTGATCCGCGGTACCGAGCCCGCAGCGGCCTGCGTAATTGCCGTGGTAGCACCGTTGACACCCCGTGGCGGCCGTGTCGTACTGACGGGATCGAACTCGATGTCGTGATGCGGCCTCGGGCCTTCCAAGCCCGGGCTCCTGGGGGATTGCGGTGGCGAGGATGGTAGGGATGCTCTATCCGACGACTGACGAGATAACTGCGGGTGCTCGTTCATTGACATCGAGTTACCCGGGGATCTGCCGGCTGGGGAGGGTGGGCAGGTCACGGGCGGGTCGCCCGCTGCTGATGCTGACCGTGGGCGAAGGCAGCCGCAATGTGCTGGTGGTCGCGGGTCCGCACGCCAACGAGGCCGCCGTGGGCGGTGCGACGGCGCTGCGGCTGGCCCGCGGCATCGCGGAACAGCGGGCGCAGGGCGAGGGCGACGGGAGCAGCTGGCACTTCCTGCTCTGCATCGACCCGGATGGCGCCGCTCTCAACGAACCCTGGCTGTCCGGCCCCTACACCCTGCGTGACCACTACGAGCACTTCTTCCGGCCCTGCACGGCCGAGCAGCCCGAGTGGCTGCCGCCCGAAGGCGACGGACGATGCCCCGCGCTGCCGGAGACCCGCGCCCTGGTCGGCGTCCTGGACGAACTGCGCCCGGTGCTCCAGTGCTCGCTGCACAGCATCGACGTCGGCGGCAGCTTCGTCCAGCTCACCAGCGACGTGCCGGGGGTGCCCGAACGCATCGGCAAGTCGGCCGCGGAACTGGACATCCCGCTGGAGAGCGGCTCGTCCGACGCCTTCCAGTGGCCGAGCCCAGGCCCCGGCGTCTACGTGATGCCGCCCTGCGGCGACCCGGCGGCCGGCGACGGGGCGCACTCCACCTGGGTGCACGCCAAGCGCTACGACGGGGTGACCGCGGTCGTCGAAGTCCCGATGTGGGCCTGCGACCGCAGCGCGGACACCACGCCCCACCCCGACGCCGACCGGGCGCTGCGCACCGCGGGCGCCGCCCTGCGCCGCGACCTGCCCGTCGTGGCGCGGCTGCTGGACGCGGTACGCCCGCAGCTCAGGGGAGCGGACGGCGCCCTGCTGCGCACCGTGCGCGAGCTGGTCGGGCTCGGCCCCGCGCTCACCGCGGACTGGGACCCCGCAGTCCGCGCACCCGGTGCGGCGCCGCTGCCCGACATGACGACCGCCCTGGTGAACAGCATCGAGGTCTACGCGCAGCGCATCCCGCTGCGCGCCGCCGCGATGCTCCGGCAGGTCGCGGACGTGCCACTGGTCTCCCGGCTCGTCGACAGGTGGTGCGAGGCCTACGAGTGCGCCTACCGCCCGCGCTGGGTGCCGGTCGCCGACCAGGTCGAGCAGCAGGCCCGCAGCGTGCTGGCCGTCTACGAGGAACTGCAGGCCTGACCCCCGCAGCCGCCGCCGTCACCCGTACGGAGCATCACGTACCGGCATGCGTCGCCCTCCCCCGGGATCATGAACGGCACGGGGACCGGCAGCCGACAGCTGGAGGGCGCGATGACTTCCGAGAAAGCAGCCGGGCGCGGCATGCGCGAGCGGATGACGCCGGGCAGGATCGTCGTCCTGGTGCTCGGCGTCCTCGCGCTGATCTTCATCTTCGAGAACACCAGGGACGTCCGCATCCGGCTGCTGATCCCCGAGGTCACCATGCCGCTGTGGCTGGCACTGCTGATGACCTTCGTCGTCGGCTGGCTGTGCGGACGCTTCCTGCGCCGTTCCCGGCGGCGGTAGGACGCGGCTCAGGCCTGGGGATCCGCCAGGGATTTGCCCAGGCACATGCTGAGCTCCTGGTCGCGGTAGTAGCCGAACTTCTTCACCGGTACATAGCCGCACGACTCGTACAGGGCTATCGCCTCCGGCTGGCGCGACCCCGTCTCCAGGACCATGCGGGTCCGGCCGGCCGCCGCCGCACTGGCCTCCAGCTCCGCCAGGATCGCCCGGGCCAGTCCCCGCCCGCGCGCCTCCTTCACCACGAACATCCGCTTGATCTCGGCGTCGCCGTCCTCGTGCCCCCCGGGCGAGGCGTCCTGCGCCCGCCAGCCGCCGCTGGCGACCGGCTGTTCGTCGGCGTCGTAGGCCACCAGATACAGCCCGTTCGGCGGGTCGAAGTTGTCCGCGGCCATCGGCGTCGCGTCCCCGTCGCCGTAACGCTCGACGTACTCCCGCTGCACCAGGTCGTTCAGCCGCACCGCGGCGGGCTCGTTGTAACGCGTCCTTCTGATCTCCACGCCGCCATCCTACGTGGTCAGCGCCCCCGTCTATCGCACACCTGTGCGATACGACTTTCTGCTGTCGCGCCGCTGCGGGTATCGTCCGCGAGGTGCTGACCGTGACCAGTGTGAACGTGAACGGGCTGCGGGCCGCCGGGCGGAAGGGCTTCCTGCCCTGGCTGGCGGCGACCGCGGCCGACGTGGTGTGCCTGCAGGAAGTCCGGGCGGAGCCCGACCAGCTCCCCGACGAGCTGCGCGACCCCGAGGGCTGGCACGCCTACCACGCCCCCGCGGCCACCAAGGGCCGGGCCGGCGTCTCCATCTACTCCAGGACCGCGCCCACCGCGGTGCGCGTCGGCTTCGGCTCGGCAGAGTACGACGCCTCCGGCCGCTACATCGAGGTCGACCTGCCGGGCGACGGCACCGCCGCCGGGCTCACCGTCGGCAGCCTCTACCTGCCCACCGGCGAGGCGGAGACCGAGCGCCAGACAGCGAAGTACCGCTTCATGGCCGAATTCCGCGCCCACCTCGACGCCCTGCACGAACGCGCTGCCAGTACCGGCGGCCATGCCCTCGTCTGCGGGGACTGGAACATCGCGCACCAGGAGGCGGACCTGCGCAACTGGCGCGGCAACCGCAAGTCCTCCGGTTTCCTGCCCGAGGAGCGTGCCTGGCTCACCGACCTCCTCGACCCCGCGGCCGGCTGGACCGACGTCGTCCGCAGCCTGCACCCGGGAGTCGAAGGCCCGTACTCGTGGTGGTCCTTCCGTGGCAAGGCCTTCGACAACGACACGGGCTGGCGTATCGACTACCACATGGCCACGCCGAAGCTCGGTGCCGCGGCCACCACCGCCATGGTGGAACGCGCCGCCACCTATGCCGAGCGCTGGTCCGACCACGCCCCGGTCACGGTGACCTACACCGTCTGACGCCGTAAAACGGGATACGGCAGGCGCCCGCCGCCTGGCATTGTGACGCCGTGACCCGACCAGAAGTAACCGTCAAGATCCCCGCGGAACTGCACCTGTTCGTCCCCGCCGGCCGCCGTGCCGCGACGACGACGCTGACCACGGACGGCTCCTCCTCCCTCGGCCACGTCGTGGAGTCGCTGGGCATCCCGCTGACCGAGGTCGGTGGTCTGGCCGTCGACGGCCGCGAGGTGGCCGCCGGGCACGTGCCCGTCTCCGGCGAGGTCGTGGAGGTCCGTGCGGTGACCCGCCCGCAGGCGGTGCCCGGCGCACCCTTGCGCTTCCTGCTCGACGTGCACCTCGGCACCCTCGCGCGGCGACTGCGCCTCCTGGGCGTCGACGCCGCCTACGAGAGCGAGGACATCGGCGACCCGGCACTCGCCGCGCTCTCCGCGAAGGAGCGCCGCGTCCTGCTCTCCCGCGACCGCGGCCTGCTGCACCGCCGGGAGCTGTGGGCGGGCGCCTACGTCTACAGCGACCGCCCCGAGGAGCAGCTGCAGGACGTGCTGAGCCGGTTCGAGCCGCCGCTGGCCCCCTGGACCCGCTGCGTGGCCTGCAACAGCCCGCTCAGGGAGGCGGACAAGGAGTCCGTCACCGACCGGCTCGCCGACGGCACGCGCAAGACCTACGACGTCTTCGCCGAGTGCACCTCCTGCGGCCGCGTCTACTGGCGCGGCGCCCACCACACCCGTCTCGCCGCGGTGGTGGAGCAGGCTCTGCGCGACTACGGGGAGCGCCGCTCGCACCACGGGTGACCCCGGCCCCTGCCGCGCCCTGCTGCGCCCTCCCGCCGTCTCACCGACAAGAGTTTTGGCCTGGACAAAAAAAGTTTTCGGTGAGACGGTGGAGCCATGTTGGACGTGAGCGTGATCGAGGACGCCGAGGCAGCCGCCGTGTCGCTCGACCCGATACGGGCCAGGCTGCTCGCCGAACTGGCCGCGGGGCCGGCTTCGGCGGCGATGCTGGCCGGGCGGGTGGGCCTGCCCCGGCAGAAGGTCAACTACCACCTCAAGGCACTGGAGAAGCACGGCCTGGTCGAGCTGGCAGGCGAGCGCAGGAAGGGCAATGTCACCGAGCGGCTGATGCGCGCCACCGCGGCGTCGTACGTCATCTCGCCGGCGGCGCTGCCCGCCGTGCAGCCCGACCCGGCCCGCTTCCGCGACCAGCTGTCCGCCCGCTGGCTGCTGGCGCTCGCCGCCCGGCTGGTCAGGGACACCGGCGCGCTGATCACCGGCGCCGACCGGGCGGGGCAGCGGATCGCCACCTACGCGCTGGACGGCGAGGTGCGCTTCGCCTCCGCCGCGCACCGGGCCGCCTTCGTCGAGGAACTGACCCGCGGTGTCGGCGCGCTGATCACCAAGTACCACGACGAGGATGCGTCCGGCGGACGGCCGCACCGGGTCGTCGTCGCCCTGCACCCCACGGTGAAGCAGGCGACCGCCGCGGCGGCGGAGGACCGCCCGGAACTGTCCGCCACGCACACCGCACAGACCGAGGAAATCGAGGAGCAGTCATCATGAGGAAGCTGATCGTCAGCGAGTTCCTGACCGCGGACGGCGTCATGGAGGCGCCCGACCAGTGGCACGGGCCGTACTTCGACGACGACATGGCCCGCACCGTCAGCGCGCAGATGGCGGCCACCGACGCGCTGCTGCTCGGCCGCGTCACCTTAGGGATTCGCCGCCGCCTGGCCGGGGATGGTCGGCGAGCCCGGCGCCGAACACATGAACGGCGTCGCCAAATACGTCGTCTCCCGCACTCTCGACAAGGCCGAGTGGAACAACTCCACCATCATCGGCGCCGACCCCGTCGACGCCATCACCCGGCTCAAGCAGCAGGACGGCGGGGACATCACCGTCGCGGGCAGTGCCACCCTCGTGCACTGGCTGCTCGGCCAGGGCCTGGTGGACGAGATCGACCTGCTCATCGACCCGGTCGTGGTCGGCCGCGGCAAGCGGCTCTTCCAGGACGGCCTGTCGAACACCGCCCTGACCGTCGTGAGCTCCGAGATGTTCGACTCAGGCGTGCACCACGTCGTGTACGCGCCGCAGCAGGCCTGAACCCGGGAGAAGTGACGCATATGTCCAAGCCGTTCGAGATCGCCCGCGAGTTCGAGGTCGAGTCGACACCCGAGGAGGTCTTCGCCGCCATCACCACCGGCTCCGCCGGCTGGCTGTGGCCCTCCGAGTACGAACCCGAGGTGGGCGGCGCCGCGCCCTTCGGCGCGACCATCACCGCGTGGAACCCGCCGCACCGGCTGACCGCACGCGCCGAGATGCCGGAGGGCGTGCACGGGCAGACCCTCAACCAGCTCGACCACCTCATCGAGCCCCGCGAGGGCGGCGGTTCGTGGGTGCGCTACGTGCACAGCGGGATCTTCGTCGACGACTGGGACAACCAGTACGACGGCGCCAACCGGCACACCGACTTCTACCTGCACACCCTCGGCCAGTACCTGAAGCACTTCAGCGGCCGTCCCGCCGCCTACGCCTCGGTGGACGGGCCGGCCGCCGCGGGCACCCCCGACGCCCTCGAGCGGTCCTGGCAGGCGCTCGGCCTGCCCGCCGACGCGGCCCAGGGCACGGCGGTCGACGTCGAACTGCCCGGCGCCGGAAAGGTCCCCGCCGTGGTCGACTACCGCGACCGGTACTTCTTCGGCCTGCGCACCGGCGACGCAATGTACCGGTTCTTCGGTCGCAACCACTGGGGCGCGACGGTCGGCGTGGCCGTCCACGACTTCGCTCGGGGCGCGGACGGTGACCGTCTCGGCGCCGACTGGACGGCCTGGCTCGGCCGGGTCTACGGCTGAAGGACCGGCGCCACCCCCGGACTGCCTGCGACCCCGACCGTGCCAGGACCCGTAGATTGGCAGCGACAGTTGGGAGCACGCATGTCAGGCCAGACCTCGCAGCCGCCTTCCCAGGGCACCCTGGGAAGGCTCCGTATCTGCCGTCCCCGTCCCGCGCGAAGGCGCCCGTCCCGCGCACCGCGTACCGCGGGCTGACGCCATGGCGACGTACATTCTCGTGCCGGGCGCCGACGGTTCCGCCTGGTACTGGCACCTGGTCGTCCCCGAGCTTCGCGAGCGCGGCCACACGGTGGTCACCGTCGACCTGCCGAGCGACGACTCGGCCGGGCTCGACGCTTTCGCGGACGCGATCGTCGACGCCGTGCGCAGTGCGGCACTCGAGCTCGACGCCCCCGTCGTCCTGGTCGCCCAGTCGCTCGGCGGCTTCTCCGCACCCCTGGTCTGCGAGCGCCTCCCGGTCAACCGCATCGTCCTGGTCAACGCGATGGTGCCGCGCCCCGGCGAGACCGCGGGCGAGTGGTGGGACAACACCGGTCAGGCCGCGGCCAGATCCGCGTACGCGGAAGCGACGGGCCGCGGCGCGGACGCCGAGTTCGACGTGCTGACGGACTTCTTCCACGACGTGCCGCCCGCGGTGACCGAAGCGGCGATGGCGGCCCCGCAAGCCGGGCCGCCGGCCGCAGTCTTCACCCAGCCCTGGCCGCTCGCGGCCTGGCCCGACCTGCCCACCCGCTTCCTCCAGGGCCGCGACGACCGCTTCTTCCCGCTGGAATTCCAGCGGGAAGTGGTGCGCGAACGGCTCGGCATCGACGTCGAGGTGCTGCCCGGCGGCCATCTGCCGGCCCTGAGCCGGCCGCGCGAACTCGCCGCGGAACTACTCAAGGAGGCGTGACGCCGGCGCCCCGGGCGACGCGCCGCCGGGTGCCCGCCGAGGCGTACGAAATGCGGACGTGCGGGATGAAACGGGCGCCCGTGGGGGCTGGGTGACGGATGGGAACCGGGTGTTTGCGAGGATCGTACCGATGACTGCCACGCCCTCCGACGCATATGCCGACCGCCGAACGACCCCCGCGCCCGACGCCGAGGGGCGCGGCCGCAAACGGCACCGCAGGCCTCGCCGCAGGCGGCGCGCGATGGTCCTGGCGGTGGTCGGCGTCGCCGGGCTCGCCGTGGTGGCCGCCGGCTACACGGTGGCGACCCGGCACGCCGGGGCCGCGGACACCGCCGGTCGCGGCCACGCCGGAGCGCCGAACTCGCCGGCCGCCCCGCCTCCCGGCGCCGCCGCGGCGGGCGCGAACCCGACGGCCGCCCCTGACGGCGCGGTGGCGATGATCACCGGGCTCGGTCCGAGGACCCGCGCGGCGATCCCCGCCGCCACCCGCCAAGTGCTGGTCGCCTCGGGCAAGGCGAAGAACTCGTCCGACACCGTCGTCACCCTGTGGACGAAGACCGGCCGCGGCCGCTGGCACCCGGGCGCGGCCTGGGCGGCCCACAACGCCCTGCACGGCTGGTCCGCCGGCCATCGCGCGGGTGATCTGCACAGCCCGATCGGGGTGTTCACGCTGCATGACGCGGGCGGGTTCGACCCGGACCCGGGCACGAAGCTGCCGTACCACCACTCCGCCAAATTCCAGGCGGGCGGCGTCGGCTTCAACGGCGAGACCCTCGACCAGGCCTTCGACTACGTCATCGCGATCGACTACAACCGGGTCCCCGGCACGTCCCCGCTGGACGGCACACAGCCGCTCGGCGCGAGCCGCGGCGGCGGCATCTGGGTGCACGTCGACCACGGCGGCCCGACCCACGGCTGCGTCAGCATCTCGGCCGCCCACATGGTCGACCTGCTGCACACCCTGCTCCCCGCCGACCACCCGGTGATCGTCATGGGCGACCGCGGAACGCTGGCAACCTAGGGTGTGTCGTGCGGGCCTTCGTGCCCAAGGGTGTTACTCCCGCGGGAGTACGCCGTTCCGGTGACGGCGCTGACTGCTGGAGTAGGTGGAAGCCCTACCGCAGGTCGATGTCACATCCGGGCCGTCGCGGGAGTCTAGAGGGCAGGAGGGATTGCCCCAACTCTCGCGGTGCAACGGAGGCAACGGCATGGACCACGACCAGGAAATGGCAGACTTCGCGCGGCGGTGGACCGAGGCCGAGCGGCTGGGCGATGTCGCCGCACTGGACGCGCTGCTCACCGAGGACTTCACCGCGGTGGGTCCGCACGGCTTCGTCCTGGATAAGAGGCAGTGGATCGACCGCTACGCCTCGGGCGCGCTCATACACGACGCCTTCACCTGGGAAGAGGTGACGGTCCGCAGGCACGGGCGGGCGGCGGTCGCGGTGGGCGTGCAGGGCCAGCAGAGCATCTACGACGGGCGGGACGCGGACGGGTACTTCCGCGTCACGCAGATGATCGTCGCGGACGGCGCGGACTGGAAGCTCGCCGCTGTGCACCTCAGCCCGACGGGCGGGCGGCCGGCCGGCCCGGCGTAGCCCGCGGGGCACAGCTCGCGGGGACCGCGCCTGCGTGCGTGGTCCGGCGGTGCGCCCCGCGGCGGACCGACCACCGCGGGGCGCTGTCAGGGGGCGGCGGACCGCCGGCGAGCGGGCTCAGCCGCGCGGCAGCACCAGCGACTGGACCTGGGGCAGGCCCTTCCAGTCGTTGGAGGCCACCGTGGCGTGCGCCTTCGCGAGTTGGGCGACCCTGGCCTGCGCGTCGGCAGGTGCGGGGTTCACGTCGTCCAGAGCGGGCGCCACATTCTGCGAGTCGGTCATGAAGAGCAGGTAGTGGCGGGTGTCGTACCAGCTCGTGTCGATGCTGCCGTTCAGATACGTGGCGGCGTCACCGTCGAAGGCCACGAACCACGGCCGCAGGGAGGTGTCGGAGTAGCGCGTCCTGGGGTCGCCCGCCTGGGCGTTGTGGACCGAGGGGAAGACGTTCGCCTGCGCGGTCTTGCCCTGGCTGTGCAGGTCCCGCAGGTAGCCGGCGTACTCGCTGTCGGTCCACAGCGAGTCGGTGGGGTTGGACTCCTCGACCGTGCCGGGGATGACTTCGAGCAGCACCTTGCCCGCGAGCTGGGCGCGCGTCGGCCAGTTGCCGGCGACGGCGGCCTCGTCCAGGGTGGCGTACTGCCCGCCGCCCGGCTTGTTCAGCAGGTCGTTCGGCTTGAACACCAGGTTTCCCAGGTGGGCGCTGATCGACTGGTCGAGCTTGGCCGGGCTCATCCCGAAGGTGGCCTGGAAGCCCGCCTTCATCTCCAGCTTGATGATCAGCGGCCCGTGCCCGGGGTGCGCCCCGAGCCATACCCGGACGTCGTCCAGGCAGCTCTCCAGGTTCTTGTTGGCCCCGCCGGTGTAGAGCTGGTCCGGGGAGGAGGCGTTGACGCAGTTGTTGCTGTTCCCGGTCGGGTTGGAGTGGCTGACCTTCCATTCCTGGGTGAAGAAGTCGTCCCACACGTCGAGTTCGATCATCGACGTGCCCGTGTCGAGCGCCTGCGCCAGGTAGCTGAACGCGGCGGGGTCGTAGGTGTTGTGCAGCCCGGACGTGGTGGCGCCGGACAGCGGCAGCGCGTCGGTGCCGGCGGCGGACGCGCTGCCGCCGGCGGGTCCTGCGACGGTGAAGGCGAGGCAGGCGGCGAGCGCGCCGAGCAGTGCGGTGCGCGCGGTGGCGCGCGGGCGGAGCGTATGGCGGCGGGTCAGCGGACCGGTCACGTGTGTCCTCCTGTGGGGGTGGCTCTCCGTCAGGACGGTGACGTCCGCGTGTGAAGCGACGGAGACATGACACGTAACACGGCCTGCATTCCTGCTGTCACCTCCGAGTTCGGCCACATTGCCGCGCGGCCGGCCGGCGGTCGGTCTCAGGAGGCGCCCAGCAGCCGCAGGACCGCGGTGGTCGCCGCCGCGGCGAGGACCACGACGAGGAAGGGCGCCCTGCGCCAGGCGCACAGCGCCCCGACCGCCACGCCGGCGGGCCTGGCCGTCCCCGCGAACCCGTGCCCCTGGGTCAGCGCCGAGGTGGCCACCAGCGCGGCGAGCAGCACCACCACCGCGACCCCGAGCAGGCGCTCCGCCCGGACCGGCAGCGTCACCCGGGAGCGCAGCACCGGACCGGCGAAGCGGAAGGCGAACGTGCCCGCGGCCAACACCGCGGTGGCGGCCACCAGTTCCGTTCCGGTGCTCATCGTGGGTCCCTGGCGCCGGCCCGGTCTCCTGTGCGCCCCGCACCAGCCGCCGCGACCCCGGCGAGCGCGAGCAGCACGGGCAGGCCCGCGGGCAGGAAGGGCGTGGCGGCCAGCGCGATCAGTACCCCCGCGAGTGCCGCCCGCCGGGTCGGCGGCGTCCCCAGTGACGGCAGCAGCAGCGCGAGCAGCACCGCGGGGAAGGCCGCGTCCAGCCCGAGCGCGTCGGTGTCGCCAATCGCCTGGCCGCCGTAAGTGCCCAGCACCACACCGGCGTTCCAGCTGAGGAACAGCCCCGTTCCGCAGAGCCAGTACGCCCTACGCCGCCGCGCCGGCTCGTGCTGGGCCAGTGTGAAGGCGACCGTCTCGTCCACCATCAGGTGGCTGCCGACGACCCGCCGAAGCCATCCCGTACCGAGGACGTCGCCCACGGCGAAGCCGAACGGTACATGACGGGCGTTCACCAGCAGTCCGGCCGCGACCGCGGCGATCGGACTGCCGCCCGCGGCCACCAGGCCCACGAAGAGGAACTGGGCGGCCCCGGCGAAGACCACCACCGACAGCAGCATCGGCAGCCAGGCCGGCAGGCCGAGCCCTACCGTGATCGCGCCGAAGGAGGCGCCGACCACCGCGTCGGCCGCGCACACGAGTGCAATGTCCCGCGCCAGGTGGCGCGTTGGAAGCTTTTTTGTTCGCCATATCGAACGCATCGCCGCCTATACTGAACACCGACGAAGCCGTTCGTCAAGGCGAACACATGGACTTGTCCAGCGAACGAAGGAGCGGGTGTGGCACACGACGAGAGTTCTCCCGGCGGCCCGCCGCTCGCGGTCATAGCGGCCTCGCTGCAGCGCGAACGGAGGCGCGCGGGACTGTCGCTCGCCGAGGTCGCCCGCCGCGCGGGCATAGCCAAGTCAACGCTGTCCCAGCTGGAGTCCGGCACCGGCAACCCGAGCGTGGAGACGCTGTGGGCGCTGAGCGTCACCCTCGACGTGCCCTTCGCCCAGCTCGTGGAGCCCCCGCGCCCCCGGGTGCAGGTCATCAGGGCGGGCGAGGGTCCCGCCTTCGCCGCGGAACGCGCCGACTACGTCGCCACGTTGCTCGCCTCGTCACCGCCCCACACCCGGCGAGACATCTACCTGGTGTCCGCCCAGCCCGGCACCGCCCGCGAGTCCGACCCGCACATGCCCGGCGTCGTCGAGCACGTCGTGCTCAGCACCGGCCGCGCCCTCGTCGGCATCGCGGAGGACCCGGTCGAACTCGCACCCGGCGACTACGTCGCCTACCCGGGGGACATCGCCCATGTCTTCCGGGCACTGGAACCGGACACCCTCGCGGTGCTCGTCCAGGAACACCGCTGACCCGCCGATCGGACGGAGCCGCCGCCATGCCGCAACCACCCCGGCCGCCGGACGGGCAGGGGCCGTCCGTGCGGACCGAGCGCAAGGGCGCGGTGACCACCGTCGTGCTGTCCCGGCCCGCGGCCCGCAACGCCGTGGACGGCCCCACCGCGCGGGCGCTCGCCGACGCCTTCCGCGCCTTCGACGCCGACGACGAAGCGGCCGTGGCGGTGCTGTGGGGCGAGGGCGGCACCTTCTGCGCGGGCGCCGACCTCAAGGCGATCGGCACGGAGCGGGGGAACCGCGTCACCGACACCGTGGGCGCGGCGCGCGGCGGCTCGGTACATGGCCACGGCGTGGCACATGGCGACGGTCCGATGGGGCCGACCAGGATGCGGCTCGGCAAACCGGTCATCGCGGCGGTGTCCGGCCATGCCGTGGCGGGCGGTCTCGAACTGGCGCTGTGGTGCGACCTGCGGGTCGTCGAGGAGTCCGCCGTCCTCGGCGTCTTCTGCCGCCGCTGGGGCGTCCCGCTGATCGACGGCGGCACCGTACGGCTGCCGCGGCTGATCGGTGCGGGCCGGGCTATGGACCTGGTCCTCACCGGCCGCCCCGTCGACGCGGCCGAGGCGCTGTCCATCGGTCTGGCCGACCGCGTCGTCCCCACCGGTACCGCCCGTGCCGCAGCCGAGCAACTCGCCGCGGAGATCGCCGCCTTCCCGCAGACCTGCCTGCGGCACGACCGCCTCGCCCTGCTGGAGCAGGAGGGCCTGCCGGAGGACACCGCCCTGGCCGTGGAGCTGGCCCATGGCCGGATCTCGCTGGCCGAGGCCGCCGAGGGCGCGGCCCGCTTCGCCGCGGGCGAGGGGCGGCACGGCGCCTTCGGCGGCTGACCGCGCCCCGCCCTGACCCGGGTCAGTGGCGGAAGAGCCGCAGCCTGGTGTGCGCCAGCGTGATGCCGTGCTCGCGGCAGGCCTCCGCCACGTCGGCGGAGCGGATGGAGCCGCCTGGCTCGGCGATCCAGCGCACACCGTGGCGGGCCGCATGGTCCACGTTGTCGCGGAAGGGCAGGGTGCCGTCGGACGCGAAGGACACACCGGTCAGGCGGGCGCCCCACTCCCGGCGCTGCGCATCTGTGAGCCAGTCGGGGGGCGACGCCAGTGCCCGGCCGAACCGGGTCCGTTCGTCGGCGGTCATGTCGCCCTCGATGAAGCGCACGTGCCAGTTGACGCGGTCCTGACGGCGGATGCCCGGCACGAAGTCCAGGGCCGACACGGCCGGGTGCCGCCGCAGCCACCAGCTGTCGGCCTTCGCACCCGCCAGCCGGGTGCAGTCCACCCGCGACTGCTGCCCCGCCCCGATGCCGAGCGTGACCCCGTTCCGCACGTAACACACCGAGTTGGACTGGGTGTAGCGCACCACGGCGAGTCCCAGCAGCAGGTCCGCCACGGCAGCCTTCGTCAGCGGCCCGCCGCACACCACGTCGTCCAGCAGCGACGCGTGCAGCGGAACGTCGTCGCGCTGCTGGGTCAGCCGCAACCCGTGGACCTCGCGGTCCTCCTGCGGCGGCGGAACGAACGCGGGGTCCGCCTCGAGCACCAGGAAACGGCCCTTCTTCTTCCGGCTGAGCGCGGCGACCGTGCCGGGCGCGTATCCCGGGGCGACGATGCCGTCGCAGACCACATGGGCGAGCAGCGCCGCCAGTTCCTCGTCCACCGGGTGCGACACGGCAGCGACATCGCCGTAGGACGACTTCGGATCGGCGTCCCTGGCACGTACGTACGCGCTGGTCAGCTGGCCTGCGTCGGGGTCGGCGCGATAGAGCGCGGCAGTGGCGGGGTCCAGCGGCCCCGCGAGTGCGGCCCCGGCGGGCGACACGTGCTTGAACGACGCCGCAGCCGGCCTCCCCAGCGCCTCCGCGGCCTCCCTGACCAGCTGCCAGCCGCTCAGCGCGTCCAGCAGATTGATGTACGACGGTTCGCCGTTGAGAACCCGGACCGGCCATGCGCCCGCCTTCACCGGCGCGGCAGTTGCCGTGTGCTGCTGAGGGTTCGTTCCGTACCGCAAGTCCACGTCCCGGCCTCCTCGGTCCGAGCCCGCGGCCCCGGACGGCGGGGCGGGCGGGCTGCGTTGACGAGAGGCGCCCAGGCGGTCGACGCTCACGGATGCAGTCGGCCGCTCCCCGGTGGTGTCCCACCCTCGCCAGTCGCGACCGCGACCGACTCTAGCGGAGCGGCGGCCGTCCGTCCGTCATATGCGGCCGGTGCTGCCTGCCACCCGCACGGCCCATGCCAGGCAGCCGAGAGCCCCGGTGGTGACCAGTGTCCGCGCGATGTTCCAGTGCACCCACGCCGACTCGAACTGCGCCCGTACCGCCGCCGGATCGTGGATGCGCCCCGGTGCTCCCGCGCCCGCCAGGCGGTTGTTGAGCGGAACGTTGAAGCCCATCGTGATGACCAGGGACGCCGCGTAGAGCGCGACGCCCGCAATGATCCACGGCAGTGCGGGCCGCCCCTCCCCGCCGCGGTGCAGCACCGCCGCGACCACCCCGAGCACCAGGGCGCCGCCGAAGGCGAGGGTGAACCAGCCGTTGAGAATTGCCACGTTCACCCGCTGCATCGTCTCGATGAACGTGCGGTCGCCGGCCCGCGCAAGACCGGGCATCACGGCGACCGAGAAGGCGAAGTACAGCCCGGCCATCAGGCCGGTGACGAGCGTGGCGGCAAGCAGCACCAGGCTGCGGAGGTCGCCGTTCACGGCAACTCCTCGGGTCGGGCGGCGGGCGGGGACCGGCGCGGGGGCGAGCGGGGTGTTCTGCGTCATGACCTCAGTGAATCCGCGCTGCCCACGGCCCGGCCATCGCTGAGGAGCTCATCCCCATACGCAGGCGTCCAGTTCTAGGCTGTCGGCCATGGACGCACTGGCCAATCTCCTCGACGGCCCGCGAGCGCGGGGCGCGTTCCTGCTGCGGTCGGTCCTCACCCCGCCCTGGTCGATCAGGATCGCCGACCGGGCACCCCTCACGCTGGTGCACATGGTCAGGGGCGACGCCTGGATCAGGACCGACGACGGCCGGGCGCGGCTGCTGCGCCCCGGTGACATCGCGGTGATCCGCGGACCGGAGCCTTACGTCGTCGCCGGCGACCGGGAAACCGAGCCGCAGATCGTCATCCGGCCGGGCCAGGTCTCCACCGACGTCGAGGGCAACGAACTGTGCGAGCAGATGGACCTGGGGGTGCGGACCTGGGGCGACGACCCCGACGGGGTGGGCGGTATCAGGGGTGGGGCCGAGGAGCCGTCCCCGGCGTCCGCGGTGATGATCAGCGGCACCTACCAGATGCGCGGCGAGGTCAGCAGCCGGCTGCTGTCCGCGCTGCCACAGGTGCTGGTGCTGGCCGGTGACGCCTGGTCGAGCCCGCTGCCCGCGCTGCTGAGCGAGGAGATCGTCCGGGACGAACCGGGCCAGGAGGTGGTGCTCGACCGGCTGCTCGACCTGCTGCTGATCGCGGTGCTGCGGACCTGGTTCGCCCGGCCCGAGGCCGCCGCGCCCGCCTGGTACGCCGCGCAGAGCGACCCGGTCGTGGGTCCTGCGCTGCGGCTGCTGCACGACGACCCGGCCCGCCCCTGGACGGTCGCGGACCTCGCCGCCAGGACCGGTGTCTCGCGGGCCGCGCTCGGCCGCCGCTTCACCGACCTGGTCGGCGAGCCGCCGATGGCGTATCTGACCGGCTGGCGGCTGGCGCTGGCCGCCGACCTGCTGCGCGAGCCGGACACCACCATCGCCTCCGTCGCCCGCAGGGTCGGCTACGGCAGTCCCTTCGCGCTCAGCGCGGCCTTCAAACGGGTGCGCGGGGTCAGCCCGCAGCAGTACAGGGAGCGCACCCCGGCGGCCTCCTAGCAGCCGGCGCTTTTCCACAGGTGGGCAGAACATTCTGGTCAGGAATGTTTAGGCTGGCTGCATGAAGGATTGGGATCTCCGCAAACTGCAGATTCTGCGGGCACTGCACGACACGGGCACCGTCACGGCCGCCGCGGCCGCGCTGCGGATGACCCCGTCGGCGGTGTCGCAGCAACTGGCCGCGCTGTCCAAGCAGGTCGGCACGCCCGTCATCGAGGCGCGCGGCCGGGGCGTCCGGCTCACCGGAGCCGCACACGTGCTGCTGCGGCACGCCGAGATCGTCTTCGCCCAGCTCGAACGCGCCGGTGCGGAGATCGACGGCTGGGCGCAGGGCGAGGCAGGCGTGGTGCGGATCGGGACGATCGCCACCGCGATCACCCGGCTGGTGGTGCCCGCGGTGGCGCTGCTGCGCCGCAGCGCGCCCGGCATCACCGTGTCGGTGCGGGAGGCGGAGGCCGCCGAGGTCTACGAGCAGTTGGCCGCGGGCGACGTCGATCTGGCGCTGTCGCTCGCCGTCGACGCGCCCACCGCGGGGGACCCGCGCTTCGTGCTCTTCCCGCTGCTCACCGACCCGCTCGACATCGCGCTGCCGCCCGGCCACCCGCTGGCCGCCGCGCCCGCGCTGCGGCTGGCGCAGCTCGCCGAGGACCCGTGGATCTTCGGCAGTCGCGGGCCGTGGCGCGACCTGACCCTCGCGGCCTGCGCCGACGCCGGGTTCGTGCCCGAGCAGGCGCATGCGGCGGCGGATTGGCCGGCCATCTTCTCGCTGGTCGCGGCGGGCATGGGGATCGCGCTGGTGCCGCGGATGGCGACCGCGGGCGGGCTGCGGCAGGAGGTGGTCGTCCGTGCGCTGGAGGCGGACCGGCCGCGGCGCCGGATCGTCGGGGCGGTACGCGGCGGGGCGCAGGACGCGCCGCTGCTGCGCCGGACGCTGGAGGCGTTGCGGCAGGCTGCGGACCTCGATCCACTGTATAGCGCAACTGAAAGTTCTATTCAGTAAGTTTCGATGGACGTGAACGGTGGTGGGGGCGGAGAGTGGAGGCAGAGGAGATCGGAGCAGGCGAGAGGGGCGGACAGGCGATGGCGAACATGCTGGCGGGTGCGGGTGCGGGTGCGGGTGCGGGCGGCGTGGGGGCGGGGGCCTTCACGGCGCTGACGTCCTTCACGGGGGATGCGCTCCCGTACGCAGGGGGCAATCCCTTCGCGGACTACCGAAGTACGGATCTGGGCCGGGCGGGGTTCGGAGGGCTCGCGGATCTGGCCGACCGGCGGCTCGGAGCGGGGGTTGTCGCGGCCAACGACGAGTTCTTCGCCGAGCGGGAGAATCTGCTGGTGCGCGGCCCCGCGGTCTTCGATCCCGAGCGCTTCGGGCACAAGGGCAAGATCATGGACGGCTGGGAGTCCAGGCGGCGGCGCGGCGCGTCCGCAGAGGTCCCGCACCCTGCCCCTGACGACCACGACTGGGCTCTGATCCGGCTGGGGGCGCCCGGAGTGATCCGCGCGATCGTGGTCGACACCGCTCATTTCCGGGGGAATTATCCGCAGGCGGTGTCGGTCGAAGCGGTGGCTGCCGCGCCCTCGGCATCCCCGCAGGAACTTCTCGATCCTGCGCTGCAGTGGACCGAGGTGATAGCGCGTAGCGCCGTCGGCGGCCATGCGGAGAATGTCTTCGCGGTGCATCTGGAGCGCCGGTTCACACATCTGAGGCTGCGCCAGCATCCGGACGGCGGCATAGCGCGGCTGCGGGTATTGGGGGAGGTGGCACCCGACCCGGTGTGGCTGGCGGGGCTGGGCACCTTCGACCTGGTGGCGCTGGAGAACGGCGGGGTGGTGGAGGACGCCTCCGACCGCTTCTACTCACCGCCCGAGCACACCATCCTGCCGGGCCGGTCGCAGAAGATGGACGACGGCTGGGAGACCAGGCGGCGCCGCGACAGCGGACACGACTGGATCAGCTACCGGTTGGTGGAGCAGGGCGAGATCCGCGCCGTCGAGATCGACACCGGGTATCTCAAGGGGAACGCGGCAGGCTGGGCTGAGCTGTGGGTCCGGGACGGCGACGGCGATCCGGCTGGTCCCGGGGCGGACGGTGCCGCAGCCGAGACCGCGGCGACCGACTTCGGGCAGGCCGAGGAGGGTGGGCTGCCCACGCGAGACGGCGCCGGGTGGGTCCGGTTGCTGGGCCGGGTGCGGCTGCAGCCCGACACGGTGCACCGCTTCCTGGTCGAGCCCAGGCCGGCCACCCACGTCAGGATCGACATATTCCCCGACGGGGGTATAGCCCGGCTGCGGCTGCACGGCTCGCTCACCGAGCTGGGGGCGAACCGCCTCGCCCGGCGCACCGCGGCCATCACCTGACCAGGCGTCATGTCCCGCCCGGTCCGGCCGCCGTCACGTACGGCCTTGCCAGGCCGTGGTCAGGTCCCCCCCGGGCCGAGCGGGGTCACCCGGCGCCGAAGAGGGTGAGCAGCTCGGCCTTGCCGAACATCCGGGCGGTGTCGACCGCTGAGGGTGCGCCGGCTGACGGGTCGGCGCCGCCCTCGATCAGGGCGTCGATCACGTTCCGCTCGCCCTTGAAGACCGCGCCGGCCAGCGGGGTCTGGCCGTGGTCGTTGGCCTGGTCGGCTACTGCCCCGCGCTGGAGCAGTGCCCTGACGGTGTCCGCGTGGCCGTGGTAGGCGGCGAGCATCAGCAGCGTGTCGCCGCGGTCGTTGGTCAGGTTGGCCGGGACGCCGGCATCGATGTACGCGGCGAGTTTGTCGGTGTCGCCCTGCCGGGCCAGATCGAAGACCTGTGCGGCCAGTTGCAGTACCTCGGGGTCGTGGGCGGGCTCGTGCTCGGCGTCGGACTCGGGGCTGTGCCCAGGGGTCGGCTCGGTCATGGAGCACAGCCTATGCAGGGCACTCGCCGTGGAAGAAGGAGATCACCACTCGCTGGGGCGCGGCGTCACTCGGCCGGATGTCCAGCGGGACGCACGCCCTGCCGTCACCGGCGACGAAGAACGCACCGAGAAAGGAGGTTGCCGCATCGGCACACGCAGAGAAAGTCACCGCAGGCGCGGGACCCATGCTCTGGCCGCCGCCGAATTCCAGACCGGCCCGGGCGCGTTGCTCGGTTCCGATCGTGACGGTCACCGACCCGCCGTCACGGACGGAGGCGCCGATCAGATAGTGCCAGCCGTCGGAATTGTGCACGCCGTGGGCGTTCTGGTCGCCGGCGGCCAGCCCGCGCAGGCCCTGCAGGGTCAGCGGACCGACCGTGACGTCGTCCCGGCCCGAGTGGGACGAGGGCGAGCCGGGCGGCGACCAGGGGCGGCCGGCGGTGGCGGTGGAGCCGGCCTCTTGGCCGGGCAGTGGGGTGGTTCCGTCGACGCAGTCGACCGGGCGAGGATGTTCGACGCTGCCGACCGGGGGGCCGGGGGCCTCGCTGGGATCGGCAGCTGCCGGCGGGTCCTTGTGGGCACCCCAGGTGCAGCCGGCGATCAACAGCAGTGCCCCACCCGTCACACCGGCCGCTTGCCACGCTCGACCTGACATGGGCATCACCCCTTTACCAGGACGGTACGTCCTCAGTCGAGCGGCTGCCAGACCACCAACTGCCGTACGAGGGCGGCATCGCCGGCCAGTCGCAGGGTTCCGTCGTCCCAGGACGTCCTGCGGTGGAGGGCGAGCAGCAGTTCGCCGGCCGGGGCCGACACCGTCGCGTCGGCCTCGGGCCGGCCCCCGTCCACGGCGCTGCGCACGGCGGAGGCACCGGTCTCGTCCAGGATCAGCGTCCAGGCCCGGCCCTCGTCCGCGACCAGCGCGACCCGGGCGGGGGAGTGCGGCCACCCGTCCATGGAGCCGAAACCGACATGGAGGAACTCATCGACAGCATCGACCGCGAGCCCGGAGGGCAGGGGCTCGGGAACACCCGCGGCGTCCTGCGCATCCCTGGCAAGGACAGCGACCTCCCGCACCTGGTGCCGGGCGACCGCACCGGAGGTGGAGGCGATCCCCGAGTCCGCCCACCACGTCCAGCACCGCCCGTCGGGGCCCGCAGCGCGCAGCGAGGAGAGCAGGGCATCCGTCGAACGGGCCGACCACTCCAGCAGGTCCCCGGTCGGGAACCGCTCGGGCACCTGCCCGTCCGACGGCGGACCGGACGCGGGACCGGCGGTGACGGCGGCGGCCCAGAAGCGCTGCGTGCCGCCGACGTGCGCCAGCAGGTCCGGCACCGTCCAGTCGGGGCAGGCCGGGATTCTGGCGTGGGACGGCGCCTGGCGTGCCGCGGACCGCAGTGCGGCGGACCGCTCGGCTATCTGGTCGAGCCATTCATCGAACCGCGGCGCCGGCGAAGTCGTCATGGGCTCCGTTGTAGCAGCGAACACGGACAACCAACCCTCCCGCGGGTGAGTCCACAGGCTCACCGCCATGGTGACCGATTACGGCAGTTTTGCCCAACCCTGACTGAAGCAGGGCCTGTTCAGAGCGCCAGGAAGGCTGTTCCATGGTGATCGTCAGTCCCGCTACGCCCGACGACGGCCCACCGCACCGCGGCGGCCGGCCCGTACCCGACGAACCGGATGAGGTGCCTTGGCTACGACCGTGCGCAGTACGAAGGTGACCATCCCGGCCGCCCCGCTCGGACCGGAGAATCCGCTGCCCGCGCTGCGCCCGCAAGGCGAACTGCACCGGCTCGACCCGGCCGACCTCGTGGGGCTGCCCGCCGACATGGCACGGCAGATCGGCTACGCGCCGCTGCGGACAGTGCTCCCCGTGCGGCTGCTCGACGGCTACGGGCGGGACCGCGAGCCCGCCGCCCTCGACGCGCTGGTGATCGAGAACAGCAGGCTGCGCGCCACCGTGCTGCCGGGGCTCGGCGGGCGGCTGCACTCGCTGTTCCACAAGCCCAGCGGGCGCGAACTGCTCTACCGCAACCCTGTGTTCCAGCCCGCCGACTTCGCCCTGGCCGGCGCCTGGTTCTCCGGCGGTGTCGAGTGGAATCTCGGCGCCACCGGGCACGCCGCGCACACCTGCGCCCCGCTGCACGCCGGCCGGGTGCCGGCGCCCGACGGCGGCGAGATGCTGCGGCTGTGGGAGTGGGAGCGGCTGCGCGACCTGGCCTTCCAGATCGACCTCTGGCTCCCGGAGGACTCCGACTTCCTCTACGTCGGCATCCGGGTGCGCAATCCGCACGACCGCACGGTCCCCGCCTACTGGTGGTCCAACATCGCGGTGCCGGAGACCGACCGCACCCGCGTGCTGGCGCCCGCGGAAGCCGCCTGGCACTTCGGGCACGCGCGTACCCTGCGCCAGGTGGAGCTGCCCGCCCCGGCGCCCGACGGCCCCGACGTCAGCTATCCGGCCGGATCGCAGCACCCCGCCGACTACTTCCTCGACATCCGCGGCGACGACCGCCGCTGGATCACCGCACTCGACGGCGAGGGCCGCGGCCTGGTCCAGACGTCCACCGACCTCCTGCGCGGCCGGAAGATCTTCTGGTGGGGCCGGGGCAGCGGCGGCCGGCGCTGGCAGGAGTGGCTCACCGAGCCGGGCACCGGCGGCTATCTGGAGATCCAGGCGGGGCTGGCCCGCACCCAGTTCGAGCACATCCCGATGCCCGCCGACACCGACCTGTCCTGGCTGGAGGCCTACGGCCCGCTCAGCGCCGACCCGGACCTGGTGCACGCGGCGGACTGGGACACCGCCCGCGCCGCGGCCGCCGCCCGGCTGGAGGCGGCGCTGCCGCGCGTGGCAGTCGACACCGCGTACGCCGACTGGCTCGCGCAGGCCGACGTCGAGCCGAAGGAGATCCTGGCCACCGGTTCCGGCTGGGGCGCCCTGGAGGCCGAGCGCGGCCACCTCCGGCTGCCCGGCACCCCCTTCGACGCGACCGCACTCGACGACCCGCAGAAGCCCTGGCTGGAACTGCTGCTGGCCGGCGTCTTCCCCCGGCCGCCGGTCGGCGCCCCGCCCGGCCCCGGCCTGGTGTCACCGCAGTGGCGCGAACTGCTGGAGTCCGCCGACACCTACCCGGGCAACGAGTGGTTCCGCGACTACTACCTCGGCATCGCCCAGTGGGCCGCCGACGACCGGGCGCAGGCCGTCCGCAGCTGGGAGCGCTCGCTCGCCGCCCACCCCTCGCCCTGGTGCCATCGCGCGCTGGCGGTCGCGGACAGCGTCGCGGGCAGGACCGAGCAGGCCGCCGAACGGTATGCCGCGGCCTGGGACGGCCTGCTGGCCACCGCCGGGCAGTATGGCCCCGAGGCGCAGACCGCCCAGCGTGCGCTGCTGGTCGAGGCGGTCCCGGCGCTGCTCGCCGCGGGCCGGACCGCCGAGGCCGGACGCCTCCTCGCCGAGCCGGCCTTCGGCAGCACCGCGCCGCCCGACGACGGACGCATCCAGCTGCTGCGCGCCCGTACCGCACTGGCACAGGGGGACGCGGCGGCGGCCCGGGCACTGCTGGACGCCGGCATCGTCGTCGCCGACCTGCGGGAGGGCGCCGAGGAGTTGAGCGAGACCTGGCATGCCGTCGCCGAGCGGCTGGTGGCCGGCGACGGCGAGGTCACCGACGCCGTCCGGGCCACGGCCAGGGCCGAGCACCCGCTGCCCGCCCGCTACGACTTCCTGATGCGCCCCGACACCGCAGGCCCCGACACCCCAGGCTCCGACACCCCCGCCCGGCCGGCTGACCGCCCCGCCGGCTGACCGGCCGGCCGCGGCGGGTTAAACCGGTGGCCGGGGGCGCGGGCGGCCCGCCACAGTGGTCGCTGCGCCCCCGGTCAGGGGGTGATCGCCACACCGGCGGGGGAGTCGGGGGAAGGGGACAGCCATGTCCACGCTGCGGGTGACCGCCGAGCAACTGACCATCGTGGAGCACCCGAACGCGGATGCACTGGAGCTGGCCCAGGTCGGCCTGTATCGCGCGGTGGTCGCCAAGGGCGCCTACCGGACGGGGGAGTTCGCGGTGTACATCCCCGAGCAGGCGGTGCTGCCCGACCCCCTGATCGCCGAACTCGGCCTGACCGGGCGGCTCGCGGGCGGCGCGGCCAACCGCGTGAAGGCGGTGCGGCTGCGCGGGGAGCTGTCCCAGGGCATCGTATGCCGCCCGGCCGCCCTCGACAGCGCCGACCTGGAGCGCGCGTCAGCCGACGACGAGGACTTCGCCGAGCGCCTCGGCATCACCAAATGGGTGCCGCCGGTACCGGTCGCGATGAGCGGCGACGTGGAGTCCGCGCCGGACCTGCTGCCCTGGATCGACATCGAGAACCTCAAACGCCACCCGGACATCTTCGCGCCCGGCGACCTGGTCACCGTCACCGAGAAGCTGCACGGCACCGCCTGCTGCCTGACCTACCTCGCCGACTCCGGGACGATCCACGTCACCTCCAAGGGACTGGGCTCGCAGCGTCTGGCCCTCGTCGAGTCACCCGGCAACCTCTACTGGCGTGCCGTGCGCGGCTACGGCCTGCCGCAGCTCGCCGCGGACCTGGCCGGCACGCTCGGTGCGACCAGGGTCGGCATCTACGGCGAGGTGTACGGCAAGGGCGTGCAGGACCTCGGCTACGGTGTCGACGCCCGCGGTGAACTGCCCGGCTACGCCGCCTTCGACGTGTGCGCGGAGATCGGCGGCCGGCTGACCTGGCTCGACCCGGCGGAGCTGCCGGTCGGCGAGCTGCCGCTGGTGCCGCGGCTCCACCACGGCCCTTTCGACCTGGACCGGGTGCTCGACCTGGCCCAGGGCCGGGAGACCGTCTCCGGCCGGGGCGCGCACATACGCGAGGGCGTCGTCGTCCGCACCGCCGACGGCACCTACAGCCCCGTGATCGGCGGCCGGGCCATCGCCAAGGTCGTCGGCGACGCGTACCTGACCCGCAAGGGCGGCACCGAGTACGAGTGACGGCCCCCGCCGGGGGCCGGGCCACCTCAGCGGGCGAGAGTCAGGAAGCCAGCCGGGCGCGCAGCCGCTGCCGCGCGTCCGGCCACTCGTCGGCCAGCATGGAGAAGAAGACGCTGTCCCGCCAGGTCACCCCGTCCGACCGCAGCCGGTGCCGCCGCCACACACCCTCCCGGACCGCGCCGAGCCGCGCGATCGCCTGCTGCGACCGGGTGTTGAGCAGATCGGTCTTCCAGCAGATCCGGCCGTAGCCCATGTCGTCGAACGCATGGCCCATCAGCAGCAGCTTCGCCTCGGTGTTGACGGCGGTGCGCCAGTACGCCCGCCCGTACCAGGTCCAGCCGATCTCCAGCCGCTCGTCGACGGTGCTCACATCCCAGTAGGCGGTCCAGCCGATCGCCTGCCCGCCGGCCCGGTCGACCACCGCGAAGGCCAGCCCGCCGCAGTCCTCGGCGTCCGCGGCGACCCGGCCGGCCAGCTCGCGTATCGCGTCCTCACTGCGCGGCGGCTCCACCGGCAGCCAGCGCCACACGTCCTCGTCGCCGCCGCCTGCGGCGAACAGCGCGGGGGCGTGCGCGGCCGGGTCCAGCGGCTCCAGCCGGACATGGCGGCCTTCGAGGACCGTGTGTTCGAAGCTCTTCGCGACCATACGCGCACGCTAACCGGCCGACCACATGCCTGGTCAACGTCATTTCACCGGCCGGACGGCATGGTATGCCGATCGCTGGGTACGCGCGGGGTTCAGCGTTCAGCTACGAGACCGTATCCGCACGACCGGCCCCCCGCGGCGAGAGGACACAGAACCGATGAGCGACGACATCAGTCCCAACGGCGCACTGCCCCCCGCGCAGCGCGCGCTGCACGAGATCGCGCACGGCAGTGAGAACGTCATCGCGCTCAGCACCCTCGCGGTCAGCGAGGTCCTGCTGCCGGTGCCCGCCGTCGACGACTACCCGGAAGGAGTGGAGGGGGCCGAGCTGCCCCGGGAGATCCAGCTGCCGGTCTACGAGCAGGAGGACGGCAGGCAGTTGGTGCCGGTCTTCACTTCGGAGACCCGGATGGCGGAGGCGCTGCCGACGACCCGCCGCTACCGCCTGGTGCAGCTGGCGGCGCTCAGCGGCGCCTGGCCGTCCGACGAGCTGATCCTGTCGATCGACACCGGCAGCGAGGACGCCCTCAGCATCTCGGGCGAGGGCGTCCGCGCCCTGGCCGGCCTGGTCGGCGGCAACAACTGAGCCCCTGAGGCCCGGCTGCTGAGCCCAGGCAAACCGAGCCCCCGCTCAGCGCCGCCCGCGGTAGACCACCAGACCGCCGGCGGCCTTGTCCAGCAGCAGCTCCCCGGGCGCGGGCGCCACCTCGCCGTCGCAGGCCAGGTGGACGCCCGCGCCCGGAACGCGCACCCGCAGCCGCGGCACCGCCGCCGCCTCGTAGACCGGTGACCTGGTCAGCACCCCGGTCAGCGCCGCTCCCAGCAGCCGGGTCCTGGCGAACGGCCCGCCGTCCACGATCCGCACGTCGAGCCGCCCGTCGGCCAGGTCGCGGCGCCGCACCGGCGCGAGGCCCACGCTCGAATAGCGGCAGTTCCCCGCGAACAGCAGCCACACCGAGCGCGGCCTGCCGTTGATCTCGATGTCCACCGGCTCGCAGGTCCGCAGCACGTGCACCGCCGCCAGGACGCTCGCCGGCCACGACCCGACCCGCCGCGACCAGCGCTCCCGCACCCGCACCAGGTCCGGGTAGGAGCCGATGCTGAAGGTGTTGAGGAACGGCTCCGCGACCCCGTCCGGCGTGTCGAGCCCGGTGGTGCGGGCCACGTCCACCCTCGCCGCCCGCCGGTCGAGCACCGCGGTCGCGGTGTCCTCGACGGTGTTCAGGCCCAGGTCGAGCGCGAAGTGGTTGCGCGTACCGCCGGGGAAGACCGCCAGCGGCAGCCCGTGCCGCAGCGCGATCGCCGCCGCGAGCCGTACGGTTCCGTCGCCGCCGCACACCCCCAGGGCGCCGCCCGTCTCGACCGCGGTGCGCGCCGCCTTCTCCAGCAGCTCCGCCAGGTCGTCGTCCTCCGTGCACTCGGTGACGTCGGCCTGCGGCAGCGCCGCCGCGATCCGCACCTCCGGCGGCGTCAGCAGCGGCGGCGGCCCCGAGGCGGCGTTGACCACCACCTGGAGCCCGCGCCCGCCCGGCAGCGACGGCGCCGGCGCCACCGGCCCCGAGCGCGGGGTGCCGGGCGCGGGCGGCAGCAGCGCCCGTACGGTCAGCGCTGCGCCCACCCCCAGCGCGCAGCCCACCAGCACATCGCTCGGGTAGTGCACCCCGGTGTAGATCCGGGAGAAGGCCACGCTCGCCGCCAGCGGCGCCACCGCGGCCCCCCAGCCCGCCGACTCCAGTGCCGCGCCGACCGCGAAGGCGGCGGCGGAGGCGGAGTGCCCCGAGGGGAAGGACGAGGTGACCGGCTGCCGGTGCAGCCGCCGTATCACCGGTACGGCGTCGAGCAGCGGCCTGGCCCGGCGGACCGCGCCCTTGCCCACGGTGTTGACGCTCAGCGACGCCAGAGCCAGCGAGCCCATGCCGCGCAGCGCCGCCCGCCGCCCGTCCCTGCCGCCCGCCACCGCCATGCCGGCCGCCACCGCGCACCACAGCCGCCCGTGGTTCGCGGCCCGGCTCAGCCGCGGCAGCACCGGCTCCGCGCCCGGCCAGTGCCGGCCCGCCACCTCGGCGAAAAGCGCCGCGTCCCAGCTCTTCCAGGGGTATGCCATGCCTGCCGGTTACCCTGCGCCGGGCGGTGCACGCTCGCTGTACGCTCCCCGGGTGAACGCCACCCCCGCGGGCCCCCTTGAGCTGGTCGTCTTCGACTGCGACGGCGTGCTGGTCGACAGCGAGAAGATCGCCGTCAGGATCGACGTGCTGATGCTCGCCGACCTCGGATGGCCGCTGACGCAGGACGAGGTCGTGGAGCGTTTCGTCGGCCGCTCCTTCGCCGACATGGGCGCCGACATCGCCGCCCACCTCGGGCACCCCCTCCCCGCCGACTGGGACGCCCCCTACCGGCAGCTCTACCGCGACGCCTTCGACGCGGAGCTGACCGCGGTCGACGGCGTCGTCGAGGCGCTCGACGCCCTCACCGCGCCGGTCTGCGTCGCGTCGAGCACCAGCCACCGCGGCCTGCGGCACACCCTCGGCCTGACCGGGCTGTACGACCGGTTCGCCGGTCGCATCTTCAGCGCGGCCGACGTCGCCCGCGGCAAGCCCGCGCCCGACCTCTTCCTGCACGCGGCCCGCAGCCTCGGGGTGGACCCGGCGCGCTGCGCGGTCGTCGAGGACAGCCCCTACGGCGTCGCGGCGGCCCGCGCGGCCGGCATGCGCGCGTACGGCTACTGCGGCGGCCTCACCCCTGCGCACCGGCTCGAAGGCCCCGGCACCACCGTCTTCGACGACATGCGCAAACTCCCCGCGCTGCTGCAGGGCTGACCCCGCCGCCGCACCCCCCGGCACGCGCTGCTGGTGCGGGAAGGGCCGCGGCGGGGGAAGGTGGCCTTCACGGGGCGTGTAGGAGCGGAGGTGCGCAATGTCGATCAGCCTGCCGCACGACGTCAGGCCGGAGCCCGGCCTTCCTGTTCCCGCCTACTGGCACGCCCACCTGTCGGCGGTCGCACCCGGCACGGAGGAGGCGGGCGGGGGTCCGCGGCTGCTCGACGCCGCCTGCGGCTACTTCACCCGGCGGGGCATGCGGAGCATTGCCGGGCAGGTGCTCGCGGCGCCCGGCGCCGAGTCGCTGCTGCTGGCGCTGCTCGCCGCCGCGGGCGGCGACCCGGTGCTCGCCCGTCCGGCCCCCGCCTGGCAGGCGCCGGTCGCGGGGCTGGTCGGCCGGCCCGTGCACGCGGTGCGCAGCGCGCCCGAGGGCGGCGGGGTGCCCGACCCGTTCGCGCTGCTCGAAACGGTCCGCAGGGCCAGGGCGGCGGGCGCCGACCCGCGGCTGCTCGTGCTGTCGGCCGCCGACGACCCGACCGGCACGGTGACCGCGCCGGAGCTGCTGCACGAGACCTGCGAGGCCACGGCGGAGGCCGGGCTGCAGATCGTCTCGGACGAGACCTACTCCGACACCCTGCACCACCGCGACACCGTGCTGCTCAGCCCGGCCGAGATGCTGCCGGACCACACCGTCGTGCTCGTCGACCTCGGCGCGACCCTGGTGCCCGCCACCGTGCCCGTCGCGATCGCGCGCTTCCCCGCCACCGCGCACGGCACCGCCTGGCGGCAGCGGACCGCGGCGGCGCTCGCCGCGCTCCGGGCCGTCCTGCCCACGCCGGTCGCGGCCGCCACCGCGTACGTCCTCACCGAGCCCGCCGAGGTCGTAGAGCGCTCCGCCGCCGCGAACCGGCTGCACGCCAGGACGGCCGCCGCCGCCTACCGGGCGATCACCGGCACCGGTGCGGTGTGCCGGCCCCCGCGGGCCGGCTTCCAGCTCTACCCGACGCTTCGCAGCCCCGACCTCGACGCGGCCGGCGCCGAGGAGCGGCTCAGCGCCGCGCTCGGCAGAATCGTGCCCGGCGGCCACCGATTCGGCGACGACCCGGCCGAGCCCCGGGTGCGCGTCGCCACCGGCGCCCTGCACGGCCGCACCGAGGGCGAACTCCGTACGACGCTGGCCGCCGCCGACCCGCTCGCCGTCCCCCATGTGGCGGCGGCCCTCGACGCGCTCACGGCCGCCTTCGCCGCCCTGACCGGCCCTGACGTGGTCAGCGGTTCGGCCGACCTGGGATCGCGGGGCGCGGCGGGCTGACTTACGTTCGAGGCATCGCCCCTCTCGACCCGCGGACTTCCGGCCCTGAGACCCGTCGGAGCACGGACCGCGGACCGCAAGGACGGAGTCCCGATGACCGATCAGAGCGAACGGACCCTGGCCGCACCACGCCCGCCCGGTGAGCACCGGGTCTGGCCCAGGTCCTTCGCCGATCGGCTCACCGACCCGCTGCCGGGCCTTCGCACCCTGGTGCGGGCCGTCCGCGAGTGCATCGTCCGCCCGCCGGCCCACACCCTGCGCCAGGTGCCGCTGCTGCCCTTCGAGCCCGGCCCGCTGCCGGAACCCGGGCTCGGCAGCGCCGGCGTCACGTGGGCCGGGCACGCCAGCTGGGTGATCAGCGTCGGCGGGCTGACCGTGCTGACCGACCCGGTGTGGTCGCGCCGCATCCCCGGCACCCCCGCCAGGGTCACGCCGGTGGGCGTGCCCTGGGAGGAGCTGCCGCCGGTCGACGCGGTCGTCATCAGCCACAACCACTACGACCACCTCGACGCGCCGACGCTGCGGCGGCTGCCCCGCGACACCGCGCTGCTGGTGCCGGCCGGGCTCGCGCCCTGGTGCCGGCGCCGCGGATTCACCCGGGTGACGGAACTGGACTGGTGGGAGGCCGCCGAGATCGGCGGCGTCCGCTTCGACTTCGTGCCCGCGCACCACTGGAGCCGGCGCACGCTGACCGACAACTGCCGGTCGCTGTGGGGCGGCTGGGTGCTCACCGACCGGGCGGGCGGGCTGCGGGTGTACTTCGCCGGCGACACCGGTTACGGCGGCTGCTTCACCGAGATCGGCCGCGCGCACCCCGGGATCGACCTGGCGCTGCTGCCGATCGGGGCGTATGCGCCGCGGCGGCTGCTGCGGGCGGTGCACACCGACCCGGAGGAGGCCGTCCAGGCCTTCCGCGACCTCGGCGCCGCCGCGATGGCGCCCATGCACTGGGCCACTTTCCTGCTCTCCAGCGAGCCCCCGCTCGAACCGCTCACCCGCCTCCACGCGGCCTGGGCCGAGGCCGGGCTTCCCCGGGAGGCGCTGTGGGACCTCCCCGTCGGCGGTTCCCGCCTCGTGAATCCGACGCCGGCGGGCTGACCCGCCACCACCGGCCGGCCGGTGGGGCACCGCAGGCGGGCGCTTCACCCTTGCCCTCCACGCACGAGGCGGGCACTCAGGAGCGGCGCAGGCGGTGGAGGATCGCGGGAGCGGAGGCGATGGCGAAGGTGAGGGCGACGGCCAGGGCGACGCCCTGCCAGGGCTCGGGGAAGAGCGAGCCGCCCAGGATGCCGATCAGCTGGTAGGTGGCCGCCCAGGCCAGACACGCCGGCACATCCCCGCGCACGAAGCGCCGCAGCGGCATCTCCGACATCAGGCACGCCACCATCACGGGTATGCGGCCCCCCGGCAGCAGCCGGGACAGCACCAGCACCGCCGACCCGTGCTCGTCGAGGCGGCGCTCGGCGGTGGCCAGCGTGTGCTCGTCGACCCGCTCCTGCAAGCGGTGTAGCCAGCGCGAGCCGCCGCGCGACCGTACGCCGCGCAGGCCCAGCAGATACAGCCCGATGTCGCCGAGCAGCGCCGCGAACGCGGCCACGCAGAACACGCCGAGCAGCGCGAACGGGTCGGTCTGGTGGAAGGCGACCACCGCGGCGCTGGAGACGATCGCCCCGGTCGGCACCACCGGCACCAGCGAGCCGAGCACCACCAGCAGGAAGAGCGTCGGGTAGCCCACGGCCTGCTGGGTGCTCTCCGAGGACGGCGGGTTCGCCGCGGCCGACGCCAGGAAGGCGATCACCCGGCGGTCCCCCGTCCCGCGGCGCCGGCGTCCGCGACCGTGACGCTCTGCCCGTGCTCCAGCCGGTGCACCGCCACCTCGGGGGCGGATTCCGCGGCGAGCCGGACGAACTCCTCGCCCGGGGTGTGGAATTCGTGCGGGCGCACCGCGTCCATCCCGATCGGCCAGAACGTGCCGTAGTGCACCGGCACCGCGACGCGCGGCGCCAGCCGCGCCACCACCTGGGCCGCCCGCGCCGCGTCGAGGTGGCCGTGGCCCAGGAACGGCCCCCACCCGCCGACCGGCAGCAGCGCGATGTCGCAGTCGCCGACCGCCTCCGCCATCCCCTCGAACAGCCCGGTGTCCCCGGCGAAGTACGTGCGCGCGGCGCCCTCCACGACGTAGCCGAGCGCGGGTGCGCGCTGCGGCCCGTACGGCAGCCGCCGACCGTCGTGCGCGGCAGGCACGACGCGTACGGTCAGCGGCCCGAAGTCCAGCGACTCGCCCGCCTCGACCTCCGTCAGCCGCAGCCGGTCGCGTACCCGGCGCAGCCCGGGGACGGCCGCCAGGCCGCCGCGCGGCAGCAGCACAGGGGTGCCGGGGGCGAGCCCGGCCAGCGACCCGACGTGCAGGTGGTCCGCGTGCAGATGGGAGACCAGCACCAGGTCGGCCGCGGCCGCCTCGGGCGGCGGCACGGGGCCGCGGCGCCGGCGCAGATGCGCGAGCCGCCGTGCGAACAGCGGGTCGGTCAGCACCCGCATCCCGGAGTCCCGCACGGTCACCGTGGCGTGCCCCCACCACGTGATCTCCACCGCCACCGCGCCTGTCCCTCCGCCGTTCCCCACACCCGCCGCCTGCCCGGCGGCCGCGGGCAGCCGTCGTGCCGAACCCGAGGGTATGCCCTTCGTTGCAGGTCCGGACGTACGGGTATGGCAGGGTGGAGGGGTGCCTCAGCCGGGAGTGAGTCGGAGACGGGCCGCGGGGCGGAGCGCACTGCGGACCGTCGGACGGGTGCTCGCGGTGTGGATGGTGGCCAGTGCCACCCTGGCGCTGCTCGCCTGGCTGCTGCCCGACTTCCGTATCGAGGCGCCGGGCGGCGACAGCCCCACCCAGATCGCGGTCACCTCGGCGATCGGCGCGGGGGCCTTCGGTGTGCTGAGCGCGCTGGTGTGGCCGCTGCTGGTCCGGGCGCTGCTGCTGGTGCCCGCCCTGGTGCTGGGCGCGCTGGTGTTCTTCCTCAACGGCTCGCTGCTGCTGCTCGCGCTGCGCTTCACCCCGGACGGCCGGGGCGAGGTCGCACCGGCGACGGCGGTGGTGATCGCCGCGGTGATGTCGGCGGCCTCGTCGGCGACCAGCACCGCGCTGGCCGTACGCGACGACGCGGCCTACGGGCGCCGGCTGGCCCGGCTCGCAGGACGCCGTCGCCGCCACGCGGGCGACCCGCCGCTGCCGACGGCCCCCGGCACCGTCTTCCTCCAGCTCGACGGCGTCGGCCACGACGTGCTGCGGTCCGCGCTGACCGGCAGCCCGCCCGCGATGCCCACCCTCGCCGGCTGGCTCGGCAGCACCCACCGGCTCACCGAGTGGCGGACCGACTGGAGCAGCCAGACCGGCGCGAGCCAGCTGGCGATCCTGCACGGCAGCAACCACGACGTGCCCGCCTTCCGCTGGTTCGAGAAGGAGACCGGGCAGGTGATGGTCTGCAACCGGCCGTCCAGCGCCGCCGAACTGGAGCGCAGGGCCGTCGCCCGCACCGGCTCGCGCGGCCTGCTCGCCGCGGGCGGTGCCAGCCGCGGCAACCTCTTCACCGGCGGCGCCGACCAGTCGGCGCTGGTGATGTCGGTGGCGGCGCAGCGCGGGAAGTTCAGCCGCTCCAGGTCCGGTTACTTCGCCTACTTCTCCGACCCGGCCAACGCGGTGCGCACCGCCTGGTCGTTCGTCGCCGAGGTCGGGCGGGAGGTCATGGAGTCCAGCGCGTCACGGCTGCGCAGGGACCGCCCGCGGATCAGGCGCGGCGGCCTCTACCCGGTACTGCGGGCCTTCGCCACCGTCGTCGAGCGGGACGTGGCGGTGGCGGCGGTCGTCGGCGACATGCTCGCCGGGCGCACCGCGGTCTACGCCGACCTGGTCGCCTACGACGAGGTCGCCCACCACTCGGGACCCGGCAGCCGGGACGCCCGCAAGGTCCTCAGCCGGCTCGACCGCTCGGTCCGGCTGATCGCCGACGCGGCGCGCTACGCCCCCCGGCCGTACCGCATCGTGCTGCTGTCCGACCACGGCCAGAGCGGCGGCGAGACGTTCGAGTACGCGTACGGCACGGGGCTGCGCGAGCTGGTGCGCACCGGGTGCGGACTGCCGCCCGCCGGGCGGGAACCGGGGCCGCGGGCCAGGCGGCGTACGGGGACGGAGGCGCGGGCCGCGGCCCGCAGCGCCCTGCGCCGCCCGGAGAAGGGCCGGCGGGCCGCGGAGGAGGCGGCCTGCCAGGGACCGCCCTCCGACCCGATCGTGCTGGCCTCGGGCAACCTCGGCCTGGTCGCCTTCCCCGACATCGAAGGGCGGGCGACGCTGGAGGAGATCGCCCGGCGCAGCCCGGGGCTGCTGCCCGCGCTCACCTCGCACCCGGGGATCGGCTTCGTGCTCGTCCGCAGCGAGCAGCGCGGCCCGCTGGTGCTCGGCCCCGACGGCGGCGAACTGGAGCTTGCCACCGGCCGGGTGACCGGCGGCCCCGACCCGCTGGCCCGCTTCGGCGCGGGCGCCGCGGCCGCGGTGCTGCGGACGGACGCCTTCCCGCACACGGCCGACCTGATGGTCAACTCGGCGGTGGACCCGCGCACCGGGGCCGTTCACGCCTTCGAGGAGCAGGCGGGCTCGCACGGCGGGCTCGGCGGGCCGCAGTCCCGGCCCTTCCTGCTGGCCCCCGCCGAGCTGCGGCTGCCGGCGGAGCCGATCGTCGGGGCGGAGTCGCTGCACGCGGTGTTCTGTTCCTGGCTGGCCCCCGCCCCGAGCCCGGCTCCGGCTCCCGCGTCCGCGCCGGTCCTGCGCCAGCGCCGCGGCCTGTCGCGTACGTCCCCGCGCTCCTGAACCCGCGCTCCTGAACCCCCCCGCCCCTGAACCCGCGCTCCTGAACCCGCGCCCCTGAACCCGCGCCCCTGGAGCCGGTGAGCTGCTGAACCCGTGCGCCGCTGAGCCCGTGAGCCGCCGCCCCCCCCGCCGGGGCCGTCAGGCGGTGGCGCCGCTGTCGATCACGAGGTCGGTGCCGACCGTCGACCCCGCCTCCGCGGAGGCCAGGTGGAGGACGGCCGCGGCGACCTCCGCGGTGCTGGAGGCGCGGCCGAGCGGGAGCTGGGCGCGCATCCGCGCGGCCTTCGCGGCCGGGGTCTCGCCCGGGCGCGAGGACATGGGGGTGTCCACGGGTCCCGGACTGACCGCGTTGATGCGTACGCCGTCCGCGATGTGGTCCAGCGCCGCGTTGCGGGTGAGCGCGCTGACCGCCGCCTTGGTCGCCGCGTACGCCCCGAGTCCGGCGGCCCGCCGGTGGGCGCCGATGTTGGAGGCGATGTTGACGATGGAGCCGCCGCCGTGGCCCCGCATGTGGGCGATCTCGTACTTCATGGACAGCCACAGCCCGGTGAGGTTGGTGTCGACGGTGTGCCGCCAGTCGTCCTCGGCCATGTCACCGACCGGTCCCGGCGCGACGAGGATGCCGACGCCGTTCACGGCGACGTCCAGCGCGCCGAGGCGGGCGACAGCCTGCGCGACCATGCGCTCGGCGTCGGGGCCGCGGGTGATGTCGGCGCCGATCGCCGCGGCCTTGCCGCCCTCGGCCTCGACGAGGGCGACGGTCTCGTCGAGCGGGGCGGGCGAGCGGCCGGCCACCGCGACCCGCGCCCCCTCGCGGGCGAAGGCGAGCGCGACGGCCCGCCCGATGCCGCTGCCGCCGCCGGTGACGAGTACGGCCTTGCCGGTGAACCTGTCGGACATCCGTGCCTCCTGGTGAGAATGAACGTTCTGAAATGAGGGCGGACGGGTGCCGCGGCAGGCTCCCGCGCATGGGGGGTCAGCCGATGAGCGCCAGCACCTGCTGTGCCGCGTCCCGCGCCCGCTCCTGGTCGCCGCCGGCCTTGCCGACCACCCGCATGCCCTGCAGCAGCACCAGCAGCATCCTGGCCAGTGCGCGCGGGTCGCGGTCGGCCGCCAGCTCGCCCTGCGCGCGGGCGCGCAGCAGCGCCGAGGCCAGTGCGGTCTCCAGGACGTCCCAGCTGGCCTCGACGCGCCGGGCGGCATCCCGGTCGTGCGGGGCGAGTTCGACCGCGGTGTTGGTGATGAAGCAGCCTCGGTGCAGCTCGTCGCCCGCCGACTCCTCGGCGAAGCGGCTCACCAGCGCCCTGACCGCGGGCAGTGCGGGTCCCGGCTGGGACAGCCCGGTGAGCAGCGGCGGGTCGCACTGCTCGCCATAGCGGCGCAGGGCGCGCAGGTACAGCTCGTGCTTGCTGCCGAAGGTGGCGTAGATCCCGGCCCTGGCCACGCCGAGCCGCTCGACCAGGGCCGACATCGAGGTCGCCTCGTAGCCCCGCTCCCAGAACAGCTCAAGTGCCGCCTGGAGCGCGGCGTCCGGGTCGAATTCCTTGGTCCTGGCCATGATCGTGACCTTAGAGTCAATGAGAACGATCGGTCAAGAAAAACCCCGATCGTCAACGACGGGTTGACGATTTCCATGCGTCAACTTACGGTTGACGCATGACCCGGCACCCGGTACGCCTCAGCGATCTCATCGACTACGTCAAGCAGTTGCACCCCGACGGCGACCCCCTCGCCGACCTCGAACACGCGGTCACCGTCGCCGCGTATCTGGACGAGGTCGCCGACCACCTCATCGGCCACTTCGTCGACCAGGCCCGGCGGGCCGGCGCGTCCTGGACCGACATCGGCCAGCACATGGGGGTGAGCAAACAGGCCGCGCAGAAGCGCTTCGTGCCCAAGATCCCCGAGGACCTCGGGCTCAACGTCGAGGCGAACTTCAGCCGCTTCACCCCGCGCGCCCGCAAGGCCGTCGCCGACGCCCAGGAAGAGGCCCGCAGCGCGCGGCACGGCGCCATCGAGCCCGGGCACCTGGTCCTCGGCCTGCTCGACCAGCCGGACACCTTCGCGACCCGCGCGCTGGCCGACCTCGGCACGACCCCGGACGCGGTACGCGCCGCCGTCGCCACCCAGGGCGAGGAGAAGCGGCCGCTCACGGGCCACCTGCCGATCAGCCCGGCCGCCAAGAAGACCCTGCAACTGGTCTTCCGGGAGGCCCTGCGCCTCGGCCACAACTACATCGGCACCGAGCACATCCTGCTCGGCGTGCTCAGCGACGACCAGGACACCTCGGCGCAGGCCCTCACCGGACTCGGCGTCACCCACCAGGCCGTCGAGGAGTGGCTGGTCACCGCCCTGGCCGAACTCAAGCCCTGACCGGCCCAAGCCCCGACCGGCCGCGTGTCACCCCGTCTTGCGCAGCGCCAGCAGCCGGTAGACCGGGTCGGCACGCGGGACGTCGGGGTCGGGCAGCCCGGAGAGCCTGGCGGCGAGCGCGGAGGTCTGCGCCTCGTCGAGGGACAGCGCGGAGGCGAAGTAGCCGCGGCTCACGTCCCCGGCCGTGCCGTTCGGCGACCTCCCCTGCCCGTGGCCGGTGAAGCGCGCCTCGCCGACCCGGCTCAGCCCGTGCTCGCAGGCCACCGCCATGACCCGCGGCGCCGCGTCGTGCGCCCTGCGCACCCGGTAGGGCGCCATCAACTCGTCGACGTCGCTGTTCACATCGTGCCCCGCGTCCTTGTCGACGGTGGTCACGAAGACCCCGCCCGGCCGCAGCACCCGGGCGCACTCGGCGACGACGGTGAGGGCGTCGGGCAGCAGGTGCAGCAGCCACACCGCGCTCACCGCGTCGAGCGACTCGTCGGCGAACGGCAGCCGGTGGCAGTTCCCCTGCACCACCGTGCCGCCGACCCGGCCGGCCGCAGCACGCACCATCCCGGCCGCCGCGTCCACCCCGAAGACCCGCAGGCCCGGCCGTGCCAGCCGCTCGGTCACCAGACCGGTACCGCACCCCACGTCGAGCAGGGTGCGGGTCCGGTCGGGGAGGAGCGCGAGCACGGCCCGTGCCGCCGCCCGCGCCCGCGGTACACCGCCGCGCGTCGCGTCGTAGCGCGCCGCCTCCACGTCATAGTCCAGCATGCGGACGATGCTAGACGGCGCCGATGAACAGCAGCCTGCCCGGGACCTTGCGCTGCTGTTACGGGAGGGATCAGCCGAAGTGGTCCGGGTCGGGGCCGTGCCGGGTGCCGTCGTCCAGCGCCGCCAGCTCCGCGAGGTCGGCGGCCGCCAGCTCGAAGCCGAAGACGTCGATGTTCTCCCGGATCCTGGACGGCGTCACCGACTTGGGGATCACCACGTTGCCCAGCTGCAGGTGCCAGCGCAGCACCACCTGTGCGGGGGTACGCCCGTGCTGTGCCGCGATCTTCGCGATCACGGGGTTGTCCAGCAGACCCTTGCCCTGGCCCAGCGGCGACCACGCCTCGGTCGCGATGCCGAGCTGCGCGTGCAGGGCGCGCAGTTCCGCCTGGGGCAGCTGCGGGTGCAGCTCGATCTGGTTCACGGCGGGCACCACGTCGGAGCCGTCCACCAGCCGGCGCAGATGCCCGGGCTGGAAGTTGGACACCCCGATGGCCCGCGCCCGGCCGTCGGCCGCGATCCGCTCCAGGGCGCGCCAGGTGTCCGTATACGCGTCAAGCCGCGGCTGCGGCCAGTGGATCAGGTACAGGTCCACGTAGTCCAGGCCCAGCTTGTGCAGCGAGCGGTCGAAGGCCCGCAGCGCCTGGTCGTGGCCCTGGTCGGAGTTCCACAGCTTGGTGGTGACGAACAGCTCCTCGCGCGGCAGCCCCGAGGCGGCCAGCGCCCGGCCCGTTCCCTCCTCGTTGGCGTACAGCGCGGCGGTGTCGATGCTGCGGTAGCCGGCGTCCAGGGCGGTGGCGACGGCGGCGGTGGCCTCGTCGTCGGGCACCTGCCAGACGCCGAAGCCCAGCTGGGGCATTTCCACGCCGTTGTTGAGGGTGATGCTGGGGACCTTGCTCACGGGCGGTCGATCCTTACGTGGGGAGTTGCGCGGCGCACCTGGGTGCACCTGGGTCGGGGCGGCGGGCCGGACGCCCGCCGCGGCACGGCGGGCAGGCGGCCCGGGCGTACAACCCGCGGAACCGATCGGCGCATTCCCGCGCCCGGCCGCGACCCGAGCCGATAACCTCACGCGCGGGGACCAGGCCTCAGGCCCGGGCAGGTGAGGGGAGCGGGACCGAATGGCGGGCCACGAGGGGTCGGCGGGGGCAGGAGCCGCCGTTGCGCGGCGCAGCGGCTGGCGGCGCGGGGATCTGGAGGCGCAGCCCTTCCCCGACGTGCCGGGTACCGCGGCCGCGGACCCGGACGTGCAGCGCGAGACGCTGGCCGGGCTGCGGGCCTGGGCGGAGCAGGACGCCGAGGCCGCCATCGCCTGGTACCTGAAGGACAAGCGGCTCAAGCGTGTCGGCTCCCGGCTGCTCCAGGGCCTCGCCATCACCTTCGCGGTGGCCGGCACCGCGGTGCCGCTCGGCACTGCCGCGTACGGCGGCTCGGGGCAGGGCTGGGGCTATGTCCTGCTCGCGGTCGCCGCGGGCTGCAAGGCCTTCGACCACTTCTTCGGGGTGTCGGCCGCCTGGATGAGGGACATCGTCGTCGCGCACGCGCTGCGCACCGAGCTGAACGCCGTGCGCCTGGAGTGGGCCGCCGACGTGCTGCGGTCGGGACCCGGCGCGGACCGGCCGGGACGGCTGCTGGAGCCGGCCGAGGTCGAACGGCAGCTGGCGCTCATCCAGCGGCTGGCCGGTGCGGTCCGCAGCCACGTCGACGGCGAGACCGCCGAATGGCAGGCCGAGTTCAGGTCCAGCACCCGGCAGTTGCAGGGCCAGGGCGGCGCGCTGCCGGCGGCGGACCGCTGAGCCGCGACGGCAGGGACGGGGCAGGTCGTCGATGCGCAGGTTACTGACCGTGGTCACCCCTGGCGGGGCGGAGTACGACATCGAGCTGACCGCGCCGGAGTCCGCGTCGATCGCGCAGTTGGCCGAGTCCTTGCGGCAGGTGTGGGGCGAACCGCGCCGTGACGCAGGTGAGCCGGCCCCCGTCCCGGCGCTCTACGTCGCCGGTGGGGCGCTGCCGCCCCTGACGCCGCTGGGGGAGTCGCCGCTGCGCGACGGCGTCCGCGTCGGCCTCGGCGTCAGCCTGGCCGAGCCCGAGCCCTGGGGGATCGCCCAGTTGCGGCTCGTCGCGGGGGAAGGCGCCGGCAGTGTGCGGGAACTCGACGGAATCCCCCAGAACCGGCTGCTCGACGAGGAGCTCCTGACCGGACTGCGCGACGTCGCCCCCCACGCGTTCTCCGGGGGCGACTGGCAGTTCGCCCTCGACGGCCGCCGAGCGGCGCGCGGCGAGTCCTGGGGGCCGGCCGCCATGCTGACGGCGGGCGGAATGTACCTGCGGTGGCGGATGCGACGCGACGCCGAGCCCGCCGAGTTACCGCCGGGCGACGGCGGCACCCTGCTCTTCGCCCGCCCGCCCCGCTTCACGCCGGAGCCTTTGCCGATCGGCTTCGACTACGTGCCCCCGGTGCGCTGGTGGCACGGTTCGGAGGCACCCCGGGAACGCGAGCGCAATGTGCTCTCGCTCCGGGGCGCGCGGTACGCGACCAGGATCGCCGCCACCGTGCCCTCGGCCTGGTGGGGGCAGCAGGTGGCTGAAACGGCCCGAGCCGGCAAGCTGATGCTGGGCGTCGCCGGTGAACTGGCGCGTGCCTACCCCGAGCCCGCGGACGTACGGGAGATCGCCGTCCTGCGCGCCGACCGGCTGTGGGAGCGCCGCCGCTGGGACCCGGACTTCCTCGCCCTGCGCTGCGGGCTGCGCACCACGTTCCTGGACCAGGGCACCCCCATCGAGCTGGGGGAGAACTCCTGCCCCGCGGTCGTCAGCCTGCCGCGGCACGGGGTGATCGGCGTGGTCGGCGCCGGCGACCGGCCGCGGCGGCTGGCCGGCTGGCTCGCGCTGCAGACCGCCGTCCACCACGGCCCCGAGGACGTGGTGCTGCGGGTGCTCACCGACACCGCGGGCGCCGCGGACTGGCGGTGGCTGCGGTGGCTGCCGCACTCCTCCTCCGCGTTGGACGACCGCGCCGCGCCCCGGGTGTACGCCGACCCGACGTCGGTCGCCCAGCAGATCGGCGTCCTGCTCCAGCTGCTGGCCGGCCGGCGCAGCAGCGCGGCCGCCGCGCGTGCCGCCGCGCCTGAGGCGCCCGGAACCGGGGGCGCGGCGGCGGACGGCTGGCAGGGACCCGCCGTCGTGCTGGTCCTGGACGGCATCCGGCGGCTGCGCGCCCTGCCCGGGGTCGCCCGGCTGCTGCAGGAGGGACCCGAGGTCGGGATGTACGTGGTCTGCCTCGGCGAGGAGGCCCGCCACCTGCCGTCCGGCTGCGGATGGCTCCTCGACACGTCGGTCGCCGGCGGCCCGCAGGTCGTCGAGGACGGCCTGCCGTACCCGCTCGTCCCCGACCTGCCGTACAAGGACTGGTTCGAGGTGCCGGCCAGGGCGCTGGCACCGCTGCGGGACGCCGACACCGTCCGTCGAGCGCTGGACCTCGCGGACCGGCCGCTGGCCGAACTGCTCGGGCTGGAGAGCGCGAAGGACCCGGAGCCGATCGTCGCCCGCTGGTCGGCGGTGCCCCGGTCGACCACCGCGGTCGTGGGGCAGGCGGACGGCCTCCCCTTCGAGCTGGACCTGCGCAGGCACGGCCCGCACGCGCTGGTCGCCGGCGCCGCGGGGTCGGGGCGCGTGGAGTTCCTGTGCGGCTGGGTCGCCTCGCTCGCCGTCGCCAACCGGCCGGACGAGATGCTCTTCGTCCTGGTCGACTACAAGGGCGGCACCGCGTTCGACCCGGTCGCGGGACTGCCGCACGTCACCAGCCTGATCGCCGACCTCGACACCCGCCAGGCCGAGCGGATCCTCGGCCGCCTGCAGGCCGCGCTGCGCTCCCGGGAGAACCAGCTCGGCACCTACAAGGCCCGGGACATCGAGGACTACCACGACATGCGGGACCGCGGCCGGGAGCTGCCACCGCTGCCGCGGCTGGTCTTCGTGATCGCCGAGTACTCCGTTCTGGCCCGCGAACTCCCCGAGCTGATCGTCGGGTTGGTGAACGTCGCCCAACGCGGCCGCTCGCTGGGCGTGCACCTGGTGCTGTCCACCCAGCGCAAGGTGGGCGCCCTGCCGCCCGACATCCAGGCGGTGACCAACCTGCGGATCGCCCTGCGGGTCGGTAGCGCGGAGGAGAGCGCCACCGTCATCGACGCACCGGACGCCGCGGCGATCCCCCCGTCGAGCCCGGGCCGGGCCTTCGTGCGCACAGGCGCGGACGAACTGCAGGAGTTCCAGGCCGCCATGCCGGTCGAGCTGGGGCCGCGCCGCACCTCCGACCTGGTGATCTCCGTCCGGGACCTCGACCACCCGGGACCTCCGTACACCTCCACCGCAGGCCCGCCGTCCGGCGGCGGAGCCGTGCGGACCGACCTCGGCCTGCTGGTGTCCGCGGTTCGGACCGCCGCGCGACTCGCGGAGGTGCCTGCCGTGCCCGGGCCGCTGCCCGAGCAGCTGCCGCTGGTGGTCACGCTGTCCGAACTGCCCGCGCAGGAAGGGGCCGTAGGGGACCCGGCGCCGGTCGCGTACGGCGTGCTGGAGTTCGCCGACGAACCAGGAAGGCAGCCCGCGCTCTTCGACCTGGCCGCGAGCGGGCCGCTGGCGGCGGTAGGTGCGCCCCGCAGCGGCAAGTCGCAGTTCCTGCGCACCCTGGCGGCGGCGCTCGCCGTCCGGCACGGCGCCGCCGACGTCCACCTGTTCGGCATCGACTGCGGCAACGGCGCGCTCCAGGCGATCAGCCGGCTGCCGCACTGCGGCGCCGTCGTCACCCGGGGCCGCCCCGACCACATGGCACGGCTGGTCAGCCGGCTCACCGCCGCCCTCTACAGCCGCCAGCAGCTCTTCGCCGAGGGCGGCTTCGGCGACATCGCCGCCCAGCGGCAGGCCGTGCCCGAGGAGCGCCGGCTGCCGTACCTGGTGCTGCTGCTCGACGGCTGGGAGGCCTTCGCGGACTGCGCGCAGCAGGACGGCGGGCGGATGCGCGACGACCTGGGACTGCTGATGGGCGAGGGCGCCGGTGCCGGCATCCAGGTGGTCGTGACCGGCGAGGAGCCGGCGTCCTTCACGCAGCCGGGCACGCCGTCTTCGAGCCTCCTCGTCCTGGACCAGCGGAACAGGGCGACGTATCGGGACCTGGGCGTGGAACCGCCCCACGGCCGGCTCGAACCGGGCCGCGCCTTCCGCGCGTTCACCCCCGTCGAGCTGCAGATCGCGCTGCTCGACGGCGAGCCCACCAGCCGCGGCCAGGGCGACGCGCTGGACCGGCTGGCCGCGGAGCTGCGCACCCGCGACGCGCACGTACCGCACCCGCGGCGGCCGTTCACCATCGACGACGCCCCGCGGGCCGCCGAGAGCTTCCACGTCGGACCCGGCAAGGGCCGCCCGGTCGGCCGGGAGGACGTCCTGGCCTGGCTGCGCGACCGGCACGCCACCGGCGCCTCGGCGGCACTGCTCGGGCCGCGCAGGGCCGGCAAGACGTGGGTGCTGGAGGAGCTGTCCCGGCGGCTGGCCGCGGAAAGCGGCCAGCGGGAGGTCCACCGGCTGGTCGTACCGCCGTCCGCCACCCCCGTGGACGACCCCGACGTGCTGGCCGGGCTGCTCGACCGCGCGGTGCGGGACGCGGCGAGCCCGGCCGAGGCACTGCTCGACAAGGCCGCCACGGCCTCCGGCGGCGGCCCCGCCTACCTGCTCGACGAGGTCGGGCGGCTGACCGGCTACGGCCCGGCCGCCGTGTCCTGGTTGCGCGACCTCGGGCAGGCCGGCGCCTGGCTGCTCTACACCGGCACCGAGAAGGACTGGCGGACCGTGGTGCGCTGGGCGCTGACCGCGCCGGGCTCCAGCTTCGGCAACGACGTCAACGCCCGGCTGCTCGGGCCGCTCGAACGGGACGCCGCGCTGGACTTCCTGTCGGGCACCGCCGCCAACCTCGGGGTGGCGCTCGGCCGGGACACCACCGCGGCCGGCATCGTCGACGCCGTCGGCAGCTGGCCGTTCTACCTCCAGGTGGCCGGCGACGCCGTCGTCCGCGCCGTCCAGGGCAACGACCTGAGCGCGCTGTCCGGTCGCGACGGGCTGCGCGCGCTGATCGAACGGCGGCTGCTCGACGAGTGGACGCTGCACTTCCAGTCCCGCTGGGCCGAGATCGGCCCGGCCGGGCGGGCCGCACTGCTCGCCGCGCCCGGCGCGATGCCGCTCGACGCCACCCCCGCGCAGCGCGAGGACCTGCGCGAGGTGGGCCTGCTGCGGCCGGGCGAGGAGTGGCTGGCGGACCCGCCGCTGCTCGACTGGATCACCAGGAACGAAGTCTCTTTGCGTGACGGGGAGTTATCTGCATGAGCGTCTTCCGGCCGAGCCAGGCCTACCGCGCCGACCTCGACATCAGGCTCGGCGCAGGACGGCTGCCCAGCTGGATACGGCCGCCCGCGGAAGGCGCCGCGCCCAACAGCCCGGCCTGGCTGGCCGTCATGCCGCGCAGGGCGGGCAAGACCTGGCTGGCGCAGGGCATCGCGGCCCTCAGGGCGGACGGCGGCACCGTACGGGTCGACCTGCGGTCGTCGATATCGGTCCGCAGGACCAGGCTCGGCTGCCTGACCGGCGCCAAGTCGGCGCCGCTGGTGGAAGCGGGGCAGCTGGTCATCGTCGACGAGCCCGCGCTCGCCCGGCCCGGCGGCCCCGGGGTGCCGCCCGAGGTGCTCGCCGCGGGCCTGCAGCGGGTCAGGGACGGGGGTGCCACGACGCTGGTGCTCGCCACCCCCGCGGAGAGCGCGCTGCTGGTCCCGCACCTCGGCCCCGACGTGCGCAAGGACGTCCTGCGCCCGCCGGTGCTGGACGCCGGCGAGTGCGCGCGGATGGCGGCCAGGGCGCCGCAGTGGGCACCCGCGCTGGTGGAGCGGCTGGGCGAGGCGGACCCCGGCTGGCTGCACACCCCTTTCCTGCTCGAACTGGCCCTGCACACCGCCGAGGAGCGCCCCGCGCTGCGCGCCGACCCCGAGGCGCTGCTGCGGGCCGCCGTCGAGGTGGCCGACGACCGCCACGAGTACATCCAGCAGTGGTTCCACAACGGGCTCGGCGAGCAGCACCGCGCCGCCCTGCGCGCGGGCCGCTGGCGGGCCGCCGGCCTGCCGGTCGAGCTCCCGGCGGCGGAGCCCGGGCCCGCCGACCGCAGCTACGGTGCCGACGACCGGTACGACGACGCGGCGTTCTACGGGGCGGCCGCCGACGCCGACGCCGGCCAGGACCGGGCGCGGGGCGGCGCCTCGCTCGCCGGCGACCCGGTGCTGGCCCGGCACCTGCCCGAGGTGCTGCGCGTCCACCACATCTCCGACCTGCACCACGGCGGGCGGCTGTCCTCGACGGTGGACGCCAAGGACCCGACACAGGCCGGCCACCGCATCGCCGCGGTGGCCGGCGCGGGGACCGCGCTGGACAGCTACCTGGACCACGTAGGCCAGCTCGCCGCGCAGGGCCGCGCCCCGCACCTGGTGGTCGTCACCGGCGACATCGTCGACCGGCCGTCCGACACCCACGGGGCGCTGGCCAGGGAATGGCTCGACCGGCTGGCGGGGCTGCTGGCCCCGCACCGCGACCTGCGGCCCGACGACCCGCGCGTGCTGCTGGTCGGCGGCAACCACGACGTGTCCTGGGACCTCGCGCTCGACCCGTCACCGCAGGCCAGGCACCGCTGGTTCGCGGCGAACTTCACCGGTCTGCCGCACCCCGACCTGCAGCTCGCCGACCCGCGGGCGCGCCGGCTCTACGTCGGCTACCGCGGTGTCGGCCTGCGCTTCGCGCTGCTCGGCAGCGCGGAGTCCGGCGGCGAGGCCGCCCGCGACGAGGACCGCGAGCTGCTGCGCGGCATCCGGCAGCGCTACCTGGACGCGGCCGGCGGTGACGGCGGTACGGACGCGGACGCGGGCGAAGGCGCGGGCGCGGGCGACGCCGATGTGGCCGCCGTCGTGCGGGACTTCGTCCGCCACGACCCCGGCGTCATCGCCCGCGGCGTCCTGGACCGGCTGGCGGCCGAGCGCGGCTACGTCACCGTCGCGGCGCTGCACCACCCGCTGTCCCCGGTCCCCGCGGTGGAGGTCGCGCCCTACTCCGGGGTCGTCAACGCCGGGCAGGCCAAGCGGGCGCTCGCCGCCGCCAGGACCTCGCTCGTCCTGCACGGCCACACCCATCTGGGCTTCGCGGCGGCGGAACGGCTGCTCGGTTCGGGGCCGCCGTGGACGGTGCGGATCGCCGGGGCGCCGGCGCTGGCCAGCAGGGAGACCGAGGAGCGCAACGGCTACAACGAGCTGTTCGTGGCCAGGGAGGGCGGCGCCCACACCCTCGCGGTCCGCACCGTCCGCCTCGACGGCGGCCAGTGGACCCCGGGCGAGGTCTACGCCTTCCGCCCCGGCGCGGCCGACGAGCGCGAGCTGGCCGACCTGTGCGCGGACGGGCGCGCGTGAGTCGCAGGCCCGTGGGCGGCAGCCCCTCACGCCCGGTAGAGCGCCTCGATCTCCTTGGCGTACGCGGACTCGATCGCCCGCCGCTTGAGCTTCAGCGACGGCGTCAGGGTGCCGCGCTCCTCGCTGAACTGGCTGCCCAGTATCCGGAAGGTCCTGATCGACTCGGCCTGCGAGACCAGCGTGTTGGCGGCGACCACCGCCCGCCGGATCTCGGTCTCCAGGTCCGGGTCGTGCAGCAGCTCAGCCGGCAGCAGCCGCGGCTTCCCGCGCATGGCCAGCCAGTGCGTGACGGACTCCGGGTCCAGCGTGACCAGGGCCGCCACGAAAGGCCGGTCGTTGCCGACGACCACGCACTGCGCCACCAGCGGGTGCGCCCGCACCCGGTCTTCCAGCGCGATCGGCGAGACGCTCTTGCCGCCGCTGGTCACCAGGATCTCCTTCTTCCGCCCGGTGATGGTCAGGTAGCCGTCCTCGTCGAGCGAGCCGATGTCGCCGGTGGCCAGCCAGCCGTCCCGCAGCACCTCGTCGGTGGCCTTCACGTTGTTCAGGTAGCCCGAGAAGACCTGCCCGCCGCTCAGCCAGATCTCGCCGTCCTCCGCGATCAGCACCGTCGTGCCGGGCACCGGAAGGCCGACGGTGCCGAAACGGGTCTGCTCGGGCGGGTTCGCGGTCGCGGCCGCGGTGGTCTCGGTCAGGCCGTAACCCTCGTAGATCGTCACGCCCGCGCCGGAGAAGAACAGCCCGATCCGGCGCTCCATCGCCGAGCCGCCGGAGATCGCGTGCCGCACCCGGCCGCCGAGTGCGTCCCGCACCTTGCTGTAGACCAGCTTCTCGTAGAGCTGGTGCTGCATCCGCAGGCCCGTGCTCGGTCCCGGGCCGGTGCCGAACGCCCTGGCCTCCATCGCCTCCGCGTGCCGGACCGCCACGTCCACGGCCTTGTCGAACGGCCCCAGCCGTCCGCCGGCCTCCGCCTTGCGGCGGGCGGCCTGGAAGACCTTCTCGAACACGTAAGGCACCGCGAGCACGAAGGTCGGCCGGAAGCCGGCCAGCGACGGGATCAGGTCTGCGGCGGTCATGCTCGGCTGGTGCCCGAGCCTGATCCGGTGCCTGACGCAGGCCACCTCGACCATCCGCCCGAAGACGTGCGCGAGCGGCAGGAAGAGCAGCGTGGACGGCTCCTCGCCCGGCTTGTTGGAGAACACCGGCTCCCAGCGCGCCACGACGTTGTCGGTCTCGGCCATGAAGTTGGCGTGCGTGATGAGGCAGCCCTTGGGGCGGCCCGTGGTGCCCGACGTGTAGATGATCGTCGCGACCGCGTCCGGCGTCACGGCCAGCCGGTGCCGCTCCACCACGTCGTCACCGATGTGCCGGCCGGCCTGCGACAGCTCCTCGACGCAGTTCGCGTCCAGCTGCCACAGCCGGTGCAGCCGGGGCAGCTCGTCGACCGCGGCGCCGATGGTCATCGCGTGGTCCTCGTGCTCCACGACCGCCGCGACCGCGCCCGAGTCGTGCAGCATCCAGCGGACCTGCTCGGAGGACGACGTCGGGTACACCGGCACCGACTGGGCGCCGATCGCCCACAGCGCGAAGTCGAAGAGCGTCCACTCGTAGCGGGTGCGGCACATGATCGCGACGCGGTCGCCGAAGCGGACGCCCTCGGCCAGCATGCCCTTGGCGACCGCGAGCACCTGGTCGCGGAACTCCGCGGCGGTGACATCGCGCCAATCGCCCTGCTCGTCGGCGCGCGACAGCACCACCTGGTCCGGGGTCTGCCGTGCGTTGCCGAACACGGCATCCGCCAAACCGCCGGCCTGGGGTGAGGTGGCCAGCGTGGGGACGGTGAACTGACGCAACGGGTGCTCTCCTAGGACCGCTCAGTGCGGGGCCGTAAGTTACCCGATCCGCGAGGCCTGCGGGAGGGGCCTGAAGTTCTCGATGATTCGGACGTTTGTGCTGGTAGGGCCGGGTTTTCCGGCTGTGACAAGGTCCCCGGCGGAATCCGGGGTTCAGTCGCGGTGCCGCGCGGGCGGCGGATCTCCACGAAATCTGCCCGTGCCGGTCACGGTCGCTCCACCCTCTCGGTTCCCTCCCGTCCCCTGCGCACCAGCCGGCGCTGCCGCCCGGGGCGGCCGGCCGATGGCGGGTTCCGCAGGTCACGGCAGCGGCCGGTGAAGCAGGTCGCCACCGGCCAGGATGGCATCCGCCAGCGCATCCGCCGCCTCCTGTGCACGGGAATCCCGCCGCCCGTGCAGCAGCACGAAGTCCACCCCGCCGAGGTCCGGCAGCCCGCAGGCCCGGGTCGGCACCCGGACCAGACCGGCCGGAATCAGCCCTTGCGCGTGCGCCGTCACCCCGAGCCCGGCCCTGGCCGCCGCGACCAGGCCGCTCAGCGACCCGCTGGTACCCGCCATCCGCCACGCCCTGCCGTGCCGCTCCAGCACGTCGAGCATCCTGGCCCGGGTGATCCCCGGCGGCGGGAAGGCGATAAGCGGCACCGGGCGCCCCGGGTCGAGCCGCAGCCGCTCGCCGCCTATCCACACCAGCTTGTCCCGCCACACCAGCCGGCCCGCACCCTCCGGGCTGTGCCGCTTGGCCAGGCACAGGTCGAGACCGCCCGCCTCCAGCTGCTGGTGCAGGGTGCCGGACAGCTCGACGGTCAGCTCCAGGTCCACCTCCGGGTGGGCCTGCCGGAAGGCCGCCAGGATCTCCGGCAGCCGGGTCGGCACGAAGTCCTCCGACACCCCGAACCGCAGCCGCCCGCGCAGCCGGGTGCCGGCGAAGAAGGCCGCCGCCCGCTCGTTGGCCTCCAGGATCGGCCGGGCGAAGCCGAGCATGGCCTCGCCGTCCTCGGTCAGCTCCACCCCGTGGGTGTCCCGCAGGAACAGCCGGCAGCCCGCGGCCTCCTCCAGCCGCCGCACGTGCTGGCTGACCGTCGACTGCCGCAGCCCGAGCCGGTGGGCCGCCTGCGTGAAGCTCAGCGTCTGCGCGACGGCAAGGAACGTACGCAACTGGGCCGGCTCGAACATGGCGGCACGTTATCGCGGTGCGTGATGGCGGTCAGGGCGGTAACCGGCCAACCTGATCGCTCTCTCCCGCGTCCCCCGCGGTCACAGCCGCAGCGCGGACACCACCAGAACCGCCAGCGCCCAGGAGGCGAACAGCGCGTACGCGAACAGGGCGCGGCCGCGGTCGCCGGCCCCCAGCTGCCGCAGCAGCACCCAGCAGAAGAACGCCGCCTCGGCGGCGCCGCCCGCGACACCGTAGGCAGGCCGCCAGATCCCGACGAGCACCGCGGCGGTCGCGGCCGTGTGCAGCACCCCCGCGCCCGTCACGACCCAGGAGTTCCTGCCCTCCCGCAACCCCAGCCGGGTCAGGCTGTCCAGCCGCTCCACGCCCGGCCCGAACCGGGTCAGCGCGGCCAGTGCCGAGGGCACCACCTCAAGGAGCAGCAGAACGGTCAGGGCGACACTCAGGCCGAACACGCGGGGCACCTCGCTTGCGTACGCACGGGGGGCCGCGGTTGCCGGCCGGGGATCAGTGTGCCCGGTCGGACGCCAGTGCGATACGGTCCTCGCCCGCGTAGACGTTCATCGAGTCGCCGCGCAGGAAGCCGACCAGCGTCAGCCCGCTCTCCCTGGCCAGGTCCACCGCGAGCGACGACGGCGCCGAGACCGCCGCGAGCACCGGGACCCCCGCCATCACCGCCTTCTGCGCCAGCTCGAAGGACGCGCGGCCCGAGACCATCAGGATCCGGTCGGCCAGCGGCAGCCGCCCCTCCCGCAGCGCCCGCCCGACCAGCTTGTCCACCGCGTTGTGCCGCCCCACGTCCTCGCGCAGGTCCAGCAGCTCGCCGTCGCCGGAGAACAGCGCGGCCGCGTGCAGCCCGCCGGTCCGCTCGAAGACCGCCTGCCCCTCCCGCAGCCGATCCGGCAGCGAGGCCAGCAGCCCGGGCGTCAGCCGGGGCGCCCCGGTCCTGGCGATCGGCAGCCGGGTCGCGGTGCGGACCGCGTCAAGGCTGGCCTTGCCGCACAGCCCGCACGAGGAGGACGTGTAGACGTTGCGCTCCAGGCTGATGTCCGGCAGCGGCACCCCGCGGGCCAGCGTCACGTCCACCACGTTGTACGTGTTCACGCCCTCGGCCGTCGCGCCGGCGCAGTAGACGACGTTCGCGACCTCGTCCGCCGCGGCGAGCACACCCTCGCTGACCAGGAAACCGGTGGCCAGCGCGAAGTCGTCACCCGGCGTACGCATGGTGATCGCCAGCGGGCGGCCGTTCAGCCGGATCTCCAGCGGCTCCTCGGCGACCAGGGTGTCGGCCCGGTGCTCGGCGGCCCCGCCGCGTATCCGCAATACCCGGCGCCGCTCGGTGACCCGTCCCATCCGCCCTCAATCCCTCCGTCGCCCTCCCGCCCCCAGCCCTGCACCCGGTGAGGGTGCCATAGGGTGATCGGGACCGTGCAGCCGTGCACCACGGACCTACCAGGATGGCAGACCGAGATGAGCGACCAGCCGACCGCCGAGCACACCCTGGTGGGTGACGAGCAGGCCCTGCAGCGCCTCAGGGAGCTGCGCGGCAGCATCGACAACCTGGACGCCGCCCTGGTGCACCTGCTCGCCGAGCGCTTCAAGTGCACCCAGCAGGTCGGCGAGCTCAAAGCCGCCCACGACCTGCCCCCGGCCGACCCGGCCCGCGAGGCCGACCAGATCGCCCGGCTGCGCCGCCTCGCCGAGGACGCGAAGCTCGACCCGGCCTTCGCCGAGAAGTTCCTGAACTTCATCATCGACGAGGTCGTCCGGCATCACCGCGCGATCGCCGCCCGCCCCCAGCAGGGCGGTGGGAATCGCAGGTGAGAAGCACTGCCGATCCTTGGTATCGTGGACCTTGTCACCACGACCCGGGCGGTCGTGGCGGCACATCCGGTCCGGGTGGCGGAATGGCAGACGCGCTAGCTTGAGGTGCTAGTGCCCTTTATCGGGCGTGGGGGTTCAAGTCCCCCCTCGGACACTTCGAAGAGGACCCCCAGCAGTCGCTGGGGGTCCTCTTCTGCGTTCCCTTCGCGTGCGCCGCCGATTCCGGGCTTGTGCCGGGAACTGCTGGCGCATAGTGGGCGTCTGACGGAGAGTTGGTGCACGAGTCCTGGGGGGGCTCCTGGGACCTGAGGGGGGACGATGGCACAGCCGCGAATGCATGCCACCGCTGCGGATCTGACCAGGCTGGCGTCCGACCTGGACGCGATGCAGGAACACCTGAGCACCCAGATCGGCAAGCTGAACGGGCTGGTCGACGCCGCGGAGAAGGGCTGGCGCAGCCCGGCGGCGAGCGTCTACCGGGAGCTGCAGCGCAGCACCAACGGCGACGCCGAGACCGTACGGAAGATGCTCGCCCTCGTCGAGGAGGCCGTGCGGCTGAGCCGTGACGGCTTCAGCGCGCAGGACCTGGACACGCTGGAGTCCTTCCGCGCCCTGCAGATGCCGTCCGACGGGCAGCCGCCGCTGTTCTCGCCCGACCTCCCCGGTGCCCCGCCCGCCGCCCCGCCGGCGAGCGTGCCGCACAGCCGGCTGGCCGACCTGTAACGGGCCGCGACGCCACAGACACCGCGTTGACCTGGGGGAACACACGTGACACACGACGACGGCATCACCGTCGACTTCGGCACGCTCAAGCACCTGTCCTCCGAGATGGAGGCCATACTCAAGGACCTCACCACCCGCCTCGACGAGTTATACGCGCGCGTCGCGCCCGTCGTCCGCAGCTGGGAGGGCGAGGCCCGCGACATGTGCGTGGACAGCCTCGACCGCTGGGACCGGTCGGTGCGCGACATGCAGGGCGCGCAGGCCTGGCTGCACGACGTGGTCGTCACCGGCCACCTCAACTACGACGCGGCCCACCAGGCCGTACTGCGCGGCTGGGGCGGCGCCTGATGGGCACGCCCCCCTACCCGCTCGGCATGGGCGACGGCCGCCCCAGCGACAAACAGCGCGACAAGGAGGTCAAGGGCCTGGCGACACCGCCGCCCAACGCCTCCGGCGGCTTCGACGTCAAGCCCTCGAACCTGTACTACGTCTCCTACCAGGTGCGCGACGAGCAGTTCACGTTCGACAAGGCCGCCAGGACGCTGATGGAGGCGCTCACCGGACACGAGCAGCTGGCGGGCAAGGGCACCGGCCCCAGCGCGGTCGCCGCCTCGTACCGGAAGACCGCCACGACGTTCTTCGACCTCTGGGGCAATGCCATGGTCGCCATCGGCGGCGCAGCCGTCGGTTTCACCGCCACGGCGAACAACTACGCCGCCGCCGACTTCCGCACCAACCGCAAGCAGCAGGGGCCGCTGCCGCACCAGGAGCCGCCGTGGGTCATGCGGGTGCCGACCTTCTACGGCGACGTCCCCGACCTGACGTGGCGCGGCACCAACGCCGACTCCGACCACGCCATCGTCCGCACGCTCGGCCACATCCCCGACTTCGTCGCCGACCACGTCCAGGGCCTGCTCGACCAGGTGCTGCGGCTGGGCAAGATGTACGAGATCACCCCGGGACCCGACAAGGACGAGCTGCGCACCATCGGCACCGCCTGGGGCATGATCTTCTCCGACGGGACCACCTCGGCCGACAACCTCAACGACGACATCGCCTCCATCACCAACAGCGCGAACTCCGAGTGGCAGACGGCCATGAAGTCCTTCTGCCAGACCATCTGGGGCACCTCGGCCTGGGGCAAGATGCAGGGCACCGTGGCGTACAAGACCGCCCCCAACGAGGGTGCCCGCCGCCGCCCGGTCATCACCGTGCTCGGCGAGACGGCCCAGGCCGTCCAGACGGCCCTGCTCGACCTGGCCGACGCCTCGGACAAGGTGACGGCGGTGAGCGAACCGGCGGCCGAGCACGCGGCCAAGGAAATGGCCAAGGACATGGCCAAGGAATACGGCTTCCACCCGTGGCACCTCCTGGCCGGACTCACCCCCTTCGGCGCGGTGGACCTGACCGCCGAGATGGTGATGTCCTTCCGCAGCCACATGGACTACGCCGGCATCGAGGCGGCGGTCGCGACATACAACGAGACGTGTTCCGGCATCGCGAAAACCCTCGACGGCCTGGAGGGGAAACTCGAGGAGGCCCGCAAGAGCGTCCCGACCTTCAACGCGGAGGAGGCCAGGGCCGAGGCCTTCGGCGGCCGCTCCCTGAACGACTTCAAGCACGACCACCTGTGGACCCTGCAGACCGACTCGGCGGGCGTCCACAAATACCCGGTCGACCTGGTCAACCAGGAGGGCATAGGCAACTCACATGCCATCGACAAACACGTGGCCAAGACCGACGACCAACTCGCCCAGCGGATGCGCGACCAGCATCCCAGCGCCGCGTCCAGCTACACCGATCTGGAATCCGCCCAGGCCTACACCCAGCAATGCCTCGACGGGAACCCTGACAAGATCAGAAGTTTCATCAACGGGCACGGCACGCCGCCGAGGGAGACGCTCGAAGTCGATTTCGGAGCGACCGGACCGGTCACCGGGCGCAGCATCGACCAGGCTGCCTACGCAGCCGATCCTGCTCACCCGAGAGTCACCGAAAAGCACGGCGTCTACGTCGTGATCAAATACGTGTCCGGCATGACCCCACCCTTCGTCGTCCTCACGTCCTACCCCAACTGACCCGCAGCCGCAGAGGACCACATGACCGACCAGGAGCATTACGACCGCCTTCGCCTCGAAGGAGCACGGGTCCTGCTGAGGCCGCTTCGGTTCAGGGCGATGCCCCAGGACGCCGCGGAGCGCAACGCGCTGCTGGAACCGATGATCCGGGCACTTTGGGACTCCGGAGAGCGCGGTGGCCGCACGCTGTTCGAGGTGGCGGCGGAACTGCGTGCGGCGGCGGATGTGATCGAGTCGGGCCAGGACATCCCCGTGCTGGACATCCCAGGGCCGCCCGAGGCACTGCGGGACATCGCGGAGCACGTCGCCGACTGGGACGTCGGACGCGCGCGCCGGCTGCGCGACGTGACGCCGACCAGCGACGAGCTCGGCTTCCGCTTCCCCCAGCTCACGAGCATGCTGAGGCTCTACTACGGTCAGGACGGCGTCGCAGTCGAGGACGACACGCTCACCGCCCGCGAGAGCCTGCAGGTCTTCGTCGACGACTGGCACCCGCTGTGCCTGTACCGGCTGCCGCATGTGGCCGGCGAGTGCCAGGAGGCGCTCACCCTCTTCCAGACCGAGGAGGCGCTGCGGCAGTTCTTCCTGGTCGAGCGGAGCGGCGACTCCGCCGGGCTGCCGTGGCTGGAATGGCTGCCCCTGATCATCGACGTCGTCGGCGAGCACATGCGCGCCCACCACCCGCCGCAGTGGGTGCGCAAGTCCGGCTGACCGTTCCGACGACCCCGAGAGGCGGCACCCATGCGTACCCGTACCTCCACCTATCCCGACCGGGAGACCGCCCAGTGGTGCACCCAGCAGGTCATCACCCGCAACGAGCAGGAGATCGACCGGTGGCTCGCCCAGGGCACCCGGCAGCGGCTGACGCTGGAGGCCGCGTGGCCGTCGCGTGAGCAGGCCGTGGGGCGGGTGCTGATCGACGCGATGATGTACGCCGGGCGGGAGCCGGTCGACGTACGGGCGGCGCGGGTCGTGCTGCGGCGGGAGCCGGTCAGCCCGCACGGCTTCGTCGTGCACGCCACATTCCCGGTGTACCTGTGAGTCCTTACGCCCCCGTCCGCCCGCACACGAGGAAGGCCGCCTCTCATGGAGCCGCTGCAACACGACCGTAGCTACGGCGAGTTGGACCAGGTCATGCGTGCCTACCTGGGGGAGGACGCCGACGACACCGCCGACAAGCGGGGCGCCGCGCTCGACGCGTACCTGCGGCAGACCTGGCACACCCGGCCGTGGGCGCTGGCCACCGCCGAGCGGCAGCTGCGGGAGTACGCCCGCAACCCGCCCGGGCGGCTGCGGCACGAGCTGGGGGAGTTCTACCCGGTGCCCGACACCGGCGTCCCCCAGGCCGGCATCCAGGCGTGGCTGCTGCTGCTCGCCGACCACCTGGCGCGCAGCGTCGCGGAGGGCGACGTACCGCCGCCGGACGTGCCGCGGACGCACTGGGAGTGGCACGCCCGCTTCCCCGAACTGGGGCAGCTGCTCGGCGGCTGGTTCTCGCAGGACATGCCGGACGAGTTCGAGGACCACGACGAGGCGCTCGCCGACTACCTGGCCGGCACCCACCCCGCGCTGGTCGCCCGGCTGGCCGGGGAGCTGCGCGAACTGCTCGCGCTGCCGCTGGAGGACGCCGGCCTCGCGGCCGCGGCGGCCCGGCTCGGCCTGGAGATGCAGCCGCCGGACCCGTACAGCGCCGGCGGCTGGCTGGCGCGGCTCGCCGACGAGGTCACCGCAGGTCGGTGATCTCCGGCGCGAAGACCGTGCCGAGCGGCTCGGGGCCCACGTACTGCTGGCAGTTGCACTGCTGCTGCTCGTACTGAAGGGGCTTGCGGTCGGCGTCCCACACCGACGGCGCCTCGACCACCGCGTGGCACTTGCCGTCGTCCTTGCCGTGCATCGCGAGGTGGTGCGTGCAGCCGCAGACCGGCTCCGGCGGCCTGCTGGCGGCGGACAGGGCGTGCTGCTGCCGTTCTTCGGCCTGCATGAGTTCGAGCTTGCGCTTGTGCCGCGCCTTGGTCGCGGCGCTCAGCTTGTCGCCGATCATGCCGCTGCCGAACAGCAGAAGCGGAATTATCCACCACAGATTGTGCACGTCCGACCACCCCGTCCCGTTGTGCTCCTCAGCATATAGCCGCCGGTGGAAGGCTGTTCGAACCTGACTTCTGCGGGCGGCCGCCCACCACGGTGACGGCCTCGGCCGCCGACGCGCAGCCTGCGGCCAGCGCGGCCGGCAGCTCCGCGCCGTGCAGGCGGGCCGCCAGCAGGCCGCCGGTGAAGGCGTCGCCCGCGCCTGTGGTGTCAACGGCGGTGGCGGGGACGGCGGGTGTGCGGGCGGTGAGACGGCCGCGGTGGGCGGCCAGCGCGCCGGCCGCGCCCAGGGTCACCACCACCGTGCCGACGCGGCGGCTCAACTCGGCCGCGGCGGCCGCCGGATCGTCAGTACCGGACAGCAGCGCCGCCTCGGCCGCGTTCGGCAGCAGCAGGTCGGTGTCGGACACGAGGTCGAGGAATCGCGGTACGCCGAGGCCGCGCAGGAAGCCCGTGGACGCCGGGTCGACGCTGACCGGCAGGCCGCGGGCGCGGGCGGCCTTGCCGGCCACGGCGGCCAGTTCGCGGCCCGGTTCGCAGAAGAACAGGTACCCGGACAGGTGGACATGGGCGACGCCGTCGAGCAGCGCCTCGTCCCAGTCGGCGGGACCGAGCCGGAAGGCGGCGCCGCTGTCGGTGACCAGGGTGCGCTCCGCGGCGGCGTCGACCAGGGCGATCACCACCGCGGTGGGCAGCGCCTCGTCGACCCGCAGCACCGGCTCGACGCCCGCCGCCGCCAGCGCGTCACGGTGCCACCCGGCGGAGTCCGCGCCCACCCTGGACAGCAGCCGCACGCCCGGCGCACCCCGGTGCGCCGCCCAGCACGCCACGTTGGCGCCGGCGCCCCCGGGAAGCACCGCGATACGGGCCGCGGTGTCGGTGTCCGCGGCCAGCGGCTCCGCATGCCGCGCCACCACGTCGGTGACGACGTCGCCGACCACCAGCAGCCCGCCGCCGCGGCTCGCCCCGCTCACGGCCGCCCCGCTCACTGCCGCCGCGACCAGGCGACGGAGATGTCCCCGGCCAGCGCCACGTTGCCGCGGACCGCGGCGAGATTCGCCTCCAGCGAGGCGCCGCGGGTGTGCTCGGTCAGATACGCCAGCAGGTACGGGGTGATCGCCTGCCCGGTGACCCCCTCGCGCTCCACCGCCGCCAGCGCCTCGGCCATCACCCGGTCGTGCAGGGCGCGGTCCAGCTCGTGCTCCGGCGGCACGGGATTGGCGACGATCAGCGCGCAGTCGTGCCCGCCGAGCGCGTCCTGGCCGCGCATCACCGCGGCCACCTCCTGCGCGTCGCGCACCGTCCAGTCCACCGGCTCGCCCGAGTCGGTCAGGTAGAAGCCGGGGAAGCGGCCGGTGCGGAAGCCGAGGACCCCGACGCCGAGGGTCTCCAGCCGCTGCAAGGTCGCGGGCACGTCCAGGATCGACTTCACGCCCGCGCACACCACGGTGATCCGGGTGCGGGCGAGCAGCGCCAGGTCGGCGGACTCGTCCTGCACCTCCGTCCAGCCGCGGTGCACCCCGCCGAGGCCGCCGGTGGCGAACACCCGGATGCCCGCGCGGGCCGCCAGGAAGGCGGTGCCCGACACGGTCGTCGCGCCGCTCACCCCCGCGGCCATGGCAGGCGCCAGGTCGCGGTAGCCGAGCTTGCGCATGTCCGGGTCCTGGGCGATCCGCTCGACCTCCGCGTCGGTCAGACCCACCCGGGGGACACCGTCGATCACCGCGACGGTCGCCGGTACGGCGCCGGCCTTCCTGACGATCTCCTCCAGCTCGCGGGCCACCCGCAGATTGCGCGGCCTGGGCAGGCCGTGCGCGATGATCGTCGATTCCAGCGCCACGACGGGCTGCCGCCGGGCCAGCGCCCCCGTGACCTCCGGCGAGGTCACCACCCCGCTCCCACCACGTTTCTCCATGCCCCCTTCCTTGGCGCACCTCGCCGCCCCCCAAACCTGCCGCCTCCCCGTGCCCGGGCCGGCAGGCAGGGGGTGACCAGCGTCATGCGTACTGCGCATTTAGGAAGGAATGGGAGATATGGACATGTGGTTGAGCCATAAACCAACCCGCCGTCCCCCAGGGAGCACATCATGGGCCTGTTCAACCGCAAGACCGCCGTCGTCACCCCGGCCGCCCCGGCCACCGCCGCGGCAGCCGTCGCCACCGCCGATCTGACGCACCTGACCGGTGACTACGCCATCGACACCACGCACAGCGAGATCGGCTTCTCGGCGCGGCACGCGATGGTGACGACGATCCGCGGACGCTTCACCGGCTACGAGGGCACCCTGCACCTCGACGGCGGCAACCCGTCCGCGTCCAGCGCCGCGCTCACCATCCAGGTCGCCAGCATCGACACCGCTCTGTCGGCGCGCGACGAGCACCTGCGCAACGGCGACTTCTTCGCGGCGGACGAGTTCCCCGAGATCACCTTCCGCAGCACGTCCGCGGAGCAGGTCGACGACGAGACCTACCGGATGCACGGCGACCTCACGGTCAAGGGCATCGCCCGGCCGGTCTCGATCGACCTGACGCTCAACGGCCAGGTGACCGACCCGTACGGCAACGTCCGCGTCGGTTTCGACGGCTCCGCCACCGTCAGCCGCGGCGACTGGGGTCTCACCTACAACGCGGCCCTCGAAGGCGGTGGCGTCCTGATCAGCGACAAGGTCAAGCTCACCTTCGACATCTCCGCGGTCAAGCAGGCCTGACCCGGCCTGGTGGAATCACCGCCGGCGGCGGCGCGGGAACGCGCCGCCGCCAGGTCGCGCGCTTCCTGCGCGGGAGGCGTGCCAGGAAATGGATTTGGCGTGAGCGCGCGCAACGCGTAGAGTCAGGTTCAACGACGCGGGGTGGAGCAGCTCGGTAGCTCGCTGGGCTCATAACCCAGAGGTCGCAGGTTCAAATCCTGTCCCCGCTACTGAACGGAAAGGCCCGGTGCCCTCAGGCACCGGGCCTTTCCGCTGTCCTGGGGTCATCGCGGCCGCTGCCGCCGGCCGGACCCGTCCACCGGCCGGTACGGCGGAATGCCGCGGCCCGGCTGGTAGTGCGGCCCCTGCCGGATGTGCCTGATCACGATCACGCAGTCCGCGGCCGCCAGGGCCGCGATCGCCGCGCAGAAGGCCGCCCAGCCGGGCTGGCTGTAGAACGCGAAGCCGACGGCTGCGGCGATTCCCCAGAAAAGTCCGCACACGGCCAGCCCGAGCCGCAGCCGCAGCGGGCTGCGGGCCTGTGTCGGTTCGAATCCGGTTCTGCGCATGGCGCCGCTCCTCCCTTCCAGCATCCACCCCGGGACAGCGAGAGGGAACTGCCGGGGGGAACCGCTCAGTCGTAGAGGGCGCGGTCGAGCACCGTGGCCCACTGGCGGACGATGCGGCCGCGGCGGGCCGAGTCGTCGCTGAGGAGGTTGGCCAGGCCCAGACCGCGGGCCATGTCCAAGGTGGCCTGCACGGTCTCGCGCACCCCCGGGCGCGACTCGTCCGCGCCGAGGAAGCCGACGGCCAGCCGGTGCGCCTCGCGGCCGATGCGCGCCTCGAGCGCGGTCACCCCCGGCCGCAGCCGCTCCTCCGCGGTGGCCGCGGTCCACAGGTGCAGGGCGGCCCGGAAGAGCGGCCCGGTGTGGACGGCGACCAGCATGTCGACGACCGCGTACGTACGGTCGGGTCCCTCGCGGGGCAGCGCGAGGGCGCGCTCGCGTACCGCGGTGAGCCACTGCTCCGCCATGTGCGCGATGGCCGCGGTGAAGAGTTCCTCACGGGTGGGGAAGTGGTGCTGGGCGGCGCCGCGGGAGACGCCGGCGCGGGCGCAGACCACCGCGACCGTACTGCCCGACCAGCCGTGTTCGGCCAGGCAGGAGACGGCGGCCTCCAGGATGCGCAGCCGGGTGGCGCGGCTGCGGTCCTGCTTGGGGAGGCGGTCGGCAGCCCGGCTCCCGCTCGCCGGGGTCACTGTGCCCACGGCGGGTCCCGGCGTTCCAGCGCGGCCCTGATGCCCTCGGCGGCCTCCGCCGACTCGAAGAGCCGGATGCTCTGCTGCCGCAGGCCGTCCGCGGCGCCGGCGATCCGCTCCCTGAGTAGCGCCGTGGTGATCTCCTTGGTCGCCGCGAGCCCCTGCGGCGAGGACGCGCGCAGCCCCGCCAGGATGCCGTCGAGGGCGTCGTCCCAGGCGGTGACCAGGCCGATCCTGACGGCCTCAGCGGTGTCGAAGGCCTCCCCGGTCAGCAGGTAGCGCGCCGCGGCCCGCGGGTCGGCCCGCACCAGCACGGGCAGGGAGGCCACGGACGCGGCCAGCCCGAGGCGCACCTCGGTGAAGGCGAAGGTGGCCGCGGCGCCGGCGACCGGGATGTCGCAGGCCGCGAGCAGCCCGAGGCCGCCCGCCCGCACGTGCCCGTCGGCCCGCGCCACCACCGGCTTGGCCAGGGTGGCGATCCGCGTGATCAGGTCGACCAGCAGCTGCGGCCCGCGGTGGATGCCGTCGGCCTTGAGGTCGGCGCCCGCGCAGAAGGTGTTCCCCGTGTGGGTGAGCAGGACGGCCCGCACCCCCGGGTCGGCCTCCGCGGCGTCCAGCGCCTCGGTCAGCTCGCCGATCAGCGCGGCCGACAGCGCGTTGCGGTTGCGCGGCGAGTCCAGGGTGAGGACGGCGATGGCACGGTCGGTGTGCCGGCGCACCAGCGGTGCATCTGTCACTGCGGTCTTCCTTCGCGTGGTCGGCTGCGGTGTGCGGGAGGGTACCGGCGCCACCCGGGTCAGTACGACTTGGGCAGCCCCAGGCTGTGGTGCGAGACGAAGTTGAGGATCATCTCCCGGCTGACCGGGGCTATCCGGCCGACCCGGGAGGCGGTGAGCAGCGAGGCGAGGCCGTACTCGGCGGTCAGCCCGTTGCCGCCGAGGGTGTGCACGGCCTGGTCGACGGCCTTCGCACAGGCCTCGGCCGCCGCGTACTTGGCCATGTTCGCGGCCTCGCCGGCGCCCATGTCGTCGCCGGCGTCGTAGAGGTAAGCGGCCTTCTGCATCATCAGCCGGGCCAGCTCCAGCTCGATGTGCGCCTGGGCCAGCGGGTGGGCGATGGCCTGGTGGCCGCCGATCGGGGTGGACCACACCTGGCGGCTGCGGGCGTAGGACACCGCGCGGTCGAGGGCGTAGCGGCCCATGCCGAGGGAGAAGGCGGCGGTCATGACCCGCTCGGGGTTCAGTCCGGCGAAGAGCTGCAGCAGCCCGGCGTCCTCGTCGCCGACCAGCGCGTCGGCGGGCAGCGCCACATCGTCGAGGTAGAGCTGGAACTGCTTCTCGGGCGCCGACAGTTCCATCTCGATCGGCCGGAAGTCGAAGCCGGGGGTGTCCCGTTCGACGAGGAAGAGGCACGGCTTGAGCCGGCCGGTGCGGGCGTCCTCGGTGCGGCCGACGACCAGCGTGGCGTCGGCGATGTCGACACCGGAGACGAAGACCTTGCGGCCGGTCAGCAGCCAGCCCCCGGTGCCGGGGTCGCGGCGCGCGGTGGTGGTGATGCGGTGCGAGTTGGAGCCGGCGTCGGGCTCGGTGATGCCGAACGCGATACGCAGCGAGCCGTCCGCGAGCCCCGGCAGCCAGCGCTGCCGCTGCGCGTCGGTGCCGAACCTGGCGATGACCGTGCCGCAGATCGCGGGGGAGACGACGAGCAGCAGCAGCGGGCAGCCGGCCGCTCCCAACTCCTCCAATACGATGGACAGTTCGGCGAGACCGCCGCCTCCGCCGCCGTACTCCTCCGGCAGGTTGACGCCGAGGTAGCCCAGGCTCCCCGCCTCCTGCCACAGCTCGTCGGTCTGCCGGCCGGCCTTGACGGCCGCCGTGAAGTAGTCGCGGCCGTAGCGGCGGCCCAGCGCGCCGACGGCCTTGCGCAGCGCGCGCCGCTCCTCGGTCTCCATCAGGGCGTTGTCGAAGGTGCTGCCGACGGTGGTCATGGTGCGGTCCCCTCCCTCTCCTCCTTGACGACTGCCAGTACGGCGCCGAGCTCGACCTGGCGGCCCACCTCGGCGGTGAGTTCGAGCAGCGTGCCCGCGGCCGGGGCGGCGATCACGTGCTCCATCTTCATCGCCTCCAGCCACAGCAGCGGCTGCCCCGCCTCGACCCGGTCGCCGGCGGCGAGGCCCGCGGTCCGCACCACGGTGCCGGGCATCGGCGCCCGCAGCGAACCCGGCGCGGCCGACTGCTCGGGGTCGGGGAAGCGCGGCAGGGCGGTGAGGGCGGCGGAACCGAACGGCGAGTCCACGAAGGTCCGTTCGGGGCGGGCGGCCACCAGGTACGTCCGCAGGACCCCGCCGGCCTCCAGCACGACCCGGTCGGCGGCCGCGCTCACCAGGCGTACGCCGTCGAAGCCCTCCGCCGCCAGGCCGTCCCGGTCCAGCCGGTAGCGGATGTCGTACGCGCGCCCGTCCGGCTCGGCCCTGAAGCGCTTGAGCTGCGGCTGCGACGGGACGTTCCGCCACCCGCCGAGGCGTACCGGCACCGCTGCGCCCGGAGCGCCCGTACGCCCGGCCGCGTCCGCGAGGGCCGCGGCCAGCGCGGCGAAGCGCTCGGCGTCCACGCGGGCCCCGTCCGGCTCGCCGGCCCCGGCCTGCGCGAGGCCCAGATCGGCGGCGTGCCGCTCGAAGAAGCCGGTGTCCAGCCGCGCCGCGCCGAAGTCCGGGTGGCGCAGGGCGCGGACCAGCAGGTCGCGGTTGGTGACCGGGCCGTGCAGCCGGGACCGCTCCAGCGCGTGCGCCAGCCGGCGGACCGCCTCGGCGCGGGTCGGCGCCCAGGCGATCAGCTTGGCCAGCATCGGGTCGTAGTGCACCCCGATCCGCTCGCCGCCGGTCACCCCGGAGTCCAGCCGCAGCCCCGCGTCGCGCCCCGGCGGCACCGCGAACTCCGCGTCCACACCGGGGATGTCGAGCAGGTGCAGGTCGCCCGGCTGCGGCTGCCAGCCGCGCGCCGGGTCCTCGGCGCACAGCCGGGCCTCCACCGCGTGCCCGCGCGGGGCCGGCGGCTCGGGCGGCAGCGCCGCCCCCTCGGCGATCCTGATCTGCCACGCCACCAGGTCGAGTCCGGTGACGCACTCGGTGACCGGATGCTCCACCTGGAGGCGGGTGTTCATCTCCAGGAAGTACGGCCGCCCGTCCGCCGAGACCAGGAACTCCGCGGTGCCCGCGCCCCGGTAGCCGATCGAGCGGGCCGCGCTCACCGCAGCCCGGTGCAACTCGGCGCGCAGCTGGGCCGCCAGGCCGGGCGCCGGGGTCTCCTCGATCACCTTCTGGTGCCGCCGCTGCAACGAGCAGTCCCGCTCGCCGAGCACCCACACCGTGCCGTGGTCGTCGGCCAGCAGCTGCACCTCGACATGCCGGGCGCCCTCGACGTACGGCTCGACGAAGACCTCGCCGTCACCGAAGGCCGCCGCGGCCTCGGCTCGCGCCGCCGCCAACTCGCCCTCCAGTGACTCCCGTTCGCGCACCACCCGCATCCCGCGGCCGCCACCGCCCGCGGCCGCCTTCACCAGCAGCGGCAATTGCGCGTCCGTCACCGCACCCGGGTCGAGCGCGGCGAAGACCGGCACCCCGGCCGCCGCCATCAGCTCCTTGGCCCGCGTCTTGGACCCCATCGCCTCGACCGCGGCGGCCGGCGGCCCGATCCACACCAGGCCGGCCGCCGTGACCGCCCGCGCGAAGCCGGCGCTCTCCGACAGGAAGCCGTACCCCGGGTGCACCGCGTCCGCGCCCGCCGACAGGGCCGCGGCCACCAGCAGGTCGGCCCGCAGGTACGTGTCGGCCGGCGCGTCGCCGGGCAGCCGTACGGCCGCGTCGGCCTCCGCCACATGGGCGGCGGCCCCGTCGGCGTCGGAGTACACCGCGACCGTGGCGATGCCCAGCGCGCGGCAGGTGCGGAAGACCCGCCGGGCGATCTCGCCCCGGTTGGCCACCAGCACAGAACCGATCGGCGTGCCCATGGGCGCGCCCCCTCCCTCTCACCGACGGACGACCGTCACATCCGGAAGACCCCGAAACCGCCGCGCGCACCCTCCACCGGCGCCCCGTGCACGGCCGACAGGCACAGGCCGAGCACCGTACGGGTGTCGCGCGGGTCGATCACCCCGTCGTCGTAGAGCCGCCCCGACAGGAACATCGGCAGCGACTCCGCCTCGATCTGCTGCTCCACGGCCGCCCGCAGACCGGCGTCCGCCTCCTCGTCGTACGGCAGCCCGCGCGCCGCCGCCGACTGCCGGGCGACGATCGACAGCACCCCGGCCAGCTGGCTCGGCCCCATCACCGCGGACTTGGCGCTCGGCCAGGAGAACAGGAAGCGCGGCTCGAAGGCCCGCCCGCACATCCCGTAGTGGCCGGCGCCGTAACTCGCCCCCATCAGAACCGAGATGTGCGGGACCCGCGAGTTGGAGACGGCGTTGATCATCATCGCGCCGTGCTTGATGATGCCGCCCTGCTCGTACTGCCTGCCGACCATGTAGCCGGTGGTGTTGTGCAGGAACAGCAGCGGGATGTCCCGCTGGTTGGCCAGCTGGATGAACTGCGCCGCCTTCTGTGACTCGGCGCTGAAGAGAACGCCCTGGGCGTTGGCCAGGATGCCGACCGGATAGCCGTGCACCTCGGCCCAGCCGGTCGCCAGACTCGGCCCGTACAGCGGCTTGAACTCGTCGAAGGCCGAGCCGTCCGCGATCCGCACGATCACCTCGCGCGGGTCGAACGGCGTGCGCAGATCGCCCGGCACGACACCCAGCAGATCCGCCGCGTCGAAGAGCGGCGGCGCCGGGTCGAGGCGCGGACCCGGCCCCGGCTTGCGGATGTTGAGCCTGGCCACCACCCGGCGGGCGGTACGCAGCGCGTCCGGCTCGTCCAGCGCGAAGTGGTCGGCGAGGCCGGAGATCCTGGCGTGCATGTCGGCACCGCCCAGCGACTCGTCGTCGCTGTCCTCACCGGTGGCCATCTTCACCAGCGGCGGGCCGCCGAGGAAGACCTTCGCGCGCTCCTTGACCATGATGACGTGGTCCGACATCCCCGGGATGTACGCGCCGCCCGCCGTCGAGTTGCCGAAGACCACCGCGACCGTCGGGATGCCGGCGGCCGACAGCCTCGTCAGGTCGCGGAAGAGGGCGCCGCCGGGGATGAAGATGTCCTTCTGGCTGGGCAGGTCGGCGCCGCCCGACTCCACCAGGCTCACCACCGGCAGCCGGTTGGCGAAGGCGATCTCGTTGGCCCGCAGCGCCTTCTTCAGCGTCCAGGGGTTGCTCGAACCGCCGCGCACGGTCGGGTCGTTCGCGGTCACCACGCACTCGGTGCCCTCGATCACGCCGATGCCCGTCACCAGGGAGGCACCGGTGGTGTAGTCGCTGCCCCAGCCGGCCAGCGGCGACAGCTCAAGGAAAGGCGTGTCGGGGTCGAGCAGCAGCTCGATACGCTCCCTGGCCGCCAGCTTGCCGCGGGCGCGGTGCCGGTCCTGGTACTTCTTGCCGCCGCCCGCCAGGGCTTCGCCGTGGCCCGCGGCCAGTTCGGCCAGGCGCGCGGTCATCGCGGCGGCGCGTTCGGCGAACTCCGGGCCGCCGACGTCCAGTGCCGTCACCTGGCCGTCCCCCGGGACGGCGGCCGGCTCTCACCCGGCGGCCCGGCGAAGGCCTGCACCACCGACAGCCACGCGTCGGCGTCCTTGCCCTCGGCGCGCAGGCCCACGTCGTCGCGGTGCCTGCGGCGTACCGCGAGCAGGCAGAAGTCGACGGCGGGTCCGGTCACCCGCTGGGCGGCGTCCTGCGGGCCGAAGGTCCACAACGAGCCGTCGGGGGCGGTCAGTTCGACCCGGAACTCCTCCGCGGGCGCGGGCCTGCCGTGGACGGAGAAGGCGAAGTCCCGCGCGCGGACGCCGATTCTGGCCACGTGCCACAGCCGGGCGGTCGGCTCCCGCCGCACGCCGAGGGTGTCGGCGACGTCCTCGCCGTGCGCCCAGGTCTCCATCAGCCGGCCCGTCGCCATCGAGGCGGTGCTCATCGGCGGGCCGTACCACGCGAAGCGGACGCCTTGCGGCTGCGCCGCCAGCGCGTCCCGGAGCCGGGCGCGGCCGTCCCGCCACCGCGTCAGCAGCTCGCCCGGCGGCAGCTCGGCGCCTCTGCGGGCGCCCTGGTCGACGTAGGTGTCGAAGCGGGCCGCCGCGATCTCGGTCTCGCGCGCGAAGCCCTCGGGGTCGAGGACGGCCATGACCGCGCGGCGGTCGGTCCAGGCCAGGTGGGCGATCTGGTGGGCGATCGTCCACCCCTTGGCCGGGGTGGGCTGCCGCCAGGCCGCCGGCTCCAGGCCGGCCACGAGCTCATCGAGCCCTGCGGTCTCGGCGGTGAGGTCTTCCAGGACGGGCGTTCCCACAACGGCACCCCCAACTCGGCGTCCCCCGAGCGTCCCAGCCCCCCAGAAATCATTCAAGCCCGCGTGCTTGTTTTTCTCTTACGCCCCCAGGCGGCTGCCCCTTGCGATGCGTGCTGCGTCCGCAGCGCCACCGTGGCTTGTCGCGCAGTTCCCCGCGCCCCTGAAAACGCTCACCCGCTGCGGCAGAGCCACCCACGACGCACCCGCAGGCAGCCAACGCACCGCGAGGGGCAGTCACCCCAGGGGCGCGGGGAACTGCGCGCGCGACCACGATGGCGCGGCAGGCAGGCAATGCACCGCGAGGGGCGGTCACCCAAGGGCCGCGAGGAACTGCGCGGCAAGCCACGACGCGCCCGCAGGCAGCCAACGCACCGCGAGGGGCGGGGTCGCCCCAGGGGCGCGGGGAACTGCGCGCTCAGCCTCCGCCGGGGGAGAGGCGATCGCCCACCGCAAGGGGCAGCGCCCTGGGGCGCCACCCCTGCGGAGGGGTGGGCTAGGCCTTGGCGCGTCGCGCGAGGAGCGTGGCGCGCTTCGTGTCGAAGCGCGCCGCCTGCTCGTGCAGCCCGCCCATGAAGAGGCCGAGCTCTTCCTGAGCGCGGAGCCCCTCAGGGCCGAGCCCCGAGACCTCCAGCACCTTCAGGTGCCTGAGCACCGGCTGCAGCACGTCGTCGTGGTGGATCCGCAGGTTGTAGATCCCGCCGATGGCCATCCGCGCGGCGGCCCGCTCGAAGCCGGGCATGCCGTGGCCCGGCATGCGGAAGGCGACGACGACGTCGCGGATCGCCTGCATCGCCAGGTCCGGCGCGAGCTCCAGCGACGCGGCAAGCAGGTTCCGGTAGAAGACCATGTGCAGGTTCTCGTCCGTGGCGATCCTGGCGAGCATCCGGTCGCACACGGGGTCGCCCGACTCGCGGCCGGTGTTGCGGTGCGAGACCCGGGTGGCCAGCTCCTGGAAGGCCACATAGGCCACCGAGTGCAGCATGCTGTGCCGGTGGTCGTGCTCGAAGCCCTCGGACATGTGCATCATCCGGAAGCGCTCCAGCTCGACCGGGTCGACGGCCCGGCTGGTGAGCAGGTAGTCGCGCATGACGATCGCGTGCCTGCCCTCCTCCGCGGTCCACCGGTGGACCCACGTGCCCCAGGCGCCGTCACGGCCGAAGAGCGTGGCGATCTCGTGGTGGTAGCTGGGCAGGTTGTCCTCGGTGAGCAGGTTGACGACCAGCGCGATCCGGCCGACCGCGGAGACCTTGGACTGTTCGGGCGCCCACGCATCGCCCTCCATCACCCCGTCGAAGTTGCGCCCGTCGCTCCACGGCACGTACTCGTGCGGCATCCACTCCTTGGCCACCCCCAGATGCCGGTTCAGCTCGCGCTCGACCACCTCTTCCAGTGCGTAGAGCAGCGTCGCGTCGCTCCAGGTGTCCGGTCGGGCGAGGTGGGGCGAGGTAAGGGTCACGGGGGCTCCTGGGGACGGGAGTGTGGAGGGGAGGGGGACAGGCGAGGCTGCGGAAGGGGCCTACGCTGTCGTAAGTTACGCAACCGTAGGTTAAGCCGGCGTAAGAAGGCAACCCATCCGTGCCACCCGCTTTGACCTGGGGCGGCTGTTGCCCGTCGCCGGGGGTTCCGGCAGCGGATAGGATCCTGGGCCTGATGAGTACCACCCTTGTAGCCAGGAATCTCGCCGCAGGACACGGCGACCGCGCGCTGTTCTCGGGCCTCGACCTGGTGGTCGGGCCCGGCGACGTCGTGGGTCTCGTCGGTGCCAACGGCGCTGGGAAGTCGACGCTGCTGCGGCTGCTCGCCGGTCTCGACACCCCGGAGGACGGCGCCCTGCGGCTCAGCCCGGCCACCGCCACCGTCGGGTATCTGCCGCAGGAGCCCGACCGCAGGGACGACGGCGAGACCGTCAGGGACTTCCTGGCCCGCAGGACCGGAGTCACCGCCGCCCAGCACGCGCTGGACGCGGCCACCCAGGCCCTGGTGGACGGGGCGCCGGGCGCGGACGACGCCTACGCGGCCGGCCTGGAGCGCTGGCTCGCCCTGGGCGGCGCCGACCTGGAGGAGCGGGCCGAGGAGGCCACCGCGTCACTGGGTCTGGGCATCAGCCTCGACCAGGAGATGTACGCGCTGTCCGGGGGCCAGGCCGCCCGCGCGGGGCTCGCCTCGCTGCTGCTCAGCCGCTACGACGTCTTCCTGCTCGACGAGCCGACCAACGACCTGGACCTCGACGGCCTGGAGCGGCTGGAGAAGTTCGTCACCGGCCTGCGGGCCGGGACCGTGCTGGTCAGCCACGACCGGGAGTTCCTCACCCGCACGGTGAACCGGGTGGTGGAGCTGGACCTGGCCCAGCAGCAGGTCTCGGTCTACGGCGGCGGCTACGACGCCTACCTGGAGGAGCGGGCCACCGCCCGCCGGCACGCCAGGGAGGAGTACGACGAGTACGCCGATACCAAGGCGGGCCTGGAAGCCAGGGCGCGCATGCAGCGCGGCTGGATGGACAAGGGCACCCGCAACGCGCTGCGCAAGGCGCCGGACAACGACAAGATCGCCCGCAAGGCGCGCGCCGAGGGCAGCGAGAAGCAGGCGGCGAAGGCCCGGCAGACCGAGCGGCTGATCGAGCGGCTGGACAAGGTCGAGGAGCCGCGCAAGGAGTGGGCGCTGCGGATGGAGATCGCCGCGGCGCCCCGGGCCGGCGCGGTGGTGGCCACCCTCGGCGGCGCCGCGGTCCGCCGCGGCGACTTCCGCTTCGGCCCGGTGGACCTGCAGATCGACTGGGCCGACCGGGTCGCGATCACCGGCGCCAACGGCTCGGGCAAGTCCACCCTGTTGGCCGCACTGCTCGGCCGGCTGCCGCTGGACGAGGGCCGCAGCGCGCTCGGCCCCGGCGTGCTGGTCGGCGAGGTCGACCAGGCCCGCGGCCTCTTCCGCGGCCCCGAGTCGCTGCTCGACGCCTTCCGCGGCCCGGCGCCCGACCTGGACCCGGCCGCGATCCGCACCCTGCTGGCGAAGTTCGGCCTCAAGGCCGACCACGTGCTGCGGCCCGCGGCCACCCTGTCGCCGGGGGAGCGCACCCGGGCGGCGCTGGCGCTGCTGCAGGCCCGCGGGGTCAACCTGCTGGTGCTCGACGAGCCCACCAACCACCTGGACCTGCCGGCGATCGAGCAGCTGGAGGAGGCCCTGTCGGCGTACCAGGGCACCCTGCTGCTGGTCACCCACGACCGGCGGATGCTGGACGCGGTGCACACCACCCGGCGGATCGAGGTCGCGGACGGCCGGATCACCGAGGTCTGACCCGGGCGCTGGAGGCGGGGAACCCGATCGGCCCCGCCTGCGTCCCACCCTTGACCGGTGCGAAACGGCCCTGGGGAGGAGGACGGTGATGCGCCATCGGATACGTGCCGCCGCAGTCGCGGGCCTGCTCGCCGTGCTGGCGGCGGGCTGCGACTCCGGGGGCGGGGTGCGGGTGGTGCCGCCCGAACCTCCCGGCGGCACCGACATCTCCGCCGACTGCGGCGACGTCGTCCTGGACCTGGCGAGCAAGGACACCCCGGGCGCGATCTGCCTGCGGGTCGGCAGCACGCTGCGGCTGCGCTCCGGCGGGCGCGCGGCGGACGCGGCCGAGTCGGGTACGGCCCTGGCCGAGGTCTCGCCGGGCCTCTACCGCGGTGCCGCCGCGGGCAAGGCCACCGTCAGCGGCACCCGGCGGGCCTGCCCCGAGCAGCCGGGCGCGATGTCCTGCCTGGCCATCGTGCCGTGGAGCATCACCGTCGACGTCAGAACCGTCGACGCCCGATGAGCGCCCCGGGCGGCGGGGTGCGCCCGGGACGGCGGAGGACCCGGGCCGGCAGTGGGGGCCGGTCCGGGTCCGCCGCTCATGTGCCGACGGGCACCTCTGTCAGCTGACGTTGACGGCGGTGTCGTCGATCAGGAAGGAGGTCGCCAGGCTGGAGTCCTCGGTTCCGGTGAACTTCAGGGTGACGGTCTGGCCCTTGTAGGCGGTGAGGCTGACGGACCGCTGGACGTAGCCGGTTCCCTTGTCGAGGTTGGAGTAGGTGGCCAGGGTGGTGCTGCCGGCTGCGACGGTGAGCTTGTCGTAGGCGGTGGTGGTGGTCGTCTCGTCTGAGGTGACGTAGAGGTAGAAGGTGAAGGTGGCGGTGGTGCAGCTGGCGGGGATGGTCACCGACTGGGAGACGGTGTCGGTGTGGGTGGTGCCGTAGCCGTCCAGCCAGGCCTTGTAGCTGCCGGAGTGGGCGGGGGCGCCGGTGCTGCTGTCGATGACGCCGGACGAGGCGGTCCAGCCGGTGGCGCCGCTCTCGAAGCCGGGGTTGGTCAGCAGCTGGCTCGCGGTGCAGCCGCCGGTGGTGCTGGTGACCGTCCAGGTGAAGGACGCGGTGCCGGAGGCGTTGGTGGAGTCCTTCGCCGTGACGGTGACGGACGAGCTGCCGGTCGTCGTCGGGGTGCCGGAGATCAGGCCGCTGGAGCTGATGCTCAGGCCGGCCGGCAGGCCGGCGGCCGAGTACGTCAGGGTCTGGCCCGACGCGGAGTCGGTGGCGCTGACCTGGAGGCTGACCGCGGTGCCGACCTTGGTGGACTGGTTGCCCGGGTTGGTGACGGTGACGGTGTTGCCGCCGGTCGAGCCGCCGTTGGTGAAGGCGGCCGTGCCGTTCGGGGTGCCGAGGCCGGTCGGGCCGTCGTAACCCGCCTTCGCGGTGCACAGGTAGCTGCTGCCGCAGGAGCCGTTGGTGCCGGTGGTCACGTCGTTGAGCGCGCTGGTGTGCGCGTAGGGGTAGGAGGCCGGGGTGCTGCCCGCGGCCGGGGTGCCGGCCAGCGCGTAGACCGAGGCGATGATCGGCGACGAGGCGCTGGTGCCGCCGTAGACCTGCCAGCCGCTGGCCTGGTAGCTGTCGTAGACGGCCAGGCCGGTGGCCGGGTCGGCGACCGCGGAGACGTCGGCGACGGTGCGCCGGGTGCAGCCGGTGTCGGTCTGCCAGCTGGGCTTGGCGTCGTAGGCCGAGCAGCCGGAGCCGGCGCCGTCACCGGTGGTCGAGCCCCACACCTTCTCGCTCCAGCCGCGCGTGGTGCCGCTCGCCCGGGACAGCGAGGTGCCGCCGACCGCGGTGACGTAGCGCGAGGAGGCCGGGTACTCGGCGCCGTAGCCGCTGTCACCCGAGCTGACGGTGATGGCCACGCCGGGGTGGTTGAAGTACTGCGTGTCGGCGGTGGTGTCGCTGGAGTCCTCGCTGCCGCCGTAGCTGTTGGACACGTACTTCGCGCCCAGGGTGACGGCCTCGTTCACCGCGGTGCCCAGGTCGTCCATGCTCGCCGAGGTGGCCTCGACCAGCAGGATGTGGCACTGCGGGCACACGGCGCTGACCATGTCGAGGTCGAGGGAGATCTCGCCCGCCCAGCCGGAGTCGGCCGACGGGTAGCTGGTGCCGCCGGTCTGGTTGACCTTCTTGAAGCAGCCGTTGGCCGTGGTGCAGGCCGCCAGGCCGTACTGGCTGCGGTAGGTGGCCAGGTCCGCCTCGGCACTCGGGTCGTCCTGGGCGTCGACGATCGCGACGGTGGCGCCGGCGCCGGCCGATGACGGCAGGGCGTACGCGCTCTGCAGGTCGGTGGGGCCGTAGCCGGACGGGGTGGCGTTCGGGGTGATGCCGAGGCTGTGGACGACATCGGTACGCGCCAGCGCCAGGCAGGACATCCCGCCGGGCGTGCTCGGGGCGGCGCACAGGTGTGCGGTGTGGCCGGTGCTGGACACCGAGCCCGTGGCGCCGGTCGCCGCGGTGCCGGTCGCCGCGGCGGGGCTGGCCGTGGGGGTGCCGGCGACCGACGGCGACGCGGCGGCGACCATGCCGCCGGTGACCAGGGCGCCGGCGGCGACGACCGCGACGGTGGCGCGGCGGACGGCACGTCTGATCCGGCCGTGACTTGTCAGCTGCAATGAACTGCCCTCCATGGGGGGATCTGCTCCCGAGGGCGTCCGCGGATGATCGTGATTGTCAAGGTCATGACAATCGATCATGGAGCGGCATCGCCTGGGACTTCGTGTGGCACACGTTCACTGGTGATCACGTTGACGACTGTTGTCAACTTCCGCTCACTGCCACCACGTTCAGTGGTGACCGAGGTTGAACGTAGTGAAACCACCCCCAAGGGACCACCGGGGAATGGCAAAGCCTTCCCCTCGAATCACCGGCGGCGGGCACTGCGCTCGCTTCCCCGGGACGATCGCCTCCGTATACGTTGTGGCGCCATGGACACCGAGGAAGAACCCGTCAACGACCTTGTCGCGCTCGGCCTGGCGCGCTACGAGGCGCGGGTCTACCTCGCCCTGGTGCGCCGCGAGTCGTATACGGCCGCGGAGGTCGCCAGGGCGGCCGACGTACCGCGGCAGCGGGTGTACGACGTGCTCGACACGCTCGTACGGCGGCGGCTCGCCGTCGCCCACCCCGGCAGGGTCGCGACCTTCTCGGCGATCGCGCCCGAGCTGGCCGTCGCCCGGCTGATGGCCCTCCAGCGCGAGCAGCTCGAACGCCTCGACCGGGTCTCGACGGCGCTGACCGCGGCGCTCGTGCCGGTCTGGGCGGACGGCCGCAACCACACCGTGCCGCTGGACTACGTCGAGATCCTGCGCGACCCCAAGGCCATCGCCGAGGCCTTCACCGACATCCAGGCGCACGCCGGCCACGAGCTGCTCAGCTTCTGCAAACCGCCCTTCGTCGCCCCCGCGGCCAACACCGCCGGCATCAAGGTCGCCCGCCGGCTGCACCGCTCGGGCGGCACCGTGCGCGCCATCTACACCCACGAGGCGCTCGACGACGCCGACGTGCTGGAGAACGTGCGGCGCTTCGGCGCGGCGGGGGAGGAGTGCCGCTTCACCGCGGACCTGCCGCTCAAGCTGGTGGTCGCCGACGCGCGCCTGGTGCTGTGCGACATGCCCGACCCGGTCGCGGGCGCCGGTACCACCACCGCGCTCTACATCGAGCACCCGGCGCTCGCCGCATGCCTGCGGCTGGCCTTCCTGACCGTGTGGGAGAACGCCGAGACGGTGCCGGGCACCCATCCGTGAGGGGTGGCGACGGCGGCCGGAAGACGTCACCGCGGCCCCGCCCGCACCGCTTGACAGCGGGGCCTGCGGACTAGAGTGACCAGGTGGCCGTGTTCCTGCTGGGAGTCGGTGCCGCCTGCTGCCTCGGCTTCGGGTTCGTGCTGCAGCAGCGCGCGGCGGCCCGCGCCCCGCTCGCGGACTTCCTGTCCTTCCGGCTGCTGCTCGACCTCATCCACATGCCCGACTGGCTGCTCGGAGTCGGGCTGATGGTCTGCGGCCAGGTGCTGGGCGCGGTGGCCCTGGCGTACGGCGAGGTCTCGCTGGTCGAGCCGCTCACCGCGACGAACCTGCTCTTCGCGATGGCGCTGTCCCGGCGGCTGACCGGCCAGCGGCTGGGCTGGAACGGCTGGCTCGGCGTCGCCCTGCTGGCGCTCGGCGTCACCGGCTTCATCGTGGCGGGCCGGCCCAGCGGCGGCGGCGCGGAAGCGGGCGCGCTGCGGCACTGGCTGGTCTTCGGCATCGTCGCGGGGCTCGCGCTGCTGCTCACCTTCAAGGCCCGCAGGCTGCCCAGGTCCGGCGAGGCGGCCCTGCTGGGCCTGGCGGCCGGCCTGCTCTACGGGCTGCAGGACTCGCTGACCCGGGTCTGCGGCCAGATCGTCCAGGACGACGGGCTCGGGGTGCTCGCGGTGTCCTGGCAGCCGTACGCCGTCGGGGTGCTCGGGCTCACCGGCATGCTGCTGGTGCAGAGCGCCTTCGAGATGGCGCCGCTGCGGATGTCGCTGCCCTCGCTGACGGCGGCCCAGCCGATCGCCGGGATCGTCTGCGGGGTGGGGTTCCTCGGCGACCGGCTCCGCTTCACCACGGGCGCGCTCGCCTGGGAGGCGGCCGGCCTCGCGGCGATCGTGGCCGGCGTGGTCCTCCTGGGCCGGCACCCGGCGATGCCGACCGGCATTGCCGAGCAGGAGCCGGTCGGCGCGACCCGGCTGCCGTGACCCTCCTCAGGTGCCCGGCGGCGTCCAGGTGAAGTGCGGGGTGCGGCGGGTGAGGAAGGCGGTGGCGCCCTCCAACGGGTCGGGGCTGCCCGCGGCCTGGGCGGCCCAGTGGGCTTCGCGGCCCGGGCCGGGGGAGTCCGCGGCGAACTCCTTGGCCGCGTACTGCGTCAGCCGGGAGCGGCTCGCGAGCAGATCGGCGTAGGCCCGTACGCGCTTGGCCAGCCGGTCGGCCGGACACACCTCGTCGACCAGGCCGGTCCGCAGCGCCCGCTCGTGGTCGATCAGCTCGGCCGAGAACAGCAGGTGCTTGGCCGTGGCGGGACCGGCCAGCCGCACCAGCCGCCGGGTCGAGGACGCCGGGTAGACGATGCCCAGCCTGGCCGGGGTCACCCCGAAGAGCGCGCCCTCCGCGGCGAAGCGCAGGTCGCAGGCCACCGCGAGCTGGCAGCCGCCGCCGACGCAGTAGCCGCGTACCGCGGCGAGCGTCGGCTTGGGGAAGGCGGCGAGCGCCTCCTCCGCCGCGACCGCGGCCTCCTGCGCCTCCCGCAGTCCGGCCGCGTCGGTGAAGCCGCTGATGTCGGCGCCCGCGCAGAACGTGTCGCCCGCTCCGGTGAGCACCAGGACCCGCACCGCGGGATCGGCAGCCAGCGGCGCCAGCAGCCCGGGCAGCGCCGCCCACATGGCCGGCGTCATGGCGTTGCGGCGGGCGGGGTTGGCGATGGTGACGGTCGCGGTGCCGTCCGCGGTGGCCACCGCCAGTCCTGGCGGCATGGTCATGGCGGCTCCTCGGACAGGACGGGCGCCTGGACGGCACGAACACGACACCAGGCGGTCGGAATCGATCGCCGCGACGACATTACCGCTCGCCACCGGTCGCGAATCGCCGAAAGGTGCGGACTTAACGTTTCCTGCCCGCCGTGGCCCCAGGCTTTGCGGACACTCGGTCCCATCAGGCGGATTCCGCCGGGACACCGGCGGGGCCTGCGGGGACACGCACGCGAAGGCGATGGTGGGTACGGTCATGGAGGTCCGCGGGAGTGTCCCGCACGATCAGGCACCGGCCCCGGTTCCCTACGAGGGGGTGTGGCGTTTCACCGCCCCCGCCGTGGACGCCTCGGTCCCCCTGGTCCGCCACGGGGTGCGCACGCTCGTCGCCGACCTGGCGGTGCCGGTCGACGACGACATCCTCTACGGGCTGCTGGTGATCGTCTCCGAGCTGGTCACCAACGCCGTCAAGCACGCGGCGGTGCTCTCCCCCGAGCTGGGCGTCGAGGTCGCCGTCGGCCCCGACTGGATCCGGGTCGCCGTCGAGGACCAGCACCCCTACCGCCCCAAGGCGCTGGAGGCCGACCACGGCAGGACCGGCGGGCGCGGGCTGCTGCTGGTCAAGACGATCACCACCGAAGCGGGCGGCAGCTGCGACATCGCGCAGACCGCGACCGGCGGCAAGGTGATCTGGGCCGCCCTGCCGCTGCAGCCGCCCGCCCGCTGACCCGCGGCTACCAGCCCGCCTTGCCCCCGGTCACCTCGCGCACCGTCGGCAGCGCCGCGTCCAGCACCGAGCCGAACCACGCGGAGAAGGTCCCCTCGGCCCGCAGCTTGGCCAGCTCGGCGGGACCCGCGAAGGCGGTGTCGTCGATCTCGGCGGGATCCGGATCCAGCGGGCCGCCCACCAGCCCCACGAACAGGTGGTTGAACTCCTGCTCCACCAGCCCGGAGGCCGGGTCCGGGTGGTTGTAGCGCACGGTCCCCGCCTCGCGCATCAGCGCGGGCGCGACCCCCAGCTCCTCCGCGGTGCGCCGGGCGGCGGCGACGAAGGGCTGCTCACCGGGGTAGGGGTGGCCGCAGCAGGTGTTGGACCACACGCCGGGCGAGTGGTACTTGCCCAGCGCCCTGCGCTGCAGCAGCAGCCGGCCCTCGTCGTCGAAGAGGAAGACCGAGAACGCCCGGTGCAGCCGGCCGGGCGCCTGGTGCGCCGACAGCTTCTCCGCTGTGCCGGTGGTCACACCGTTCTCGTCGACCAGTTCGAGCAGGATCGGCTCGTCGGACCCGCCGGCGGGCGGCGGAGCGGCGGCGGGGGAGCCGGATCGGTCGGTCGCAGGACTGCTGGGCATAACCATCCTTCGCTTTCGACGGCAAGTCCTCAGTCTGCCTCACGCGGGGTGCCGCCAACCGCGGACACCGTATTCAGTGGCACAGCCGGGCCTCGTGCTCCGCGTGCCCGACCGGCTCCAGTTGGAAGGTGCAGTGCTCGACGTCGAAGTGGGCGCCCAGGCAGCCCTGCAGATCGTGCAGCATCTTCTCGTAGCCGACCTCGTCGAGCACCTCCTGGCTGACCACCACGTGCGCCGACAGCACCGGCATCCCCGAGGTGATCGTCCAGGCGTGCAGGTCGTGCAGGCCCTCCACGCCCTTGAGCCCCTCGATGTGGTGGCGTACCGCGGCCATGTCCACGTCCTTGGGCGCCGCTTCGAGCAGGACGTCCACGGCCTCCCGCAGCAGCCGCCAGGTGCGCGGCACGATCAGCACCCCGATCAGCAGCGACGCCACCGCGTCCGCCTGCTCCCAGCCGGTGGCCAGGAAGATCCCGGCCGCCACCACGACCGCCAGCGAGCCCAGCGCGTCGGCCATCACCTCCAGGAAGGCGCCGCGCACGTTCAGGCTCTCCCGCTGGCCGCCCATCAGGACCAGCAGCGACACGGTGTTGGCGACCAGGCCGACCAGGCCGAAGACGATGGTGGCGCCGCCGTCGAAGTGCTCGGGCGAGATGAGCCGGTTGATGCCCTCGGCGAAGATGAAGGCGCCGACCCCGAAGAGCAGCACCGCGTTGAGCACCGCCGCGAGGATCTCGGCCCGCGCGTAGCCGAAGGTGCGGCGCTCGCTCGCCGGGCGGCCCGCGATGTGGACCGCGAGCAGCGCCATGGCGATGCCGGCCGCGTCGGTGGCCATGTGCCCGGCGTCCGCGAGCAGCGCGAGCGACCCGGTCAGCACGCTGCCGACGACCTCGGTGGCCAGCACCAGCAGCGTGATGCACAGCGCCACCAGCAGCCGGCCGCGATGCGCCGCGGTCGCGGTGCCGTGGCTGTGGCCGTGCCCGTGGCTGTGGCCTGCCCCCATCGGCGCGTCCCCTTCCCTTTTGTGCGGTGATGTGCCGTTCTGTATTCGGGCCGCCGTCGGATGCCCGGGGCCGGGCCTTCCGGCCGCGGCGGTCAGTCAACACCGGTCACCCACTGTGGGCAAGCCGGTACTGGAGACCGTTGTCATGTGCGGTGAGCTGCGGTGATGAGCCACGCGGCAGCCGTGGGAGAAGCCGCCCCACGGTCACTCGCACGGTGGAGGGGGGATGCTGGTTGTCGGGGCGACGCCGATCGCGCATGATGATCACACCGTGCGCACCAAGTCTGGGCGAATAGTCGGTGAACGACCGCTGTCGTTCATCCGATAGCCTCTGCCCTCGTGCCGGGCGGCCCGGCTGCTCCGCCGCCGACCGCCCGCGTCCACGGTCTCCGCACGCTTCCAGGGAGTGGGTTCCTCTGCCGACCGCTATTCTCACCGGCCCGCCCGCCGCAGGGTCTCCGTCACCGCTGGCGGACGACCTGCGGGCGCTGGGGTTCCAGGTCGTCGAGGCGGACACGCCGGACGCCGTCGCGGCCCGGCTCGCCGACGTCCCGGCCGGCGACCGGGTGGCCGTGGTGGACCGCCGCTTCCGCGGCCACCGGCACGCGCTGCGGCTCGCGCTGACCGACCCGCGGTTCGACGCCGCCGCTGTCCCCGGCGCGATGACCACCCGCCCCGCCGCCCGCCCCGCCCTGACCCGCGCCCTGGCCGCGCTCCCGTCCGCCCGCAGGCCCGCGGCGGACCCGGCGCCCGCCACGTCCGCGGGCACCGCGACGGCCACCGCCGCGGGCGCCGGAAACGCGACCGGCACCGCGGCGGCCGCCACCGCGACCGCCACCCCCCTCTCGCACGGCGGAGCCCTGCCGCTGCCCGCCCCCCGCAAGGGCGAGGCGGACGACGTGCTGCCTGACGCGCTGGCCGCGGCGCTGGCCGCGGCCGGCGAGCCGCCGCACCGCCCCGAGCTGGGCGTCCTGGTGGCCGAGGTGCCCACCGACCGGGCCGCCGCCGAGGCCGCGGTCACCGCGATCGCCGCCGTCGACGAGGAGTCCGTACGGCTGCGCAGCGCGGTCAAGGCCCGCGACGGCTTCTTCACCACCCACTGCATCAGCCCGTACTCGCGCTACCTGGCCCGCTGGTGCGCCCGCCGCGGACTGACCCCGAACCAGGTCACCACCGCCTCGCTGCTGGTCGCGCTGATCGCCGCCGGCTGCGCGGCCACCGGCACGCGGGCCGGCTTCGCCGCCGCCGGCGTGCTGCTGCTCGCCTCGTTCGTCCTGGACTGCACCGACGGCCAGCTGGCCCGCTACTCGCTGCAGTACTCCACGCTCGGCGCCTGGCTCGACGCGACCTTCGACCGGGCCAAGGAGTACGCGTACTACGCCGGGCTCGCCCTGGGCGCCGCCCGCGGCGGCGACGACGTGTGGGCGCTCGCGCTGGGTGCCATGGTGCTGCAGACCTGCCGCCACGTCGTCGACTTCGCCTTCAACGAGGCCAACCACGACGCCACCGCCAACACCAGCCCCACCGCCGCGCTGTCCGACAAGCTCGACAGCGTCGGCTGGACGGTCTGGGTGCGCCGGATGATAGTGCTGCCGATCGGCGAGCGCTGGGCGCTGATAGCGGTGCTCACCGCGGTCAGCACCCCCAGGGTCACCTTCGTGGTGCTGCTGGTCGGCTGCGCGCTGGCCGCCTGCTACACCACCGCCGGCCGCGTGCTGCGCTCGCTCACGCGCCGGGCCAGCCGCACCGACCGGGCCGCCCGGGCACTGGACGACCTGGCCGACAGCGGCCCGCTCGCCGAGGCCCTGACCGGCGTGCTGCGCCCGCTCGCCCGCCGGGCGCCGGCCTTCGCCGCACCCGCCGTCGCGGTGCTCGCCGCCGCCGGGGTCACCGCGACCGCCGCGCTGGCGCCGCACGGCAGCTGGTATCCGGTGGCCGCCGCGGCGCTGTACGTGCTGACCTCGGCGTTCGCGGTCGCGCTGCCGCTCAAGGGCGCGCTGGACTGGCTCGTACCGCCGATGTTCAGGGCGGGGGAGTACGGCACGGTGCTGGCGCTCGCCGCCGTCTCCGGGGTGAACGGGGCGTTGCCCGCTGCTTTCGGCCTGGTTGCCGCCGTCGCCTACCATCACTACGACACGGTGTACCGCATACGCGGTGGCGCCGGGGCGCCGCCGAGGGCCGTGGTGCGCAGCGCGGGCGGCCATGAGGGCCGCACGCTGATCGTGGCCCTGGCGGCCGCGGTCGCAGCGGACCGCACCGGCTTCACGGCCACCCTGACGGTGCTCGCCATCGCCATCGCGCTGCTGGTCCTGACCGAGAGCATCCGCTTCTGGGTGTCCTCGGGGGCCGCCGCCGCCGTACACGACGAATCAGGAGAACCCGCATGATCGGCCTCGTGCTGGCGGCCGGCGCAGGCAGGCGCCTGCGTCCCCACACCGACACGCTGCCCAAGGCGCTGGTCCCGGTCGGCCCGGAGGGCGCGCGGGACAGCCTGACCGTGCTCGACCTCACGCTGGCGAACTTCGCCGCCGTCGGACTCACCGAGGCGGCGGTCGTCGTCGGCTACCGCAAGGAAGCCGTCTACGCGCGCCAAGCGGACCTCGAAGCGCGCTACGGGCTCACGCTGACGCTCATCGACAACGACAAGGCCGAGGAGTGGAACAACGCCTACTCCCTGTGGTGCGCCCGTGAGGTGCTGCGCCAGGGGGTGATCCTGGCCAACGGCGACACCGTCCACCCCGTCTCGGTGGAGCAGACCCTGCTCGCCGCCCGCGGCGAGGGGCGGCGGATCATCCTGGCGCTCGACACCGTCAAGCAGCTCGCCGACGAGGAGATGAAGGTCGTCGTCGAGCCCGGCAGGGGCGTGCGGCGGATCACCAAGCTGATGGACCCGGCCGAGGCCACCGGCGAGTACATCGGGGTGACCCTCATCGAGCCCGACGCGGCCGCGGACCTCGCCGACGCGCTCAAGGCGACCTTCGAGCGCGACCCCGACCTCTACTACGAGGACGGCTACCAGGAGCTGGTCGACCGCGGCCTGACCGTGGACGTCGCCCCGATCGGGGACGTCGCCTGGGTCGAGATCGACAACCACGACGACCTCGCCAAGGGCCGGGAGATCGCGTGCCAGTACTGACCCGGCTGATCCCCTCGCCGGTCGTCGTCGACATCAGGGCGGGCGCGGTCGCCGACCTGTCCCGGCTGCTGGCCGACGAACGCGTGTCCACCTCGGGCCGGCTCGCGCTGGCCGTCAGCAACGGCTCGGGCGCCCGGCTGCGCGAGTCGCTGGCGCCCGAGCTGCCGGGAGCCGACTGGTTCGAGGTCGGCGGCGGCACCATCGACGCGGCCGTCACGCTCGCCGACGCCATGCGGGGCAAGCGCTACGACGCGGTCGTCGGCCTCGGCGGCGGCAAGATCATCGACGTCGCCAAGTACGCCGCCGCCCGGGTCGGCCTGCCCATGGTCGCGGTCGCCACCAACCTCTCGCACGACGGCATCTGCTCCCCGGTCTCCACCCTGGACAACGACAACGGCCGCGGCTCCTACGGCGTCCCCACCCCGATCGCCGTGGTCGTCGACCTCGACGTCATAAGGGAGGCGCCGGCCCGCTACGTACGGGCCGGGATCGGCGACGCGGTCTCCAACCTGTCGGCCATCGCGGACTGGGAGCTGTCCCACCGCGAGACCGGCGAGCGCATCGACGGGCTGGCCGCCGCGATGGCCCGCAGCGCAGGCGAGGCCGTCCTGCGGCACCCCGGCGGCATCGGCGACGACGCCTTCCTCGGCACGCTCGCCGAGGGCCTGGTGCTGTCCGGCATCGCCATGTCGATCAGCGGCGACACCCGGCCGTCCTCCGGTGCCTGCCACGAGATCAGCCACGCCTTCGACCTGCTCTTCCCGCAGCGGGCCGCCGCGCACGGCGAGCAGGTCGGCCTCGGCGCCGCCTTCGCCATGCACCTGCGCGGCGCGCACGAGGAGTCGGGCCTGCTCGCCGAGACGCTGCGCCGGCACGGGCTGCCCGTGCTGCCCGCGGAGATGGGTTTCACCGAGGCGGAGTTCATCGAGGCGGTGCAGTACGCGCCGCAGACCCGCCCCGGACGCTTCACGATCCTGGAACACCTCGACCTGTCCGCCACCGAGATCAGGGACGCATACGCCGACTATGCCAAAACCATCAGTAGCTGAACTGCGCCCGGTCGTTCACCCGCCGGGTGTCAAGGACCGGCGCAGCGGCGAGCACTGGGCCGGCCGGCTCTACATGCGCGAGCTGTCGCTGCGCATAGACCGGCACCTGGTACCGACCCGGGTCACGCCCAACCAGCTCACGTACCTGATGACCGTCTTCGGCGTGCTCGCCGCCCCCGCGCTGCTCGTGCCCGGGATCACGGGCGCGGTGCTCGGCGTGCTGATGGTGCAGCTGTACCTGCTGCTCGACTGCGTCGACGGTGAGATCGCCCGCTGGAAGCAGCAGTTCTCGCTTCAAGGCGTCTACCTCGACCGGGTCGGCGCCTACCTCACCGACGCCGCGGTCCTGGTCGGCTTCGGCATGCGCGCCGCCGACATCTGGGGCGAGGGCCGGATCGACTGGCTGTGGGCCTTCCTCGGCACCCTCGCCGCGCTCGGCGCGATACTGATCAAGGCGGAGACGGACCTGGTCGGCGTGGCCCGCCACCAGGGCGGGCTGCCGCCGGTGAAGGAGGCGGCGTCCGAGCCGCGCTCCTCCGGTCTCGCGCTGGCCCGCAGGGCCGCCGCCGCGCTGCAGTTCCACCGTCTGGTGCTGGGCGTCGAGGCCTCGCTGCTCATCCTCGTGCTGGCCGTCGCCGACCAGATCCGCGGCGACCTGTTCTTCACCCGGCTCGGCGTCGCCGTACTGGTTGGAATCGCGCTGGTGCAGACCCTGCTGCACCTCGTGTCGGTCCTCGCGTCCAGCAGGCTGAAATGAGGCGGACATGGCGGGCATGAACGAACCGCTGAAGGTCGGCGCGGTCGTCATCACGATGGGCAACCGGCCGGCGGAGCTGCAGGACCTGCTGGACTCGGTCGCCAAGCAGCAGGGCCCCGAGGTCGAGGTCGCCGTGGTCGGCAACGGGTCCCCGCTGCCGGTGCTGCCCGAGGGCGTGCGCACCGCGGAACTCCCGGAGAACCTGGGCATCCCCGGCGGACGCAACGCCGGCATCGAGCTGTTCGGCCCGGACGCGGCCGACGTCGACGTGGTGCTCTTCCTCGACGACGACGGGCTGCTGCCCGGCGACGACACCGCCGAGCTGGTCAGGGCCGCCTTCGCGGCCGACCCGCAGCTGGGCATCATCAGCTTCCGGATCGCCGACCCCGACACCGGGGTCACCCAGCGCCGCCACGTCCCCCGGCTGCGCGCCGCCGATCCGATGCGCAACTCCCGGGTCACCACCTTCCTCGGCGGCGCCTGCGCGGTCCGCAGCGCGGTGATCCAGCAGGTCGGCCCGCTGCCCGCGGAGTTCTTCTACGCCCACGAGGAGACCGACCTCGCCTGGCGCGCGCTCGACGCGGGCTGGCTGATCGACTACCGTTCCGACCTCGTACTGCACCACCCGGCGACCTCGCCGGCCCGGCATGCGGTCTACCACCGGATGGTGGCCCGTAACCGGGTGTGGCTGGCCCGGCGCAACCTGCCATGGCTGCTGGTCCCGGTCTACCTCGGAGTGTGGTTCGCCCTGACGCTGCTGCGGCGGCCGTCCGGTCCGGCGCTGCGTGCCTGGCTCGGCGGTTTCCGCGAGGGCTGGGCCACTCCCTGCGGTGAGCGGCGGCCGATGAAATGGCGGACGGTCTGGCGGTTGACCCGGCTGGGCCGACCCCCGATCATCTGACAAGCTCGGACCTGAGAGCATCAGGCGCAGCCCGGGAATCCCCTGCACCCGGCGCGCACCTTGAGGACGAAAGTGTCAACTGTGAGCGAGACAACGCACAATGGTGCGGTCGCCGTCGGTGCCCCACCCGCACCCACGGCCGATGACGGCCTCAGTCCCTCCCAGCTCGCTGCCAAGTACGGGCTGACCGTCAGCGGTGCCCGCCCGGGGCTGGCGGAGTACACCCGGCAGCTGTGGGGCCGCCGACATTTCATCAACGAGTTCGCCAAGGCCCGTACTGCCGCGCAGTACACCCAGGCCCGCCTCGGCCAGCTCTGGCAGGTCATGACGCCGCTGCTGAACGCGGCCGTCTACTACCTGATCTTCGGTGTGCTGATCGGCACCAGAAAGGGCGTCGACAACTTCATCGCCTTCCTGGTCACCGGTATCTTCATCTTCACCTTCACGCAGTCCTCGGTGATGAGCGGCGTCCGGGCGGTGGCCGGCAACCTCGGGCTGATCAGGGCACTGCACTTCCCGCGTGCCTCGATGCCGATCGCCTTCACGCTGATGCAGCTCCAGCAGCTGATGATGTCGATGTTCGTGCTCATCGCCATCGTGCTGATGACCGGTGAGGTGCCGGACGCGTCCTGGCTGCTGATCATCCCCGCGCTGATCACCCAGTGGGTCTTCAACACCGGCCTGGCGATGATCGTGGCCCGGCTCGGCAGCAAGATGACCGACCTGGCACAGCTCATGCCGTTCATGCTGCGCACCTGGATGTACACCTCGGGCGTCATGTACAGCATCGAGAACCTGACCTCGCACGCGCCGCACTACGTACGGATCCTGCTCGACATCAACCCGGCCGCGGTCTACATCGACCTGGCCCGGTTCGCACTGATCGACAGCGTCACCTCCTCGCAGCTCCCGCCGCACGTGTGGATCAGCGCGGTGGCCTGGGCCGTACTGGTCGGCGTCGGCGGCTACATCTACTTCTGGAAGGCGGAGGAGCAGTATGGCCGTGGCTGAGCAGCAGCCCGTCGCGACACCCCCGCAGACGGCCGAGGCCCGCGTCCCGACCGTGATCGTCGACGATGTCCACATCGTCTACAAGGTCTACGGCGCCGGCACCGGAAAGGGCAGCGCCACCGCGGCCCTGGGCCGGCTGCTGCTGCGCCGCGGCTCGCCGAACGTCCGCCGGGTGCACGCCGTCAGGGGCGTGAGCTTCACCGCCTACCGCGGTGAGGCGATCGGCATCATCGGCTCCAACGGCTCGGGCAAGTCCACGATCCTGCGGGCCATCGCGGGCCTGCTCCCGCCCGAGAGCGGCAGGATCTACACCGACGGCCAGCCGTCCCTGCTGGGCGTGAACGCGGCACTGATGAACGACCTCACCGGGTCGACCAACGTGCTGCTCGGCGGTCTCGCGATGGGTATGTCGCAGGAGGAGGTGCGCCGTCGGCACCAGGGCATCGTCGACTTCTCCGGGATCAACGAGAAGGGCGACTTCATCTCGCTGCCGATGCGCACGTACTCCTCGGGTATGGCGGCCCGGCTGCGGTTCTCGATCGCGGCGGCCAAGAACCACGACGTGCTGATGATCGACGAGGCGCTGGCCACCGGCGACCGGGCCTTCCAGCGCCGCTCCGAGGCCCGTATCCGGGAGCTGCGCAAGGAGGCCGGCACGGTCTTCCTGGTCAGCCACAACAACAACTCCATCCGCGACACCTGCGACCGGGTGGTGTGGCTGGAGAAGGGCGAGCTGCTGATGGACGGGCCGACCGACGAGGTCATCAAGGCCTACGAGAAGCACACGAAGTAGCCGCCCCGCCGCGGCCCCGCCGCGGCCGCGGCGGTGTCGCGTGGGACGACGGCCCCCGCCGGAAGATCCGGCGGGGGCCGCGCGTTGTCGCAGGCGCCGTCCTTCGCGCCCCCGGCGTACGCCGGACGGTGGCCCGACGTAAGCTGTACCGGTGCTGGGAGCCCTCTGATGATCGATACCGGGTGTGCGACGCCCGGCGCGGCGGCGTGTCCGAAATGGGAATATCCGACCGGGCGGTGTAGAACGGGGGATGTGGCGGCCATGAGACACGGGACCATCCTGCTCCGGGGCACGTATCCCGCCGGTGCGCCGGGCAGCTCGCGGTGACCGGGGACGACACGTCCCGGGCCGTGCTGGACAAGGCTGCGCGCGAGAACTTCCCGGTGGCGCCCGGATTCCTGCCGCGTGCGTGGCGGCAGGACCTGATGGCCGTCTACGGCTACGCCCGGCTGGTGGACGACATCGGCGACGGCGACCTGGCCGGCGGCGGCCGCGACGACGCGGTGCGGCTGGGCCTCGACCCGGCGGCGGCCGGCGACCGGATCGCGATGCTGGACGCCTTCGAGGCGGACCTGCACCGGGTCTTCGACGGCACTCCGACCCACCCGCTGCTGGTCGCGCTGCAGCCCACGGTCCGCCGCCACCGGCTGACCCCCGACCCCTTCCTCGGGCTGATCGCGGCCAACCGCCAGGACCAGCTGGTGGCCCGCTACGGGACGTACGACGACCTGCTCGCGTACTGCGAACTGTCGGCGAACCCGGTCGGCCGGCTGGTGCTGTCGATCACCGGCACCTCGACGCCCGAGCGGGTCCGCCGCTCCGACGCGGTGTGCACCGCGCTGCAGATCGTCGAGCATCTGCAGGACGTCGCAGAGGACCTTGCGAGGGACCGGGTGTATCTGCCGGCGGAGGACATGAAACGCTACGCGGTGGATGAGGCCGACCTGGCAGCACCGCAGGCAGGCCCGCAGGTCAAGGCACTGGTCGCGTTCGAGGCCGAACGCGCCCGCGAGCTGTTGAATGAAGGTACCCCCCTGGTGGGTAGCGTCCGTGGCAGGCTTCGGCTGCTGCTCGCGGGATTCGTCGGCGGCGGGCGTGCGGCGCTGAAATCGGTCGAGCGTGCCGGATACGACGTCCTCGCGGGTTCGCCTAAAGCCACCAAGACCGGCCTGCTGCGCGAAGTGGGGTCGACATTGCGAAGAAAGGGGTGAGCCGGACCGTGAACGGTTCCGCCCACACGTCCGGACCGGTACTTGCCGCATACAGGTACTGTGAGACCGTGACCGGCCATGAGGCCCGCAACTTCGCGTACGGCATCCGCCTGCTGCCCACCGCCAAACGGCAGGCGATGTCGGCTCTCTACGCGTTCTCGCGGCGTGTCGACGACATCGGCGACGGTGATCTCGCGCCCGCGGAGAAGGCGGAACGGCTCGACGCCACCCGGCAGCTGCTGACCCGGGTCAGGAGCGGCGAGGTCCGCGAGGACGACACCGACCCCGTCGCGGTCGCCCTTGCCGACGCCGCCCGCGTCTTCCCGATTCCGCTCGAAGGCCTGGACGAACTCATCGACGGCGTTCTGATGGATGTTCGGGGAGAAACGTACGAGACCTGGGACGACCTGGCCGTTTACTGCCGCTGCGTGGCAGGTGCGATCGGACGGCTCTCACTGGGCGTGTTCGGCACCGTGAATGGGCACGATCATGCACGTGCCGCCGAATATGCCGACACGCTCGGCCTTGCCCTGCAACTCACCAACATCCTGCGCGACGTCCGAGAGGACGCCGGCAACGGACGGACCTATCTGCCCGCCCAGGACCTCGCGAAATTCGGCTGCGCCGCCGGATTCCACAGCGACACCGCTCCGCCCGGTTCCGATTTCGCCGGCCTGGTGGAATTCGAAGTACGCCGAGCCCGCAGCCTCTTCGCCACCGGCTACCGGCTGCTGCCGATGCTCGACCGGCGCAGCGGCGCCTGCGTGGCCGCCATGGCCGGCATCTACCGCCGGCTGCTCGACCGGATCGCCGCCGACCCCGACGCCGTCCTGCGCGGCCGGGTGTCGCTGCCGGGGCATCAGAAGGCCTACGTCGCCGTCCGCGGCCTCGCAGGCCTCGACGCACGCCGCACCGCCCGCAGCCCGCGGGAGGACACGTGAGACCCACCCGCGAGGGCGCGGGTCCACGGCAGGCGGCACAGCAGTCGAACCGTCACCTGAAGCGCCACTTCCGGCATCAGGCAACCCCGTACCCGTACACCGCGTCACTTCCCGCGACGGCGTGCCGCAATCCGCGGCTCCGGCACCGAGGGGAGGGCGAATGACGAGGTCGCAGGGCGGATCGCCGCAGCCGCCCGACCGCACCGCCGTGGTGGTCGGCGGCGGGCTCGCCGGTATCACCGCCGCGCTCGAACTGGCCGACGCCGGGCTGCGGGTCACCCTCGCCGAGGCCCGGCCCCGGCTGGGCGGGCTGGCCTTCTCCTTCAGGCGCGGCGACCTGACCGTCGACAACGGCCAGCACGTGTTCCTGCGCTGCTGCACCGCCTACCAGTGGTTCCTCGACCGGATCGCCGCCCGAGACCTGGTCACCCTGCAGGACCGCCTCGACGTCCCCGTCGTCGACGCGGCGACCGGCAGGACCGGCCGGCTGTCCCGGGCGGGCCTGCCGGTGCCGCTGCACCTGGCGGCGAGCCTGGCCCGCTACCCGCACCTGTCGCTGCGCGAGCGCGCCTCGGTCGGCCGGGCCGCCCTGGCGCTGCGCGGCCTGGACCTGGCCGACCCGGCGCTGGACGCCGTGGACTTCGGCAGCTGGCTGGCCGGCCGCGGGCAGTCCGCCCGCACCATCGAGGCGCTGTGGGACCTGGTGGGCGTCGCGACGCTCAACGCCACCGCCGCGAACTCCTCGCTGGGCCTGGCCGCGATGGTCTTCAAGACCGGGCTGCTGACCGACCCGGGCGCCGCCGACATCGGCTGGGCCTCGGCCCCGCTCGGCGACCTGCACGACGGCCGCGGCCGCAAGGCGCTGGACGCGGCGGGGGTCCGTACGCTGCTGCGCACCCGCACCAGCGGCATCGCGCGCTCCGAGGACGGCGGTTGGCAGGTCTCCCTGGAGACCGGCCCCGGCCGCGGCGAGCAACTGGCCGCCGACGTCGTGGTGTTGGCCGTCCCGCAGCGCGAGGCGCACGCCCTGCTGCCGGAAGGTGCTGTCCAGCATCCGGAAAAGCTGTTGCAGATCGGTACCGCGCCGATCCTCAATGTGCATGTGATCTACGACAGACAGGTGCTCCGGCAGCCGTTCCTCGCGGCTCTCGGAAGCCCCGTCCAGTGGGTCTTCGACCGTACGGAAAGCTCCGGCCTGACCGGCGGCGGCCAGTATGTGGCCGTCTCGCAGTCGGCCGTCGAGGACGAGATCGACCTGCCGGTCGCCGAACTGCGCGACCGCTACCTGCCAGAACTGGAACGTGTACTGCCTGCCGCCCGTGGCGCCGCCGTCCGCGACGTCTTCGTCACCCGCGAGCGCACCGCCACCTTCGCGCCCACCCCCGGGGTGGGCGCACTGCGGCCGGGTCCCGTCACCCGCGCCCCCGGCCTCTTCCTGGCCGGCGCGTGGACCGCGACCGGCTGGCCCGCGACCATGGAGAGCGCGGTGCGCAGCGGCCTGCACGCCTCCCGAGAAGCTTTGTCCGCCCTCGGCCTGCCGGCTGACAACCGAGTCCTGGAGGCGGCATGAGTGCAATTGGTGCAACCAGAGGAGAGAACGTGACCGCTGACGGCGTCATCGCGCTGCTGGAAAACGGCCGCATCCTGACCACCCCAGTGCTCCGCGCGGCCGTCGCCCGCCTCGCACCCCCGATGGACACCGTGGCGTCCTACCACTTCGGCTGGATCGACCAGACAGGCAGGCCCGCGGACGGCGACGGCGGCAAGGCCGTACGCCCCGCGCTGGCGCTGCTGACCGCGGAGGCCGCCGGAGCCCCGGCCGAGACCGGCATCCCGGGTGCGGTCGCGGTGGAGCTCGTGCACAACTTCTCGCTGCTGCACGACGACCTGATCGACGGCGACGAGCAGCGGCGGCACCGCGACACGGTGTGGAAGGTGCACGGCCCCGCCCAGGCGATCCTGGTCGGCGACGCGCTCTTCGCGCTGGCCAACGAGGTGCTGCTGGAGCAGGGCACCCCGGAGGCCGGCCGGGCCACCCGGCGGCTGACCGCGGCCACCCGCAAGCTGATCGACGGTCAGGCCCAGGACATCACCTTCGAGCACCTGGAGCGGGTCTCGGTCCAGGAGTGCCTGGACATGGAGGGCAACAAGACCGGCTCCCTGCTGGCCTGCGCCGCCTCCATCGGCGCGGTGCTCGGCGGCGCGTCCGAGGCCGACGCCGACGCGCTGGAGGAGTACGGCTACCACCTCGGCCTGGCCTTCCAGGCGGTGGACGACCTGCTGGGCATCTGGGGCGATCCGGCGAGCACCGGCAAGCAGACCTGGAGCGACCTGCGGCAGCGCAAGAAGTCCCTTCCGGTGGTGGCCGCACTGGCCGCCGGCGGCCCCGCTTCCGAGCGGCTGGGTGAACTGCTGGCGGCGGATGCCAAGAATCCGGAAAACGATGCCTTCAACGAGGAAGAGTTCGCCATGCGCGCGGCGTTGATCGAAGAGGCCGGTGGGCGGGAATGGACTTCTCAGGAAGCCAGAAGGCAGTACGCAACCGCCGTCGCCGCGCTGGACAAAATGGACATGCCGGAAGAAATTAATCGTAAACTCGTGGGTCTTGCGGATTTTGTGGTGGTCCGCGAGAAGTAAAGAACAGCAACGTGGAGCGCTGACGTCGCCGGTCCCTCGTATGTGGCGGCCGACGGCCGACGGCCGCCCCAACACCGCAGACGTCTCAACTGCAAAGGGGAAGCCATGACAGCGACGACCGATGGCAGTCCAGGGACGCCAACCCACCGGACACCCTCGGCCAGCAGCACCTCGGACCCGGATCCTGTTCCATCCGGTGACGCCGAGGCGGCGGCGCAGCGTGCCGTGCAGCGCGCCGCAGACCACCTTCTGGCGCGGCAGCACCCTGACGGATGGTGGAAAGGCGACCTCGAGACCAATGTGACCATGGACGCCGAGGACCTGCTGCTGCGTCAGTTCCTCGGCATCCAGGACGCCCGCACCACAGCCGCCTCGGCCCGCTGGATCCGCTCCCAGCAGCGCGAGGACGGCGCCTGGCCCACCTTCCACGGCGGGCCTGGCGACCTGTCGGCGACGATCGAGGCCTATGTGGCGCTGCGGCTCGCCGGAGACTCCCCGGACGCGGCGCACATGGCGCTGGCCGCCAAGTGGGCGCGATCCGAGGGCGGAGTGGCGGCCGGCCGGGTCTTCACCCGGATCTGGCTCGCGCTGTTCGGCTGGTGGAACTGGGACGACCTGCCGGAACTGCCGCCCGAGGTCATCTACCTGCCCAAGTGGATGCCGCTGAACATCTACTCCTTCGGCTGCTGGGCCAGGCAGACCATCGTGCCGCTCACCGTGGTCGGCGCGCTGCGCCCGGTGCGCCCGGCGCCCTTCGGCATCGACGAACTGCACGTCAACCCCGAGCAGCCCAACCCCAAGCAGCGCAGGGCGCCCATCACCTCCTGGGACGGCGTCTTCCAGCGGCTCGACCAGGTCCTGCACGTCTACCGCAGGTTCACCCCCCGCCCGGTGCGGCGCAGCGCCATGAACGCCTGCGCCCGCTGGATCATCGAACGCCAGGAGGCCGACGGCTGCTGGGGCGGCATCCAGCCGCCCGCGGTCTACTCGGTGATCGCCCTCCACCTGCTCGGCTACGACCTCGACCACCCGGTGCTCAAGGCCGGCCTGGACTCGCTGGATCGTTTCGCCGTCTGGCCGCAGGAGGACGTCCGGATGATCGAGGCCTGCCAGAGCCCGGTCTGGGACACCTGCCTGGCCGCGATCGCGCTGGCCGACGCCGGGCTGCCCGCCGACCACCCGGCCCTGGTCAAGGCCGCTGACTGGATGCTGGAGGAGCAGATCACCCGCCCCGGCGACTGGTCCGTGCAGCGGCCGCAGCTCGCCCCCGGCGGCTGGGCGTTCGAGTTCCACAACGACAACTACCCCGACATCGACGACACCGCCGAGGTCGTCCTCGCGCTGCGCCGGGTCGCCCACCCCGACCAGGCCCGGGTGGACACCGCCGTGGACCGGGCGGTGCGCTGGACGGTCGGCATGCAGTCCAGGAACGGAGCCTGGGGCGCCTTCGACGCCGACAACACCAGCCCCTTCCCCAACAGGCTGCCCTTCTGCGACTTCGGCGAGGTCATCGACCCGCCGTCGGCCGACGTCACCGCCCACGTGGTGGAGATGCTCGCCGCCCTCGGTATCGAGAACGACCCGCACGCCCGCACCGGCATCGACTGGCTGCTGGCCGAGCAGGAGGACAACGGCTCCTGGTTCGGCCGCTGGGGCGTCAACTACATCTACGGCACCGGCTCCGCGGTCCCCGCGCTGGCCGCGGCAGGACTGCCCGCCGACCACCCGGCGATCCGCCGGGCCGTCAGCTGGCTGGAGTCCGTGCAGAACGCCGACGGCGGCTGGGGCGAGGACCTGCGCTCCTACTCCGACACCGAATGGGCGGGACGCGGGCACTCCACCGCCTCGCAGACCGCCTGGGCGCTGATGGCGCTGCTCGCGGCCGGGCGCCGCGACACGCCCGCCGTCGAGCGCGGGGTGCGCTGGCTGGCCGAGACCCAGCTGCCGGACGGCTCGTGGGACGAGCCCTACTTCACCGGCACCGGGTTCCCGCGGGACTTCTCGATCAACTACCACCTCTACCGCATGGTCTTCCCGCTCACCGCGCTCGGGCGCTACGCCCGCAGCGAGCCCTTCGGTGCCGCGGGCCACACCGCTTCCGCAGCCGCAGGAAAGGGGGCTTAGTTCGTGGGTCATACCCGACCACCGCTGCTGGTGGTGTGCGCGCTGCGCATCGAGCGCTTCGCGCTGCGCAGGGGAGCGGCCAAGGGCGCCGCACACCCGGTCACCGTGCTCCGTACCGGCATGGGACCCACGGCCGCGGAAGGGGCCGTACGCACGGCGCTGCACGACCCGGCGCTGCGCGGCGCGGCCGTCGTCACCACCGGCTTCTGCGCGGGGCTCGCCACCGGCATGCGCCCCGGTGACATCGTGGTCTCCGACGAGGGGGACGACAGCGCGGGGCTCGCTGCCGCGCTCAAGGCCGCGGGACACACCGTGCACACCGGCCCCCTCGCCGAGTCCGACCATGTCGTACGCGGTGCCGAACGCACCGCACTGGCGGCGACCGGTGCCATCGCCGTCGACATGGAATCGGCCGCCATGCGGCGTGCCGCGCTCGCCGAAGGAGCGCAGCACGTCGCCGCGGCCCGCGTCGTCGTCGACACGCCCGAATACGAACTCGTGCGTGTCGGAACGCTTCGCACCGGGATCATCGCATTCCGGGTGCTCAGAGATCTTGTACCTGCCTTTCTCGATTGGCACCGCACTACCGCTGCTCCCCCGGAGGTGAGCTAGAGATGGCTATGCCGCTTCGTCAGACCGTCCGTGTCGCGTCGTACCTCTTCGAACAGAAAATGGTCCGGCGGCGCGAAAAGTTCCCGCTCATCGTCGAGCTGGAACCTCTCTTCGCGTGCAACCTCAAATGTGAGGGCTGCGGCAAGATCCAGCACCCGGCAGGAGTGCTCAAGCAGCGCATGCCGGTGGCGCAGGCGGTCGGGGCGGTGCTGGAGTCCGGTGCGCCCATGGTCTCCATCGCCGGCGGCGAGCCGCTCATGCACCCGCAGATCGACGAGATCGTCCGCCAGTTGGTGGCGAAGAAGAAGTTCGTCTTCCTCTGCACCAATGCGCTGCTGCTGCGGAAGAAGATCGAAAAATTCACTCCGTCGCCCTACTTCGCGTTCACCGTGCATATTGACGGCATGCGGGAGCGGCACGACGAATCGGTGGCCAAGGAAGGCACCTTCGACGAGGCCGTCGAGGCGATCAAGGAGGCGCAGCGCCGCGGATTCCGGGTGACCACCAACTCGACCTTCTTCAACACCGACACGCCGCAGACCATCATCGAGGTCATGAACTACCTCAACGACGACCTCAAGGTCGAGGAGATGATGCTGTCGCCCGCGTACGCCTACGAGAAGGCCCCCGACCAGGACCACTTCCTGGGCGTCACGCAGACCAGGGAGCTGTTCAAGAAGGCCTTCGACGGCGGCAACCGGCGCAGGTGGCGGCTCAACCACACCCCGCTCTTCCTGGACTTCCTCGAAGGCAAGGCCGACTTCCCCTGCACCGCCTGGGCGATCCCCAACTACTCCCTCTTCGGCTGGCAGCGGCCCTGCTACCTGATGGCGGACGGCTACGTGCCGACGTACAAGGAGCTGATCGAGAAGACCGACTGGGACAAGTACGGCCGCGGCAAGGACGAGCGCTGCGACAACTGCATGGCCCACTGCGGCTACGAGCCCACCGCCGTCCTGGCGACCATGGGCTCGCTCAAGGAGACCATCCGCGCCGCCCGGGAGACCGTCGCGTCCAACCGCGCGAAGTGACCTCCCGGTGACACCGGATACGAGCCGCCGGCCGGAGCAACGGCCGGTGGCTCGTATCCGCACTGCCGCCGGCCGGTGAGCCGCCGGCGGCTCCGACAGAAACCGGCAGGAACGAGGTCTGTACATGTCGATGCTGGAGAACATCAAGGGACCGCGCGACCTGAAGGCGCTGCCCGACGGCCGGCTGGACGAACTGGCCGCCGACATCCGCCACTTCCTCGTCCAGGCGGTGGCCAGAACCGGCGGTCATCTGGGACCCAACCTGGGCGTGGTCGAGCTGACCATCGCCCTGCACCGGGTCTTCGACTCGCCCGCCGACCGCATCCTGTGGGACACCGGCCACCAGAGCTACGTGCACAAGCTCCTCACCGGACGCCAGGACTTCTCCAAGCTCCGCAGCAAGGGCGGCCTGTCCGGCTACCCCTCGCGCGCCGAGTCCGAGCACGACGTCATCGAGAACAGCCACGCCTCGACCGTGCTCGGCTGGGCCGACGGCCTGGCCAAGGCCAACGAGATCCAGGGCCGCGACGACCACGTCGTCGCCGTCATCGGCGACGGGGCACTTACCGGCGGCATGGCCTGGGAGGCGCTGAACAACATCGCCGCCGCCCGCGACCGGCCGCTGATCATCGTCGTCAACGACAACGAGCGCTCCTACGCGCCCACCATCGGCGGCCTCGCCAACCACCTGGCGACCCTGCGCACCACCGACGGCTACGAGCGCTTCCTGTCCTGGGGCAAGCAGAGGCTGCAGCAGACCCCGGTGATCGGCCAGCCGCTCTACGAGTCGCTGCACGGCGCCAAGAAGGGCTTCAAGGACGCCTTCGCGCCGCAGGGCATGTTCGAGGACCTGGGCCTGAAGTACCTCGGCCCGATCGACGGCCACGACATCGCCGCCGTGGAGTCCGCGCTGCGCCGCGCCCGCCGCTTCCACGGCCCCGTGCTGGTGCACTGCCTGACCGAGAAGGGCCGCGGCTACCCGGCCGCCGAGCAGGACGAGGCCGACCGCTTCCACACCGTCGGAGCGATGGACCCGGCCACCTGCCTCCCGCTCGCCCCCGCCGGCGGCCCGTCCTGGACCTCGGTCTTCGGCGAGGAGATGGTCGCGATCGGCGCCGAGCGGCCCGACGTGGTCGCCATCACCGCCGCCATGCTCCAGCCCGTCGGGCTCGAAGCCTTCGCCCGCGCGTACCCGCAGCGGGTCTTCGACGTCGGCATCGCCGAGCAGCACGCCGCCACCTCCGCCGCGGGCCTGGCCACCGGCGGCCTCCACCCGGTCGTCGCGGTCTACGCGACCTTCCTCAACCGGGCCTTCGACCAGGTGCTGATGGACGTGGCCCTGCACAGGTGCGGTGTCACCTTCGTGCTGGACCGGGCCGGGGTCACCGGCGTCGACGGCGCCTCGCACAACGGCATGTGGGACATGTCGATCCTCCAGGTCGTCCCCGGGCTGCGGATCGCGGCCCCGCGCGACGCCGACCAGCTGCGCGCCCAGCTGCGCGAGGCCGTCGCCGTCGAGGACGCCCCCACCGTGATCCGCTTCCCCAAGGAGACCGCGGGCGAACCGCTGCCCGCGATCGGCCGGGCCGGCGGCATGGACGTCCTGCACCGCCCGGACGCCGGCCACGGCGACGACGTCCTGCTGGTCGCCGTCGGCGCGCTCGGCGGCTGCGGCCGCCAGGCGGCCGAGCTGCTCGCAGGGCGCAGGATCGGCGTGACCGTCGTCGACCCGCGCTGGGTCAAGCCGGTCGACCCCGCGCTGCCCGAACTCGCCGCCAGGCACCGCATGGTGGCTGTGGTCGAGGACAACGGCCGGGCCGGCGGCGTCGGTTCCGCCGTCGCCCAGGCACTGCGCGACGCCGGCGTGGACGTCCCCGTACGGGACTTCGGCATCCCGCAGCAGTTCCTCGCCCACGCCAAGCGCGGCGAACTGCTCGCCGACCTCGGGCTGACACCCGCCGAGATCGCCGGCGGCATCGGCGCGGCCCTGCTGCGCGTCAACGCCCGTACCGCAGGACCGGCCGCCGACCCCGCGGACACCCCGTTGATCCCGGCGCCGCATACTGCCGAGAGCGGCACCACACGGACGCAAGGAGCAGCTGAGCGATGACATCGTCAGAACCGACCGGTCAGCAGCCGATCGGTACGGAGTCCGCCGCCGCGGAGCCGGCGGCGGACGCACCCGTGGCCCAGGGCCGGCCCGACGGGCAGCCCAAGGGCTTCGACCTGGCGACGCTGCTCGCCGAGCGCGGCGGCGAACGCTACGACCTGCACAGCAGGTACCTCAACCACCAACTGCCGCGCATGCTGCACACCATCGGCTTCGACAAGGTCTACGAGCGGGCCGAGGGCGCCCATTTCTGGGATGCCGAGGGCAACGACTACCTCGACATGCTGGCCGGCTTCGGCGTGATGGGCCTTGGCCGGCACCACCCGGTGGTCCGCAAGGCGCTGCACGACGTCCTGGACGCGGGCCTGCCCGACCTCACCCGCTTCGACTGCCAGCCGCTGCCCGGCCTGCTCGCCGAGAAGCTGCTCGGCCACGCCCCGCACCTGGACCGGGTGTTCTTCGGCAACAGCGGCACCGAGGCCGTCGAGACGGCGCTGAAGTTCGCCCGCTACGCCACCGGCCGGCCGCGCGTCCTGTACTGCAAGCACTCCTTCCACGGCCTGACCACCGGCTCGCTCTCGGTCAACGGCGAGGCCGGCTTCCAGGAGGGCTTCGCCCCGCTGCTGCCGGACACCGCGATCGAGATCGGCGACCTGGACGCGCTCGCCAGGGAGTTGAAGCGCGGCGACGTCGCCGCGATGATCATCGAGCCGATCCAGGGCCACGGCGTCTACATCCCGCCGCCCGGCTACCTGCGGGCCGCACAGGAGCTGTTGCACAAGCACAAGGCGCTGCTGATCTGCGACGAGGTGCAGACCGGCATCGGCCGCACCGGCGCCTTCTGGGCCTACCAGCACGAGGAAGGCGTCGAACCCGACCTGGTGACGGTCGCCAAGACGCTTTCGGGCGGCTACGTCCCGGTGGGCGCCACCCTCGGCCGGGACTGGATCTTCAAGAAGGTCTACTCCTCCATGGACCGGGTGCTGGTGCACTCGGCGAGCTTCGGCTCCAACGCCCAGGCGATGGCCGCGGGCCTGGCCACCCTCGCCGTCGTCGAGGACGAGCAACTGGTGGAGAACTCCCGGGTGATGGGCGACCTGCTGCGCACCCGGCTGGCCGCGCTCACCGACCGCTACGAACTGCTCAAGGACGTACGCGGCCGCGGCCTGATGATCGGCATCGAGTTCGGCCGCCCCAAGTCGCTCGGCCTGCGCAGCCGCTGGACGATGCTGCAGGCCGCACGCAAGGGCCTGTTCGCCCAGATGGTCGTGGTGCCGCTGCTCCAGCGGCACCACATCCTCACCCAGGTCTCCGGCGACCACGTGGAGATCATCAAGCTGATCCCGCCGCTGGTCGTCGACGAGGCCGACGTCGACCGCTTCGTGACCTCCTTCACCGAGGTGATGGACGACGCGCACGGCGGCGGCGGTCTGATGTGGGACTTCGGCAAGACCCTGGTCAAGCAGGCGGTCGCCAACCGCTGACCTGCGCGGGCGCGGCCCCCCGTAGCGGGGCCGCGCCGGCCGGCGGGGCCGGTCAGCCGGGCGTCAGCAGGTGCTCGCGCAGCCCGGCCCGGCGCTCGGGGGTCAGGCCCAGGCCCTCGGCGAGATACCGGTCGACCGAGCCCCAGTGCTCCTCGATGGTGTCGAAGGCCGCCCGCAGGTACTCCACCCGGGCCTCGAACAGCGGGTTGAGCAGCTCCCGCACCTGCGGGTCGATCGCGGTGCCCGTACTGCCGTCGCCGCGCACCACCTTGTAGCGGCGGTGCTTGGCGTTGCTCTCCAGGTAGTCCGCCTCGATCGCGGACCGCTCCACGCCCAGCGCCAGCAGGATGATCGCGATCGACGTCCCCGCCCGGTCCTTGCCGGCCGCGCAGTGCAGCAGCGCGGGGACGGCCGGTCCACCGGGCTCGGTGAGCAGGTCCAGCATCCTGGCGTGCTCCTTCGTGCGCTCCAGGATGAGCTTGCGGTACGCGGCGATCATCCGCTCCGCTCCGCGGCCCTCGCCCAGCACCGCCTGCAGCGACGGCACGTCGCCGTCCCGTACCGTGTCCCAGAAGTCGGCGCTGTCGGCCGGGTCGTTGAGCGGCATGTTCAGGTTGCGGGTGCCCGGGAGAGCGGTGTCCGGGCCTTCCAGGGCGATGTCGTCGGGGTTGCGGAAGTCGAAGACGGTGTTCAGGCCGAGCCCTTCGAGGAACGCGGCGTCCTTCTCGGTGGCGTGTGCGAGGTGGCCGCTGCGGAACAGCACGCCGTGCCTGACCCGGCGGCCGTCGGTGGTGGGCAGGCCCCCGACGTCACGGAAATTGCGTACGCCGGTCAGCTCGGGCTCTGCCTCTGGACCGGTCGGGGTCGACTGCCGCACTTCCTGCGTCACCGGCGCTCCTCCAATGCTCGCTCACGCTCATGCTGGGGCACACCCGACCATACGGCAGCCGGGGTCACGGCGTACCGACCGGTATGTGTTCGTTGGACCACTGCCGGAGGTGCAACCATTGCCCCCCTGGCGGGGCGGGGCCGATGATGTCCGGACCTGATCGGGACAGGGGGGCGTCGTGATGATCGAAACCGGCGGGTCCGGCCGGCTCTGGCTGCTCTCCGGGCCGGGCAGCAGCTACGCCCTGCACCTCACGGAACGCGATGAGCTGCTGCATCTGCACTGGGGGCGCCGGATAGCGCTCCGCGACGCCGAGGCGCTGGCCGCCGACCCGCTGCCCGCGGAGCGGCCCTTCGAGTCCGTCCTGGACGGCCATGAGGAGTACCCGGTCGAGGGCGGCCCGCGCTTCGTCCGCCCCGCCCTGTCGGTGCGCTCCCGCCAGGTGCGCGGCACCGAGTGGTGCTTCGAGGAGTACGAGACCGCCGCCGACCCGGCCGCCGGCCACGAGCTGCGGCTGCACTTCCACGACTCGCTGCACCACCTCGACCTCACCCTGCACTACCGGATGCGCCCCGGCTGCGACGTCGTCGAGCGCTGGACGACCGCCACCCACGTACCCAACGGCCACCGCGACCCGCTGGAGCTGCTGCGGGCCGACGCGGCCACCTGGACGCTGCCGCACCGCGACGGCTGGCGGATGTCCCAGCTGCACGGCCGCTGGGGCGCGGAGAGCCGCCTCGTCCACGGCCCGCTGACCCCCGGTGAACGGCTGATCGGCAGCCGCCGCGGCCACACCGGGCACCAGCACCTGCCGTGGTTCGCGCTGGACGCGGGCGACGCGGGGGAGGAGCACGGCGAGGTGTGGACCGGGGCGCTCGCATGGTCGGGCTCCTGGCGGATCGCGGTCGCCGCGCTGCCCGACGGCCGGGTCCAGGCCACCGGCGGCGCCGGCCACGACGACGCCGGGCTGGTACGGCTCGACCCCGGCGACTCCTACACCAGCCCGGTCTTCGCCGCCCTGTGGACCGGCGGCGGCTTCGGCGCCGCAAGCCGCGCCTGGCACGCCTACCAGCTGGCCCACGTGGTGCCCGGCGGGCAGCGACTGCGCCCGGTGCTCTACAACTCCAGGGAGGCCACCGGCTTCGACGTCGGCGAGCGGCAGCAGCGCGAACTGGCCCGCCGGGCCGCCGCGATGGGCGTGGAGCTGTTCGTGGTGGACGACGGCTGGTTCGGCGACCGGGCCGGCGAACGGTCGGGCCTGGGCGACTGGACGCCCAACCAGGACCGCTTCCCCGGCGGGCTCAAGCCGCTCGCCGACGAGGTGCACGCGCTCGGCATGCAGTTCGGCATCTGGGTCGAGCCGGAGATGGTCAACCCCGACAGCGACCTCTACCGCGCCCACCCGGACTGGGTCCAGCACCACCCGGGCCGCCGCAGCACCGAGTACCGCCACCAGCTGGTGCTCAACCTGGCCCGCACCGACGTGCGCGAGCACCTCGCCGAACGCCTCGACGCGCTGCTGCACAGCGCCCCGGTGGACTACCTCAAATGGGACTTCAACCGCTGCTTCACCGACCCCGGCTGGCCGGGAGAGCGCTATCCGGAACGGCTGTGGACCGCCCACGTCGAGGGGCTCTACGAGCTGATCGACCGGCTGCGGGCCGCGCACCCCGGGGTGGCCGTCGAGTCCTGCTCGGGCGGCGGCGGCCGGGTCGACCTGGGCATCCTGGCCCGCACCGACCAGGTGTGGACCTCCGACAACACCGACCCGCTCGACCGGCTGCGAATCCAGCACGGTTTCAGCCAGCTGCACCCCGCCCGGGTGATGGCCGCCTGGGTGACCGACAGCCCCAGCCCGATGCTCAACCACCGCCGCAGCTCGCTGCGCTTCCGCTTCGTCAGCGCCATGGCCGGCGTGCTGGGCATCGGCGTCGACCTGCTCGACTGGAGCGCCGAGGAGCGCGCCGAGGCCGCCAGTTGGGTGGCGCTGTACAAGACGGTGCGCCCCGTCGTCCAGCACGGCGACCTGTACCGGCTCCGCCCGCCGGGCGAGGGCGGCGACCTGAGCGCCGTCCAGTACGTGCTCGGCGCCGACACCGTCGTCCTGGCCTGGCTGCCCGCGCAGGCCTTCGGCGCCCCGGTGCCGCCGCTGCGGCTGCGCGGCCTGGACCGCGACGCCTCCTACCGCGACGTGACCACCGGAGTCGTCCAGCGCGGCGCGGTCCTGGCCGAGCGCGGGCTGCGCACCACGCTGGCCGGCGACCTGGACGCCGCGGTATTCCATCTGCGCCGACTTTGACCTGGTGGGATGAATCACGTCGCGTCAACCCCTCCTTACGGTCGCGTAGGCCACACATAGGGGAGAAAAATGACCGACGTGGCTGACGATTCGCAAGGACTCCAGGGACACCCCGGACACCGGGGAATCGACATTGGCGCGATCGGGTCGTACACCGCGGTGGGGGACAGCTTCACCGAAGGCGTCGGCGACCCCGGCCCGGACGGCGCCTTCGTCGGCTGGGCCGACCGGCTGGCCGTCCTGCTCGCCGACCGGCGCGAGGAGAGCAGTTTCGGTTACGCCAACCTCGCGGTACGCGGCAGGCTGCTCGACCAGATCGTCGCCGAGCAGGTGCCCCGGGCCATCGAACTGGCCCCCGACCTGGTCACCTTCTGCGCCGGCGGCAACGACATCCTGCGCCCCGGCGGCGACCCCGACGCGATCGCGGAGCGCTTCGAGGCGGCGGTCGCCGAGCTGACCGGCGCGGTCGGCACGGTCCTGGTCTGCACCGGCTTCGACACCCGCGGGGTGCCCGTACTGCGCCATCTGCGCGGGAAGATCGCCACGTACACCGCTCATGTGCGGGCCATCGCCGACCGCCACGGATGTCCGGTTCTCGACCTGTGGTCGCTGCGTTCTGTCCAGGACCGCAGGGCCTGGAGCGACGACCGGCTGCACCTGTCGGCCGAGGGCCACACCCGGGTCGCGCTGCGCGCCGCGCAGGTGCTCGGCCTCGACGTGCCCGCCGACCCCGACCAGTTGTGGCCGCCGCAGGACCCGCGGCTGCCGTCGGAGGTGCGCAGGGACAACATCCACTGGGCGCGCGAGTATCTGGTGCCGTGGATCGGGCGCCGGCTGCGCGGCGAGTCCTCGGGCGACCACGTCGAGCCCAAGCGCCCCGACCTGCTGCCGCTGCGTTAGGGCGGGTACGCAGCGGTGTGTGACATCGGGCCCGGCGGAGGCGGTGTGTGTCGTCAGTGGGGAGCGCGGTGGGCGGCCAATTCCGCCCACACCACCCGACCCGCACCATCCTCCGCCGGGTCCGACCCCCATGCCAGCGAGAGCACGCTGACAAGCAGCAGCCCCCGCCCGCCCTCCTCATCAGCACCGGCTACCCCGGGCGCCGGCACGCCCGTTCCCCGGCCCTGATCGGTCACTTCGACCCGTACGACGCTGCCGCAGTCGTGCAGCACACAGGTGATCTTCTCGCTGTCCGTGTGCCGTACGGCGTTGGTGAACAGTTCGGTCACCACCAGGCTTGCGTCATCGCGCAGTTCCGCGCCGGCGCCCCATTCCCGCAAACGCGCTCGTATCCGCCCGCGGGCGTCCGCAACGGACGCGCTGAGCGCGGGCAGCCTGAACACGTCACGGCGGCCGAGGTCGCCGACACCGTCGCGGCGCTCGCGCCGGAGGGCGTCAGGTGAAGGAACCACTCCGTAACTATGAGGCTCGCGCGGGACACATGGCAAGGTCCGATCTGTAATTTACAGAATTGGCGCTACATGCTGTTCCGTGCGCTGACAACATGACAGACTGCTTCTCAGCCAAGGAAGTTGGAGGAGAGCCACGTGATGGACCCCCGGCCGGGAGGAGCCCCGACCGTCCTGCGCATGGTGCTCGGCAAGCGCCTTCAGGATCTGCGGGAGCAGGCCGGAATCAGCCTGGAGGCGGCCGGCCGCGCGCTGGACGTCACCCATGCCACCATCCGCAGGATGGAAAAGGCGGAGGTCGGGCTGAAGATCCCGTATGTCGAGAAACTCCTCGTCACCTACGGAATCACCTCACCCGAGGAGATCAGCGGCTTCCTCGCCCTCGCCCGCGAGGCCAACAGGCCCGGGTGGTGGCACAGCTTCCGCGACGTCCTGCCCGACTGGTTCAGTGCGTTCGTCAGCCTGGAGGGCGAGGCCGCGGTCATCCGCGCCTACGAACCCGCCTACGTCCCCGGCCTGCTGCAGACCGCCAACTACGCCCGCGCCACGCTGCGCGCCGGGCTGCCGCACGCCGCACCCGAGGAGATCGACCGGCTGCTCACGCTGCGCACCGAGCGCCAGGCCCTGGTCACCCGGGCCGACGCCCCGCTGCTGTGGGTCGTGCTGGACGAGACGGTACTGCGGCGTCCGATCGGCGGCCGGCGGGTGATGCGCGAGCAGATGGAGCGGCTGATGGAGGCCACCGAACTGCCCAACGTCAGGCTGCAGATCATGCCGTTCGCGGCCGGGCCGCACCCGGCCATGTACGGGCCGTTCCACATCTTCCGGTTCCAGCTCCAGGAGATCCCGGACATCGCCTATGCCGAAAGCCTGGTGGGCGGCGTCTACTTCGACGAACGCGACGACGTGTCCGCGTTCCTGGAAGCGCTCGACCGGATGTGCGCGCAGGCCGCGCCAGCACAGAGCACCAAAGCCATCCTCGATGGCATGCGCAAGGAGATCTGAACGATGGATCGCGTCGGCAATGACAGCATATGTGGGTACGAGGACGTATTCGACGGAATCTACAACGGAATGCCCGCCAACGAACTCGGCGTCGAGGGATGGCGGAAGCCGTGGAGCGGCGGCAACGGCGGCTCCTGCGTCGAGGCCAAGAAGCTGAACGACGGCAGGGTGGCGCTGCGCCAGTCGACGGACCCCGACGGCCCCGCGCTGATCTACAGCAACCACGAGATCACCACCTTCATCCTGGGCGCCAAAGCCGGCGAAGCGGACTTCCTGCTCGGCTGACCAGCACGTGACCACGCACCGCCTCGCACCACTGGCACCGCCTTGCACCACGCACCGCCTTGCACCACGCACCGCCTCGCACCACTGGCACCGCCTTGCACCACGCACCACCACGCACACGCACACGCACGAGCCGAGGGACCGGAGGGACGGCCTTGACCGACGAGGGATTCTCCCCTGAGGAGATCGACACCAGCAGGCCGCACCCTGCCCGGATGTACGACTACTACCTCGGTGGCCGGGACAACTACGAGGTCGACCGGGAGGCCGCCCAGCGGGTGATCGACCTCTTCCCGGACATCGTGCACATGGCGCAGGGCAACCGCCGCTTCATGCACCGGGCCGTGCGCCACCTGGCGGAGAGCGGTATCCGGCAGATCGTCGACATCGGCACCGGCATCCCGACCGCGCCCAACACCCACCAGGTCGCCCAGGAGGTGTCGCCCGACGTCCGGGTCGCGTACGTGGACAACGACCCGATCGTGGCGACGTACGCGGGAGCGCACCTGCTGGGCGCGGGGAACACCGGGTTCTTCCTCGGTGATGTGCGGGAGCCGGAGAGCATCCTGCGGCACCCGACCATCAGCAAGCTGATCGACTTCGACCAGCCCGTCGGGCTGATGCTGGTGGCCATCCTGCACTTCATCAGGGACGACGAGGACCCCGCAGGCCTGGTCGCCGCCTACCGCGACGCGCTGCCCGCCGGCAGCCGCCTGGTCCTCAGCCACACGACCGGCGACTTCCACGAGCTCGAAGGCGACGCGGGGGAGGCCCGCGACGTCTACCGGGACAAGGGGGCCACCGCGACCCTCACCCTGCGGTCCCGGGAGCAGGTGCTGGGCTTCTTCGACGGCTTCGACCTGGTCCAACCCGGCCTCGTCCAGCCGCCGCTGTGGCGCCCCGACGGACCGGTGCCGGGCGAGCAGGAGCTTGCCCGCACCGGCTTCTACGCCGGCGTCGGCATCAAGAACTGACCGCTCGACCCCGAACCACCCCGCACCAGCTGACAGACGGACCCACCCGCACCACAGCCGCGCACCACACGCCGCGGCGGCGAGAAGAGACCGGAGGACGGTGTTGACCGAGCAGGGATTCCCCATCGGGGAGATCGACACCAGCAGGCCGCACCCTGCCCGGATGTACGACTACTACCTCGGTGGCCGGGACAACTACGAGGTCGACAGGGAAGCCGCCCAGCGAGTCGTCGACGTCTTCCCGGACATCGTGCCGACCACCCGGGCCAACCGCCGCTTCATGCACCGGGCCGTGCGCCACCTGGCGGAGAGCGGTATCCGGCAGATCATCGACATCGGCACCGGCATCCCGACCGCGCCCAACACCCACCAGGTCGCCCACGAGGTGTCGCCCGACGTCCGGGTCGCGTACGTCGACAACGACCCGATCGTGGGCACCCACGCCGGCGCGCACCTGCTCGGCGCGGGCAACACCGGCTTCTTCCTGGCCGACCTGCGCGACCCCGCGGCGGTGCTCGGCCACCCCACCATCGGCAAGCTCATCGACTTCGACCAGCCGATCGGCGTGCTGATGGTGGCCGTCCTGCACTTCATCAGGGACGACGAGGACCCCGCGGGGCTCGTCGCCGCCTACCGCGACGCGCTGCCCGCCGGCAGCCGGCTCGTGCTGTCCCACGCCACCACCGACTTCCACTCCCCGGAGATGGGCATGGAGGAGGCCAAGGACGTCTACAAGGACCGCGGGGCGACCGCGACGGTCACCACCAGGTCCTACGAGCAGGTGCTGCCGTTCTTCGACGGCTTCGACCTGGTCGACCCCGGCCTGGTCCAGATCCCGCTGTGGCGCCCCGGCCGGCCGCTCCCGACGGCCGAGGAACTGAGCCACGTCGGGACCTACGGGGGCATCGGCGTGAAGCTCTGAACCCGGCACCACACCCGACCCGTACCGAAGGAGCCGGAGGACCGCGTTGACCGACCAGGGATTCCCCGCCGGGGGCATAGACACCAGCAGGCCGCACCCGGCGCGTATGTACGACTACTACCTCGGCGGCCGGGACAACTACCTGGTCGACCGCGAGGCCGCCCAGCAGATCATCGACGCCTCGCCCGAGGTCGTGGACAGCGCACTGGCCAACCGCGAGTTCCTGCGGCGCACGGTCGGGCACCTGGCCAGGGCCGGTGTCCGGCAGTTCGTCGACATCGGCACCGGAATCCCCACCTCGCCCAACACCCACGAGATCGCCCAGTCGGTGGCCCCCGACGCCCGCGTCGCCTACATCGACAACGACCCGATCGTGGCGGCGCACGCCGGGGCCAGGCTGCTCAACTCGCCCAACACCGCCTTCGGCCTCGCCGACATGCGCGACCCGCGGAGCATCCTGGAACACCCCACCCTCACCGGGCTGATCGACTTCACCCGGCCGGTCGCCGTCATGCTCGTCTCCGTACTGCACTTCGTCGGCGACGACGAGGACCCGGCCGGCACCCTCGCGCTGCTGCGGGACGCCCTCCCGGCGGGCAGCTACCTGGTGCTCTCGCACGGCACGGCCGACTTCCACCCCGGCAACGTGAGCGAGGCCGTCTCGGTCTACCGCAAGGCCACCGCGCACCTCAGCCTGCGGTCCCGCGCCGAGGTCCTGGCCTTCTTCGACGGCTTCGACCTGCTCGACCCCGGACTCGTCAGGGTGCCGCTGTGGCACCCGGAAGGCCCCGAACCCGATGCCGACGACCTGCGCAACATCGGCATCTACGGCGGTGTCGGCCGCAAACCCTGAGCCGGCCGGCCCGCCCTCACCGACCAACTAACACCGGGGAAGGGAAGGACGGCGGCCGCAGCGGTCATCTCGGACCGCTCGGCCGTCGTCCGACCGGTCCGCACCGCGCACCTCAGCGCAGCGCGGCCATCGTGACCGTCACCCCGTCCAGGCTGCCAGCGAAGTCCGCGCCCAGCGCACGCGAAGGCGTCTGGAAACCGGCCGGCAGCTCCGGCAGCCGCCCGACGATCCGCAGCACCGAGTCCACCGTCATCCGGTACGGGTTCGGCCCGGTGAGCGTCGCCGACACCGAGTTGCCGGCCGCGTCCCTGGCCCGCCCCCACACCTCGCAGCCCGCGCCGTTCAGCGCCCGCTCCCCGGGGCCGCGCACCAGCCGCCCCAGCGCACCGCCGACCGCGCCGCGCAGCGGCCCGAGGCGCATCACGCGCGTCATCGCCAGCGCGGGCGCCGGCACCGCGGTGTACGTCGTGATGTCCGGGATACCCGTCGAGTGGTAGGCGGTACTGACGTCCCCCCACGGCACCGACACCACCGTCCGCGCCCCCGAGGGGAAGGCGGCCCGCACCTGCCGCGACCCGAACGGCACGGTACGGATCTCGCCGCCGGAACGGATCCGCCCGCCCTCCGCCGCGCTCTCCACCGCGGTACGCACCGTGCCGGGGCTCGCCCCGCTACGGGTGACGAAGGCCAGGTCCAACTGGGTGGCGTCCGGCAGCCGGGCCGCCAGCAGCGCGGCCACGCAGTCCGTGGGCACCACGTCGAAGCCCGCGCCCGGCAGCAGCGTCACTCCCGCCGACGCCGCCCGGCCGCCCAGCGCGTGCAGCGACTCGAACACCTCGATCTCACCGGTGATGTCCAGATAGTCGGTGCCGGTCTCCATGCAGGCCGCCGCCATCGGCAGCGCGGTCCGCACGAAGGGACCCGCGCAGTGCGCCACGCTGTCCACACCGTCCAGGCCGCGGCGTATCGCGTCCGGCTCCTGCAGGCCGAACACCCGGTGCTCCAGGCCGAGTTCGGCTGCCAGCGGCACCACCTTCGCGGCGCTGCGGCCCGCAAGGACAGGGCGCATACCAAGGGCGACGGCGCGGCGGGCGATCAGCCGGCCGGTGTAGCCGGTAGCGCCGTACAACAGCCAGGTCATGGGTGTGATCCTCCTCCGAGGGCCTGACCGGAACCGTACACGCGCGGCCCGCGTCGGCGATATCGGGTGGGCGTCGGGCCTGCGGCATGCGACTCTGGAGGCATGACCGACCAACAGCAGCAGGCCGCTGCGGCCCCCGCGGCCGCCGAACCTTCCACCGACGAGCCCGAGGTCGCGGCGCCCGCCGCGGACGAGGACGACGTGAAGCGGAAGTTCCGCGAAGCGCTCGAGCGCAAGCAAGGCGCTCGGCGCGGGGCCGGTGGCGCCGGTGGCGGCCCCGACCAGTCCAAGATCCACGGCGCTCACGGCCGCGCCGGCGGGCCGCGCGAATTCCGCCGCAAAAGCGGCTGACGCCGTACCTTTCCCCCCTCGCCCCGCCCGCTCCCGGGCGGGGCCGTCCCCTTTCCCCGCCCGCGCCGCGGGGTGGGTGCCACGTGCTGTGGCGTTGCTTTCCTCCCTGCCGCCCGGGCTGGGCTCGCGGTTCCCCGAGCCCTGGGTAGGTGCCCCACGCGCTGCGCGCCCGCCTGACCCGCCGCCGCGGCTTGCCGCTCCGTTCTCGACTCGGCCGTCACCGCGCTGCGATCGGTGGTCGAACAGGCCGGTCCCGACCTCGGGTTCCGGCTCTTCCTGAGGATCATGTACGAGTACACGGTCCCCATCAGCCGGGAGAAGTACGACCAGTGGTGCGCCCTGGGCAAGCGCTTCGGGTACGGGGTCTCCCACCTCGCGGACCTGGAGTTCCTCGTCACACCGGACCGGTGAGGCCGACGGCCTGCGGACCGGGGGAGCGCCCCCGGTCCGCAGGCCGTTCCGCGTCCGGGCGGCGCGGTGGGGACACGCGGGACCGCGGCCACAGCCGTGAAGATCGACACTCCCGTGGAGATCGGCAGCCGACCGCATAATGGGACAGGCGGATGTTCCGCCGATCGAACGATTCCCTGCCTGGAGGAAACGTGACCGGCGCAGGCCGACGGCCGTCCCGCCTCGTGAAAGCGCGCCCCGCGCCCTTCGGGGCCGACCCCACGGGCGCGCGCCTCGACCGCATCCTGCGGTCCCCGAACTACGCGGACGGCGCGTTCGTGAACCCGGTGGGTGTCGGCCCGGGACCCGGCAGCGACTTCCTCAAGTCACTGCCCGCCAACCTCCGCAAGGAGGTCCGGGTCCCCAGGAAGCCGGCCAGGCCGGTCCCCGTGCACCCCACCACGCTGGCCGACATCGCGGTGCCGCCCGCGTCCGGGCTGCGGCTGACCTGGATGGGCCACTCCACGGTGCTGGCCGAGATCGGCGGGCGCCGGGTGCTGTTCGACCCGGTGTGGGGCGAGCGCTGCTCGCCCTTCGCCTTCGTCGGCCCGCGGCGCGTGCACCCCACCCCCGTCCCGCTCGGCTCGCTGACCGACCTCGACGTGGTGGTGATCTCGCACGACCACTACGACCACCTCGACATGCCGAGCATCCTCGAACTCGTCCGCAGCGACGTCGTCTTCGCGGTGCCCCTCGGCGTCGGCGCGCACCTGGAGCACTGGGGCGTCTCCCCGGCCCGGCTGCACGAGCTGGACTGGAACGAGTCGACCGAGATCGCCGGCCTGCGCCTGACCGCCACCCCCGCCCGGCACTTCTGCGGGCGCGGCCTGCGCGGCCGCCAGCAGACCCTGTGGGCGTCCTGGGCGGTCACCGACGGCACCCACCGGATCTTCCACAGCGGCGACACCGGCTACTTCCCCGGCTTCGCCGGCATCGGCGCCGAGCACGGCCCCTTCGACGCCACGATGATCCAGATCGGTGCCTACAGCGAGTTCTGGCCCGACATCCACATGACCCCCGCCGAGGGCATGCAGGCGCACCTCGACCTGTCGGGCGGCGCCGCGCAGGGCGTGCTGCTGCCCATCCACTGGGGCACCTTCAACCTCGCCCAGCACGCCTGGTCCGAGCCGGCGGAGGGCACCGTGGCCGCGGCCCGCGCGACCGGCGCCGCGATCGCCACCCCCCGGGTCGGCGCACCCTTCGAGCCCGCCGACCCGCAGCCCGACGACTGGTGGTGGCGCGAGGTCGCCGTCGTCCCGGCGGGCGGCTGGCCGGTCCACCCCGCGCCCCCGGCCGCCACCGCCCACCCGGCTGGCGACTTCGAGGCCGCCCGCCCGGAGTAACCGCAGGCCGTACGCGTACGGGCAGCGGACGGCCGTACCCGTACGCGTACGGCCGTCCCCCGAGCCGGCGGCCTCGGCCATGAACCGGATCTTGGGTTTCCGGCTATGTGCGGGCCGCCCTGCGGACACCGTCCCGCCGGAACGCGGCAGCAGTGTCGGGATGCTCCCGACACGAAGGAACAGAAAATGTCCGCTTTCTCCCGCAGAAAATTCCTGGGCGCCGCCGCCACCGTCACCGGCGCGGCCGCCGTGGGTGCCGCCACACCCGGTGTCGCCGCCGCGACGTCCGAGGCCGGCCCCGAGCACGGCCACGACGGCCACAAGCACGGCGACATCCGCGACATCAAGCACGTCGTCGTGATCATGCAGGAGAACCGCAGCTTCGACCACTACTTCGGGTCCATGAAGGGTGTGCGCGGCTTCGGTGACCGCGCCACGATCCAGCTGCCCGGCGGCAAGTCCGTCTGGGAGCAGCCGAAGACGCCGGCGGTCGGTGCGGAGACGCAGTTCCCGTGGCGGCTGAGCGGCGCGAAGACCTGGAGCGGCGCCACACCGCCGAGCGCGGAGCTGGGCGCCGCCAACTACGGTGGCACCAGCCACGGTTGGACCGACCAGCACGGTGCCTGGTACGGCGGCCTGATGAACGGCTGGTACTACGCCAAGGGCGGTCCGACGACCCTGGGCTACCTGGACCGCAAGGACCTGCCGTTCCACTACGCCCTCGCCGACGCCTACACGGTCGGCGACGCCTACCACTGCTCCGTGCTCAGTGCGACCGGCCCGAACCGCACGTACCTGTGGGGCGGCACGATCAACGCCGACAAGAAGCACGGCACGTTCACGGCCAACGACGGCGGTGACGAGCTCGGCAAGTTCCTGCCGTGGGAGTCCTACGCCGAGACGCTGCAGAAGGCGGGCGTCAGCTGGCGCGTCTACCAGTGCGCGGACGACTACGGCGACAACGGCGTGGAGTACTTCGACACCTTCGCCAGGCTCGACCCGGAGCAGGGCGGCACGGCCGCCCCCGGCAACGCCTACTACGACAACGGCGTCAAGAACGTCCCCGAGCCGGCCACCGGACTCGCCGGCAACGCGGACAACATCAACGCCGCGATCCGCGCCGACGTGCTGAACGGCACGCTGCCGCAGGTCAGTTGGGTCGTCAACAACCAGTTCTTCTCCGAGCACCCGGTCACCGCTCCGAGCAACGGCGCATACTTCCTGCGCGGCGTCCTGGAGGCGCTCAACGCCGACCCCGAGGTCTTCAACTCGACGCTGGTGATCATCAACTACGACGAGAACGACGGCCAGTTCGACCACGTCGCCCCGCCGGTCCCGGCCCCGGGCGAGGGCGACGAGTTCGTGGCGGGCACCATGGCCGCCTACGGCGTCACCGAGCCGCTCCCGGTCGGCCTCGGCTTCCGCGTGCCGCTGATCCTCGTCTCGCCCTGGACCCGCGGCGGCTGGGTGACCTCGGAGGTCTCCGACCACACGTCGGTCATCCAGTTCGTGGAGAAGTGGACCACCGCGCTCGGCAAGCCCGCCGTCTCGCCGAACATCAGCGCGTGGCGCCGCAAGGTGTGCGGCGACCTCACCAGCGCCTTCGACTTCGCCTCGCCGGTCTACGGGCTGCCGCGGCTGCCCGGGACCGGGGACCTGGTCCCGGAGACCCGCTACACCCCGCTGCCGGGCGACAACACGATGCCCGTCCAGGAGAAGGGCACCAAGCCTGCCCGCCCGCTGCCCTACCAGCCCAACGCCAACCTGACCGGCTTCGGCGCCGGAACGGCGGAGCTGGAGTTCGGCAACCAAGCGCCGTTCGCCACCAGGGCCGCCCACTTCGCCGTCTACGACAACACGGTGGCCGCCGTCCCGACGCTGGCCCAGTACCCGGGCGCCTTCCCCGGCCAGTACACCGTGGGCGCGAAGAGCACGGTCACCGGTACCGGCCCCGTCGGCTCCGGCCCGAGCGACACCGCCTACGACCTGACGGTCACCGGCCCGAACCGCTTCCTGCGCCGCTTCGCCGGCGACACCGCCGCCGCGGGCAAGGACCTCGTCGTCGAGGCGGCCTACTACGAGGGCAAGGCGGCCGGCCACCCGAAGCTGCGCCTCACCCTGCGCAACAACGGCACGAAGCCGGTGACGTTCACCGTCCGCCACAACCACTACGTCACCGGCGCCCCCTACCGCGCGCAGCTCGCCCCGCACGCAAAGGAGACGTGGGTGGTCGACGCGGTCAAGCTCAGCGACGGCTGGTACGACGTGACGGTGACCGCCGACAGCGACTCCTCGTGGTCCCAGCGGTTCACCGGCCACCTGGAGACGGGCAGGCCCAGCATCAGCGGCTGACCCGGCAGCGGGCGGCAGCCAGGCCCGCCGCCCGCGTCCACCCCGGCCCGGCGCACCGAGGACCCGCGTCCTCCTGCACCGGGCCGTCCCGGCCACGGCGCAGGAGGCTGCACCCGCCGGCCGGGACGGGTCAGGCAGGTCCTACGAGGTCGCCCGGCCCAGGTACGTCAGCACACCCGCGTCCGGCACCGCGATCTCGTGGAAGCCGAGCCGGTCGTAGAAGGCCCGTGCCGCGACGTTCTCGGTGAGCATCCCCAGGTGCACCGCCGGCACCCCGCGCGCGGCCAGCGAACCGAGGAGGGCGTCCATCAGCGCCCGCCCGTTGCCCGCTCCCTGGTAGTCGGGCAGCACGTCGATGTGCAGGTGCGCCGGGTAGCCGGCCAGCGCCGGCACCACCATCCGCTCCGGCGTGTGCAGCAGCCAGGCCATCACCTCGGTCGGCGTGGCAGGTTCGCCCTCCGGCGCGGGCCAGCGGTCCGCGACGGTCGGCAGCCACTCGTCGCGGAAGCGCTCGACGAAGCCGGCCGTGTCGGCGGTGCCCAGCACGTAGCCGACCGCCTGCCCGCTCCCGTCGTCGACCACGAAGGTCGATTCCGGCTCCAGGACGGCGTAGGGCGCCGCGAAGAGCGTCCCGAGCAGCTCGTGGTCCTCCTCGGGGTAGTCCCCGCTCGCGTCACCGCCGGCGGCCGCGGTCCGCAGGCAGATGTCGTACAGCGCCGGCAGGTCCGCCGGCCGGTACGGGCGGATCGCAGGCGTCACTGTTGCTCCAGGTCGGTCTGCGGGAGGGACTCGGTGGCCTCCAGCGGGACGAAGGTGAAGGAGAACGCGGCGGGCGCGGCCTCCAGCCGCTGGCCGGGCAGCACCTCGGGGCCGCAGGACGCGCTGCCCAGGCCGTGCAGCGCGTGGTCCAGATGCACCCACAGCGTGCCGCCGCGCACCAGGTCGTACGTGTGCTGCGCCGCGTCCAGTGCCTCGGTGCTCCAGCGCCGCGCGGTCATCCAGAAGGCCGGCGCCCCCTCGATCCGCAGGCCCGAGCCGTCGGGCCTGCGCAGTTCCGCCCACCGCACGTCGGGCCTTGCGCCGTTCTCCTGCGGGCGGACGTACGGGGTCTGCAGCTGCTCGACCGACGCGTGCCAGCGCCCGATCCTGGCCGCCGTCCGGCTGTCGGGGTAGGCCTCGCCCGGCCCGCCGCCGTACCAGTCGACGGAGTCCAGCGCGGTGCACACCCCCATCCGGACCCCGAGCCGGGGGAGCGGCAGCCGCCAGTCGCCCTCCGGGGTCACCGCGACGTCCAGTTGCAGCCGGTTGCCGGTCGCGGTCCAGGTGTAGACGGTCCGCAGGGCGATGTCGGCGGCGGCCGGGGCGACCCGGGTGGTGACCGTCAGCGCGTCGCCGCCGACGTCGACCCGGACGACCCGGTGCTGCATCCGGTGCAGGCCCGACTCCCGCCACTGGCGGTCGAGTTGGCTGTCGGGGAACCAGGGCATGCCGCGGTCGTTGTCGGTCGGCGCCCGCCACACGTCCAGGCGCGGGGCCTGGAGCTGGGCGCCGCCGAGGTAGTTCAGGGCGCCGCTGGCGGCGTCGAAGGTGCCGGGGCCGAGGATGACCACGCCGCCCTCGGCGAACCGGGGGGAGTGCGGGGTACCGCGGTGCACCCGGCCGCCGGTGCCGGGACCGCCGACGCCCCGGGCGGGCGCCTCGAACTGGGTCCACGCCACCTCGTGCCCGGCCGGCGCCCACGCGGTGTCCTCGGCCAGCACCGCACGCACCGTCCAGTGGGCCTCGCCGTGCTCACCCCGGTCGCCGGGGGAGCCAGGCATCAGCGGCAGATCGAGGAGAGCGCTCTCCCCCGGTCCGGTGGGCGGAACCGTGAACCGCCCGGTGCCGCCGACGACTCCCTCCACCTCGTAGGTCCAGCGGAACGCCAGCCCGGAGAGGTCCGCGAAGTCCTGCCGGTTGGTGACCGTCACCTGCCCGCGTTCCGGGTCGCCCTCGATCCGTACCGGCTCGATCACCTTCTTGTACTCGACCAGGCCCGGCGACGGCGTGCGGTCGGGGAAGAGCAGCCCGTCGCAGACGAAGTTCCCGTCGTGCAGCTCCTCGCCGAAGTCCCCGCCGTAGGCGAAGTACGGCGTCCCGTCCGCGGTCCGCCGGCGCAGCCCGTGGTCGATCCACTCCCAGACGAAACCGCCCTGGCAGCGCTCGTAGGTCTCGAAGATCCGCTGGTAGTCGGCAAGCCCGCCAGGCCCGTTGCCCATCGCGTGCGCGTACTCGCACAGCAGGAAGGGCATGTTGCGCCGCCGCTTGTCCAACTCGGCGTCGGCCAGCGGCGGTTCGGCACGCCGGCCGATCAGCTCGGTCTCGGCGTGGTCGGCGTACATCCGCGAGTAGACGTCCACGTCCGCGCAGGACAGGTCGCCCTCGTAGTGGATCGGCCTGGCCGGGTCGCGGTCGCGGATCCAGGACGCCATCGCGGAGAGCCCCGCGCCGGTGCCGCACTCGTTGCCCAGCGACCACATCACCACCGACGGGTGGTTCTTGTCGCGCTCCACCATCCGGGCCGCCCGGTCCAGCAGCGCCGGCGTCCAGCGCTCGTCCGCCACCGGGTTGCGGCGCCAGCCGACCTCCTCGAAGCCGTGCGTCTCCAGGTCGCACTCGTCGACCACCCACATGCCCAGCTCGTCGCACAGGTCGAGGAAGGCCGGGTGCGGCGGATAGTGGCTGGTGCGCACCGCGTTGATGTTGTGCTGCTTCATCAGCAGCAGGTCCTCGCGCATCGTCTCCTGGTCCAGCGCGCGCCCGTGGTCCGGGTCGAACTCGTGCCGGTTCACCCCGCGGAAGGCGATCCGCCGCCCGTTGACCTTGAACACCCCGTCCTCGACCACGACGGTGCGGAAGCCGATCCGCAGCGGAATGCGCTCCCCCTCGGTCGCCAGCTCCGCGTCGTACAGCCGCGGCAGCTCCGCCGACCACGGCTCGACCGGCACGATCACCGGCTCGCCGGTGGGTATGTCCAGGCCCAGCTCGGGCACGGTGACGGTGCCGCCGGGCTCGCAGTCCACCCGCAGCGTGCCGAGGCCGGTGGTGTGGTCGTAGCCGCAGTGCACGAAGAAGTCGGTGACCGCGCCCTCCGGGCGCTCGATCAGCGTGACCTCCCGGAAGATCCCGGGCAGCCACCACATGTCCTGGTCCTCCAGGTAGCTGCCGGACGACCACTGGTGCACCCGCACCGCCAGCACGTTCCCGTGCGGCTGCAGCAGCTCGCCGACCTCGAACTCCACCGGCAGCCTGCTGCCCTTGAAGGTGCCCAGCTCCGTCCCGTTCAGCCACACCCGGGCACAGGAGTCCACGCCCTCGAAGCGCAGCACCGCCGCCCCGCCGGGCCAGTCGTCCGGCAGGTCGAAGGTCCGCAGGTGGTCCCCGGTCGGATTCTCGGTCGGCACGTACGGCGGGTCGAGGGGGAAGGGGTAGCGGATGTTGGTGTACGCGGGCTGCCCGTGCCCCTGCAGCGGCCAGTGCGACGGCACCGGCAGGACGTCCCAGCGGGCGGCGTCGTAACCCGGCCGCGCGAACGAGTCGTCCTCGGCCTCCGCGGTCGGCGACAGCCGGAACCGCCACGCCCCGCCGAGCCCGACCCGCCGCGCGTCGGACACCGCCCACCACGCCCGCGGCGGGAGCGCTCCCGTGCCGGGGGCCATGTCCTCGTAGTACGGAACGGCCGCGGACGGCTCCGCCTCGTGCATTGTCGCTGCTCCTCAAGTCCCGGATCTGCGGTGTCGCGGGCGCCGGGCCTGCCGAGGCCCGGTTGATCCACAGGTTGATTCTGCTGAGGCAGCGGGTCCGCCGCTAGATGTATCGATCACCGAATTGTCCCGCCCTTCCGGGCCGATCGCCCGGATGTGGCCGAATCTCCCCGCCCCGCACGGGACTTGACCGCTTTGCAGGGCCGCTGGGATCATGCCCGCCCGGAAGGACTGGGGGGACAGCGCAGATGATTCAGACATCGGATGTGACCACGGTCACGTCACTGGCGGGCGCGGCGGAGCCGATCGGCGGCCTCAAGGGGGGCTCGGCCTTCATCCTGATCGCGGCGGTGGTCGTGGTCGTCGCCGTGATAGCCGTCGTACCGCTGATCATGGACGTCCGCCGGGCCACCGCGTGGCGCCGCCAGCTCACCGACCACCTGATCGACCGCGCCGCCACCGATCAGGAGGTCCGCGACTTCCTCCGCGACCTGCGCGAGCCCCGCGGGGTGCGCGGCCTGACCCGCAGCATCATCGCCGTCCTGATCCTGGCCCTGGTCGGCTTCGCCCTGGCGGTCGCGATGCTCTCCTCGGGTCCCGACTCCGGCGACCTGCGCAAGACCATCGTGACGTCCCTGATGACGGTGCTGGCCACGGTTGCCGGCTTCTACTTCGGCAGCCTCGGCGCCCAGAACAGCGCGGAGGACGCCCGCCGCCACGCCACCCGCCAGCCCCCCACCAAGCGCCCCCCGACCCCGACGCAGCCCCCGTCACCCCCCGACCACGAGGCGTAGCCCCCCTGCCCCCGGGGTGTGAGCGAACACCCCCCGAGGTGAGGTAGTCTTCTCGTGCACGGCCCCCCGGGGATCAACCCCCCGGGACCGGCCAGGCACCGGGACGTGGCGCAGCTTGGTAGCGCACTTGACTGGGGGTCAAGGGGTCGCAGGTTCAAATCCTGTCGTCCCGACCAGCGTTTTCGCAGGTCGGAGGCCGTTTCCGCAGAGATGCGGGGGCGGCCTTTTCGATTTCCCCGCCGGGTGTTGTCGCCTGTTGTCGCACCGGCTGTGACTTTTTCCGCCGGGCTGTTCGGGCTTGACCTGCACGTTCGTGTTTCGCGTCGGTGAGGGGATACCGCGGGGCCGCTATATCTGACATGACCCGGGCGGTTTCATGGCCGAGTGGGTCTCCCGATCGCAGTGATTGATGCCGATTCTTGCTGATCTGCTCGTTTTGGCGCCCTCGGGTGTTGTCGCGCCGTGGCGACAACACCCGGGCCGGTGGGGTGCTGACGTGCTGTTACCCCTTGAGGGTCGCGCTGGTGTCAGGCGGCGGATCGCAGTGCACGGGTCGGGTGCTCCGGGTGTTGGGTGCGTTCGTGGTCGGCTTGGTCGAGTGCGGCCGCGAGGGCGCTGGTGGCGTCGTGGGCGGCGTACTTGAGGAGGTGGCCGTAGAGGTTGACGGTGGTGGCCAGGGTGGAGTGCCGGAGGGTCTTGGACACGATGGCGACGGGTATGCCTGAGCTGATCATGATGGTGGCGGCGGTGTGGCGTAGGTCGTGCAGTCCGATGCGGGGGAGTGCCAGCTCCGTGCTGCGACGGCGGAGCTGGTCCAGCACCCATTGGGGTCGCAGGGGCGCTCCGTCGTAGCCGGCGAAGACCAGGCCGCCCAGCGGGGTGCCGGCGGGTTGGAGACGCCGGTGGATGGCGGCTTGCCGGCGGAATGCAGATGCCACGCGGGGGGAGAGTGCGATCCAGTTGCGGCTGGCTCGCGTTTTGGGCGGGCCGAGGTGCAGTTCGTTGTTGTTGACGGCCGACAGCGACCAGCGGACGAACAGGGTGTGCTCGGCCAGGTGGACGTCGGTCCAGTGCAGGCCGAGGATCTCACCGCGGCGCATTCCCGTGCCGATCATGACCTCGAACAGGTCGCTGAGCTGGTCGGCGTAGTGCCGGGCGTTGTGGTGCAGGAATGCGGCGGCCTGTTGGGGATCCCAGCACACCCGCTCGGCGGCTCGCGGGCGGGTGGGGACGCAGTATTGGGCGGGATTGTAGGCCAGACGTCGTGCGCGGACTGCGGAGTTCAGGGCCGTCCGCAGGGTCGAGGCGACGCGGTAGACGATGACGCGTCCTCGGCCGGCGTTCAGCTGCTCGGCAACCCATGCCTCGACATGCCGCGCCCGCAGATCTTCCAGGGGGAGCGTCCCGAAGGCGGGTATGAGATCGCGATGTACGTTGTCCCGGTAGCCGGCCACCGTGGTCGGCTGCAGCAGCCGCTCCTTGGCCGTAAGCCATTGCAGCAGGTAAGCGCGTATGGTCAGGTCCGGTTCCCCGATACACGCCCGTGCGCTCGCTCTCCAGAAGCAGGCCGAGAGCCTTCTCGGCCTGATGGCGACTGTCGAATCCTGTCCTGCGGCGGGTATGGCGCTGGCCGTCGGCGGCGGGAAGATCGACCGCGAAAGCCCAACTCCCATGCTTCGGCTTCGCCGCCAGCTCTGGGCAGCGCGGCCCACGTAGCCGCCTGCGCTCGTCCCGGCAGCCGCACGCCCGATAGATCCTGCCTCGCGAAATGGGTTGCTGCTCCAATGCCCACTCCTTCTTGCGCGGTCCTCCATCGACGATGTGCTCGGGGCCGTGGGCAGGGAAGGGCGTGGACAACGGCGCGGGAGGCACCCCAGCAGCGCTCGGAGGACCTCCGCCGACGCATGCGGTTCGGAACCGGAACTGTCGCTCGATCTTGCAGCAGACCCCTCTGGTCCTGGCGGCAATTGGTCGACGTCTCCGCCCCGAGGGTCAGTAGGGTGGGTTCATGCCGAAGAACGAACCGTTCATCATCGACGGAGTCACTTACGAGCGCGATTCGGCTCCGGGAGAGGGCGGATCAGCCGTGGTGTGGAAGGTCCGCCGTAAGCCCGACGGCCAGGTGCTCGCAGTCAAACGGATTAAGAAGGACCGCAACGCGGACTCCGCTCGCAACAAGCGTTTCAAGCAGGAGATCGAGTACGGGCAGACATCGAGCCACCCGAACGTCGTGAGAATCCACGCGCGCTCAGAGGACGTCAACTTCTTCTACTACGTCATGGACTTCTACCCTATGACGCTGCGAAACGTGATCAACGACGAAACCGATGCTGACGTGCTTCTCGGCTACGCGCGCCAGCTCTGCGATGCGCTCGCGTACGTGCACGGCGACGGCATAGTGCATCGCGACATCAAGCCTGAGAATGTCCTCGTCGACCCTGATGTGCGTGGGCTTGTCCTGGCCGACTTCGGCATCGCGCATTTCAAGGACTCCTCGCTCACGAATCGCGGGGACCTACTGGTGAACCGGAACTACCTCGCTCCCGAGCAGATGGTGAGGAACAACGCCCTCGGTATCGGCAAGCCAGCGGACATCTTTGCGCTCGGCCTCGTCATAACCGAGATGTTCACGAAGCAGAACGCCCGAGGGCGACGACACGCGCTTGTGCGCGACCGCTACCCCTTCCTGGCGGACCTCGACCTGATCATTGAACAGATGCTGCTCCAAGATGAGGCGCAGCGGCTCCGCATCGATACCGTACGCGGCATGCTTCGGGTAACCCTTCAGCGGCTCGATTCGGCAATTGAGGAGATCTCCGATGATCTGCGCCCCAAGGAAGCGTCCGCCGACAGTTCGTCCGGCGAGGTTGAGCGGATTCTCGGGCGTGCCGCCAGAGGTGTGTTGTCGGCGAAGCATGTCTTCGAGCGGGTCGCCGACGCAGAGCTCGACCGGTTCAACCTCAACTATCACTGCGAGGTTGCGTACCGGGTGAGCACGGAGCTGTTCAATACATGTGCTCAAGCCGTTATATATGCCTCGTGCAAGGCGAAGTTCGACTATGAGGGCGCCGGGCGGTGGGACGAGAACGACGACGCTCTCGTGTTGTCGGCCGCCAAGCCGGGACTCCAACGCGAGCTGGAGACGATTCTGGCTGATTTCCCCCTCCCTCAGTCTTCGCGCTGGGGCGGTCTGCCACGGCGGTCGGCTCACTTGTTCCGGTTCTGCAAGGACTACCACTGCGAAGAGCTGCTGACGAGCATCCGCGAATCTGTCTACGGTGAAGGCAATGGCTCGTTGCGGACGAATCTGATGAGCGCCCCAATCCTCTGGATTACCCGCTGGATGCGTACGAATCTGGACACCGACTACTTGGAGTTCGACAAAACAGTTCGCGAGGACATCGGTTTCGAGCGTCACCTCTCGGTGCTCTGGGACGAGACGCTTCCGTTGGATTCGGCCCGAGAAGCGGTGGGAGTGGATCTGTTGACCGAGCCGCTCAACGCCGACGACGTCGCCGGCACACTTCAGGCGTTTGAAGCGAAGTGGGATGTCTCCGTGGGAGAGCTTGTAGACGGTGGGTACTCGGTCATGTTCCGGTCACGCAACACCTACCGCTGCTTCCACGACGAGGCGCTCGACCTCGCAGAACCGGGCTCAATATTCGAAGCCGACGTCCTCAATCTGCTCCGCCCTGAGGCGGAGTTCGACGATCTCGTCGCACTCACATGGGATCGGGATTTCGACGTTGTAGGTGCCGAGAATTATGTCCGTGCAGGTCATGCGGCGTGATGGTACTCGTGGAGGATGCCGCGGAGGCGGTCGTGTCTGCGGATGTCGAGGTGGGTGATCCGGTCAGAGGTGAGGGGTTTCGGGAGCGGGTGTAGGGGAGCGGCGCCTGCGAGGGCTCGGTGGGGTCTGTGTTCGTTGTGGAACTGCTCGTACTCGCGCAGTGCGTGCATGAGGTGGGCTTGGTCCCAGATGAGAGTGCGGTCGAGCAGTTCGGCTCGGCAGGAGCGGATCCAGCGTTCCATGATTGCGTTCATGCGGGGCATCTTCACCCCGGTCTTGACGGCCTCGACGCCCTGATCGTCGAGCGCGGCGTCGAAGCTGGTGGGGTAGCGCACGTCGCGGTCGCGGATGAGGTATTTGATCCTCGTTCCGGAGTCCTGGATGTCCATGGCCAGGTTGCGGGCGAGTTGGGTGACCCAGGCGGCGGTCGGCTGCGTAGTGGCGCCGAGGATGCGGACGCGTCGGGTCGCGTGCTCGATCACCGTCAGGACGGTCAGGGTCGCGCCGGTGAGGGTCTTGGTCTCGAAGAAGTCGGCGGCGAGGATGGCTTCGGCCTGGGAGCGGAGGAAGGTCGCCCAGGTGGTGTGTTGCCGGTCGGGCGCGGGCGGGATGCCGTGTTCCTTGAGGATGCTCCACACGGTGGAGGCGGCGACCTTGATTCCGAGTGCGGCGAGTTCGCCGTGTACGCGTCTGTACCCCCAGCTGGGGTTCTCGTGCACGAGGCGCAGGACCAGGACGCGGATGGATCGTACGGTGCGGGGCCGGCCCGGGCGCTTGGGGCGGGAGGCTTTCGCGTGGCGGCGTCGGAGCAGCTCGCGGTGCCAGCGCAGCACGGTGTCGGGGGAGACGATCAGGTGGAGCTGACGCAGCCGCCCGTGTGGGAGACGGTGCAGCAGTGCTGCCAGGAGTGCCCGGTCGGGCCAGGTGAGTTGCGGCTTGCCTGTCTGTCGCTGCAGGACGACCAGTTGGTGGCGCAGGGCCAGGATCTCGAGGTCTTTCTCGCGATTGCTCATCGGCAGCAGCCGCATGAAGCTGACGGCGGTCGACAGGGCGAGGTACGGAAGTCGCAGCAGCACAGTCGAGCATCCTCGCAGCTGGCCGAGGCGGCTCCACGAGTAGCCCACCTTGCATCGGACGCTCAACTGCCAGCGCGCACCGCTGACCCCGAACCAGGGCTGCGACCAGCACGGATGCGATATCCGGCACCTACAAGGTCTCCGGCGCGCAGGACGCGGCGGACGGTGGCCTGGCTGACCTTATGCCCGAGGCGGCGCAGTTCGCCGTGCACTCTTCGGAAGCCCCAGCGTGGGTTCTCGGTGCCGAGTCGGATGATCAGCTCGCGCAGTTCCACTGGAACTGGAGGGTGTCCTGCGGACGGCGGCTGCGTCCACTTCTTTTCGCGGCGCAGCACCGCTACCTCGTGCCGCAAGATCAATATTTCTGCGTCCTTGGCCGCGGAAGAGCGAGACAGCAGGACCAGCCACGCGAAGATCCGCATGGTGATCAGGTAGAGCAGTCGCACCAACATAGGGACTGATGGTGTCCCATCGCTGCAGGGGAGGGTCGTCCCAGGCCAAGAGCTGTGCAGCCATTCTGGAGCGATACGGGGCGGACGCCCGGCCGCATAACTCCTTGACCACCTGCGAGATCTGGCTGGTCAGGCGCGTGGTGCGGCGCTGAAGGCGCTCCAGCAGCCCTGGGATCTGCTCGCGGAAGGTCTGCCGCCGGCAGCCCAGGACCGGGCAGACCAGGCGCCGGACCCGGACGCGGACCACGACGCGGCGGCTGTCCACCGGCACATCCGCCACCGTCCGGACGTGGTAGCCGTGCACCTTCCCCGTCGGCACCCCGCACACCGGGCACGGCACCGGCACATCCCGGGTCCGGGCCACGACCCGGACCGCATCGCCCCCGTCCGCCACATCGTCGACGACCAGCGCCGAGAGCCCTGAAAACACCGTCACCACAAGGGAGTTGACATCTCGCATACAACGTCAACGACGACCGTCACCTGCCGTCACCACCTCCTACGGAACAGAGCCACTCGCTGGATAGACCCGGGACTTGGGGTTGGCGACCGGCACAGTCTGAGATCGGCGCTCAAGGCCGTGACCTGGACGGATGATGTATCGGCACGCGCAACGTATCCCGACTTCCGTGAGCCGGGCCGACCACGTGGCTACCGCGTGTACAGACCCGCTTTGCGGCGCAACTCGTTCGTCCTCGCGATGGCATCGCCGTCAGCCCGGTTGGTGGAGACCGCCTCCGACCTGAGCCGAACCCTCTCACCCGGCGGGACCTGGGACAGGGGCGTGCGGTGACCCACGTCATACTTTCCCGGGCCCTGCCAACGTTCGCCGACCCGCTGAGCCTCACGGCGCATATTCGGGGTGATGCCTCGGTAGCTGCCGGGCCTGGGATTGACTTTGGGCGCGTATGCCTTGCCGGCCCGGGTCCCGATTCTGTCGATGGGGATGATCGCATGCGTGGGGACATCGGGCCTGACGGCCGACAGCGCGGCTCGGCTCTCGGCCGCGGTCTCGCCTGCTCTTGCGAGACCCCGTCCGGTTCCGACCGTCGCCCCCGGTCCGCCGGCGCCTACGAACGCGAAGGCAGGGGCCCGGACTGCCTTGTTCAGGAACGGCGTGGCGACTTCCAGCGCTTTCCCGACCCCGGCAGTCGCCACTTCAAGGACCAGGTCCTTGCCGAGCTCCTTGCCTGCCTCCGCTGCTCCCGCGTAGCGCTCGTCAATCGCGAACTGGGGTCCCCCGACCCAGCTCGACGGACCGTTGACCGGTCCCTTTCCGAACTGGACGATGTCGCCACGTTCAATGTGTCCCATGCCTTCCGCGCGCCGCAGCGCCTCGGGATCGGACACCTTCGGCTCGAACTCGCGCAGGGCCGACTGGGGCTTCGGCGGGGGCGGAGGTGCGGGTTCGAGCGCTCCTGGTACGGGTGCGAACGCGGGTTTGGCGGGCTTCATCGTGATGCTGGAAGGGCCAGAGAGACTGGCCGGCGGGATGCCCGACGTCCGGGCGGCGCTGTCCGGGTCGATCCAGGTCAGCGGTGTCGGCTGCCCGCTGGGTGTGAGGATGGGGGTGCCTTCTGTGCCAGCTGGGTCGACCATCCCGATCGGGTCGTCGTGGACGTAGCAGTAGGGATTGAGGCCATCGGTCATGCCGAGCGGGTCGCAGCTCGCCCATCGTCCGAGCCATGGCGCGTAGTACCGGGCCGTGTGGTGGTTCAGTCCTGACTCCTCGTCGCGTTCCCTGCCGGCGAGCCGGAAGCGCTTCGGGGTTTCGGTCTGGCTGGCCATGGCCTGGTACGAGGTGCTCCCGTAGGGCGTGTACTCCTCGTAGGACAGGATGCGCGCCCGGTCGTCGAGTTCAAGGCATGCCGAGCCGAGATGGTTGCCGAACTGGAACCGCGTCAACTGGGCGGGTGCGGTGTCGGCGCCGGCGGTGTCGCGTGTGCGGGTCTCGACCAGGGCCACCCGCTCGGCCTTGTTCATGACGTGCAGCGTCTCCCGCTCGAGCGTCTCGTTGCCCTGCGTACGGCGGTAGATCTCGAAGCCGCCGAGATAGATGCGCTCTTCGGTCACGCCGGCGGACTTCTCCCAGACCTTGCGTATACGCTCACCGTCCGCGTCGTAGACGAAATACGCGGTCCCGCCTGCTGCCGGGTCGGCCCGACGCATCTGATCGAAGTGGTCCCAGAAGACGTTGGGGTCGGGATCGGCGCCACGCAGGTGCGGCATGCGCGTCATGTTGCCGTGCGCGTCGTAGCGGTAGCGCTCGTCGGGCGGCGCATCGCCCCGCGCGGTGGCCGTGCTGGTCAGGCGGTTGCTGAGGGTCGTAGGCGCGGCGGTGTCGAGGGCACTCGCTTCCGCGTACTCGTAGCGGCGGGTCCAACCGGGTGCGCGGGAGCCGCTCGTGTGGCGCATGGTCGTGATGTTCCCGGCTCCGTCGTAGACGTACCGTTCCGTGTACGTGCCCATGGCCCCGCCGTCACCCGGATGGGGCAGTCGAGTGCGGAGCGAGTCGTCGGCCGAGTACGGGATCGGGGCGCCGTTCTGTCCCAGGTGCTCGCGGCCGGTGGCCTCGGTCAGGCGGTAGATCGCGTCGTAGGTGTAGTCCGCGCTGGGCTCGACCACCTGGTTGGCGAAGAAGACGCGTTGCTGGGCGTCGTCGCGGACGTGCACGACGTTTCCGACCGGGTCGAAGACGTAGTTCAGATCCTGCACCTGTCCCTCGCCAGGGATGTCGCTCGGCGCTCGGGTGGTGCGCAAGCGGGTGAGCCGCAGGGTGTGCGGATCGAAGGTGTACGACGTCCGTGCTCCGTTGCCGTAGTCGATCTGTCGGCGCCGCCCCAGGGCGTCGTAGTCGATGCCGGTGACGTACGGTGTCCAGGTCTCCTGCCCACCGGCCGCGGCGGCGTGGAGGTTGACGTCGAGGCTCTCGATCAGGTTGGCCTCGTTGTATCCGGGCCGCACCACGCTGGCGGCCATGGCCGGTGTGTGCGGTGTGGTCATGGTCACGGGCCGGTCGAGCGCGTCGTAGGTGGTTGACGCGGTGTAGCTGTCCGGTTCCAGGGTCGTTGCGAGTGCGCGCTCCAGCGCCGCCTGGTCGATGACCGCGGTGGCCAGAGCGGGCAGGGCGGCGAGGTCGGTGTCGACCGCGTGCCAGTCCACCGTCGTCCGGTAGCGCGATCCGTTCGTGAGGCGGCGCGAGGTCCGCAGCGGGTTGCCCTTGAAGTCGTGAGCCTCGGTCTGGACGGCGCCGGCCTGGTCGAGCTGCAGATGGACCACACCGCGCAGGTTGCGCGCCGCCGCTTGCGGGTGCTGCTCGCCGTAGACCAGCCGTTCTACCAGGACTTCGAGGTCCGGGTTTTCCGGGTCGGTTCCGAGAACGAAGGTGCGCAGCGGTCGACGGAGCGGGTCGTAGGCGGTGCGGAAGCGGTGGCCCCGCTGGTTCCAGGCGCGCAGCGGCCGCCCCAGCACGTCGTTGATCATCCAGCGGGCCCCGGAGTCCATCGAGTGCCGGTGGATCTGGCGGCCAAGCAGGTCGTAATGTGATCGCATGACGACTCGGCCCTGCCCGTCGCCGGTTTGGTCGACCGCGTCCTGGACCGCGCGCTGGTTGCCTTCGATGTCGAACTTCGTCCTGGTCGCCAGGAGCAGCCGCCGCTCCGGATGGTCGGGGTCCGGTCCATTGTCGGCGATGCTCAGGAAGGGCCGTCCGAGCACGTCGGCGTGAGCGGTGCTCGGAGTGCGGGCATGGGCTGCTGCTTTCGCCGCGGCGGACCGCTCTTCCGGACCGAGGTCGCCCGTGGCGCGCTGCTCGTACCAGGTCTGCCACACTGGGCTGCCCGAGCCGGTTGGCAGGTGGGCGAAGTAGGGCGCGACGAAGCCGGCGATGTCCTGATCGGTGCGCGGGTCGTCCAGTACGGTGTCGTTTCGATCCCAGGTGACGTGCTGCCAGGAGTCGAAGACCGACTTCTCGTAGCTGTGGTCCGGGTGCAGGGTGGCGACGACCCGCCCGAGGGGGTCGTAGAAGAGGACGGGGCTCACACCGGCCTGCACAGCGAACTCGAAGCGGTGTGTCGGGCTGAAGAACGGCTCGAAACGGCGGACCGGTAGGCCCTTGTTGTTGAAGACGGTCCATCCGCTGCCCACCCAGCGCGGATCCAGCGCAGGGCCGTCCTCGACCATGGGCCCGGGCTCGGCCCGCAGCTTTTGCTGGATCACCCGGCCGAGGCCGTCCGAGTAGGAGAAGCTGAGCTGGACCTTGGTCGGTGTTTCTCCCGCCAGGTCGGCGTCGTGCGTCTCCCGGGCGAGGACGCAGACCGCCGCGGGCTGCGGGTCAGGCTGGTCAGCGGTTCGCTGGTAGGCGAAGAAGTCGTGGACCAGCCGGGTGGTCGCCCGGCCGAGTACGGCCCGCGGGTCGGCAAGCGGGGAGTTCATGAGGGCCGTGATCTGGGCTTCGCTCAGGTCAGGATCGAGGCCGGCGAGAGAGTCCCCGAGGTTTTCTGCCGGCTTGCCGCCAACGGCAGTCGCGACCACCAGTCCCAGGGCGTCGAACGCGGCCCAGGTACGGTTGCCGTTGGCGTCGGTGACCTGACTCGGTTGCAGCACCCGGTAGTCGTGGCCCGGCTTCGTCAGGTCAATGTCACCATTGGGCAGACGTTCGCCGACCGTGACGCGGTTGCCGAGGGCGTCAGCGGTCTCGACAACGAGCAGGTCGTGGCGGTCGTAGCGGATGAAGCCCTGGGTGCTGGTCTCGCTGCTGTGGAACGGGTCCCGGGTGCGGGAGGGCAGGAAGAAATGGCCCCGGGCGTAGCGGAGTTCTTCCGCGGCCTCGTCGTCGGGGCCCGGCGACAAGAACACCTGACCGGAGGGAACCCACCACAGGCCCTCGGGGTCCGTAGCCGGGAATCGGCCGTCGGCCACCAGTTGCCGGCCCTGCAGGTATCCGCCCCTGTCATCGCCCGGCCCCTGGAGGACGGTCTCCGGTTCCGGCAGCAGTGCAGCGCCGTCGCGCCGGAACACCTGGTCGAGCAGCTCGGCGGTGAGCGCCAGCGAGTAGCTCTCGCCGTGGAGGGCGCGTGGCTGGAGCACGCCGACGGGAAGGAAGGACGACAAGTCGTCGGCCCGGTACAGCTCGCGTGTCCATTCGATCAGGCGACGCGTCCGGTTGCCGGCGGCTGTCTCCTGGTAGCCGATCTCCTTGTCGTAGATCGGCCGCAGCCTGGGGGATGCCGGGTCCGGCTCCACGAAGTCCTGTGCCGAGTAGCGGTCGTCGGGGCCGCTCGCCAGGTAGCCGGTCAGCTCGAAGACGCGGGTCTCCGCCGGCAGCGGGGTGCGGTGGTCGTCCGGGAAGGCGCTGGGGTCGGCGATCGGGCCGGCCAGGGCATTCTCGGTGTACGTGAGCAAAGCCGTGGTCTGGCACGCTCGGTCGGTGTCGAACGGCAGCGGCGACGGCCACCGTCGCCCGTACGCGATGGCCACGGACTTGAGAACGTTGCCGAACGGGTCGGTCTCAAGGGTTATCGAGTGCTCCGCGCGCGGGTCGTCGGGATCGCGCTCGTGATGGCGCCCGATGCTCTCAGCCGGATGGGACGAGAAGACGGCGTGCTGGTTGACACCGCGGCGCTGTTCGAGCCGGACGGCGAAGCTATGCTCGACGACGCTGTACGGGTGCTCCTGCCGGGGGCTTCCGTCCAGGGCGTAGATCTCCTGGCGAAGCATCGCTCCCTTCAGCGCGCGGTGGGCTTCTCGCCCTTCCTGGGCGGTCAGACCGGCCGGCATCGGGGGAGGGGTCAGCGAGCCGGGCGGAAGGTGGTTCGACCCGGGCGGGGCGCCGGTGTGGAACCACGTCCGGGTGCGAACCGGTGCCATGCGCGACGCGGGATGCTCGTTGTCGGCCGCCGACTCGGCGCCGGCGAGCGCGCGGAGTTCCTCGGTGTCCCACTGGTCCACCGTGCCGAATCCGCGGAACTCCCGCTCGTCACCATCGAAGTGGCCGTGATGGTAGGCGTACCGGGTCACGAAGCGGTTGCGGCTGACCCGGTCAAGGGTCTGCACCTGTTCGACTACGTGAACGGGAAACGGCAGGCGCGTGGCCCACGGTTCGCCGTTCCGCTCGTCGAGGAGCGAGAACTTCGTCGACGGCGCGTAGCCGATGATGGTTTCCGCACCGAGGTTGTTGGAGGTCCTGACCAGCAGATGGGGCTTCTGGTCGCCGGCCAGGGGCACATACCGCATCTGCCTGCCGGCGTCGCCCGGCAGGGGCGAGGACCAGATCAGGCAGGCCGTGCCGTTGCCGAGCACGTCGGCGATGTGTATGGACACGACGTCGTCGACCGGGGGAAAGGCATCCAGGTGCTGGGCCGGGCTCCAACGGTTTCCCGACTGGTTGAGGTAGATGCGGACGCCTTCGTGGTGCAGGTAGACCAGATCCGCGGTGCCGGTCCCGTCGATGTCGGCGAGGCGGACGCGACGTTGGTCGAACTGGTCGGTGTCGTCCAGCGGCAGCAACCCGTCCATGGTCACTTTGGCGCCGAACCGGCCGTAGCCCAGATTGGGCCAGTAGCAGATCTCCGTGTTGCGGATTCGGGCGAGGTCGGCGAGTCCGTCACCGCTGAAGTCGGCGAGGTAGATCGACTGGGTGCCGTCGGCGAACACCAGCCGGGGGCCCGCTTCTTCGTCGAGCGGCTGAGTCGTCCGCAGCGGCGGACCGAAGCCCACCTCGGCCAGCGACGGGTGCCAGAGGAACGCGTCCTCCTCGATCGTCAGCACATCGGCGTGACCGTCGCCGTTGAGGTCCACCAGCCTGACGTCGTCGCCGTTCAGTGCGCGGTTGAGCCGCGAGCCGAAGGTGCGGAACGGCTGCCAGCCGTCGGCGTCATCGTGCTCGTACAACCCGGGTGCGGGGCCGTCGAGGACGACCAGGTCGGGCAGCCCGTCACCGGCCAGATCCATGAACTGGGCCCGCCCGCCGTCCAGTCCGGGGCCGGGCCTGGTGGTGACCGGTTCCGTCGGGGCGAAGCGGACGGTCCCGGCTTCCGAAGGGCTCAGGTTGCGGATGTAGAACCAGGCGTCCGCTTGTTCGGTCAGGATGCCGGCAACGCCCTCGCCTCGAAGGTCGACCCACTGGTAGGCAGCCGAGTCGACTCCGACAGGGAGGTTCGCCCAGGCCGCCTGGTCGATGTCGCGCACCAGGCGCGGTCCAGTGGGCTGGGAGTAGTCGAACTCCAGCGGCGGAAGGCTGAGCCGCCGGTAGCCGTCGTCCAGGCGCCGGTAGCCGGTTTGTGTGGCCGAACGCAGAAAAGCGTATCCGGAGCCCGCGTCCTCCAGGCCGGAATAGGTCAGGTCCGTCGAGCGGGCGAGGCCGTCGTAGCCGTTCTCGCCGCCCGGGCCGTCAGGTATGTGATGAAAGGTCAAGATCCGTCGGCACAACCGCGTGGTGCGTACTTCGAATCCGGCCCGGTACGAGGAGAACGCGTCCTTGCGGAAGGTCCAGGCGCCGAGGTCATGCGGCGTGGGGCTGTCAGGGTCGTGTTCCCCGTAGTCGAAGACGACCTCGAACATGAATTCGGCGCTGGTGGTTTGCTCCGGCGGAAGGTCGGCGAGGAACCGGGGCCGACGCCCGGCATCGTCCAGCAGCGGTCGCCGATTTCCGTACTCGATGCGCTTGAGGTACATGTTGGTGCTGCGGCGCGCGTCGTCGCGCGGACCGCGGTTTCGTTCGCAGGCTTGGGTGAGATCGACTCCGAGACCGTTGTCCGGCAGGTACCGGTAGCGGACGACGTTGCCGACGTCGTCTCGCGTCTCGCAGATCAGCCAGGTGAAAGTCCGGGCGGCGTCATCCGGGTCCGCGATCCTCGACTCGGCGTCCTGGCCATACATGGTGAGGATGTTGTCCTTGGTGATCGACCGCCAATGGACGGCGCCGTCGTGCCGATGTGTCCAGCGCTCGATCCGCGCGAACAGACCGTCCACGCGGGGCCTGTATCGCCGGACGACGTAACGGGGATCGATAGAGGTGTCGTCGAGATACCCGCCGTCTGGGCCGAGCAGGGGCACCAGGTCCTCGGCCTCGGACAGCAGGAAGACGTCCGATTCCTGCTGGTCGTGGTAGGCCGGAAGCCCCCTGTCCGTCCTGCGCGTGATCGAGGGGAGGGCCAGGCTCCAACCGAACCCGAAGATCCCATTGCCCGATCCGGAGTCGTAGGACAAGGACAACGCCGGTTCTGACCCGGAGCGACCGGGGCTGGTGACGATCGGCACGGTCATCGACCCGGTTCCCGTCACGGGATTCGCCGTGAACTTCTCGCCTATACCGCGAATGGCGCCACCGCCCTTGGGCAGTGCCACCGATGGCGTCTCGGGGGCGGGCGGACGCGGCGCATTGGGTGAGTGCGGCTGTCCTGTCCGCCGGTCGGTGCTCTGCGGTGGTGGCATGCGCGACACCCCGGATCGCCTGTAGCGGCCCGCCCGCGACACGGACGGCCGGTTGAGGGCATAAATCCAACATCGCCCCTATGGGTGAATATGTGTGATTTATCTTCCACTTTAGGGTAAGCACAAAAGCGTTGCAACTGCTCGTTCGCCCGCCTCCCATGACACCACCTGTGGTCGCCCTGCGGGCGTCGCCGGTGATCGGACCTCGGCGGGTTCGACCCGTCCGGGAGGCGAAAGGTCCATGACGACATCCGGTGCGGCGGATGCGAGGTTCCGGATCGCCGGGACAGTGCGCGACGTCACGGGGTACCCGGTCACCTCCGGAGTCACCGTGGAGGTCTCAGACCTGCGCCTCGGCGGCGAACACCGGGTGGGAACGGCGGAGGTGGAGCGGGACGGCACGTTCGTGCTGACCTACGACCCCGAGTCGGTCCGCTCGGGGCCGGGAGCGAGCCTCGACCTCGTCGTGCGGGCGGTCCGGGCACCGGCCGGTGATCGAGCGCGCGCCGCCGACCAGGCGGCCGAACGCGAAGTGATCGCCCGTGCCCCCACACGGTTCGACGCCAGCCCCAGCGAACAGGTCGACGTCGTACTCCCGGTGGGCGTGCCCGTCCTGGACGAGCACAGCCGCCTCGTGGCCGACATCGCCGACGGCCTGGCCAGAGCAGGCGCGGTCCCGGTCAGCCCGGCCGGGTTGGTGGAGGACGAAGAGCGTCGCGATGTGACGTTCGCGGCCGCCAAGAGCGGGTGGAACGCCCGGGCGGTGGCCATGGCCTCGCTCGCCGATCGCGAAGCGGCGGGCACCGGCATCCCCGCACCGCTGCACTACGCGCTGTACCGCGCCGGCCTGCCCGCAGGCTCACGACTGTGGGCACTCACACCGGCCGGCACGATCGAGACCGTGTGGACCCGCGCCATCGAGCAGGGAATCATCGCACCGGAGCTGGCGGCGGCCGTCCCCGCGAGCCTCGACGCGGTCCGCGACCTGGCCGGCCAGGCGGTCCTGGACCTGCCCACCGGGGTGGGTGACGGGCGCCTGGGCGACCTCCTGCACAGTGCCCTGCCGGATGAGACCGACCGGCGTCGCTTCGCTCAGATCTACCGCGAGCACCGCGACACGCCCGCCCCCTTCTGGTCGCAGGTTCGCAGGAGTTTCGCCGACCACACCGCCGCCCGACTGGAACTCGACGGCGCGCTGGCCGCCTTGACCCGTAACAACGTTGCGCTGATCGCCAAACTCCACGACGGCCCGGCACCGACCCGAGTAGGCGATCTCGCGGCGGCCGGCTATCACCACGCGGACCGATGGCGCGAACACCTCACCGCCGACGTGCCTGTCCCCGATGACATCCTCGGCGAGGACGACGCGCTACGGCGGGACGCCTACGCCGCGCTGCTGGCCGAAGAACTGCGGCTGCGCCACCCCACCGCGGTTGTGGGCGCCGAGGTGGCCGAGGGGACCATCCCCGTCGGGGGGCCGCCCGGCACCGATCGCGCCGTGGCCGACTTCCTTGCCGAGCACCACGACCGGTTCGAGCTTGCCGTGCACCCCGTCCACGACTTCCTGAGCGTCAACGGCATCGATCTGGAACCGCAGGTCCAGGACGAGATCGCGACCGTGCAACGGATCCTCGCGGTCGCTCCCGCCCCCGAGGCGGTGCGCGGTCTGCGAACGCTCGGCTTCGATTCCGCCCGGTCGGTTGCCCTCCACGGCGAGAAGGCGTTCATCTCACGCTTCGCTTCCGCCCTGGGCGGCGAGGACGTCGCCCGGGAGACCTTCCGGCGCAGCGATCAGGTGCACAGCGCCACCCTCGCCATGGCCACCAGCCACCTGGTGGCCCGCGCCGCGCCCGAGGTGTTCGCCGTTCCGCCCGGCGGCCCTGGGGCACGCACCGGCCCTGGGGCCCGAGCCCGCGAGGCCGGCCTGGCGAACGTACGCACGCTGCCCAACCTGGAGACGCTGTTCGGGCCCGGCGACGCCGGCGCGTGCGAGCAGTGCGAGTCGGTGCTCAGCCCAGGTGCGTACCTCGTCGACCTCCTCGAATTCCTTGCCGCGGCCCCGGCCACGGCCGGCGGCCGACCCCCGCTGGAGGTGCTGCTACAGCGCCGTCCCGACCTGCAGCACATCACCCTGAGCTGCGAGAACACCGAAGTCGAGCTCCCCTACGTGGATCTGGCGAACGAGATTCTCGAACATGTCGTCGTCCATGCCTCTGTCGAGGGGTACAGGGGCCACGATGTGGCTCCGGATACGACCACGGCCGATCTGCTGGCGGCGCCGCACTTCGTGGACGAGGCCGCCTACACCGCTTTGCGGGGATCCTTCTACCCACTCGTGCTGCCGTGGGACCAGCGCCTGGCCGCGCTGCGGGCCTACCTCCGCCAAGCAGGAGTCGCCCTCGCGGATGCCATGGCGGCCCTCTCGGCCGACGACGTCGATGGCCGCTCCTGGAGCGACATCGTGCGGGAGCGAACAGGCGTCGGCCCGGCCGAGCGCGAGCTACTGGCCGGACCCGCTGTGACGGCGCAGGACCTCTACGGCGACGACCCGGCGCGCGTGACGGAGGCACAGCTCGTGCGCGGTGCGGGCAACGCCCGCCGCCTCGCCCGCCGCCTCGGCCTCAGCCCGGCCGAGCTGGTCCAACTGGTCCAGACGCGATTCGTCAACCCCGACGCCGACCTGCTGCCGCTCCTCGGCAGGCTCGGCGTCGGATTCCCCGCGATTCAGGGCCTGCACGACGGCACGATCACACCAGCGGCCTTCAACGCGGCCCTGCGGCCCGATCTGGACACCGCGCCGTTCGGCGGCGACGTCGTCGCGTGGCTGGCCACCCACCATGACCGGATCATGAACATCGTCGTCCTCACCGACCCGACCGGACAGGAGCCCCCGGTCGGGGACTCGACCGGCGCCTTTGCGAAGCTGGAGCTGAGGCGAACGCTGCCCGACACGACGCGCAACGAGCTTCGCGCAGCGGACCTGCTGGCGATCGCGCGGTTCGTCCGCTTGCGGAACCGGCTCGGCTGGAGCATCGAGCGCACCGACGAGATGGTCACCGCGCTCTGGCCCGTCGCGGTGCCCGTCATGGCGTCCCCGGACGTGGTCCGCAAGAACCTGGACACCGGCTTCGACACCGTCCTGGTCCGACTCGGACACCTGCTGACGGGGATGGACCTGCTCGGACTCGACATCGAGGACGACCTGCCGTGGCTGCTCGGTTGCTTCGGCCCGCTCAGCGTGCAGGGCCCGGATTCCGCGTTCCGCACGTTGTTTCGCAACTCCATGGTGCTCGGCACCGATCCGGTGTTCGGATCCGGCCCCGACGGGAGCCCGCCGGCAGACCCGGAGGCGCTGCTGCTTGATCACGCCCCGGCTCTGCAAGGGGCGCTGAAGCTCACAGCCGATGAGTTCGCCGCAGCCGCGGACGCGGCAGGTGCCGGCCCGACGACGAGGCTGTCGGTTGCTTCGGTGAGTGCCCTGTTCCGATACGGCTACCTCGCCCGCGCTCTGCGGGTGAGCGTACCGGAGTTGGTCGACCTCATTGAAGTGACCGGCTGGAAGCCGTTCGCTCCGTTGGATGGGCACGACCCGGAATTCCTGAAGTTCCTGCGCCTGGTCCAGTCGATCCGCGACTCCGGCCTTCCCATGGCCCGCCTCGCGGCGCTGGCACTGGGAACCGACACCACCCCGGACTCGGCCGTCCTGCCGATCCTGCGCTCGGTCCGCAGTGCGCTGATCGACCCCCGTGCTCCCGCCAACGGGCAGTGGACCGATTCCTCCCTGCGCGCCGTCCTGACCGCAGTGCTGCCTGTCGACGTCAGCGACGCGTTCCTGGGCCTGCTAGCCGGGACCTCCACCTACACCACCACCTACCACCAGGATCGGCCGGCGCTTCCCGCCCCCGTGCTGGCAACGGCCCCCGGACTGTCGTACGACGCGGCCCGTTCGCTGCTGATCCACCGCGGTGTGCTGCCCCCGGAGACAGCGGCCGCGGTCGCAGCCCTCCCCGATCTACCGACGGGCCTGGCGGAGGCGGTAGCCGCCTTGGCGAACGCGGGGCAGGCCGAGTACCTGCCGCTCTTCCGCGCGCACCCGATCCTGGAGAAGCGCTGGCGTGCGTGGGCGGCCACCCCCGCCGACCCGGACGGCACGATGCGCCTGGCCGCGCTGGGAGCGGGACTGCTGGAAGACCTGCGACCGGCTGTGCGCAGCAGGCAACTGGGCCAGGTGCTCGGCGCCGCGACCCGTGCAGAGCCCGACACGGTCACGGCCCTGCTCCAGGATGCCGACGCGTTGCCAGGGTCGGCTCCGCAACGTTCGGCCGGCGACGACCTTGCCGCGGTGACCGCAACCGGCCTGAGCGTGCGTTTCTGGACCGGCTCCGTGGCCGGCCCCGTCGCCGGCGCCCCAGCTCGGACCGGAGTCGCGCCCGCGATCGACTACGGCCCGGACGGGGCCGACCTGCGCCAAGCGGCCGGGATCCCCACCGGAGCACTCAGCGGGATCTGGGCCGCAGTCATCGACCCGCCCGTCACCGGCTCCTACGTGCTGACGATCGAGGCGGACGGCTCCGCGGTCACGCTGCAGGTCGACGGCCAGGACGTGAAACTGCACCACGAGGGCCGGACGTGGACCGGGGCGCCGGTCGATCTCGTCGCCGGGCGGCCGATGCGGCTGGAACTCACGGCGACCGCGTTGAGCACCGACCTGCGCCTGCGGTGGCATGCCGAGGGAGTCACACAGGTACTGCTGCCCGGCAGCGCCTGCTGCCCGGCAGACACAGCCGCGGCCTTCACCAGCGCCTATCGACGACTTCTGGCGGCCATCGAACTGTGCTCCGCGCTCGGACTCACGGTCCGCGAACTGCTCTCCTTCGCCCGCTCACCGCAGTACCGCATCGGCGCCGCCGGCTGGCTGTCCGCTGTGCCCGAGGCCCCGAATCCCGCAGCCCGGCTCACGCTCGTGCGGGCCGTCGACGCCCTCGCCCGGTACCGCCGGCTCCGCCTGCGCTGGGGGGTGACAGGCACCGCGATCGTCGACCTGCTCGACGCCTCGGTGCCCGACCCGCCATCGGCACTGATCGCCGGGCTCACCGGCGTCCCCCCGGCGGTCGTGGACGACGTCGCGGCACACCTCGGTGCAGCAGGCACCGCGTTGCGCAGCCTGGACGAGCTCCAACGCGTGGCCGACGTGCTGGATCTGGTCCACGCCGTGGCGCTGCCGGTGACCGCACTCGCCCGGACCATGAGGACCGCTCCCACGGCGCAGGACGTGCGTGACGTGCGGGACGCCGTCCGCGCGCGGTACGACGACGACGCGTGGGCGCAGGCGGTACGTCCGATCACCGACGAGCTGCGCCGCGCCGCGCGCGACGCCCTGGTGGGGAAGGCACTGCACCTGGAGAATCCCGACCCGGACCTGTCCGCCGACGAGGTCACCGGAGGATTCGTCTCTGCCGACCATCTGTACGAGAAACTGCTCATCGACGTGCAGATGGACCCGTGCATGACGACGTCCCGCATCGCGCAAGCGATCTCGACAGTGCAACTGTTCGTCGCCCGGTCGCTGCTGAACCTCGAGCCGGAGGTCTCGCCGGAGTCGATCGACCCGCAGCGCTGGGAGGCGATGAAGCGCTACCGCATCTGGGAGGCCAACCGCAGGGTGTTCCTGTTTCCCGAGAACTGGCTGGATCCTGATCTGCGGGACGACAAATCGCCCTTCTTTCGCGAGATGGAGTCGGAACTGCTCCAGTCCGACATCACCGACCAGGCCGCCGCAACCGCTCTGGGCCACTACCTCGAAAAACTCGACGACGTGGCGAACCTCGAGATCGCCGGCATGCACGTTGACGAGCGCGTCGCCGCGGGCACCACGGTCCCCGACCCGCTGGTTCACGTCATTGGGCGTACTTCCGGGGCGAAACGCAGCTACTACCACCGCACGTTGGACGGCACCTGGCACGCGTGGGAGCCGGTCAACGTCGAGATCCAGGACGACCCGGTACTCCCGGTGATCTGGAAAGGCCGCTTCCTGTTGTTCTGGCTGAAGGTGTCCAAAGAGCCCGACAGCCGACAGCCCGGGCCGTTCACCGCATCCACTGCGCCCGAGGCACGGCTGGGCGATCTCGCGGTGCGGGACTTGTCGCTTCGCGTGACAGCCACCCTGACCGTGAGCCTGTTCTGGAGCGAGTACTACAACGGCCGGTGGCAGTCGCCGCGCACCTCCGACCCCGACCGGCCGATCGACCTGGGCGCCCGATTCAGCGTGATCGGAGACCCGCTGACCCTTCGTCTGGCCTCCGACATCGTGAGCGACAGCACCGGGGTCCGCGACAGCCTGGGCATCATCGTGCTCAATCCCAGCCCTGACGGCACAGGCAATTCGCATTTCCGCCTCTACACCACGCACAGCCTGCCGGTCCGCAAGGAAGACGACACCGGTGGCTCGCTGGGATTCCCCGCGGACCGGCAGTTCTCCGATGTCGGCCCGTTCGTGGTCACCTTCAGGGACGACCCCCTGCACGACATGACAGTCCTGCGCGCCAACCCGTTGCCCTACCGGGGCGTCGGCCCGATGCATCGCCTGAAGGATCCGCACAGGGCGCCCTTCTTCTTCCAGGACAGCCGGCACGTCTTCTACGTCCACCCCGACCCCACCGATGCGGCGACCGTGCGGACCTTCGGACGGTTCGCCGGCCCGATGGGCGCACCGGCGACCTTCCCCGACCTGGCACGATCACCTGGCGCGATCACCGACCCGGTCATCCCCGGCTGAGCACGAAGAGGACCTGCCATGGCCGACACGAAGTCCTTCGTGTTCGAGAACCACTTCCATCCCTACGTCGGGATGCTCGTGGAGAAACTGAACCAGCAGTCGGTGGACGGTTTGCTGGACCTGTCGGTCCAGCAGGTCTCCGAAGCGTTCTTCGACCAGATCTACGATCCGAACGACCCGGCCGCGCCCGGTGAGGACCCGAGATTCAAGGTCGACTTCTTCCCCAAGAACATCGACGTCAGCGAATCCGGTCCCTACTCGGTCTACAACTGGGAGCTGTTCTTCCACGCTCCGGTGAGCATCGCGGTGCACCTGAGCAAGAACCAGCGCTTCGCCGAAGCCCAGCGGTGGTTCCACCATGTCTTCGACCCGACCGAGACCGATCCAGACACGCCCGTGCCCGACCGGTTCTGGAAGTTCGTCCGCTTCCGGGACCCGCGGCCGGGCGACATGCCGCGCGTGGATGAGTTGGTGGCCGTGCTGAGCCGCCCCGCTTCCGATGTCGACCCGGAGGAAAAGATCCTGCTGGCCTCGGCCGCGGTCAGCTACGAGCAACTGCGCCGCCATCCCTTCCAGCCGCACCGCGTCGCCCGGACCCGGGTCGTGGCCTACCAGTACTACGTAGTGATGAAGTACCTGGAGAACCTGATCGCCTGGGGCGACAGCCTGTTCCGGCTCGACACCACGGAGTCGGTCAATGAGGCGACCCAGCTCTACGTGCTCGCCGCGAACATCCTCGGCCCGCGCCCGTCGGAGATCCCACGGCACCGGTCGGCGCCCAGGATGAGCTACCGCCAGCTCAAGGAGGCCCATCTCGAGTCGTTCGGGAACGCGGTCGTCACACTGGAGAACCATCTGCCTTTCGCCCGGACGCCCGCACCGACCGCAGCTGGTGCAGGAGACGGCGGCACAGCGCTGCTCGGTATCTGGCGCAGCCTGTACTTCTGCGTCCCGCGCAACGACCAACTCATCGGGTACTGGGACACGGTCGCCGACCGGCTGTTCAAGATCCGCAATTGCCAGGACATCACCGGAACGGCACGCCAGCTCGCGCTCTTCGCGCCCGTCCTCGATCCCGGCCTCCTGTCCCAGGCCACCGCGGCGGGCATCGACATCGCAGGCGCGGTCGCGGGCACCCGCGCACCGGCCTCGCCGGTACGGGCGACACTGCTGATCCAAAAGGCGCTCGAGATCGCAGCGGAGGTGAAATCGACCGGAGCGGCGCTTATGTCCGCCATGGAGAAACGCGACGCGGAAGAACTGGCCCGGCTGCGGCAGGGACACGAGATCGGCATGGCCCGCCTCACCCGCGACGTCCGCTTCCTCACCTGGAAGGAAGCCGAGGCCAACACCGAAGCGCTCCTGCGTACACGCGCCCTCGCCTTCGCCCGTTACCGCCACTTCCAGCTGCTGCTCGGCCGCCCCGAGGCCGACGTCGACACCTTGCGCGACGTTGGTCTGACCCGTCTGCCCGTCACCGAGACGACCTTCCCAGACGTTCTGCAGAAGCTGGTCGGGCAGTACGCGACCGCCATCGTGGAGGAGAGCCGGCCCGCCCCCCGGCTGGCGCGCGATGGCGACCCGCAGGTCCAGGCGGGCGCGCAGAGCCAGGGCTCACTTGACCTGATCTCGAACGAGTTCGCCGAACTGAACGTCCACATGCCCGCCGCGCGGGACTTGCAGCAGGCCGCCACCACGGTCGATGTCATTTACGGGGTGCTCGGCATGCTGCCGAACATGGGCGTCGACATCGAACCGTTCGGCATCGGCGGGCACGTGGAATTCGGCGGCCCGCTGCTGTCGTCGGTGGGAAGGACACTGGCCACCGCCATCCGCGGTTCCGCCGAGCAGGAGACGTACAACGGCAGCCGTGCGGCCAAGATCGCCGGGTACCAGCGCCGTGACCTCGACTTCGTCCACGAAAGCAACCAGGCCGCCCTGGAGCTGACGCAAAACGGGCGCCAGCTCATCGCCGCACTCGTGCATGAGCAGGTCGCGCGGCGCGAGTACGACGTCGCCGGCGACCAGATCGAAAGGGCCCGGCAGGTGGACGCGTTCCTCTCCTCCAAGGACACGAACACCGAGCTCTACACCTGGCTGCGCAGCGAGGTGGCACGCAGCTTCGCGGAGTTGTACCGTATGGCGGTCGACGTCGCCCGCTCCGCCGAGTATGCGGTCAAGCGGGAACTGATGCGCCCCGAGATGGACGGCACCACGTTCATCGGGTACTCCCACTGGGACACCGGCCACCGCGGCCTGCAGGCGGGTGAGCGGCTGCACCACGACCTCGCGCAGCTCCAACTGGCCTATCTGGAGAACAACCGGCGTGAGTTCGAGATGACCACACATGTCTCGTTGCGCATGCTCGACCCCCTGGCCCTGCTCGAGTTGCGCTCACGTGGCGTCTGCCAGTTCACGGTCCCGGAGTGGCTATTCGACCTCCAGGCTCCGGGGCACTACATGCGCCGCATCCGCACAGTGGCGCTGAGTCTGCCCGCTGTGACCGGTCCGTACACGTCGGTCTCGGCGACCTTGTCGCTGCAGCGCAGTTCCATCCGTCGCGAGCCCAGGCTGCTCGACGAGAAATACACCCGGGCGCCGGGAGAGGACTCACGGTTCCTGGACTACCCGGGAGCCCTGCAATCGGTGGTGACCAGTTCGGCCGTCCGTGACACCGGGCTGTTTGACGCTGCGGCGCACGACGACCGCTACCTGCCGTTCGAAGGCGCGGGGGCGATCAGCACCTGGGCGCTGAACCTGCCGAAGGACTTGCGCACCTTCGACTACACGAGCATCTCCGATGCCGTGCTGCACATCGGCTTCACCGCTCGCCCAGGTGTGCCGTCCGACGCCGTGGTCGCCGACCTTCGCGAGCGTTTCGCCGCTGCGGCGAATCAGACGCTCGCGCGCTCGTTCAGTCTGCGCCACGACTTCCCGACGGAGTGGACGGAGTTCCTGGCTGGCGGCGCAAACCTGTCACTGCGGATCGAGAAGAGCTGGTTTCCGTACTTCGCACAGTCAGCACAGATCACCCTCACGGCGGTGGAACTGTACGGGATCGCCGGTGACCTCCTCGCACGGGGACCTTCACCGGTGGCCGCCGACGCGCTGCCGGCGCTCGACGCCGAGCTCGCCGCGAAGGGCGCGTTCACCCTGGCCGTTCCGGCGGACGACGACGTCGTACGCAGCGACCGGACCGCCGACCCCTACATCATCGTGCGGTACACGGTCCGCGAAGGCACATCGGGATGAGCCGCGTGCGCACGGCCGGCGGACCGGTTTCGCCCGTCGACTCGGGACAGAAACAGTCGGCGGGACAACCCTCCCGCGTCCGGACGACCGCGGACAGATCGCGGATGTCGTTTTCGGTGAACGGAGCGCGGAGCGTGCGGAATCGGTCCGTGGCGACCCCGCCGGCAGGGCCGCGCTGATGGCAACCGTCCAGTGGACCCGGGCCGGAAGCCCCGGCGACGTCTCTTGGGCACGGGCGAGCCACGAGGCCACAGTCGTGGTCGTCGGCACGGCCGGCCGCCACCTCTATCTGCGGCGGCACACCGGTACGGTGTGGCAGTGGGAGCGCGTCGGAACCCCACCAGCCGCGCAGGTCGTTCGCGACGCGTCGCTGCTTGCCGTCGAGGCATCCGGTGCCCTCACCGCGGCCGTGGTCGACGGCGGTGCCCAGGTCTGGCTCTACAAGCGGCAGGCGGCGTCCGAGCCGTGGATCAACCTTGGCGGCCCGTCACGGGACCCCAGCCTCCCCGAGTCCTTGGACACCAGCCAAATCGTCACCAGCACCACACACCACGACACCGCCACCGAGAACACCCTCGTGGTGACCAGCCTCGAACGACCGTGGATCCACCAGGGCGTCGAGCCCGATGGCACATGGTTTCCGATCACACCGGACGCCAACCTGCCCGTCGGACAACTCGCGTCCGCGCCGGCGTCCGTCGCCCCGGACACAGAGCCGCAGCAGCACATCTTCGCCCTCCTGCACGACCGCGACAGCCCGGAAGACTCCCAAGTCGGGGTCGCACTGCGTGAAAACTCGGTCTGGACCTGGATCGATCCCGGTGGCCCGCCAACCGACGAGCAAGACGAGCCCCTCCCCACCGGCGTCAGCATCGGGCTCTCGGCAACCAGCATCCGTGACAACAGCGGCACCATGCATGCCTGCGCGGTGGTGGGAACAGGATCTTTCGGCGAAACCACCATCAGCATGCTCATCGGTTCCGGCCACGACTGGAGATGGGTCAACCTCGGACGACCGCCGGTTCCGGAATCGCTCAGCGCGGCTGTGGTCGCCGACAAGGGCCCGGACCCGCGCCCCGGTGACGAGCCCCTCGTTGTCGGCCGCGTCGGTCACACCATGTGGACGCGGTCGGTGAGCGGCGACTGGACAGACCGGGGAACCACACCGGGCGACGTCGCAGTCGTCGACCCCATGGCCGCCTTCGAGGACACTGCGGCAACCGCACAGCGTCGGATGTGGACCGCCGGCGTCTCCTCGGCGTCCGAGCTGTGGACCTTCGCGTCGGACGAGGCCGGGACACGGTGGGAGGACCACGGCAGTCCCGGATCGGTAGCGGCCCTGGTCGGGGCCTATACCGATACGTGGCCGGACACCGCCCATGACCACCCCGTCAGGATGGTCGTGATCGACGGGCACGGCGATTTGTGGTCCGGCGAGCTTGGTGCCGCCCTCGACGTCGGCTTCGGCGACGAAGTCAACCAGGATTGGAAATGGAGTTTTCATGGTCGGCCCGCCGCAGCCGTCACGAGCGCTGCCGGTATCGGCGTGCTCAGCATGAACGACGACTACCCCCAGCCAACGTGGCTTTTCGTCGTCGGCAGTGACGGACATCTGTGGGCACGCACGGCGGACGCGGCCGGCTGGGCCTGGGTCGACCACGGCACCCCCGGCACGACGATCGGGTCCGGTACCCCGCCGATCGCCGTCAATCCGGCCGACGGGCCGATCGTGCATGTGCTCGCCGACGACGGGCGGCTGTGGATGCGGTCCCGGTCCGGGCACGAGTGGCACTGGAGCGACCGCGGCACGCCGCCCGGCCAGCTGATCTTCGCCGTCGTGGGCGCGGCCGCACTGGCGACCGCGGCAGGAACGCCGCCGCTCGCGGTCGTCGTCACGGGGGACGGACTCGTACGGGTCAGCGCTCCCGACGGCGCCGCCTTCGCCTGGACCGACCTGGGCACTCCGACCCCCGGGGAGAAGATCGTCGCCGGAATCGGCGTCGAGGTCGTGACGCCCGGCACGGTGGACATCGCCGCCGTCGGCTCTCCGAGCGGGCAGGTCTGGACTCTTCGATGGACGCCTGGTGGAACACCGCAGTGGACGGCACGGGGCCGCCCCGGCGAAGCGCACATCCAGACAGTGGTCGGAACCATGCCCGACCCGGCGAACGAAGGGGGCTGCCTCGTGGCGGTCATCGGCAGCGACGAGCAGGTCTGGGTCACCGCCACGACGGGCCCGGACCAGACGTGGTCCCGCTGGGATCCGAGCGTGCCTGCCACCACCGTCCTCGAAGGGAAGGCCGTGGTGCTGCTCGGCGAAATGCCGTGCTCCGTGGTGATCGACGACCGCCGCCGGGTCCACGTCGTAACAACCCCGCGGGGCTGAGCCAACTGCTCACACCTGGCAGGAAAGCAGGAAAGGGAGACCGGCCATGTCACTCGAACGCCGCCACGCCCCGGCGAAGCGCCAGACCGGCACGCATGTGGCGCAGCCGACCTCATCCGCCAACCTCCAGTCCCCAGCGGCCTTGACGCGGGACCGGGCGATCGTCCGCGCTGTGATCAACGCATGAACGGAGCGCAGGTCATGCCGAAGCCTTTGGCCAGGACGCGACTACAGGGGCCGCGCTGATGGCAGCCGTCACATGGGTCGGGCTCGGAAGTCCCGGCGACGTCACCTGGGCACGGGCGAGCAGCGAGGCCACGGCCGTCGTTGTAGGCACCGTCGGCGGCCACCTTTACGTGCGGCGTCGCGCCGATACGGGTTGGCGCTGGAAGCGTGTCGGCATCCCACCCACCGGGCAGCGGGTACGCGACGCGACGCTGCTCGCCATCGAGCCATCCGGTGCCCTGACGCTGGCCGTGGTCGGAGGCGATATCCAGGTCTGGCTGTACCGGCCGGAGGCCGCGGCCGGGCCGTGGAGCAGCCTCGGCGGCCCGCCCCTGGACCCGGAGATCGTCGGCAGCATCGCCATCGGCACCACCCACCAGGGCACGGGCGATCAGCACACCCTCCTGCTGCGCAGCGCCTCCCAGACGTGGGTACGCCAAGGTGTCGGCCCCGACGGCACGTGGTTCGCGATTCCGTCGGATCCGGAACTGTTCGTCAGGCAACTTGCGTCCGTGCTCGCGTCCGTTGCCGCGGGAGTGGAGCCGCAGCAGCACATCATCGCCCTTGTCCACGACCGCGACGACGAAGGCGCTCTTGCGCTCAGGGTCGCGGTGCGGGAGAACTCGGTCTGGACCTGGATCGATCCCGGTGGCCCGCCGCTCACAGCGGCGGTGGACTCGGAGGACATCGGGCTCTCGGCGACCAGCATCCGTGACAGCAGCGGCCTGATGCGGGCCTGCGCCGTCGTGGGAACGGGATTCGAGGAGACGACCGCGAGCATGCTCATCGGCTCCGGCCACGATTGGCGGCACGTCGCGTTGGGGCAGCCGGGTCCGGGAATGTTCAGCGCACCTGTGGTCGTGGACAAGGGCCCTGACCCACAGCATGGTGACGAGCCCGTCACCGTCGGCCGCCTCGGTGACACCCTCTGGACGCGGTCGCTGAGCGGCGACTGGACGGATCGGGGCACCACACCCGGCGACGTCACGGTCGTCACCCCCACTGCGGCATTCGAGGTCGGCGCGGCGACCTCGCAGCGACGTGTGTGGACCGTCGGGGTTTCCGAGGAGTCCGATCTGTGGACCTTCGAGGTGGACGATGCCGGGGTGAGGTGGGAGGACCACGGCAGTCCAGGATCCGTGACTGCCGTCGTCGGGGCCTATGACGACGCGATCGAGGACGACCTCGCTGAGGAGCGTCCGGTCATGGTGTTCGCCATCGACGAGTACGGCGGTTTGTGGGTCTGCCTACGATGGGCTAGCGCGGAGGACTTCACCGTCTCGGAGGGCTTGGGCAACCAGCTCAGTACCTGGAGCTATCACGGCCTGCCCGCGGACGCCGTCACGAGCGCGGCGGGAGTCGGCGTTTTCACGGTGGCCGGCGGCAACCCCCAGCCATCGTGGGTTTTCGTCGTCGGCAGTGACGGGCATCTGTGGGCGCGGACGGCGGAAGCGGCCGGCTGGTCTTGGGTCGATCACGGTGCCCCGGCCGGCAGGCTGATCGAGGCCGGCGTCTCGCCGATCGCCGACGACCCCGCCGACCGGCCGATCGTGCACGTACTGGCCGACGACGGGCGGCTGTGGATGCGGTCCCGGTCCGGGCCCGAGTGGCGCTGGACCGACCGCGGCACGCCGCAAGGACAGCTGATCTTCGCCATTGTGGGCGCAACTGCCCTGGTGACCGCAGAAGGACGGCTGCCGCTCGCGGTCGTCATCACCGAGGACGGGCACCTGCGGGTCAGCGTTCCCGACGGCGCCTCCTTCGCCTGGACCGACCTGGGCACTCCGACCCCCGGGGAGAAGATCGTCGCCGGAATCGGCGTCGAGGTCGTGACGCCCGGCACGGTCGACATCGCCGCCGTCGGCTCTCCGAGCAAGCAAGTGTGGACCGTCCGATGGACGCCCGGTGGAACACCGCTGTGGACGGCACGGGGCCGCCCCGCCGATGCCGACATCCAGACCACCGTCGGGACCACGCCCGAGCCGAACGCAGCCGGTTGCCTCGTCACCGTCATCGGCAACGACAAGGAAATCTGGGTCACCACCACCGCCGGCTCGGACCACGCCTGGTCCCGCTGGGATCCGAACGTGCCCTCCACGACCGCACTCAACGGGAAGACCGCCGTGCTCTTGGACACCCTGCCGTGCTCAGTGGTGATCGACGACCGCCGCCGGGTCCACGTCGTAACACCCCCGCGGGGCTGAGCGCTCTGTGATCAACGCATGAACGGAGGGCAGGTCATGCAGAATCCTTGCACAACCACCGGTCTGGCAGGGCTCCGCTGATGGCAGTCGCCATCTGGACCGACTGTGAAAGTCCTGGTGCGGTCTCCTGGGCGCGAGCGAGCATCGAGGGCACAGCCTTCGTAGTTGGCACCTTCGGCGGCCACCTCTACCTGCGGTGCCGCGCGGGAGCGAGGTGGCGGTGGGAGCGCGTCGGCATCCCGCCCACCGGGGATTACCTCCGCGACGTGACGCTGCTCACCGTCGAGGCGTCCGGTGCACCGACGCTGGCCGTGGTTGGAGGCGATGGTCAGGTCTGGCTGTACCGGCCGGAGGCCGCGTCCGGGTCGTGGAGCAGCCTCGGGAGCCCGTTCCCGGACCCGAAGATTGCTGGCAGCATCGTCACCAGCACCACGCGCCAGGGCACCAACACACAGCACACCCTCCTGCTATACAACGCTTCCCAGATGTGGGTACGCCAAGGGGTCGACTCCGACGGAACGTGGTTCGCAATCCCGTCGGATCCCAAGCTGTTCGTCAGTCAACTCGCGTCCGTCACGGCGGGGGCAGAGCCGCAGCAGCATATCTTCGCGTCCGTCAGTGCAGGGGGGCACTCGGAGTTGACGTGCAAAGTCGCCGTGCGCGAGAACTCGGTTTGGACCTGGATCGACCCTGGTGGCGGGCCGCTCAAACACGGGGCAGGGCTCTCGGCGACCAGCATCCGCGACAGCAGCGGCCGGTTGCAGGCCTGCGTCGTCGTGGAAACGGAGTCTTCGGGAACCGAATTTAGCATGCTTATCGGTTCCGGCCACGATTGGCGGTGGGTCGACCTGGGACTGCCGCCAGTTCCGGGACGTCTCGACGCGGCTTTGGTCGCGGACAAGGGTCCGGACCCGCAGCCCGGTGACGAGCCCACCGTCGTCCTCAGTATCGATAGCAACATCTGGACGCGGTCGCTGGGCGGGGACTGGACGGATCGGGGAAGCATGCCGCGTTACGGCATCCCCACTGCGGCATTCGAGGTCGATGCGACGGCTGGGCGGCGACCTTTGTGGATCGCCGGTGTTTCATGGGGAGACGACCTGCGGACCTTTGGGTTGGACGACGCCGGGGTGCGGTGGGAGGACCACGGCGCTCCCGGATCGGTGGCCACCGTCGTCGGAGCCTACACCGATACGCGAAACGATGAGATGATCGGTAGGGTCGTCGTCGTCGACGAGTACGGCGACCTGTGGGACACCCTGATCGAGGGGAACTCCATCCAGGGCCTCGTCGGAGGCCCTAGCGGCTGGAGTTACCACGGCCAACCCACAGCCGCCGTTACGAGCGTGGCCGGAGTCGGGGTGATCACCGTGGTCGGTGGCGACCCCCAGCCGACGTGGGCTTTTGTGGTCGGCAGCGACGGGCACCTGTGGGCGCGGACGGCGGATGCGGCCGGCTGGGCTTGGGTCGACCACGGCGCCCCGACCGGCACGTCGATCAAGACCGGCACCGCGCCGATCGCGGTCGATCCGGCCCACGGGCCGATCGTGCACGTGTTGGCCGACGACGGGCGGCTGTGGGTGCGCTCCCGGTCCGGGCACGAGTGGGGCTGGAGCGACCGCGGCACGCCGCCGGGTCGGCTGATCTTCACGGTCGTGGGCGCGGCCCCCCTCGTGACCGCCGCAGAACGGCTGCTGGTCGCGGCGGTCGTCGTCACCGATGACGGGCACCTCTGGATCAGCGTCGCCGACGGCGACTCGTTCCACTGGAACGACCTGGGCACCCCGACCCCCACAGAGAGAATCACCGCCGGAATCGGCGTCGAGGCCGTGACGTCCGCGACGGTCGACATCGCCGCCGTCGGCTCTCCGGGTGGGGGGGTGTGGACACTTCGATGGACGCCCGGCGGAACACCGCAATGGACGGCACGAGGTCGTCCCGGAGATGCGCTCATCCAGGCGGTGGTCGGCACCATGCATGACCCGGCAAACGCATCGGGCTGCCTCGTCGCCCTCATTGGCAACGACAAGTGGCTCTGGGCCACCGCCACCACCGGCCCAGGGCAGACGTGGTCCCGCTGGGATCGGCCCCCGTGGGACTCAGACGTGCCTTCCACAACCCTCCTGAGTGGGAAGGGCGCCGTATTCCTAGACAACCTGCCGTGCTCCGTGGTGATCGATGACCGCGGGCGAGTCCACGCCGTAACGCCGAAGCTGAGCTGAGCCCAGTACCGGCACCTGCAAAGGAAACTGTCGCCATCTCTTTCCGGACGCTGTCCTTGCCGGAAACGTCATCCGTGCAGGTCAGGCTGCACGTCGGTATTCGTGGAGGATGCCGCCGAGTCGGTCGCGTTTTCGTATGTCGAGGTGGGCGATCTGGTCTGGATCGGTGATCGGCGGGGGCAACGGGTGCAGTGGTCGGGCGTTGGCGATGCCCTGGTGTGGACGGTGCTCGTTGTAGAACTGTTCGAACTCGCGTAAGGCGTGGAGAAGGTGCCGGTGGTTCCAGATGAGGGTGCGGTCCAGCAGTTCGCGGCGGCAGGTATGGACCCAGCGTTCCATGATCGCGTTCATACGTGGTATGCGTACGCCGCTCAGGACAATCTCGATGCCGGTGTCGGCGAGGATGGTGTCGAATAGGGCTGGGAACTTCCCCTCGCGGTCCCTGTGGGGCTCAAATATAGGATTCGGCCGCTGATCTGCGGGTTCGTCCTACCGTCAGCTGGCGATCTGGTACTCGTTGATGAGTCCGCCGAGGACTGCTGTGCGGTGGACGCGGTGCTCGGCGAGGTCGATGGGGCGTGGTGGTCCGGTTTCGGCTTGTGATGGGCAGAGCTGGTTCAGGGCGCGGTGGGGCCGGTGTTGGTTGTAGTGCTCCAGGTACCTGGTGAGGGTCCGGTGCAGGTGCTGTTCGTTGAGGATGAGCGTCCGGTCGAGGAGTTCGCGGCGCAGGGTGCCGATGAACCGTTCGCAGTGTGCGTTGGCTTTCGGGGCTTGGGGCGGGCTTTTCAGGATGCGCAGGCCGGCGTCGGTGAAGACGGCGTCGAAGGCGTCGGTGAACTGGCTGCCGCGGTCTCGGATCAGGAACGTGTGGCCCTCGGTGTTGGAGTCCATGAGGAAGTTGCGGGCAGCCTGGGTGGTCCATGGGCCAGTGGGGTTGGCGGTGACGCCGAGCAGGTGGGCACGGCGGTTGCGGTGTTCGAGCATGACCAGGGCGTAGATGCGTTTGAGGTTGATGGTGTCGACGTGTAGGAAGTCGACGGAGACGATGTGCTCGGCCTTGGCTGTGAGGAACTGTTTCCAGGTCGGTCCGGTGCGACGCGGGGCGGGATCGATGCCGGCCTGGTTCAGGATGTTCCACACGGTGGAGGCCGCTATCTTGTGGCCGAGGCGGGTGAGTTCGCCGTGGATGCGCCGGTGGCCCCATTCCGGGTTGTCGGTAGCCATGCGCAGGATCAGGGCTTTGACGGCGGGAGTTGTGGGCGGGCGTCCGGGTCGGCGTCGCTGGCTGTTGTCCCATTTCTTCGCTACGAGTGTGCGGTGCCAGGCCAGCAGGGTGGCTGGGGTGATCGGGAAGACCTGGGCCCAGCGGCGGCGTGGTATCAGGTGCGAGAGGGGAGGGTGTTCACTGAAGTGTGTAGGAGTTGATCTTGCTGGGTGGTGGGCGGGCCCCGGCTCGACATGAAGGACGCTACGCACAGTGAGTATCGAGAAGTCTGAGTTGATGCAGGATCACATGCCGCAGGGGCGGCAGGAGGAGGCCGCGCGGCGGCTCGCGGGGGTGCTCT
>NZ_CAJSLV010000071.1 GCF_907177275.1 Actinacidiphila cocklensis
CCGGTGTCGCGGTGGGCGCGGCGGTGTCGGCCGGCCGCCGCGGCGGGTGACGCCGCCGGTACACAGGGCCTGCGTCTTGCCTGCTCGCAGGCCCAGGATCGCGCCGTGCCCGAGCTGCCGGCCGCAGCCCTGACCGGCCGCAGTAGGTCGGCCGCGACCCGCAGGCCGTCCACAAGACCGGCGTGCGCCGCTTCCCCGTTCTCCGCCCTGACGACCACCACGTCGGGGCGGACCACGCGCAGTTCGGCCGCAAGCCAGGGCCGGCACGCTGTCATCTCCTTCAGCGACGACGGCTCACGGATGCGGCGCCCGCCCTGGCGGCAGGTATCAGCGGCAGTCCGCCGCCTCGGCGCGGTGGGCGTACTGGAAGACCAGGCCTCCGACGCCGGCGGTGATGATGCCGAAGCCGATCAGGAAGAGCCAGAGCCCGTAGACGATGCCCACGGCGCTGACGGCCGCTCCGAAACCCGTGATCACCGGGTAGGGGCTGTGCGGGGGGAAGAAGTCGATGGGGCCGCTGCGGTCGGAGATCTCGCCCTGGCGGTCGTCCTCGGGCCGTGCGCCCTTCCTGCGGTAGTTCTGGGTGAAGAAGAAGCAGATGAGCGACGACATGAGGAAGGCGACCGCCAGCGCTGCGGTGCCGGCCGGCTCCAGGTCGGACCACCACCCATAACCCACACCGGTGACCAGGAAGAACGCGGCCACGCCGCCGAAGAGAAACGCCTCGGTCCTCATCCGGCGCTCTCCCGGTGCGTGCCGGGTGCCGGCCGGCGGGGCGGTGTGGTGGACGGGGGGAGCACCGCGGCCTCGGGGTGGTTCAGGTCGAAGGCGGGTGAGTCGGATCTGATCCGTGGCAGCGTGTGGAAGTTGTGCCGCGGTGGCGGACACGACGTCGCCCACTCCAGCGAGCGCCCGAAGCCCCAGGGGTCGTCCACCTCGACCCTGGGCGCGTACCAGGCGGTCTTCCACACGTTGTAGAGGAAGGGCAGGCTGGACAGACCCAGCAGGAAGGCACCGATGGAGGAGACGGTGTTGAGGGTGGTGAGACCGTCGGCGGCCAGGTAGTCGGCATAGCGGCGGGGCATGCCCTGCTCGCCGATCCAGTGCTGGACCAGGAAGGTGGTCTGGAAGCCGACGAAGAGTGTCCAGAAGTGGATACGGCCCAGGCGCTCGTCGAGCATCCGGCCGGTCCACTTCGGCCACCAGAAGTAGAAGCCCGCGAACATCGCGAAGACCACGGTGCCGAACAGCACGTAGTGCAGGTGGGCCACGACGAAGTAGCTGTCGGTGACGTGGAAGTCGAGCGGGGGTGAGGCGAGCAGGACCCCGCTCAGACCACCGAGCAGGAACGTGACCAGGAAGCCGATCGACCAGAGCATGGGGGTTTCGAAGGACAGGCTGCCGTGCCACAGGGTTCCGACCCAGTTGAAGAACTTCACGCCGGTGGGCACGGCGATCAGGAACGACATCAGGGAGAAGAACGGCAGCAGTACGGCCCCGGTGGCGAACATGTGGTGCGCCCACACCGCCGCCGACAGCATCGTGATGGCGATGGTGGCACCGACCATGCCGATGTAGCCGAAGACCGGCTTGCGGCTGAAGACCGGAATGACCTCGGTGATGATGCCGAAGAAGGGCAGCGCGACGATGTAGACCTCGGGGTGCCCGAAGAACCAGAACAGGTGCTGCCACAGGATCGCGCCACCATTGGCGGGGTCGAGGACGTGGGCGCCGAACTTTCGGTCGGCCTCCAGGGCGAACAGCAGGGCGGTCAGAACGGGGAAGGCCAGCAGTGCCAGGATCGAGGTGAGCAGGATGTTCCAGGTGAAGATGGGCATTCGGAACATCGTCATGCCCGGGGCGCGCAGGCACACGACGGTCGCGATGAAGTTCACCGAGCCCAGGGTGGTACTCAGGCCGGTCAGGACCAGCCCCATGGCCCACAGGTCGCCCCCCGCGCCGGGTGAGTGGACGGCGCTGTTGAGCGGGGCGTAGGCGAACCAGCCGAATGCCGCCGCGCCGCCGGGCACGACGAAGCCGGAGACGACGATGATCCCACCGAAGAGGTACAGCCAGTAAGTCAGCGCGTTCAGCCGCGGGAAGGCCACGTCGGGGGCGCCGATCTGCAGCGGCATCACGGCGTTGGCGAACCCTGCGAAGGTGGGAGTGGCGAACAGCAGCATCATGATGGTGCCGTGGATGGTGACCATCTGGTTGTACTGCGAGTTGCTCCACAGCTGCAGTCCCGGCCGGGCAAGTTCGGCCCGCATGCCCATGGCGAGCAGCCCGGCGAAGAGGAAGAAGCAGAACGCGGTCACCAGATACATCGCGCCGATGACCTTGTGGTCGGTGGTGGTGACATATCCCAGCAGCCGGCGCCCGAACGGGCTTCCCTGGTCCACGCCGACCGTCGGCTCCGGCACCGCTGCCCGGCTGTCGGTCCGCGTCATGGTGTCTTCCGTTCTGGTTGGGCCAGCACTTCCTCGATGTGGCGCCGCTGCTCCGGTGTGGCCGGCAGGGCCACCCGGTGCCGGAAATACCAGCTGTTCAGGGCCGCCCTCAACCGCTGGCGGCGCCGGGCGCCCGGACCCGGGGGCGGCTCAGGGGCCGGCAGGTCCCGTACCAGGAAGCGGTACAGCCGCCGGGGATCGGTGGGGGCGTGGCCGGGCCCCATGGCGCCGTGCACCTCCTGGGTCACCTCGCCGGTCTCCTCACCCTGCGTGAGAACCTGCCGCTCATGTGACTGCAGCGCGAGGCACAGCCGTTTGGTGACCGCGAACGCCACCACCGGGAAGACGAAGAACCCCACCCGGAAGAGCCACGTCAGCGTGTTGACGGACAGGCGGAAGGAGAAGGCCGTGACGTCGTTGCCGCCCGCCGCCAGCAGGACCGCGTAGGCGACGACGGCAGCCACCCCGAAGGCGGTCCGTACCGGCACGTCACGCGGACGGTCGCACAGGTGCCGCTCCCCCCGGTCGCCGGTGACCCACCGTTCGAAGAGCGGATAGCAGAAGAGCAGCGCGAACAGCACCCCGGGCAGCACCACCGTCGGCAGGAAGACGTTCCACATGACCGTGTGGCCGGCCGCCGACGTCTCCCAGCGGGGCGTGAGGCGCATCGCCCCTTCCAGGAACCCCACGTACCAGTCCGGTTGCGCGCCGGTGCTCACCTGGTCAGGACGGAACGGGCCGTAGGCCCAGACCGGGTTGATCTGCGCCACCGCCCCCAGTGCGGCTAGCAACGCCGTGACGAGGAAGAACAGACCGCTCGACTTCGCGACGAAGTGCGGGAACATCGGCTGGCCGACCACATTGCCGTTCGTCCGGCCGGGACCGCTCCACTGGGTGTGCTTGAGGTAGACCACCAGGATCAGGTGCAGGGTGACCAGGGCAATCAGGGCTCCGGGCACGAACAGCACGTGCATGATGTACAGCCGCTGGTTGAGCAGGTGGCCGGGGAAGGATCCGTCCCACAGGAAGAAGGCCAGATATGTACCCACGACGGGGATCGACATCACGATGGTGTGGGCGGTCCGCAGTCCCGTGCCCGACAGCAGGTCGTCGGGCAGCGAGTAGCCGCAGAAGCCTTCGAGCAGTGCGAGCATGAAGAGCAGGATGCCGATCATCCAGTTGGCCTCGCGCGGCCGGCGAAAGGATCCGGTGAAGAAGATCCGCAGCATGTGCACGCCGATCGCGGCGACGAAGAGCAGCGCCGCCCAGTGGTGCATCTGCCGTAGCAGCAGGCCTCCGCGGATCTCGAAGCTGATGTGCACCGTCGAGTCGTACGCCGCGGACACCGGCAGCCCAACGAGCGGCACGTAACTCCCCTGATAGGGAGCCTGCTTCGTACCCGGCTCGAAGAACAGCGTCAGCCAGGTGCCGGTGAGGAGAAGCACCACGAAGCTGTAGAGGGCGATCTCGCCGAGCAGGAAGCTCCAGTGGTCGGGGAACGCCTTGCGCAGCAGCACCTTTGCGGACTCGGCCACCGGCAGCCGCCGGTCCGCCACCGTGAAGCCTGTCCGGACCGCCTCCCGAACCAAGGCGTGCGCCCGCTCTCGTCGCCTGCGGAACAGGAGCATGCCTCACCACTTTCGACTTCACTGGAGTCGCAGGGCCACCGTCTGCGCTACACCCCACCGCAGACGCCCGCTCAGAGGCTCCATCTACACGTTCTTGAAGGGGACTCCACCCGATCGGACGCACCAGGCGTGCCCGAGGCCGGCCGCCGGCCTCCGGTGAGGCGGGTCGTGGCGGGGTGGTCGGCGCGGCGGGGGGTTGCGCGCTGCCTTCGCCATCGTCGCCGCCTGCGCCGCGTGGAGGAGCCCGTAGCCGAAGCTGTCCGCTCCCGCACCATGGGCCTCGCCGGCCAGCGACGCCGGCATACGGCTCCCGCAAGCCGGGCGGCCAGCCCCTTGACGGCGGCGCGGACGTCCGGGTCCGGGTCCTGCCGCCGCAGGCGGGCCACCTACGCGGGAAGCCGCCGGGCCGGTGGCGGGCAATCGGACACATCGATCCGGCCCGGCCGCCCGGGCGCGCCGGGCCGGCCGGGCCGGTGGATACGAGGGGGTCGGACCTGCTCCGGTCAGACCTGTCCTCGCCAGGCCCCGGACTCGAAGCCGCGGGACTCGATGTACTGCTTGAACCGCTTGAGGTCGCCCTTGGCCTGCCGGCGGACGAAGCCGAGCTTGTCGCCGACGGTCTCGGCGATGCCCTGCGGGTCGTGCTCCAACTGCAGCATGACCTTGGTGCGGGTGTCGTCGAGCCGGTGGAAGGTGACCACTCCGGCCTGACGGGCCTCGCCCTCCACGGTCGTCCACGCGACCCGCTCGTCCGGGATCTGCTCGGTGATCTCCGCATCGAACTCGCGCTTGGCGCCACCGATCGACGTCACCCAGTGGGTGAGGGTGGGCGTGCGCTGCTCGATGCGCTCGACGCCTTCCATGAACTGCGGGAAGTCCTCGAACTGCGTCCACTGGTTGTACGCGGTCGTCACCGGTACCTGGACCTCGACCGATTCCTCGACGACGGACATGTCCACGTTCCTTCCTGTCGTTCTGGATCCGTACCTGAGGCCGCGTGCCCGGGAAACACCGATCGACACAACCCCGGCCGGAGGGACCCGGAGACACCGCCCGACAGGCCGTCAGGTCGGCACCGTCACCGCGGCCGACGCCGTTTCGGGCACACGTGCTGCGGCGGTGACCGCACCGGCGCAGTGGATCTGATCCCGATCATTCCTTTTGTGGTTGTCTGGAAGGAGGTGGTGGGGTCGGCGCGGAAGGCGGGAGCGCAGCGTGGGCCAGGACAGGGATGCGGGCGGGCGGGCGATGCTCGCAGGGCTGCTGGACGCCAGTCACCTGATGCCGGTGGAAGCTCTCGCGGACAAGACCGCGGAGGAGGTCCGTGCGGCGGGGTTCAGCGAAGTGCTCATCTACGTCGCGGATCTCACCGCCAGAGGCCTGCACCTGCTGCCGGGCCGCCGGGGAGCGGGGGCGCAGGGCGAGCCCGCCATCGCGATCGACGGTACGGCGGCCGGAAGGGCCTTCCAGTACGGCGACCTCGTCCCGGCCGCACCGGCGGACGCGAGCGGTGCCCACTGGTGGGTGCCGCTGGTGGACGGCACCGAGCGGGTCGGGGTGCTGCGCGTCACTTCGCGGAACGACGACGCCCGCGCCCGCCAGGACGCCAACCGGCTGGCCGCGCTGCTGGCGCTGATCATCGTGGGCAAGCAGGAGTCCAGCGACACCCTGGCCCGGCTGATGCGGAACGAGCCGATGACCGTCGCCGCCGAGATGCAGTGGAACCTGATGCCGCAGCGGACCTACGCCGACGGGCGGGTCGTGATCGCCGCGTCCATGGAACCGGCCTACGAGATCAGCGGCGACGCCTACGAATACGCCCTGGACGGTCCGCTGGTCCACCTGACCATCTTCGACGCGATGGGTCACGACACCGCGGCGGGCCTGTGCGCCGGGCTGGCACTGGGGGCCTGCCGCAACGCGCGTCGGCAGGGCGCCGACCTGATCAGCAAGGGCGAGGCGGTGGAGGCCGCCCTGATCGGGCAGTACGGCCGGGAACGATACGTCACCGGGATCCTGGCCACCCTCGACACGCGGAGCGGTCTGCTCGCTTGGATCAACCGCGGGCATCTGCCGCCGATCCTCATCCGCGACAACCGCTGGACCAGCCACCTGGACTGCACGCCGGCTCATCCCATGGGCACCGACCTCGGTCTGGACACCACGGTCTGCCGCGCGCAGTTGCAACCCGGGGACCGCATCGTCCTGTTCACCGACGGCATCACCGAGGCCCGCCGCCCGGGTGGGGCCGAATTCGGCCGGGACCGCTTCACCGACTTCCTCATCCGCCACCACGCCGACGGCCTCCCGCTCCCGGAGACCTTGCGCCGGCTCGTCCACGCCGTGCTCGACTACCACCAGGGACGGCTTCAGGACGATGCCACCGTCCTGATGTGCGAGTGGCTGGGTGCGTCGTCGGACGACACCGCGCCGGCCGCCGCTCTGACCGGTCTTCCCGACACCACCACTCCGTCGGCAGGCAGGCGATCGTGAGCTGCGCCCTGCCTGTCCGCAGAGCTGCGGCCCGGCCTCCGGCTGCAGGAAGGCCGCGCGGTCAGCTTCCCGCCGCGTAGCAGCGCACCGTGACGGTCTGCTGCGGGCTCCACCGCTGCTCGACGGTGCCGAGCAGTTCCCAGCCGAGGCGCTCGTACAGCGCCACGGCCGAACTGTCGGAGGCCACGACGTCCAGCACGGGGTGCAGACCGTGCTCCCGGGCCTCCGCCACCACCTGCGCCATCAGGAGAGCTCCGATCCCGTGGCCGCGGGCGGCCAGAGCGACGAACAGCCGGCCGACGACCGCCGCCTCGCCGGCGCCCGCTCCCCCGCGGCGGTTCCACAGGGCGGCAGCGGCGTCACCCTCCTCACTCCGGGACAGCCCGGCGTGGCCGACGACGCGCCCGTCCAGCTCGGCAACCCATGCCGCGAGCTGCGCGGGCGGCGCCAACCACTGGGCGGGGCGGTCCGGCCAGTTCACCGGATAGCCGTCGCCCCTGTGGACCTCGCCAAGACTCCTGACGCAGGCGTCGAGGTCGGCGTCGGTCCTCCGGCGCACCCGGGGGCTCTCGGCGATGCTTTTCGGGGCGTTGCCACGGCTCATCCGGCCAAGTAAACACCGCCTGCCCTGGCCGGACGTGTGTGCGTGCGTGCGCGGCACAGCAATGGGCAGGCGCAGCAGGGACACGCCCGCGGCCAGGGAAGCGGGTGCGGTCCGTCCACGGCTCAGAGAGGCGACCACCATGCCCAGGGGATCGAGCGCCAAGCGCGAGCGGCAGTACGAGCACATCAAGGACAGCGCCAAGGAGCGCGGCGAGTCCGACAAGCGGGCGGAGGAGATCGCCGCGCGCACGGTGAACAAGGAGCGTGCCCGGTCCGGTGAGTCCAGGACCGCGAGCCGCACCTCGACCCAGGACATGTCCTCGTCCAAGCGTGGCGGGCAGCGCTCCCACTCCGGCTCGCAGGGGCCGACGAAGGACCAGCTCTACAACGAGGCCAGGCAGCGCAACATCAAGGGCCGCTCCCAGATGAGCAAGTCCGAACTGAGCAAGGCGCTCGGCCGCTGACGGGCACGCCGTCGCCGCCGGCCCGGAACGGAACGCCTGAGGAGGAACCGCCGTGCTCGGACTGTTCACACCGTCCAGGAAGCAGTCTCTGACAGGTCTGTCAGCAGTGGTGACCGGCGGTTCGCGCGGGCTCGGCCTGGTCATCGCCGAGCAGCTGGTCCTGCGAAGGTGCGCCGTGACCATCGCCGCGCGCGACGGGGAGGAGCTGGACAGGGCGCGCGAGTACCTGACGCGCGGCCGCACCGGAGCCGCCGTGCGGACCGTGCGATGCGATGTGACCGAGCGTAGCCAGGTGTCCGCCCTGATGGGGGAGGCGGCGCAGGCGCAAGGCGGCCTGGACGTGGTCGTGGCGAACGCCGGAATCATCCAGGTCGCGCCGCTGGACGCACTGGGTCCCGAGGACTTCGCGTCGGCGTCCGGCACGATCTTCATGGGTTCGGTGCACACCGCCCTGGAGGCGTTGCCCTGGCTACGGCGCAGCCCGGCCGGAGGGCGCCTCGCGCTGGTCGGCTCGGTGGGCGGCCTGGTCGCCGCACCGCACCTGCTGCCGTACTCGTGCGCCAAGTTCGCGGTGGCGGGGCTGGCCGAGGGGTTGCACGCGGAGTTGGCAGGCAGCAGCGTGAGCGTCACCGCCGTGCATCCCGGGCTGATGCGGACCGGCTCGCACCTGGCTGCCGAGTTCGGCGGGCAACACCGGCGGGAGTTCGGATGGTTCTCGGCTGCGGCCGGCAGCCCGCTGCTGTCGATGGACGCCCGCAGGGCCGCCGCGCGGATCGTCACGGCGGTCGAGCGTCGCAGGACCCGTATCGTGCTCACGCCCGCCGCGAAAGCCGCGGACCTCGGCCGTGGAGTGGCCCCCGTGCTCACCACGAAGCTCACCGGGCTCATGTCCCGTGCCCTGCCCTCCGCGCCCTTCGAGGGCGACGCCTCCCCGATGACGCCGGGTCGCGAAGTGGAGGAGGAAGCGGACCAGGGCCTGCCTCCCGTGTGGCGCCGGCTCCGGACCTGGGGCAGCGCCCTCAACGACCGGGCGTCGGCACGGCTGAACCAGCGCGGCCCGCGGCCCGGTCACACCGCAGGGTGACCTCGCCGCATACGGGCAGCGCTCGCGGGTACCCGTAGACGACCACAGCCAGGAAAGGAGCAGCCCATGGCAGGGAACGATCTCCAGGGGCGCAGGGTCCTCACGGTGGTGACCAACTACGGAGTCGAGCAGGACGAGCTGGTCGTGCCCGTCGAACGCCTCCGCGACAAGGGTGCCCATGTCGATGTGGCAGCCGTGTCGGAGGAGCCGGTGCAGACGCTTGTGGGCGACAAGGACCCGGGCCGCTCAGTCGATCCGGATACCACCATCGACGCGGCCGACACCACCTCGTACGACCTGCTGCTGGTGCCGGGCGGCGCGCTGAACGCCGACCACCTGCGGATGGAGCGTACGGCCGTCGCGGCGGTCCGCGCCTTCGCGGACTCCGGGCGCCCGGTCGCGGCGATCTGCCACGGCCCGTGGGCGCTGGTGGAGGCGGACGTGGTGCGCGGCAAGACCCTGACGTCCTACCCGTCGCTGCGCACGGACATCGGCAACGCCGGGGGTCAGTGGGCGGACCGCGCCGTCGTCAGCGACGCGGGCGGATGGACGCTCGTCACCTCCCGCACACCCGACGACCTCGACGACTTCCTGCGCGAGATCGGAGCGGCGCTGCGCGCCTGAAGGGCGCTCGAGCGGGGACGTCCGGATTCCGCTGTCCTGCGCCGTCTACGACACGGTCCTGCGGACCCGGGGAGCTGGGTTCAGACACGCGAAGGCGACACGAGATGGCGGGTCCTGGCCCCCGTCGCCAACCGTGCCGACGCCCTGCGCCTGTCCGTCACCGACGCCATGGACACGACGTGGACACCGCGCTGATGGCCACCCTGCTGTTCCACGCCTCCGTGGAACCCGCCGCGCCGGAGCGGACCTCGCCGAACAGGTGGGCCGAACCCACGAGACCCTCCTCGACCAGGGCGGCCGCCCCCACGGCCACCGGCCTGCTCGTGCGGATCGCACTCGACCGAAGCCGTGTCCGACTCGTCAATGCACCGGCCCGCCTCACCAGGGATTTTCTGCCAGAAGCGGTCCCAGGGGGCCGAGGTGGAGGTTGAGGTCCTCGCGGCGCAGGTCGTGGTGGGCGCAGAGGTCGGTCATGGCCTGGTCGAGGTGCATCAGGGCGGTCCCCAGGCGCTCCTCCTGCTCGGGGGTGAGGTCGGCCTGGTCGAGGCGGCGGACGGCCTGGCGTTCGAGCAGCTGGCGGATCAGCTCGATCAGGGTGAGCACCAGGGAGACCAGGTCACGGGCGGCGTTGTCGGCGTCGAGGTCGACGCGGCTGCCGGTCACAGCGGTCCTCCGTCGCCCCAGGGGGCGGGAACGCGTTCGCTGACCGAAGCGAGCAGGGCGTGCAGGGAGAGCCGGACGAGCGGCACGTCGGCGATGGCGATGACGAGGTCGCCGCTGATGACGACTCCGGTGGCGAGGACCCGGTCGAGCAGGTCGACGAGGGGCACACCGAGCGGCGCACCGCTGTCGGGACCCAGCCATGGGACGACATCGCTGCCGGCGGTCACAGCCCCGTCCCCTCGCCGGAACGGGTGAAGGAGTACGGCACCCACGGCCCGGACACCTCGATGTGGACGTCGAGTCCGGTGTGGGTGCCGTCGAGAGCACGGACGGCGGCGACCAGCTCGGCTGCCCTGGCGTCGTCCACGAGGTAAGCCGCGTTGAGCACCTGCGGCCGGTCCTTGCCGGTGATCTCGGTGCTGTGCGGTGTCCGGCGTACGGCGGCCACCGCGAAGGCCGCGGCGACCTCGTGGACGTGCCCTGCCACGCGCAGGACCGCCTCCTGGCGGGCTCGGCGGTCCCTTTCCCTGCCGCGTACCCGGGCCAGATACGCCGCTCCCGCGCCGGTCCCGACGGTCGCCGGGTCGGTGCCCTCGTCCGGGGCGGCCCTGGCGGGTTCGCTCGGCTCCACGTGGACCTTGACCGCCCATTCCGCGCGCCCTGTCACCCGGTCGAGCGCCGCGAGAAAGTGCGCCCGCTGGTCGGCGAGAGCGGCGACGGCCCGGTCGACGCCGGTGAAGAGGGTGGCCAGCGGCAGGGGGACAACCGGGCCGTCGGCGGCGGCCGCGGTGATCACCGCATGGTGGGTGCGGGCGCAGCGTTCGAGTTCGACCGGGTCGCTGAGCCGCCGGCGCAACGCCTCTTCTGTGAAGTCCGCGGCGGCCACCGGCTGGACGACGGCCTGCAGGCCGCCGCCCGGGAGTGCCAGCAGGCCGACGGGACCCCCTCCGGCATGGCCCGGACTCTCCGGCAGCCATTCCGGCGCGTCGTCTCTCCGCACAGCGAAGACGCAGGTGGCCGTCGCGTCCCCGCCCGCAGTGCCGGCGTGGGGCAGGCTCAGGTCTGTGGCGGTCATGCGCCCGCCTTGGCCCGGGTACGCCGCGGTGTGCCGGCCGGCCGGCCCTCCAGCTCGGCCAGCCGGCCGCGCAGATCCTCGTTCTCCCTGGCCAGTGCATTTTCCGCGGCGCGGGACGAGAGCGCGGGGTCGGTCTCCCACCAGTCGATACCGGCCTTCTTCGCCGTCTCCACGGATGAGATGAACAGCCGCAGCCGGATGGTGAGCAGCTCGATGTCCAGGAGTTCGATCTTGATGTCCCCTGCGATGACGATGCCCTTGTCCAGGATGCGTTCGAGGATGTCGGCGAGGTTCGCCGTGGAGGGCGTCGGGCTGTAGGTGCCGGCTGTCCCGGGGAAGTCGAGCGTGGTCATCTCCGGCTCCGCCGGCTCTTGCGAGGCTCGTCCTCTTCTTCGTCCTCGTCCTCTTCTTCCTCGTCGAGCTCCTCGTCCACGTCCTCGCCGTCCTCGCCGTCCTCGCCCTCGGCGTCCTCCTCGCCCTCACCGTCCTCCTCGTCCTGGTCGTACTCCTCGCCGTTCTCGTCGGTCTCGTCGTCCTCCAGGCCTTCCTCGTGGGAGCGCACGACCTCGCCGTCGCGGACCTCGCCGCGCCAGCCCTCCAGCTCCTCGTCCGCGTGGAGGGTGATGTGCCGCCCGAAGTGCTTGAGGTCGAGACGGAGCCGCCGGCCCTGCGCCCGCCACAGGTTGCCGGTCTTCTCGAAGAAGCCGGCGGGGCTGTACTCCACCACGACCAGGATCCGGGTCAGGCTGGGGCCGAGCTCGTGGAAGCTCACGCAGCCCGTCGTGCTGCCCTTGGCGCCCTCCGACGTCCACACGATCCGCTCGTCGGGGATCTGCTCCTGGATGGTCGCCTTCCAGCTACGGCTGGAGGGACCGACCTTGAGGTTCCAGGTGGTCTCGGTGTCGTCCTCCTGCGAGACCCCGCGCACGCCCTTGGTGAAGTCGCTGAAGTCCTCGAACTGCGTCCACTGGTCGTACGCCGTGCGCAGGGAGACCCCGACGTCGAGGGACTCGACGATGTTGACGGCCTTGACGTTGCCGCCCTTGCCGGCACCGCCTCCTCCGCCGCCTCCGAACGCGTCCTTGACCTTGCCGACCACCGAGTCCTTGGCGTCCTTCGTCTTCTGCCCGACCGCCGCCTTGAGCGGCGACTCGCCGTGCAGGACGCGGCTGCCGATGCCCAGCAGGCCGCCCGCGCCATCGCCCGTGCCTTCGGCCGCGTCGGACAGCCGGTCGGTCAGGCCCGACACCTTGTCGCTCGCCTTGTCGATCCACCCCTGCGTCATACCGGACAAGAAGTGGCCGAACTCCTCGCGGAGGTCGTCCAATCCCGTGGGAGCGCTCGACTTCTCCTTCTGCTTGGCCATGTCTGCCTACCTCCCGCGCCGGCTCGTCGTGGACCGCGACCGGCTCGGCGCGGTCTTCTTGGCCGCGGCCTTCTTGGCGGGCGCCGCCTTCCCGCGGGCGGCGGCCTTCTTCGCCGGGCCGGTCTTCTTGGCCGCAGCCTTCTTCGCGGGCGCCTTCTTCCGTTCCCTGGCGGGTGCCTGGCGGCGCTCGGAGGACTCCTCCTCCGGCTCGTCCGGCTCGTCCGGCTCGTCCGGCTCCTCCGACTCGTCCGGCTCCTCCGGCTCGTCCTCGTAGTCCTCGTCCTCCAGGTCCTCGCCCCCCGTGTCCTCGCGCCCGCGCTCGCGGAGGGTGTCGGCGAAGGCGGAGAAGCGGCGGTCGGCGGACGCGGAGGCCGCCGCTCGTGCCGCCTCGACGAGGTCTCCGCCGATCTGCTCGCGGAGCCCGGCCAGGTGGGGGGTCTCCCGGAGCTGGCGGACGCCTTCGGCGGCGAGGGACGCCGGGTTGAGTCCGAAGCGGCGGCCGGCGAGGAGGGTGCCGATGGCGAACGCCATCTTCGCCTTCCGCGTACGCCCGAGGACGTATCCGCCTGCCACTGCCGCGGCGATCGCGGTCCTGCACGTGCTGTTCATCAGCGAGCACCTTTCGAGGGGTGAGCCGTCGTCTACCGCCCGGGAGCGGGCCGTTCGAGCAGGTCGAGCAGCTGTTCTTCCGCGGCCTCGAACCGTTCGTCGTCGATCTCGCCCTCGTCGTAGGCACGGTGGAGGGCAGCCAGCCGTGCCCGCAGCACGGCAGGGTCGTACATCTCGGCAACCGCTGCGTCCTGCAGGACGCCGGTGATCCAGCTGACGCCCTGGACGGGGGCGAGCGGCAGGAACAGCAGGGCCTTGAGTACGCCCATGTCAGGCACCGGCGGGGGCGGGCAGTCCGGAGAAGCTGTAACAGGGCAGCGGTCCGGTCAGGCGGAGTTCGGCGCGGCCGGCGACCCGGTCGGCGGCGCCGTCGAAGGCGGCACGGCATTCGGCCACCCGGTCGGCGGCCACGAGGAAGGAGACGTTGAGGACGCAGCCCGGCACTTCGGGGCCTGCCTGCACCTCGTCGGCGAGTCCGCTGAGCACCGACGCCACCTGCTGCGCGGCGCCGACGGCCCGGCGCCGCAGCCCGGTCTCGACGGCCTCGCCGAGCCGGATGCTCACGTCGTATCCGGGACGCCGCCGGCTCTCCTGCCGCAGCCGCTGCAGGCGCGGGTCCTCGCGGACGAGGTCGGCGACCCCGGCTTCCACCGGCGAGGCCTTGAGGTTCATCTCGCAGCGGCCGGCCACCCGGTCCAGGGCCGCCGCGTAGCCGTGCGCGTCGGCGTGCAGCCTGCCGGTCACGGCCTCGTCGTCCGCGACGACGACGCCGAAGCGTGTGGGCAACAGCGGGCCGCCGGCGGCGAGCGCGAGCAGCACCTCCTGGTGGGCCTGCACATACCGGCGGCGGGCACGCAGGCCCTCGGGGGCGTCGCCGACCACGGCGGCCAGCCCGCCCGCAACCAGCTTGCGCAGCTTGCCCGGGGGGTCGCCGACGCCGCGGACGCCGCGGGGTACGGGCACCTCGGCCCGGGTCACTCCGTACAGATAGATGCTCACAGCTGCTCAGCCTTCGTCGTCGCGGTGCCGGGAGCGGGTGCGGCTCCCCGAACTGCGGGAGGCGGTACGGCGCCGGGGCTGCTTGTCGTCGTCCTCGTCGCGCTCATCGCGTTCGTCGTCCTCGTCGTCGTGTCCGTCGCCCATGCCGAGCGCGTCCTTGACCTTGCCGCCTACCGAGGTCGCGGCCTTCTTGGCGCCGACTCGGGCCGCAGAACCGGACGCGCCGCCGAACAGCTCCGGGACGGTCCTGCTCGTGGAGTCGTGGTCCAGGTCGAGCCTGTTGCAGATTTCCGCGAAGCGCAGATAGGTGTCGACGCTGGCCACGACGATGCGGGCGTCGACCTTCAGGATCTCGATCCCGACAAGGGACACCCGCAGGAAGACGTCGATGACGATGCCACGGTCGAGAATGAGGTCGAGGACGTCGTAGAGAGTGCCGGCGCGCGGAGCGCAGACGACTTCATCGGTTATGACGGTCACGGCGGCACGCTTCTTTCGGTCGGGGGGACTTCGCAGGGAGCACGAGCGGCTCGGGTCACGTGTCGACGGCGCCCCGTCGGTACCGGCGGACACGGCGGTAGCCGCGGAGCGTGCCGTCGTCGGCAAGGTCCACCTCGTAGGTCGCCAGCAGGCTCGTGGTGTCGGGGATGCGTGGGACCTCCACCACGTCCACGGCCACACGCCAGCCGTGGTCGTCTGCCGGTGTGACCTCCGAGCAGCCTTCGGTCTCGTGGCCGATCAGTTTGCTGAGACCGCGGGACGCGCGCAGGGCGGCGTCCTCGGCGCCCTTGACACGCGTGGCACGGCTGCCGCCGCGACCGGCGGTGGGCTTGGACGAGCGGGCACGCTGTTCTGCCATAACCCCAGCCTCAGGTGTCTCTCGGCAATCCGCACTCGTGAGTGGTCCACCCGGGGGCCGGGCGGGGCGGGATAGGGTCGGCGGGGGCGGCGCTGCGCATCGTGGAGCGCACGCAAGGGCGTCCACCTGACGGAGGTGGACGCCAAGCGGTGGTGACCGCCGCGGACCCCGGCGGCGAGCCGAACGGCTCAGTGGCGCACGGGCGGCGGGGTGCGCAGGCGTACGTACAGCCGGCCGTCGTCGACGCGGGTGTCGAAGGCCGGCTGGGGGGCGGTGGCGGGCCCGGTGGCGTTCCAGCCGTCGGCGAGACGGAAGGAGCTGCCGTGCCAGGGACACAGCAGGCAGCCGTCCTCGACGTGCCCCTGCGACAGCGGGCCGCCGTCATGGCTGCACACGTCGGCCAGCGCGCGGCAGGAGCCGTCGCCGTCGCGGACCACCGCGACCGCCACCTCCCCCACCATGCGGCGCACGGGCTGCTCGTGCGGAAAGTCCTCCAGCGGACCGACGGAGTGCCAGCCGGGCGGCACCAGATGGGGCACGGACTCGGCATGGTTCGCGCCGGCCGCCTGGCGGTAGGCCAGGTGGCCGCCCACCGCGGCGGCGGCGCCCATGGTGCACAGCCCTACGAGCGCGTAGGCCCGCCCGCGCAGGCCGTGGCCGGTGAGCCGCGCCGCGAAGGACGCCGTGTAGCAGGCGACGGCACTCACGTTGAGCGTGGCGTGCAGCAGGCCGACCCGCGCCTGCGGCCGTTCCAGCTCGGCCCAGTCGACGAGCCCGGCAACCGCGGCGGGCACGGCGCCGGCGAGCCCCACTCCGACGAGGAGCCCCGCGGCGCGGCCGCCGCCGGGCACGGTGTCCAGCACGGCTGCGGAGATCCAGGCGCCGACCGGGACCTCCACCAGCACCGGGTGCACCGGATGTCCCAGCCAGCGGCCGTGCAGGAGGTCCCTGCCCCTGCCCAGCGGAACCGCGCGCACCGCTTTCCTGAGCGCTTCCGCGAGACCGTCGAGTGACTCGGCCCGCTCGACACCGCTCATTAGCGCGAGGACGCGCCCGGGCTTCTCGGGGTCCGGCAGGACGCGCCGCAACAGCGTCCCAGCCGTCGATGATGTCTGCATCGGCCTTCACCTCTCTCCCGTTTCGACCATCGCACGGCCCCGCTCCCCCGGCGCGTCCGATTCGGCGCCGCGGGACCCCGGAAGGGGCAGGGCGTTCGCGCGCGGGCGGCCGCACGGGTGGTGTCAGCCGTCCCCGTCGCCGGAGCGGCCCGTCGCCGGGGCGGCCTCGTGCCGGTGTGTCCTCTCCGGCTTGCCGCCTGTGGTCTGCCGGCCGGCGGACCCGGGGCCGCCCTGGCCCTGCAGATCAGGTGTCACCACCGGCGGCGGCAGGTCGGGGGTCACGTGCGCCTCCCGGTACGCGCTCACCGTCTCACCCCGCCCCTTCAGTGGTGACCGTGCGCGGTGTCCGACGCACCGCCGAACAACCGTGCCAGGGCTCGGAAGGGCAACGTGACAACGGTCGCCACGGCCCCGCCGATCGATTTGAGAATGTCCGCAACGGCTCTCAACATGTGGGCTCCCTCGTTCCGGAAAAGGTCTTCGGCCGATCTGTCCTCGGCCGGCCCCCGACACCGTTCGCGTACCCGGCATGTGCAGGACCATGGGTCCTGCTGCCCTCCACAGGCGAGGCCCCAGGTCTGTTTCACGAACTATGTGCCGGGCACCCGCAGTGGAGGCCGCCGGAGTCCGGAGACGGGCCGAGCGGCCGGGAAGGCCGACACAGGCACGTCCGGAGGAAGGTGCAGGTATGCGCGCCACCGTATGGCACGGCAAGCGGGACGTCCGGGTGGAGCACGTCCCCGATCCACGCGTCGAGGAGGACACCGACGCCGTCATCCGCATCACGTCGTCCGGGCTGTGCGGCTCCGACCTGCACCTGTACGAGGTACTGACACCGTTCATGACGCCGGGGGACATCCTCGGGCACGAGCCGATGGGCATCGTGGAGGAGACCGGCAAGGCGGTGACGAACCTCAAGGCCGGCGACCGGGTGGTCGTCCCCTTCCAGATCGCCTGCGGAAGCTGCTGGATGTGCTCCCGCGGGCTCTTCACGCAGTGCGAGACCACGCAGGTCACCGAACACGGCATGGGTGCCCAGCTGTTCGGCTACACCAAGCTCTACGGGGCGGTGCCGGGCGCGCAGGCGGAGTATCTCCGGGTCCCGCAGGCGCAGTTCGGCCCGATCAAGGTGCCGCACGGCCCGGACGACGACCGCTTCGTGTACCTCTCGGACGTGCTGCCGACAGCCTGGCAGGCGGTGCAGTACGCCGACACGCCCAAGGGCGGCAGCCTCGTGGTGCTCGGGCTCGGCCCGATCGGCGCGATGTCCTGCCGGATCGCGAAACACCTCGGCGTCGGCACGGTCATCGGCATCGACCTGGTGCCGGAGCGGCTGGAGCGGGCGCGGACCGACGGCGTGACGGTGCTCGACCTGAGCGAGCACACCTCGCGGGACGCGCTGGTGGACGCCGTCAAGGACCTGACGGACGGGCGCGGCCCGGATGCGGTCATCGACGCGGTGGGCACAGAGGCGCACGGCAGCCAGGCCGCCCGCCTGGCGCAGAGCGCGGCCGGTCTGCTGCCCTCCTCGTGGGCGGAGAAGCTCATGCAGGTGGCCGGTGTCGACCGGATGGCCGCACTGGACCTGGCCATCGCGCTGGTGCGGCGCGGCGGCACCATCTCCGTCAGCGGTGTGTACGGCGGTGCGGCGGATCCGCTGCCGCTGCTCACGATGTTCGACAAGCAGATCCAGCTGCGCATGGGGCAGGCCAACGTGCGCCGGTGGACCGACGACATCCTGCCGCTGCTCACCGACGACGATCCGCTGGGCGTGGACGGTTTCGCCACGCACCATGTGCCGCTCGACGAGGCGCCGGACGCGTACGCGACGTTCCAGAAGAAGGAGGACGGCGCCATCAAGATGCTGTTCCGGCCCTGACCGGGGCTCGGCCGGCTGTCAGCGGGGGAGCTCCCCCGCTGACAGCCGGCCGAGCGGGCTGTCGTCGAGGTGGTCGAGGAGGTCGGCGGGCGAGCGGTAGACGCGCGCGGCGCCGGCGTCCAGCAGTTCCTCGCGGGAGAAGCCGCCGCCGGCGAGGACCCCCAGGCCCGTCACGCCGGCCATGCGGGCGGACTGCAGGTCCCACACCGCGTCCCCGACGAAGACGGCACGCTCGGCCGGGACGCCCGCCCGGTCGAGGGCCTGGCGCACGATGTCGGGCGCGGGCTTGCTGGACCCGACGTCGTCGGCGGTGGTGACCGCGTGGACGGCGTCGCCCGCGTCGAGTGCGCTGATCATCACATCGGCCTCCTTGCCCGACGCGGAGGAGGCGAGGACGACCCGCATGCCGCGGGCCGCGCAGGTGCGTACGAGGTCGGCGGCATGCTCCAGCGGGGAGAGGCGCGACCAGAACTGGGCGTAGAGCGCGTCGTGCGCCGCCGACAGGCCGCTGTCGCCCGAGCGGTCGCGGTCCTCGCCGGCAAGGGCGTCGAGCAGGTGGTCGCTGCCCATCCCGATGGCCCGCTGGATGTCGGTCATCCCGACGGTCCGCCCGCTCTGACGCAGCGCCTCCCACCACGCGACGGTGTGCAGCTGGACGGTGTCCATCAAGGTGCCGTCGATGTCGAAGAGCGCCGCGCTTGGGCCGGAAGGCCTGTCGCCTGCCATGTGCGCCTCCCTGGTTCGCCCGGTGTGCCGGGCCGTTTCCCGGCACACCGCTCTGTCCGCCGGGTACCCGTTGAGCAGGGCCGCATTCCCGTTCGGCATCCCGCGCCCGGGAACCCGGTGAGTCGGTAGTGGTGCCGGAAGGAGCGCGGTGAGCGTCGGCTCCTGCGCCTGCTGACGGTACGGACCGCAGCCTGCCGCTCAGCAGCGCAGCGCCGAGCGCCCGTCGCGCCAGGCGGCCAGCAGGTGGGATGACAGGCGGTCCTCGAGGAAGGTCGTGGCGTCCGCGCCGAAGGCGACGTCGGCGGACAGTGCGGGCTCGTCGGCGAGCAGGCCGTCGACGACCTGGTGCCGCACCACCTGCTCGTGCACCGCGTCGGCCTCGACGTGCTCGTCGTAGAAGTGCTGCGCCGCGCGCCCGGCGCCCACGCGGCGCAGCCCGGCGGCCAGGTGGCGTGAGGCGGGCGAGGAGGTGACCTCGACCCAGGCGAAGTGCCCGACCAGCGCGCCGCGCAGGTCGCGGTGGAGGCCGAGCAGCGACATCAGGTCGACCACCGCGAGCATCTGGGCCGGTGCCAGGTCCAGGTAGCGGCCGTACGAGGTGTCAAGGCCCAGGTCGGCCATGAGATCGGCGAACAGCCGCGCGTGCACCTGGTCGGCCCGGCCCGCGCCGAACTCGTCGTACTCGATCGCGGCCATCGCCGCCTTCGCCTGTCCGTGCAGCCGCGGGAGTACCCAGGCGTGCGGGTCGGCCTCCTTGAGGTGGTAGAGCGACCGCAGGGCGGCGTACTGACGGAAGTGGTCCAGGTCGCCGCGCCGCCTGAGGTGGTGGGAGACGGAGCCGGAGGGGTCGGCGGGCTCGGTGAGCAGTTCCGCGAAGACCTCCGCGGGGGTGCGCGGGCCGGGCACGTCCAGGCGCAGCGCGGTGAGGAAGCGGTCCTCCAGGGCGCGGCGCAGGGTCAGCAGGGCCGGGTCCCACTCGCGGTCGCCGCCGACACCGGCGAAACCGCGGTAGTGCAGCTCGTACAGCACGTACAGCGAGAGATGGAGGTCATCGCCGTACGGCTCGGCGTCCGCGGTACGCCGCCACAGGGCCGGGTCGGGCGCACGGGCGGTGCGCAGCGCATGCACAACGCCGTGGGAGAGCGGCCCGCGGGCCGTCGGCAGCACGGGGCCGGCGCGGCGGGCCGTCGCGGTCACCGCCCGCGGTCCTCTCCCCGGCCGCGTGATCGCGGAGGGCGCGCGCGGTGGCTGGTGTCGCACCACGGGTAGGCGGCACTGCGCCGGCAGGTGCAGACGGCGACGGCGAAGCGCCGCGACACGGCCACGGTGCCGTCCTCGGTGACGACCTCGACAGGGCCTTCCACCACCATGGGACCGTCGCGTTCGACGGTGATCCGGCGCGGTTGCGGGGACTCGGCGTACTCATCGGCGTTCTGCACGTATCACCACCAGCTCCTCCTGCTCGTCAGCGGCCGCCATCAGACCGCGGGCGCGCAGCCAGGGCAGCCGGGAGCGCAGCACCGGCCCGAGCGGGACGCGGGCGCGGCAGCCGACGCCGGCGGACAGGCCGAGGCCGGTCAGCAGGTCGACCGTGGCCTGCGTCCCGCTCATGGCGGAGTGCACCATCAGCAGGACGCCGCCGGGACGCAGCAGCTCCGCGGAAGCGGCGCACAGCGGGTCCAGCACCTGCCGGCCGTCGGGGCCGGCGTCCCACGCCCGTGCGCCCCGGTGCGCCGGGCCGGGGGGCGCGGGGACGTACGGCGGGTTGCTGACGACCACGTCGTAGGTGCGCCGGCTCGCGCGGCCTGGGGGGTGGCGGATGTCGCGCCGGTGCACCTCGATCGGGTGTCCGGCGCGCAGGGCGTTGAGGCGGGTCACCGCCACGGCACGCCACGAGATGTCGACGGCCTCGACGCAGCCGCCGAGGCGGGAGGCGTACAGCGCGAGCGCCCCGCTGCCGGTGCCGACATCCAGCACGTCGCTGCCCGGTACGACCTCGCGGCTCAGCGCGGCGGCCAGCAGGGCGGTGTCGGCCTGCGGACGGTAGACGCCCGGCAGGCGCCAGACCCGGTCGAGCGCAGGCGACGGGGGCGGCGTCGGGGCGGTGGAAGTCCGGTACAGCACGGCGGCTCCTGTGGTCTTGCGTGGGTCCCGGCACGGTCAGACGCGGTACTCGCCCAGCGCCTCGGGCACCTGCTCGGCCGGCAGCCGGGAGCAGGAGGCAGCGGGGCCGGGTACCAAGGGGCATATCCGGACAAGAGCCGATAATTCGTCCACATGGGTCATATCTCGCGGGTAACCGCAGCGCCGCGCACGAAACATCCGCGTGAGGCGGGCGGGCGCCGCGGGACGCTCACGCCGCATCCTGGAGCGCGGGCAGCACATGGCTGCGGTAGGCGTCGAAGAACTGCCGCTGGTCGGGGCCGACCTGCCCGACGTACACCTCGTCGAAGTCCGCCTCGGCGTAGGCGCGGATGGACGTCACGTGCTCGTCCGGATCGTCGCCGAAGGTGCCGGCCGCGGCGACGGTGTCCCGGTCGACGAGGGTGCGGGCCTGCTGGAAGTGCTCGGGTGTGGGCAGGATCTGGTTGATCTCGCCGGGCAGCTGCTCGGTGGCCCACAGCCGGTGCACGGTGTCCACCGCACGGTCGCGGTCGGTGTCCCAGCACACCTTCAGGCCGCCCACGGCGGGCTTGTCGCCTCCGCCGCCGCGCCGGAAGCCCGCCACCAGGTCGGCGTCGGGCCTCATGGTCACGAAGCCGTCGCCGACCCGGCCGGCCAGGGCCGCCGCCAGCGGGCCGAAGCCCGAGACGTACAGCGGCGGCGGCTCGTCGGGGAGGGTGTAGAGGCGGGCGTTCTCCACGGTGTAGTGCGCCCCGCGGTGGGTGACCTGCTCGCCGGTGAAGAGTTTGCGGATGACCTGCACCGCCTCCTCCAGCATCTGCATCCGGACCGGCGCGTCCGGCCAGGTTTCGCCGGTGATGTGCTCGTTCAGTGCCTCGCCGGTGCCGATGCCGAAGCGGAAACCGCCCTCGAGCATGGCTGCGGAGGTCGCCGCGGCCTGCGCGTTGACCGCGGGGTGGACGCGTACCGTCGGGCAGGTCACCAGCGTGGTCACCGGCAGCGACGTGACCTGCGAGAGCGCGCCGATCACCGACCAGACGAAGGCGCTCTCGCCCTGCTCGTCGGTCCACGGATGGTAGTGGTCGGAGATCGCCAGCGCCGTGAAGCCGGCCTGCTCCGCCATCCGCGCCTGTTCGAGCAGTTCCCGCGGGGTGAACTCCTCGCAGGACAGGAAGTAGCCGTAATGCGTCATCGGGGGCCTCCTTCGGGGTATGCCCGGCCGGTACTGCCCTGCGGGTGCCCGGTCGGCGGGTGGTCATGCGCCGGGGCGGTTCGTACCACCCGTCACACCCGTATTCCCCCGGCGATCTGATAGGGCCGATTACCTCGTGGGCCTTCGGGCAGCCGACCCTGCATGAGCATCGTCGAACGCCCCACTCCCGCAGCGGCCGCCGGCACCCCCGACCTCGCGGCGCTGGAAGCCGCTCTGCGTGCGGAGGTGGACGGCGAGGTGCGTTTCGACGCCGGCAGCCGCGGGGCCTACGCCACGGACGGCTCCAACTACCGGCAGGTCCCGCTCGGCGTGGTCGTGCCCCGCGACGTCGAGGCGGGCGCGGCGACCGTCGCGGTCTGCGCCCGCTTCGGCGCACCGCTGCTGTCGCGCGGCGGGGGGACGAGCCTGGCGGGGCAGTGCACGAACACCGCCGTCGTCGTCGACTGGACCAAATACTGCGACGGCCTGGTCTCCGTCGACACCGAGGCCCGCACCTGCGTCGTCGAGCCGGGCGTCGTGCTCGACGACCTGAACCGGCAACTGGCCGCCTGCGGGCTGATGTTCGGCCCGAAGCCGTCGACACACAGCCACTGCACCATCGGCGGCATGGTCGGCAACAACTCGTGCGGGGCGTCGGCGCAGGCGTACGGCAAGACCGTCGACAACGTGCGGCGGCTGGAGATCCTGACCTACGACGGCACGCGCTGCTGGGTGGGGCGGACCTCGCCGGAGGACTTCGACGCCATCGCGGCTCTGGGCGACCGGCGCGCGGAGCTGTACGCGGGTATGCGCGGCGTCGGCGACCGCCATCTCGCCGACATCCGCCGCGGATTCCCGAAGATCCCGCGCCGGGTGTCCGGTTACAACCTCGACGACCTGCTGCCGGAGAACGGCTTCCATGTCGCGCGCGCCCTGGTCGGCAGCGAGGGCACGCTGGTGACGGTGCTGCACGCCGAGCTGGAGCTGGTGCCGGTGCCTGCGGCGGACGCGATGCTGATCCTCGGCTACCCCGACATCTGCGCCGCGGCCGACGACGTCCCGCGCGTGCTGGAGCACAGCGCGCCCGCCCAACTGGAGGCCATGGACGACCGCATGGCGCAGCTCATGCACGAGGAGGGCAGCCATCTGGAGTCGCTGCGCGCCTTCCCCGAGGGCGGCAGCTGGCTGCTGCTCCAGTTCACCGCGGACGACCAGGAGGCCGCCGACCGGCAGGCCGAGCTGCTGCTGCGGGCGCTGGGCCGGGGCAGGGACGACCCGGACGTGGCGCTGTCCGACGACACCGCGCGCGAGCAGCGCATGCTCAGGGCACGCGAGGCGGGCCTCGGCGTGACCGCCCGCCCGCCGGACGAGCGCGAGACGTGGGAGGGCTGGGAGGACTCCGCGGTGCCGCCGGAGCGGCTCGGCGACTACCTGCGCGACCTCAAGGGGCTCTTCGACCGCTTCGGCTACGACCACCCGTCCCTCTACGGGCACTTCGGGCAGGGCTGCGTGCACACTCGTATACCCTTCGGACTGCGCACCGCCGAAGGTGTGGCGCGCTTCCACGAATTCCTGCGGGCCGCCGCCGGCCTCGTGGCGTCCTACGGCGGTTCGCTGTCCGGCGAGCACGGCGACGGGCAGGCGCGCGGCGAGCTGCTGCGCACCATGTACGGCGACGATCTGATGACCGCTTTCGGCGAGCTCAAGGCGCTGTTCGACCCGGGTGACCGGATGAACCCGGGCAAGGTCGTCGCGCCGAACGCAGCCGACCGGAACCTGCGGCTGGGGGCGGACTGGCGCCCGCGCGACGACTCCGACGCCCGCTTCGGCTATCCCGAGGACGGCGGGTCCTTCAACCAGGCCGTCATGCGCTGCGTCGGCATCGGCAACTGCCGCAGCCACCAGGGCGGCGTGATGTGCCCCTCGTACCGGGCGACGGGCGAGGAGGAGCACTCCACCCGAGGCCGGGCGCGGCTGCTGTTCGAGATGATCGGCGGCCACGAGGACTCCCCGGTCACCGGCGGCTGGCGCTCCACCGAGGTCAAGGACGCCCTCGACCTGTGCCTGGCGTGCAAGGGCTGCAAGTCGGACTGCCCGGTGGGCGTCGACATGGCCACGTACAAGGCGGAGTTCCTGTCCCATCACTACCGGGGCCGGCTGCGTCCGGCCGCGCACTACGCGCTGGGCTGGCTGCCGCTGTGGGCCCGCGCGGCCCAGGTCGCGCCGGGCGTGGTGAACGCGGTGCTGCGCGCGCCGGGACTGGCCGGGCTCGGCAAACGGCTGGCCGGGGTCGCCGACCGGGACGCGCCGCTCTTCGCCGGCGAGTCCTTCGTGCGCTGGTGGCGCGAGCGCGGCACCCCGCAGCCCGAACCCGGCGACGAGCGGGCGGTGCTGCTGTGGCCCGACACCTTCAGCACGTACTTCCACCCGGCGGTGGCCCGCTCCGCGGTGCGCGTGCTGGAGAGCGCCGGCTTCCGCGTGGCGGTGCCCGAGGAGGGTGTGTGCTGCGGGCTGACGCTGATCTCGACGGGGCAGCTGGACCGCGCCAAGCGGGTGCTGAAGCAGACCACGGAGAGCCTGCGGCCCTGGATCGAGGCCGGCACCCCGGTGGTGGGCCTCGAACCGTCGTGCACGGCCGTCTTCCGCGCGGACGCACCCGAGCTGATGCCGGACGACCAGGACGTGCAGCGGCTGGCCGGGCAGTTCCTGACTCTGTCCGAGGTGCTGCTGCAACGGGCGCCCGAGGAATGGTCGCCGCCGGCCCTGACCCGCGCGGCCACCGTGCAGACGCACTGCCACCAGCACGCCGTCACCGGCTTCGACGCCGACCGTGAGCTGATGCGCAGGGCGGGCCTGGACGCCGACGTCCTCGACGAGGGCTGCTGCGGCCTGGCAGGCAACTTCGGCTTCGAACGCGGCCACCAGGAGCTGTCGGAGGCGATCGGCGAGCTGGGCGTGCTGCCCGCGGTGCGGGAGGCCGCGCCCAGCGCGCTGGTCATCGCCGACGGCTTCAGCTGCCGTACCCAGATCGAGCAGGGCGGCACGGGCCGCCGCGCCCTGCACCTGGCCGAGGCGCTGGCGCTCGGCCTGGACGGTCATGCACCCGCCGACCACCCGGAGAAGGCCGCCGACCGGCCGGAGCCGCCGAGCGCGGCCCGCGCGCGGCTGGCAACCGCGGCGGCAGCGGCTGCCGCCGCCGGGACCGCCGCGGGCGGACTGTACGCCCTGCACCGGGCTCGGCGCTGAGCCGCACACATCCCCTGTACGCCCTTGCACGGCGCGACGACGAGAGGAACATCCCGTGTCGATGAAAGTGTCGGACTACGTACTGCACCGCCTGCGCGAATGGGACGTCGACCACGTCTTCGCCTACGCCGGCGACGGCATCAACGGGCTGCTCGCCGCCTGGGGGCGGGCCGGCGACAAACCGCGCTTCGTCCAGGCACGGCACGAGGAGATGGCCGCCTTCGAGGCGGTCGGCTATGCGAAGTTCTCCGGCAAGGTCGGGGTGTGCGCGGCAACCTCGGGACCCGGTGCCATCCACCTGCTCAACGGGCTGTACGACGCGAAGCTCGACCACGTGCCCGTCGTCGCGATCGTCGGCCAGACCAACCGCAGTGCCATGGGCGGCAGTTACCAGCAGGAGGTGGATCTGGCCGCCCTCTACAAGGACGTCGCGTCGGAGTTCTGCGAGACGGTCACCGTGCCCGAGCAGCTGCCGAACGTGCTGGACCGCGCGCTGCGCACCGCCTACGCGCGGCACACCGTCACCGCCGTGATCATTCCCGCCGACGTCCAGGAGCTGGAGTACAGCGCGCCGACGCACGCGTTCAAGATGGTCCCCTCCAGCCTGGGCGTCGCCCACTACGCGCCGGTGCCGTCGGACGACGACCTGCACCGGGCCGCCGGGATCCTCAACGCCGGCGAGAAGGTGGCGGTCCTGGTCGGCCAGGGCGCGCGCAACGCCCGCGCGGAGGTCGAGCACACCGCCGACGCGCTGGGCGCGGGGGTGGCCAAGGCGCTGCTGGGCAAGGACGTGCTACCCGACGACCTGCCGTACGTCACCGGCTCCATCGGCCTGCTCGGCACCCGGCCCTCGTACGAGATGATGCGGGACTGCGACACGCTGCTCGTGGTCGGGTCGAGCTTTCCCTACACGCAGTTCCTGCCGGACTTCGGGCAGGCGCGCGCCGTTCAGATCGACGTGGACCCCTTCATGATCGGGCTGCGCTACCCCTTCGAGGTCAATCTGGTCGGTGACGCCGCCGGAACGCTGAAGCGGCTGCTGCCGCTTCTGGACGCCAAGAAGCACGGCAAGTGGCGCAAGACGATCGAGCGCAACACCGAGCGCTGGTGGGAGGTCATGCAGCGGCGGGCCGCCGTGGACGCCGACCCCATCAACCCCGAGTACGTGGTGCACGCCCTGGACGCGCTGCTCCCCCACGACATCATGCTCGCCGCCGACTCCGGCTCCGCCGCCAACTGGTATGCCAGGCACCTGCGGATGCGCGGCGCCATGCGCGGGTCGCTGTCGGGCACGCTGGCGACGATGGGACCGGGCGTGCCGTACGTCATCGGCGCGAAGTTCGCGCACCCTGAGCGGCCCGCGCTGGCCGTCGTCGGCGACGGCGCCATGCAGATGAACGGCATGGCCGAGCTGATCACCGCCGCCAAGTACTGGCGGGACTGGGCCGATCCGCGGCTGGTGGTCGCCGTGCTGAACAACCAGGACCTCAACCAGGTGACCTGGGAGATGCGCGCGATGGAGGGCGCACCGCAGTTCCTGCCCTCCCAGGCCCTCCCCGACGTCCGCTACGCCGACTTCGCCCGCTCCGTCGGCCTGGACGGCGTACGCGTCGAGGAGCCCGGCGGGGTGCAGGACGCCTGGCAGCGCGCGCTGGCCGCGGACCGGCCGTTCGTCATCGACTTCCGCACCGACCCCGCCGTCCCGCCCATCCCGCCGCACGCCACCTGGGACCAGATCGAGGCCGCGGCCTCCGCGGTGCTCCAGGGCGACACCGACCGCGCGGCGATGGTCCGGCAGGGCGTCAAGGCCAAGATCCAGGAGATGCTGCCGGGCCGGAGGCGCCGCGAGGACCGGCCCGGGGCCGGGGACGAGGGGTGAACACCGGCTCCCGAGCGGGCGGCGGCCCGCCACGGGTGGAGAGCCTGCGGACGGCCGTCTACACCGTGCCGACCGAGGAACCGGAGGCCGACGGCACCCTGTCGTGGGAGGCCACCACGCTGGTGACGGTGCACGTGTCGGCGGGCGGTGCCACCGGTCTGGGCTGGACGTACGGCTCACCGGCCGCTGCGGAGGTGGTGGACGCGCACCTGGTCGCCGCCGTCGCCGGCCGCTCCGCGTGGGATGTGCCCGCCGCCAACGAGGCGATGTCCCGGGCCGTGCGCAACGCCGCGCGGCCCGGCATCGCCGGGCACGCGGTCTCGGCGGTCGACATCGCCCTGTGGGACCTCAAGGCCCGCCTGCTCGGCCTGCCCCTGGTGGACCTGCTCGGCGCGGCCCGCGAGGACGTGCCGGTCTACGGCAGCGGCGGCTTCACCACCTACGACGACGCCCGGCAGGACCGGCAGTTGCGCACCTGGACCGAGGAGTACGGCATACCGCGCGTGAAGATCAAGATCGGCGGGTCCTGGGGCACGGAGGAGGACCGGGACCGGCGGCGGATCAGCGGCGCCCGCCGCTCGGCCGGCGCCGCCGAGCTGTACGTCGACGCCAACGGCGCCTACACCGCCAAGCAGGCCGTGCGGCTGGGCCGGCACCTCGACGCGGAGGACGTCACCTGGTTCGAGGAGCCGGTCTCCTCCGACGACCTGCCGGGCCTGGCCCGGGTGCGCGACGCGGTGCGCTGCGATGTCACCGCCGGCGAATACGGCTACACCCTGGCCTACTTCCAGCAGATGCTGGCCGCGGACGCCGTCGACTGCCTCCAGGCGGACGCCACCCGCTGCGGCGGCATCACCGTCTGGCTGCGCGCCGCCGCCCTCGCCGAATCCCGCGGCCTGACCGTCTCCGGCCACTGCGCACCGCACCTGCACGCCCACGCCGCGGCCGCCGTCCCCAACCTCCGCCACCTGGAGTGGTTCCACGACCACGTCCGCATCGAGCAGCTGCTCTTCTCCGGCGCCCTCGACCCGTCCGGCGGCACGATCCGCCCCGGCTCCACGGGCTCCCCGGGCCACGGCATGGACCTGCGCGCCCAGGACGCCGAGGCCTACAGGACCCGCTGAGCCGGTGCGGCCCGGCGGACGAACGGGCGGAGCGCATCCACCGGGCGCCCTGCGCCGGGAGGCGTCACCGCGAAGGTGTCCGGCGAAGCCGTCGGGTACGCGAATGCGGCCTTCCTCCCCGAGCACCCTGCCGACCACGCCGCGGCCGGCTCCTACCTGACCGGCGTCGCGGTCGACCCTGGGTGGCGCCGCCGCGGCACAGCGGGCCTACTGACCCGATGGCGCATGGAGCGGGTCGTGCAACGGGAGCCGGCCCTCTGGTGCTTGGTCTCGGCCGCGAACCGCGCCTCGGTGGACCTGCACCGTGAACCCGGTTTCGCGCAGGTGTCCGTCGGCGCCTCGTTCCAGGGCGCCGCCTTCACCGGCGGAGGAGGCCGGCTCCTGCGAGCCGGCTTGCCGCGGTTGTCACGGCACGGGTGCGGGGGGCGGCGATCGGAAGGCTCCGGTCAGATCTGGGCCGCCAAGGCCGCCAGGAGGCCCGCGAGGCCGACCATCAGCCAGGCGACGTAGTCGCCGAGGCGGCCCGAGTGGAGACGGCGCAGGGGCACGATCAGGTGGCGGTCGGCGCCGCGGGCCGCTGTGCTCAGGGGGCGGAGGACTGTGGTGGCGGGGTGGAGCGCTGCGAAGGCGAGGGCCACCGCTGCTGCCGTCGACAGCAGGCCGAGCAGGACGCCGGGAGCGGTCCAGGCCGCCTCCGGGGGCGGGGCGAGCGGCAAGGGGGCGGCCTGGCCGACGACTTGGGCCAGGTAGCCGTTGCGGTCGGTGAAGGCGGTGGCCGCGGTGGCGAGCGCCCGGGCGGCGGCCGGCCACAGGCCGAGGGCGAGCGCCCCGAGCAGCAGTGCCGCGGGCACGGCCGTCATGGTGCGCGGCACCGCCCTGCGGGGGTCGCGCACCTCGGGCTCCTCGCCCGATCCGCTCGTCTCGACGTCGGAGGCGCGGGGCTCGGGCCGCGGCCCGGCGCCGCGGAAGATGCGCAGGCCCGCGCGCAGCACGGCGCCGCCGGTCAGCGCCGACACCAGGACGTAGAGCGCGGGCAGCCACGGCAGATGCTGCGCGGCGGCGTCCTCGGCGACGGCCTTGCCCAGGGCGGTGCCGAACGGCGGGAGCCCGGCGAGCGCGAGGGCGCCGGTGAGGAAGAGCGCACCGGTGTACGGCGAGCCGCGCTCCGTGCCGTACAGACCGTGTTCGTCGACCGACCCGTGCCGGTCGAGCAGCACGCCGGTCAGGCCGAAGAGAGCGGCCTTGACCCCGGCATGCCCGGCGACGTAGAGCGCGGTGCCGGCGGTCGCAGAGCTGCCGGACAAGCTCAGGCCGAGCAGCCACAGCCCTGCGTGCCCGATGGTGGAGAAGGCCAGCATCCGCTTGAGGTGCCGCTGCTGCCAGCACATGACGGCGCCGGTGAGGGCGGTCAGCGCGCCGAGCGTGCCCAGCGTGCGGGTGACGGCCTCGGCGGGAATGCCGCCGGGTCCCGCGAAGACCGTGAGGTGGACGCGGGCGGCGCCGTACAGGCCCAGTTCGACCATCACGCCGGACATCAGCATGCACACCGGGGTGGGCGCCACGGCGTGCGCGTCGGGCAGCCAGAAGTGGAAGGGCACGATCGCGGCCTTCACCAGCAGCCCCGCCATGACCAGGACGAAGGCGGTGACGGTGAGGGTGTCGGTGCGGTGTCCGGCAAGTGCCGCGCCGATCTGCGCCATGCCCAGCTCCCCGGTGCGGGCGTACAGCAGCCCGATGCCGAGCAGCGAGCAGTACGCGGCCAGCGAGTTGACGACGCCGAAACTGAGTGCCCCGTGCAGCGGGCGCGGGTCCTCGATGCGGAAGCCCGTCAGGGCGTAGGCGACGACGCCCATCAGCTCGAAGAAGACGAAGGCGTCGAACAGGTCGCCGGTCAGCGCGAAGCCGCACATGCCGGCCTCGAAGAGCAGCAGCAGCGCGGGGAAGGTGCCGCGGTGCCGGGTGGGCGGCTCGTCGAAGTAGCGCCAGGAGTAGACGAGTACGGCGGCTACCAGGACGGTGACGAGCAGGGCGATCCCGGCGCCGAGCCGGTCGGCGACCAGCACGACGCCGACGCTGTGCCCGCCGTGCGGCGTCCAGCCGCCGGCCCAGGACACCGCGCGCCCGCCTGCGTCCCCCAGCCGCGCCCACAGCAGGGCGACCTCGGCGGCGGTGGCGGCGGCGAAGGCGGTGGCCACAGCGTCGACGCCGGTACGCGGCAGCAGCCGCCCTGCCAGCACCAGCACCACCGCGCCCAGCAGCGGGATCGCGACGGCCAGCGGCAGCAGGTCGGCGGTCTCCCCGCCGGCGGGCAGCACCTTCGGTCCTCAACCTTTCAGGTCGGTCAGCGTCTCGGGGTCCAGCGTCCCGGTGCGCTTGCGGATCTGGATGACCAGGCTCAGCAGCAGCGCGGTGACGGTCGCGCCGACGACGACGTCGGTGAGCACCAGGGCCTGCACGACGGGGTCGACGACCGGCGTGCCGACGGGGATGTCGGAGAAGACCGGTGCGGTGCCGCCGCGGCGGTAGCCGACGCCGAGCAGCAGCACGTATGTCGAGGACTGCGCCACCGCGAGGCAGCCCACGGCGTGCACGAGGTTGCGGCTGGTGACCATGCCGTAGACGCCGACCAGGAAGATCCAGCCGGCCGCGAGGAAGGGCAGGACGCTCACCGGTTGCTCCCTGCGCCGCCGCCGCGCCGGCCGCCCGCGGCGGGCTCGTCGATCTCCACGGCCTGGTCAAGGAACTGCGCGACGAGCATGATCACGCCGGAGGCGACCTCCACTCCGACGGCGGCGTTCACCAGCGGCACCAGGCCGCCCGAGGACACCTGGTTGAAGGTGCCCAGCGGCAGCACGTTCTCCAGGAAGGCGCCGCCGGCCAGCAGCCCGGCGAAACCGAGCAGGGTGAAGGCGCCGGCGCCCACCGCGTCGAGCGCAGCGAACACCGCGAGCGGCCGGATCCGGCGCAGCACCCGGTAGTCGGCCGCGACATACGCCAGGTGCAGCCCCGTCGCGAGGATCACACCGCCCTGGAAGCCGCCGCCCGGGCTGAGTTGACCGTGCGCCACGACGTAGCCGCCGACGAGCACCGTCACCGGCAGCAGGCCCGCGCCGAGCAGCAGCGTGGACGGGAGTACGGGCCGCGGTTCCGGTTCCGCGCGGTCCTCGTCGCGCGCCCGGCGCAGCAGGACGACGGCGCCGAGCACCGCACCGAAGAGGATGGACTCCTCCCCGAGGGTGTCCAGGGCGCGCTGGTCGAAGTTCACCGACGAGACCACGTTCGCCGTGTGCTGCCGCACGGCCGCCGCGACCGACCTGCTGCCGTACGGGTGGTCGGCCGTGCCGAAGTGCGGCAACTCGGTGCAGGTGACCGCGAAGAAGACCGCGAAGACGGCTGCGGCCAGCGCGAACACGGTGCTGCGGACCCGCCGGCTCACCGCCCGCTCCCCCGCTCACGCTTCGCGGCCCCGTCCCCGTGCCCTGCTCCTGCGCGCGGTCGGCGGCGGACCTTGCGGACCGTCAGCAGGATGAGCAGCGGGGTGATCGCGCTGCCGACGGCGAGCTGTGACAGCGCCACGTCGGGCGCCTGCACCAGCAGGAAGAGCAGTGTCAGGCACACCCCGAGGACGGAGAGCACCACCGACTGCCGTACCGGGTCGCGGGTCAGAGCTGCGGCGGTCGCCGCGGCGACCACAAGGACGAGGGCGACGCCGACGAGGAAGTCCACAGCTCCTGGTGCGGTGTTCATACCGGCGGCTCACCCCGCTCGGCGCCCGCGTCCTGCCCGCCGGTGCGGATCATCGTCCGGCCGATGACGACGGTCAGGACAGGGCCTGACACCGCCGTGAGAGCGCCGACGAACAGCAGCTTGACGGCCGCCCGGCCCGCGCCCGCGTCGACGGCGAGCCCCAGGCACACCAGCGGGACACCGAGGCTGGTCGCCGGGGCGAGGGCGTGCAGCCTGCCGTAGGCGGTGGGCAGCACGGCGAGCGCCATGGCGGCCAGCAGCAGCGCGGCGGCGCCGCACCACAGGAGCACCAGGGCAAGGACGTGGGTCGCGCTCATCCCGCCTCCTCCTCCCGGTCGGCGCCGCCGGCGAGGCAGCGTGCGTAGACGAGCGTCGAGGTCGGTGCCAGCACGGCCGCCACGAGGGCGACGTCGACGTACGAGGTGCGGTGCAGGCCGCGGGCGGCGAGCAGCAGGACGGCCACGGCCATCGTCGCGGCCAGCGAGGTGGCGGTGAGGCGCTGGGCGGGCTCGCCACGGCAGGCCCGCCACACGCACGGGCCTGCGCCCGCGGGCAGCAGCACGCAGGCGGCGAGCAGCCACGCGTTCACGGCAGCCGCCTGATGCCGAGGGCGCGCTCGACGGCCGAGGGCGCGCCGTCGGCGGCGCCGAGCAGATGGACGCGCAACTCCCGCTCCTCGCCTGCTTCCTGGTCCGCGGCCGGCCCCCGGTCCGCGATGTCGACGACGCAGGCCCCGGGCGTCGCGGACAGCAGCACCGCGGCAAGCCCGGCGTCGACACCCGCGGGGAGGCGTACGGCTACGGGGACGTCCGGTGTGCCGGCGACCTGCCGGCGGTGGCGCAGGGCGCGGACGACGGCGGCGGCCAGTCGGACCGTCTCCTGCAGCAGGGCCGCCGGCATGGCAGCCAGCGCCGCGGCGATGCGCCGCTCGGCGTGCACCGCTGGCCGCTCCGCGCGGCGTACGACATCCGCAGCGCACCCGCCGAGGACGGCGAGGCTGCCGCCGACGGCCCACTCCAGCAGGCTGACCGCGGAGATCAGTACGGCGTAGAGGGCCAGGAGCAGCACCGCCCACGCCGCAACAGTCACGGCCGAGGCCGCGGTGCCGTGTGCGCTGCGCGCCATCGCCTCCACCTCCCGTCCTCGCCGTGCGGGCCGCCGCCCGCCGACCCGCGTCCTCGGCTGCATCCGGTGTACCGGTTCGGCTGTCCGTACCGGGCCGATCCGGGAGACACGCCACGGCGAGCCACTCCTATGCCCTGCGCACCGCCTGTCCGGGCTGCCGCTCCGGAAACCCGACGATCCCTCGTGCGCACCCACGGCACAGGGAAGTCGTCGGCGACGGGGGCCGCCCGGAGGCGGTCCCCGTCGCCGACCTGCTGCCCGAGAGCTACGTGTGGGCCGACCACCAGCTCGACGCCGGGTAGGCCGGCGTCAGCGGTCGGCCTCCTCGGTGAAGTAGAGGAAGGCGCCCAGCCCGTGGAGGTCGTTCGTCGCCTGGGGGCGGGCGACGTAGTACGCGTAGTCGCCGACGTTCGTGCCGACGGACGTGGACGTCAGATACGTCAGACCGTCGCCGTGCAGGGAGATCCGGTCCAGTTCACCGCGCCTTCCCGCGTCCACCGCGGGCTGGTAGGTGTCACGCGGGACGTATCCGCGGGTGATCGCGGTGTCGATGGTCAGCGTGAACATCGCCGAGCAGGACGTCTCGGTCCAGTTCCCCGCGCTGCCGCCCTTGTCCACGACCTGGAACCACCGTCCGCTCGCCGGGTCCTGGTAGGCGGCCATGCCGCGCACCAGGTTGCGGACGATCGAGATCAGCTGCGCCCGGCGCGGATGGTCGGGCGGGATCAGGTCGAGGATCTCCGTGGCGGCCACGCCGTACCAGCCGACCGCGCGGCACCAGTACTCCGGGGAGAGCCCGGTGTCCGGGGCGGCCCACGACGCGACCCCGGACGCGTCGTACGCGTGCTTCATCAGGCCGTTCGGCTGCTGCAGATGGCTCGCGTAGACCACCAGCTGCCGCGTCGCGATGTCGAACGACCGGGTGCTGTCGCCGACGTACGCGCCGTACTGCGCCATGAAGGGGTCGGCCATGAACGTGCCGTCCGACCACAGTTGACTGGCGCGGTCGGCGCTGTCGGCGTGCCAGAACCCGCCGTCGGCGGTGGTCGGGTAGCCGGCGCCGGGAAGGAGGCGGTCGTGGATCTGCTTGGCGGCCAGGCCGTACTTCGTCTGACCGGTCTCGCGGTACAGCGCGATCATCACCTGGCCCGGCATCATGCTGTCCAGGCTGCCGAAGCTGTTGGCGATGTGCCCCGAGGCGTCGACGAACCGGTCGGCCCACGCCTTGACGTACGCGATCAGGGCGGCCCGCCGCACGGGGTCCGCCGTGGCTTGCGCGAGCTGGTACTGCCCCATCATGTAGAGGGCGACCGGGTAGCTCCAGCCGCCGATGGTGGCCGGGGTGTACCGGCGCATCGTGGAGTCGGCCACGGCGTCAGCCCAGTCGGTGCCCTGCTGGTCGGCGACGGTGAGCGAGTCGAGGTCGGGCAGGCCGCCGGCCGTCGTGGCGGCCACCCGGATCAGGTTGGTGCCCGCCCGCAGGGTCACGGGTAAGCGGGCCACCGCCCAGGTGTCCCAGTCCGCGGTCGGGCCGAAGTCCGGTGCGGGCGCGGCCGCGCTGTCGACGCTGACGGTGGCGCCGCGTGCCGCGGCCGTACCGTTCGCGTAGCGCAGGGACAAGGTGGCGGCCCCCGCAGCCGGCCGGTCGACGGTGAACTCGACGTAGGCGCCGGCCTCGTTGGCGCTGTTGACGAAGCCGGTGCCGGTGAAGCCCAGGTGGTCGGTGTCCACGGTGCCGTGGAAGACGGTCGCGTCCTCCGCCTCGTAGACCGATGGTGTCGCGTGCGCGGAGCCCGGGGTCACCGAGCACATCGCTGCCAGCATCCCGATCACTGCTGCCACTGCCGTCCTGCTCATGAGGAGCCTCCTATTCGGTGAACCGGGCGACGAAGGTCTTCCCCGCCGCTCCCCCGACGGCCACCGAGAGGCGGACGTCCGGGGTGGTGGCCAGCACGGTGACGCCGGGGTCGGCGGACGTCACCGCGGAGACGTCACCGTCGACGGTGACGGTCACCGTCCCGGTGAGCTGCTGGGTCGGGTCGCTGACGGCGACGCTGAGCGTGCCGTCCTTGCGCCGGGTGACGACCGAGGCGGTCCTGTCGACCTGGATCCCGGCGGCCTTGGGTGCGCCGGCCTGCCAGACGTTGGCCATGGCGACACCCGGTCCGGAGCGGCTGACGGCCTGCACCTGGGCGGTGTTCGCGGCGACGGTGACGTCGTTGGAGGCGGCGAAGGCCGCGGTCTGGGCGGAGGTAGCGGCCGGCAGCTGAATGTAGCGGTAGCTGCCGCCGGTCGGGCTGACTCCGTGGTCGACCCACAGGGTGACGAAGCGGCGGGTGTAGGCGGTGGTGTCGTCGTAGACGCCGCGGTGGTCCATGTCGGTCCACCTGCCGGTGCGGTCCTCGCGCACCATCGTGACGTGGCCGCCGGCCGGGAAGACGTACCCGCCGAGGTTGTCGACGTAGATCCAGCGCGGCTGGACGACGGTCGGGGTGCTGCTCGGCGTGGAGAGCACCACGCTGCCGTCGACGTGGATGTTCGCGCGCCCGTCGGGGCCGGTGTTGCGGTTCTCGATGACCGACTCGACGGTGTGGCCGTCGGTGCTGGTGATCCCGGCGCCGAGGCAGATGACGGCGTCGTCGATGCAGAACCACGACTTGCGGCCGGTGAGCGTCTGCACCGCGAAGGACAGCCCCATGCCGGCGGCCACGTTCCCGTCCAGCAGCGCGCCGCCGGCCCAGGTGTTGGTGGAGCCGCGGTTGGTGCCCAGCGCGAGGGTCTTGGTGTCGAGGGTGACGCCGGGCACCCGGTACTTGTTCGCGGCCGGCCAGTAGCCGTTCGTCCAGTGCCCGGGCTGCGTGGCCAGGTAGAGGTAGGTGGCGCCCTCGCCGGTGTACCAGCCCTGGAGGTTCTCCTGGTTGGCGCTCTCGTACGGCTTGATGCGCGTGCTGTCCATCGCGATGGCGAACGCGAACGCCGGCCGCCGGTGCACGATCCGGGCCATCGACGTCGCGACGACGGAGGTGGTGGACTCCGCTCCCGTCGGCACCTCGGTGTCCGCGAGGACCGCCCGGGCGAGCGCGATGGAGGAGACCCGCACCTGTTCGAGCGGCACCGGGTCGTAGCGGAAGAAGTCCTGGTAGGTGTCGGCCGCGATCCAGCCCTTGACCTGCGAGCGGACGGTGCGCGCCTGGCCGGGCGGGAAGACGCCGGCGAGCTGGAGCAGGGTGGCGCCGGTGAGCCGCCCGATGCGGTGGTCGGTCTCGTAGAAGCGCGAGAGCGCCCGCCCGCGCACCATGTCCATGAACGCCCCGCGGTAGATCCACGGCAGGTAGTCGGCCTGCGTCCACGTGTGGACCCGCTGCACCTGGTCGGCCGTCGCCGCCCACGGGGTGCCCTGGACGGCGACCAGCAGGTACGTCAGGTACTGGAGCAGGGACACGCCGTAGGAGCCGTTGTAGGCGTAGACCTTGTGCTGGATGAAGCCGCCGTCGGGGTAGAACCCGTCGCCGCTGGTGCTGTACGGGAAGAGCGCCGCGATCGCCGTCATGGCGCTCTCGATCGCGGCGGCGTCCTGGCTCAGCGCGCCGCGTACGGTCGTGATGGCGCAGGTCCAGTTGAGGTTCGCGCCGGTGGCCGTGGCACCGCCGACCCGGCTGGGGTCCGGCAGGTAGCGGGCGATCGCGGTCGTCGCGGTGGCGATCTCGGCCGCGGTCAGCTGCGGGTACAGGGCGATGCAGGTGTCGTTGAGCGCCAGCGGGATGCCGATCTGGAAGTCCCACCAGTTGTCGTAACTCCCGGCGACGCCGTACTTGTGGGAGAGGAACCAGTCCAGAGCGGACCGGATGTCGGCCAGCAGCTGCGGGTTCCCGGACAGCGACGACCCGGGTGAGGCGTAGCCGAGGGCGAGCTGGCGCAGCCGTCCGACCGCGTCGCGCTGGACGGCCGAGACGGTGCTGCTGTCCAGGTCCGCCCACAGGTAGGTGCGCGAGCTCGACGTGTCCAGCGTCGACCACAGGCCGCTCAGCGTGTCGGCCGTTTCCTGCACGTAGCCGGAGATCACCGGGTCGGCGGTGTCGTAGCTGCCGATCAGGGTGTCGTGCCACTGGCTCCTGACCTTCGCGAAGTCCTCGGCCGTCGCCGCGGCGGCGCGGCGGTGGGTGCCGAAGGCCGGGCCGAGGAACCACGCGGGGGCCAGCGCGGCGCCGGCCAGCAGGGTGGAGCGGCGGGTGACGCCACGGGAGATGTGCTCAGCGGACATGGAAGGACCCTCACGGTAGGCGGAGAGGAGCGCGCGGGAGCGGCCGCAGCGGGCGGTACCCGGGGGCGTGACGGATGGTGGCGCCGTGCGCCCATGGAAGTCAAGCGGTAATACGTATTACCATGGGCTCCGGCAGAGACCGGCCGGATCGCACCGGCCGGGAGTTGATCGTCCGGAGGGCAGGGTGGCACTACGATGCGACACGTGACGCAGCGCCGGAAACGGGTGACCCAGGCCGAGGTGGCCCGCCTCGCGGGCGTCTCGCAGGCGATGGTCTCCCTGGTGCTCAACGACTCGGAGGGCGTACGCGTCGCACCCGAGACCCGCCAGCGCGTCGTGGAGGCGCTGCGCCAGACCGGCTACACCGTGGACATCATGGGCCGGCGCCTGCGCGGCAAGTCGAACCAGATCATCGGGGTGTTCACCTACGAGGCGGTCTTCCCCTCCGGTTCGGCCGACTTCTACGGCCCCTTCCTCGGCGGCATCGAGGAGGAGTCCGAGGCGCAGGGCTTCGACCTGCTGCTCTTCACCAGCCCGGGCCGCCGGCAGGGCCGGCGCAAGGTCTACGAGGAGGGGTCGAACCGGCTCGGCATAGCGGACGGCTGCATCCTGCTCGGACGGCACACCGACCGAGCCGAGCTCGACCGCCTGGTCGACGAGCGGTTCCCGTTCGTGTTCATCGGCCGGCGCGAGTCGTCCGCCGGGCCGGTGAGCTACGTCGGCGGCGACTACGCCGCGGCCACCGCGGCCCTGTACGAGCGGCTGTGGTCGCTCGGCCACCGCCGGGTGGCGCTGGTCGGCTACCACGAGGAGAGCGAGTCGACGGCCGACCGCCGCTCGGGATACCTGCGCGCCTGCCGGCGGCACCGCAAGACGCCGCTCGCCCTCACCGACGGCGATCCGCCTGCGGTGTTCGAGCGGCTGCGCGCAGACGAGGTCACCGCCGCACTGGTGGAGACGACGGAGATGGCAGCCGCGCTGCGCGCGCTGGCCACCGGCTCGGGCCTGCGCGTGCCCGAGGACCTGTCGATCGGCGTGCTCGGCGACACCGACCCCACGCAGACCTCGGCGTGGCCGCTGCGGACGGCGCCGGAGGCGGACTGGACGACCTTCCGGATCCCCCGCCGCGAGATGGGCGCCCGCGCGGTGCGCATCCTGGTCGCAATGCTGCGCGGCGAGATGGAGCCCGGCCGCAGGACGCAGGTCCTGCTCCCGTGCGAGCTGGTCGACGGCGCCACCGTCACCGACGCACCCCGCGCCCCGCGCCGCTGAGGCGGCCCGCCCGCGCGCAGGACCATGAGCTGAGCACGTGCGGCGGCGGCGCGAACCCGCCGTCCCGCACTTCCTCGAAACTTCTCGTTGACTTCTCCGTGATCCTTCCCTAGCGTGCGCTAATACGAATTATCAAGGAAGGACTCGCGGGTGAAGGAACTACGCACGGACGTGCTGGTCGTCGGCGGAGGGCTCGGCGGCATCGCCGCCGCCCTGGCCGCGACCGAGCACGGCGCACAGGTGGTGCTCACGGAGGGCCCGCGGTGGCTCGGCGGGCAGCTCACCGCCCAGGCCACCCCGCCGGACGAGCACCCGTGGGTCGAGATGCTCGGCGTCACCGCCTCCTACCGGTCGATGCGGGAGGGCATACGCGGGTACTACCGGCGCCACTACCCGCTGACGGCGCAGGCGCTGCGCGCCCGCCAACTGAACCCGGGCGCAGGCCTGGTGAGCCGGCTCTGCCACGAGCCGCGGGTCGCCGTGGCCGTCCTGGAGGCGATGCTCGCCCCAGCCCGCAGCTCCGGCCGGCTCACGGTGCTGCGGCCCTACCGCGCGGAGGCGGCCGCGGTCGACGGCGACACGGTCACCGCGGTGACCCTGGTGCCGGCGGGCGACACAGCGGACGGCCCGGTCACGGTGCACGCCCGGTACGTGATCGACGCGACCGAGACCGGCGACCTGCTGCCGCTGGCCGGCGCCGAGTACGTCACCGGCGCCGAGTCCCGGGACGAGACCGGCGAGCCCAGCGCGAAGGACACCGCGCAGCCGCTGAACATGCAGGCGGTGTCCTGGTGCTTCGCCGTCGACCACGTCGACGGCGACCACACCATCGACCGCCCGGCGACCTACGACTACTGGCGGTCGGTCCGCCCGGACGTCTGGCCGGGGCCGCTGCTCGCGTTCCGCTGGCCCAACCCGCGCACCCTGGAGCCGTCGAACGGCTGGCTCGACCCGAACCCGGACGACGACCCGCTGGCCGTCGAGGCGGACCAGAGCAAGGACGCCGGCACCGACGACCTGTGGCGCTTCCGCCGTATCGCGGCCCGCAGGCTGTTCGAGCCCGGCGCCTACGCCAGTGACATCACCCTGGTGAACTGGCCGATGATCGACTACATGGACGGCCCGCTGTTCGAGGTCTCCGAAGACGAGGCGGCCAAGCACCGCAACGGCGCGCGGGAGCTGGCGCTGTCGGCCCTGTACTGGATGCAGACCGAGGCGCCGCGGCCCGACGGCGGAACCGGCTTCCCGTCCCTGCGGCTGCGCGGCGACCTGCTCGGCACCGACGACGGGCTGGCCCAGGACATCTACGTGCGCGAGTCCCGCCGTATCCGGGCCGTCACCACGATCCGCGAGGACGACGTCTCGCTGGAGATCCGCGGCGAGCACGGCTCGACCCGCTACCGGGACTCGGTCGGCATCGGGATGTACCGGATCGACCTGCACCCCTCGACCGGCGGGGACACCTACCTCGACGTGGCGTCGGCGCCGTTCCAGATCCCGCTCGGCGCGCTGCTGCCGCAGCGGGTGACCAACCTGCTGCCGGCCGCCAAGAACATCGGCACCACGCACATCACCAACGGCGCCTACCGGCTGCACCCGGTCGAGTGGAACATCGGCGAGGCCGCCGGCGCCCTCGCCGCCCACTGCGTCGCCACCGGCCGCACGCCGCACGGCGTGCACGCCACACCCGAGCACCTCCACGACTACCAGTCCCTGCTGTCCCGGCGCGGCATTCCGCTGGCCTGGCCCGAGATCCGCGGCTACTAGAACCGAACCCTGTGGAGCAACGATGAGAACCAGACGCCTCCGGCTCACCTCCCTCGCCCTGTCCGCCGCCTCCCTGCTGGCTCTCTCCCTCGCGGGGTGCTCGAACGGGTCGGGCTCGGGCGGCGACGCGAACGTGTCGCTGCGGATGACCGTGTGGAGCAACGACCCGTCGCAGACGGCGCTGTTCAACAGCATCGCGGCGGACTACCGCAAGACCCACCCGGACGTCGCGTCGATCGCCTTCGACTACATACCGATCGACAACTACACCACCGCCCTGACCACCCAGATCGCCGGCAGCAACCCGCCGGACATGGCGTGGGTCCTGGAGCGCGACGCCCCCGACTTCGTCTCGTCGGGCGCGCTCACCGACCTCACCCCGACCCTGCAGAAGGCGGCCGGCTACCAGTACGACGACCTCACGCCCGCGGCCACCAAGCTGTGGAAGCAGGGCGGGGACCTGTACGCGTACCCCTTCTCCACCTCGCCGTTCGGGATGTTCTACAACAAGGACCTGCTCACGAAGGCGGGGGTGGCCCAGACCCCTGACCAGCTGCTGGCAGCCCACCAGTGGACGTGGCAGAACGCGGAGAAGATGGCCGCCCAGGTGGCCGCGCACACCGACAAGCAGGGCCTGGTGGTCCGGGACTGGGACTACAAGACCTGGGTCCAGCTCGCCGGCGTGTGGCGCGGGTGGGGCGCCGACGCGTGGTCGGCCGACGGGAAGACCTGCGGGTTCGACTCGCCGCAGATGCAGCAGGCGATGGCCTTCCTGCACGACGCGATCTTCCAGGACAAGGCGCTGCCGGGACCCGGCGAGACCGCCGACTTCTTCGCCGGCGAGTCCGGCCTGACCATCACCCAGATCAGCCGTGCCACGCTGCTGGCGACCCACCCGTTCGACTGGGGGATCGTCCCGCTCCCGTCCGGCCCGGCGGGCGCGTCGCAGGTCATCGGACAGGCCGGCATCGGCGTGATGACGAAGGGGTCGCACAAGCAGCAGGCGGCCGACTTCCTCGCCTACTTCTCCGATGCGGCCAACTCCACCAAGCTCGCCCGCTACTTCCCGCCGGCCCGCACCAGCCAGCTCACCACCGCCACCCTCGCCAAGGCCAACCCCATGTTCACTCCCCAGCAGTTGCAGGACGTGGTCATCGACGGCATCAAGACCGGCTCGGTCCTTCCGTCCCACAAGAACAGCGCAAAGATCGCCAACCTCGTCCAGAACGCGCTCGACCCGATGTGGAAGTCCGGCGCGGACGTCGACGCCGTCCTTTCGGGCGTGTGCAAGGCGATCGCACCGGCCCTGTCCGAATGACGACCGTGCACGAGACCGAGCCCACTGGCGAGCGGGCGAGCACCTCTCGCCCGCCGGCCGGGTCAGGGCGGTTCTGGACCCTGCGGCGGCAGGACACCCTCAGCGGCTGGCTGTTCGTGCTGCCGCAGGCCCTGGGGTTCCTCGCCTTCGTCCTCTACCCCCTGATCGCGGTCGTCTACTACAGCTTCCACACCTCCAACGTGCTCTCCGGTGTGACGAAGTACGCGGGCACCAGGAACTACTCGCAGCTGGTGCACGATCCGGCCACACCGTCGGTGGCGCGGGCGACGGTGCTGTTCTGCATCGGCCTCGTGGTGATCAACATCGCCCTGGCGATGTTGCTCGCCGTGCTGCTGAACCAGCGGCTGCGCGGCACCACGGTGTTCCGCACGCTGTTCTTCTCCCCCGTCGTCGTCTCGCTGGTGGCGTGGACGATCACCTGGAACTTCCTGCTGCAGAACAACGGCGGCATCAACTCGATGCTGCACGTGGTCGGAATCGAAGGACCCAACTGGCTGCGCGGTGACAACTCGGCACTGGTGTCGGTGGTGATCGTCCAGGTCTTCAAGAACGTCGGGCTCAACATGGTGCTGTTCCTCGCGGCCCTCCAGGGCGTCCCGCGGTCGCTGCTGGAGGCCGCCGAGATCGACGGTGCGGGCGCGTGGCGCCGGTTCCGCTCGGTGGTCCTGCCGTTGATCAGCCCCACGACGCTGCTCACCACGATCGTGACGATCAGCGGCTCCCTGCAGGTGTTCGCGCAGATCCAGATCCTCACCGAAGGCGGCCCGAACAACCGGACCAACGTCCTGGTGTACTTCTTCTACCAGCAGGCCTTCGACAACCACGACTTCGGATACGGCAGCGCCGTCGCCGTCGTGCTGTTCGCCATCATCCTGGTGCTCACCCTGGTTCAGTGGCGCCTGCGCAAGAAGTGGGTGTTCTATGAGTCTTGAGACAGCCGCCCGCCGGCCGGTCACGCTCCGGGACGCGGCCGCCGCACCCCGGACCCCGGGGCGGCGCCCCGGCAGCCGGTGGCGGAAGCCGCTGCTGTACGCGGCCATGGTCGTGCTCGCGATCCCGTTCGTGTTCCCGACGTGGTGGATGATCACCTCATCCCTGCTGCCGGAGAACGAGGTGCTCAGCTATCCGCCCAAGCTGCTGCCGCTGCACCCGCAGTGGTCCAACTACAAGACCGCGTTCGCGAACTACCCGCTCGCCCACCAGTACCTGAACAGCCTCTACATCGCGCTGCTCGTCACCGCGGGCACGATGCTGGTCGCGTCGCTGTCGGGGTACGCGTTCGCCCGAATCCCCTTCCCCGGCAACAAGGTGCTGTTCCCGCTGATCCTCAGCGGCCTGCTGATCCCGACCGAGGTCACCGTCATCCCGCTGTTCAAGATGGTCGACCGGCTGGGCCTGACCAACACCCACTGGCCGCTGATCGTCATCCCGATCCTCGGCGCGCCGAGCGTGCTCGGCACGTTCGTGATGCGGCAGTTCTTCCTGGCGATCCCCGACGAACTCGAGGACGCCGGCCGCATGGACGGCCTGGGCCGGTTCGGCCTGTACTTCCGGGTGGCACTGCCGCTGGCCCGGCCCGCGCTGGCGTCGGTGGCGATCTTCACCTTCCTCAACAGCTGGAACATGTACCTCGAACCGCTGGTCTACGAGACCGACAAGCGCAACTACACGCTCCCGGTGGCACTCACCCAGTACACCGACGCGTACGGCTCCCACCTGTGGAACATCCAGCTCGCCGCCTCCGTGACGACGGTGGTCCCCGTCCTGGTCGTCTTCATCGCCGCCCAGCGCCACTTCGTCGAAGGCCTTGCCCAGACCGGGCTGAAGGGCTGACCCATGCGTCCGGTGCTGCCAGGTGGGTGCCCGCGTTCAGTGCGCGTAGGGCCAGCCGGCGGAGTCGTAGTCGAGCCAGTTGACGCCCAGCAGGGGCGTGCCGTTGTCCGCGTAGTAGTGGTAGACGAGGATGTCGTGGTCGGTGTCGGTGAAGACGCCCTCGCCGCCGGGGCCGTGGATGCTGCCGTGGCCTGCCAGGATCTCGGTGCCGCCGCCGGAGGTCATCGCCGTGCCGTTGCGGTCGGTGTACGGGCCGGTCACGCCGGCGGAGCGGCCCACCATGATGCGGTAGGTGCTGGACGCGCCGCGGCAGCAGTAGTCGAACGAGACGAACAGGTAGTAGTAGCCGCCGTGGTGGAAGACGTACGGCGCCTCGATCGGGCCGCCGCCCCGGCCGGCCGTCGAGCGCAGCGAGGTGTCGGCGCGCAGGCCCGTGGCCGGGTTGAGCGCGATCGTCTTGATGCCGGACCAGAAGGACCCGAAGTCCAGCCACCAGTTGCCCTGCGCGTCCACGACGAGGTTGGGGTCGATGGCGTTGAAGTCGTCCGAGGTCTGCGAGGCGACGACCAGGCCGCGGTTGGTCCAGGTCCCCGGGTCCCCGCTGGGGCTCGTGGCCAGGAAGATCGCCGAGTGGTTGGAGCCGAACGTGGAGGCCGCGTAGTACATGTAGTACTGCCCGTTGCGGTACGAGAGGTCCGGCGCCCACAGGCTGCGGCCGTTATCGGTGTACGGGTACGTCCACGACGCGCCGCCGGGGAAGGCGGAGCCGGTGTTGTGGAAGGCGGTGCGGTCCTGCGAGGTCTTCAGCCCGATGTTGTCGCCCGTGTAGGCCACCAGGTAGCCGCCGTTCGGCCGCTTGACCATGGTCGGGTCGTGGACGCCGGTGTCACCGGTGACGGCCCCGGGATTCGGGTAGGAGGCAGCCGCCACCGGCGAGGGCTGCGCGAGGGCGGCCGCCAGCGCGGCGGTCACCACAGCGGCGAGAAGGGTGCCGATCCGGCGGCGGGAGGAGGCGGTGGGCGTTGTGCGGATCAGTCGCATCACGGTGGTGTCTCCTGGGCGCGGGGGCGGTTACCGGACCGGGTTCCAGCCGTCACCGCCGGCCAGATAGGCGGTGGCGGTGTACGAGGCGGCGGTGGCGGACGACAGTTGCGGCCGGGCGGAGGTGACGGTCGCACCGGGGCCCGTGTTGCCGTACTCGCCGTAGCGTCCTGAGGTCCAGGTGGCGCCGGAGATGCCGGTCCACGGCCCGGCGCTGCTGATCGCCGCGGGCAGCGAGGTCTGGCGGACGACCATCTGCGGGACGGCGTCGCCCGAGGGGGTCCAGGCCCGGCCGAGGTAGAGGCGTCCGGCGGCGAAGGAGCTGGTGACCGTGTCGCCGGTGAGCAGGATGCCGTACGGGTTGCTGCCGAAGGTCGCGGGGGCGGCCAGGTAGCCGCTGGTGAAGCCGTCGTCGCTGAGGACGTTGATGTGCGAGCGGTCCACGACCAGGGTGCCGTTGCCGAAGATGAAGTCGACGTCGCCGTCGATCTCGCCGCCGCGGACGTACTGCCGCAGGCTTCGCGACGAGGTGGAGTTCCAGGACAGCAGGGTGTCCTGGTGGCCGTAGAAGTCGCAGTCCACGTAGGTCTGCCGGTCTCCCTCCATGGCCAGCGCCACGGACTGGGTGCCGGTCACCGAGGGGTTGGCGAGCCGGCTGAACAGGTTGCGGAAGGTGAGGTGCTCGGCGGTGAAGTCGTTCGCCTTGACGTGCACCGTCGCGGAGCCCTCGGTGCCGTAGGTGCCGCCGCCGGGCTTGGCCAGGCCGTTGTAGCGGGACCCGTCGACCCGTACGTCGGCGGGGTTGCCGGTGGCGCCCGCCAAGGTCAGGTGCAGCTTGCCGGCGGGCACGGTCAGGTACTCGGCGTAGGTTCCTGCGGCGATGGAGATCGTGTACGCGGTCGCCGAGTCGTCCGGCACCGCGTTGACCGCGGCCTGGATGCTGGAGTACTGCGCGCCGCTGTGCGCCACGGTCAGCGTGACGGCGCTCGCCGCGGCGGCGGGCACAGGACAGCCGGCGGCCGGCCCGGCGGTGCACAACGCGCCGGCCAGGGCGAGGCCCAGGGTGCGCTTGCGGGGTGTGGGGTGCATCGGACCGTCCTCAGTGTGTGGGGGGTGAGGAGTGGTGCGTCATCGAAGCGCTTCGCCTAGGGCGTCCACCGGACGCCGGGGTTGATGTGGCCCGTCCAGTCGAAGACGGCCATGTTGTCCCAGCCGTCGCCGCTGTGGCTGATGTCGGCCGGGTCCCAGCCGTTGCCGGGGACGGCGTACCAGGTGGGTTCCCAGTAGAAGACGCCGACCGCCCCCGCGCTGCGGGCCGTGCTCTGCACGGCGTCGAACTCGGCGGCCTGGCCCTGCCAGGTGAGCGGGTAGCCCGAGCACCCGGAGGTGACCGAGTTGCCGGTCCCGTCGGCGTCCGCCGCGGTGAACGGATAGGCCGTCTCGGCGATCACGACGTCCTTGCCGTAGCGGGCCTTCATGTCGGAGACGACGCCGCCCATGGTGGACGGCGAGCCGTGCCACATGCAGTAGTACGAAAGACCGGTGACGTCCCAGGCGACGCCCTTGGCCCTGATCCCGTCGTAGAACCAGCGGGCGTGGGCGTCGCTGTCCGCGTCCGCCGTGTGGATGACGACCTGGGTGCTGCTGCTGCACGCCTTGGTCGCGTTGTAGCCGGACTTCAGCAGCAGGCCGATGTTCGTGAAGTCGTTGTTCACCACCTTGCCGTCGTTCCACAGCATCCCGGTGTTGATCTCGTTGCCGATCTGCACGCTGTCCGGTGTCGTGCCCTGGGCCTTGAGGCTGTTGCAGACGTCGTAGGTGTAGTCGTAGACGTCCGTCTGCAACTGGCCGATGCCGTGGCTCGCCCATGCCGCCGGCTTGTTCTGCTGCCCCGGGTCCGCCCAGCTGTCGGAGTAGTGGAAGTCGACCAGCAGCTTCAGCCCCTTGGCCTTGGCCGTCCTCGCGTACTGCAGCACCTTCGCCTTGTTGTTGTAGCCACTGGCCGGGTCGTTCCAGACGCGCAGGCGCACGTAGTTGACGCCGGCGTCCTTGAGGATGTCCAGCGGGTCCCGGGCGGTGCCGCTCGCGTCGTAGTACTTCGCGCCGAGGTCCAGTGCCCGCTGCGCCGTCGAGACGTCCGCGCCGCGCATGCTGAGCGAGTTCGCCGCGGACGCGGTCGTGGTGCCGCCGAGCATGGCCGCGGGCAGGACGAGGCCCGCCGCCAGCAGGATCGACCACGCTCTCCGGCCGGGTCGGTACGTCATCATGTCCGATCTCCCTTCAGCGATCCGACGAGAGGCAGTGCACGGGAAGCTTGTGGACGTGGGCGGGGGCAGGCCGGTCATCTGACGGCGCCCACGGCTATGCCACGGGTCAGGGTCCGTTGGAAGACCAGGAAGAAGGCGAGGGCGGGGAGCGCGCCGAGCAGGCCGGCCGCGTTGGTCATCGTCGCGTCCATCAGTCGCTGCCCCTGGAGGACGCCGAGTGCGACCGACACCGTCTGGTTGTCGTTCGACGGCAGCATCACCAGCGGCAGCAGGAACTCGTTCCAGGTCCAGACGAAGAAGAAGACGAGCAGGACGCCCAGGGTGGGACGGCTGACCGGCACCACGATCCGCCACAGCACCTGCCAGCTGCCGGCGCCGTCGATCCGCGCGGCCTCGATGATCTCCCGGGGGAAGGCCCCCAGGACCGAGGAGAGCAGATAGGTGCCGAACGCCGCCTGGATGACGCTGAAGACGATGACCAGGCTGAGCCTGGTGTCGTACAGGCCCACCTGCTTGGCCAGGTAGTACAGCGGGTAGACCAGCGCCTCCTGGGGCAGCACGTTGGCCAGGACGAAGAAGGCGAGCACCCAGGTCCTGCCCCTGATCCTGCCGATCCCGATCGCATACGCGTTCAGCACCGAGAGCACCACGCCCGCCACCGCCACCGAGCCGGAGATCAGCACCGAGTTGAGGAGCACCCGGCCGAAGTCGACCCGGTTCCAGAAGTCCTTCAGCGCGTCCAGGTGGATGCCGTGGGGCAGGCTGAGCGGGCCGTGGGCCGAGTAGTCGGCCGGCGACTTCACCGCGTTGTCCAGCACGATCAGAAGGGGCAGCACCATCAGGACGGCGCCCAGGACGATCAGCGCGAGCGCGGGAAAACGCCTGGCCGCGGTCACTGCGCCTCCTCCGCCCGGGTCTGGAAGCGCAGGCCCACCACGGCGAGCGCGAGGATGATCAGCGTCATCACGGTGGCGATCGCGGATCCGTACCCGACCTGGGTCTTCTCGAAGAACGTCGCGAACGAGAAGTACGAGGGCACGTTCGTGGCATCCGCGGGTCCGCCCTTGGTCAGGACGTAGACCGCGCCGAACACCTTGAGCGCCGCGATGGTGCACCAGAGCATCACCACATGGATCTCCGGGCGGAGTTGGGGCAGCGTCACGTGCCAGAACCGCCGCCACCAGGACGCCCCGTCGAGCTCCGCGGCCTCCTGCAGGGCCGGGTCGATCCGCTGCAGGCCCGCCATGAAGATCACCACGGGGAAGCCCAGTTGGACCCAGACCATCACCGCCATCACGCTGTAGAGCGCGAACTTCGGGTCGCCGAGCCAGTCCTGCTGCAGGGAGCGCAGGCCGACCGACTTCAGCAGGTCGTTGAGCGAGCCGTTGTCGGGCGCCAGTATCCAGCTCCAGACGATCCCCGCGACCGTGATCGGCAGGACCTGCGGCAGGTAGAAGCACGCCCGCAGCACGGAGGCGAGCCTGGTCCCGAAGTGCCTGGCGACGAAGTCGAAGAGCGCCGCCGCCAGGACCAGGCCGACGGCGGTGGGGATCACCGCCATGGCCAGGACCATGGAGAGGCTGTGCCGGAAGGACGCCCAGAACTGCGAGTCCTTCATCAGTGCGCGGTAGTTGTCCAGGCCGGTCCAGGTCGGGGTGCCGACCCCCTGCCAGCTGGTGAAGCTGTAGTAGAGGTTCATCGCGAGCGGGACGACGATGACGGCGAGGAAGGCGAGCGCCCCGGGTATCAGGTAGAGCACGTAGGTGTTGCGGGGATGCGGCGTCCGCGCCCTCATGACGTCGGGACGCCCGCGTCGTAGGCCTTCTGCAACTGGTCGAGGACGGCGGCCGGTTCCGCGCTGCCGGTGATGAGCTTCTGGACCGCGGAGACCAGCACGTCGTAGAAGCCGGGGACGGGCCAGTCCGGGTAGAACGCGAGGCCGTCGGCGGCGGTGACGGTGGTGAAGTCGTCGATCAGCGTCTTGGACTGCGGGTCGGTGATGGCGGCCGGGTCGGCGGCCACCGGTATGCCGCCGTTGTTGCCCAGCGCGTTCTGGATGCCCTTCTTCATCGTGATGTCGATGAAGTCGTAGGCGAGCTGCTTGTTCCTGGCGTTCTTCGGGACGACCCAGAGGTTTCCGCCGGAGCCGGGGGTGAGCTTCGATCCGGGCCACAGGAAGGTGCCCCAGGCGAACTTGTTCTCGGTCTTGAATCGCCCGTACCACCAGCTACCGGAGAAGAAGATCGGGGACTTGCCGCTGATGAACGAGACGCCGGCGTCCTCGGCCTTGGCGCCGCTCGAGGTCTTGGCGATGTAGCCCTTGTCGACCCAGTCCGCGAAGGTGTCGGCGGCGTAGGTCCAGGCGGCGTCGTGGAAGTCGGCCTTGCCCTTGTAGAGCTCGAAGGCGTCGACCCAGGCCCGGTCCGCCTTGCTCAGGGCCAGCTGGTAGAGGTACTGCTGGGCCGGGTACTCGGCGCCCGCGTCGGCCAGCGGGGTGATCCCCTTGGCCTTGAAGGCGGCCAGCGCCGCGGTGAACTCCTCAGGTGTGGTCGGGACCTTGACGCCGTTGCTCGCGAAGAGGCCCTTGTTGTAGTAGACCATCGCGTACTCGCCGAAGTTGGGCACGCCGTACCAGTTGCCCGAGCCCATGACGCCCGCGGTGTCGTACCGGCTCGTCGTGGTCACGCTGGGGCTGAGCAGCTTGTCCCAGCCGTACTTCGTGACCTCGGGCGTCAGATCGGTGAGCAGTCCCTGCTTGGCCAGCAGGCCGGCCGTGGCGTTGCCCTTGTTGTACTCCATGACGTCGGGAGCGCCGTCGGAGTTGAGGACCATGGAGGCGGTCTTCTGGATCTGCTCGAAGCCCTTGGCCTCGAACTCGACCTTCACGCCGGGGTGCGTCTTCTTGAACTCGGCGATCGCCTGGTTCCAGGCGATCCCCATGGCGCTGTCGGGAGCCTCGTAGTGCCAGAGCCGGAGGGTCCTGCCGTCGCCTGCACCGCCCCCTGAGCTCCCGCAGGACGCGAGCAGCAGGGCACCTGCCAGTGCCGTCGCGGTCATGGCTATCGGTTTGCGCAGCCTCGCCATTGCAGGCCTCCATGGGCTCTGACGGATGGAGATACGCACATCGAAGCGCTTCGACGCATCGGCCACACACGCTAGGAGCGGGGTGAGTGCATGTCAATGGCGAGGAAGCGCTTTCCGCGGGCGGGCGCGTTACCGGTCGCGCTCCCCGCCGACGGCCCGGGCTGCCGGCTTCGAAGCGCTTCAACTCCGCAGACCTCCTGCGTACCGGCCCCGCCAGCCGTGAGACCGCGCAGATTCACGGGCCGTGGAGTGACGTCGGGTTCACCGCGACGTACCGCGCGAGCAATGCGGCGCCGAGCGCCTTCACGCTGAACGGAGCCGGCTGCACCACCTGAGTGCCGGCCGGTCCGGCCCGCCGCCGCGCGGGCCGGACTCAACTGGACTCGCGCATCACCAGCTTGCAGGGGACCGTCTGGACGCCGGTGGTGGGGGTGCCGTCGATGGCTTCGAGGAGCCGGAGGGCGGCGACCCGGCCGATCTCGCCGAGGTTCATGTCGATGGTGGTCAGCGGGGGGCGGGAGGCCAGGGCCATGGTGTCCCAGTTGTCGTAGCCGACCACGGCGACGTCGTCGGGGACGCGGTGGCCCTCCTCCCGCAGGGTGTCGGCGACACCGCGGGCGATCTGGTCGTTGCCGCAGAAGAAGCCGTCGGTGTCCGGCGCGGTGCGCAGCACCGCGCGGGCGGCGCGGCGGCCCCACGCCTCGCTCCAGTCGCCGAACTGCACCCGGCCGCCGCACAGTTCGAGGTCCGCCTGGGCGAGCAGGTCCTCGGTCAGACGTGCCCTGTGCTGGGCGGCGGCGTGGTGGGCCGGCCCGGTGATGTGCGCGATGCGGCGGCGGCCGGAGCTGATGAGGTGCTCCACCGCCAGCCGGGCGCCGCCCTCGTCGTCGGACGCCACGGACATGTCCGCCGGGTCGCTGGAGGGGGACAGGGCGTAGACGGTGGGGACCCCGCCGAGGCCGGCCAGCGGGGCGCGCGGGTCGGTGCGGCGGCCGGTGACGATGATGCCGTCCACCCGGCGGCCGAGCAGGGTCTGCACGTAGTGGCGCTCCCGGATCGCGTCGCCGCGGGTGTCGCAGAGCAGGACGGAGATCTTGCCCGCGCCCAGTGCGTCCTCCGCGCCGAGCAGCACCGGGGTGCTGAACCGCCCGATGCCGTCGGTGGTGATCAGCCCGACCGTCCAGCTGCGGCCCGCCAGCAGGCTGCGGGCCTGCTCGTTGGGCTGGAAGTCCAGCCGCTGGGCCGCGTCCAGGACCCGCTGGCGGGTCTCGGGCCGCATGCGTCCGTTGCCGCTCAGCGCCTTGGACGCGGTGCCCACGCTCACGCCTGCCAGGTCGGCCACGTCGGTCAGCGTCACACGGGCGGCGGGGTGACGGCGGTCGGTCTCTGTCATGGACAATCCCTTGTTCAATCGCACTGCAGCTTCCATCCTGCCAGGGCACGGCCCTGAAATTCCCGTGCTCCGGTCAGAAAAACCATTGCGCAGGTCGGCGGTCCGCAGGGCGCGCGCCTGGTCGCCGGCACTGCCGGCCCGATGGCGTTCGACGGCGTTCAGTCCTTGACGGCTCCGGCGGTCACTCCGGCGGCGACGTAGCGCTGGGCGAGGACCAGCAGGACGGCGGCGGGGATGGAGGCGACCACGGCGGTGGCCATGATGGCGTTCCACTCCTGGTTGTTGTTGCCGATGTACTTGTAGATGCCCAGCGTGATGGGCCGCATGTTGCCGCCGGCGTCCAGGGTGTTGGCGAAGACGAAGTCCGACCAGGCCCACAGGAAGCTGAACAGCGACACCGTCACGACCGCGTTGCGGGAGACCGGCAGGACGATGGAGGTGAAGGTGCGCCACACGTTCGCGCCGTCCACCTTGGCCGCGGACAGCAGCTCGTCGGGGATGCCGGACATGAAGGCCGCGAAGATCATCACCCCGAAGGGCACCGCGATGGTGGAGTCGGCGACGACCAGGCCCCACCAGGTGTTCATGATGCCGAGGTTGAGGAAGATGCCGTAGAAGCCCATCGCCATGACGATGCCGGGCACCATCTGGGCGATCAGCAGCAGCAGGCCGAGCAGCCCGGCGCCGCGCGGGCGCAGCTTGGCCAGGGCGTAGCCGGCGGGTGCGGCCAGCACCAGGGTCAGCGCGACGGTGCCCAGCCCGATCAGCAGGCTGACCCACAGGTACGGCAGCTGGTCGTCGAGCACGGCCCGGTAGCCGGTGAAGGTCGGGTGCAGCGGGAAGAGGTCGGGCGGGGACTTGCGCATGTCCTGCTGCGGGGTCAGGGACACGTTCAGCATCCAGTAGACCGGGAAGAGCATGACCGCGGTCAGCACGACCCCGATGACGGTGTTGCGGCGGGAGCGGAGGACGCGGGAGGTCATGCCGGCTGGCTCCTCTGGAGTCGGATGTAGAACAGCCCGAAGGCCAGGGCGATGAGGATCAGGATGTTGCCGACCGCGGCGCCGGGGCCGAAGTCGGGCAGCAGCGAACCGAAGCCGTAGCGGTAGGACCAGGTGGACAGCGTGGTCGAGGAGTCGCCCGGGCCGCCCCTGGTCATGATCCAGATCAGGTCGAAGACCTTGAGGGTGTAGATCAGCCCGAGCAGCACGGTGATCGCGGAGACCGGCCGCAGCAGCGGGAAGGTGATCCGCCGGAACTGCTGCCAGCCGGTCGCCCCGTCCAGCGACGCCGCCTCGTACAGCTCGGCGGGGATGTTCTGCAGCCCGCTGTAGAGGATCACCAGGTTGAACGGGATGCCGATCCAGATGTTCGCGATGATCACCGAGGTCAGCGCCCAGTGCGGCGAGGTCAGCCAGTCCACCTTGCCCACGCCCACCAGGTGCAGCCCGTAGTTGACCACGCCGGACTCGCTGTTGAACATCCACGACCAGGTCGAGGCGGACACGATCAGCGGCAGCAGCCACGGGATCAGGAACAGCGCCCGCAGTGTCGGCGCCAGCCGGAAGCCGCGGTGGAAGAACACCGCGAGCGACAGCCCCAGCACGTACTGGAAGAGGATCGACACCAGGGTGAAGACCATCGTGTTGCGCAGCGCGGTGTCGAAGGTCGGGTTGTCGATCACCTGCCGGAAGTTGTCCCAGCCGGAGAACGGCGCCCCGCCCTGCACGAACGACCGCACCGTGTAGTGCCGCACGGACAGGTCCACGTTGCGATAGAGCGGATAGGCGTAGAAGGCCCCCAGGTACACCACGACCGGCGCGAGGAAGGCCCACGCGGCCAGTTGCGACCCGCGCGGCACCCATCGGCCGCGGCGGGCGGTTGCCTGCGGGGGGTCGGCGTCCTGCGACGGCGCCCGTGAGGTGGCCGCGGACCGGTGCAGGTCGTCGGCATGGGCGGTGGACATGCGGGGCTCCTTGGTCGGGCGGGTGCGGGAACGGGCTGCTCGGGGTCGGGGCGTGCGCACGGCGCAGAGGTTCTGGCCGTGCGCACCGGGTGGGCGGCGGTCAGGACTTGTGCGCGTCGGCGGCCTTCTGGGCGTCCTCCATCGCGGACTGCGGGTTCTTGCCGCCGGACAGCGCCCCCTGGACGGCGGTCCACATCTGCTCGGAGATCACCGGGTACTTCGTCCCGAGACCACCGCTGGTCCTGCCGCGCGCGGCGGCCAGCGCGGAGACCCACGGCTTCAACGCGGGGTTCTGCTGCACCTGCTGGTCCTGGACCGCGGGCACCGGGGCGATGTACGACAAGGTGGTGTCGGTCGACAGCAAGTTGGTGTTGCTGGTCAGGCACTCCATGATCTTCTTGTCCACGGCGTAGCGTGCCGTGTCCTTCTGCACCGGCACGGTCACGAACTCGCCGCCCGTCGGCACGGGGGCCGAACCGCCGTTCTGGCCGGGGATGTTGATGATCCCGTAGTCGAAGCCGACCTTCGCGGCGTTCGCCAGCTGCCAGGTGCCGTTCTCACCGAAGGCGTACTGCCCGGTGGCGAACTCCTGCCAGCTGGTCGTCTGGGTGTTGCTCAGCACGTCGTTGGGTGCCAGGCCCTTGGACACCCAGTCCTTCCACAGCGACAGCGCCGCGACGCCCTGGGCGCTGTCGAGCTTGGTGAGGTCGCCGCCTGCACCCCAGAACCACGGCAGGAACTGGAAGCTCCCCTCCTCGGTGCCTATCGCGCCGAAGGTGATGCCCTTCTTCCCCGCCGACTTCGCCTTCTCCAGCGCCGCCGTCAGCGACGCCCAGTCCTTCACGGTGCCGGGGTCGATGCCCGCCTGGGACAGGATCGCCTTGTTGTAGTACAGCGCCAGGGTGTTGGCGCCGATCGGGATGCCGTAGGCCGCTCCGTCGGTCGTGCCCGCGCCCACGATGTTCTTCTGCAGCGCCGAGGTGTCCAGGCCGAGGTCGCTGGTCTTGGTCAGGATTCCGGCCTGCACCAGCGTGGACACGAACGGGTTGTCCACCATCATCAGGTCCGGCAGGCTCCCCTGCTGACCGGCCAGCAGCGCCTTGTTGTTCAGGTCCGTGGTGTCCATCGCCGTCCGCTTGAGGGTCACGCCGGCCTGGGTGCCGCAGGAGGCGACCAGCTTCGCCCACGCGTCGGAGGAGTCGAACTGCGGGTACGGGTCCCAGAACGTGTACGTCCCCGAACCCGAGGAGGAGCCGCCCCCCGACCCGGAGCCCGAGCACGCGCCGGTGCCCACCAGCGCGCAACATGCCACCACGGCCGAAACAGCGGAACGCGAGATTCTCATGGCTTTGTCCTTGGGCTGTACGGAGTGATCCGGCGGCGGCGGATGTGCCGCGCCGGGCGGTTCGCGAACGCAGCGGCAGGTCAGCCGGTCGGCAGCCAGACGCGCATGCTGCCGTCCTGCCGGTTGGCCCACGCGTAGTAGGGGATGGCGGTCAGCGGGACGGCGGGGTCCTCGTCGGGTGCCGTGCCGCCGCGGCCGGCCGCGCGGTAGGGCCACCAGTGCCCGGAGTCGGGCGCGGCCCGGCGCCGGCCGGCGGCGCGGACGGTGACGACGCCGCCGAGCAGGTCGGGGCGGTCCTGTTCGGTCAGCGGCCGGGAGGTGTCGATCACGATGTCGTCGAGCCCGCCGCCGGGGTGGTCGACCTGTTCCAGGCAGTAGACCAGCGGCCCGCGCTCGATGGCCACGCAGCCCCGTACCGCGTCCACCCGCGGGTCGGCGCTGGTCAGCCGCGGCGTCAGGTCCAGTTCGAGGGTGACCTCGTCGCCCGGCGCCCACACCCGCTCCAGGCGCAGCCACCCGTCGGCGGCGGTGTCCTCGACCGGTTCGCCGGCCACGCGGGCGGCGAACCCGGCGCTCCAGTGCGGGATGCGCAGCGACAGCGTCCACGGCCTGTCCCCGGGTGTCTCCTCCACGGTGAAGGTGACCGTTCCGGCCGCGGGATACGTCGTGTGAGCGCTCACTACGACCGGCCGGCCTGCCGCGTCGCCGGTGTAGCGGCCGCTGGCGTACTGGTGGACCTGCAGGCCTGCGCCGTCGGTGGACGTGACGTAGTGCTCCAGGCTGGCCAGCAGCCGCATGACGTTGGGCGGGCAGCAGGCGCAGCGGAACCACTCGGTGCGGCGGGCGGACTTGTCGCCGCCCAGGTCGGTGTGGCCGTCGCGGATCTGCAGCGGGTTGACGTACAGCCAGGTCTCGCCGTCCAGCGAGACACCGGACAGGACGCCGTTGAAGAGGGTGCGCTCGATCAGGTCGCCGTAGCGGGCCTCGCCGGTCAGCAGCGCCATCCGCCAGCTCCACTGGATCGACGCGATGGCCGCGCAGGTCTCGCAGTAGGCGCGCTCGGTGGGCAGTTCGAAGGGGTCGCCGAAGTCCTCCTTGTCGTGGTGTGCGCCGACCCCGCCGGTCAGGTGGGTCTTTGTCGCGGTCATGGCCCGCCACAGGCGCTCGCCCGCGGCGCGCAGTTCGGCCTCGCCGGTCTCGCAGGCCAGGTCGGCGGCGGCCGCCAGCAGGTAGAGCTGGCGCACCGCGTGGCCTTCGACGTTCTCGGCCGCGCGCAGCGGCACCCGGTCCTGGCAGTAGGCCTCGCCGCCGAGCACGCCGTGGCCGTGCCGGTCCACGAAGTACTGCGCCAGGTCCAGGTAGCGCCGCTCCCCCGTCTCCCGGTACAGCTCGACCAGCGCGGTCTCCACCTCCGGGTGGCCGTCGAAGGACTCGATGGCCTTGCCCGGGCCGAAGACGGTGTCGATGTGGTCGGCGAAGCGGGTGGCCACCCGCAGCAGTTCCTTGCCGCCGGTGGACCGGTGGTGGGCGACGGCGGCCTGGATCAGGTGCCCGGCGCAGTACAGCTCGTGGCCCCAGCGCAGGTCCTGGTAGCGGGCGCCGCCCTTGGTGACCTGGAACCAGGTGTTGAGGTAGCCGTCGGGCTGCTGGGCGGCGGCGACCAGGCCGATGATCCGGTCGACCTCGCCTGCCAGCGCGGCCCGCTCGCCGTCCGCTTCGGCCGCGTCCCGGCCGTCGGGGGCGCTCTGGCCGAGCTGCCAGGACGCGGCCTCCAGCCACTTGTAGACGTCGGAGTCCATGAAGGGGTAGTCGCCGCGGAAGTCGCCCTCCGCGGTTCCCGCGGCCAGCCGCAGGTCGTGCAGGTTTCCCGCGGACTCCAGCAGGCGCGGCCCCTGCGGAATGCCCGCGCGCGCGTTCACCGCGCGGCGGACCTGCCAGAAGCCGCCCTCGATGGCCGCGGCCGCGGCGGGCCGCAGGGTGGCGTGCGCACCGGGGCCGAGCAGGACAGGACCGGCCGTGCCGGCCGTCGTCGGGCTGGTGCGGGACATAGGGCTCCCCAGGAGGTCTCGGGACGGAACCCGCCGAGGCCGTGACGACGCGTCAGCGCATGCCGGGAAGACGGCAGTCGGGCTGGGCGGTCGACGTCTCGTCGAGTAAGTGCGCAAAGCTTTTCTTTCGGAAAAGTAGGGTGGGCATGAGGGCACGTCAAGACCGCTGACCAAACTTCCCCAAGTCAACGGGACCTCCTGTGGACGTACGCCCTGACGGTCGGTGATGCCAGGTGCTGGGTGAGCAAAGGATCGCCTGCCTCGCGGCCGGTGCGGCCGGCCCCTGTGGCCGCAGCCTGCCGCACCGCCGGTCATGAGGCGAGGGTGACGGCGACCGTGGTGGCACCGGGGTTTGCGGTCACGGTGTGGGTCGCCGTAGGGGGTGCAGCGGTTGGCCGGGTTGGCCACGTCGACCGCGCAGGGGAGGCAACCGAAGCCGTGGGCCGGCTCGTTCTGCCCCAGCACGGTGTCGATGTGGTTCAGCAGCGAGGTGGAGGAGGCGCCGGCGTACTGCGTCTCGCGGGACCGCCCGCTTCGGTAACCCCGGTGACCCGGTGGCGCGTCGGACGCGAGGTGACATCGGTGCCTCCCTGTGGCGGCGCGGGTGGCGGGTGCGGACCCGCGAGGATTGTGAGCGTTAACAATCGAGCCGGCGAACCACCGTGCCGCCCGAGGAGGCCGCCGGCGCCCCCGCGTCCGCACAGCACCGGCCATCGGACTGCGGCGGACCGGCGGATCGCCGGGGTATTCCCGTGGGATCGCAGGCACCGCTCGTACGACGTCCGTGATCTGCGTTTTCCGATCCCGCGAACGGCCTTGGGGCGCCTGGGCGGTGCGGGTTCCTGGCGGCGGCGGAACACCCGAGGAGGCCGGACGGTCGACCTCACCGGCGTCGTCGAAAACCTTTTCCCGAGCAGAAAGTAGAACCGCTCACAACAGTCGTCAATGCCTTGCGCAAAACTGTCCGCGCCGTTTCCCGGACGGCACGCCGGCAGCGGCCGCTCGGGCGGACGGCACGCGGCTTCCCGCAGGCCGGACGTCCGGGCCCCCCTGCCGCAATCGCCCCATGGCTGAGCACGGCGCGGACCGCGGTCACCTGCTGGGCAACCGGCAGTCGGAGGCGGGCATCCGCCTCGCCGCTCGGCGAGCTGTTCGACCCGGTGACCTTCCGGCATGTCGGCCGGCTCGGGGTCTCCGCCGGGATGCGGTGCTGGGAGGTCGGCGCGGGCGGCCCGTCGGTGCCTTCCGGGCCGGCCGAGAGGGTCGGCCCGGCCGGGAGCGGGCTCGCCACCGACATCGACGTCTCCTGGATCGGGGACGTCCCCGGCGGTGTGACCGAGGCGCGGCGCCATGACGTGGCGGCCGATCCGCCGCCGCCCGGTGGGTTCGACCTGGTGCACACCCGCCTGGTCCTGGTCCATGTCACCGACCGGGCCGAGGCCCTGCGCCGGATGGTCCAGGCGCTGCGGCCGGGCGGCCGGCCGCTCCTGGAGGACGCGGACCCGGGGTTGCAGCCGCTGCAGTGCCCGGACGAGTCGGGTCCAGAGCAGCGGCTCGCCAACCGGTTGCGCTCCGGTTTCCGCGCCTTGACGGCGCAGCGCGGCGCCGACCTCGCGTACGGGCGGACGCTGCCGAGGCTGCTGCGCGCGGCCGGCCTCGACGACGTCCGGGCCGACGCCTACTTCCCGATCACCGGCCCGGCCTGCGCGAGGCTGGAGGCGGCGACCGTGCGGCAGATCCGCGGGCTGCTGGTGTCCGAGGGGCTCGCCACCGACGGGGAGATCGACCGCCATCCGGCGAACGTGGCCACCGGCCGCCTCGACCTGGCCACCGCCCCGATGGTCTCGGCGTGGGGGCGGCGACCCTGAGCCTCGCCGGCCGGGCCGCCGCCGGAGCGGCGGCCCGGGGTGGTCACCTGGCCCGCGCGGTGCGCACGCGCTGGGCGATCAGCGCCAGGGCGCCGAAGGCGATGACGGCGGAGCTGTAGACGACCGCCGTCTTGTGCAGGCCCACGTCCGTGGTCGCGAAGCCGGCGAGCACGGCCGGGATACTGAAGGCCAGGTAGGAGATCACGAAGGCGACGGCGAACAGCTCGCCGCGCTCGGCGGGTTCGGCGATACGGGCCAGGGTGCCGAAGCTGGCCAGGCCCGCCGCTCCGAAGCCGACGCCCGCGAGAGCGGTGCCGAGTGCGGCCGCGGTGACCGACTCCGCCTCGACCCCGGTCAGGCCCACCGCCGTACCGGCCACCAGCAGGGCCGCGCCCAGCGCCAGGGTGCGTTCGGTCGGCCAGCCGCGCAGCGCGAAGGCCGTGATCGACGCGGGGACGCACAGCAGCGTGACGACCAGGCCCCCGATGACGTGGCTGGACAGGCCGAACAGGCCGGCGGCCACCGACGGGCCGAGCGCCAGGTAGAGCCCACCCAGTGCCCAGCTCGCCACCAGGATCGGCACCATCGCGATCAGGTCGGCGCGCAGCCGGGGCGCGACGCCGAGCCGGGGCTGCAGGGACCGTGCGGCGCCCGGCCGCAGCGCGGAGGTCTCCGGCAGTGCGGCGATGAGCAGGCCGGCCAGCACCAGTCCCGCGAGCAGCAGGACGTACACCAGCCGGGTCGGGTGCGGCCCGTACTGCACCAGGAATCCGCAGCCCAGCGCGCCCAGGCCGAGGCCGAAGGTCGGGGCCGCGCCGGTGATGACGCCTGCGCGGTGCGGTGCGTGCGGCGGGTTGAGGTCGACCAGCGTCGCCCCGAGCGTCGTCATGGCCGCACCTGTGGCGATCCCCTGGACGAAGCGGGCCACCAGCAGCAGCGAGACGTCGCCCGCCGCGATGAACAGCGCCATCGCCACGGCTTCGAGTGCGATCGCGGAGATGAGGACGGGGCGGCGGCCTATGTGGTCGGACAGCGCCCCGAGCACCAGGAGCGCGCCGATCATGCCGACCACGTAGACGGCGAAGACGGTCGTCAGCGTGGTCGCGGAGAAGCCCCACTGGTGCTGGTAGACGACGTAGAGCGGGGACGGGGCGCTGGAGGCGGCCATGAAGAGGACGAAGATCGCCGCGATGGCGGCGAAGGCGGCCGGGCGGCTCAGCCCGCGCCGCCCCGAGACCTTCCGCGATGCGGCCGTGGACGCGGAATCCCTGTCGTGGTGCGTCGGCGCGACGGTCATACGAGTCTCCGATTGCAGTGATCATTGCGTTAGTGACTGGCTATGCTAACGCAACGATGAGTGCGATAATTTCCCCATGACCGAAACAATCCAGGCCCGCCCCGGCGGCCGTTCCGCGCGGGTCCGCGCGGCGGTGCACCGCGCCGTGGAGGAGCTGGCCGCCGCCGGGCCGGCCGAGACCCTCACCATCCCGGCGGTCGCCGCACGCGCCGGGGTGCACCCGACCACGGTGTACCGGCGCTGGGGATCGGTGGCGCAGCTGCTGGCCGACGTCGCGACCAGCAGGTTCAGCGGCGACGTGGTGGTGCCCGACTCCGGCTCGCTGGCCGGCGACCTCGAACGGTGGATGGGCGACGTCGCCACCGACCTCGCCGACCCCGACGTGCTGGCCCTGATGCGGGCGACCATCGGCTCGGGTCCCGAGGGCGGCTGCGCGTGCACGGCCGACCGCCACGAGCAGCTCGGGGCGATCATCGAGCGGGAGAAGGCGCGCGGCGGCCGGGTGCCGGAGCTGGAGCGCGCCGTCGACATGCTGCTCGGGCCGCTGTACTACCGGGCGATCTTCAGTGGCCGGCCGGCGTCGAGCGACTGGGCGCGCGGCCTGGTGGCAGCGCTGCTGGCGGGCTGACCGGGCCGGGCGCTCCGCGGGAGGGGCTCAGCCGGCCTCGGCGGTACGGGTCGTGAGGTCGTCGTCCGTGATCGGGCGGACCACCCGGCAGGGCACGCCGACCGCGACCACCATCGGGGGGATGTCCCGGCTGACGACGCTGCCGGCGCCGATGACCGACCCGTACCCGATGCGCACCCCCGGCAGGACGACGACGTTGCTGCCGATCCACACCTTGTCCTCGATCACGATGGGCTCGGAGAACCGCCCGAAGTCGGTGCGGCGCGAGGGGTGCACCGGGTGGCCGGTCGTGGTGAGCGTGACGCTCGGCGCGATCATGACCCCGTCGCCTATCCGGATGTCCACGTCGTCGACGAAGGTGAGGTTGACGTTGCCGAAGAAGTCGTCGCCGATGTGGACGTTGCTGCCGAAGCCGGCGTGGAAGGGCGGCAGCAGAACCGTGCGCTCGCCGACCGAGCCGAGGGCCGCGACCAGCAGTTCCCTGCGCCGCTCGGCCTGGGCGGGCGGGGTGTGGTTGTACTCGAAGACGAGGTCGGGGCGGCGCTGGGGGGCCTGGAAGGACGCCTCCGTCTCGGTGTAGACGAGCCCCTGACGGATTTTGTGCAGAACTTCCTCGTCGTGCGCCTGCGCCACTTTCACAAACCCCGTTCGCCGTCCCGGCAGCCGATCCATGGTGTCAGCGCAGTATAGGGAGCGTTCTCCGCAGGGCTCCCGGCGGCTTCCAGCGGTTGTCCAGTCGCTCGCCGGTGTGGTCCACCCGTTTCGTTCGTGTGCGAGCGTGTGCGGTTCGCTTCGCCTCGGTTGACCCGCTCGCCCGCTGCCGCTTGAGTGATCGCCCGGCGGACCGGCGTCCCGGCGCCGTGCCCGGCCACCCGTACGGAGACCCGCGATGCCCCCTGCCCTGCCACCCGAGGACCGGGGGCGCTCCCCGTACACCGGCTGGACGCGCGACCACTGGACCGCGCTCGCCGACCGCATGCTGTCCGCCGTCGCGCCCTACCGCTCCCCCGGCGGCGCGCTGATCGGCCTGCCGGGTCCCGCGAGCAGCAGCGGCATCCGCTCGGACGGCCTGGAGGGCTTCGCCCGCACCTTCCTGCTCGCCGGCTTCCGGGTCGCGGGCGAGCAGGGCGCCGACCCCTCAGGACTGCTGGAGACCTACGCCCGGGGCCTGGCCGCCGGCACCGACCCGCACTCCCCCGAAGCCTGGCCGCGCCCCGACCGGCTCGGCCAGGCGAAGGTCGAGGCGGCGTCCGTCGCGCTGGTTCTGCAGCTCACCCGGCCCTGGCTGTGGGACCGGCTCGACGACGCGGTCAGGGAGCGGGTGCTGGACTGGCTCGGCAGCGTCGTCGGACAGGACTACCCGCCGATCAACTGGGTGTGGTTCCGGATCGTCGTGGAGTCCTTCCTGCGCGAGGCCGGCGGCACCTTCTCGGTCGCGGACATCGAGCAGGACCTCGCGGTGCACGCCTCGCTGCGGCGGCCCGGCGGCTGGCTCAGCGACGGTCAGGAGCGTGCGTACGACCACTACACCGGGTGGGCGCTGCACCTGTACCCGCTGCTGTGGACCCGCCTGTTCGACGTGACCGGCACGCTGTGCCCGCCGCTGCTGCGGAAGCGCTGGGAGGAGGATCTGGCGGCGTACCTGGACGACGCGGTGCGGCTGGTCGGCGCCGACGGGTCGCCGCTGCTCCAGGGCCGCAGCCTGACCTACCGGTTCGCCACGGCGGCGCCGCTGTGGGTGGGCGCGGTCAGCGGCGCGGGCGGGCAGGCCCCCGGGCTGCTGCGGCGCGCGGCCAGCGGAATGCTCAGGCACTTCACCGACCGCGGCGCCCTGGAGCCCGACGGCCTGCTGACGCTGGGCTGGCACCGCGAGTGGCCAGGGCTGCGCCAGTCGTACTCGGGTCCCGGGTCGCCCTACTGGGCGGCCAAGGGCATGCTCGGCCTGATGCTGCCCGCGGACCACCCGGTGTGGACCGCCGCCGAGGAGCCGCTGCCGGTGGAAGTGGGCGACGTGGCAAGGGTGGTGGCCGCTCCCGGCTGGCTGGTGTCCGCCCGGGCGTCGGACGGCATCGCGCTCGTCGTCAACCACGGGACCGACCACGCCGACCCCGGGGACGCCTGCGCCGACTCCCCGCTGTACGCGCGGCTGGGCTATTCCACCGCCACGGTTCCGCCGCTGACCGGGCCCACGACCGCCGACCCGATCGACAACAGCGTCGCCGTGCTGGACCACGCGGGGCGCGCGACGCACCGCAGCGGCTTCTCCACGGTGTACGTCAGGGAGTTGCCCGGCGGGGCCGTCGCGGGGTGCTCGCGCGGCCCGGTCCACTGGGTCGACACCGCCGGAGACGACACGCCCGACCACGGCTCGGGCCGGCGCGGTCCCGTGGTCGCCGGGCCGCTGGTCACCGTGGTGTCGGTGCTCCGGGACGGCGTGGAGGTGCGGCTGGTACGGCTGGACCCGCCGCCCGGCCGGTCGGGGGCGCCGAGCCTGTCGTGGCGCGCGGTGCGGCTCGGCGGCTGGCCGGTGGCCGCGGCGACCGTCCCGGAGTCCCGCTCCTCCACCGGCCGCGCGACCTGCGCCGAGGCCGCCACTCCCGAACTGCGCTCCCGGGTACGCGATCTGAGCGGCTTCACCCGGTCCGGGGTCTCGGCGGAGAACGGTACGAGCCCGCTCGCCCGGTGGACCGCGGTCCCGTGGCTGTCCACCGCGGGACCCGCGCCGCTCGGCCGGGTCCTGGCCGCGGTGGTCACCCTGGACCGCGGGTCCGCTGCGGCACCCGACCCCGCGCTGTTGGTGCGCGCCACCGAGGACGGCGGCCACCGGGTCACCGTCGCCTGGCCGGACGGCCGCCGCTCGGTCGTGGCAGTCCCCGCCCCCGGCTGAGCGGCGCCGTGGGATTCGGCTGGATCTGCACGGGTTCCGGGGCTCGCGGACCGGGTGGAGCGGGCGCCGGGCGCCGGGCGCCGGGCCAACGCCGCACGATCGCCGGCGCGTTCAGGCCTCGGTCGCGCGCTCGATGCGCAGGCGCAGGGGGACTCGCGGGGCCGCTGCGGTGTGGAGGGTCAGGCGCGTGAGGCGGTGGCCCCAGGAGTGGTGCAGCAGGGGGTCGTCGAGGGTGCGGACCTCGGTGGTCGCCGTCAGGTGGCGCGGGTCCCAGGTGAGGCGGAGGGTGCGGCCGGCACCCGCGTCGATGCGGGCACTGCCGTCGGTCAGGAGGACGTGGCCGGCGACGACGTGGTGCAGGCGGACCGCGCCCGGGGCTTCGTGCGGCTCGTCCTCGACCAGGACGTACGCCGGCTCGGCGCCCACCTGGCGGACCAGCCGGACGGTGCGCCGCCAGCGGGCCAGCAGCCCTTCGGGGTAGGCGGGCGCCAGGTCCGCGGTCCAGGCGGTGGCGTGTTCGCCGATGTCGGCCCTTGCGCCGTGGGCGCCGTGGTGCTCGCCTGGCTGCTGTTCCGCTCCCGGGTCGGGCACGTTGTGCCAGCCGCTGCGCAGCGGCCACGCTTGGTAGCGGTCGGGGCCGAAGCTGGCGGCGGTGTAGGTGGGCTGGCCGATGTCCACGACGACGGGGGTGCCGTCGAGGGCGACCCAGTAGGAGCCGACGTCCAGGTGGTTGTGGCGTTCGGCGTTGTGGCCGCCCTTGACGGCGAGCGCGAGGCCTTCGGTACGGCCGGCCCGCTCCCTGGCGACCAGCAGTTCCACCCGGGGCAGCCATACGTCGCGGGCGAGCCAGGTGGTGCGGGCGGCGGGCGGCGCGGCGAGGGCGGCCTGCCAGTCCGGGGCGCTGAGCCCGTCCAGGGCGCGGCCGAGACCGTCGTCCTGGTGGGCCGCCACACCGCGCGCCCGTGCGCGGGCGGTCGCATGGGCGGTGACGGCCGGGTCGCCGAGCCGCAGTCCCCAGTGGAAGAGGACGTGCCAGGGCTGTTCGGCCGCCGGGCGGGCGGGCGCGTCACCGACGTTGACGTACCACGGGCCGCCCCAGTGCATCCGGTGCGGATAGCGCAGGAGTTCGGCCAGCACCGGCAGGCCGCGCGCGTCGAGGGACGGCCCGCCGACCGCGGCGAGCAGGTCGAGGGACTCCAGCAGCCGGCAGGCTCCCTGCCACCAGTAGGCGACGCCCTCGTCCACGCCGCCGTCGTCGGGCAGGACCGCGACGAAGTGGTCGAGGCCGCGGACGACCAGGGTGACCAGTTCCGCACGCTCGGCGTCGTCGTCGGTGAGCAGCAGCGCGGCGGCGAGCACCGCGCTGTGGATCCAGGGGTTCCAGTTGTGCGCGTCCCCGTCGAGCCCGATCCAGTGCCAGTCCCTGACCCGCAGGAAGGGCGTGGACACCCGCTGCCGCACCTCGTACCTGAGGCGGCGCCGCAGTCCCGGGACCCGCTCGTCGAGCCGGTCCCCGAGGACGTGGTCGGACCACGCGAACAGCGCGGCGACCTCGGCGGCGCCCAGGTCGAGGAAAGGGTCCGCCGGGTCGGGCACGACCTCGCCGCGTCCCGCGGTGTGCCGGTCGTGCGGCGCCCAGCACCAGGTGCTCGCCTCCGCGAAGGCCATCAGGCCGTCGGCGGCGGCGTCCAGGTAGGGCGCGGCGCCGGGCGGCGCACCCGCGGGCGCCGACTCGTCGGCGAGCACGGCGGCGAGCACGAACAGCGCCGTCCTGGCGCGGAGCGCCCGCGCCCGGTCCTCGTACGCGGTCCGCACACCGTCGCGGAAGGTCCGCGCCCAGTCCGAGGCCCGCAACACGGGCGCGTCTCTGGTGAGTTCGGCGTCGGCGTCCTTGAGCAGCGCGCTTGCGGTCCCGGCGTCGACGCCGTCCCACACGGCCCTTACCCCCACCGGCGGCACGGGCACCCGCGATGCGGCGTCCCGCAGCGCCGCGGCCGGTACGGGTTGTCCGTCCGCGATACCGAGCGCGTCGGACAGCGGCCGCGCGAGGGCGGGCGGTGAGGGGATGGTGTGCACACGGGCTCCTGGGATCGACCCCGGTCACGCTAGCGGCGCACCCGGCACGCCCGGCACCGGGTCGCATCGAGTCGAACGCGTTCGCACACGGTCGTACACCGCCGGTCCCCTCCGGGCCGAGGGCGGCCGAGTGCGTGTCAGCCGCAGATGCTGTCCACCGTGGGCGGCGCGGACGTCGCCCGCAGGCTCTGGCGGTAGAGCAGGCTCAGCTGCCGGCGGCCGGGCGCTGCGCTCGGGCAGAGGTCGGACGCCGCGCGGTAGCAGCGCAGGGCGCTGTTGTGGCCACCGGCCGCCGCGGCCCTGCGGCCCGCGTCGACGAGGGCCTGGCAGGCCTCGTCGACCATCGCGTCGGTCGCCGACAGCGCGACCAGCTGGCGGTAGTGGTGGATCAGCAGGTCGCCGTGCTGCGGGGGCAGTGCGGTGATCCAGCCGATCGCCCGGCGGTGCCTGAGCAGGCGGTCCTGGCGGGTGAGTTGGGCGTAGCCGATGTCGCGGACCAGGCGGTGGCGTACGACGTACTCGGTGTCGTCCTGCAGGATGCTGCGGCGCACGCGGCGCAGGAAGTCCTTGCGTTCCAGCAGCCGCAGGGCCGCGTCGACCTCGCGGTGCGCCCGGGCGCCGACCGCCGCCACGCCCGCGGTCCACACCGTGCCGCCCAGGACGGCGGCGTCCCGCAGGACCGACTTCTCGGCGACCGGGAGGGTGTCGAGCCGGGCGGCGACGATGGTGCGTACGGCGGCGGGCAGTTCGGGGTCGTCGGCGCCGGCGCCGAGGCTGGCCCTGACCAGCAGCACGCTGACCTGTTTGCGTTCGGCGAGCGCGGGCGCCGGGCCCGCAGCCGGGGGGACGGGAGCGAGCCCGCGCGCGAGGGGCGGGGCAGCGGCGAGCGGTGCGGTGCGCTCGGTACGGCCCGGCGCCGGCGGGCGTACGGCCTCGGCGCGCACCTGGAGCGGCGGGAGCGCCAGCATCGGGTGCTGCTTGAGTATCGCCCGCTCCAGGTCCTGGAGTTCGGGCCCCGGGTCGAGGCCGAAGTCGCCGACCATGCTGTCGCGCAACCGCTGGTAGGCGGCCAGCGCCTCGGGCTGCCTGCCGCAGCGGTACAGCGCGAGCATCAGCAGGCCGCAGGTCCGCTCCCTGACCGGCTCCTGCTCGCTCATCGCGGCCAGCTCGCCGACCACCTCACGGTGCCGGCCTAGGGTCAGCTCCGCCTCGACGCAGTCCTCGAACGCGGTCATCCGGCTCTCCTTGACCGCCGCCAGCTCGTGCCAGCCCACCCCGGTCTCCGCCACGTCGGCCAGCACCGGGCCGCGCCACAGCCCCAGCGCCTCCCGCAGCAGCAGGGCGCCCGACTCCCAGTTGCGCGCCCGCAGTTCGTCGCGGCCGCTGCGGACGAGTGCCTCGAAGCGGGTCCGGTCGATCGCGTCGGGGTGCGACTCGCCGGGGTGATGCGTCAACTCGGCTCCGGTGCGCCCCGGTTGGGTGCCGCCGACGCTCGGCCCGGCGCCGTCAGCGCGGCCCCTCCAGCACCAGAACCTCGCGCAACCGGCGTGCGCTGTGCTGGAGTTGGCGCGCGATGGCGCCGGTCCTGGCGGCGGCGTTCCTGGTCCACGTGGTGCCCACGCCCAACGCGAGATAGCTCCCGCCGTGCTGGTCGAGGATCGGCACGGCCACCGACAGCTGCTGCGGGCGCAGTTCCCGGCTGGAGACCGCGTAGCCGCGCTCCACCGCCGCGTCGAGTTCCGCGCGCAGCCGGGCGGTGGTGGTGAGGGTGCGCTCGGTGAACCGCTCGAAAGGCGCCAGTGCCGCCAGTTCCCCCTCGGAGGGCCGCGGCCAGGCCAGCAGCGCCTTGCCGAAGGCGGAGGCGTGCAGCGGCACGGAGTCGGTGACCCGGGCGGACCACGCGTCCGGCGTCCACTCGGCGGGCAGGTCCGCGACGAGCAGCGCCTCGCACCCGTCCCGCAGCGCCAGCACCGCCGATCCCGACGTCAGCTCCGAGAGCCGGCGCAGCTCGGGCCGGGCCAGGTCGAAGCGGCGCTGGTGGTGCAGGGTCCGGTTGAGCCCGGCGATCGCGGTGCCGAGCCGGTAGCGGCGGGTCGCGGGGTCCTGTTCAAGGAAGCCGGCCTGCTCCATCGCGCGGGCCATCCGGTGGACGGCACTGACGTTGAGGTCCATCCGGCGCGCGATGTCCGCGGCGGTGGCAGGCCCCGGCAACTCCCGCAGCACGCGCAGCAGGTCGAAGGCGCGCTCGACGGTCTGGGCGCCCGGCGGGCGGGATCGGGCGTCCTGGGGCTCCTGGGCGTCCTGCTCGGTCATGCGCGTAGCGCTCCTTGTGTCGTCGACTCGGCTGCCGGCGTGGGGCGTCGGGCCGCCCGCCCCGGTTCGGCGCACGGGTCGGCCGGACGTGGAGTCTAGCAACGGGCCATGTTTCATTGCCATTATGTGAAGTCATCTGTCACTATTTGACATGCCGTCGGACGCGCTTGAATGCTGTTCGCATGACGGCTTACGACTACGTCGTGGTCGGCGGGGGCGTGGCGGGTTCGCTGGTCGCGGCCCGCCTCTCCCGGCGTTCCGGCACCACCGTTCTGCTGCTCGAAGCCGGCACCCGGCTCCCCGAAGGACCGCCCGCCCGGGACCCCGCACGCGCCGCCGAGCTGTACGGCACGGACGCGGACTGGGCGGACGAGACCGTCCCGCAGCCCGGGCTCGGCGGCCGTACGGTCCGGTGGCCCGCGGGCCGCGCGCTCGGCGGCTCCTGCGCGATCGACGCGTCGCTGTGGGTGCGCGGCAACCCCGCGGACTACGACGGGTGGGCAGCCTACGTCGGGGCCGGCTGGGACCACCGCGCCGTGCTGGCCGCCTTCCGCCGCCTGGAGTACGCCGCCCGGGTCGTGGACAGCTATCCGGCGTTCGCCGACCTCCCGGACCGGCTCGGCGCGAAGTTCCGCGAGGTGGGCGAGATCGCCGCCGGGCACGGCAGGTCGCTGCGCTCCGGCACCCGGTTCCAGGTGATCGTCCGACCTGGACCACGGTTTCGAGCCGCTCCCGTACGACGGGAGCACCGACGCCGAACTGCTCGCCGCCTTCCGCGAGGTGGGCGGCGCCCGGCCGCTCGCCGCGCACCGGTGAACGCGGCCGACCCCGCCGAGGGCCTCGGCACGGTGTGGCTGACCCGCTGCCCGGTTCCCACCGCCAGCGGCATCGCGCACCGGCTGGGCTGGCTGGCCGAGGAGTTCGGGCAACGGGGCGTCGGCGTCGCCGAACTGCGGGACGCCGGGCCGCAGTCGGCGCGGCACCACCTGGACCACGGGCTGCCGGGGCTCTTCCGCGAGGGCGGCAGCGTCCCCGCCCTCGCGGCCCGGGCGGCGGGCGCCCCGACCCGGCTGATCGGGCTGACCTGGATAGAGGAGCGCCAGGTCGTCCTGGTCAGGCCCGGCTCCGGCATCACCACGCCCGCCGCGCTCGCCGGGCGCCGGGCCGCCCTGCCGGTGCACGGCCCGGAACCGGGCGCCGGGGTGATGCGCGCGATGGCGCTCCACGGCTTGCGCGGGGCGCTGGGCCTCGCGGGGCTCGGCCTGGACGCCGTCGACCTCGTCGAGGTGCCGGACGCCCGCGAGAACCAGCCGGGCTGGACCGTCAACGGCCCGCTCGCCCGGCCCTGGACGGGCATCGACGCGCTCGTCCGCGGCGAGGTCGACGCCGTCTACGCCAAGGGTCCGGCCGCACTCGACCACGCAGCGCAGGCCGGCGCCGTCATCGGCATCGACCTCGACGACCACCCCGACCCCGCCTGCCGGGTCAACAACGGCACCCCGCGCCCGATCACCGTCCACGAGCGGACCCTCGCCGAACACCCCTGGGCCGTCTCCCTCTTCCTCGCCCAGACCCTGCGGGCCGCGGACTGGGCTGCGCAGCACCGCGACGACGTCCTGCGGATGCTGGCCGCCGACAGCGGCGGCAGCGCGGAGGCGGCGGCCCGCACCCACCGCGGCGACTTCCACCGCCGCCTGGCCCCCGACCTCTCCGAGAACCGACTGCACCTGCTCGACCGACAAAAGGAGTTCCTGGTGTCACACGGCTTCGTCCCGCACGACTTCCCGCTCGCCGACTGGGTCGCACCGCAACCGCTGCGTGCCGCGCAGGAACTGGTGGCCGCCGGATGAGCGCCGACGACTTCACCGCCACCCTGCTCGACGACGCGGCCGTCGCCTTCCGGGTGCTGCGCGAGACCGGCACCCTCACCCCCAGCGCCACCCTGAGCTTCGTGGTGCGCGAACCGGGCGGCGACCGGGTGCTCAACGTCAAGCACCCCGACCCCTTCCGCCCCGACGCGCCCGTGCAGGCGGTGCCGACCAGCATCGTGGACGGCCCCGGCGCACTGCGCCCGTGGGGCGACGGCATCCGCTACACCGCCGTTTTCGCCGCGCACCCGTGGCTCGGCTCCATCGCCCACGTCCACACCCCGCACCTGGCCGCCTGGGCGCAGGCGCACCGCCCGTTCCCGCTGCGCTACGTGCCCGCCCAACGCGAGACGACAGCCGCGGAGTTGCCCGTCTACCTGGACCGCCACGAGGGCGAGGACGAGTTCATCCTGCGCGCCCTGGCGGACGAGCCCGACGTCCCCGGCATCCTGGAGGCCAACGGCGGCGCCACCCTGTGGAGCCGCGGCGGCCTGCTCGACCTGGCCCGCCTCATCCTCATCGTCGAGGAGGGCGCCCGCGCCCAGACGCTGGCCGAACCCCTGGGCGGAGCCGAGGACTTCGGCCCCGGCGTGCTGGCCCAGCAGTGGAACGCGATGGGCCGCGGCGACTCCGACCGGGCGCGGGAGAGGATCGCCAGGACGGAGGCGCGCTACTCCACGGCCTGACCGGCCGGCGGCGCCGCCGGTGCGAGGACCGGCGGCGCCGCCACCCGCGACGGCTCCCGGGCGACGGTGCCCCTGCCGCGCCGTGGTTGACTGCCCCGGTGACCGACTACGACGTACTGCGTGTCTTCTGCGGAGCCGACGGCCGTCACGGCAACGAACTCGCGGTCGTACGCGACGGGTCCGCCGTGGCCGACACCGGTGAGCGCCAGGTCCTCGCCGGGAAGCTGGGGTTCAGCGAGACCGTCTTCGTCGACGACCCCGAGCGGGGCGCCATCGACATCTACACGCCCACCCTGCGGCTGCCCTTCGCCGGGCACCCCTGCGTCGGCACCGGTTGGCTGCTCGACCTGCCCGAACTGATCACGCCCGCGGGCGTGGTGGGGGTTCGGCTCGACGGCGAGTTCACCTGGATCGAGGCGATGGCCGCCTGGGCGCCGCCGCGCACCCTGCGGGAGTACGGCTCGGCCGAGGAGGTGGAGGCGCTCGACGTACCGCCGCCCGGCGAGTGGATCTACGCGTGGGCGTGGCAGGACAAGGCGGCCGGGCGGATCAGGGCCAGGGCCTTCCCCGGCCGCGACGACGGGATCGACGAGGACGAGGCCACCGGGGCGGCGGCGCTGCTGCTCACCCACCGGCTCGGCCGCGCGCTGAACATCGCGCAGGGCCTGGGCTCCCAGATCATGACCGCACCCCACCCCGACGGCCTGATCGAGGTCGGCGGCCGCGTCGAGCTGGACGGCCAGGAGTCCGCCTGACCGCCTCGGCCGTAGCCGTCAGCCGGCGCTGTTGCCTGGTGTTCCGGCGCTGCCGGCCTACTGCGCCGACTTGGCGTTGGCCGCCGCGTCGCTCGTGGCCTCGTGGAGGAGCTGCCTGCCCAGGTCGAGCAGCGCGCGTCCGGCGGCGTACTCGTCGCCGATGACGGGCGCGGGCGGGTCCTCCGGGTTGCGCTGCGCGGTGGTCCGGGCGCGCAAGGTGCGTTCACCGGTGTCGAGCGCGGCCTTGACGGTGGTGGCGTCCTGGCTCTCCTCGGCGATCTCCAGGTCCAGCGTCCAGGTCTTGGTGCGCGGCTGCGCCGCTGTCTGCTCCTGCATCACGAGCCGTCCGTTCCCGTACGCGTGTCGCTGCGGGTACCGGACCACGCCGTACGCTGCCTCGTGCGGCACTCCGCGCCTCGCACGGATGCCACGTCCGGCCCCTTCATGCCAGGACACCTGCCCGGCCAGAGCGGTCGCAAACCGGGCATATCGGTCTCCTGTCGATGCCCGGGGAAAGTCATGAAGGGTCCCCGCGAGCTGTCGCCCACGAGAACCCTTCGGCGGAACCGCGAGATCAGTCGACGGTGCCGGACGCGGTGATGACGACCTTCGAGGACGGCCTGCCGCTGCCGGAGCCCTTGCCCTCGATCAGCTTGACCAGCTCCGAGCCCTCGACGACCTCGCCGAAGACGACGTGCTTGCCGTCGAGCCAGCTGGTGACGACGGTGGTGATGAAGAACTGCGAGCCGTTGGAGTTCGGCCCGGCGTTCGCCATCGACAGCAGGAACGGCCGGTCGTGCTTGAGCTGGAAGTTCTCGTCCTTGAACTTCTCCCCGTAGATGCTCTTGCCGCCGCGACCGTCACCGGAGGTGAAGTCGCCGCCCTGGAGCATGAACTCGGGGATGATCCGGTGGAAGGCGGAGCCCGCGTAGCCGAAGCCGTGCTCGCCGGTGGCCAGCTCGCGGAAGTTCCTGGCGGTCTCGGGCACCACGTCGTCGAACAGCCGGAAGACGATACGTCCGGCCGGGGCGCCGTCGACGGAGATGTCGAAGTACACATTGTTCATGACCCCCATCCTTGCATCCCCGTGACCGGGGGCCGTGCGTCGGGGGCGTGTCCCGGCCGTGTCAGGCCCGCTCGGGCAGCCGTGTCAGGGCCGCCCGGGCAGCCGCGTCAGGCCAGCAGGTCGCCGATCGCGGCGATCCCCTCGGCGATCGCCCGCTCGCCCAGATTGCCGAAGCCGAGGACGATCCGGCCCGGCCGCGGGGCGTGCCCGGCGCGGTTGGCGCTCATGCCGTAGAGGCCGACACCGCGGGTCCGGGCCGCCTCGATCACCGTCTGCTCGTCGGCGCCCGCGGGCAGGTGCGCGACGGCGTGGAAGCCGGCTGCCAGGCCGGTGAGGCGCACCCCCGGAGCGTGCGCGGCGAGTGCGGCGACCAGCGCCTCGCGCCGGGTGGCGTACACCGACCGCATCCGGCGCAGGTGCCGGTCGTAGCGGCCCGACTCGATCAGCCGGGCCAGCGCGAGCTGGTCGAGGGTGGGCGAACCGCGGTCGTCGACCTGCTTGTACGCCGCGACGCGCTCGGCCAGCGCGGGCGGGCACAGCAGCCAGCCGATGCGCAGCGCCGGCGCGAGCGACTTGCTGACGGTGCCGATCGCGACGACCCGGTCGGCAGCCAGGCCCTGCACCGCGCCGACCGGGTCGCGGTCGTCGTAGCGGAACTCGGCGTCGTAGTCGTCCTCGATGACGTACGCGTCGTGCGCGGCGGCCCACTCGACCAGGGCAAGCCGCCGCCGTGCGGCCATCACGACGCCGGTCGGCCACTGGTGGGCGGGCGTGACCAGGACGGCGCGGGCGCCGGTCGCCGTGAGCGCGTCGACGTCGAGGCCCTCGTCGTCGACCGGAACGGGCACGACCCCCAGGCCCGCGTGCGCCGCCGCGGCGGCGGTCATGCCGGGGGCGCCGGGGTCCTCGTGGGCGAGGGTGCGGACACCTGCCGCGGCCAGGGCGCGCAGCGTCAGGGCGAGCCCCTGGGCGTAGCCGGAGCAGACGATGGTGCGCTCCGGGTCGGTGGCGGCCGCCCTGACCCGGCGCTGGTAGCCGGCGAGCACCTCGCGCAGGTGCGCGCTGCCGCGCGGGTCGCCGTAGTCGAGCGCCGCGGTGGGCATGGCGCGGGCGGCCTCGCGCGTGGCCCACAGCCAGTCGGCCAGCGGGAAGGAGCCGAGGTCGGGGACTCCGGTCCTGAAGTCGGCCGTCAGCCGCGGGGGTCGGACGGGTGCGGAACGCGGTGCGGGCGGCGGGCAGGCGCCGGCCGCGACGCTGGTGGCGGCGCCCACCCGGGAGGTCAGGTAGCCCTCGGCACGGAGTTGGGCGTAGCAGTCCTGCACCAGGCCGCGGGACAGGCCGAGTCTGCGGGCGAGTTCACGCGAGGACGGCAGGCGCTCGCCGACGTCGAGGCGGCCGCCGCGGATCGCGTCCCTGAGCTGGTCCTCCAGCTGGGCACGCAGCGGCCGCGGGCTCTCCCGGTCGAGGGTGAGCAGCACCTCGGGCGACAGACCGGACCACTCCAGCGGCATGGAAATGGAGCTTACCGGGGGGCCGGACGGTGCCTAGCGTCGTTGCCATGACCACGTCGCCGCACGTCCGCACTCCCGCCGCAGAACTTCCGTCCGCCAGGCCGCCGCTGGTGACCAGGCCGCTGCTGCTGCGCTTCGTCACCGTCGTCGGAGCGTCCGCGAGCCTCTTCCTGCTGCTGTCGGTCGTCCCGCTGTACGCCACCGCGTCCGGCGGCGACGCGGGCCTTGCGACCGGGGCGCTGATGCTGGCAACGGTGTGCGGGGAGCTGGCCACGCCGCGGCTGGTGGCCCGCTTCGGCTACCGGTGGGCGCTGGCAGCGGGCCTCGTCCTGCTGGGTGCGCCCGCGCTGTTCGTGACCGCGTGGGGCGGCATGGGCTGGATCGTCGCGGTGTGCTGCCTGCGCGGTCTCGGCTTCGCCCTCACCGTGGTGGCGGGCGGCGCGCTGACCGCCTCGCTGATCCCGGCCGAGCGCCGCGGCGAGGGCCTGGCCCTGGCCGGCGTGGTGTCGGGAGTGCCTTCGCTGATCGCGCTGCCCCTGGGCGTCTGGCTGGCGGACCGGTACGGCTTCCTGCCGGTGTCCGTCGCGGGCGGCCTGCTGGCGCTGGCGGCGGTGTCGGTGGTCCCCGGCATCCCGGGGCGCGAGCCGTGCCCCGCGAAGGAGTCTGCGGCGGGTGCGGAGGGCCGGATCGGTGGCGGGCTGCGGGACGGTGGGCTGGTGCGGCCCGCCGCCGTCTTCACGGTCACCGCCCTCGGGGCCGGCATCCTCGTCACCTTCCTGCCGCTCGCGGTGCCGGCGGCCGCCTCCGGCGTGGTCGCCGCCGCGCTCTTCGTCCAGCCCGCCGCGGCGACCGCGGCGCGCTGGTTCGCCGGGCGGCTCGGCGACCGGCGCGGACCGGGACGGCTGGTGCTGCCCGGGCTGCTGCTGTCGGCCGCGGGCCTGCTGCTGACCGCGGCGACGGGCAGCACCGCCGCGGTGCTCTGCGGCGTCGCGGTCTTCGGGGTCGGCTTCGGGGTAGCGCAGAACGCCACGCTGTCGCTGATGTACGCCCGGGTGTCCGCCGCCGGCTACGGGACGGTCAGCGCGCTGTGGAACGTCGGCTACGACGCCGGAATGGGCGCGGGCGCGGTCGGTTTCGGCGCCCTTGCCGCGTTGACCGGCTACCCGGCGGCCTTCGCACTGACCGCCGCGGCGATGCTGCTGCCGCTCCGCCTCGCCCGCCGCCCGTGACAACCCGTCCTCGCGGCCCCGTTCACGGCGTGCGCGGCCTTCGCGGCCAGCGGATGTCCGACATCGCGCCAGATGCCCTGATGTCCCGCCCGTCGGCCGACGTGGCCGCAGGAATACCGTTTTCTGCGGGACCGCACAGCACGGGTGCAGACTCTGCACACACAACCGCCGGATCTGCCCGCGGTCCGTGTTCCGGCCGCGGGAAACGCAGAGGTGTTCGAGTCCGATGGACCGGCGGCGGGCCGTTCCCATGGTGTACGAATTCACGGGGGCAAACGGTGTGAAGAATTCGTCACCGCGATGTGCTGACGGCAGTCACAACGCGCCGACCTGCACCGACCTGCCGGTCGGACCGAGTGGCCCGGCACCGTGCGACGTGCTTACATCTCCGCCAAGCGGGAGCTGAGCGAACGCTCTACGGAATTCCGGGCGCCGGAGGGGCGGTTGATTCGACCTGCCTTGATGGCACCGCCATCCCGGTCGACAGGATTTTCGAAAAATTCCGCACAACGAAGGGATTACGCAGTCATGCGCAAGGACTCCACCCCCCAGATCGAGACCCGCGAGATTGCCGACAGCGACCTCGACGGCATCTCGGGCGGCATTCTCGGCCCGGTGCTCGACACCGTCTTCACGGTCGACTCCATGCTGCCGACGGTCTCCGACGTGGCGGGTCTGGCCACCTCGGCGACCGGCCTGAACGTGGCGCCGCTGGCCGGCCTCGCCGGTATCTGAGCGCATTCGCAAACGACCGTGGACCCCGGAGCCTGACAGCCCGGGGTCCACGGGGCTGTCAGGGAGGACTCCGGTGGAATTCCGGCAGAAGGCACTGTCCAGGCTCCGCTCGCCCGAGGAGCTGGATCTGCCGGTGCGGCTCGCCCGCCCGCAGGGGCTGCTGGCGCTGACCGTCGCGCTGGTCGTGCTGGCCGGCGCGGGGGTGTGGGCCGTCGGCGGCGCCGTCTCGTCGCGGGTGGAGGTGCCCGGCGTGCTGACCCACGGGCACGGCGGTTACGTCCTGCAGAGCCCGCTGGCCGGCCAGGTGGTGAAGGTGCGGGCCAAGGTCGGCGACCTGCTGGCGGCCGGGGCGCCGCTGCTCGACGTGCAGACCGCGGCAGGGGTGCAGCCGGTGCGGCTGGTCGCTGCCGGCCGGGTGACCGCGCTGCCGGCCGGTATCGGCTCGGTGGTCGCCGCGGGCACCGCGGTGGCCGGGGTGGAGCGGGCGGGGAAGGCCGGCGAGCCGCTGGAGGCGGTGCTGTATCCGGTCGGCGGTACGGCGCTGCCGGTCGGCGCCGCGGTGGAGATGACCGTGCAGTCGGTCCCGGCCGGGCGCTACGGAGTGCTGCGCGGCACGGTCGCCGCGGTGGGCCGCGAGCCGCAGAGCGCGCAGCAGATCGCCGACTTCCTGGGCGACGCCCGGCTCGGTGCCGCGTTCGCCGCGCACGGGGCACCGCTGGCGGTCACCGTCCGGCTGCGGCGCGACCGCGGGACGGCGACCGGCTACGGC
>NZ_CAJSLV010000072.1 GCF_907177275.1 Actinacidiphila cocklensis
CCCCGCAGGCCGCGCCGTGCGGCCGCGGCCGCGGCGGCGGCCAGCGCCGTGACCAGGGCGTCGTCGGCCGGTGGCCGGGCCGCACGGCGTGCGGCCTGCGGGTCGATACGCAGCGTGCCGCCCGCCTGGGTGCCGGACTGCTCCCCCGTGGTCGTCATCGGGCCAGTCAAGCATCCCCGCGGCTGTGCGGCTCTCCCAGCGGCCGTACGGGGTCCGGACAGCGCAATGCCCGGGTATCGAGTGACACCCGGGCAAACGCAGTCGTCCGCCGTACCCCCGTCCCCACGGGGTTCTACCGGTGAGTCCCTGGCCTGGACCGCTCTTCCAGGCCTGGCACGCCTCTCAGCGCCCCATCAGGCCGGCCACGGACGACGCTTGTGTGACCACCGCATCCACACCTCCGAAGGCGTAGGCGAGCAGTGCGGCGAGCGGCAGCACCATGGCTGCCGCCACCAGCGGATGCCGGGTCCCGGTCCGCCGCCCGCCGTGCACGGCTCGTGCGGTGCGGGTCACCGTGTCCGCCATGCTCGCCATGTGCCTCTCCCTGAGGTCCTGAGGTCTGCTGTGTGGTCGGTCGCAATGTGCAGTTTTGGCAGCGGCGGGCGCTTGACCTCGGGGGACGAGTGCTCCGCCCGCCGCTGAACATCAACATTAGGTGCGCCGCAGCCCCCGGTCGTCAGGCCCTGGTACCCCTTTGCAGGCCTCCCGGAGGATGACAGGAGCGCTTGCAAATACTCCCCTGGGTGGACACCGCCACCCGGGTCCCCAGGGTCATCCCTGAGATGCCGGCAGCCGTCCGGCGTGCTCGTCGTCCCGCGGGACGGGCTGTTCGACCAGGGCGAGCACCCGGGTGGCCATGAAGCGGGCGGTGCGCACGACGGTGCCGCTGCGGGTGACTTCACTCACTTCCACCACCCCGCGGCGCACTGCCGTCTCGACCCGGCGGCCGGCCCGGGTGGCGATGACCTCATAGGTGCGGGTGGTGTCCCCCGCGTCGACGACTATTTCCACTCGATCACCTTTCACGGCGTCATTCCCCTTTGGCAGACGGACCGTTGGCGGATCGGGGCGCGGTAGTGACGGCCCGTCGGACGGACCCCTCGCCACATGTCCAGGATCCCACCGGGCACTGACAATTCACGGCCCGCCGCCTGCGGGCCTTCACCGCGCGGCGGGACTTGAGTCCGTAAGCTGTGGGCGGCCGACCCGGCCGTCGGTGCTGGCACCGGAAGCAGCAGTGGGGTACTCGCCCACCGAAGGTAGGGGAACGGACATGGCGATGATGCGGCTCCGGCGCGAGGACCCGCGGGTCGTCGGCGCGTTCCGGCTGCATCGGCGGCTGGGCGCGGGCGGCATGGGCGTGGTCTACCTGGGCGCGGACAAGCGCGGGCAGCGGGTGGCGCTCAAGGTCATCAGACCCGAGCTGGCGGAGGACCAGGAGTTCAGGTCGCGGTTCGCCCGCGAGGTCTCGGCGGCCCGCCGCATCCGCGGCGGCTGCACCGCCCGGCTGGTGGCGGCCGACCTGGAGGCCGAGCGCCCCTGGTTCGCCACGCAGTACGTCCCCGGCCCGTCGCTGCACGACAAGGTCGCCGAGGGCGGCATCCTGGCCGCGGCCGAGGTCGCCTCGATCGGGGCGGCGCTCGCCGAGGGCCTGGTCGCGGTGCACGAGGCCGGGGTCGTCCACCGCGACCTCAAGCCGTCGAACATCCTGCTGTCGCCCAAGGGCCCGCGGATCATCGACTTCGGCATCGCCTGGGCCACCGGGGCGAGCACGCTGACCCACGTGGGTACGGCGGTCGGCTCGCCGGGTTTCCTCGCGCCCGAGCAGGTACGGGGTGCGGCGGTCACGCCGGCCACCGACGTCTTCGCCTTCGGCGCCACGCTGGCGTACGCGGCGACCGCGGACTCGCCCTTCGGGCAGGGCAGTTCCGAGGTCATGCTCTACCGGGTGGTGCACGAGGAGCCCGACCTGGCCGGGGTGCCGGACGCGCTGGCGCCGCTGGTCTACGCGTGTCTCGCCAAGGACCCGGAGGAGCGGCCCAGCACGGTGCAGCTGTCCGAGCGGCTGACCGAGATCGCCACGCGCGAGGCGCGCGGGATCGGGGTGCCGCGGCGGGACGGGCTGCCCAAGGCGGCCGGGCCGCGGCCGGAGCGGCCCGTCGGGCGGCGGGCCGAGGAGTACGCGCAGCAGCGAACCCGCAGGAGCCCGCAGGGCTCCGATTCGGGGGTGACGGCCGCACCGTCGGCGCGCGGGCGCACACCCGCGGTGCCGTCGGCTCGCACGCCGGTGCGCACGGGCGGGGGCCGCAGGCCCCCGGGTCCCGCGCCCGCGCGGCGGCTGCTGCGGCAGCGGCTGGTGGTCTTCGTGATCGTCACGCTGCTTGCGGCGATCTGCATCGCCGCGGTCCAGGGCTGCCACCGCTTCTCCCATGGCGCCGGCGCGCCCGTCCCACCCTCCGTCGCCCCCCTGACCCCGGGTCCCGGCGGCCCCTGAACACCTTGCGCGCGTGGCTTGCGGGGTTTCTGCCCCTTGCGGTGGGCGCCTGCCTGCCACGCCGTCGTGGCTGAGCGCGCAGTTCCCCGCGCCCCTGAGGAACTGCCCCTTGCGCTGCGCGCATGCCTTCCACCCCGTCGTCGCAGACCGCGCCCCTGGAGGGTGGCCTCTCGTGGAGAGGGTGGGCGTTTTGAGGGGCGCGGGGAACTGCGCGACAAGCCACGGCGGCGAGAACGGCAAGCGCGCAGCGCAAGGAGCACTCATCCGGGAAAGCACCCCGCAGGGAGTGGCAGGGACGGGTTCGGGTCGGTAAGTTAACAAGCGCTTGCTTAGGGATGCCTCCGGCGGAGAGAAGGCGGGATACATGGGAAGCGTGAGCGCAGCGGACGTGCGGGGGCGGGTGAGGGCGCTGCTCGACGGGTGGGAACCGGGCGTCACCGAGCCCGGGGAGTTCCTGCGGGCCAGGTTCGACGCCGGCCTGGCGTGGGTGCACTTCCCCGTGGGGCTCGGCGGCCTGGACGCCCCGCGCTCGCTGCAGGCCGTGGTGAGCGCCGAGCTGGACGCGGCCGGGGCGCCGGACAACGACCCGCGCCGCATCGGCATCGGCCTGGGCATGGCCGCGCCGACCATCCTGGCGTACGGCACCGACGAGCAGAAGGCCCGCTTCCTGCGCCCCCTGTGGACCGGCGAGGAGGTCTGGTGCCAGTTGTTCAGCGAGCCGGGCGCCGGCTCGGACCTGGCGGGCCTGCGCACCCGGGCGGTGCGCGACGGCGACGAGTGGGTCGTGGACGGCCAGAAGGTGTGGACGTCGAGCGCCCACACCGCCCGCTGGGCGATCCTGATCGCCCGCACCGACCCCGACGTGCCCAAGCACCGCGGCATCACGTACTTCGTGTGCGACATGACCGACCCCGGCGTCGACGTCAGGCCGCTGCGGCAGATCACCGGCGAGGCGGAGTTCAACGAGGTCTTCCTGACCGGGGTCAGGATTCCCGACGCGCACCGGCTGGGCGCGGTCGGCGACGGCTGGCGGGTGGCGCAGGCGACGCTGATGAACGAGCGCGTCGCGATCGGCGGCGGCGCGTCCGTACCGCGCGAGAGCGGCATGATCGGCCCGGTGGCCGCGACCTGGCGGGACAGGCCCGAGCTGCGCACGCCCGAGCTGCACGACCGGCTGCTGCGGCTGTGGGTGGACTCCGAGGTGGCCCGGCTGACCGCGGAGCGGGTGCGCCAGCAGATGGCCGCGGGGACGCCGGGTCCCGAGGGCTCGGGCCTGAAGCTGTCGCTGGCCCGGCTCAACCAGCAGCTCAGCGGGCTCGAAGTGGAGCTGCTCGGCGAGCAGGGGCTGCGGTACGGCGACTGGACGATGGTCCGCCCGCAGAGCGTGGACTTCTACGGGCGCGACGCGGGCTACCGCTATCTGCGGGCGAAGGGCAACTCGATCGAGGGCGGTACGTCCGAGGTCCTGCGAAACATCGTGGCCGAGCGGGTGCTCGGGCTGCCCGCGGAACCACGCAACGACAAGGACGCCGCCTGGAAGGACCTGCCCCGATGAGCACTGCGCTGCCCTCCCCCGCCATTCCCGACCTGCTCTACTCCGACGTCGAGGACGACCTGCGGGCCGCGGTCCGCGCGGTGCTCGCCGACCGGTGCGGTCCCGCGGACGTGCTGGGCCGGATCGAGACCGCGGAGCCGTACGACCCGGCGCTGTGGCGGGTGCTGGCCCTGGAGCTGGGCCTTGCCGGGCTGCTGGTGCCGGAGAAGCTGGGCGGCCAGGGCGCTTCGGCGCGTGAGGCCGCCGTGGTGCTGGAGGAACTGGGCGGCGCGGTCGCGCCCGTGCCGTTCCTGGGCAGCGCGGTGCTGGCGACCACCGCGCTGCTGGGCTGCGACACCGCGGACCCGGCGACGGCCGCGCTGCTCGGCCGGCTCGCGGCGGGCGAGGCGGTGGCCGCGCTCGCGGTGCCGCTGCCGTCGGCGCCGGGCGACGGCTTCCCTGCCGCGGTACGGGCGGACGCCGGCGGGCGGCTGACCGGCACGGTGACCAGCGTGCCGGACGCGCTCACCGCAGAGGTGCTGGTGGTGCCGGCGCTCGGCCCGCAGGGGCCTGGCCTCTACGAGGTGGCGGCCGCGGAGGCCGCGGTCGAGCGGCCGGTGTCCTTCGACCTGACGCGGCCGCTGGCCGATCTGCGGCTGGACGGGGCGGCAGGGCGGCTGCTGGCCGGCGGTGACGCGGCGGCGGCCGCGCTGGAGCGGGCGCTGCTGACCGGCGCGGGGCTGCTGGCGTCCGAGCAGCTGGGCCTGGCGCAGTGGTGCCTGGACGAGACGGTCCGATACCTCGGCCAGCGGCGGCAGTTCGGCCGGGTCGTGGGGTCCTTCCAGGCGCTCAAGCACCGGTTGGCCGACCTGTGGCTCGACGTGGTCTCGGCCCGGGCGGCGGCGCGCAACGCGGCCGGTGTGCTGGCCGCGTTGCCTTCCGACCCGGCGGAGGCGGTGCTCGCGGTGGCCGTGGCGCAGTCGTACGTCTCCCCCGTCGCGGTCCGTGCTGCCGAGGAGGCGGTGCAGCTGCACGGGGGTATCGGCATGACCTGGGAGCACCCGCTGCATCTGTACCTCAAGCGCGCGAAGGCCGACGAGATCGCGCTCGGCTCTCCCGGCCGGCACCGGCGGGCGCTCGCGGGACCGGTGCGGCTGCCGGCGGCCGGGTGAGCGCGACGCGTTGAATGTCGGCGGGCCGTTTCCCGCAGGTCCCGACCGTGTCCCAAGGCCGTCCCAACGGCGTCCGAACGGTGGACGCCACAACTCGGCCTTGGGAGGATGTTCGCCATCTCCACGGACGATGGCCGGAAGGCGGCCTGCCGACAACTGAGGAATTCACGTGGGACGACCAGACGACGGGGGCGGAGACTTCAGCGGTATCGATCCGCAAAAGCTCTGGGACCTGATCAACTCCATGAAGAACAAAACCGGTTACGACGGAAACGGGAGCGCGGCGCCGCAGGTCAGCAGCTGGATGGGCCAGGCCAATCGGATCGGCCTGGACACCAGCCGGCTGAGCACCATCAACAAGCACTTCTCGTGGGCGCAGGGCCAGTTGCCCATGCTGCGGCGCCGGCAGAGCCTGGCCGCCAACCAGTCGGCGGAACAGGGCGACTTCGGCCAGAAGGGCATGGTCGGTGCGGGCGCGGGCAGCCTGGGGAATTTCCCCACGTCCGAGGCGGCCGCGAAAGCGGGACAGGACGACGCGAAGAAGTTCAAGGACGGCAAGATCAGCCTGCAGGACTATCTCAAGCTGATCCAGGCCAACCAGTCCGACCCGGACTACGCGAAAGCGGGGGCGACCGAACTCGGGCAGTACCGGCTCACGGAGCTGCTGCACGATTCCGCTGCTCTGGACTTCGACCACCCGGAACTGGGGCGTGCGGCGCTGGCCAACTTCGTCGCCAACGCGATGCGGGCGGGCGTCGACTTCAAGGACCGGGACGGCCGGGAGCCTTTGTCGCTGCTGTCCGGGCTGGTGAACAAAGCCGTGTTCCCCGCTGATGTGCTGACCAACCTGGCCGACCAGTGCCTGGCGCCGGGCAACACGATGTACTCGGACGAGGTGTGGAAGGCGCTGGCCGCCGACCCGAAGGCCGCCACCCAGTTCGTGCACGACAACATCGAGTACCTGCCGGAGTTCATGAAGGCGAACTCCGAGCACACCGGCGGCCTGGTGGACCCGTACGTCAAGGACTTCGCCGCGGTCCTGGAGGCCGGCATGATCGGCGGCCCGGGCGCGGACCCGAAGCTCGCCGCGGACAACACCACCAAGCTGGTGACCTACTACTCCAGCCACGACAACCACACCCACCCGGAGATGCAGCAGGTCTTCGCGGACGTCATCGTCTTCTACGGGGACGACGTCAAGGCCTCGCTGACCGACCCCTTCCCGGTCGACCTCGGTCCCGGGCACGTCTCGGTGCCCAACTCCGCGTGGGAGGGCTTCATCCACGAGTCGATGCAGAATCCCAAGGCCACCGCGGAACTCCTGGCGTTCAGCAAGGACATGGCCAACCGCGTCGCCGACAGCGATCCGGACAACCCCGCGGCGCAGAACGCGGCGGGCCTGATCGAGGGCACGTTCGGCTTCGAGGCGACCAAGGTCTACCAGGAGATCAAGGCCAAGGACAGCAAGGACGCCAGCACCTGGCAGGGCATCGTCAGCTCGCAGCTGAGCACGGTGCTGGGCACCGGTGTCGACATCGCCTTCGACCCCGGCGCGGTCGTCAAGACCGTCTCCAAGGCGGCCATCAAGGACGTGCTGAACCTCTTCACCACGCACATCGTGAAGATCAGCCCGGACCAGATGGGCGACCCGCCCTCCACCGCGACCTGGCGGGACGACTGGAGCGAGGCGGCGCACCAGAGCTACATGAAGAACCACAGCCTGGGCAATCCGCAGCAGTACGCACAGATCTACTCCGACGGCAAGCCGTTCCTGACCGACGACGGGCATCTGGTCGAGAACGCGACCCCGGGCCAGCAGAAGGCGTACAGCGAGTGGCTCAAGGACGCGGCGGTGGCCAACGCGCTGGACAAGGCGTTCCTCAACCGCGACCTGGGCCGGCTCGGTTCGATGACGGGAGTCCACTGACCATGGGGTTCCGCAGGCCGCTGCCCGTGCTCGCCGTCCTCACCTGTGCCGCGCTGGCGGCGGGTTGCGGCGGCGGCCCGAGCGCGGCCGACGGAACCGCCACCGCCGAGCAGGTGCGCAAGGGCGTCGCGGCGGCGTACTGGACGGTGCGCCCCGCGCTGCCGGCCACGCTGGAAGAACCGTACGGGCAGGGCGCCTTCACCGCATGCGACAAGAGCGAGGCGCACGGCAAGGGCGCGGTCCGGTACGACATCGAGGACTACCTGTCGCCGAAGGACGACTCGGAGACGATGGCCCAGCTGCTGTCCGGCATCAAGGGCGCGCTGGCGCCGCAGGGCTGGACCTTCGCGCCGGTGGACATACCGGAGTCCGCGATGCCCGACCCGCGGCGCGAGCCGCTGCACGGCTGGCTGGCGACGCGCGGCGGGGTGTCGCTGCGGCTCACCCTGCACGAGCGGTCGGGCGGCGAGCCGGGCGCCGGCTATCTCGATGTGCTCAGCGGGTGCCGGAGGTTCGGGAAGGCGCAGGAGCACCTGCTGGCCGCCTACCGCAACGGGAGCAGCCGGGACGACTACCGCCCCACGGCGGCGTCGCCGCGGCCGGTGCCGACGGGCTTCCCCACCACGCAAGCATCCACGCAGTGACCAACGGGAGGACATGATGGCTGACAAGGTGCCAAGTCCCATGTGGGCGGCCCTCAATCAGCTGAACAACGACGTGCAGCGCGAACTGTCCAATGTGGCGGGTGCGTTGAAGGACGCGGACACCAGGATGGCGGGCGGGAAGGGCGACGTGTGGTGCGGGCCCACCGCCCGTACGTGGGCGAGCGACCTGACCGGCGCGGCCGGCGACATCACCAAGCAGGCCAACGAGTTCGCCGCGTACGTACGCCAGGAGCTGGCGAGCCAGGACAAGGAAGTCACCCAGAGCCAGGCCGACCTGGAGCGCCGGCTGCTCTCGGGGCGGATGGGCTGACCGGCCGGCGGCCCGGCTACCGCGCGGGGCGGGGGCTTCCCGCCGCGACGGCGTAGAAGGCGACCGCTGCCGCCGCACCCACGTTCAGCGAGTCGATGTCGTGCGACATCGGGATGCGGACCAGGGTGTCGGCGGCGGCGAGCGCCCGCGGGCTCAGCCCCGGGCCTTCCGCGCCCAGCAGCAGTGCCAGCCGCGGGAGTTCGTGCGCGGCCAGGTCGGGCAGCGCGGTGGCCTCCGCCGCGGGGGTGAGCGCCAGCAGCCGGAAACCGGCGTCCTTCACCGTCCCGTACAGATCCCGCGGCCAGGCGGTGAGCCGGGCGTAGGGCACCGAGAAGACCGCGCCCATCGAGACCTTCACCGAGCGGCGGTAGAGCGGGTCGGCGCAGTCCGGCGACAGCAGCACGGCGTCCATGCCGAGGGCGGCGGCGCTGCGGAAGATCGCCCCGATGTTGGTGTGGTCGTTGACCGCCTCCATGATCACCACGCGGCGGGCGCCGGCCAGCACGTCGGCCGCGTCCGGCAGCGGCTTGCGCTGCATCGCGGCGAGCGCGCCGCGGTGGACGTGGTAGCCGGTGACGCGCTCGGCCAGCTCGTCGCTGACGACGTAGACCGGTGCGGGCACCTCGTCGATCACGTCCCGCAGCGCGTCCACCCACTTCTCGGTGAGCAGCATCGAGCGCATCGCGTAACCGGCCCGCAGGGCACGCCTGACGACCTTCTGGCCCTCGGCGATGAAGAGGCCCTCAGCCGGTTCGCGGCGGCGGCGCAGCTCGACGTCGGTGAGGGCGGTGTAGTCGTACAGCCGCGGGTCGTCCGGGTCGACGACCGCGACCGGCTCAGCCACGGGCCTGGCCGACGGTGCGCCCCACGCTCACCACGTCGCCGATGACGATCACGGCCGGCGGGCGTACGCCCTCCTCCGCGACCGTGCGGGCCACCGACGCCAGGGTGGCGTCCACCCGGCGCTGGGCGGCCGTGGTGCCCTCCTGGACCACCGCGACGGGAGTGCCGGCCGGGCGGCCGCCGGCGATCAGGGTGTCCGCGATGGCGCCGATCCGCTCCACGGCCATCAGCAGCACGAGGGTGCCGCGCATCCGGGCCAGCGCGGACCAGTCGACGAGCGAACGGGCGTCGTCGGGCGCGACATGGCCGCTGACCACGGTGAACTCGTGGGCGACGCCCCGGTGCGTGACCGGGATGCCGGCGGCGCCCGGCACGCTGATGGAGCTGGAGATGCCCGGGACGACGGTCACCGCGATGCCCTCCGCCGCCAGCGCCTCCGCCTCCTCCATGCCGCGGCCGAAGACGTACGGGTCGCCGCCCTTGAGCCGCACGACGGCCTTGCCGGCCTTGGCGTGCTCGATCAGCGCGGCGTTGATGGCCTCCTGCGCCATCGCCCGTCCGTACGGGATCTTCGCCGCGTCGATCACCTCGACGTGCGGCGGGAGTTCGTCCAGCAGGTCGCGCGGGCCGAGCCGGTCGGCGATCACCACGTCCGCCTCGGCCAGCAGGCGGCGCCCGCGGACGGTGATCAGGTCGGGGTCACCGGGGCCGCCGCCGACCAGGGCGACGCCCGCGGTGCGCGCGCGGTGCCGCGGCGCGACCAGGCTGCCGTCCCGCAGGCCCTCGACGACCGCGTCCCGCACGGCGGCGGAGCGGCGCGGGTCCCGGCCGGTCAGCACGGCCACCGTCACGCCCTCGGTGCGGCCGGTGGCCGGCGTCCACGCGGTCGCCGCCTCGGCGTCGTCGCTGCGGACGCACCACACGCGGCGCTCCTCCGCCTCGGCGGAGGCCGCGGCGTTCGCGGCCGCGTCGGTGGAGGCGACCAGGGCGTACCAGGCCTCGGCCAGGTCGCCCGGGCGGTAGGCCCGGCGCTCCCAGCGCAGTTCGCCCGCGGCCGCCATCGCCTCGACCGACGCGGTGGCCTCAGGCGACACCACGACGATGTCCGCGCCCGCGGTCACCAGCGCCGGGAGCCGGCGCTGCGCGACCTGCCCGCCGCCGATCACCACGACGCGGCGGCCGCGCAGCCGCAGTCCGACCGGGTACGCCGGGGCGTCGTCCATCCGATCCATCGGGCTCGGCTCCCTCGCGTGAACAGTGCTTTCCGGCTGATCTTACGTTCTGGCGCCGCCCCGATACCCGGTGGCCCGGGGAGGACTGTGCGCTTTGGCCCGCGCCACGAGGTGGGTGCCCCTTGCGGTGGCCCGCGCGCCTCTCCCCCGGTGGTGGGTTGCGCGCGCAGTTCCGCCCCCAGAGCTTCGCCTGGAGGTACCCCCAGCGCCGCTGAAAAACGCTCACCCTCTCCGCGGAGGGCAAGCCCCTGCCAGGGGCGAACCCTGTGCGCGGGAGGACGCAGGCCGAAAAGGGGCGCTGGGGGTAGGTACCCCAGGCGAAGCCCTGGGGGCGGAACTGCGCGACCAGCCCTGGCGGCGGATCAGGCGACATGCCGCGGCAAGTGGCACCCACCTGAGGTCGGCGCGGAGAACTGTGCGCGGAGAACTGTGCGCGCAGGCCCCGCGAGGGGCACGCGTTGGCGTGCCCCTCCCGGGGAGGGGCTAGGCCTTCTCCGTGACGCCTGCCGCGTCGAACGTGGCGACCTCGTGCATGACGCGGGCGGCGCTCTGGACGAGGGGGAGGGCGAGAAGCGCACCCGTGCCCTCGCCCAGGCGCAGGTCGAGGTCGACCAGCGGCCGCAGGCCGAGGGTGGTCAGGGCCGCGACGTGGCCCGGCTCGGCACTGCGGTGCCCGGCGATGCACGCGGCGAGCACCTCCGGTGCGATCGCGCGGGCGACGAGCGCCGCCGCCCCCGCGCTGACCCCGTCGAGGATCACCGGTGTGCGCAGCGCGGCCGCGCCGAGCAGCAGGCCGACCATCGCGGCGTGTTCGAGGCCGCCGATCGCGGTGAGGACCGCGATCGGGTCGTCAGGGTCGGGCCGGTGCAGGTCGAGTGCGCGCCGGACGACGTCCACCTTCCTGGCGTGCATCTCGTCGTTGATCCCGGTGCCGCGCCCGGTGACCTCCGCCGGGTCGACCCCGGTGTAGACGGCGATCAGCGCGGCCGACGTCGTGGTGTTGGCGATGCCCATCTCACCGGTGAGCAGCGCCTTGTTGCCGGCGGCCACCAGGTCGCGGGCGGTCTCGATGCCGACCTCGATGGCGCGCAGCGCCTCCTCGCGGGTCATCGCGGGACCGACCGTGAAGTCGGCGGTGCCAGGCCGTACCTTGCGCGGCAGCAGCCCGGGTGTACCGGGCAGCTCCGAGGCGACGCCGACGTCGATGACGCAGACCTCCGCCCCGACCTGGTTGGCGAAGGCGTTGCAGACCGCCCCGCCGCCGAGGAAGTTGGCGACCATCTGCCCGGTGACCTCCTGCGGCCACGCGGTGACGCCCTGGGCGTGCACCCCGTGGTCGCCGGCGAAGATCGCCACCGCCGCGGGCTCTGGGATGGGCGGCGGGCACTGCCGGGACAGGCCGCTGAGCTGCGCGGAGATGATCTCCAGCATGCCCAGCGCGCCGGCCGGCTTGGTCATCCGCTTCTGCCGCTCCCACGCCTCGCCGAGCGCCTTGGCGTCCAGCGGGCGGATGCCGCGCAGCGTCTCCTCCAGCAGGTCGTGCGGCTCCTCGCCGGGCAGCGCCCGGTTGCCGTACTCCTCGTCGTGCACCACCCAGGACAGCGGGCGGCGCTGCGACCAGCCGGCCTGCATCAGCTCGGGCTCTTCGGGGAACTCGTCGACGTACCCGACGCACAGGTAGGCGACGACCTCCAGGTGCTCGGGCAGGCCGAGCTCCGCGACCATCTGGCGCTCGTCGAAGAAGCTGACCCAGCCGACGCCGAGCCCTTCCGCGCGGGCGGCGAGCCACAGGTTCTCCACCGCGAGCGCCGAGGAGTACGGCGCCATCTGCGGCTGGGTGTGCCGTCCGAGGGTGTGCCGGCCGCCGCGGGTCGGGTCCGCGGTCACCACGATGTTGACCGGGGTGTCGAGGATCGCCTCGATCTTCAGCTCGCGGAACTGCCGGGCGCGGCCCTTGGGCAGCGACTTCGCGTACGCCTCGCGCTGGGCCATGGCCAGCTCGTGCATCTTCTCGCGGGTCTTCTCCGAGCGGATGACGACGAAGTCCCACGGCTGCGAGTGGCCGACGCTGGGCGCGGTGTGGGCCGCCTCCAGGACGCGCAGCAGCACGTCGTGCGGGATCGGGTCGGAGCGGAAGCCGTTGCGGATGTCGCGGCGCTCCCGGATGACCCGGTGCACCGCGTCCCGCACGGCGGGCTCGTACGCCTCCGCCGGCTCCGAGGCCTCGGCCTCCGCGGCCCTGGCCTCGGCCCGGCGGGCGGCCCTGCGGCCCTTGGGGGCGGCGTCCGCGGTCTCCGGTGCGGCCTCTGCGGGTGCGTCGGCGGTCACGGGCGCGGCTTCTTCCGCGGCCTGCTCGGGCGACGGTGCCGCGTGTGCGCGCGCCGCACGCCGGACGGTACGGCCCTCGGGCACCTCGACGGGGACAGCCGCGGCTGCGGCGGGCTCCTCGTCGGGCGCGGCCTGGACCTCGGCCGCAACGGGCGCTGCCAGCACGGCCGGTACGGCGTCCGCCGCGGCCTCGGCGGGAGCGGCCGGTGAACCGGTGTCCTGGGCGGGGGCGTTGCTCGCGGCCGCCACCAGGGAGGCGAGGTTGGCGGTGCCGGTCGCCGCGAAGGCGGGTCCTGCCGGCGGGGCCGACAGGTCGAGACCGATCGGCGGTGTCGGGCCGACGGCCTGCAGCGCCCCTGACAGTGCGGCCGCGGGACCCGACAGGGCCGGGCCTGCCTGCGCCGCGTGCTCCTCGGCAGGCGCGGGCTCCCCCGCGTCCCCTTCCGCGGCGACGGGCGGCAGCGGCTCGGCCACCACCGGCTCGTCCACGACCGGTACGCCCGCACCCGCCGAATCGTCCAGGGCCGGAAGGACCGGTACGGGGGCCGGTTCCGCCCCACCCGCCACGGGCCCGGCGGGCTCAGCGCCTCCGGCCGGAGCGGACGGTACGGGCACCTGCTCGGCTCCACCGGCCACGGGCCCGGCCGGCTCAGCGGCACCCGCGGCCACCGCCACCTGCTCGACCGCCACCGGCTCGTCGACGACCGGCACGCCGGCAACCGGCGTGGGCGGTACGGCGGCCTGCCCTGCCGTGTCCGCCGTGAGCGCGACGGGCTCGGCGCCGGGAGCCGCGTCGGCCTCCGCGGCCGGGACCGCGGGAGCGCCGGCGTACGGCGTCTGCTCCGCCGCCGGTTCCGGCTCCGCCGGGGCGAAGGCCAGGATCGGCTCGGGGGCCGGCTGGGAGGGGATCACGCTGTCGGCGTGCGGGATCAGCGACTGCTGGGACGGGGTATGCGCCGCGGGCCAGGCACTGCCCGGGGTCAGGGTCGCCGGGTCGGCGGACTCGCCGGTCTGCTGGGCGGGGATGCCGTGGACGTCGTCCTGGGGCACGTCGAGGTATTCGGGACCCGAGGTGGGCGGACCGCCCTGCAGCCTGACCGGGGTCGGTACCGGGGTGCCGCCCTGGGCGGGGCCGCGGTCGGCGAGGGAGCGGACGGAGACGCCGCCGCTGGGGGTGTCGTTGACCGGCGGGCCCATGTGCAGCGGGCGGCGCGGGGCGGCGGGGGCCGCGGGGGCGGATGACGGGGTGTCAACTCCCTGCGGGGTGCCGTAGTCGGGCGCGGGGGTCTCCGCGACGGGGAGCGGCTGCGGCGGCACCGGCTGCGGGTCGCTCCAGGTGCCCTGCGGTCCCGGCATGAGCAGGACGTCTTCGTCGTCGTCGAGCCCGGCGCCGGGGGCGGCGGGCTGGTCGAGGTAGGTGTAGGCGGGAGCGCCGAGTTCGGCGGGCTCCTCCGTGCCCCAGCCGGGTGCGGTGGCCTGCGGTGCGCCGAGTGCGTCGGTGTGCGGCTGCGGAGCCGCTTCACCGACCGCGTTCTCCGGCAGCCCCTCGCCGGGGATCTGACCGGTGTCCGTCATGCGTGCCCCTCGCCCATCGGTTTCGCTCCTTCCAGCCGCTGCACCGCGCACAACCCACCCCCCACGGACTCCAACGAGCGTGCATGGGATGCGGCACGTCGGCCGCCGGGACGCCGGAATTTTCGACACCCCGTCAACGCACGACGACGGCACAACGATCCGTCAGCCTACCCCCCGGGGCACCGACGACCGTGCCGAAGTCCGCACCTCGGGACGTATCTCACAATGCCCGTGCCGGCAGGGCTCCGACCGGCGCAAACACCGCCGGGGAAGGGTCATTGATCATGGACAGGTCAGCGTCGGGTGCCGCACAGCACGAAGTCCGTGGAGCGGTCCCGCTCGTCCCATCCCGAGCCCAGTTCGACCGACTGCAGCAACATGCGTTCGACGGTGTAACCGCCCTCGGTGAGCGCCCTGTCGACGGCCTCCGCGGCGTCCCTGGTGGCCGCCGAGGCGACGATGCGCTCGGGGCGGCGGGCGGCGCAGGCGGCGACCACGGCGGCGTCGGCGCAGCCGATCCTGACCACGTCCGGCTCCGGCAGGTCTTCGAGCGCCTGCGGCGCGGTGCCGTGCACGACCTGGACCTGGACGCCGCTGCGGCGGGCGGTGGCGGTGATCCAGTCGCAGGCGTCGGCGTCGCGGTCGACGGCGATGACGGCGGCCCCGAACCGGGCGGCCTCCACCGCGACGGCCCCGTCCGCGGAGCCGATGTCCCATACGAGGTCGCCGGTTCGCGGGCCGAGCCTGGCGAGTTGCACGGCGCGCACGTGGGCCGGCACGTCGCCGCCGTACTCGGAGGCGGGCAGCGCCCAGCCGCGTACGGGGCCGGGGAAGCCGGGGTCGCGGCCGGCGATCCAGCCGCCGGCGCCGGGCCTGGCCACCGCGGAGCCGGGGGCGGGCAGCGGGGCGGCGCCGAGTGCGGCGATACCCGGGGCGGAGGTGCTGCCGCCGACGACGAGCACGACGTTGGGGTCGCGCCAGATGTGGTCGGCGACCTTGTCCGAGGTCAGGACGGAGATCTGCTCCTGCTCGGTGCCCAGGGCCTCGCAGATGACGAAGGTGCGGTGCACTCCGGCGAGCAGCAGGGCGACTTCCGCGGGTCCCGCGCCCGGCGCGGTGAGCACCGCGACCTTGGGGTAGGAGCGGCAGACGTTGACCGCGCGGCGCAGGGTGCGGCTGGTGGCGACGACCACCCGTGCGTCGTCCCAGGGCATGCCGGCGCGGGCGAAGGCCCGGGCGACGGCGGAGACGCCGGGGATGACCTCGATCTCCAGGCCGTGTTCGGGGTCGCGCAGGGCGCGGACCACGCCGAAGAAGCCGGGGTCGCCGTCGGCGAGGACGACGGCGGTGCCGCGGTGCCCCGCGATCCTGCGGGCGGCGATGTCGATACTGCCGAGCACGATGTGCTCGGCCTGCGCGGGGACGTAGGGCAGGGCCAGGTGATGGCGGGTGCCGGCCACGAGGGTGGCCGCGTCCAGCGCGGCGCGGGCGGCGTCGGACGGCGGGGAGCCGTCCCATCCGATCACGGTGACCCGGTCGGCCATCGTCGTCTGCCTCCATGCCGTGGGTCGCGGGGGTGCCGGTGGAGCCCTCTCGGAAGGGGCGGAGGGAAGGCCCGGGTGAGAACCCTAACCCGACCGGGTGTACGAGGGTGTGCCGCGTGCGGTGCGGATGTGCGCACACCGCTCCGGGCGGCCGCCGGCGCAGGTCAGCGGCGGTGGGCGGCGGCGCTGTAGTCGGCGCTGTAGTCGGCCTGGCCGCGGTAGGCGGTGTACGCGCTGTCGTAGCCGGAGTCGTAGCCGTCGGCGCGGCCCGCGGGGTCGTCCAGCTCGTCGGCGTCGTCCACGTCCTCCGGGAGCAGGCTCCACACCAGCAGGTCGGTGCGGGTCTCGGCCCAGTGGCCGTGCGGGTCGTCGTCGGGCCTGCTGCGGATGATGCCGGCGTTGCGCAGCACCCCCTCGCTGATGCAGCCGATCTTCTGCGCGACCTGCTGCGAGGCGGTGTTGTCCGCGGCGGTGCGCAGTTCGACCCGCTCGAAGCCCTGGGTGCCGAACAGCCAGCGGACGACGGCGAGCACCGACTCGCCCGCGTATCCCTCACCGCGCGCCCAGGACGCGGTCAGGTAGCCGATCTCGGTGCCGCGGATGCGCCAGTCGGTGTTCTGCAGCTGGACCGTGCCGACCAGCCGCTGGGTGAGCATCTCGGTCACGGCGAGCACCAGCCCGCGGCCGCTGCGCCGCTCGGCGGGGCCCGCGGAGGTGACGAAGGTGCGGGCGTTCGCCTCGGTGTACGGCCACGGCACACCGGTCCAGGCGGTCACCAGGTCGTCGTTCATCATCTCCACGAGCTCGGGGATGTCGGCCTCGTCGTACGGGCGCAGCACCAGCCGCTCGGTACTGAGCGAGATGTCCGGAAAGGTGGAGGTCATTCACTGCTCCGTAACCAGGGCCTAGGTGGATTGCACAGCATGCAGCATCGCGCGCGGCACCCGCCGGGCAGGGTCGCCGCGGGCGGCCGGCGGCGGACGGAGCGGCGAACGCCCTTCCAGAGTAGGGCGGATGCCCTTCAGGGCGGGTATCCGTGGGAGTCATCCGATCCTGCTACCGTCAGCCCGCGTGACGGTGCACCACGCAGCAGGAGTCGGTTATCAGCGGGCCGCCGGGGTCTACGAGCGCTCCCGGCCCTCCTATCCGCTCGCCGCGCTCGCCGCGCTCGCCGACGCGCTGCCGCTGGAGGCGGGCCGTACGGTGGTCGATCTCGGCGCGGGGACCGGCAAGTTCACCCGGTTGCTGGCGCTGACCGGCGCCGAGGTGCTGGCGGTGGAGCCGGTCAAGGAGATGCGCGAGACGCTGGCGGAGCTGCTGCCGGGGGTTGCGGTGACGGCGGGCACGGCGGAGGCGACCGGGCTGCCCGACGGGTGCGCGGACGCGGTGGTGGCCGCGCAGTCCTGGCACTGGTTCGAGGAGCGGGCGGCGCTGGCCGAGGTGGAGCGGCTGCTGCGGCCGTCGGGTGTGCTGGCGCTGGTGTGGAACACCTACGACACGTCGGTGCCGTGGGTGCGGGACTTCCAGGACATCTACTTCCGGCTGGCGCCGCGCGACCTGCCCAGCCCGCCGCTGACGTCGGCGCTGGGCGACGCGGGTCCGGGCGGCGGCTGGCGCAAGGCGTTCGAGGCGCAGGCCGCGGGCTGGGGCGAGATGTCGGAGCGGCACTGGCCGAACCCGTACTCGACGACGGTGGACGACGTGGTGGAGCGGATGATGTCCTCCAGCCACATCGCGGTGCTGGACGCGGGGGCGCAGGCGCAGGTGCGCGCCGAGGTGGAGGCGGTGCTCGGCGCGCACGACGCGACGCGGGTCAGCGGCGCGATAGAGATGCCCTACACCACGGACGTCTACTGGCTGCGGCGCGGCTGAGCGCGGACACCGGGACGGGTCCGCGGCCGGTGCGGGCCGCGGACCCGTGCCGTCAGGCGGCGGGGGTGCCGAAGGCGGGGATCACCGCGCCCTTGAAGGTGTCCTTGATGTACTGCTCGACCTGGGGCGAGTTGAGCAGCCTGACCAGCTTCTGCACCCGGGGGTCGCTCTCCTGGCCCTGCTTGACCACCAGGATGTTGGCGTAGGGGTTGCCCTGCGCCTTCTCCAGCACCAGGGCGTCCTTGACGGGGCTCAGGCCGCCCTCGATGGCGTAGTTGCCGTTGATCACGCCGGCGTCCACGTCGCCCAGCGAGCGGGGCAGCTGGGCGGCCTCCAGCTCCTTGAACTTCAGGTGCCTGGGGTTGGACGTGACGTCGGCGGGCGTCGCGGTCTGGCCGGTGCCGGACTTGAGCGTGATCAGGCCGTTGGCGGCGAGCAGGTCCAGGGCGCGGGCCTCGTTGGTCGTGTCGTTGGGCACGGCCACGCTTGCGCCGTCCTTGAGCGCGGACAGCGCGGTGATCTTGTGCGAGTACACGCCGAGCGGTTCGAGTTCGACGTCGGCGACGGCCACCAGGTGGGTGCCGTTCTTCTTGTTGAAGTCGTCCAGGTAGGGCTTGTGCTGGAAGAAGTTCGCGTCGACCTGGCCCTGCTCGGTGGCGGTGTTGGGCAGGACGTAGTCGGAGAACTCCTTGACCTGGAGGTCGAGTCCCGCGCTCTTGGCGAGGTGGTCGCGCACGTAGTCCAGGATCTGGGCGTGCGGGGTGGGGCTGGCGGCGACGACCAGCGGGGCGGACGCGTCCTTGGCGGCCTTGCGGTCGTCCTTGCTCGACGTGCCGGCGTCGGAGCCGGAGGAGCCGCAGGCGGACAGGCCGAGCGCGAGGGCTCCGGCGACGAGGGCGGCGGCGGTGATCTTGGCGGTGCTACGCACGAAAAGTGCCTCTTTCTTCTGTTGCGTGTGCTGGTGGTGCGGGGTGGTGCGGGTACGGCCGGGTGGCCGCGGGAGGAGGGTCAGGTGGTGGAGGGGGCGGCGGGGCGCGCGGAGCGCAGCAGCCGCAGCCGGGGCGGCGCGCCGGAACGGCCGCGCCGGCCGACGGTCCTCGCGGCGAGGTCGCCGGCCAGCTGGACCAGGGTGACCAGGGCCGCGAGGACGGCGACGATGACCCACATGAAGCCGGTCTCGAACCGCTGGTAGCCGTAGCGCAGCGCGAGGTCGCCGAGTCCGCCGCCGCCGACCACGCCGGCCATCGCCGAGTAGCCGATCAGCGCGACGACGGTGGTGGTGGCGCCGGCGATCAGCGACGGCAGCGACTCGGGCAGCAGCACCTTGCGGACGACGGTCCAGGTGCTGCCGCCCATCGACTGGACGGCCTCGACCAGGCCGTGGTCGACCTCGCGGAGCGAGGTCTCGACGAGCCGGGCGAAGAAGGGGACGGCGCCGACCGACAGCGGGACGACCGCGGCCTGCCAGCCGATGGTGGTGCCGACGATCGCGCGGGTGAAGGACAGCAGCGCGATCATCAGGATCACGAACGGCAGCGACCTGCCGAGGTTCACCACGAAGCCGAGCGCGCGGTTCACCGCGAGGTTGCGCAGCAGGCCGCCGCGGTCGGTGAGGACCAGCAGCACGCCGAGCGGCAGCCCGGCGGCGACGGTCACGGCGGTGGACCAGCCGACCATCCGCAGCGTGTCGGTACACGCCTGGGTCAGCAGCGGGTGCATCTCCGACCAGGTCACCTGCTCACCGCCGCGGTCTCCTGCGCGGACTTGTGCAGCACGGACGCAGGTGCGGCCGCGGTGCCGCCAGCGGGCTCCTGCTCGGCCGGGGCGATGTCGACCTGGAGGCCCTGCTCGCGCAGGAAGCCGATGGGCACGACGTTGTCCTCGAAGCGGCCGGGCAGTTCGATCCGCATCCGGCCGATCTGCCGGCCGTCGTAGGTCTCCATGGCGGCGCCCAGGATGGACACGTCCACGTTGTAGGTGCGGGCCAGCTGGGAGATCACCGGGCGGGTCGCGCTCTCGCCGTGGAAGGTGAGGTCGACGACCGTACGGTCGGGTCCCGAGGCCTGGCCGCCGACCGGGAAGAGCTCGTCGGCCAGTTCCGAGCCGGGGGTGGCGAGCAGTTCCGCCACGGTGCCGGATTCCACCACGCGTCCGCCTTTCATGAGGGCCGCCGAGTCGCAGACGGCCTTGACGACGTCCATCTCGTGTGTGATGAGCAGCACGGTCAGGCCGAGCTGCCGGTTGAGGTCGCGCAGCAGTTGCAGGACGGAGCGGGTGGTCTCCGGGTCGAGCGCCGAGGTGGCCTCGTCGGAGAGCAGCACCTTGGGCTCGCCGGCCAGCGCGCGGGCGATGCCGACCCGCTGCTTCTGGCCGCCGGACAGCTGCGCGGGGTAGGCGCGGGCCTTGTCGGACAGGCCGACCAGGTCGAGGAGTTCGCCCGCCCTGCGGGCGCGCTCGCGGCCCGAGACGCCGAGGATCTCCAGCGGGAGTTCGACGTTGTCCTGGACGGTGCGCGAGGACAGCAGGTTGAAGTGCTGGAAGACCATGCCGATGCCGGCCCTGGCGGCACGCAGCGCGGCGGGTGCCCGGTCGGAGCGGCCGGCCAGCGCGGTCAGGTCGCGGCCGGCGACCTCGACGGTGCCGGAGGTGGGGCGTTCCAGCAGGTTGACGCAGCGGATCAGGGTGCTCTTGCCGGCTCCGCTGCGTCCGACGACGCCGAAGACCTCGCCTTCGCGCACCGTCAGGTCGACCCCGTCCAGTGCGGTGACCTCGCGGTCGCGTGAGCGGTAGACCTTGCGCAGGTCGGTGGTGGTGATCACAGGAGTGTCCATCGTGGTCGGGCGCACGGCGGGGCGAACCACCGCACAAGGGGAGTGTGCTGCGGGAGCGTGGCGCGGGTCGGCCCGCGCGGAGCTTCGGTTCCGGCGGCGCGGCGCGGCGCTGCACCGGAGGGGGTGACGCGGGGCGCGGCGCTCGGGGGCGCCGCTCAGGGCCTCAGGTCAGGCACACATTCGACACATACAACGAACACCGGGCGTGGTCGCCTCGGTCGCGCGGATGCGGCGGTTCGTCGTGGTCATGGACCCCAGTAAACCAGACATCCCGACCGGTTCCGAAATCCGGGCGACTTGTTCATTATGCGGACACAGCGTCGACATGGTGACTTCACAGCCCCGGAGCCGCCCCTTCCGGCCGCCGGGACCGCCGGGGCCACCGGTGGCGGCGCCCGAGGGCGGGGGTGGCGGACCGGCGGCCGGACGGTCCGTAATAAAGTCGGCGCATGCTCGACGCGGTCACCCTCACGGTCACGGTCACGGCACTGCTGCTCGCGGTGTGGTGCGCCTACGCCGCGTACCGCGACGAGCCGACCAACGACTGGCACTTCATCGGCATGGCCGTGGTCGCGCTCGCCGCGCTGGTCCAGCTGGCGGTGGGGCTGGTGCAGCTCGGACAGGGCGACCGCCCCGACCACGGGGTGGCCACCTTCGTCGGTTACCTGATCGGCGCGGCCTGCACGATTCCGCTGGCGGCCCTCATGTCGCTGACCGAGCGCAGCCGCTGGGGCTCGGCGGTCGTGGCGGCCGGCGGTGTGATCCTGGCCGTGCTCGAACTGCGGCTGCACGAGATCTGGGGAGCCGGCAATGGCTGACGAGAGCACCGCGGACGGCACGGAGGACACGGCGATGGCGCAGCAGCAGACAACGGCGGCACCCGGGGAGCCCGCCGCCGGGCCCCGCGGCAGGCGGCTCGGGCAGGGGCCGGGCCGGCTGCTGCTGTGGTTCTACGGCGTCTTCACGGTGGCCGCGCTGTCCCGCTCGATCGTGCAGATCAGCACCAAGTTCTCGGACGCGCCGCTGGCGTACGTGCTGTCGCTCGCGGCCGGCGTGGTCTACGCGGTGATCACCGTGGCTCTGTGGCGGGGCGGCGACCAGGCCCGCAGGATCGCCCTGGTGTCCTGCTCGGCCGAGCTGATCGGGGTGATCGCGGTCGGCGTGCTGACGGTGGCCGACTCCTCGGCCTTCCCCGACGCGACGGTCTGGTCCGACTTCGGCGTCGGCTACGTCTTCCTGCCGCTGATCCTGCCGGTCATGGGCCTGCTGTGGCTGCGCGAGGCAGGCCGGCCGGAGCGCGGCACCCAGGAGAGTGCCGCACCCCGGCCGTGACGTTCACGCCGTGACGTTCACGCGGTCGCTGCGTAGCCGGCGGTCTCCGCGGACTTCTCCATGGTGACCAGGCTCAGCCTGCGGGTGACCGGCTCGGCCACACCGACCTGCTCGTAGCCGAGCTTGCGGTACATCCGCAGGTTGACCTCGCTGCGGTGCCCGGTGAACAGCCGGTACCGCTTGGCCTCCGCCTCCGCCGCGAGCCGGTCCTCCAGGGCGTGCAGCAAACGCCCGCCCAGGCCGTGCCGCTGCAGGCGCGGATGCACGATCAGCTTGCCGATCCTGGCGGTGCCGTCGTCGTCGACGGCACCCCGCACGGAACCGACGACCTCCTCGCCGAGGCGCGCCACCAGCACGCAGCCCCCCGACAGTTCGGCACGCAGGTCCTCCAGGGTCTGGGTCAGCGGTTCGATGCTGTAGTCGCCGTACAGCTCGGCTTCACTTTGGTAGCAGAGGTACTGGAGTTTCAGGATCTTCTCGGCGTCGCTCGACTCCGCCGTAGAGATGGTCACGCTCATGCCCATGCGCGCAGGCCTCCCCTTCGAATCCGTCCGGGCAGTTTGAGGGTGAGGTATGCGCCCGGGACGTGTGCCTGACCGGAGTTGGTGCGGGTGTGCGCCGCCTCCGTGGCGCCGATGATCGCACAAAGATTCCGGTGGGGTACCGCCTGAGCGCTACCCGTCTCAGTCCCGTCCGGGCGTGCCGAGGGTGCCCACTGCCACTGACTGTTTACCGTGCATTACCCCGTCTCACCGGGGATCCAACCCTCGAATTCAGGATGGATCGCAGACACCCCAGACACCGCGAGCGCAGCGGCCCCAGACTGCCCTGTGAGATTCCCAACTCCCGGGAGATTTGCCGGTATGTGGGGTCAGAACCGGACATCAGAGCGTGTACCACCTGCGGGCAGCGCCCCGGCAGCGTGCGGACGGCCGCCAGGACCGCTCGCACGGCGTCCGCGGCGATCACCCGGTCCGCGATGTCGCCCGCCGGATGCGGCAGTCGGGGCGGCGGTCCCGCGTCCTGGTCGGCGTACGGGCGCTCGCAGCGCCGCCGCACGTCGCAGGCCAGCGCCTCGGCGCGGACCGCGGCCCGCATCCAGTCGACCGGGTCGGCGGGCGGCCCGTCGTGTTCCAGCAGCCGCAGCCAGACGGCCTGTTCGAGGTCGGCGGCCTCGATCCCGGTCCCCGGCAGCGCGTAGGCGGCGGCCTCGGCCGCGAGCAGCAAGGCGTACCCGGCGGGCAGCGCGGTGGCGGCGGTGACGGTAACGGCGGCAGTGAATGCGGCGGTGTCCATGGGCACGTGCATATCCGGCTCCGCACGCCGGCCGCGCCGGGCGGATGCCCGGCGCGGCCGTGTTCACCTCATGGAGTGCACGCGGCCCGTGCGGTTCACGAGGCCCAGTAGTCCTCGCGGGCCAGCACCGCGGTGTCGGCGTTGTCCGTGAACAGGCCGTCGATACCGGTGGCGAACCAGGTCCTGAACGCGGCGATCGGGTCGCCGTAGGCGTTCGGGTCGGTGCCGACCCGGAAGTCCGCCGGCAGGAACTGGTTCTCGTTGCGGGCGGTGAAGGGGTGCAGGACGAGTCCCGCCCGGTGCGCGTCCCGGACCACGGCGGTGGGTTCGAGCAGCTTGCCCGACGCGTCCCGCGGGATGATCACGTCGGTGGTCGGGCCGATGCCCTGCGCGAACCCGGCGATCCAGCGCAACCCTTCGGGGGTGACCAGGTCGGCCACGGTCCGCTTGTCGCCGGCCACGATGAAGTCCCAGGGCTGCGAGGTCAGGCCGTTGAGCAGGAAGACCTTGGTCGCGGCCGCGCCCAGCCGGCCGAGCCGCTGCAGGCTCTGCGCCTCGAAGGACTGCAGGAACTGCGGGGCGTCGGCGCGGTGCCTGCCGTACGGCTTGAGCAGCGCGACCAGCCGCTCCTCCAGCGGCAGGCCGATGCCGCGGAAGTAGGTGGGGTGCTTGGTCTCGGTGTGCAGCCAGACCGGCCTGCCGCGCCTGCGGCCCTCCTTGTCGGCCCACTCCAGCACCTCGGCGAAGGTGGGGATGTCCCAACGGCCGTTGTAGATCGCGTTGTGCGGCCGGACGGCGGGCAGCCGCTCGACGGCACGCAGCCGCTTCAGCTCGGCGAGGGTGAAGTCCTCGGTGAACCAGCCGGTGGTGGCGGTGCCGTCGATGGTCCTGGTGGTCCTGCGGCCGGCGAACTCGGGGTGGTCGGCGACGTCGGTGGTGCCGCCGATCTCCGGCTCGTGGCGGCACACCAGGTGCCCGTCCCTGGTGGGTACGACGTCCTGCTCGACGACGTCCGCGCCGATCGCCAGCGCGTACTCGTACGATCCGAAGGTGTGTTCGGGGCGGTAGCCTGCGCTGCCGCGGTGGCCGACGATGGTCGGCACCGGCAGCTTCGGGGCGCCCCCGTGCCCCTTGCCCGTGCCGCCGGAGGGCTGGGCCTGCGCCGCGCCCGCGGTGCCGATCACCGCGCCGCCCGCGCCGAGGGCTGCCGCGGACAGCAGGGTGCGCCTGCCGGGGCCGGTCGTGTGCTGGTCATCCGTCATGCACGCATCGTGCCGCGAGCAGCTTGACTGCGTCCGACGCCGGACGGAACACATCCGTAACTCAGGTCAACACCGCGTGGCATCTCCGTGAACCCGACGTGCGGCGGCGCCCCTCCCGGAAGTATCGTCCTCGTGTACGTACGGGCCGGTAGGTCCGGCCGCCCCACCGCGTGAACCGGAGGAATGCGTTGTCCCGCAGCGTGCTCAAGGCGATTCTCGGACTGCTGATGCGGGTCCTGTACCGCCCCCGGGTCGAGGGTCTCGCGAACATCCCGGGCGACGGTCCGGTGATCGTGGCCGGCAACCACGTCACCTTCGTCGACTCGCTGTTCCTGTCGCTCGTGGTGGAGCGGCAGGTCTACTTCATCGGCAAGGACGCGTACGTCACCGGCAAGGGCGTCAAGGGCCGGCTGATGGCGTGGTTCTTCACCACCTGCGGCATGATCCCGGTGGACCGGGACGGCGGGCACGGCGGGGTGGCGGCGCTGATGACCGGCCGCCGGGTGCTGGAGGAGGGCCGGATCTTCGGCATCTACCCCGAGGGCACCCGCTCCCCCGACGGCCGGCTCTACCGCGGCCGCACCGGTGTCGCCCGGCTGGCCCTGATGACCGGCGCCCCCGTGGTGCCGTTCGCGATGATCGGCACGGACAAGGTGCAGCCCGGCGGCTCCGGCATGCTGCGGATCGCCCCGGTCACCATCCGCTTCGGCAGCCCGCTGGAGTTCGCCCGCTACGAGGGCATGGACCGCGACCGCTACGTCCTGCGGGCCGTCACCGACGAGGTCATGAGCGAGGTCATGCGGCTCGGCGGCCAGGAGTACGTCGACATCTACGCGACCAAGGCCAAGGCCGCCTGACGGCCGCCCCGGCGGACAGCCCGCCGCGCGTGCGGCGCGGCGGCAGGAACCGCGGGGAGATCACCGGCGTCGTCCGTTGCACAGGACGGGACCCGGTGTCAGGGGGGCTGCGGTGCGCGGTGGCTTACGGTACGGGACGGTGGCTGCGGCTCTCGCGGCGGTACTGCTGACGGGCTGCTCGTCGGGCGGCGGAACTCCGGAGCGGGAGCAGCGGACCGCCGCCCCCGGTCAGGTGCCGCAGTCCTCGGCGCGGCCGGCGGACGCCACGCGGTGCGGCGCGACCCCGCGGAGCTACCGGCCGGCGGGGGCGCTGCCGCAACCGGGTCACATGCCGGCGAAGTCGACGATGGCGGGGATCGTGGCCCGCGGCCGGCTGATCGCCGGGGTGGACCAGAACTCGTATCTGTTCGGCTACCGCAACCCGCTGACCGGGCAGCTCGACGGCTACGAGATCGAGCTGCTGAAGCGGGTCTCGACCGCGCTGTTCGGCCGTCCCGACCGCATCCAGTTCCGCACCATCACCTCGGCCCAGCGCATTCCGGTGCTGCTGCAGAAGGACCCGGTCGACATCGTGATCGACTCGATGACGATCAACTGCGAGCGCTGGCAGAGCGTGGCCTTCTCCAGCGACTACATGGACGCCGGCCAGCGGGTGCTGGTACCCAAGGACTCGACGGCGAAGTCCATCGACGACCTCGGCGGCCGGAAAGTGTGCGCGGCGTCGGGCACGACCTCCATCGACACCCTCAGGGGGCTCAAGGAGCACCCGGTGGTCGCGGTGGGCGTCAAGGACTGGACGGACTGCCTGATGCTCATGCAGCTGGGCCAGGTGGACGCGGTCTCGACCGACGACACCATCCTGATCGGCCTGCAGCGGCAGGACCCGAACACCAAGCTGATCGGCCCGCGCTTCACCGCGGAACCGCACGGCATCGCCATGCAGCCGCGGCAGGTGGACTTCGTGCGGTTCGTCAACGGGGTCCTGGAGCAGATGCGGCAGGACGGCTCGCTGGAGAAGCTCGCGCGCGACTGGCTGGGAGACGGCACCACCTTCGGGCCGCCTCCCGCTGTCTACCGGGACTGAGTCCCGGCGGTGCCCGGAGCCTGGCTGCCGGCCCTGGCCGCCCAGTCGTGCTGGACCGCCAGGTCGGCCTTGACCTCGGCGAGCTGGACGGCGACCGCGCTCGGCGCCGTACCGCCGCGGCCGCTGCGGGAGGCCAGCGCGCCCCGCACGTCGAGCACGTCGCGGACCTCGGGCGTCAGGTGCGGGGAGATCTTGCCGAACTGCTCGTCGGTCAGCTCGTGCAGCTCGATGTCCTCGGCCTCGCAGACCTTGACGCACTCCCCCGCGACCTCGTGCGCGACCCGGAAGGGCACGCCCTGCTTGACCAGCCACTCGGCGATGTCGGTGGCGAGCGAGAAACCGGCGGGTGCCAGCTGCGCCATCCGCTCGGTGTGCACCGTCAGGGTGGCCATCATTCCGGTGAACGCCGGCAGCAGCACCTCAAGGGTGTCGCAGGAGTCGAAGACCGGCTCCTTGTCCTCCTGGAGGTCCCGGTTGTACGCCAGCGGCAGCGCCTTGAGCGTGGCCATCAGCCCGGTGAGGTTGCCGATCAGCCGCCCGGACTTGCCGCGGGCCAGTTCGGCGATGTCCGGGTTCTTCTTCTGCGGCATGATCGACGAGCCGGTGGAGAAGGCGTCGTGCAGGGTCACGAAGGAGAATTCCTTGGTGTTCCAGATGATCACCTCCTCGGCGATCCGCGACAGGTTCACGCCGATCATCGCGGTGACGAAGGCGAACTCGGCCGCGAAGTCCCGCGAGGCGGTGCCGTCGATCGAGTTGCCGACCGAGCCGTGCTCGAAGCCCAGGTCGCGGGCGACGGCCTCGGGGTCGAGGCCGAGCGAGGACCCGCCGAGCGCGCCGGCGCCGTAGGGCGACACCGCGGTGCGCTCGTCCCACTGGCGCAGCCGCTCGGCGTCCCTGGACAGCGACTGGACGTGCGCCAGCATGTGGTGCGCGAACAGCACCGGCTGGGCGTGCTGGAGGTGGGTGCGGCCGGGCATCGCGGCGTCCGGGTGCGCCTCGGCGAGGCCGACCAGCGCGTCCTGCAGGTCGGCGACCAGGCCGCCGATGGTGCGGGCGTGGTCGCGCAGGTACATCCGGAAGAGGGTGGCGATCTGGTCGTTGCGCGACCGGCCGGCCCGCAGCTTGCCGCCCAGTTCCGCGCCGAGGCGCTCCACCAGGCCGCGTTCCAGTGCGGTGTGCACGTCCTCGTCGGCGATGGTGCCGGTGAAGTCGCCGGCGGCCACGTCCGCTTCCAGCGCGTCGAGGCCGGCGATCATCCGGTCCAGCTCGTCCGCGGTCAGCAGCTCGGCCCGGTAGAGGGCGCGGGCGTGCGCGCGGGAGCCGGCGATGTCGTAGGGCGCGAGCCGGAAGTCGAAGTGGACGGAGGCCGACAGCGCTTCCAGGGCCGCGGAGGGCCCGTCGGCGAACCGGCTGCTCCACAGCTTGCTGCTCTTCGCGTCGGCGGTCACAGTGTCACGTCCCTCTTGGCGGCGATCTTGCTGGACATGCCGAAGATCTCGATGAAGCCCTTGGACAGGGACTGGTCGAAGGTGTCGCCGGTGTCGTAGGTGGCGAGGTTGAAGTCGTAGAGCGACTCGCCGGACTTCCTGCCGTTGACGACGGCCCGGCCGCCGTGCATGACCATCCGGATGTCGCCGGTGACGTGCTCGTTGGCCTCGGCGATGAAGCCGTCCAGCGCCCGCTTGAGCGGCGAGAACCACAGGCCGTCGTAGACCAGCTCGCCCCAGCGCTGCTCGACCTGCCGCTTGTAGCGGGCGAGTTCCCGCTCGACGGTGACGTTCTCCAGCTCCTGGTGGGCGGTGATCAGCGCGATCGCGCCGGGAGCCTCGTAGATCTCCCGCGACTTGATGCCGACCAGCCGGTCCTCGACCATGTCGATCCGGCCGATGCCCTGGGCGCCGGCCCGCACGTTGAGCAGCTGGATCGCCTCCAGGACGGTCACCTCCTGGCCGTCGATCGCGACCGGGACGCCCTTGCGGAAGCTGATGACGACCTCGTCGGCCTCCCGCGGGGTGGCCGGGTTCTGCGTGTACTCGTAGACGTCCTCGATCGGCGCGTTCCAGATGTCCTCCAGGAAGCCGGTCTCCACGGCCCGCCCGAAGACGTTCTGGTCGATGGAGTACGGCGACTTCTTGGTGGTGGCGATCGGCAGGTTGTTGGCCTCGCAGAAGGCGATGGCCTTGTCCCGGGTCATCGCGTAGTCCCTGACGGGCGCGATGCAGCGCAGCTCGGGGGCGAGCGAGGAGATGCCGGCCTCGAAGCGGACCTGGTCGTTGCCCTTGCCGGTGCAGCCGTGGGCGACGGTGTCGGCGCCGTGCTTGCGGGCGGCCGCGACCAGGTGCTTGACGATGGTGGGCCGGGACAGCGCGGAGACCAGCGGGTAGCGGTCCATGTAGAGCGCGTTGGCCTTGATCGCCGGCAGGCAGTACTCCTCGGCGAACTCGTCCTTGGCGTCCGCGACCTCGGCCTCGACGGCACCGCAGGCGATGGCGCGCTTGCGGATGACGTCCAGGTCCTCCCCGCCCTGGCCGACGTCCACGGCCACGGCGATGACTTCGGCGCCGGTCTCCTCGGCGATCCAGCCGATGGCGACGGAGGTGTCAAGGCCGCCTGAGTAGGCGAGTACGACGCGCTCGGTCACGGGTCTCTCCTTACGGTGCATACGCTGACTCGTATAAGTATGCACTCCACCGTATGCTTCGTCAAAACCGCAGGTCAGCGTGTCCTACGGTGGTATAGGGAGTGCGGGTGGGGGGAGCTAGACCTCGCCCTGGGCGAGGCGCAGCAGGTGGTCGGCGAGCTTCTGGCCGCCGGTGGGGTCCCGGCTGATCAGGACGACGGTGTCGTCACCGGCGATCGTACCGAGGATGTCGTAGACCTCCGCGGTGTCTATGGCCGACGCGAGGAACTGTGCCGCGCCTGGCGGAGTACGCACGACCACCAGGTTGGCCGAGGCCTCGGCGGAGATCAGCAGCTCACCCGCCAGCCGCCGCATCCGCTCCTCCTTGACCGACTCGCCGAGCGGCGCCTGCGGGGTGCGGAACCCGCCCTCGGAGGGGACGGCGTAGATCAGCTCGCCGTCGTTGGTGCGGATCTTGACCGCGCCCAGTTCGTCCAGGTCGCGGCTGAGCGTCGCCTGTGTGACGCTCAGCCCGTCGTCGGCGAGCAGCTTGGCGAGCTGGCTCTGGGACCGCACCGGCTGCCGGCCGAGGATGTCCACGATCCTGCGGTGCCGGGCCGTACGGGTCTGCGGTACGGCCTGGCCGCCGCCGTGCTGCTGGGCCTCGCTCATCGTCGCGTCATTCTCCGTCTGTCCCCCGGACTCCGGCGGTGCCCCGGGCTGCCCGGTTCTGCTGGTTCGCCTGCCACACCTGGTCGAGGACGCCGGGCAGCACCCGGAGGAACGCGTCCGTCTCGTCGTCGCCGACGATCAGCGGCGGAGCGAGCCGTACCGTGTCGGGCACGGCGGCGTTCACCAGGAGTCCGGCGTCCTGAGCCGCCTGCTGGATCGGTGCGGACAGCGGCTCGGTGAGCACGATACCGATCAGCAGGCCCGCGCCGCGCACATGATCGACCAGCGGGTGCCGCAGCGCCTCGATCCCCTCCCGCAGCTTCTCGCCCTGCCGCTTGACGTGGTCGAGCAGCCCTTCGGTCTCGATGGTGTCGAGCACGGCGAGCGCGGCGGCGCAGGCCACCGGGTTGCCGCCGAAGGTCGACCCGTGCGCACCGGGGGTGAGCAGCTCGGCCGCGGCCCCGAAGGCGACGGTCGCGCCGATCGGCAGCCCGCCGCCCAGGCCCTTGGCCAGTGTCACCACGTCGGGCTCGACGCCCTGGGCCAGGCACTCGAACCAGTGGCCCGTCCGGCCGATGCCGGTCTGCACCTCGTCCAGCACCAGCAGGGTGCCGGTCGCCGCGGTGATCTCCCGGGCGGCCCGCAGGTAGCCGGCCGGCGGCAGGACCACGCCGTTCTCGCCCTGGATCGGCTCGATGATCACCAGCGCGGTGTCGGTGCCGACGGCCGCCCGCAGCGCCGCCACGTCGCCGAACGGCACGTGGACGACCTCGCCGGGCAGCGGCGCGAAGCCGGCCTGCTTCTTCGGCTGGCCGGTCAGCGCGAGGGCGCCCATCGTCCGGCCGTGGAAGGCGCCGTCGGTGGCGACCATCCGGGTGCGGCCGGTGAGCCGGCCGATCTTGAAGGCGGCCTCGTTGGCCTCGGCGCCGGAGTTGCTGAAGTAGACCCGCCCTGACCTGCCGAACAGCTGGAGCAGCCGCTCGGCGACGGCGATCGGCGGCTCGGCGATGAAGAGGTTGGAGACGTGCCCGAGCGAGCCGACCTGCCGGGTCACCGCCTCGACCACCGCCGGGTGGGCGGTGCCCAGCGAGTTGACCGCGATACCGCCGAGGAAGTCCAGGTAGACCTTGCCGTCGGCGTCCCAGAACCGCGCGCCCTCACCCCGTACCAGCGGCACCCGGGGCAGGCCGTAGTTGTCCATCAGCGCGCCCTGCCAGCGGGTGGCCAGCGCCTCGTTGCCGGTCGTGGCCGTGCTGGTGATGTCCGTGGTGCCGGTCACCGTACTCCCCCTTCTGCGGCTGCCTGCTCGGGTACGTACTCTGTCGTGTGCTGCGGGGCGGGCGGCCGCGGGTCGTCGGGGACGACCATCGTGCCGATGCCCTCGTCGGTGAAGATCTCCAGCAGGATCGAGTGCTGGACCCGGCCGTCGATGACCCGGGCGGTGTGCACGCCGTTGCGTACCGCGTACAGGCAGCCGCGCATCTTCGGGACCATGCCGCTGGACAGGTCGGGCAGGAGTTTCTCCAGCTCGGTGGCGGTGAGCCGGCTGATCACGTCGTCGCTGTGCGGCCAGTCCTCGTAGAGCCCCTCGACGTCGGTGAGCACCATCAGCGTCTCGGCGCCCAGCGCCGCGGCCAGTGCGGCGGCGGCGGTGTCGGCGTTGACGTTGTAGATGTGCCCGTCGTCCGCGGCCCGTGCGATCGAGGAGACCACCGGGATTCGGCCGTCGGCGAGCAGCGCCTCGATCGCGCCGGTGTCGATGGCGGTGATCTCGCCGACCCGGCCGATGTCGACCGGCTCGCCGTCGATCGTCGGGAAGTGCTTGACCGCGGTGATGGTGTGCGCGTCCTCGCCGGTCAGGCCGACCGCGAGCGGGCCGTGCTGGTTGAGCAGCCCGACCAGTTCCCGCTGCACCTGCCCGGCCAGCACCATCCGGACCACGTCCATCGCCTCGGGCGTGGTGACCCGCAGCCCGGCCTTGAACTCGCTGACCAGGCCGTGCCGGTCGAGCGCCGCGTTGATCTGCGGGCCGCCGCCGTGCACGACGACCGGCTTGAGGCCGGCCTGCCGCAGGAAGACCACGTCCTGCGCGAAGGCGGCCTTCAGCTCCTCGTCGACCATGGCGTTGCCGCCGAACTTGATCACCACGACCCGGCCGTTGTGCCGGGTCAGCCAGGGCAGGGCCTCGATGAGCACCTGCGCCTTGGGCAGGGCCGAGTGCTTGCGCGCCGTCATGAGCTGTACGCGCTGTTCTCGTGGACGTAGTCGGCGGTGAGGTCGTTGGTCCAGATCACCGCCGACGCGTCGCCCGCGGCCAGGTCCGCGGTGATCACGACCTCCCGGAAGCGCATGTCGACCAGGTCGCGGTCGTCGCCGACCGAGCCGTTCCTGCACACCCACACGCCGTTGATGGCGACGTTGAGCCGGTCCGGCTCGAAGGCGGCGGAGGTGGTGCCGATCGCGGACAGCACCCGGCCCCAGTTGGGGTCCTCGCCGTGGATCGCGCACTTGAGCAGGTTGCTGCGGGAGATGGTGCGGCCGACGTCGACCGCCTCGTCCTCGCTGGCCGCGTTGACGACCTCGATCCTGATGTCCTTGCTCGCGCCCTCGGCGTCCCCGATCAGCTGCCTGGCCAGGTCGGCGCAGACGGTGCGGACCGCGTCGGCGAACTCGTCGTAGCCGGGGACGACGCCGGACGCGCCGGAGGCCAGCAGCAGCACGGTGTCGTTGGTCGACATGCAGCCGTCGGAGTCGGCCCGGTCGAAGGTCACCCGGGTGGCGTCCCGCAGCGCCTTGTCCAGCGTCGGGGTGTCCAGGTCGGCGTCGGTGGTGAGCACCACCAGCATGGTGGCCAGGCCCGGCGCGAGCATGCCCGCGCCCTTGGCCATGCCGCCGACGGTCCAGCCCGCGCCGCCGGCCACCGCGGTCTTGTGGACGGTGTCGGTGGTCTTGATGGCGATGGCGGCCTTCTCACCGCCGTGCTCGGACAGTTCGGCCGCAGCCTGCCCGATGCCGGGCAGCAGCCTGTCCATCGGCAGCAGCACGCCGATCAGGCCGGTGGAGGCCACCGCGATCTCGCCCGCGCTGTGGCCCAGCACCTCGGCGGCCCGCTCGGCGGTGGCGTGGGTGTCCTGGAAGCCCTGCGGTCCCGTACAGGCGTTGGCGCCGCCGGAGTTGAGGACGACGGCGGTCACCGCACCCCCCTTGAGGACCTGCTCCGACCACAGCACGGGCGCGGCCTTCACCCGGTTGGAGGTGAAGACGCCCGCGGCGGCGCGGCGCGGCCCCGAGTTGACCACGAGGGCCAGGTCCGGGTTGCCGTTCGCCTTGATCCCCGCGGCGATACCCGCCGCCTGGAATCCTTTCGCTGCGGTCACGCTCATGGAGCGACTCCGATCATGGGAAGACCCGTCGCCTCGGGCAGTCCGAGGGCGATGTTCATGCTCTGCACCGCGCCGCCCGCGGTGCCCTTGGTCAGGTTGTCGATGGCGCTGATCGCGATGATCCGGTGGGCGTCCTGGTCGTAGGCCACCTGGAGGTGGACGGCGTTGGAGCCGTACACCGACGCGGTCGCGGGCCACTGGCCCTCCGGCAGCAGGTGGACGAACGGCTCGTCGGCGTAGGCCTTCTCATACGCCGCGCGCACCTCGGCGGCGGTGACGCCGGGGCGTGCCTTGGCGGTGCAGGTGGCGAGGATGCCGCGGGGCATCGGCGCCAGCGTCGGCGTGAAGGAGACGCCGACCCGGGTGCCGGCCGCGGCGCTGAGGTTCTGGATCATCTCCGGGGTGTGCCGGTGGCCGCCGCCGACGCCGTACGGGCTCATCGACCCCATGACCTCCGAGCCCAGCAGGTGCGGCTTGGCGGCCTTGCCCGCGCCCGAGGTGCCGGACGCGGCGACGACGACCGCCTCGTCCTCGGCGAGCGCGGCGGCGTAGGCGGGGACGAGCGCGAGCGATACGGCGGTGGGGTAGCAGCCGGGGACGGCGATCCGCCGGGTCCCGGCCAGCGCGGTGCGCGCACCGGGCAGCTCGGGCAGTCCGTACGGCCAGGTGCCGGCGTGCGGCGAGCCGTAGAAGCGCTCCCAGTCCGCCGCGTCCTGCAGCCGGAAGTCGGCGCCCATGTCGACCACGAGCACGTCCTGGCCGAGCTGTTCGGCCACCGCCGCGGACTGCCCGTGCGGCAGCGCGAGGAAGACCACGTCGTGCCCGGCGAGCACCTCGGCGGAGGTGTCCTGGAGCACCCGGTCCGCCAGCGGCACCAGGTGCGGCTGCACCCCGCCGAGCCGCTGCCCGGCGCTGGAGTGCGCGGTCACCGCCCCGATCTCGACCTCGGGATGCCCGGCCAGCAGCCGCAGCACCTCACCGCCCGCATACCCGCTCGCCCCGGCAACCGCCGCTCGCACTTCCATCGAACCCTCCTCGTCAATGGCATGACTATACGGCGACCCGCACTTTTATGCAAAGGTCTGATCGCGCCACGGTTCCGCGCGAACGGCCGGGTCGGCGAGAATCGCGTCCGACGGCTGAGCGGTGAAGGAGTGCGGCGCGCAAATGGACGAGACGACCCCCACGGGAGCGGGCCACGGCAGGGCGGTTGTCGCGCGGGTGCGGATAAGGGCGCGCAGCAGGACCGAGCCGCACCGCGCCTCGACACCGCTTGAGCTGCTGTTCGACCTGTGCTTCGTGGTGGCGGTCGCGCAGGCGGGCTCGCGGCTGGTGCACGCGCTCACCGGGGGACACCCCGGGCACGGGATCAGCGGCTACCTGCTGATCTTCTTCGCCATCTGGTGGGCCTGGATGAACTTCACCTGGTTCGCGTCCGCGTACGACACCGACGACGTCCTCTACCGGATCGTCACGCTGGTGCAGATGTCCGGCGTCCTGGTGCTCGCCGCCGGTGTGCCGCGGGCCTTCGACGACGCCGACTACACCGTCGCCGTCGTCGGCTACCTCATCATGCGGCTGGCGCTGACCTTCCAGTGGCTGCGGGCGGCGTCCGGCGAGACCGGGCCGGAGCGGACGGTCGCGCTGCGCTACGCGGCGGGCCTGGTCGTGGTGCAGCTCGGCTGGGTGGGCCTGGTCCTGCTGCCCGGCTCCCTGTGGATCGGCGGCTTCCTGCTGCTGGTCGTGGCGGAGCTCGCGGTGCCGGCCTACGCGGAACACGTGCGGCGCACCTCCTGGCATCCGCACCACATCGCCGAGCGGTACGGCCTGTTCACGCTCATCGTGCTGGGCGAGTCGATCTCGGCGGCCACGGTCGCGGTGCAGTCCGCGCTCGACGAGTCCGCCGCCCTCGACCTGCTGCTGCCGGTCGCGGCCGGCGGGCTGCTGATCGTCTTCGCGGCCTACTGGAACTACTTCGCCGTACCCATCCACCAGCACCTGACCTCCAACCGGCAGTCGTTCGTGTGGGGTTACGGCCACTACGCCGTGCTGGGCTCGGCCGCCGCGATCGGCGCGGGCATCGAGGTGGTGGTGGAGCAGATCACCCACCACACCGACCTGTCGGCGCGCGCCGCGGCCGGTTGCGTCACGATCCCCACGGCCGTCTTCATGATCACGGTGTGGGCGGTGCACACCCGGCACTTCAAGACCGGCCTGGCGCAGCACCTGGTCCTGCCGATCGGCGCGCTGGCCGTGCTGGCCTGTACTCCGGCGGGGCACCTGGCGGTGCCGCTGGCGGGGCTGGTCTCGGCGTGCACGGTCGCCGCCGGGGTGCGGCCGGCCGCGTCGCGGTAGCGCCGCCGGGGTGGCGCTCGCCCGTTCGGTGCCCGCCTCGCGAGCCTGCCGCCCTCGCCCGGGCTGTTCTGGGACGATGCCCGCACGTCAGCAGAGGGGGCGGACGCCCGTACAGGAGGATCCATGGCCGGCAGGTTCGAGGGAACAGCCGAGATCGACCGCCCCATCGAGGAGGTTTTCGCCTTCCTCGCCGACGGCACCAACGACCCGAGGTTCAGCCCGCGGGTCCAGGAGATCGCCAAGACCACCGACGGCCCCACCGGAGTCGGCACCGTCTACGCGAGCACCGTCAAGGACGCCGGCATGACGACCAGGCGCGAGTTCAGGATCAGCGAGTTCGTCGAGCCGGTCACGATCCGCTGGACCGAGCTGTCCAGGAACACCGTGACGTCCAAGGAGGGCGGCTACGACCTGGAGCGGCTGCCCGGCGGCGGCACCCGGGTGACCGTCTTCAACGTCCTGGAGGGCCACGGGGCGGGGAAGCTCCTGGTCGGCCTCGCCCTGCTGGCCGCCCGCAGGGACGCGGACGCCTTCGCCGGCCGGATCAAGGCGGCCGTCGAGGCCACGTGACCCGGCCCCCGTCCCGCGCGCCCCGGCTCAGCGCGCCCGGGGCGGCCGCCTGACCGCGCGCAGCACCACGAACTTCGGGTCGGACGCCACCACCTCGCAGTTCCCGAACATCCGCCGCAGCTGCACGTGGTAGCCCAGGTGGCGGTTGCCGACCACCCACAGCTCGCCGCCGGGGCGCAGCGCCGCCCGGGCGGTGGCGAACATCCGCCGGGCGCTGCTGTCGCTGGTGGCGCGGTGGGAGTGGAAGGGCGGGTTGTTCAGTACGAGGTCGGCGCTGCCCGCCGGTACGCCGGTCGCCGCGTCCGCGACCAGGAACTGCGCGGCGGTGGCCGGGTCCGCGTTGTCCCGGAAGGTCGCCTCCGCCGAGGCGACGGCCTGGTACGACTCGTCGGTGAACAGGACGTCGGAGTCGGGGTTGGCGAGCGCCGCGGCCGTGCCGACGACGCCGTTGCCGCAGCCCAGGTCGATCACCCGGTCGGGTCCCTGCCTGCGCGGCAGGTGGGCGAGCAGCAGCCGGGTGCCGACGTCGAGCCGGTCGGCGCAGAAGATGCCGGCGTGGTTGGTGACCGTACGCCCCGACATCGGGCCGATGCCGTCCGGCAGGGCGTAGCGCAGCGGCCAGGGGCCGCGGGTGCGGGGCAGGTCGGGGTCGGGCGTGCAGTGGATCAGCCGGGCCTTGCGGACCGCCAGCGAGGTGACGGTCGGGCCGAGGATGCGCTCGAACAGGGCGAGGGTCGAGGTGTGGATCTCGGTGACCATGCCGGTGCCGACCACGACGGTGCCGCCGTGGACGGCGGGGGCGAGCGCGCGCAGCTGGTCCTCCAGCAGCGCCAGGCTCTTGGGCACCCGGACCAGCAGCAGGTCGACGCGCCGCGGCGGACCCCCCTCGGCGCCCCACGTCGCCCAGCTCTCCCGGGCGGACAGCAGCCGCACCCGGTCCTCGGCGCCGATCCTGCGCAGGTTCGCCAGGGTCGCCTGCTGCCCGAGGAAGGAGTCGCAGACCTGGACCGGTTCGCGCTCGGCGAGCGCGGTGGCCAGCGCGCCCCACCGGTCCCCCAGCACCACGGTGGTGCCGCCCGGCACGGGCTCCGTCGCCGCCAGGTGCCGCAGCAGGTAGTCGTCAGCGGCGTCCCACGCCCGCAACTGCTCGCGCGGCTCCGCCGGGTAGCGCGTCAGGTCGAGGTCGCCCCAGGGGGTGCTGAATCGGTACATGATCCCCTCAGCGTAGGCCCTGGACCCGGGCCTACCCGCGCACCGCCTCCCCGGCAGGCAGGTCCGCGATCCGCGCCAGGTCCGCGCCGGCCGGCCCCGGGTGCGAGGTGAGCCGCTCCAGGACGGTGCGCGCCAGCGGCAGGTCGGCCGCCGCGGCCGCGAGGCGCACGTCCTTGGCGGCGTGTTCCAGCGGGAAGTGCGCCGTGGTGGTCAGCACCCGCTGGAGCAGCGGCCCCAGGGGACTGGCGGCCAGGCCGTCGGTGACCAGGCCGTCGTCCAGCCCGAGCGCCCGGCCGAGCGCCATGGCCTCGGCGGTCAGCACGACACCGCCGATCACCGCGTTGATGAGCACCAGCTTGAGCGCGGCGCCCGAGCCGACGCCGCCGCACTCGCGGACCTTGCCGAGGTGCGCGAGCACCGGGAGGACCGGCCGGGTCTCGCCGCCGGCCAGGATCAGCAGCTCGCCGGCGGCCGCCCGGTCGACGCTGCCCATCACGGGCGCGTCCACGTAGGCCACGCCCCGCGGCAGGCGCGCGGCGGCCGCCCTCGCCGCGTCGGGGCCGATGCTCGAGGTGTCGACCAGGACGGTGCCGGGCCGCAGGGCACCGGCGATCTCGCCGACCACGGACGCCACCGCCGCGGGGTCGGCGAGCATCATCACCACGACGTCGGCGCCCTCGACGGCCCCGGCGGCGGTGGCGGCCGCGGTGGCGCCGCGGGCGGCGAAGGGCTCGGCGCGGGCGGCGGTGCGGTTCCACACGGTCAGCGGCAGTCCGGCGTCGAGCAGCCGGTGCGCCATCGGTGTGCCCATGAGCCCGAGGCCGAGAAAGGCGACCCGGGGAAGTGCGGCGGTTGCGGATGCGGCGGGGTGCGATGTCATGACGTCGACGCTAGGCCCGGCCCTCACATGCCACAAGCGAATGTCTAGCATGTAAGGCATGAGCAGTCCGCATACCTCTGTCCCCGACCTGCCCGCCGCCGCGCTGCGGGTCTTCACCGAGGTGGCGCGGCTCGGGTCGTTCACCGCTGCCGCCCGGGAGCTGGGCTACACGCAGTCGGCGGTCTCCCGGCAGATCGCCTCACTGGAGGCGGCCGCCGGGGCGCCGCTGGTCGACCGGCTGCCGCGCGGGGTCCGGCTCACCGCGGCCGGCCACGCCCTGCTGCCGCACGCGGATGCCGTGCTCGGCCGGCTGGCCGCCGCCCGCCGGGACCTGACCGCGCTGCGCGAGCTGACCGCGGGCCGGGTCAGGGCCGGCGCCTTCGCCACCGCACAGGCCTGGCTCCTGCCGCGCGCCTACGCCGCCTTCCGCACCCGGCACCCGGCGGTTGCGGTCACCGTGCGGGAAGGTCCTTCGCACCGGCTGGCGGCCGCGGTGCTGACCGGCGACCTGGACGTGGCGGTGGTCAGCACCACGGGCAGCCCCGACTTCGAAGGCCTCGATCTGGTCCGCCTGCTGGAGGACCCGATGCTGCTCGCGCTGCCCGCGGGGCACCGGCTGGCCGGGCGGGCCGAGGTGGCGCTCGCGGACGTCGCCGACGAGGCCTGGGTGGCCAGCAGCCCCAGGGCCGAGGACACCCTGCTGGCGCCCGCGCTGAGCGGCGGCTTCCGGCCCCGGGTCACCCTGGTGGTGGCCGACTGGCTGGCCAAGCTGGGCTTCGTGGCGCAGGGCCTGGGCGTCACGCTGCTGCCGTCGCTCGCGGTGGGCGCGGTACGCCCGGACGTGGCTCTCGTGCCCCTGCGCCCGGACGAGCTGCCGGTGCGCACGGTCTACGCGGCCACCTGCCGCGACCTGCACAGGACGGCCGCCGCCGCGGCCTTCCTCGACGTGCTCAGGCAGAGCGCGGGGCCGTGAGCGGAGCGGGACCCGGAGGTTTTGTCCATCCTCCGGGTCCCTGAGGCGCCGCCGAAGGCCCCGCCGCACCAGTCGCGCCACGGTTCACTCTCATGTCGTCTCGTTCTGCCATTGAACTACCGCCGCAGGAAAGGAGAGCGGCGGACCGGAGTCGAACCGGCACCTGACGACCCGGACCATGACCGGTCGGTACGGCGGGCGACGGGCGAATGCTGAGTCTGGAGCAAGAGTCTGAGATTGACGGCGAATCGACGTCGCTCACGACGAACTTCAGTTTCAGCTTTGCGCTCCTCGCGCACCCCTCCGCACTCGGGCGGAGGGGGGTCTTGGGGTGGGAATCAGCTGCTGAACAGATACCCGAGCACGGCGTCGCCGACCCGCTGGTCGGTGACCTCGGCGCCGTTCGCCTCCTCGCGGGCGAACTTCACCGCCTGCTGCAACTTCTCCACCCTGGACAGCAGTTCGTTCACCCGGCGGGCGGGCAGCGCGCCGGAGAACTTCACCGTCGTCCAGTAACCGACCGGCACGTCCTCGTAGTAGACCTCCACCTGCGCCGGGTGGTTCTCGGTCGCCTCGGCCTTCACGTGGTTGCGCGGCACCTTCCTGGTACGGATGGTGCGCACCGGCTCGGTCTTCCACGCGTCGGTCGACGGGTCGAGCGTCCAGGACTCGGCGGCGTCCAGCACCGGCAGCTTGCGGACGAAGCCGTGCAGGTCGGTCAACTGCTTCTCCAGGAACAGCAGATACGGCACCGGCACCGCGGCGACGACCACCCGTCCCTCGACGGTGACGTCGGCGCGCGCCTCGCAGTTGGCCCAGTCCTTGGTGGCGGTCACGTCGAACAGCCGGGTCAGCGCGTCCGCGGTGGCCCGCAGCGCGCCCTCCGCCTGGACCTGCACCCTCGTCGACTCGGGCGGCAGTTGCTCGCCCTCCTCGTCCTTGGGCTGGTAGGTCCTGGATATGCCGGAGAGCAGCGCGGGCTTCTGCAGATCGTGCTGAGCTGCCGTCAACTCCTGCTGCGCCTTGGCCTTGACGCCCTTCTCGACCGCGATGATCTGGTTCAGTTTCGCCACGCGGCAGACCGTAACAGCACACCGCATACCCGTTCGACGGGTTTTCCCTGCTTCCCTGCGCCCGAACTCACGGCGTGCGCAACCGGGTCGGATACTGGTCCGCGACCGCGCGGGTCATCGCGCCGAGCGGGTTCGCGGCGACCTGGGTGGCGGAGAAGCAGACGTTGCCGCGCACCTGGGGGTAGTCGGCGTCGAAGGTGAGGTGCGGGACAGCCCGCGGCCTGGTCCTGCCAGGCCCCGGGCTGTCCTGCTGCCCCCGGGCGCACAGCACAACGCGCCATCCCCGGCCAGGTTCGGGGGTGGCGCGTTGACGTGCTCGAGGGGTTGAGCGCCGATCAGGTTCCGGTGGCCGCGGGGGCGGGCGATTCCGTCAGCGAGCCGGCGGCCTCCGCATGGGCGTCCCGCGGTTTGGCGTTCACCCTCCCGAGCAGGAAGAGGGCGAGCAGACCCGCGGCAGCGAGTACGCCGGCAGAGACGCGCAACACCAGCGTGTACGCGTCGGACGTGACCGCAGGGAGGTTGCCGTCCGCCGCGTGGTCGCTGACGTAGCGCAGGGCGATCGGCACCAGGACCGCGAGGCCCAGTGCCGCACCGATCTGCTGCATCGAGGTCTGCACACCGGAGGCCAGCCCCGAGTCCTGCCCGGTGACCTCGTGCAACCCGCCGTTGATCAGAACGGGGAAGCCCATGCCGTTGAAGAATGCGAACACGATGAGGCCTGGCATGACCCCGCCGACGTAACTGGCATGCGGGGCGAAGCCGCTGGCGGCGATGAGCTGCCCCAGGGCGCTGCCGAAGAAGGCGATCACCACGAGCGGCTTGACGCCGATACGGGGCATCAGCGCGGTGGACAGGCCCATGCCGACGCCCGTTGCGAGGGTGAGTGGGATATACGCCAGCCCCGTCTTCATCGGCGAATAGTGCAGCACGTGCTGGAGGTACAGGGTCGCCACGAAGGCGTAGGTGTAGAACGACGCGAACGACATCATGCTCACGACGTTGCTCGTCACCCGCGTGCGGTTCCTGAAGAACCGGAGCGGGATCAGCGGTTCGGGTGCCCGCGCCTCCCACACCACCGTGATGACCAGGAGGGCGATTCCGCCCAGCAGCGGCAGCAGCACCCGCGAGGACCCCCACGGCTTGTCGGCTGCCTCCAGCAGGCCGTACACGGCTGCCGTCAGCCCGCCGGTGATCGTGACCGCCCCGACCAGGTCCAGCTGGTGGCTCTCGCGGCGAGCCATCCGGCTCTCCGACATCAGGCGAGGGATCAGCACCAGCGCCAGCAGCACGACGGGCACGTTGATGTAGAAGATCCAGCGCCAGTCGATGTAATCGGTCACCAGCCCGCCGACGACCGAGCCGACCGCCCCGCCGAGCGCCGCCATTCCGCCCCAGATCCCCAGCGCCTTGCCCCGCTCCTTGCCGTCGGTGAACAGCACGGCGATGAGGCCGAGCGCGGCCGGTCCCGCGAGCGCTTCACCGAATCCCTGGAGGAACCGGCCGCCGACCAGCAGACCGGAGGTGTTCGCGGCGCCGCAGATGACCGAGGAGACACCGAAGACCAGGACGCCTGCCACGAAGACCCGGCGGCGGCCGAGCAGGTCGGCGATACGCCCGCCCAGCAGCAGGAATCCGGCGGCGGTCAGCAGGTAGCCGTTGACCACCCAGGCGAGGCCTTCGGTGGAGAAGTTGAGGTCGTCCTGGATGTTGGGGAGCGCGATGTTCACCACGGTGACGTCCAGCATGAGCATGAACTGCACGGCGGTGAGCACAGCCAGAGCTTTCCAGCGCATGGGATTGCCGCCGGTGTGGTCGCCTGGCTTGTCCTGTGGCTTTTCGAGATTAGTCATGCCCGCTAGCCAACGATGTAGCGCTGGAGGGTGGGCGCGACGACCTCGACGATCTGGTCCACCGACGCCGACGCGAGGGGCTGCACCCCCAGGACGTAGCGGAACAGGAACACGCCCCAGAGCTGCGCGGCCGAGGAGTTGATGTTGAGCGGATTGATGCCGAGCTTGTCCGAGAGCTCGTCGATGGTCAGCGGGGCATCGTCGAATATCACGCCCGCCTGCGCGAAGACCTGGGCGGAGAACAGGTTTCCCATTACCTCCGCGCCCTCTTTACTGTTGTTCGCAGTACGCAGGGTCTCAATGAGCTTCGGCTGCCACTCGGAGTCCTCGAAGAATTCCAGAGTGAGCCTGACTATTGTCTCGCCAAGCTTATCGCGCGGCCCGTTGAACGCCGCCGCTCCGGCCTTCGCGAATGCCTGTCCGTACGCAGTGATGACGGCCGACGATTCTTCCACTTCAATGGCTGTAGACATGCGCTCCCCTTCCAGGTGCCAACTTCGGATCCTGCTGGGATGGTCGCCCACCCCGCTTGACGTCAACTCGCCAGGCGCATAGCGCGGGCCTGGTGCCTGCTTGTCTTGTAACGCACCATCAGTTCGGTTTGGCCGCAAAAGCGGCCTTCGACGACTCGCGCGCCTTCTGGTAATAAGCTGCGAGCTTATAGTATGCCTCGCCGAATGGTGCCAGCGCGACGGCGGAAACGAACTCCCGGTCACCGGCATATGCCTGGGGAACGTCACACGCGAACTTCTCGATCTCCGGGTCGAAAGGAGCGGGAAGCTCCTTCGGGTTCTGGGTTTTCACGGAGAAGCAGATCCGCTCGGCCGCCGAGGAGTCCCAGTTGAAGGTGGGATACATGGAGAACGACCGTTTGATGAACTCCGCGACGCGGGCGTCCGGCTCAGGGAACCCGAACGCGTGCAGCATCGAAAGCTTGGCCTCCGTCTCCACGACTGCCGCGCCGAAGTACACATTCAGCGTCCGCTTCGCGTAGTTGAGCCCGATGATCGACACTTTGTCGTCCAGTCCGAGGCTCGTCAGCATGCTCACGTGCTCGGCAAGGGCAGGCGGCATGGAGGGGATTTCGGCGAGCTTCGCCAGCGGCGGGAGATCGTCGAGCGGAAAGAACGCATAAGATTTCTTGAAGCCGCCGATGACGCCGTACTCGACACCGTAACTTGCAATATCGAAGCGCGCCTGGACCTCCGTCAGCAGTGAGCCGACGGGGTGGTCGGTCTCCTTGGCAAGACCTTCCGCCAGCGCGGTGGCATAGGGGTTCAGGCCCTTGGGAGACACCGAGAAGTCGAAGTCGAGCTCCCCGCGATGGCGTTCACCGCCCGCCATACTGAAAACCAGGTGGGCATCGGGGAGTTCGTCTCCGAACGCCTTCAGAGCCTGCGAGACCTGGTCGAGCGAACACGGCACGTCCAGCAGCCGGGCCGCTTCTTCGATCGCTGAATAAACCTTGTCCAATCCAATAGCTTCTGGCATAAACTCCTCCAAAAGTCAGCCAACGTACACGGCATGCGCCACGAATTTAGCTCACCGCGCTTGGCGACGACTTGGCGGCCTGAGGCCCGCACTAAGGTTGCGTCCTATGAAGTGGTGTACGGGTTGGACCCGATCCGGGGGTTTGCTCCGGTGTTGGGATGACTGCCCGCATAGATGAACGGCCATCGGCACCCGGGGTCTGAACGTGTCCGCAACCAAGGTTCCGCCATGGAAAGCACAAGGAACTCGGAGAGTGGTTGAACGACCGGGCACCTGAGTTCGATGTCCTCTACTTCTGGAAGCTGGACCGATTTGTTCGGCGTATCCTGGACCTTCAGGTGATCATTGAGTGGTGCCAGAAGCCCCATAAGAACCTGAAGTCACTCAATGACCCGATCGACCTCAGTAGCCAGATGGCGCCCCCGGGTCTGTCGCGGGGAGGGCGTTGTCCATGAGGACGGCGGCGATGGCGGCGGGGAAGGATTCGGCGTTGAGGACCCGGGGGCGGGCCGAGGCGCCATCGAGGAGCAGCGCCAGTTGTTCGCCGAGCTGTTCGGGGTTGGTGGCGCCGGCTTCGCGGGCCGTTCCGGCGAGCCGCGCGGCGATGGCGAGCTTGTATTCGCGTGCGTATCTGGCTGAACGCGCGCGGCACGCTGTTCACGGCGCAAAAGGCGCTGCCGCTGCTCAACGACGGTGGCTCGATCTTCATGACCGGGTCGAACGCTTCGCTCAGGGGCTTCCCCGGGTGGAGTGTGTATGCGGGGAGCAAGGCCGTGCAGCAGGCCTGGGCCCGTGTGTGGCTGAACGAGCTGAGGGACAGGCGGATCCGGGTGAACGTGCTGGCCCCCGGCCAGGTCGCCACGGCCAAGCAGGAGGAGTTGTTCGACGAGGAGAGGAAGCGGCAGTTCGAGTCCCTGATCCCGCGGGGCAAGATGGGCCGCCCCGAGGAGATCGCGACGGTCGCGCTGTTCCTCGCCTCGGACGACTCAAGCTACGTGAACGGGCTGGAACTGACCACTGACGGCGGCACCACGGTGATCTGAACGGACACACCGGTATGTGCGGGCATGCCCGCTGGAACGCAGTCATCACGGGCCAAGGGACTGGCCCCGAATGCGGACATTCGCAACACGTTGAAGTGCTGCGCGCGCCCGAAGCCCGCTCGGCGACGAGCCACTCATCGGGCGCGAGGCCGTCGTGGAAGCCATACAGACCGTCCACAGGCTGGCGGCCGACCTCACTTACAGGGAGGTCCTCAGCGGCGAGACCCACCACACCGCATTCTTCCGGCTGCAGATCGAAGACACCGTAGTCAACGGAGTGGATTACGCCCTGCTCGACGCGGACGGCGAGATTGCCGAGGTGACCATATGGTGGCGCCCGCTGCCGTCCGCCGTCGAGTTGCAGGGGCACCTTGCGCATGTCCTCGGCATGCAGCCCTGGGAACTGCGCACGAACGGGGAGTAACGATCATGGATGCCTCGTCCCATGTCTGTGACCTCCTTGGAAGAGGTCATCGAGGGGCAGGTTCACGCATCCCGACCTACCGGCGGAATCGGGGGTCCGACTGGATGCCGGCATCCAGTCGGACCCCCGGCTCCTCCGCCAGCGCCGAGCTCTGCGGCTCACCCAGTTGGGTGACTCGGCACAAACGAAACAAAGCGAAAGTTCGAGAACAAGGAAGAGAGCACACCTCATGAGCGGCATCAGATCATCGGCACTGGGAACATGGCCCGTACCATCGGCGCGCTGGCGGTAGCGGGCGGCAACACCGCCGCCGACCACATCACCACAGCCCAACTCGCGTTGGCCCAGCTGCCGAAGAAGTACCGGCGCGGACGCCAGACGCTGATCCGTACCGACTCCGCAGGCGGCACCCACGAGTTCGTCGCCTGGCTCGCGAAGCGGGGCCGGTGGCTGTCGTACTCGGTCGGCATGACCATCACCGACGCCATCCACCAGGCCGCCCTGCAGGTTCCACCCGCCGCCCGCTACGACCGCGAGACCGGGCACGGCCGACGCGAGACCCGCTCGGTGCGTGTGCTGACCGTCACCGGCCTCGGCCTGGACTTCCCGCATGTCACGCAGGCCGTGAAGATCCACCGCTACCGCACCGACGCCAAGAGCGGGAAGACCACCCGGCAGACCGTCCACGCGATCACCGATATGGCTACCCATCAGGCATCCCCCCAGCATCTCGGACAACTCGCCCGCGGCCACTGGGGCATCGAGTCGGTCCACCACGTGAGGGACACGACCTTCGCCGAGGACGCCTCCCAGATCCGCACCGGGCACGGTCCGGCGAACATGGCCACACTGCGCAACCTCGCAGTCAACACACTCCGCGACGCCGGCCACCGCAGCATCGCCGCCGGGCTACGACAAGCCTCCTACCAACCCTTCACACACCCACTCGACCTGCTCGGACTCACCTGACCTGCACCAACACATGATCACCAGGACTTTGAATCAGCCCTGTGTGCCCCCCGGGATGTCCGCACGCCCCGGATGTGCCGCCACGGGGAGGTGGCGGCACATCCGACAGGCGGGCCGCCGGCTCAGGCCGGTGTCAGCTGCCATTGCTGGTTGGCGCCGTTGTTGACGGCCCACTGCACGACTTGGGCGCCGTCGCTGGTCGACTGGCCGGACACATCGGCGGCCAGACTGCTGGCGCGGCTGACGATGGTGTAGTAGCCGTCACCGGTCGGCCGGAGGTACCACTGCTGGTTCGTGCCCCCGTTGGCGGACCACTGCTGCAACTGCAGTCCGGCAGTGGTGGAGGAGGCGTTGACGTCGAGCATTTTGCCGCTCGCGGTGTAGCGCAGGGTGTAGGCGCCGTCCTGGGCGGAGCCGAGGGTCCAGGTCGCGTTCCCGGTCTGCTGGACGGCCTTGGCGCCGTCGGCCGTGGAGTTGCCGGCGATGGCCAGCGGCTTGCCGCTGTTGCGGTTGACGATCCGGTAGGTGCCCGGCGCGGGGCTCGTGGAGCTGCCAAGGGTGAAGTACTCGACCGCGTCGCTGAACACGGTCGTCCCGGCTTTGCTGGTGGACAGGACGAGGTAGACCCGTGAGCCGCTGGACGGCGCGGTGAACGACACGGTCTGCGTCGCCTTCGAGCCGAGCGGGACGGTGAGGGTGGTGTTCCCGGAGGCGATCACCGGGCCGGTGGCGCTGTCGAGGTGGGCGCTCCAGGCGAAGCCCACGGCGGTGCCGGTGAAGTCGTCGTTGAACACCGAGATCGCACGGTTCACGGTGCTGTTGGCGGCGTATCCGGGGACCGCTTGCGGGAGCGGGAAGGTGCCGTTGGAGTCCGACGCGCCCGAGGCCGACCAGTAGGGCAGGTCGATCGCGGCGACCGGGTTGAACGCGGCCTGGATGCGCTGGATCTGCGGATTGCTCCACGGGTCGGAGAGGTTGTCGGCGCCGTAGACGGGATGGCCGCCCTCTTCGGGGGTGAAGTCGGTGGTGCGGACGCCGGGTATGACGCCCGCCCAGGCGGACAGCAGGGTGTAGGGGCGCAAGTCGCTGGCGTCCTTGCCGCGCTTGGCCACCATCGTGGTGGCGAACCACTCGAAGCCCTGCTTGGTGTTGCACTTCGGCCAGATGTACTCGCCCTCGCCGTCGGGCCGGCCGGCCACCGACACGACCTTCTCGCCGTAGGTGCCGAAACCGTCCAAGTAGTGCCCGAAGACATCGAAGTTGGCGTACGTCATGGTGGGGTAGGGGTTGGCCGGAGCGCCGACCCACGCGTCGACGCTGACCGGCCGGGTGCCGTCGTTGCCGTTCATCGCCGCGTACAGGTCCTTCTCGAACTGCTCCGAGTCCATACCGCTGCTGCCGGGCTCGTTGCTCTGGCTCCAGCGGATGATCGCCGGGTGGTTGCGGTCGCGCAGGGTCAGCGCGCGGGCGTGGTCGACCATGTTGTCGTGCCCGGCGACGAAGTCCTGAAGGCTGTTGGAGCCGCGGATGCCGGTCTCGTCGATGATCATCAGGCCCATCTCGTCGGCCACGTCGAGCATGTAGGGGCTGGCCGGCTCCTGATGAATGCGGACCACGTTGTAGTTGAGCCGCTGGTAGTTGTCGACCGCCTGCGGCCAGCCGCCGTTGCCCGAGGAGGGCGCGAGGAAGCCGGGCAGGGTGTCGTAGGCGTCGCCCTTGCCGCCGTCGTTGATGCGGTCGAAGTCCGCGCCCTGGAGGTTGTCGCCGCGGAAGTTCACCCGCACGCCGTTGAGGTAGTAGTACTCGCCGTTCTGGCTGCTCTCCCGGAATCCGAAGCGGTAGGTCGCGTCGCTGGTGCGGCCGTCGTCGGTCGCCGCGTGGACCGTCAGGCGGTGCAACTGCGCCCGATACCCCTGCCGGTAGGGGACGTTGGGCCACCAGTACGAGGAGGAGCCCAGGTTCCACGCCACCGGCCCGACCGTCACCTTGACGGTCGAATGGGCGGCCACGGTCACCGTGCTGCTCGGCAGCGCCGGGTAGGTGAACGACGTGCCGTTGTCCGATGCGAGCGAACCGGTCAGCGTCACCGTCCGCGCGGCGCCGGAGGTGTTGGTCACCGACGCGTCGTAGGCGAGGGTCTGATTCGCCACCGACGTACGGACGAACGTGTCACTGACGTACACCGCCGGATACACGCGCAGGAACGCCGAACGGAAGATCCCCTGCGGCACGGCCTCGGCCCAGTCGGCCGCGTCGGGCACCAGATACCTGCCGTTCGCGGGGTTCTTCAGGGCACCCCTGCCCTTCACATCGACCGTGATGGTGTGCGTGGTACCCGGTGCCGCGTACGCGCTGATGTCGAAGCCCGACGGCGTGAAGGCGGTGGTCCTGGTCGCCACCGTCCGACCGTCGACCGACAGGGTCGCCTGGTGGTTCACCGCGCCGAACTCGATCCACGCGGACTGCGGCTGCCCGGAGTCCGGCACGGTGATCGTGCGGGAGTACACCGCCTCGTTCACATCGGTGAAGCCCTGCTTGTACCAACCGCCGCCCGGCACCGTGATCGACGTCGCCGACCGGCCCACCGGGGTGAACCCCCACGTGCCGGCCAGGTCGACCGACGCGATGGCGGCGTTGCCAGCGGTGACGCCGTCGGTGCCGGAGGCCGGCGAGGCAACTGCCGGCGTGGCTCGAGGGGCGGTCGCCGTGGCCGGCTGTGTTCCCACAGCCCCGGTCAGCAGCGCCACGACGGCCACGGACCAAAGGGCCAGGCGTCGACGGCGCGGCGGCTGTACGTGTTGTCGCTTCACACGATCCTCCTTGTAAACGGACCAGGCACGGGCAGGTGGTGAACCGGTTGGGGCGGCGCTGAAGCCGTAAGGCGGTGAGCGACCCGCCGGGTTGGCCTTGTCCCACCACAACTCGCCGACAACCAGGGGGAAGGGTGGCGCCCGGACCGCCCGACCCCTCGGCTCGCCTGAAAGGCACCCACGGTGTTAGCGCTCACACATACCGATCGGTCGGAGATATGGCGTCACTGGAGGGACAGATGTTTCGGATACAAGAACGTGCACCTGCACCCCTCGCAGTGTCAAGCCTCACGACACGAACCGATTCACCCGGTCATCGGTGAGACCTCCCGTCCCAACCCTTGCCCTGGGTGCCCCTGCGCTCGCGTCGGCGCCAGAAGCCGAGGTCCCCGCGCGGACGGCTGGCGCGCGGGGCCGGCGCCGGAACAGGCTCGTACCGCACACCCCTTGAGGTGGCGCCGAAGGATGTGTCAGTCTCATTTCGACCATCTACCGGAGCAGTGTCCCCGCTGGCCGACTGCGCACACCTGGGCCTCTCACACTGAATGTGAGCGCTCACCCCTCCTGGGCGACGCGCGCTCTGGAGTTGCAGCACCCCGCGCCGGTCGGCACTTTGTGCCGGCTCCTGGAAAGACAAGCGCGCAGCTGTAACCCGCGGCGCTATCTGCTGGTGAGGAGCAGCAGCCGTGCCACCGCCATCCTCTCTAGCGTGCCCATTGCCCACCCCGCTGTGCGTAGCGGTCCTGGACGAGGGTCATGGCCCCAAAGGGGTCAGCCCGGACCTGCGACGCCGAAAAGTAGACGTTCCCTCGGACCTCCGGGTGTTCGGCGCAGAGGTCCAGGTGTCGGAGCAGCTCTCGGGGGTCCTGCCACGCGGCGGGCTGGCCCGCGACCCCGACCTTGTAGAGGGCCTCACCGACGTAGAGCCGCACCCGGGTGCCGGCGACGACGTCGGACCACCAGGGGACCAGGGCCGCGTAGTCGGCCGCGGCGAAGCCGATGTTCCAATAGACCTGAGGGACGATGTAGTCGATCCACTCCCGCTGGACCCAGCCGCGGGTGTCGGCGTGCAGGTCGTCGTAGGTCTGCACGCCTGCGGTGGTGGCCGAGCCCAGCGGGTCGGTGGCGGCGTTCCGCCAGACGCCGAAGGGGCTGATGCCGAACCGGGTCCCGGGGCGGATCGCCTTGATACGGGCCGCGGTCTCGCGCACCAGCAGGTCGGTGTTGTTGCGGCGCCAGGCGTCGCGGTCGGGGAAGCCGGCGCCGTACTCGGCGAAGGCGGCGTCGTCGTCGAAGACCTGGCCGGCGACCGGGTAGGGGTAGAAGTAGTCGTCCCAGTGGACGGCGTCGACCGGGTAGCGGCGGACCGCGTCGAGCATCGCGTCCTGGACGAAGCGGCGCACTTCGGGCAGGCCGGGGTTGTAGTAGAGCTTGCCGCCGTAGGCGACCGTCCACTCCGGGTGCAGCCGTGCCGGGTGGGTGGGGGCGAGCAGGGCGGGGTCGGCGCTGTTGGCCACCCGGTAGGGGTTGAACCAGGCGTGCAGTTCGAGGCCGCGGCTGTGCGCTTCGCGGACGGCGGTGCCCAGCGGGTCCCAGCCGGGGTCGCGCCCCTGGGTCCCGGTCAGGTACGCGGCCCACGGTTCGTACGGGGAGGGCCAGAACGCGTCCGCGGTGGGCCGCACCTGGAGCATGACGGCGTTCAGCCGCCGCTCGACCGCCAGGTCGAGCAGGTCGAGCAGTTCGGCGCGCTGGGCTTCCGGCGACAGGCCGGGGGCCGACGGCCAGTCGGTGTTCGCGACGGTCGCGATCCACATGCCCCGCAGTTCCCTGCGGTGCGGGTCGGGGTGGCCGTGCGATGCCGTTTGCGCCGCGGTCCGCCCCGAGGACGCGGCTGTCGCCGCACTTGCCGCGGTCGCCGCCGCGAGCGGCAGTGCCGCGGATGCGGCCACGGTGGCCGCGCCCAATGTGAGCGTTCTCCGCGAGAGCTTCGGCATGCTGCCTCCTGAGGATGTGTCACTCGCCGACCCGGGATCCGTCCATCCCTTCCCCCACCACCCCCTCCCCGAACCAGGCCCTCTCCGCGCGCGGGGTGAGCCTTTCCGGGGGCACCCTGCGCACGGGGCGACATCCGACGGGTGGGGCAACGGACCGCCCACAAACGACCGTTGGCAGACCCTTCTCGCCCTGACATGCGAGCGCTATCATCGGACCTCTCGTGGGAGCGCTCCCACGCATCTCTCATCGTTCGTCCGCCCCCCACATCGAGGACGTACCCATGCTTCGCAGACCCCTCGCCGCGCTCGTCGCGGCACTCTCCCTGATCGGCGGCGCCGTCACCGTGGCCTCGGCCACCGCCGCCGCCACCGGTTCGGACGCCGCGGCGGCGCCGACCGCCGTCGCGGACACGTACAGCTGGAAGAACGTGCAGATCCAGGGCGGCGGCTTCGTCCCCGGCATCATCTTCAACCAGTCGGAGAAGAACCTCGCCTACGCCCGTACCGACATCGGCGGCGCATACCGCTGGAACGAGTCGACGAAGTCCTGGACACCCCTGCTGGACTCGGCGGGCTGGACCGACTGGAACAAGAACGGCGTGGTGAGCCTGGCCACCGACGCCCTCGCACCGGACAAGGTGTACGCGGCGGTCGGGATGTACACCAACTCCTGGGATCCCGACAACGGCTCCATCCTGCGCTCGTCGGACCGCGGGGCGACCTGGTCGGCGACCGCGCTGCCGTTCAAGCTCGGCGGCAACATGCCGGGCCGCGGCATGGGTGAGCGGCTGGCCATCGACCCGAACAAGGACAGCATCCTGTACTTCGCCGCGCCCAGCGGCAACGGACTGTGGCGCAGCACGGACTCCGGCGTGACCTGGGCGAAGGTCACTTCCTTCCCCAACGTGGGCAACTACGTCGCCGACGCCTCCGACAGCACCGGCTACCAGAGCGACAACCAGGGCGACGTGTGGGTGACCTTCGACCCGCGCAGCGCCGCCAAGGGCTCGACCACGCAGACGATCTACGTGGGCGTGGCCGACAAGGCCAACACCGTCTACCGCTCGGCCGACGGCGGCGCCACCTGGTCCCGGCTGGCCGGCCAGCCCACCGGCTACATCGCGCACAAGGGCGTCCTGGACCCGGTCAACGGCTACCTCTACCTCGCCACCAGCGACACCGGCGGCCCCTACGACGGCGCCAAGGGCCAGGTCTGGCGATACGCCACCGCGACCGGCACGTGGACCAACATCAGCCCGATGTCGGACGCCGACACCTACTTCGGCTACAGCGGCCTGACGGTGGACCGCCAGCACCCGGGCACCGTCATGGTCACCGGGTACAGCTCCTGGTGGGCCGACACCCAGGTGTTCCGCAGCACCGACAGCGGCGCGACCTGGACGCGGGCCTGGGACACCCCCAGCTACCCCACCCGCAGCGACCGCTACACCATGGACGTCTCCGCCTCCCCCTGGCTGAGCTGGGGCGCGAACCCGGCACCGCCGGAGGAGACCCCCAAGCTCGGCTGGATGACCGAGTCGCTGGAGATCGACCCGTTCAACTCCAACCGCATGTGGTACGGCACCGGCGCGACCCTCTACGGCACCGACAACCTCACCAACTGGGACACCGGCGCGAAGTTCACCGTCAAGCCGAACGCCAAGGGCCTTGAGGAGACGTCGGTCCAGGACCTGATCAGCCCGCCCAGCGGCGCCCCGCTGATCAGCGCGCTCGGCGACATCGGCGGCTTCCGGCACACCGACCTGACGGCCGTACCCCCGATGATGTTCACCCAGCCGAACTTCACCACCACCACGAGCCTGGACTTCGCGGCCGCCAACCCGAACACCATGGTGCGGGTCGGCAACCAGGACACGGGCGCCCATGTGGCCTTCTCCACCGACGACGGCGCCAACTGGTTCGCCGGCACCGACCCGTCGGGCGTCAGCGGCGGCGGTACGGTCGCGGCGGCGGCCGACGGCAGCGGGTTCCTGTGGAGCCCGCAGGGCACCGGCGTCCAGCACACCACCGGCTTCGGCAACTCCTGGTCCGCCTCCAGCGGCCTGCCGACCGGCGCGGCGATCGGGTCCGACCGGGTGAACCCGAAGAAGTTCTACGGCCTGTACGCCGGGAAGTTCTACGTGAGCACCGACAGCGGCGCGACCTTCACCGCCACCGCGGCCACCGGGCTGCCCAACGACAGCGGGAAGCTCAAGGCGCTGCCCGGCGCCGAGGGCGACGTGTGGGTCGTGGGCGGCAGCGGCAGCACCTACGGGCTGTGGCACTCCACGAACTCCGGCGCGTCCTTCACCAAGCTGTCCGACGTGCAGGAGGCCGACACCATCGGCTTCGGCAAGGCCGCCCCCGGCGCGTCCTACCAGGCGCTGTACACCAGCGCGAAGATCGGCGGTGTCCGCGGCATCTTCCGCTCCACCGACGCGGGTGCGAACTGGGTGCGGATCAACGACAACGCCCACCAGTACGGGGTCACCAACACCGCCATCACCGGCGACCCGCGGGTCTTCGGCCGGGTGTACGTGGCGACCAACGGCCGCGGCATCATCTACGGCGACACCTCGGACAGCTCCGGCGGTACGACGCCGCCGACCACCCCGCCGACGACACCTCCGACGACTCCCCCCACCACGCCTCCCACGACACCTCCGACGACTCCCCCCACCACACCGCCCACCACGCCTCCGACGACTCCGCCCGCCACCGGGGCGTGCACGGTCGGCTACGCGATCACCAACAGCTGGCCGGGCGGCTTCCAGGCCTCCGTCACCGTGACCAACAAGGGCAGTTCCGCGGTGAGCAACTGGAAGCTCGGCTGGACGTTCACGGCGGGCGAGACGATCAGCTCGCTGTGGAGCGCGGACTACACGCAGAGCGGGGCGGCCGTGTCGGTCACCGCGCCGAGCTGGGCGACCTCGATTCCGGCGGGCGGCAACGCGACGTTCGGCTTCGGCGGCACCGTCACCGGGACCGCGGCCGTGCCCGGCGCGTTCACGCTGAACGGAGCCGCGTGCACCAAGGTCTGAGCCCCGCAGGGGCCTGGCAGCCGCACTCCTGAGCGCATGGCGGCCGCGGGTGGGACCGGCACGGTGCCGGTCCCACCCGCGGCGCCGGCTCCGTACACCGGTAACGTCTGTCCGGTAAACGTGAAGCTGCGCGAAAGGCTGGTCGAGTGAGTGACATCGAGCGCGTCGGAGTGGTCGGCGCCGGCCAGATGGGTTCCGGGATCGCCGAGGTGTGCGCGAAGGCCGGGCTCGACGTCCGGGTCGCCGAGACCACGGGCGAGGCGCTGGAGCTGGGCAGGGCCAGGCTCACCCACTCGCTCGACAAGGCGGCCGAGCGCGGCAAGATCACCGCGGAGCAGCGGGACGACGCGCTCGGGCGGCTGAGCTTCACCACCGATCTCGGCGAGTTCGCCGACCGCGACCTGGTGATCGAGGCCGTGGTGGAGAACGAGCAGGTCAAGACCGACATCTTCCGGGTGCTCGACCAGGTGGTCACCCGCGAGGACGCGATCCTGGCGTCCAACACCTCGTCGATCCCGCTGGTCAGGCTGGCGGTGGCGACCTCCCGCCCGGACCACGTGCTGGGCATCCACTTCTTCAACCCGGCGCCCGTGCAGGCGCTGGTCGAGCTGATCCCCGCGCTCACCACCGGCAGTGACACCCTCAAGCGGGCGGAGCACCTCGTCACGCAGGTGCTGGGCAAGCACGCGATCCGGGCGCAGGACCGGTCGGGCTTCGTGGTGAACGCCCTGCTGGTGCCGTACCTGCTGTCCGCGATCCGGATGTTCGAGTCGGGCATCGCGACCCGCGAGGACATCGACAACGGCATGGAGATGGGCTGCGCCCACCCGATGGGTCCGCTCAAGCTGTCCGACCTGATCGGCCTCGACACCATCGCCGCCATCGCCGACTCCATGTACGCCGAGTACAAGGAGCCGCTGTACGCGGCCCCGCCGATCCTCCAGCGGATGGTGGACGCCGGGCGCCTCGGCCGGAAGTCGGGGGCGGGCTTCTACCCGTACTGACGGGAAGGCGGTGGCCCTGTTTCCGGCGGGGTCAGCTGCCGCCGGTGTGGGCCTCGTAGGCCTTGATCACGGTGTCGGTGGGGCCGTCCATGAGCAGCTCGCCCTTCTCCAGCCACAGCACGCGGTCGCAGGTGTCGCGGATGGAGTTGTTGTTGTGGCTGACCAGGAAGACCGTGCCGGCCTCCTTGCGCAGCTCGCGGATGCGCTCCTCGGAGCGGCGCTGGAAGTCGCGGTCGCCGGTGGCCAGCGCCTCGTCGATCATCAGCACGTCGTGGTTCTTGGCCGCCGCGATCGAGAACCGCAGCCGGGCGGCCATGCCGGAGGAGTAGGTGCGCATCGGCAGGGAGATGAAGTCGTCCTTGTCGTTGATGCCGGAGAAGTCGACGATGCCCTGGTAGCGCTCGTGCACCTCCTCCTGGGACATGCCCATCGCCAGGCCGCCGAGGATCACGTTGACGGCCCCGGTGAGGTCGTTCATCAGCGCCGCGTTCACGCCGAGCAGGGACGGCTGGCCGTCGGTGTAGACCCGGCCGCGGTCCGGCGGGAGCAGGCCCGCGATGGCCTTGAGCAGGGTGGACTTGCCCGAGCCGTTGGAGCCGATGATGCCGATCGCCTCGCCGCGGTAGGCGGTGAAGCTCACGCCCCTGACGGCGTGCACGAGGTGCACGCTGGGCGTGCCCTGGCGCAGCAGCATGCGGCGCAGGGCCGCGGTGGCGCTGCCGTGGCCGGCGCCGGCGCCGTAGATCCGGTAGACGACGTGCAGGCCGTCGACCACGACGGTCGGCACTCCCGGCGGCGTCGCGGGCCGCGGCCCGGCTCCCTGCTCGGGGCGTGTTTCCGGCCCGGTCTCGCGCTCGGTCTCCCGCCGGGGCGTCGGCCCGGCTACCGGCCCGGCCTTGCTCCCGGCCTGCTGGGGCTGCGCTGCGGCCTCGCCTGCGGACTGTTCAGCCACGTCCGTACTCCTCCTCGGACGACCAGAAGAACGCGTATCCCGCACACCCCGCCACAGTCGCCCAGATCAGCGCGAGCGGCCACACGTGGGCCGGCAGCCGGCCGGGGGTGACGCTGTCGATCAGGGCGTAGCGCACCAGCGCGACGTAGACCTGCGCCGGGTTGGCGGCCAGCGCCAGCGCCACGGCGTGCGGGACGCGGGCGGTGATCCGGGAGAGGTCGTAGAAGATCCCGGAGGCGTACATCCAGCTGCGGACCACGAAGGGCAGCAGCTGGGCGAAGTCGGTGGTGCGGGCGCCGGCGCGGGCCACGGCGAGGGCGCATCCCGCGGTGAAGACGGTCTGCAGCGCCAGGGCGGGGACCGCGAGCAGCCAGCGGGCGGTGACGGGTGCCCCGCCGGCCACGACGATCACGGCGAGCACCGCGAGCGACAGCACGAGCTGTCGCAGCTGTACGAGGGTGACGGCCAGCGGCAGCCCGGCCCGCGGGAAGTGCAGGGCTCTGACCAGCCCGATGTTGTCGGTCAGCGAGCGCGCGCCGGCCAGCACCGCCGACTGGGTGAAGCCGAAGACGAAGATCCCCGTGCAGAGGAAGGGGATGTAGTCCGGCACTCCGCGGCCCGACCCGAGCAGCGCGCCGAAGACCAGGTAGTAGACGACCGCGTTGAGCAGCGGTGTCCCGAGCTGCCACAGCTGGCCGAGCCTGGCCTGGGCGTACGGGGCCTTGGCGCGCGCCTTGGCGAACTCGTGGATGAAGTGCCGGCGGCTCCACAGTTGCCGGGCGTATCCGGCCGGTGAGGGCCGGGCGCCGCTGACGGTCAGCCCGTGGGCCGCGGCCAGGGCGGCGAGGGGAGTGGTGTCCTGCATGGGCGGTCTCCGAGGGTTCACGTCGGAACGGGTCCGTATCGTCGCAACGAACGCTACGACCCGTGGAGGTCGGAACGCAACCGTTCCGTCGCGATAGGCTCCTCGTATGACCGCAGAAGACTCCACCTCGCCGCCGCCCCGCCGGCCGCCCGCCGGTGCTGCCGTCCTCCGGGCGGAGGTCACCGAGGCGATCAGGGCCGCGGTCTTCGCGGAACTGGCCGAGGTCGGCTACGCGCGGATGTCCATGGAGGGCATCGCCCGGCGGGCGGGCGTCGGCAAGGCGGCGGTCTACCGGCGGTGGCACTCGAAGCTGCCGCTGGTCCTCGACGTCGTGCCCGCGGTCGCCGCGCAGGGGCTCCCGGTGCCGGACACGGGTTCGCTGCGCGGCGACGTGCGAGCGCTGCTGGAGGTCAGCGCGCGGGCGCTGCGCCATCCCGCGGTCGCGCAGATCCTCCCCGACCTGCTCGCCGAGGCCGCCCGCAGCCCGGAGCTGGCGGAAGCGCTGCACGGCGCGCTGCGCGAGGCGCACGGCGGGATCGTGGCGGCGGTGCTCGCGCAGGCCGCCGCCCGCGGCGAGGTCCCCGCCGGTATGTCCCCCGACCTCGCCGTCGACCTGCTGGCCGGTCCGCTCTACTGGCGGCAGGCCGTCCTGGGCGCGGCGTACAGCCCCGCCGGGCTCGACGCGCTGGCCTCGGCCACGGTCGCCGCGCTGGCTGCGGGCTGAGGGACCGGCCGGCCTGTCCCGGTGCGCTCAGAGCGCCCGGTGCACGGCGCGGGAGAACCAGCTCAGTCCGCCGCCGAGGGGGTAGCCGGTCACGCTCACCACAGGAGAGTTTCCGGGGAGGCCGGTCAGGCCGTGCGCGCCGGCGGCCTGCTGCACCTCGCCCCAGCGCACCCCCGCGCCGACCCGTGCGGTGCGGGCGACGGGATCGACCGCGACCTCGCCGAGGCGCCGGGTGCGCAGCAGGATCGCGCCGTCCGGGTCGCCGGTGGCGCCGTGCCCGCTGGGCTGGGCCGGCACCCGCAGCCCGCGGGCGGCGGCGTGGCGGAGCAGCGCGGCGACGTCGGCGACGTCCGCCGCCTCGACCACCGCGGGCACGTCCTGCGTGACGGCCGGGTTCCAGGGGCGGCGGGCGGCGTCGGACCCGTCGTCCCCGGGAAGCAGCACCCGTGCGCGGACGGACCGGCGTAGTTCTGCGAGGTCGTTCATCGTGTTCTTCTCTCCGTGGTCGTCAGGCGGCGAAGATGGCGGCGGGGTCGCCGGTGTACCAGGCGTTGTCGATCCGCAGCCGCCGGATCACCCAGCGGTCGCCGTCGCGGACCAGGTCGACGTCGTAGGGGTTCTTCAGCAGGGCGAAGGTGCCGTGGTCGGCGGTGAGCAGGTGCTGGGCCTCCACCAGTGCGGTCAGGCGGGCGGCGTCGCCATCGCGCGCGATGCGCGGGTTGGTGACCTGGTGGGTGGTGTCCACCCGGCCGGCGAAAAGGCCGAGGATCGTGGTGACGATCATGTCCCGGCCCACCATCACCGGCGGCCTGGCTCCCCACTTCGCCGCCGCGGGGCCGAAGTCCAGCTCGGCGTCGGCGGCGAAGGACGAGGCGAACAGCCGGGGGTCCTTCAGGTCCTGGCCCAGGCCGAACCGGTGGAGCGCGTCGAGGATCTCGGCGCGGTCGCGCAACTCTGCGACGACGGACTCCGTGGCACCGGCCGGGGCGGACAGCGCATGGCCGTCGGTGACGTACATCGTGTGCTCCTCTGCAGGTCGGAAGGGTTTCCGAGCTGCCTCAACCCTCGCCGGACGCGGGAGCCGCATCAACGCCGACCTGCGCAATGACCGTGAAGCCTGGGTTCACGATGCGGGGTTCACGACGCGGGGGCGCGATGCCGGAGCGACACGAGCTGGACGCCTTCCTCACCCTGGCCGAGGAGTTGCCCTTCGGCCGGACCGCGGAGCGGTTGCACCTGTCCACCACCCGGGTCAGCCGGACCATCGGCGAGCTGGAACGCCGCATCGGCGTCCCGCTGTTCAACCGCACCAGCCGCCGGGTGGAACTGACCGCGGTGGGCAGGCAGTCGGCGGAGGAGGTCCGGCCGTCCTGGGCACGTATCGCCGCCGCGTTCGAGCGGGCGGTCGACACCGGCCGCGGCATCACCGGCACGCTGAGCGTCGCGTTCGTCGGCGCCGCCGGCGGGCAGCTGCTCGCCGGCGCGACCCCGCCGCTGGAGTGGTGCCTGCACTGGCGTGCCGACGCCGCCACCGCCCGCGTCCGCGCCTTCAACGAGGCCGCCCTCCGGCTGGTCGGCCGCTGACGCCGGCGGCCGCCGGCGCTCCCGTCACCGACGCGATCGGGGCCTTCCCGGCCCGGACGGGATCACCGCGTGCCGGGAGGCGGAGGCGGGGGTGGGGCTGAGGACGAGGAGCGCGATGTCGTCGGCGCGGTGGTCGCCGGTATGAAGAACGATCTCCGCGCGTAGCAGGGCGGCGACGTCCGAGTCGTGGACGCGGGCGGCCGCCAGAGCGGCCAGGGTGTCGGGCAAGGGGAAGAAGCGGCCGGTGCCGTCGCGGGCGTCCGGGACCCCGTCCGTGTAGAGGAGCAGCCCCTCCCCCGGCGCGAGCCGGTCGCGGCACACGGTCACGTCCGTACGCAGCGGGTCGAAGAGGCCGAGCGGCGGCAGCGGTTCGCCCAGCGCCAGTGGACCCGCCCGCGTGCCCAGCAGATACGGCGGCGGGTGGCCGCAGTTGACGGCGAGCAGCCCGCCGTCGTCGGTGAGCTGCACCAGCTGGACGGTCGCGAACTCCTCCGCGGCCACGTCCTCGCCCGCGGGGCGCTCGCTCAGATGCCGGTGCATGGCGCCGTCGAGGCGGTGCACCACACCGGCCAGGTCCTGCTCGTGGTGCGCGGCCTCGCGGAAACTGCCGAGCAGTGCCGCGACCAGGCCGATCGCGGGCAGGCCGTGCCCGCGCGCGTCCCCGATCAGGGCGCGTACGCCGAACGGTGTGGCCAGCACCTCGTAGAAGTCGCCGCCGACCCGGGCGCCGTGGCTGGCCGACAGGTACTCGCCGCTGACCTCCACGCCGCCCACCCTGCGCGGCAGCGGGCGCAGCAGCACGTGCTGCGCCGCGACCGCGATCTCCCGCGTCCTGGCCAGCTCCGCAGACAGCCGGCTCCTGCGGCCCGCGGTCCACATGCCCGCGGCTATCACGGCCAGTACGGTGCAGGCGGCGCCGGCCGACAGGCCCGAGACGTCGACGGAGTCGTCGGCGAGGTCGGTGCCGAGCGCGGCGAGGGCGAGGGTGCCGCTGGCGAGGACCGCGCGGCGGCGCGCGCCCGTCGCCAGGCTCAACGCGGGGGTCACGGCGAAGGCGGGCAGGACGTCGGTGCCCTGGGGCACCTGCCAGGCCAGGACGCCCATCGCGACGACCCAGAGCGCCGACAACGGTGCCCAGGGTGTGCGGCGCAGGCCGCGGATGGTTCGCATCAGACTCATGCGGCCGGCTCCCTTTGCGGCTCTTGGCGTCCCCCGATTGTTCCTTGCGGCCGGGCGCCACGCCCACGCTGCTCGGGCCGGTCACCCGATCGAGCGAATTCCCTCCGGGGTTCACCCGCCACTCCGCCTCGGCCCGGCGGGGGCTTCCGCGCGGTTCCCCGCGTCCCCTTGCGGTGATTGCCCCTTGCTGTCGCCTTCACAGTGCCGCTGCACTGTGGCTGAGCGCTCCGTTCTCCCCCAGAGCTTCGCCTGGGGGTACCCGCACGCACCCCTGGGGGCGTGCCCTCTGTGCAGAGGGTGAGCGTTTTTCAGGGGCGCGTGGGGGTACCCCGGACGCAACGCCACAGCAAGTGGCACCCCCAGGGGGGTAGGGGGCACCCGGGGGTGCCCCCTACCCGGGAGGGCTAGGCGCCGCGGAGGGTGGCCTTCGTGCGGGTTGCCGCTGAGGCAACCGCGGCGTCACGCGCCGCCGAGGCTTCCTCGGCGGTGAGCGTGCGGTCCGGCGCCCGGAAGCGGAGCGCGTACGCCAGGGACTTGCGGCCCTCGCCGATCTGCGGACCGGTGAAGATGTCGAAGAGGCGTACCGATTCGAGCAGTTCACCGGCGCCCGCGCGCAGCGCCCCCTCCACCTCCGCCGCCGGAACATCCGCGTCGACGATCAGCGCGACGTCCTGCGTGGCGACGGGGAAGGTCGAGACCCGCGGGCCGCTGGCGCGCTCGCCGCCGGCCTGCTCGACCAGGTCGAGGTCGATCTCCATGGCCGAGGTGCGCCCGGGCACCCCGAAGGCCTTGGTGACCCGGGGGTGGAGCTCGCCGGCGTGGCCGACGACCTGCTCGCCGGCCAGCAGGACCGCGCACCGCCCGGGGTGGAAGGGCGCATAGCGGCCGGCCCGTACGGTGAGCTCGACGCCCGCCTCGCGGGCGACGGTCCGTGCGGCCTCGATCGCGTCGGCCCAGCTCGCGGTGTGGCCCGCGCCCCACCAGCCGGGCAGCTCGCGCGCACCGGCGAGCACCGCGCCGACGCGACGCGGCTGGTCGGGCAGCGCGGCCTGCAGCGCGGCGATCTCCTCGTCGGTGGGCCGCCGGTCGACCGGCAGCCGCGGCGGGGCGACCCGCTCGGCGGCCGGCAGGAAGACCAGGCCGGTCTCGAAGAGCGCCAGGTCGTGCGCGCCCCGCCCGCTGTTGCGGCGCAGCGTGCCGAGCAGCCCGGGGATCAGCGTGGTGCGCAGCGCCGGCTCGGTGCCGTCCAGCGGGTTGGCGAGCCGGACCGTGCGGCGCCGCTCGTCGTCCGCGTCGAGGCCGAGCTGGTCGAAGACCTCGGCGCCGACGAAGGGGTAGCTGGGCGCCTCGACGTATCCCGCGCCGGCCAGCGCGCGGCCGACCCGGCGGCGCAGCAGCTGCGACTCGGTCAGACCGCGGCCGGCGGGCGGCTGCGGCAGGGTCGAGGGCAGATTCTCGTAGCCCTCGAGCCTGATGACCTCTTCGGCCAGGTCGTTGGGGTACGCCAGGTCGGGGCGCCAGGACGGCACGGTGACGGTCAGCTCGTCGCTGCCCAGGACGTCGCAGCCGATCTCCTGGAGGCGGCGTACGACGGTCTCCCGGCCGTACTCGGTGCCGGCGACCCGGTCGGGGTGGTCGGCGGGCATCGCGATCGTGCGCGGCCCGGCGGGCGAGACGATCTCGGTGACGCCGGGCTCCGCGGTGCCGCCCGCGAGGCCGACCAGCAGGTCCACCGTGCGCTGGGCGGCGGCGGAGGTGGTCAGCGGGTCGGTGCCGCGCTCGAAGCGGCGGGACGCCTCGGAGCCGAGCTTGTGCCGGCGCGAGGTGCGCGCGATCGGGATCGGCGCGAAGTGCGCGGCCTCGATGACGACGTCGGTCGAGCCGCCGTCGGCGATCTCGGTGTGCGCGCCGCCCATGACGCCGGCGAGCCCGATGGGTCCCGAGTCGTCGGTGATGACCAGGTCCTCGGCGTCGAGGACCCGCTCGGCGCCGTCCAGGGTGGTCAGCTTCTCGCCGGGCTGCGCGCGGCGGACGCCGATCGGCCCGTCGATCCTGGTCCTGTCGTAGGCGTGCAGCGGCTGGCCCAGCTCGAACATCACGTAGTTGGTGACGTCGACGGTGAGCGAGATCGGGCGCATGCCGACCTTCTGCAGCCGGCGCTGGAGCCAGATCGGCGAGGCCGCCTCGGGGTCGAGGCCGGTGACCGTCCGCGCGGTGAAGCGGTCGCAGCCGTCCGGGGCGGCGATCCGCACCGGGTAGCCGTCGCCGTTGTGCGCGGGCACGTCGAGCAGCGCGGGGTCGCGCAGCGGCACCCCGTAGGCGATGGCGGCCTCGCGGGCGACGCCGCGCAGCGACAGGCAGTAGCCGCGGTCGGGGGTGACCGCGATGTCCAGCACCTCGTCGACCAGCTCCAGCAGCTCGATCGCGTCGGTGCCGGGCTCGGAGCCGGGCGGCAGCACGATGATGCCGTCGTGGTCGTCGCCCATGCCCAGCTCGCGGGCGGAGCAGATCATGCCGTGCGAGGTGTGGCCGTAGGTCTTGCGGGCGGCGATCTGGAAGTCGCCGGGCAGCACGCCGCCGGGGAGGATCACCACGACCAGGTCGCCGACGGCGAAGTTGCGGGCGCCGCAGACGATCTCCTGCGGCTCACCCGTCCGGTTGGCGTCCGCGACGTCGACGGTGCAGAAGCGGATCGGCTTCTTGAAGCCCTCCAGCTCCTCGATGGTCAGGACGCGGCCGACCACCAGCGGCCCCTTGAGGCCGGCGCCGAGCTGCTCGACGGTCTCGACCTCCAGGCCGGCGGAAATGAGCTTGGCCTGGACGTCGCGGCCGGTGACTCCGGCGGGCAGGTCGACGTACTCCCGCAGCCAAGAAAGCGGGACCCGCATCAGATCTCCATCCCGAACGGGAGGGTGAAGCGCACGTCACCCTCGACGATGTCTCGCATGTCCTCGACGTTGTGGCGGAACATCAGCATCCGCTCGATGCCGAAGCCGAACGCGAAGCCGCTGTACTTCTCCGGGTCGACGCCGCACGCGGTGAGCACCCGGGGGTTGACGACACCGCAGCCGCCGAGCTCGATCCAGCCCTCGGAGGAGCAGGTGCGGCAGGGGCGGTCGGGGTTCCCGACGGAGGCGCCGCGGCACACGTAGCAGAGCATGTCCATCTCGGCGGACGGCTCGGTGAAGGGGAAGTGGTTGGGCCGCAGCCGGGTGGTCATGCCCTCGCCGAACAGCGAGACCACCATGTGGTCCAGGGTGCCCTTGAGGTCGGCCATGGTCAGGCCCTCGTCCACCGCGAGCAGCTCGACCTGCGCGAAGACCGGGGTGTGGGTGGCGTCGAGCTCGTCGGAGCGGTAGACGCGGCCCGGCGCGATCACGTAGACCGGCAGCTCGCGCTCCAGCAGGGCACGGATCTGCACCGGCGAGGTGTGGGTGCGCAGCACGACACCGGACTCGCCGCTGCCGCCGGCACCCTCGACGAAGAAGGTGTCCTGGGTCTCGCGGGCCGGGTGGTCGGGCGGGAAGTTCAGCGCGTCGAAGTTGAACCACTCGGCCTCGACCTCGGGGCCTTCCGCGACCTCGTAGCCCATGGCCGTGAAGATGTCCTCGATCCGCTCGGACAGCGTGGTGAGCGGGTGCCGCGCGCCGGCCGTGCGGCGGTCGTACGGCAGGGTGACGTCGACGGCCTCCTCGACCAGGACCCGCGCGTCGCGCTCGGCCTCCAGTTCCGCCTGCCGGGCGGCCAGTGCCTGGTTGACCGCGCCGCGGGCCTGGCCCACCCGCTTGCCCGCCTCGGCCTTGGCCTGCGGGGGCAGGGCGCCGATCTCGCGGTTGGCGAGCGCCAGCGGCGAGCCGCCGCCGGTGTGCGCGGTCTTCACATGGGTGAGCGCTTCGAGGTCGCCGGCGGCCGCGACGGCGGCGAGTGCGTCGCTGCGCATCCGCTCGATCGCCTCGGGCTTGAGGGCCTCGACCTCGACAGGGTCGTACGACTTATTCGGTGCCGACATCTCTTCCCGTTCCGAAATGGATGATGTTGGGGGCGCCTCGCGTGCCGACCTTCCGGTGGAGGCTCTGCCCGACCGGACACATGCCAGGGCACGAGTCTACTGGCGCTCGGGGGACCGGCGGTTTTCGCCCGTCCCGGAGGGCTGACGCACGAGCTTCCGGAGTGGGCGGCCGAGGAACGAGGCCGTCCGCGCAGGAAGCGAGCAGGAAGCCCGACCGACAGCACGGAGGGCTGACGCACGAGCTTCCGGAGTGGGCGGCCGAGGAACGAGGCCGTCCGCGCAGGAAGCGAGCAGGAAGCCCGACCGACGTACAGCCCGCCTGTCCCGGTGGGTCTGGCGGCGGTGCCGTCTCAGGCCATGAACGCGGGTGCCCCGACGGGCAGGATAAATCGGAATTCGGCGCCGCCGCCCGCGGCCCGGCCGACCGCGATGGTCCCGCCGTGCGCCTCGACGATGCCCTTGACGATGTAGAGCCCCAGGCCCGTGCCACCGCGCTTACTGCCCCGCCAGAAGCGGGTGAACACGCGGCTCATGGACTCCTCCGGGATGCCTGGTCCTTCATCGCTCACGGTGACCGCCGTGCCGGTGGACCGCCCGTCGCCGTCCGCGTGCGAGGATCCCACCTCGATCGTGACAGTTCCCTCGCCGTGCCGCACCGCGTTTTCCAGCAGGTTGCCGAGCACCTGGTCGATCTTGTCCGGGTCGGCCCACAGCGCGGGCAGCGGCTGCCCGACCCGCACGCTGAACCGGTCGGGGGCCTGGCCGGCGGCGACGTGCGCGTCGACGTGCCGCTGTACGGCCGCTGCCAGGTCGACCGGCTGGCGGCGCACTTCGAGCCGGCCCGAGTCGATACGGGAGATGTCGAGCAATTCCGCGATCAGCCGGGTGACGCGGTTGGCGTCGGCGTCGACGGTCTCCAGCATCAGCTTCTTCTGGTCGTCGGTGAAGCGCTCCCACTTGGCCAGCAGCGTCGCGGTGAAGCCCTTGACCGAGGTCAGCGGGGAGCGCAGCTCGTGGGCGACGGTGGCGATCAGCTCGGCGTGGCTGCGTTCGGTACGACGCCGGGCGTCGGTGCCGCGCAGGGTGACCACCAGCCGGCGGACAGGGCCGGTGGGCCGCTCGCGGACGTAGCGGGCGGCGACCAGCACCTCGCGGCCGCCGGGCAGCAGCAGGTTGCGCTCGGGCTGGCCCGCCCTGATGGCGAGCCCGCCGTAGGGGTCGGTGAGCGGCCACCAGCGGCGACCCTCCAGGTCCTCCAAGGGCAGCGCCTGCTCCACCGGCAGCCCCAGCACGTCCTGCGGGCACAGCGCGGTGATCCGGGCGGCGGCGGCGTTGAAGCAGACCACGCGGCCGGTGTGGTCGGCGACCAGCAGCCCGTCGGGCAGGTCGTCCGGGTGCAGGCCGTACGGGGCGGCGGTGGAGTACGGCTCAGCCGCCTGGCCCTGCTCGGCCGCCGGCGGCTGCCGCGGGTCCGCGGGCAGGACCGTCAGCGCTTTGTGCGCGCCGTTCCTTCGCGCCGTGACACCCATACGCGCCACCCCCCTCCTCAGGGCCCCGGGCCGCCACCCTACTAGCTGGAGGTCACGCTGCGGCACCCTGCGGGCGCACGCTGCTCACGAGCGGAGGCGTAGAGGCACACAGCGGCGGCGGTAGCGAGATTGAGGCTTTCCGCGCGCCCGTGAATGGGGACGCGCACCACCTCGTCGGCGAGCGCCCTGGTCTCCTCGGGCAGGCCCCAGGCCTCGTTGCCGAAGATCCAGGCGGTGGGGCCCTGCATGGTGCCCTCGTCCAGCTCCGCGTCCAGGTCGCGCTCCCCCGCACCGTCGGCGGCCAGCACGCGGACGCCCGCGGCGCGCAGCCCGGCGACCGCGTCGCCGACCGGCACCCCGACCGCGACCGGCAGGTGGAACAGGCTGCCGGCGGAGGCGCGTACCGCCTTGGGGTTGTACAGGTCGACCGAGGCGTCGGTCAGGACCACGGCATCGGCCCCCGCCGCGTCGGCGCAGCGCAGCACGGTGCCGGCGTTGCCGGGGTCGCGGACGTGCGCCAGTACGGCGACCAGCCGCGGCCTGGCGCGCAGCACCTCGGCGAAGGGCGTGTCCAGGAAGCGGCACAGGCCGACGACACCCTGCGGGGTGACGGTGTCGGAGATCTCCGCCATCACTTCGGGGGTCGCGGTCAGCACCGGCGCCCCCGCCGCCCGGGCGGCCGCGACCAGGTCGGCGTGCCGTTCTGCGGCCTCGGGGGTCGCGTACAGCTCGACCAGGGTGCGCCCGGCCGGTCCCCCGGGGTGCGCTACGGCCTCGCGTACGGCCTGCGGTCCCTCGGCGAGGAAGCGCCGCTCCTTGCCGCGGAAGCTGCGCCGGGCCAGCCGGTGTGCGGCGGTGACCCGCGCGGAACGCAGCGAGGTCAGCTCGGGGGGGGTGCCCATCTGGGTGCCTGCTCCTCGGTCGGTGCGCCGCGGTGCTCAGCGGTCGCGGCGGACAGCGAAGGACCCGCGGGCGTCACGACCACCCGCGGGTCCGGAGAACCGCACTGCGCTTGGTGCGCAGCCTCACGCCGCCTTCGGGGCGTTCACATCCGCGGGCAGCGCCTTCTGCGCGACCTCGACCAGCGCCGCGAAGGCGTTGGCGTCGTTGACGGCCAGCTCGGCGAGGATCTTGCGGTCGACCTCGACGTTGGCGGCCTTGAGGCCCTGGATGAAGCGGTTGTAGGTGATGCCGTTCGCGCGGGCAGCGGCGTTGATGCGCTGGATCCACAGCTGACGGAAGTCGCCCTTGCGCTTCTTGCGGTCGTTGTAGTTGTAGACCAGGGAGTGGGTGACCTGCTCCTTGGCCTTGCGGTACAGGCGCGAACGCTGACCGCGGTAACCGCTCGCCTGCTCCAGGATCGCCCGGCGCTTCTTCTGGGCGTTGACTGCCCGCTTGACGCGTGCCACTTGATAACTCCTTCTAGGGGACCGCGGTCGTACTCACGCGGCCCGAAAGCGAATGGACTCCCGGCCCGGGACGGTGCGCCCCGGTGGGGGCACGGCCGTCACTTGCCGAGCAGCTTCTTGATCTTCTTGGCGTCGGGCTTGGCGACCTCGACAGTGCCGGTCAGGGCACGCGTCTTGCTGGACGGCTTGTGCTCGAGCAGGTGGCGCTTGCCGGCGCGCTCACGCAGCACCTTGCCGGAGCCGGTGATCTTGAAGCGCTTGCTCGCACCACTGTGCGTCTTGTTCTTCGGCATGGCGCCGTAGTCTCCTCGTCGCTGGCCCTCCCGTCCGCACGAGGGCGCACGGAGAGCGTCAGTTCTGCATTACCGACCCGGAGCCGGGCGCTCCGGGATGTTCTTCGTCTCAGCCGGCGTCGGCCGGGGCCTCGACCTGCGCGTCGGCGTCCACATCAGCCTCGGCGTCGGCGTCGGCGTCCACATCAGCGTCGGCGTCGGCGTCAGCCAGCGCGTCGCCCTGGCGGCTCGCCTTGCGGGCGGCCTGCGCCTCGCGGGCCTCGGCCATTGCCTCGGTCTTCTTCTTGTGCGGACCGAGGACCATGATCATGTTCCGGCCGTCCTGCTTCGGGTTCGACTCGATGAACCCGAGGTCCTGGACGTCCTCCGCGAGGCGCTGCAGCAGCCGGTAGCCCAGCTCGGGCCGGGACTGCTCGCGACCGCGGAACATGATCGTGATCTTGACCTTGTCGCCCTGCTTGAGGAACCGGACGACGTGACCCTTTTTGGTGTCGTAGTCGTGCGGGTCGATCTTCGGCCGGAGCTTCATCTCCTTGATGACCGTGTGCGCCTGGTTCTTGCGCGCCTCACGGGCCTTCATGGCCGACTCGTACTTGAACTTCCCGTAGTCCATGAGCTTGCATACGGGCGGGCGTGCGTTCGCCGCCACCTCGACCAGGTCGAGGTCGTACTCCTGCGCAAGCTCCAGGGCTTTGGCAAGCGGCACGATGCCGACCTGCTCGCCGCTGGGACCGACAAGTCGCACCTCGGGAACGCGAATCCGGTCGTTGATGCGGGGCTCGGCGCTGATGGGGCCTCCTCGGTTGCACCACGCGGCTGACTGGCCGACAGCCGCGCTTGGGTCTGTTGTCGTCCGACCGACCCGTACCCAAGGCGCAGAAAACGCCCCGTACGGGACACAGGCGGGGCTCCTCACAACCGGGAGCACCGCCGCGTTATTCCGCGGGGCGCATCGGACGGTGCCCACCGGTGTCATACCGGTGATTACCGTCTGACCGGGACCCGTCGGCCTTCCGGCCGATCAGGTGGGAGATCGGAGCCTCCACTTGGTGGTCGGACACACTGGTGGCCGACCGGTCGTAGAGCCAGCATACCAGCGCAGGGGCGAGGGCCGTAATCGGCCGGACGGGGCATATCGTGTCGGGCATGAGCGACGCACCTGCCCCCGGCTTCGACGATATGACCCGCGACATCGCGGACGTGCCCGCGGTCGAGGTGATCACCACGGTGGCCGTCCACCTGATGAGCGCGGCGGCGGTGAACCTCGGCCTCGCGGAGGAGGGCGACCAGCACAAGGACCTCGACGAGGCCCGCAAGCTCATCCAGGCGCTGGCCGGACTGGTCACCGCGAGCGCCGGCGAGATCAGCACCTTCCACGCGGCACCGCTGCGCGATGGGCTGAAGTCCCTGCAGCTGGCCTTCCGCGAGGCGTCCGTGGTGCCGGACGAGCCGGGCAAGGGGCCGGGCGAGAAGCTCACAGGGCCGGTCTTCGGCTGATCCACCGCCGGCAGCAGTCGACCCCCACCCCCTCCGCCGGGCTTCCTGCTCACTCCCTCCGCCGGGCTTCCTGCTCACTCCCTCCGCGGGCGGCCTCGTCCCTCAGCCGACCACTGCGGGAGCTCGGGCGTCAGCCCCCACCCCCTCCGCCGGGCTTCCTGCTCACTCCCTCCGCGGGCGGCCTCGTCCCTCAGCCGACCACTACGGGAGCTCGGGCGTCAGCCCTCCTGTCCCACCGCCCTCGCGGCCGTCTCCGCCTCGGCCGCGGACGCCCTGGCCGCGCGGATCGCGGCGAGGGCCGGGTGGGTGACCTCGTGGACGAGCGCGGCCAGGACCGCGCCCACCAGGGGGGCCACCAGGAACAGCCACACCTGCGTCAGCGGCGGGCTGCCCGCGAAGAGCGCAGGCGCCAGGCTGCGGGCCGGGTTCACGCCGGTGCCGGTCAGCGGGATGCCGACCAGGTGGATCACCGCGTACGCCATGCCGATGGGCAGGCCGGCGAAGCCGATCAGCGCGATCCGGTGGGTGACCGCGAGATACATGAAGACCAGCAGGAAGGTCATGATCAGCTCGGCCACGAAGGACCCGAAGATGTTGATGCCGACCGCCGAGCGGTACCCGTAGCCGTTGGTGCCGAAGGCGCCGTGCGTCTGCAGTCCCGGCACCTGCTTGGCGACCAGCAGCAGCAGGGCGGCGCCGACGATGGCGCCCAGGAACTGCGCGATCCAGTACTCGACCGCGGTACGCACCGTGATCCGCCGCGCGGCCAGCATGCCCAGCGTCACCGCCGGGTTCACGTGGCTGCCGGAGATCGGGCCGAAGGCGTAGGCGATGGCCAGCAGGATCAGGCCGAACGCCAGCGCGATGCCCAGCGTCCCGATGTACTGCCCGGAGAGCACGGCCGCGCCCACCGCGAAGAAGACCAGCACGAGAGTGCCGAGGAACTCGCAGACGAACGCCCGCTGGTCCTCGGGCGTCCGGTTCTCGGTGATCGTTCGCATGTCCATCCGGACACCTCCACGATGATGATCTCGGTGCCTGCTCTCGTATTGTCGGCTTTCCGGGTGAAACGCACATCTCGGATGAAAGCCGCAGAAAGGGCGGGCGGTGAGTCGCGTGGGTTCCGGTAGGGCCGCGGGCGGCCCGCGGTCAGCGGGTGAAGAGCGGTTCCCCTGGCAGCACGGCGTCCGGCGGCAGCAGGGCCAGGTCGATGCCCCGGCGCAGGCCCGCCCGCAGGGTGTCGTCCGCGGCGAGCGCGGCGGCGAGCGCCTGCCCGGTGCGTGCGACGTCCGCCCCGGGGGCGAGCACCAGGCCGAGGGTGCCGTCGCTGTCGGTGCCCGGGGTCAGGTGGGCGCGCACCACGCCGGGCTCCGCGGCGACCGCGGCCCGCAGCGCGGCACGCACCTCGGGGTCGTCCAGCGGCTCCCCGGCTCCCGGGCCGCGTGCGGCGGTCCGCAGCGCGGCACCCGTCAGCTCGTACGCGACAGGACCGGCCAGGTCGATCAGCAGCGTGTCGGCCTGCTCATGGGCGAGTGCCTGGAGCGCCTGGTGCAGCGGTACGGCGACCGGCCGCGCGTCGGGGCGCCAGCGGGCCAGCGCGGCCGTGGAGGTGAAGGCGGGCAGTGCCCGCCGCCCGTCGGGTGCCTGGATGGTCGGCACCGCCATGTCGCTGCTCTTCTCCCGGCGCAGCCCGTCCTCGCCGGTCTCCGCCTCGCCGAGCACCGCGATCACCGGGACCAGCAGCCGGGCGGTGTGCAGCGCCTCGATCAGCTCCGGCTCCTTGCCGCGGTCGGCGGCCCACGCGGCGAGGGCCGCGGTCAGGGCGGGGGCGGCGGAGCCGTCGTCGTCGGCGTAACCGGGGTCGGGGATGTTCTTCAGCTCCACCCCGGCAGCCTATCCGGCGCGGGTACGTCGCCCGCCGCCGCGGGTGCCGGGCGCCGCGGCCGGAACCACAGCAGCGCGGCCAGCGCGACCAGCACCGCCCCGACCGCGCCGAAGGCGGCGGCGACACCGTTGCCCAGCACGCTCGACCCCGCCTCGGGAACGGGCGCGGGGTCGGGGCCCGAACCGAAGTAGCGGTGCGGGTAGGTCGCCGCGGCGGGCGCGAGCGGTGCCGGCTTGAGCTTCGCGGCCGCGGCGAGCGCCGCTGCCGGGTCGATCTCGCCGGTGCCCATCTCGTCGCTCCTGCCGCCCTTGGGCTTGTGCCGGGTGGTGTCCTGGAGCACCTGCTTGATCTGCAGCGGGCTCAGCTCGGGGTGGGCGGACCTGAGCAGCGCGGCCGCGCCCGACACGTACGCGGAGGCGGCGCTGGTGCCCAGGCCGTCGTAGTACTTGCGGTTCGGGTCGGCGATGACCACGTCCTCGCCCGGCGCGGCCACCGAGGCGTACCAGCGGTGGGTGGAGAAGGCGGGGTGGCTGCCGCTCTGGTTGACCGCGGCCACCGCGATCACCCCCGGGTAGGCGGCCGGGTAGGAGGAACGGTCCGCCTTGTCGCCGCTGTTGCCCGCGGAGGCGACCACGACGACGCCCTTGCCGAGGGCGTACCGGATGGCGTCGGCCTCGGCGGCGACGGGCGCCGCGGTCGCGCTGTCGTCGCCGAGCGAGAGGTTGATGACGTCGGCGCCGTGGTCGGCGGCCCACCGGATGCCCTCGGGCAGCGCGCCGCCGCGACTCTTCCTCGCCTGGTCCCGCTTGGGGTCCTTCTCCTCCAGGATCACCCGCACGGGGAGGATCTTGGCCTCGGGGGCGATCCCGAGCACACCGTTGGCGTGGCCGGGGCCGTGGCCGTGCCCGGCGATGATCGCGGCCATGCCGGTGCCGTGGTTGGCCCAGGACTTGTCGCCGCGGGAGGAGCCGAAGCCGATCAGGTCCTTGCCCGCGAGGACCTGGCCGGTCAGGTCGGGGTGGGTGGCGTCGACGCCGGTGTCGAGCACGGCGACGGTCACCCCCGCGCCCTTGGTGGTCTGCCACGCCTTCTGCGCGTGCAGCGCCGCGAGCGCCCACTCCCGGTCCCTGATGGTGTCCGCGGCCGCGGGCCCGCCCGCGGCCGCGAGGAGCGCGGTCGCGGCGGTCGCGCCGGCCGCGGCCCTGACCGCCCAGGTGGTGCGGCGGGTCATCGCGGCTTCTCCGTTCCGGCGGTGGGGGTCGGGTGCAGTTCCGCGTCGACGGTGGCGGTCAGGCGGTCGTGGACGGCCTTGGCCAGGCCGGTGGCGTCATGGCCGAGACCCGCCTGCGCGGGGGCGGTGGTGGCGCCCGCGGCCATGGCGACGGACGCGGGCTGCGGGCTCGGTATGGCGCGGCCGTCGGCGAAGCCGCTGACCGCGTAGACGACGAAGGGCAGGTCCGCGGACACCTCGACGTCCCAGCTGCCGCGCTGCTTGGTGCCGAAGCCGGCCGCGGGCGTGCCGGGGAAGGCGACGGGACGCGGTATCAGGTCCGTACGGACCCCGAGGTGCTCGCCGCTCCAGCGCCGGCTGAGCGCCTGCATGCCGGCGGCGTCCGCCGAGGTGACGAGCAGGCCCACCGTGGTGACCGTCGTCGACGTGCTGTCCACGTAGGTCGCCCGCAGCAGCCGCAGGCACCCGGTGGGTGCCAGTACCTGGTCGAGCAGCGGGTCGAAGGCGCCCGTGCAGCCGCCCGGTGCGGCGACCCCGACCCGGGTCCACGCCCGGTCCGCGCCGCCCGGCCCCGCGCCCTTGCCCGCGACGGTCGGCGGGAAGAGCGTGTCGACCGGCGCGCTGTGCCACACCTGCCGCGCCTGCCCGAACTCCGCGGCGCTGCCCGGCGCGGCCTGCGGCACCACCTGGGGGCCGTGGTCGATCACGGCGCCGCCGACGGCCCCGCCTATCAGCCCGAGCCCGACCACGACGCACACCGCCACGGCCCCCCTGACCGCACGGCTGCGCCGGGGCGGGGCGGCAGGCGCCTGCGCGCCGGGCGCGGGCGCCGCC
>NZ_CAJSLV010000073.1 GCF_907177275.1 Actinacidiphila cocklensis
GCCCGGGGCCGCGGCGGCGGGCCGCGCACGGCGGGGGCGGCGGGACGCGAGGTCCTGAGGCCCGGGACGCGGTGCCTTCGCGGCCGGGACGGCGGCCGCGCCGGGGCGGGCGATTCCGGGCACGCGCGGGCGCGGGCAAGCGCCATTTCCGGGCGCGATTACCGGGGTTCACCGGAATTCCGGCAGATTCTGCCAAGCGGCGGTGCGGTGAAGCACAACAGGCCCCCGCGCACCATGCGGCAGTGCAACATACCCACGCCCAACAGGCCCCAGCCCTTAGCACGTAACGGCGTTGGGCATCGGGGCGTACGGCACCAGGCTTACTGCACAGGGGTTTACGCCGGCAGGCCGCGCGGCACGGGGCGTCGCCGCGTCAGCCACACGCGTCAGCCACACGCGTCAGCCACACGCGTCAGCCACACGCGTCAGCCACGCCGCGTCAGGCCGTACCGCGTCAGGGCCTGTGCGGCCTGTGCGGCCGGTGAGTTGCCGGGGAGGGGCGCCGGACGCGCCTTACGCGGCGTCCGACGTGTGCGTCGGCAGGAAGGTCACCATGCGGCGGCGCGGGTCGTGGGCCGGCGAGGAGACCAGGGTGCGGACGTGCTGCGGGTGGCCGCCGACCGGCGGCACGATGATGCGGACCTGCCCGTCGTTGTGCAGCGTGATCCGGCTGGACTGGTCCACCGCCCGCCACAGCTCGGCCAGTTCCGGGTGGTCCTGGAGCTCGTCGATGATCCGGCGCAGCTCCGCGCTGCGGGTGGTCTCCGCCTCCAGCCGCAGCTGGCGCAGGTACGAGGTGGCCCAGCCGTCCTCCCACTCGCCGCACAGCCGGCGGGCGTAGGGGTTGAACAGCACGAACCGCAGCAGGTTGGCCGGCTCGGGCTCGCCCGCCGACAGGAAGAGCCGCTGCCAGGCGGTGTTGCTCTCCTCGATCCGCCAGCCGGCGTCGACAGCGAGCGAGGGGACCGGCAGGGCGCGCAGATAGCTGGTCCAGCCGGTGACCGCGTCCGGGTCGGGGCGGCTCGGGCCGCGCGGCGGGAAGCCGCCGCTGGCGATGAACCACAGCTCGTCGCGGCGGGCCGAGTCCAGGCCGAGCGCTTCGGCGAGCGAGTCCAGCCGATGCAGCGGAATCGGCCGGACACCGCCCTCCCAGTCCTGGTACAGCCGGGTTGACACGCCCATGTACTGCGCCACGTCCTGCTGGCTCAACCCGCTGCGGCGCTTTCCCGCTGCCAGGTGGGCGGCGCGGTCCGCGGGGCCGCTGTGGTGCTTGCGGGCCTGGCGGAGGAAGCCGTGGATCAGTGGCGGGGAATCCCCGTGGTGCGGTGCCATGGGCATCTCCCCCGAGATCCGGCCGAGGTGATGCGAGCGCGTCACCGTTCCAATACTGGCCATTGGATGGTCTTGGGTCGGCCCGATGACTGTCAACCAATGCCCAGGTCCCCCCATTGACCTGCGGATTTGAGCCTCGTTTGAGCAATGGGGAAAGAACGGCGGGCCAAGCGCGGCGCCACATCGCGCCACCCACCAGGAAGTATGCGCCACCGGGGCTGAATTGGCGTACTTGCGCCATCGCGCTCAATGGGTCTGTCCACATTGGTACGTGTCCCATTTTGGACAACCGCCCGCGCCCGCGGGTGAAGTGCCAGCTAGGGGCGGCCGCGTACGCCAAAACAGCAGCTTGCAGCCCGGATTACGCACCTTTGGGTTCGTAGCGGGAGGCACCCGACCTCCGGTACCAATTCTCGCGGCGGTACTCACCGCGGCGAAAATCTCGCCGAGGCGGGTGCCGACACCATCACTGCTCCCGGTCGCGGCTCCCCGAGTCGCTGCGACCGGGTCCGCCGAGGGCCACCGGCCCGCTCCGCCCGGTTCCGGGGGGGAGCCCTCGGCGGTGAGCGGGGGGCCGGCCCGGCCCGTCGACCCCCCGCCACCCCAGCACTGCCGTCCCGGAGGTCGTCATGGCGTACCTGCCGTTCGCCGCACTGCCCGCACAAGCGCCGCCGGCCGGCGGCACCGCGGTCTTCTCCGTCGCGCCCGAGCCGCGCCGGCTCATCGGCTTCGCCGCGTCCGCCCCGGACGACACCCGGCGGCAGCTCACCGCCCTGGTCGCCGCACTGCGGACCGCGGAACGGCACGCACCCGAGCTGCTCGACGACTTCCCCGCCTCCTACCACGGCGACTACGCCGAGATGCTGGCGGTGCTCACCGACCTCGACGACGACACGGACGTCGACGACGCCGTCGCCGCCGCCGATCCCGCCGGCGCGGGCACGGCCGTACTCGCCTTCGAGCGGGCCGTGGTCGACTTCTGCACCGACCTGGCGCTCGGCGACCGCCGCCACACCCACGGCTACGTCACCGCGGGCGGCTCCGAGGCCCTGCTCGTCGGGCTGCGGGCCGGCCGCGACGCGCTGCCCGGCGCCCCGCTGTACGTCTCGGCCGCCGTGCACCACTCGGCCCGCGACCACGCGCGGCAGCTCGGCATGGACGTCGTGGAGGTCCCCTATGGCGCGGGCGGCGCCATGGACACCGACGCCCTGCGGCTGCTGGCCGCGGAACGGCCCGGCGGCGCCGTCGTGCTGGCCACCCTCGGCGGGACCGCGGCCGAGGACGGCGGCGACGACGACCTGGCCGGGATACGGGCCGCCGCCACCCCGGCGGGACCCGTCCACATCCACGTCGACGCGGGCGACAACGGCCTGCTCGCCCCGTTCTCCCCGCACCCCGTGCTGTGGGACCTGCGGGACGGCGCGGACAGCCTGTCGCTGACCGCCCACCGGCTGCTCGGCCTGCCGGTGCCCTGCGGGGTGGTGCTGGCCGGCACCGCACGCACCCGGCCGCTCAGAGGCCGCGGCTCCACCCCCAACCCGCTGGCCGTCGCCCTGCTGTGGGCGGCGCTGCGGGACCGCGGCTACGACGGGCTGCGCGCGCTGGTCCACGACTGCTACGACACCGCCCGCTACGCCGCCGACCACCTCGCCGAGGCCGGCTTCCGCACCACCCGCGCCGGGTACGGCCTGACCCTGCGCTTCCCCCGCCCGGCCGCCGCGGTCTGTACCCGCTGGCGGCTGGCCACCGACGGCCCGCACGCCCGGCTCACCGTGCTGCCGCCGCTGACCCGTGCCACGGTCGACGCCTTGTGCCGCGACCTGGACACGGGGACCGCGCTGCCGACCGGCCCTTCGCACCGTCCTGTGCCCGGCGGGAGCCTTACCGCCGCCGTGGCCGCTTCCCAGCGGGACGGCTGAGGTGGCCGGGCGGCACGCGGGCGCCTTACCCGGCCCGGGCGGCACCGGAGCGGAGTGGCTGATCCCGGTATCGGTGCCGATCATCCCGCCGGCGACGTCGTACTGGGCGGGCGACTGGTTCGCGCCGCGGTCCGGCGCGGCCCGGGGCGGCGCCGTCACCCCGGTGAGCGTCGCCGTCCTGCCCGGCGGGACCGTGCACACCTGGGGCACCGTCATGTCGCAGGCCGCCGACCTCGCGGACGACACGCACCCGGCCTGGTCCGCCGCCGCCTGGCAGGCCCGCGAGAACGGCCGGCCCACCCGGGTCGCCGTGGGCCACCCCGACGGCCGCGTCGAGACCCACCTGGTAGCCGAGGACGGCACCGCGACCCCCGTCGACGGCACCCTGCTGCCGGTGCCCGGCAGATGCCCGCCCGACCCCTGCTGGGGCGACCCGGCGGGCCTGGCGCACGAGGTGTGCGCGGCCGAGGCGGGTCCCGAGGCCACCGCGGCGGTCATGCGCGCGGCGCAGGACGCCGCCCTGGACGGCGACTGGGACGCGGCCACCCACTACTCCACGGTCGCCGCCGCCCGGCTGCACGCCCAGGGCTCGCCCGACGCCCAGCGGGTGGTGCGCCTCGCGGTCTCCGCGTGGCTGCGCACCGGCCCCGGCCAGTCCTCCCCGCTCGGCTACGCGCTGGTGCACCTGCTGATCTCGACCTTCCCCGCGATGCCGGGTCCGATCGCGGCGCTGCTGCGCCGGCTGGCCGACCACCTGCCGGCCGCCGGCCGGGGCGGCGTCAGGGGCTGGTGAGCAGGGCGGCGAACTCCGCGTCGGCGGCGAGCTTCAGGCCCGCCTCGAAGCGGCTGTCGGCGTCCAGCCGCTCCATCAGCTTGGCGATGGCCCGCTGGACGGTGCGGCGGTGGACGCTGAGCTTGCGGGCGATCTGGTCGTCGCTGAGCCCCTCGGCCATCAGCCGGATGACGGCCCGCTCCTGGGCGGTGACCTCGGGATGGGCGCCGACGGCCGCCGGCTGCGGCGCGTCGAGCTTCACCGCGCGCAGCCAGAAGTCCTCGAAGAGCGCGATGTAGGACTTGACCAGGACCGTACCGACGACCACCGCGAGGGACTGGCCCGGGTCGTCGGGGTCGGCCGCGAGCAGCGCGGTGTGCCGGTCGAACAGCAGCAGGTCGTAGGGCGCGTGGTCGATCAGCCGCACCTCGGCGCCCATGGCCGCCATGTCCTGGAGGTAGCGCAGGTACTTCGGGGTGTGCAGGCACGAGCGCGGGTAGATGGAGCGCACCCGCACCCCGCGCGCCAGCATCGCCCGGTCCCGATCGAGCGAGGAGTGCAGGATCTCCATCGGCGGCATCGGCCCGGGGTGCAGCGAGTCGCAGCTGACGCGCATCGACTCGTTCAGGTCGATCATCATCTGCTTCTTGTGCGCGTCGCCGCCGAGGAAGCGCACCGCGACGCCCACCGCGTCGTCCTGCGTCACGACCGGCTCGTAGACCGTCATCAGCGACTCCAGCACCCGCTGCATCTCCCGGGTGCTGCGCTCGTGCTCGGCCGCCGCCGACTGGTACGCCTCCATCGCCCCGAGGATCGCCGCATGCGGTTCCACCGGCTTGGCGGGGCCGCCGTCCCTGGCCCGCACCAGGCCGAGCCGCTCCAGCCAGTGCCAGCCGGCCGCCGCCCGTGCCTCGTCCAGGCCGGCGGCCGCCCGCAACTGCTCGGCCGACCTCCCGCCGTCCCTGCGCAACTCCCGGTAGAGGGCGAGCGCGGCATCCTCGTCCCGCCCGCCCGCGTCGGCAACCACCATTGCCACCCCCCTCACTGCACCACGAAGGTCTTCGCGAACTCCGCGTCGTTGGCAAGTTTCAGCCCGGCCTCGAACCGGCTGCTCGCGTTCAGCCGCTCCATCAGCTTGGCGATGGCCCGCTGGACGGTGCGGCGGTGCACGCCCAGTTTGCGGGCGATCTGGTCGTCGCTCAGCCCGGACGCCATCAGCCGGATGATCACCCGCTCCTGCGAGGTGATCTCGCTGTCCTCCGCGCTGGTCACCGACGCCCTGGCCAGCGTCAGGCCGCGCAGCCAGCAGTCCTCGTAGACCGCGAGGAAGGAGCGCATCAGCGCGGCGCCGCGGATCACGATGACCGCGTCGCTCGGGCGGTCGGGGTCGGCGGCCAGCACCGCGGCGTCCTCGTCGAAGGTCAGCATGTCGAAGGGCGCGTGGTCGACCAGCCGCAGCTCCACCCCCGCGTCGGCCAGGTCGTGCAGGTAGCGGGCGTACTTGGGGGAGTGCAGGCAGGACATCGGGTAGATCGCCCGGCTGCGGACCCCGCGGGCCATGATCGTACGGTCGTGGTCGAGTGAGGCCTCCAGCACCTCGATCGGCGGCATCGGCCCGGGGTGCATCGAGCCGCACGTCCCGCGGGCCGCGTCCGACAGGTCGAGCCTGGTGCGCTGCTTGCGGCGCGGGTCGGTGATGAACTCCACCGCGACCTCGCTGGTCTCGCGCTGCACCGAGGGCCGGTAGACCGACAGCAGTGCCTCGGTGACCCGCTGCAGCCGCACCCCGCTGCGCAGCTGCTCGGCCGCGTTGGCCTGGTAGTCGTCCATGGCCCTGGCCAGCGCCGCGTCGGGGTCGACCGCCTCGGCGACGCCGTCGCGCACCTGCACCAGGCCCAGCTCCCGCAGCCGGCGCCACCCCCGGCCGCCCTGCGCGTCGTCAGGGTCGAGAGCGGGGTAGAGGTCTCCGCCGTGGCCCCCGCCCTTGGTACGCAGCATCTCGTACAGGGCGAGCGCCGCGTCCTCGTCCCGCTGGGTGCTGACTCCGCCCGACGTGCCCGCCGACCCCTTCGGGCACGCGTCCTCACTCGGTACGGGAAGCATGTGCCTTCCTCCATTGGTGATCCGGCGGCCACTCGGATACCGGAGGGCGCCCCCGCGCCCGAGGTTCCCCGAACCTCAAGTATCTGCGCCTGCCACAGACTGTCACGCAAGTATTACCCGCGAACGGAGCCGAACGTACCGGGTATTGCCAACGCGCGACCGGCCGGTGACAGCTCCTGCGGCGTTTTCTGGGCATATGACGATGCCCGGGACGCGGACGGGCGTCCCGGGCATGCTTCCCACCGGTGCGGCCGGTCGGCCCGACCGGCGGGCTGTCAGAGGTCGAACTCCTGCGGGTTGAGCCCCACCGCGTAGCACGCCTCGCGCACCACGGCCTTCTCGTCCTTGTCGAAGTCGCCGTCGGCGCCGCCGATGACGATGCCGATCTGGATCACCGCACGCGCCTCCGTCGGCTTCTTCTGCACCTTGGCGATCTCCTGGAGGATCGCCACCTTGCCGAAAGCGAAATCGGCGGTGAGCTTGCCGAGGTAGTCCTCGAAGCGGCGCTGCAGGTCCAGCGCCGGGAAGTTCTGCAGCACCTCGTTGGTGCCGATCAGCGCGGCGACCCGCTGCCGCTCCGCGGGGTCGATGGTGCCGTCGGCCGCGGAGACCAGCGCGCACATCGCCATGCTGGCGTCCCGGAATGCGCCGCTCTTCAGGTCGTTCTTCTTTGCGTTGAGCTGGTTCTGCATATTGCTCGCGGACTCTTTGAAACGGTCCCACAGGGCCATCGGGGGTCTCCTCGCACAGGCGGTCGTTACGGTCTGAGAACTCTTCCGGAGCGTAAAGGAGTTCCCAAGCCGACCGTAGCGCTCGCCACCGGGGTGTCCCGCGCGGGCCGCCGCCGGCTCAGACCCGGGGGAAGCGGGACAGCAGCGCCCACACCGCGGGATTGCCCTCAAGACCCTCGTGCATGTCGGTGAGGTCGGCGACCACGTCGTGCAGGAAGTCCCTTGCCTCGCGGCGCAGTTCGGCGTGCCTGACGGGCAGCGGCGGCTCGTCGGGCAGCCAGTCGGCGGTCACGTCCACGAAGCCGAAGCGGCGGACGAAACGCAGCCGGTCGGTGGATTCGGTGAAGTCGAACTCGGCGTGTTGCGGCCGGGCCGCCCGGCCGCCCGCCGGGTCGCGGTCCAGCTGCTCGGCGATGTCGCACAGCGCCCACGCGAAGTCCAGCACCGGCACCCACCCCCACGCGGTGGACAGCTCCCGCTCGCCCTCGGCCAGGTAGACGTCGCCGCAGAAGAGGTCGTGCCGCAGCGCCCGGACGTCCGCCGTGCGGTAGTCCGTCTGCGGCGGGTCGGGGAAGCGGCGGGAGAGGGCGTAGCCGAGGTCGATCACCCGGCGATCGTGCCAGATCCCGCGAAGCCCCCGCGCCGGCCGGTCTCCCGGGCCGGGCGGGGGCGCGTCGGATCAGCCGCAGGTCCCGCGGCCGGCCGGCGTCGGACGGGTCCGGGTCAGAGCGAGACGCCGAAGTCGGTGGCGATGCCGACGAGGCCGGAGGCGTAGCCCTGGCCGACCGCGCGGAACTTCCACTCGGCCCCGTTGCGGTACAGCTCGCCGAAGACCATCGCGGTCTCGGTGGCGGCGTCCTCGCTCAGGTCGTAGCGGGCGATCTCGGCTCCGCCTGCCTGGTTGACGATGCGGATGTAGGCGTTGCGGACCTGGCCGAAGTTCTGGCTGCGGGTCTCGGCGTCGTAGATGGACACCGGGAAGACGATCTTCTCGATATCGGCGGGCAGGCCGGCCAGGTTGACGTTGATGGCCTCGTCGTCGCCCTCGCCCTGGCCGGTGCGGTTGTCACCGGTGTGCACGATGGTCTGGTCGGGCGTCTGCTTGTTGTTGAAGAAGACGAAGTGTCCGTCCGAGTAGACCTTGCCGCCCGCGTTCACCGCGATGGCGCTCGCGTCGAGGTCGAAGTCCGTGCCGGTGGTGGTACGGACGTCCCAGCCGAGGCCGACCGTCACTGCCGTCAGTCCGGGCGCCTCTTTGGTGAGCGAGACGTTGCCGCCTTTGGACAGGCTTACCGCCATGGGAAGTCCCCTTATGTCTTGGTCGTAGGTGTTGCCGTCGAAACTACCCTCACCGGACTGAACGCGGACGGGGGATGCGCTGGTTCCGTATTCGGGGTAAATCCCGTGACGCCGGGGCGGTCGGCGCGGGATCATAGGATCATGTCCGGGCCACTTGTCATCCGCGGTTCCGTCTCCGTGCCGGAGGCGGAGCTCCAGTGGCGTTTCTCGCGCTCCTCCGGTCCCGGCGGCCAGCACGTGAACACCACCGACAGCCAGGTCGAGCTGCGCTTCGACCTCGCCGCGACCGAGGCGCTGCCCCCGGTGTGGAAGCGCCGGGCGCTGGAGCGGCTCGAAGGGCGGCTGACCGGCGGTGTGATCGCGGTACGGGCGTCGGAGCACCGCTCGCAGTGGCGCAACCGGGAGGCCGCGGCGGCCCGGCTGGCCGCGCTGCTCGCCGAGGCGACGGCCCCGCCGCCGAAGGTGCGGCGGGCCACGAAGATCCCGCGCGGCATCAACGAGCGCCGGCTGCGGGTCAAGAAGCGCCGCAGCGAGACCAAGCGCGGCCGCAGCGGCGGAGGCTGGGACTGACCCGCCCCTGCTGCCACCGGGCTGCTACCGGGCTCCTGCCGCTCCTACCGCAGGAAGCGGTAGCGACCGCGGAAGTACGTCAGCGGCCCGCCGTCGGCACTGGGCGTGCGGGCGGCGAGCACCCGGGCGACGACGAGCGTGTGGTCGCCGGCGGGGACGCGCTGCGTGGTCTCGCACTCCAGTATCGACAGGGCGCCGCCCAGGATCGGGGCGCCGGAGTGCTCGCCCCGGTAGTAGGGGATGTCCTCGAAGAGCAGCCGGTCGCTGATCCGCCCGCGCAGCGCGAACCGCCCGGCGATGTGCCGCTGGCTCTCGCTGAGCACGGAGGCGGCCCAGCGGGGCTGCCGTTCGAGCAGCTCGTCCATCCTGGACCCGACCCGCAGGCTCACCAGCACCAGCGGGGGTTCGAGGGAGACGGACATGAAGGCGGTCGCGGTCATGCCGACGTCCTCGCCGCGCGGCCCGTCGTCCGGGTCGTGCGCGGTGATGAGGACGACGCCCGCGGACAGGCGGGTCATCGCGGCGCGGAAGGCATCGGTGTCGACGGTCTGAGCCATGGTGGTCCCAGGATGCCGGTCTGGCGAAGTGTGAAGCACGCTCCTCACGTTACGGGTCGGTACGAGGATGCGGATCGGGCTGTGGTCGCAGTCATACGCCGACCGGGTCCTAGGACCACTCCCGCACCCTCCGTATCCATGTGCTTACCAGATGATGTGACTTGAGTCACAAGAAGCAGTAATTGTTGACCCTGTGTACCGACCGCACAGCTCGCTGTGATTCAGTGGCCGATGGAGACCGGTGTCATCGATGTCATCGGATGTATCGCAGAGATCACGGGAGTTGTTGTCGAGGGCGCGGAGAGGGGCATGGATACCGAGTCGGAGCCGTATGTCCGCCTCGCGACCTTGCGTCAACTGCACCAGGTCGTGGCGGACCTCAACACGGCACGCAGCCTTGCCGACACCCTGCAGGCCGTGGCCGACGGGGTGGTCAAGGGGCTGGGGTACGACCTGGCCGCCGTCAACCTGGTCCGGCCCGACGGCGACCTCGTCGTCGCCGCCTTCGCGGGCAGCACCGCGGGCGAGGCCCTGCTCTCCGGCAAGGTGGGCCCGCGCGCGTCCTGGGAGCGGCGGCTCAGCATGGGGCAGCGCTGGGGCACCCTGCGCTTCATCCCGCACACCGAGGGCTGGGTCCTGATCGACGACGACGTGCCGCAGTGGCACACCGAGGGACCGCTGCCGCGCTTCGCCGACGAGTGGCACCCGGGCGACCGCCTCTACGCCCCCATGCAGTCCTCCCAGAACGGCGGCGGCGAGCTGATCGGCGTGATCTCCGTCGACCGCCCCTCCACCGGCCGCCACCCTGGCCCGTGGGGCTGCGAAGCCCTCCAGATGTACGCCTTCCAGGCCGGCATCGCGATCAGCAACGCCCGGATGCGCGCCAACATGCAGCGCGCCCTGGTCCGCCTGGAGCGCGACCAGCAGGCGCTGCGGGCCAGCGAGGAGAGCTTCCGGCAGGCTTTCGAGTACGCGCCCAGCGGTATGGCCATCGCCGAGATGGGCGGCGACCAGCACGGCAAGCTGCTGCGCGCCAACGACGCGCTGTGCCGGCTGCTCGGGCGCAGCAGCTCGGTCATGCGGCGCTACTCCTTCTCCGACCTCGTCCACCCCGAGGACGTCGGCCTGCTGCTGCGCACCTCGGCGGAGGGCGGCCGGGCCGAACTGCGGCTGGCCCGCCGCGACGGCTCGTACGTGTGGGTCTCGCTGCGCAACTCCGTCGTCGCCGACACCGCGGACGGGCCGCGCTTCCTGCTCACCCACGTCGAGGACATCGAGGAGCGCAAGGGCCGCGAGCTGCAGCTCGCCCACCGCGCCAGCCACGACTCGCTCACCGGCCTGCCCAACAGCGCGGAGCTGCGCACCCGGCTCTCCGCGCGGCTCTGCTCCCGCCCGCTGGACAAGGACGCGGCCGCGCTCGCCGCGGAGGCGGAAGGCCCCGACGAGTTCGCCTTCAGCTACGGCTACGGCCCCGAGGAGCTGGCCGCGCCGCTGGGCGCCCTCGGCTACGACTCGCACGTCCACACCGTCGCGCCCGACGAGAACGACCCGGCGCCGGCGAAGGGGCTCGCCGTCCTGTTCTGCGACCTGGACGGCTTCAAGTCCATCAACGACCGCTTCGGGCACCACACCGGTGACGCCGTGCTCATCGAGGTGGCCCGCCGGCTGACCGGCGCGGTGCGCGACGGCGACACCGTCGCGCGGCTGGGCGGCGACGAATTCGTCGTCCTGGCCGACGGGTTGGCCCCGGCCGACGCGGCCGACCTCGCGGTGCGGCTGCGCAACGCGATCATCCCGCCCATCCGGGTCGACGGCCGCGCCGTCCGCGTCGGGGCGAGCTTCGGCATCGGCTGGGCCGGCTGCGGCATGACGGCGGAGGAGGTTCTCCACTCCGCCGACCAGCGCATGTACGTGGAGAAGCGCAGCCGCTCTTCCTCCCCCCGGCCGAACCACCGCCGCGCCGGCTGATCCTGGCCTCAGCCGGCCCTGGCCCGCCCCATGCGGCGGGCTCTTCGCCTCTCCCGCCGTCGTGGCTCGTCGCTCCGCTCTACTCCCAGAGCTTCGCCCTGGGGGTACCCCCACGCGCCCCTGGGCGATTGCCCCTTGCGGTGGCGTCGCGTCTTTCCCCCGGTGGTGGGTTGCGCGCGCGGTTCCGCCCCCAGAGCTTCACCCGGGGGTACCCCCAGCGCCCCTGACGGCTTGCCCTCTGCGGAGAGGGTGAGCGTTTTTCAGGGGCGCGGGGAACTGCGCGACCAGCCACGATGGCGGGGAGGGAGCGGCGCCACCGCACGTGGCAATTCCCCTACACGCGAAGCAGGAGCTTGCCCGTGGTCGAGCGGCTTTCGACCAGTTCGTGGGCGGTGGCCGCGTCCGCGAGGGCGAACTCGGCGGTGACGGGGAGCTCCACGCCGCCGTCCGTCACCGCACGGAAAGCCGCGTCGGCGAGCTGCTGGAGGCGTACCGGGTCGGCCGCGGCGAGGCCCAGCAGGGAGAAGCCGGAGACGGTGAGCCCGGCGGGGTAGACGTCGGCCGGGCCGATCTGCCAGGGCGCGGCCGAGCCGGAGTTGCCGAAGGAGACGAGCCGCCCGAAGCGCGCCGTCACCGCGAGCGTACGGCGGAAGTTGTCGCCGCCCACCGGTTCGAGGGCGATGTCGACGCCCCGCCCTCCCGTCGCGGCCAGCACGTCCGCGTCGAAGGTCGGCGTCAGGAAGACCTGGTCGTAACCGGACTTGAGCGCGTGCGGCGCCTTGTCGAAGGTGGAGACGACCCCGTAGACCGCACTGGCCCCGCCCAGCCGGGCGAGCTGTCCGGCGACCGTGCCGACGCCCCCGGCGGCCCCGTGGACCAGGACCGTGTCGCCCTCGCGCAGCCGCGCGACGTCGTGCAGCAGTGCGTAGGCCGTGGGCAGCACGCTCGGCAGCGTCGCGGCGGTGCGCAGGTCGAGCCCGTGCGGGACGGGGAAGGTCGTCGCCGCGGGGGCGACGGCTATCTCCGAGTAACCCCCGCCGGACATGAAGGAGGTGACCTCCTGTCCGGGAGCGAAGGCGGTGACGCCCTCGCCGACGGCGAGCACCCTCCCGGCGACTTCGAGGCCCGGGCGGAAGGGGAGCGCGTCGACGCGGTAGCCCTCGGCTCTGGCCAGCACGTCGGCGAAGTTGATGCCCGCGTAGGCGACCTCGACGGTGACCTCGCCCGGTCCCGGCGTCGGTTCCGGCACGTCCACCAGGCGCAGTACCTCGGGTCCGCCGAACTCCTCGAAGATCATTGCGCGCATGGCGCTTCCCCCTTGCTGTTCAATGAAAAGCGAACACCGATGAGTGTATGGTTCTGGTCGAACACTCTGCAACTCGGTTTGACTCGGCACCGACTTCCGGGAGGACGTCATGACCGCACCGCGGGCACACCGGGCCGCCCCGGATCACACCCACCCAGACCACGTACCCCTCCTGGCGGCGCTTAGTGCTCTCGCCGACCCCGTACGCCTGGGACTCGTACGCGAACTGGCCGGATCGGCCGACTGGGAGCGCACCTGCGGCTCCTTCGACGTGCCGGTCGGCAAGGCGGCGCTCAGCCACCACTTCGCCACCCTGCGGGCCGCCGGCCTGGTCGAACAGCGCGACGCCGGGCCGAGGCGGCTCAACCGGCTGCGCAGGGCCGAGTTCGACGCCCGCTTCCCCGGCCTGCTCGACCTCGTCCTGCGACCGGACCCCGATCCCGGCCTGGAGCCCGAGGCGTAACGGCGCCGCCGTCAGAGCCCGCCGCCGCCCGCCCGCACGAGGCCCGACTCGTACGCCAGCACCACCGCCTGCACCCGGTCGCGCAGGTCCAGCTTCGTCAGGATGCGCCCCACGTGCGTCTTCACCGTCGCCTCCGACAGCACCAGCTTGCGGGCGATCTCGCCGTTCGACAGGCCCTGCGCCACCAGCAGCAGCACCTCGCGCTCCCGGTCGGTGAGCTTGTTCAGCTCCTGGTGCCGCGGTTCGGAGCCCGCGGTGGGCAGCATCGGCGTGAAGCGGTCGAGCAGCCGCCGGGTCGTACTCGGCGCCACGACCGCATCACCGCTGTGCACCGCGCGGATCGCGGCCAGCAGCTCGTCGGGCGGCACGTCCTTGAGCATGAAGCCGGCCGCCCCCGCCTTGAGCGCGGCGAACGCGTACTCGTCCAGGTCGAACGTCGTCAGGATCAGCACCCGCGGGCCGCCCTCGCCCTCCGCGCCGCAGATCCGCCGGGTCGCCTCGACGCCGTCCATCCGCGGCATCCGCACGTCCATCAGCACCACGTCGACCCGGGTCGCGCGCAGCACCTCCAGCGCCTCCGCGCCGTCGCCCGCCTCGGCGACGACCTCCATGTCCGGCTGCGCGGCCAGCACCATACGGAAGCCGGTACGCAGCAGCACCTGGTCGTCCACCAGCATGACGCGGATCGCCATCAGATCCCTCTCCTCGCTCACTTGCCCGCCGCGGTCAGCGGCAGTACCGCGCTGATGCGGAAACCGCCCTCCGGGCGCGGGCCGGCGTTCAGCGTGCCGCCGACCATGCCGATCCGCTCCCGCATGCCGATCAGGCCCTGCCCGAGCCCGTCCCTGCCGCCCTGCTCGTACAGGCCGTCCCGCCCGCCGCGCCCGTCGTCCTCGATCAGCAGGTCCAGCGCCGCGTCCCCGAACCCCAGCATCACGCTGGCGCTGGCCCCGTCCCCACCGTGCTTGCGCACGTTGGTCAGCGCCTCCTGCACGATGCGGTACGCCGTCAGCTCGACGCCGCTCGACAGCGGCCTGGCCTGCCCCGCGACCTCGAACCGCACCGGCAGCCCGGCCCCGCGCACCTGGTCGATCAGATCCGCCAGCTGGTCCACCCCCGGCTGCGGTACGTACTCCCCGCCGGCGTCGTCCCCGGCCCGCAGCAGCCCCAGCAGCCTGCGCATCTCGGCCAGCGCCTGGCGGCCGGTGCTGGAGATCGTGCTCAGCGCCTGCTTGGCCTGGTCCGGCGCCACATCCAGGACGTAGGCGGCGCCGTCGGCCTGCACCACCATCACCGACACGTTGTGCGCGACCACGTCGTGCAGCTCCCGCGCGATCCGCGCCCGCTCGGCCGCGACCGCCGCCTTCGACTGCGCCTCCCGCTCCCGGTGCAGCCGCTCGGCCCGCTCCTCCAGCTGCGCGTAATACGCCCGCCGGGTGCGCAGCCGGTCGCCGACCACCCACGCCAACGCGAAGATCACCGTCAGGAAGAAGGTCTGGAGCAGCGTCGTCCAGATCGTCGAGCCCTCTTCGTGCGGCGGCCACCGCACCATGGCGAGCGGCGTCGCCAGCAGCCCCGCGGTCAGCGCCAGCCGCGAGGACCAGCGCGCGCCGTTCGACGCGCACGTGTAGATGATCACCAGCATCGCGGCGTCGCCGGGATTGGGCGCCTGCACGTCCAGCACGAGCTGGGCCGCGCCCGTCCCGATCGCGAGCAGCAGCATCTTCTCCGGCGCGCGCCGGCGCAGCGCCACGACGGCGGCCAGCGCGAGCGACACCGGTACGGCGGCGACGCGCGCCGCCGGTGAGGGGCTGTGGTCGGCCGCGATCCACACCGCGCACACCGCGAGCAGGACGACGGCCCAGAAGCTGTCGACCCACGTCGGGTGTTTGCGGAGGAATTCGTAGACGCGCTGCACATAACCCAGCGTAGGCACCGCAACCCGTCCCGGGGTCAGCCCCGGGAGCGATCTCCCCCTACGCCGCAAGGTGGACAACCCCCTGCGGGCCATGCATCTTGCGGTGCGCTTCCCGGGGTTGCCACTTGCTGTGGCGTTGCTTACTTTCCCGCCGTCGTGGCTGACCGCGCAGTTCTCCCCCGGGGGAAGGCGCGCGGGCCACCGCGAGGGGCAGCGTGGGCTGCGTCACGGGCGCAAGAAGAAGGAGTTCGCGTAGGATTGACGAGAAGTGGCCCGCAGCGGGAGGCGTAATGGTGGAGGAACGGCCCGGCCGTCTGACCGTAGGCGTCGTGGGAGCCGGGCGGGTGGGACCCGCACTGGCGGCCGCACTGGGAATGGCGGGGCACCGCCCCGTCGCCGCCTCGGGTGTCTCGGAGGCGTCCCGGCGCAGGGCCGAGGCAGTGCTGCCCGGCGTACCGATGCTGGAGCCGGGCCAGGTGATGGCCGCCGCCGACCTCGTCCTGCTGACCGTCCCCGACGACGCCCTGCCCGACCTTGTCAGAGGCCTCGCGGAGACCGGCGCCGTCCGCCCGGGGCAACTGCTCGTCCACACCTCGGGCCGTTTCGGCACCGCCGTGCTCGACCCCGCCCTGCGCGCGGGCGCGCTGCCCCTGGCGCTGCACCCGGCGATGACCTTCACCGGTACGCCGGTGGACGTGCAGCGGCTGGCCGGGTGCTCGTTCGGGGTGACCGCCCCTGGCGAACTGCGGCTGGCCGCCGAGGCCCTGGTCATCGAGATGGGCGGCGAGCCCGAGTGGGTCGAGGAGTCGGCCCGCCCGCTCTACCACGCGGCCCTGGCGATCGGCTCGAACCACCTGGTCACGCTGGTCGCCCAGGCCAGGGACCTGCTGCGGGAAGCGGGCGTGACGGAGCCGGGCCGCATGCTCGGCCCCCTGCTCGGCGCGGCCCTGGACAACGCGCTGCGGTCCGGCGACGGCGCCCTCACCGGCCCGGTGGCCCGCGGCGACGCCGGTACCGTCGCCGCCCACCTGCGCGAACTGCGCGCCCACGCACCCGAGACGGTGCCCTCCTACGTGGCGATGGCCCGGGCCACCGCCGACCGCGCCCTCGCCAACGGCATGCTCAAGGCCGAGTACGCCGAGGCGCTGCTCGGCGCCCTGTCCGACGAGCCCAGCCAGAGAGACGGGGGCATCGCATGACCGAGCTCGTCCACCACGCCAAGGACCTGGCGCCCTGCGGCGCGGTGGTGATGACGATGGGCGCGCTCCACGAGGGCCACGCCTCGCTGATCCGCGAGGCCCGCGCCCTGGCCGGCACCGGCACCGTCACGGTCACGGTCTTCGTCAACCCGCTGCAGTTCGGGCCGAACGAGGACCTGGACCGCTACCCCCGCACCCTCGACGCCGACGTCGAGATCGCCGCCCGCGAGGGCGCCGACGTGGTCTTCGCCCCGGACGTCGACGAGGTCTACCCCGGCGGCCGGCCGGAGGTCCGCATCAGCGCGGGGCCGATGGGGGAGCGGTACGAGGGGGCGTCCCGCCCGGGGCACTTCGACGGGATGCTCACCGTCGTGGCCAAACTGCTCCACCTGACCCGGCCGGAGGCGGCCCTCTTCGGCCAGAAGGACGCGCAGCAGCTCGCGCTGATCCGCCGCATGGCCACGGATCTCAACTTCCCTGTGCACATTGCCGCGGCCCCGACCGTGCGCGAGCCGGACGGCCTGGCGCTGTCCAGCCGCAACCGCTTCCTCACGGCGGAGGACCGCACGCAGGCCCTCGCGCTGTCCCGGGCGCTTTTCGCCGGCCGCGACAGGGTGGCCCACGGACCGCAGGCCGTACGGGAGGCGGCGCTGGCCGAGGCCGCCGCGTCGGGCCTGAGCGCCGACTACCTCGCCCTCATCGACCCCGCCGACTTCACCGAGGCCGCGCCCGGCCACACGGGACCCGCGGTCCTCGCCGTGGCCGCGAAGGTCGGCGCCACCCGGCTGATCGACAACATCCCGCTGGAATTCGGAGCCGCGCAATGAACGCATCTGGAGCCGGCAGCAGCACCGGCATACGCCTGAACGCCCCCGCGCCCGGCTGGGCGATCAGCGCCGACGTGGTCGTGGTGGGGTCCGGCGTCGCCGGGCTCACCGTGGCGCTGCGGTGCGCGGCGGCAGGGGCCAAGGTCACGGTGGTGACCAAGGCGCATCTGGACGACGGGTCGACGCGTTGGGCGCAGGGCGGCATCGCCGCCGCCCTGGGCGAGGGCGACACCCCGGAGCAGCACCTGGACGACACCCTGGTCGCCGGCGTGGGCCTGTGCGACGAGGACGCGGTCCGCACCCTGGTGAGCGAGGGGCCCGACGCCGTACGGCGGCTGATCGCCACCGGCGCCCGCTTCGACACCGACCCGGCCAGCGGCGAGATCCTGCTGACCCGGGAGGGCGGCCACCACCGGAGCCGTATCGCGCACGCGGGCGGCGACGCGACGGGCGCGGAGGTCTCCCGCGCCCTGATCGGCGCGGTAAGGGCAGCAGACATCGAGCTCATCGAGAACGCGCTGGTCCTGGACCTGCTGAACGACGCCGAGGGCCGCACCGCGGGCGTCACCCTGCACGTGATGGGCCAGGGCCGCCGCGACGGCGTCGGCGCGGTCCATGCCCGCGCCGTGGTGCTGGCCACCGGCGGCATGGGCCAGGTGTTCTCCGCGACCACCAACCCCGCGGTGTCGACCGGCGACGGCGTGGCCCTGGCGCTGCGCGCGGGCGCCGAGGTCAGCGACATCGAGTTCGTGCAGTTCCACCCGACCGTCATGTGGCTCGGCCCGGACGCCGAGGGCCAGCAGCCGCTGGTGTCGGAGGCGGTGCGCGGCGAGGGCGCGTACCTGGTCGACGCCGAGGGCACCCGCTTCATGGTCGGGCAGCACGAGCTGGCCGAGCTGGCGCCGCGGGACATCGTGGCCAAGGGCATCATGCGGCGGATGCAGGAGACCGGCGCGAGTCACATGTACCTCGACGGCCGGCACTTCGGCGCGACGATGTGGGCCGAGCGCTTCCCGACCATCCTGGCCGCCTGCCGCGCCCACGGCATCGACCCGGTGACCGGGCTGATCCCGGTGGCCCCCGCCGCGCACTACGCCTCGGGCGGCATCCGCACCGACCTGCACGGGCGGACGACGGTGCCCGGCCTGTACGCGTGCGGCGAGGTCGCCTGCACCGGGGTGCACGGCGCCAACCGGCTGGCGTCGAACTCGCTGCTCGAAGGCCTGGTCTTCGCCGAGCGGATCGCCGCCGACGTGCTCGCCGACCGTACCGAGCCGCCCGCCGAGCCGGTGATCCCGGCGCCCGGCGGCGCCCCGCTGCTGGCCTCGGAGGCCCGCTTCGAGGTGCAGCGCATCATGAGCGCGGGCGCGGGCGTGCTGCGCAGCGCGGAGTCCCTGACGGTGGCGGCGGGCGCCCTGGAGCGGCTGAACACCGCGGCCGTGGAGGCGTACGACAGGGAAGGCAAGACCGCGGAGCCTTGCGTGGAGACGTGGGAGTCCACCAATCTGAGTCTGGTCGCCCGGGTGCTGGTCGCCGCCGCCCGGCGCCGCGAGGAGACCCGCGGCTGCCACTGGCGCGAGGACCGGCCGGAGCGGGACGACCGCGACTGGCGGCGCCACCTCGTCGTACGCCTCACCCCGCACCGCACGCTCGACGTCCGTACGACGCAGGGGCCGGACTTCCCGCCGGTCCGTGCCGCGCGGGCGGCCGCCGTCGTCGGGGATGATGGGGCCGGGGGCACCCGCCCGTAGCCCCGCCGCCCGCCCGCGGCACCCGCCGTACCCGTACCGCCAGGCACCGCCTCAGAAGGAGCACCAGTGACCAGCCCCGACCGCCCGCAGCCCGTCGCCCTCCCGCTGCCGAAGATCGGCCCGCCGGACGAGGCGAGCGGCGGCGGTGGCTGCGGCGACGGCTGCGGCTGCGGCGCGGAGGCCGCGGACTACGAGGTCGACCCGCTGGAGTGCGGCCTGGACCCCGACCTGGCCCAGCTGATCGCCGACTCCGGCCTCGACCCGGTCCAGGTCGAGGACGTCGCGCACATGGCCATCGAGGAGGACCTCGACCAGGGCGTCGACATCACCACGGTGGCGACGGTCCCCGAGGAGTCCCTCGCGGTCGGCGACTTCACCGCCCGCGAGGCCGGTACGGTCGCGGGCCTGCGGGTCGCCGAGGCGGTGCTGTCGGTGGTGTGCACCGACGAGTTCGAGGTCGAGCGGCACGTCGAGGACGGCGACCGGGTCGCCGCGGGCCAGAAGCTGCTGACCGTGCGCACCAGGACCCGCGACCTGCTGACGGCCGAGCGCAGCGCGCTGAACCTGCTGTGCCGGCTGTCGGGCATCGCGACCGCCACCCGCGCCTGGGCGGACCTGCTGGAGGGCACCAGGGCGCAGGTGCGCGACACCCGCAAGACCACCCCCGGCCTGCGGGCGCTGGAGAAGTACGCGGTCCGCTGCGGCGGCGGCGCCAACCACCGCATGTCGCTGTCGGACGCGGCCCTGGTCAAGGACAACCACGTGGTGGCCGCCGGCGGTGTCGCCCAGGCCTTCAAGCTGGTGCGGGAGGAGTTCCCCGACGTGCCGATCGAGGTCGAGGTCGACACCCTGCACCAGGTGCGCGAGGTGCTGGACGCCGGCGCCGACCTGATCCTGCTGGACAACTTCACCCCGGCCGAGACTGCGGAGGCCGTGGCGATCGTCGGCGGCCGGGCCTTCCTGGAGTCCTCGGGCCGGCTGACGCTGGAGACGGCCCGCGCGTACGCCGAGACCGGCGTCAACTTCCTGGCGGTGGGCGCGCTGACCCACTCCTCCCCGATCCTGGACATCGGCCTGGACCTGCGAGCGGAAGCGTAGACGCGGATGCTGCTCACCATCGATGTCGGCAACACCCACACCGTCCTGGGGCTCTTCGACGGCGAGGAGATCGTCGAGCACTGGCGGATCTCCACCGACGCGCGCCGCACCGCCGACGAGCTGGCGGTGCTGCTCCAGGGCCTGATGGGCATGCACCCGCTGCTCGGCGACCTCGGCGACGGCATCGACGGGATCGCGATCTGCTCGACGGTGCCCTCGGTGCTGCACGAGCTGCGCGAGGTGACGCGCCGGTACTACGGCGACGTGCCGGCCGTCCTGGTCGAGCCGGGCGTCAAGACCGGGGTGCCGATCCTGGTGGACCACCCCAAGGAGGTCGGGTCCGACCGGATCATCAACTCGCTGGCCGCCGTCCACCTCTACGGCGGCCCGTGCATCGTGGTGGACTTCGGCACCGCCACCACCTTCGACGCGGTCTCGGCCCGCGGCGAGTACATCGGCGGCGCCATCGCGCCGGGCATCGAGATCTCGGTGGACGCGCTCGGCGTGCGCGGCGCCCAGCTGCGCAAGATCGAGCTGGCCAGGCCGCGCAGCGTGATCGGCAAGAACACGATCGAGGCCATGCAGTCCGGCATCCTCTACGGTTTCGCCGGCCAGGCGGACGGCATCGCCGAGCGCATGGCCCGCGAGCTGGCCGCCGACCCGGACGACGTCACGGTCATCGCCACCGGCGGGCTGGCGCCGCTGGTCCTGAACGAGGCGTCGATCATCGACACGCACGAGCCCTGGCTGACCCTCATCGGGCTGCGCCTGGTCTACGAGCGCAACGTCTCGACGACCTGACGGCTCCCGGCGCCCGCGGGGGCGAACACACCCGGGGGCACCCAATTGCGGCGTAATTGTCGGCTTAGCACTTAAGGTCCAGGCATGTCTACGCCACCCGGAGCGCCACCGGCGTAAGGCACTGCTGCCGCCACTGCGAAGACCTGGCAGACAACGACGTACGACTGCGTCTGGAGGCCCATATGCCCGCGCCGCGCCGCCTGCTCGCCCTCCCACTCCCCGGCACGTCAGCCGGCGAAGGACCCGACGCCGAGCCCGCCCCCAAGCCCAGGCCCAAGCCGGCCCCCGCGTCCCCGCCCGCCCCGAAGCCCGGGGCGCCCGACCCGGGCCGCCGTACGCCGACGCCTGCCGAGATCTGGCCGCCCGGGCGCCGCCCCGCGCCCCGCCCCGACGGCGACGACGCCATGGGCGCCGCCACGGCCCTGCGCCCGGCCTGCTGAAGGGGCCGGCCCGCCTTTCCGTTCAGCCTTTCGGGTGCCCCGGCAGTTCGCCGGGGCACCCGAAGGCAAGGTGTCGCAGAGGCGTCGTTAGGCTGGCCGGATGGACTACCTTTCCGCGATCGTGCCGCCGCTGGTGATGGCGGTCTTCTTCGTCTGCGTGATCATCACGATGATCAAGCACCAGGGCGGCGCCAACAAGGCCAGGGAGGACGCGGCGGTGGACGCCGCCTTCGCCCAGGCGGAGGCCGCACGCCAGGCCGCGGCGAAGGACAACTGAGCCCCCGAATCCCCGAGGGGTTCGCATTCCGGGCATTTAGCCTTACCAGCGCTTAGTATTCCGAGTGTGCCCCGGCCATTGGGAGACCTCGAAGACGCCGTCATGACCCGGGTGTGGGAGTGGAACCGGCCGGTCACCGTTCGTGAGGTTCTTGAGGACCTGGCGCGGGAGCGGACCATCGCCTACACCACCGTGATGACCGTAATGGACAACCTGCGCCAGAAGGGGTGGCTGCGCAGGGAGGCCGATGGCCGCGCTTATCGCTATGAGGCGGTATCGACGCGAGCCGCATACTCGGCCGCACTGATGAACGAAGCCTGGGCCGCGAGCGACAACCCCGCCGCGGCCCTCGTGCACTTCTTCGGCATGATGTCGCCGGAACAGCGTGAAGCGGTCCGTGACGCAATGCGCATCATCCAGTCCGTGGACCCCTCGGGTCCGGCGGAAGACGAAGGACGATAGCGTCCGTGCATGCCCCTCGTGTCGAATGACGTCACCATCCGCAGGGCCCGCACCGCCGATGTCCCCGCGGTACGGCGGTTGCTGGACTCGTATGTGCGCGAGCGCATCCTGCTCGACAAGCCGACGGTGACGCTTTATGAGGACATCCAGGAGTTCTGGGTGGCCGAACGGGACGAGGACGCGGCCGTGGTCGCGTGCGGCGCGCTCCACGTGATGTGGGAGGACCTGGCCGAGGTCAGGACGCTGGCAGTGGACCCGCTGCTGCGCGGTGCGGGAGTCGGACACCAGTTGCTGGCGAAGTTGCTGCAGACGGCACGGTGGCTGGGAGTGCGTCGAATTTTCTGCCTCACGTTCGAAGTGGACTTCTTCGCGAAGCACGGCTTCCGCGAGACCGGGGACACGCCTGTGGACGGCGATGTGTTCGGGGAGCTGCTGCGTTCCAATGACGAGGGAGTCGCCGAGTTCCTGGACCTGGAGCGGGTGAAACCGAACACCTTGGGCAACAGCCGCATGCTGCTGCAACTGTGACGTTCCGGTTTGTCCGGATCGCACTGTCTCGGGCGGACCGCTTCGTGCAAGGGGTTTGTGTTTTTCCCGCAAAGGCGCTTTGCTTTTACTGTTAATCCGTTTTCGATGAAAGGGAAGCCGGTGGCACAGAAGGTTCAGGTCCTTCTCGTAGACGACCTCGACGGTGGCGAGGCGGACGAGACCGTGACGTTCGCACTCGATGGTGTGACGTACGAGATCGACCTCACCACGGCGAATGCCGACAAGCTGCGCGGGCTGCTCAACCCGTACACGGACAGTGGCCGCAGGACCGGCGGCCGGGTCGGTCGCGGGCGTACGAAGGCCGTGCGAGGCGGCTCCGCGTCGGGTCCCGACACCGCCAAGATCCGCGCTTGGGCGAAGGAGAAGGGCTACGAGGTCAACGACCGCGGCCGGGTGCCGGCCACGATCCGCGAGGCGTACGAGAAGGCCCACGGCTGATCCTGGGTGCGCGCCCGCAGCGCGATCCGGTGGCAGGCCGTCGCCAGCGCGGCGACGAGCGTCGGAAGGCCGATGGGGACCCCCGATCCATCGGCTCCTCCGGTGACCCGCAGCGCAGGCAGTGTGGCCTCCACCTCGACGCCCGGCCGGGGAGGCCGCAGCCACACCGGTGCCGACCGGTCGTATGCGGCCTCCCGGCGGCCCCACTCGGGGTGCGCCGGCGCCCGCATCTGCTGCCCGCTGCCCAGTGCGGTCACGTCCAGTGCGACGCCGCCCCACTCCAGCCATTCGAGCAGCCCCGGCAGCTCCTCCGCGGTGCCCGCCGCGACCAGCAGCCGCACCCGGTGCCCGTCCAGCGCCACCGGTCCCAGCTCGCCGGGCCGCGGGAACCGGGTCAGCAGCGCGTACCCGACCGTGGCCGGCACATCCAGCGCGTCGAAGAGCACCCCCGTGACCAGCCCCGGCGGCAGCCCCCCCGACAGCGGCCACCCCAGCTCGTCCTCGTACCAGCTCATGCCCCTGCAACTACGGGATCGCAGCGGGGTTACGTATCGCGCACGAATGAACACGTACGGTGTGCGGAATGTACGATTCCGGGGGAGCGCCGCCCGGCTTGAACTGTTCGCCCTGGCGCAAGGTTGTTCGCCCGTAGCGCACACCTGTTGGACATCCGGTGTGGACTGTCGGTCGCTGAGGGTAAGAAGTACCTAGTGGGAAGGGCTGGTGTGACGGCAGGCACGGCAGGCGTTCGCCACGGGCGTAGTTGATAAAGACGTATTCGCCTGGCCTGCGGGAACATCGTCTCGCACCATCGAGGTTGTGGGAGTGACGTCAGCCGGTGGCGCAGCTTTCCCCGTGGCAGCGGGGGTGGATACGTGAGCGGCGCCGCTGTGCGGGACTAGCATGCGGAAGGACAGGGAGGGGACCGACCCCTCACTGCCCGACCGCTCTGAGGAGCGATTAACGATGTTCGAGAGGTTCACCGACCGCGCGCGGCGGGTTGTCGTCCTGGCTCAGGAAGAAGCCCGGATGCTCAACCACAACTACATCGGCACCGAGCACATCCTCCTGGGCCTGATCCACGAGGGTGAGGGTGTCGCCGCTAAGGCCCTGGAGAGCCTCGGGATTTCTCTTGAGGCGGTCCGCCAGCAGGTGGAGGAGATCATCGGCCAGGGGCAGCAGGCCCCGTCCGGCCACATCCCCTTCACCCCCCGGGCCAAGAAGGTCCTGGAGCTGTCGCTCCGCGAGGCTCTTCAGCTGGGCCACAACTACATCGGCACCGAGCACATCCTGCTCGGCCTGATCCGCGAGGGCGAGGGCGTCGCCGCCCAGGTCCTGGTGAAGCTGGGCGCCGATCTGAACCGGGTCAGGCAGCAGGTCATCCAGCTGCTGTCCGGTTACTCCGGTGGCAAGGAGTCGGCCACGGCCGGCGGGCCGGCCGAGGGCACCCCCTCGACCTCGCTCGTCCTGGACCAGTTCGGCCGCAACCTGACCCAGGCCGCCAGAGAGACCAAGCTCGACCCGGTCATCGGGCGCGAGAAGGAGATCGAGCGGGTCATGCAGGTGCTGTCCCGCCGCACCAAGAACAACCCGGTCCTCATCGGCGAGCCCGGCGTCGGCAAGACCGCCGTCGTCGAGGGCCTGGCCCAGGCGATCGTCAAGGGCGAGGTGCCCGAGACGCTCAAGGACAAGCAGCTCTACACCCTGGACCTGGGCGCCCTGGTGGCCGGCTCGCGGTACCGCGGTGACTTCGAGGAGCGCCTGAAGAAGGTGCTCAAGGAGATCCGCACCCGCGGCGACATCATCCTGTTCATCGACGAGCTGCACACCCTGGTCGGCGCCGGCGCCGCCGAGGGCGCGATCGACGCGGCCTCGATCCTCAAGCCGATGCTGGCCCGCGGTGAGCTGCAGACCATCGGTGCGACCACGCTCGACGAGTACCGCAAGTACCTGGAGAAGGACGCGGCCCTCGAGCGCCGCTTCCAGCCGATCCAGGTCGCCGAGCCGTCGCTGCCGCACACCATCGAGATCCTCAAGGGCCTGCGCGACCGGTACGAGGCGCACCACCGGGTGTCCATCACCGACGAGGCGCTGGTGCAGGCCGCCACGCTGGCCGACCGCTACATCTCGGACCGCTTCCTGCCGGACAAGGCGATCGACCTGATCGACGAGGCCGGCTCCCGGATGCGTATCCGCCGGATGACGGCGCCGCCGGACCTGCGCGAGTTCGACGAGAAGATCGCCGAGGTGCGCCGGGAGAAGGAGTCCGCGATCGACTCGCAGGACTTCGAGAAGGCCGCCTCCCTGCGGGACAACGAGAAGCAGCTGCTCGCCGCGAAGGCCAAGCGGGAGAAGGAGTGGAAGGCCGGCGACATGGACGTCGTGGCCGAGGTCGACGGCGACCTGATCGCCGAGGTCCTCGCCACCGCCACCGGCATCCCGGTCTTCAAGCTGACCGAGGAGGAGTCCTCCCGGCTGCTGCACATGGAGGACGAGCTCCACAAGCGCATCATCGGGCAGAAGGACGCCGTCAAGGCGCTGTCCAAGGCGATCCGCCGTACGCGTGCGGGTCTGAAGGACCCCAAGCGCCCCGGTGGCTCGTTCATCTTCGCCGGCCCGTCCGGTGTCGGTAAGACCGAGCTGTCCAAGGCGCTCGCCGAGTTCCTCTTCGGCGACGAGGACGCGCTGATCTCGCTCGACATGTCGGAGTTCAGCGAGAAGCACACCGTCTCGCGGCTCTTCGGCTCCCCGCCCGGCTACGTCGGGTACGAGGAGGGCGGCCAGCTCACCGAGAAGGTGCGGCGCAAGCCGTTCTCGGTCGTGCTCTTCGACGAGGTCGAGAAGGCGCACCCGGACATCTTCAACAGCCTGCTGCAGATCCTGGAGGACGGTCGCCTGACCGACTCCCAGGGCCGGGTCGTCGACTTCAAGAACACGGTGATCATCATGACCACCAACCTCGGCACCCGCGACATCTCCAAGGGCTTCAACCTGGGCTTCGCGGCCCAGGGCGACACGAAGTCCGGCTACGAGCGGATGAAGAACAAGGTCAGCGACGAGCTGAAGCAGCACTTCCGCCCCGAGTTCCTCAACCGTGTGGACGACGTCATCGTCTTCCCGCAGCTCAGCCAGCAGGACATCCTGCAGATCGTCGACCTGATGATCGGCGCGGTGGACGAGCGGCTGCGCGACCGCGACATGGGCATCGAGCTGAGCCTGGAGGCCAAGGAACTGCTCTCCAAGCGCGGCTACGACCCGGTGATGGGCGCCAGGCCGCTGCGGCGGACGATCCAGCGCGAGATCGAGGACTCGCTCTCCGAGAAGATCCTCTTCGGCGAGCTGCGTCCCGGCCACATCGTGGTGGTGGAGGTCGAGGGCGAGGGTGAGACGGCGACGTTCACCTTCCGCGGCGAGGAGAAGGTCACGGTGGCGGACGCCCCGCCCGTCGAGACCCCGAACCTCTCCAAGGAGAGCTGACGCCTCCGGCGGTACCGCAGGAACAAGGCCTCGGCCCCGGACCTCATCAGAGGTCCGGGGCCGGGGCCTTTTCGCATGCCGGCGAGGCCGCCCCTCAGGGCGCTGGGGGTACCGCCAGGCGAAGCTCCGGGGGCGGAACCGCGCGACCAGCCACCCGCCGGGGGAAGGTCCCGCGACCCAGCGCAGGGGGCGGCCCGGAGGGCGCGGAAGCCCCTCCGGCGTGAGGCGCCGCACGTGACGGGCGCCACTTACTACCGGGATTAGTGGCCGTCCGACCCCCTCCCGGGCGGGAGAAAACGGACTATTCGGCTGTTTTGAGCGGCCTCTCGCGGGTGCGGGGTGACCCGCCGACCTACGACCCCGGGTAGGAGAAGGGGTGTTTGCCGGGCCGGTCGAGCCCGGGTTACCAAGGTGGAGCGACGGACCGCACCGGTCCGATACCCCCACCCAGTGAGGTTATTTTCTGCATGCGTAAGAACTCGACGATGAAGAACCGCACCCCGAAGTCCGTGAACCGCCGCCGGGCTGCCGTGGTGACCGGAGGACTGGTCGCGGCGCTCGCGCTGGGCTCGACCGCAGCGTTCGCCGCGAGCGGCGCGCACGAGGCGGCTCCCGCCTCGACCACCACCACCGCGAGCACCAGCAGCGTCGCCGACGTGCTGGCCAAGCAGGCGACCGCGCAGAAGGACGCCGCCGCGCAGGCCAAGGCCAAGGTGAAGGCCGCCGCGGACGCGAAGAAGCGCGCCGCCGTCAAGGCCGCCGCCGACCGCAAGGCCCGGATAGCCGGCTGGATGACCCCGGCCGCCCACTACGTGCTCGGCGCCGGCTACCACCAGGTCGGCTCGCACTGGATCAACACCCACTCCGGCCAGGACTTCGTCGTGCCGTCCGGCACCTCGGTGCGGGCCGCGCACACCGGCACCGTCGTGACGGCGGGCTGGGGCGGCGCGTACGGCAACAACATCGTGATCAAGCACGGCGCGCACCTGTACACCCAGTACGGCCACCTGTCGAAGATCGGTGTGCACCTCGGCCAGAACGTCATCACCGGCCAGGAGATCGGCAAGTCCGGCTCCACCGGAAACTCGACCGGCCCGCACCTGCACTTCGAGGTCCGCACCACCCCGGTCTACGGCTCCTCCGTCGAGCCGCTGCACTTCCTGCGCGCCCACGGCGTGAACCCGTAAGCAGCACAGCGCAAAGCGTCAACCGGCCGCCGGGCGAGTCAACCCGTAAGGATGCTCGCCTCGGCCTCGGCCTGGGCGACGAGATCGAGGGCGACCTCGAGGATGGCCGCGCGCTTCTCCTCGGGGTCGCCCTCGACGTTCTGCGTCACGAACATGCCGGCGTGCATCGCGAAGAGTGCGGTGACGCTGCGGACCTGCGCGGCGATCGGTGCCGCCGGGTCCTTGATCAGCTCGCCGAGCGCCTTCATGCTCGTGCGGAAGTTCTCGCCGACGGTCAGCTCGCGCACCGTCGCCTGGTTCTCCTGGATGAAGCGGAACAGGTCGACGGAGCTCCACAGGATGTCGCTGTAGCGCCGTAGCAGCTCCTGCTTGGTGGCCAGCGAGTGCGGCTGGGCCTCGGCCCAGGCGATCAGGTCCCGCAGCGGCTGCGCCAGGTCCTCGGCGACGCTGCTGAGGATGTCTTCCTTGGTCTTGAAGTGGTAGTACAGCGCGGCTTTCGTGACGTCGAGCCGCTCGGCGATCTCGCGGAGCGAGGTCTTCTCGTAGCCCTGCTCGGCGAACAGTTCAAGGGCGACCTGCTGGATACGGCGGCGCGTGTCGCTTCTGCGCGGCTGCGGGTGCTGCTGCGGTGTGCCCATTGCCTTGTCGCTCTCCTGCTGCACTACGTCACCTCCACTTCAGGGAGTGTGACCGGCCAGAAGCCCTAACCGTAGGGCCTGCTTCCGAGGCTACGCACTTACTTGACGCCCGGCTAGTAAACAACGTACCTTGCTGCTACGTAGATCTGCTAGCCGGGCGGCAAGTAAGTACCACTGAAAAAACCGCCCCACCCGGGGGAGGAAACCGGTCATGTCCCAGACCGAAACAGCCAAGCCGGCGTCGCCGGACCCGTCCGGCGGGAGCGCCGGAGACGGTCCGCGCCAGCGCAGCGTGCGCGTGGTGATGGTCGGTCTGATGATCGCCATGCTGCTCGCGATGCTCGACAACATGATCGTCGGCACCGCGATGCCCACCATCGTCGGCGAGCTCGGCGGCCTCGAACACCTGTCGTGGGTCGTCACGGCCTACACGCTGGCCACCGCCGCCTCCACCCCGATCTGGGGCAAGCTCGGCGACATGTACGGCCGCAAGGGCATCTTCCTCACCTCGATCGTGATGTTCCTGATCGGGTCCGCGGCCTCCGGCATGGCGCAGAGCATGGACCAGCTGATCGGCTTCCGGGCCTTCCAGGGCCTGGGCGCCGGCGGTCTGATGGTCGGCGTGATGGCGATCATCGGCGAGATGATCCCGCCCCGTGAGCGCGGCAAGTACCAGGGCCTCATCGCCGGCGTCATGGCCATCGCCATGATCGGCGGCCCGCTGGTCGGCGGCTCCATCACCGACAACTGGGGATGGCGCTGGAGCTTCTACATCAACCTGCCGATCGGCGTCGTCGCCCTCGCGATGGTCACCATCGTCCTGCACCTGCCCAAGAAGCGCAGCGAAGGCCGGATCGACTACTGGGGCGCCTCCCTGCTCACCGTCGCGATCACCTCGCTGGTCCTGCTGACCACCTGGGGCGGCACGCAGTACGCCTGGGGCTCCGTGCAGATCATCGGCCTGCTGGTGCTGGGCCTGGCGACGCTGGCCGCCTTCGTCTACGCCGAGACCCGCGCGCCCGAGCCGATCATGCCGCTGCGGATCTTCCGCAACGCGAACTTCTCGCTCATCTCGGCGATCGGCTTCCTGGTCGGCTTCACGATGTTCGGCGCGATGACCTTCCTGCCGCTCTACCAGCAGACCGTCCAGGGCGCCTCGGCGACCAACTCCGGCCTGCTGCTGCTGCCGATGCTGCTCGCGATGATGGTCGTCTCGATGATCGCCGGCCGGGTCACCACCTCCACCGGCCGCTACAAGATCTTCCCGATCATCGGCGGCGGCCTGATCACCGTCGGCCTGGTCCTGCTGTCGATGATGGACGTCCACACCACCCGCCTCACCTCCGGCATCTACATGGCGGTCCTGGGCGCGGGCATGGGCTTCATCATGCAGATCACCATGCTGATCGCGCAGAACAGCGTCGACATGCGGGACATGGGCGTCGGCTCGTCGTCCGCGACGCTCTTCCGCACGATCGGCGGCTCCTTCGGTGTCTCGCTGTTCGGTGCGCTGTTCTCGCACAAGATCCAGCACGGCATGGAGTCCTCCGCCGCCGGTGCCGCCGCCACGAAGGGCGGCGCCCAGATGGACCCGGCGACCATCGCGAAGTTCCCGCCGGACGTGAAGAACGCGTACTTCCACGCGGTGGCCTCGGGTACGCACGCGGTCTTCCTGTGGGGCGCGGTGATCTCGGTGCTCGGCTTCCTGGCCGCCTGGTTCATCGTCGAGACCCCGCTGCGGGGTGCCGCCTCGAAGGAGGCTCCCTCGCTGGAGGACGAGCCGCTGATGGCCGACGCGATCTGACCCTCCGGCCGGGTTCCGCCCGCCCTGCCCCTCAGCCCCCCGTGCCCTCGCCGGCCCGGGGGCTGATCGCTGCCCTGGGGGCTCAGTCCCACCCTCGGAGGGTGACGCCGGGGGTGCCGCCGGAGAGGTAGGCGTGCAGGGCGATGCCGATCGTGGGCACGAAGTCCCCGGGCACGGCGTCCAGCGGCGTCCAGCAGACCTCGGTGTGCTTGCCCGGCTCCCGGTTCTCCGGCTCGCCCTCCCACTCGTGCGTCACGAACACGACGGTCAGGAACCCGTTGGGCGACTCCACGCCCCACGCCCCGTGCACGACCTGCGCCAGCCGCAGCGCCTCGGGCCTGACGACCAGCCCCGTCTCCTCCCGCAGCTCCCGCACGGCCGTCACGGTGACCGGCTCCCCCGGATCACTCTTCCCGATCGGCAGATCCCACAGCCCCCGCCCGTACTTGGCCCCCGCCCCCCGCCGCAGCAGCACCACCCGCTCCCGCTCCAGGTCATGCACGATGACCGCGGCGGCCAGCAGCGTCATCGCCCCGGTCGCGGGCGCGAGCGCGGATTCCCTGCCCGGTTCAGTGTGAATCCCGCACCGCCTCGAAGATGTCCGCGTCGGTCTCCCGCTGCGGCGTCTCCTCCCACGGCGCCACGTAGCCGGCCTTCGGCTCCCCGGGGAAGTGCTTTTGTACGCCGGTGATCCACGCTTCGCGGAAGACCCGCCCTGGCTCGTAGGTCATGCAACTCCTCGTTGAGCTCCCGCGACCGTCTTCAGCCGGCGCGGGCGATGAGTAGGTCGTAGGTATCGTCCCCGTTCCGGTACGGACCCGCGTAGCGGTAGCCGAGACGTTCGTAGAGGGTACGGCCGCGGGAGTTGGCGGGACTGACGAGGAGGGACGTCCAGCGGGGGGCCACGGCCTGCACGAGGCGCTCGTGGAGGCGGGTTCCGATGCCGCGTGACTGCCACCCGGGGCGGACGGCCAACTCGCACAGGCCCATCAGATCCTCCCGGGCTTCTGCGGGGATATCAGGGAGGAGTTCTTCGCCGTACCAATACTCGGCGGTGCAGGGGAATCCGTAGCCGAAGCCGACGAGCGTGCCCGCTTCGTAGGCGACGGCAAGGGTGAAACCAGCATGCCGGAAATGGCCGTTGATCTGCTGGCGGAGCGACTCGACTCCGTGCACGCGGCCGTCCTCGCCGCCGGCGGCGAGTTCGGGGTGGGCGCTGGCCCATACGTCGGCCAGGGTGTCGACCAGGGGCTGGCTCTGACTCACTGCGTGGACGCGTATGACGATCTCGCCACCCACGGCCGGGGCGTGGGCTGTCTCGGTGGGTCTCACAGGCCTCTCCTCAGACGGCGTCAAGAGCCAGGGCTCGGTGTTTTGCCAGCCATTCAGAAGCCACAGGGACCTTCGCGTGGCCCTGAAGGGCGGTCTCGATCTCACGTAACGCATCGAGTAGGCGGCGAGACCTCACGTCCGGGACGAACGTCAGGACTTCATGCGCGGCGGGCACGGCGGCATCGAGATCGGGTCTGTCGCGGACGGCGTTCTGCACGGCGACATCGGCGAGGTAAAGGGCGCGGTTGCGGGCGAAGCCGCTGCCGAACAGGAGCACGGCTTGCTCGGCGCCGTATGCGGCGCGCTCGTGCTGGCCCAAGTCGGCACGGCAGAGAGCTTCGAGGCCGGCCAGTTCTGCGGGAGTGAAGAACTCCAGCCAAGCAGGGTCACCGTCGCGCGGCCCCTTTGCGTATTGGGCGTGCGCTGTGATGACCGCGGCATCGCATGCGCCTTTGTCTCCGATAAGCGCCCAGCCGCTTGCCTCCCGCATGGCGAACAGCGCCTGCATGCGGGGAGAACCGAGTGGAGCGGCAGCGCTGCCGGCGGCTTGTGCGGCACTCACCGCTTCCCGTGGGCGTCCGCTTGCCTTGGCCAACAAGGACAGACAACCGAAACTGTGTGCTTCCAGCCATGGATCCTGAGCAAGCCGAGCGGCAGCCAGCGCCTCGTTGTAAAGGGACCTGGCATCGGCGTGCAGCCCCGAGTCGTACGAGAACCAGCCCGCGGCAATGGAGAGGGCTCCGGTGGCCGAACGCAGGAGGCGCCCCGTGGCGTGGGTGAAGCGACCCTCGTTCAGCCATTCGTAGCTGGTGTGGAGCGCCCTTGCGGCCTCCCGGCGCAGAGCAGCGGAACCGTGGTCGTGGTCGTGCGTGTACAGCGCCTGAGTCGACGCAACGACACTGCGCACCTCGCGCATGCCCATCCGGCGACCGGAACTGTCCGGCCGGCGGTGGCCCAGGGCTATGCCGGTGACCGAGCCTGCCCCGTCCCGAAGGAAGCTGCGCCGTTCCACCTCGGTGACGTCCGCCTTTCGCGTGTACGGCTGGTATGCCTCCGCCAAGGCGGCCGGGGCCGTTGCGGGTGTCGCACGACGGGCAGCGAACCCCAGGTCTGCCAGCGAACGGCCGGTGATCTCGTGGAGGACGCGTTCGTAGACCGGGCGGGGCCTGGCGACCGTGCCCAGTTCCCACGCGGCGATCAGGCGCGCCGTGCAGCCGGTGTTCTCACCCATCGCCGCCGCCGTGGCGTTGATGTGGCGGGCGAACTCGTCGCGGCTCATCCGGAAGTGCGCTTCGCGCACCTCGCGGATGACGGGGTTGGGCGTGGCGTCTGCGGTCATCTCGACTCCGGCGCTACAACTCGTGGACGTTCCGAACGTAGCCGCTGAGGGGGCGCGTTGGAGGCTGCATGCCCGTCGAGGGCGACTCCGATGCGCGAATTGCATGCTTCTTACATGCCGGTGGCCACGCGATCGCCCACCGGCGTCCGCTTTTCTCGATGCCGTAAGCACCGGAGCCCTGGCTCCTTTCGGATCGGAGATCGCACATGCCGAGCGCCACTGTCACTGCCCGCACCCGGCCGTCCATGCGGGTACGGCATCAGGTCGCACTCGGCCTCGGCTCTGACCTCTCGGAGGTCGGCCGCGCACGCCGCGAAGTGCGTGAGTGCCTGGTCGCCTGGCGGCAGGACGAGGCCGCGGACTCCGTGCTGCTGGTGCTCAGCGAACTCGTCGGCAACGCCTTACGGCACGCGCCAAGCTCGATCACCGAACTGACCGTGACCACGGGCAGTGACGAGGTACTCCTCGAAGTACGTGACGGCTCGCGGAAGCCTCCCGCCATGAACCCGCACCCCGATCCGTACGGAGAGACCGGCCGTGGGCTGGCCCTGGTGGACGTACTGGCCCGCGACTGGGGCTGGATGCCGCACGCGGACGGTACGAAGACCACCTGGGCCGTCCTGCCCGCGACTGCGGTGACCGACTTCGTCCCCGCCCTCCTCCCCGTGTGCCGCGCCCGCCGCTCGCTGCCCGAGCGGCTCGTGCCCGCCGCACAGGCGCTGGCGCCGGCCGCCGCCGGGGAGCCGGAGCACGTCGAGCGCGACCTGCGGTGCGTGTTGCAGGCGCACACCGCGGGCGCGCACCACGCGTACGTCATGCACCTCGACGGCCGGGACACCGGCTCGGTGTGGGGCCGGTGGGACCGTGACGACGGCCCGCCCGGCCCCGTCGTCCTGCCGGACTGCGGCGCCCCGGCGCCCGACCCACTCGACGAGGCCTGCTGCCAGTACGCGGGGCACCCCGGCGGGCACTGCTACCAGCTCACCGACCCCTGGCACCCGTAGGCGCGGCAGCCGTGGCCCGATAGCGGCCCTTCACCCCCTTTAGCCCGTTTCCTCCGCGCCCGTTACACAACCGATGGGTTGCTGTGCGCCCGCTGTGCGCTCGCAGTCGCGGAAGCCTGACATCCGGTCCGTAACTTCGGCGCAGCCAGGGGGAAAGACCCGGGCGCGACCACGGCGGACTGACCTCCCGCCGGCGGCGCGTGGGCGGATTTCGGGGTGGAGGAACGATGGCGGCGAGCGGCGCGGTGTTGGAGTTCGAGGAGTACGTGAGGACGCGGCAGGACGCCCTGCTGCGCAGCGCCCGCCGCCTCGTGCCGGACCCGATCGACGCGCAGGACCTGGTGCAGACCGCCCTGGTGCGCACCTACCCCCGGTGGGAGGGCATCGCCGACAAGACCCTCGCGGACGCGTACATGCGCCGGGTGATGATCAACACCAGGACCGAGTGGTGGCGCAACCGCAAGCTCGACGAGGTGCCCACCGGGGAACTGCCGGAGCCCAGCGTGGAGGACGGCAGCGAGCAGCGGGCGGACCGCGAGATGCTGCGGGACGTGCTGGGGGTGCTCGCGCCCAAGCAGCGGCAGGTCGTGGTGCTGCGCCACTACGGGCAGCTGACGACCGAGGAGACCGCCCGGGTCCTGGGCATGTCCACAGGTACGGTGAAGAGCACGCTGCACCGGGCGCTCGCCCGTCTGCGGTACGAGCTGGAGCACGGCAGCTACGGCTACACGCGACCGGAGGCGGAGGAGGCGATGTGCGCCGCATAAGACCCGGCACCGCAGCGATGGGCGCGCTGACCTGCGCGTGCGTCGTGGTGACGGGCTGCGGTACGACCGGCACCGGTGCCCGCAAGGAGGGGCCGGCGCCCTCGCCCAGCCTGCGCAGGCCGGCCACCGCCCCCGCCCCCGCCATCGCCCGCGACCCGCAGGCGCTGGCCACCATGGTCCGCCGGGACAGCAGCGTCAGCCAGGGTGTGCGCGAGGACCTGACGCCGTGCGCGGGCGACGACTACCCGATGGCCACGGATACCGGCGACCTCACCGCGGGCGACGGCCCCGACCTGGTGGTCAACGTCACGACCTGCGGAGACGGCCTCGGCGTGGCCGCGTACGTCTACCGTATGGTGAACGGGAAATACCAGAACGTCTTCGCCGACGAGCGCCCCCCGGTGTACGGCAGCGTCGAGGACGGGCAACTGCAGATCATCCACGAGGTGTACAAGGTGGACGACCCGGTGTCGTACCCGACCGGGCAGGAGTCGGTGCTGTACGCGTGGCGCGACGGCCGCTTCGTACAGGTCGCGCGCAACTATGCCGACTTCGGCGCGCCCACCCCGACCGTACGGCCCGAGCCGACGTCCACCGAGCCGGCGCCGCGCCCCGACTCCGACCCGCTCGACCCCGACCTGCCGGCCGTGACCGCGGCGCCGTCGGCACCCGCGGCCGGGCGCTGAGCCGATGGCCGCCACCCACGTCCTGTTCGTCGAGGACGACGACGTCATCCGCGAGGCCACCACGCTCGCCCTGGAGCGCGACGGCTTCCAGGTCACCGCCGCCCCCGACGGCCTGACCGGCCTGGACGCCTTCCGCGCCCGGCGGCCCGACCTGGCGCTGCTCGACGTGATGGTGCCGGGCCTGGACGGGGTCAGCCTGTGCCGGCGGATCAGGGACGAGTCGACCGTGCCGGTCATCATGGTCTCGGCCCGCGCCGACGCCATCGACGTCGTGCTCGGCCTGGAGGCCGGCGCCGACGACTACGTCACCAAGCCCTTCGACGGCGCGGTGCTCGTCGCCCGCATCCGCGCGGTGCTGCGCCGCTTCCGCGCCAGCGCCGCCGACGACCCGCAGGACGACGGCGCCCTGCTGTCCTTCGGCGACATCGCGATCGACCCGGAGGGCATGGAGGTCACCCGTGCCGGTGAACGCCTCGCGCTGACCCCCACCGAGATGCGGCTGCTGCTGGAGTTCGCCGCGGCGCCCGGCACCGTGCTGTCCCGCGACCGGCTGCTGGCCCGGGTCTGGGACTACGACTGGGGCGGCGACACCCGCGTGGTGGACGTGCACGTGCAGCGGCTGCGGGCGAAGGTCGGGCAGGACCGGATCGAGACCGTACGCGGTTTCGGCTACAAACTGCGGGCCTGAGCGCCGATGGCATTCCGCCCCACCCTGACCCTGCGCTGGAAGCTCAGCGCCGCCATCGCCGTGGTGTCCGCGCTGGTCGTGGTCGCGCTGAGCCTGGTCGTGCACAACGCCGCCAGGGTCAGCATGATCAACAGCGCCAGGGACGTCCAGGACGAGCGCATCCAGTCCGCACTGCGGATCTACGAGACCAACGGCCGGCTGGTCTTCTACGCCACGCTCAACGACCCGGCGCTGCCTCCCGAGCTGAAGGACTACGCCGCCAAGGGCCAGCGCGCCACCTTCGTCCAGCAGACCAGCTCGGGGCTCGTCGTCTGGGCCGAGACACCGGCGGGCAACGGCAAGGTGCTGTCGCTCAAGACCGGCTTCACCGACCGCTACTCGGTGCTCGTCGACCTGGACCAGACCCTGGTGCTCGGCTCGGTCGCCGTCGTGCTCGGCGGCACCGCCATCGGCGTGCTCGTCGGCGGGCGCATGTCGCGGCGGCTGCGGAAGGCGGCGACCGCCGCGCGCAAGGTCGCCGACGGCGACACGCAGGTCAGGGTGCGCGAGGCCATCGGCGGGCGGGGCCGCGACGAGACCGACGAGCTGGCCAGGGCGGTCGACGCGATGGCCGACGCGCTGCAGTTGCGTCTTGAGGCGGAGCGGCGGGTCACCGCGGACATCGCGCACGAGCTGCGCACACCGGTGACCGGCCTGGTCACCGCCGCCGAACTGCTGCCGCCCGGCCGCCCCTCCGAGCTGGTACGGGACCGGGTGCACGCGCTGCGCACCCTGGTCGAGGACGTCCTGGAGGTGGCACGCCTCGACGGCGCCGCGGAGCAGGCCGACCTCCAGGAGGTCGTGCTCGCGGAGTTCGTGTCCCGCCGGGTGCCGGTGCTGGCCCCCGGCGCCACCGTCACCGTGGCCGAGGACGCCGTCGTCCAGACCGACCCGCGGCGGCTGGAACGCATCCTGGGCAATCTGCTGGCCAACGCGGCCCGGCACGGCGGCGGTCCGATCGACGTCCTGGTCGACGGCTCCTTCCTCCGCGTCCGCGACCACGGCCCCGGCTTCCCGCCCGACCTGCTCAGGGAAGGCCCCAGCCGCTTCCGCACCGGCTCGACCGACCGCGCGGGCGCCGGCCACGGCCTCGGCCTGACCATAGCCACCGGCCAGGCCCGCGTCCTCGGCGCCCGCCTGACCTTCCGCAACGCCCCGCTCTCCGACGGCGGCGGCGCCGTCGCGCAACTGCTGCTGCCGCGCTGAGCGGCCGCCCCTGAGAGGCACCGCCCTCTTCATCCCTTACCGTGGCTTTTCCTGACAAATGTCCGCAGAAGGGGTGGGGCCGTGGCGTTCGCGGAGCCGGCCGGCGGCGACGGGGCCGCGCCCGCTCCCGAGCCCGCCCCGGAGTCCGGACGACGCCCCCTGGCACCGCTGCTTGCGGTGTGCGCCGGGTACTTCATGGTCATCCTCGACGTGACGATCATCAACGTGGCCGTGCCCGTGATCGGCCGGGACCTGTCGACCTCGCTCACCGGCATCCAGTGGATCACCGACGGCTACACCCTGGTCTTCGCCGGTTTCCTGCTGACCGGCGGCGCGCTGGGCGACCGGCTGGGCAACCGGCGGATCTTCTGCTCGGGCGTGGCGGTGTTCACCGTGTCCTCGGCCGCGTGCGCGCTCGCGCCCGACGCCCCCTTCCTCGTCGCTGCCCGGCTGGTGGAGGGGCTCGGTGCGGCGCTCATCGTGCCCGGTTCGCTGGCCCTGCTCCAGCAGGCCTACCCGGAACCGGCCGCCCGCGCGCGGGCCTTCGGGCTGTGGGGTTCGATGGCGGGCATCGCCGCCTCCGCCGGCCCGCTGCTGGGCGGGCTGCTCGTCTCCACGGCGGGCTGGCGCTGGGTGTTCCTGATCAACCTGCCCGTCGGCGTCGCCTGCCTCGCGCTGACGCTGCGGCACGTGGCCCGCTCACCCCGGCACGCCGGCCGCGCCCTGGACTGGCCGGCGCAGTGCGCGGTCGTGGCGGCGGTGGCACTGCTGACCGCGGCGCTCAACGAGGCCGGCCGCCGCGGGTGGTCCGATCCGGCGGTGCTGGCCGGGCTGGGCCTGGCCCTGCTGGCCGCCGCGGCGTTCGCGGTGCGGGAGCGGCTGGCCGCCGCCCCCGTCCTGCCGCCGAGCCTGCTGCGCTCCCGCGCGATGGGCGGCGGAGCCGTCATCGGCCTGCTGTTCAACTTCGGCTTCTACGGCATGGTGTTCACCGCCAGCCTGGACTTCCAGCACCAGCGCGGCTACAGCGCCGTCGGTACGGGGCTGGCACTCTTCCCCGCGGTCGCGGTGACCATGTTCGCCTCCGTCCTGTCCGGGCGGCTGAGCCGCCGTACCGGCGACCGTCCGCTCGTGGTCTCCGGCATGCTCCTGGCCGCCCTGGGCCTGGCCGGCTGGGCCGCGCTGGGAGCCGGGGCGGCCTACCCGCTGCTGGTGGCCCCGATGATGGCCGCGGGCTTCGGTACGTCCTTCGCCCTCACCGGCTCGACGGCCACCGTGATGGGCGCCGCGCCCGCGGCGTACTCGGGTGCCGCGTCCGCCCTGTTCAACACCACCCGCCAGATCGGCAGCGCCACCGGGGTCGCCCTCGGCGGCAGCCTGCTCGCCACGGCCACCGGCTCCGCCGCGGGGCTGCGCGACAGCATGGCCATCGGCGCGCTGGCCTACCTGACCGCCGCGGGCCTCGCGTGGCGGTGCGTGCCGGCGGCGCCGAAAGCGGCTTAGGACGCCGCGTTCTGCCTACAGTGGGCCGATGCGTGAGACGCCAGAAGAAATGCGCGAGCTGCAGGCCCTGCTCGACGCCTCCCTGTCCCGCTCCACCGCCCACCTCCGCTCGATCGTCACCACCGAGCGCACCCTGACCGCCGAGCAGCTCACCGCCACCCTGACCGGCATGTGCACGCTGGCGCTGTCCACGGTGACGGCGAAGGGCGAGCCGCGGATCAGCGGCGTGGACGGCCACTTCCTCCACGGCAGGTGGCACTTCGGCACCGCCCGCACCGCGGCCAAGGCCCGCCACCTCGCCGCCCGCCCCGCCGCCAGCGCGGCCCACATGCGCGGTGAGTCCCTCGGCGTCTTCACCCACGGGACCGCCGAGCCCCTCAACCCCCTCGACGCCGCGCCCTCCCCTGACTGGCCCGACCTGCTCGCCTACCTCAAGGACTTCTACGGCGCCGACGCCTTCGACTGGACGACCGAGGTCGTCTACTACCGCCTCGACCCCCAGTGGATGACCGTCTACGCCGCGGAGCCGGCCGAGGCGGGGTGACCGCAGCGCCCGGTCACACCCGGGCGATGAAGTCGTGCATCGCCGCGACGACCTGCCCGAGCGCGGCGGCGGAGCCGACGACGTCCCCGTCCATCTCCAGGGAGTGGTCGGCGCCGGGGATCTCCAGCACCTCGTGCGGGAGCCCGGCAGCGACCTGCCCGTCCCACAGGTCGTCCCTCGTGCCGCCGACGAGCAGCGCGGGGGCTGCCGCCCGGCGGAGCGGCTCGGCGACCTCCGCGAGGGTGAGCAGCGGCGTGAGCCACACCGCGGGCAGCGAGCGGTCGGCCGCGAGCGCGGCCGCGAACGTCCCCAACGACTTCCCGACCAGCAGCCGGCACGCCCCGCCCTCGGCGTCGACTGCGTGCCCGACCTGTTCCGCCACCCAGGACGCCCGCCCGGCCAGCGGAAGCCGGCCGAGGTCGTCGGGAACACGCCACCACAACTCCTGCACGGTCCAGCCGCGCTGGAGCAGCGCGGCGGTGGCGAAGTGCAGCAGCGGCCGCGCCGGCGAGTACCCCATGCCGGGGATGACCAGAGCGACCCGGTCGGGGTCCGCGGCGAACCGCGTGGGAATGGCGAACGGCACGGGGTCGGTCATGGCGCGACTCTAGCGAGCACGTCCCGCAGGACGTGCGTGCCGCGTACGCCTCCCTCGTCCGCGGCGGCTTCACCAGCCGCCTCGTCGCTTCCGGGCGTCACACCGGGAGGCGGTAGACGCCGTCGGCGAGGGGCTCGACCAGGCCGTCCTCGACCAGGCCGTCGAGGGCGCGGGCGCGCTGGACCGGCTCGTGCCACACCGCGTCGAGGGCGGCCTGGGCTACGGGGCCCGGTGAGGCGCGCAGTACCGCGAGGAGGCGGCCGCGTACCTGGCGGTCGGTGCCGGCGTACGACTGGCCGCGGCGCGGCGGGCCGTCGTGCGGGGGGCAGCCGGCGAGCCGCCAGGCGCACATCGCCGCGACCGGGCACTGCCCGCACTGCGGGGAGCGGGCGGTGCAGACCAGGGCGCCCAGTTCCATCGTCGCGGCCGCCCAGCGCGCGGCCGTCGCCTCGTCGGCGGGCAGCAGGCCCTCGGCCGTGCGCCGCTCGGCGGCCGTCGTTGCGTTCGGCGGGTGGGCGACACCGGTCGCCACCCGGGCGAAGACCCGGCGCACGTTCGTGTCGAGCACGATGTGCCGCTGCCCGTACGCGAACGACGCGACCGCCGCAGCCGTGTACTCGCCCACCCCGGGCAGCGCCAGCAACTCGGCGTGCTCGCGCGGCACCTCGCCGCCGTGCCGCTGCGCTATCGCGCCGGCCGCGGCGTGCAGCCGCAGTGCCCGGCGCGGGTAGCCGAGCCGGCCCCACGCCCTGACGGCCTCGCCGGGCGACTCGGCGGCCAGGTCGGCGGGGCGCGGCCAGCGGGCCAGCCACTGCTCGTGCACCGGCAGCACCCGGACCACCGGGGTCTGCTGGAGCATGAACTCGCTGACCATCACCGACCAGGCGCCCGCGTCGGGGCGCCGCCAGGGCAGGTCGCGGGCGTGGTCGTCGAACCAGTCGATGACCGGGTCGTGCAGCGCGGCCGCGCGGGGCGTGGTGGTGGTGGAAGCGGACTCGGGGGTGTGGTGGAGGTCTGTGCTCATCGCCTCGCGATCCTCGCACACGCCACCCACAGCGATCGGCCGCCGACGTAAACGTGATCATCGGCAAAGAGCGGGCACCGAGCGGCGGGTGTTGCGACGGCACACGGGTGATCTCCCCTAGAGTTCGGGTGTGGGCTCGTTGCGCAATCCCGTCGGACCGCTCCCGTCGACCATCTACTGGCGGCGGCGCGTCGTGGTGTTCGCGCTCGTCGCGCTGATCGCCGTGCTGGTGATCTGGGCGGTGACGTCGGGCGGCGGCGGAAGCGGCAAGGGCTCGTCCGCGCCCAGCGGTTCGCACTCCCCGGTGGCGAGCATCACCCCGGGTCCCGTGCCGAGCGGCACCCACATCAGCGGCCGCCCGGGCGGCCGCGACACCACCCCGGCCGACGGCGGCTCCGACGCCGACGGCGGTACGGGCGACGGGACTTCTGACGGCACGTCCACGGGCGCCGCCGCCGGCGACACCGCGGGGACGTCGGCCGGCGCGACCGCGGGGACGTCGTCGGGTACGTCCGCGGGCGACACCGGCGGGTCCTCCGGCGGTTCCTCCGCCGGGGCGAGCGCCGGTACGGGCACCAGCGGCGACCAGGTGCCGGCCGGCTCGACGCTGCCCGGCTGCTCGCCGGGTACGGTCTCGCTGTCGCTGGTCAGCGTGCAGAACGCGTACGCGCCGGGCGAGACCCCGGTCTTCCAGCTGCGCGCCGCCAACTCCGGCACCGTCACCTGCAAGCTGGACTTCGGTCCGCGCAGCGCGGTCTTCACCATCACCCAGACACCCGACGACAGCCATGTGTGGGCGTCGGACGACTGCGCGGGCACGCAGCCGTATCTGCTCCAGGTGCCCGCGCACAGCAGCACCACCTACACGCTGCGCTGGAACGGCAGGACCAGCTCCCCGAACTGCGCCACCCCCAAGGGCGCGCAGGCCGCGCCCGGCAACTACCTGGCGCAGGCCCAACTGCCGGGCTACGGCACGAAGAGCGTGCCGTTCGTGCTGTCGCAGGACTGACGGGCGCCGGGCGCCACGGACGCCTGGGAGTACGGCGGTTACACGTACCGTTCGAGGATCGAGGACTCCGCCAGCCGCGACAGGCCCTCGCGGACCGAGCGGGCGCGGGCCTCGCCGACGCCGTCGACGGCCTGGAGGTCGTCCACGCTGGCGGCGAGCAGCTTCTGCAGGCCGCCGAAGTGCTCGACCAGCCGCTCGATGACGGTGTTCGGCAGCCGCGGCACCTTCGCCAGCAGCCGGTAACCCCGCGGGGACACCGCGGAGTCCAGCGACTCGGGCGAACCGGTGTAGCCCAGCGCCCTTGCCACCGTGGTGAGTTCGATCAGCTCGCTCTGCGGCAGCGCGTCCAGCTCGGACATCGCCTCGGCGACGGTGCGGCTGCGCTTGGCGGTCGGCTCGGGCACGTAGTCCCTGGCCACCAGCTCGCGTTCGGGCTCCACGCCCGCGATCAACTCGTCGAGCTGGAGCGACAGCAGCCGCCCGTCGGTGCCCAACTCGACCACGTACTCGGCGATTTCGGTGGCGATCCGGCGAACCATCTCCAACCGCTGTGCCACCGCGGTGACATCGCGGACCGTGACCAGGTCCTCGATCTCCAGCGCGGACAGCGTGCCCGCCACCTCGTCGAGCCGCAGCTTGTAGCGCTCAAGGGTCGCCAGCGCCTGGTTGGCCCGGGACAGGATCGCCGCCGAGTCCTCCAGCACCCGGCGCTGCCCGTCCACGTACAGCGCGATCAGCCGCATCGACTGGCTGACGGACACCACGGGGAAGTTGACCTGCTTGCTGACCCGGTCCGCGGTGCGGTGCCGGGTGCCGGTCTCCTCGGTGGGGATCGTCGGGTCGGGCACCAACTGCACGCCGGCCCGCAGGATCTTGGTGATGTCCTTGTCCAGGATCAGCGCGCCGTCCAGCTTGCACAGCTCGCGCAGCCGGGTCGCGGTGAACTCCACGTCGAGGACGAAGCCGCCGGTGCACAGCGACTCCACGGTCTTGTCCATGCCCAGCACGATCAGGCCACCGGTGTTGCCGCGCAGGATGCGCTCAAGGCCGTCGCGCAGGGCCGTGCCGGGGGCCACGGCGCTCAGCGAGGCGCGCATCAGCCCGCCGTCCTGGCCGGTGCCGGACCTGCTGGCGGAGTCCGCCGCTGCCTTGCGGGCCGGGGCGGCGCCTGCCCGGTCGTTGGCTGCCACTGCGTTCCTCCGGTCGGTGCGGTTTGGAGTGAGTTTACGTCGTCCGCGCCGCGGGCCGCCGATCGCCGGCGTGCGCCCCCTTGACCGGGGCGCCTGAGAGTCCTAGGACGTGCCCTGTCCCCGGGACGCCCTGGCCGGCAGCGCGCGCAGCGCGTCACCGATGTCGGAGACCTCGATCACCCGCATCCCGGCCGGCACCTTGCCCGGGTCGCTCGGCACCAGCGCGTGCGTGAAGCCGAGCCTGGCCGCCTCCGACAGGCGGCGCTGCACCCCGGTGACCCGGCGCACCTCGCCGGCCAGGCCGACCTCGCCGATCGCCACCAGGTTCTTCGGCAGCGGGGTGTCGATCGCCGCGCTGGCCAGCGCGAGCGCGACGGCCAGGTCGGCGGCCGGCTCGGTCAGCCGCACCCCGCCGACGGTCGCCGTGTAGATGTCCTGCTTGCCGATCGCCTTGATCCGGCCGCGCTGTTCGAGCACCGCCAGCATCATCGAGACCCGGGAGTTCTCCAGACCCGACGTCGTACGCCGCGGCGAGGGGATCTGGGTGTCGACGGTCAGCGCCTGCACCTCCGCGACCAGCGGCCGCTTGCCCTCCAGGGTCACCGTCAGGCACGTGCCAGGCACCGGCTCGTCGCGCCGGGTCAGGAACAGGCCCGACGGGTCGGCCAGGCCCGTGATGCCCTCGTCGTGCAGCTCGAAGCAGCCGACCTCGTCGGTGGCGCCGTACCGGTTCTTCACCCCGCGGATCAGCCGCAGCCGCGCGTGCCGGTCGCCCTCGAAGCTCAGCACCACGTCGACCAGGTGCTCCAGCAGCCGCGGCCCGGCGATCGCCCCGTCCTTGGTGACATGGCCGACCAGCAAGGTGGCCATCCCGCGTTCCTTGGACGCCCTGATCAGCGCGCCCGCGACCTCCCTGACCTGCGCCATGCCGCCGGGGGCGCCGTCGATCTCCGGCGACGCCACGGTCTGGACCGAGTCCAGCACCAGCAGCGACGGCTTGACGTCGTCCAGGTGCCCGAGCACCGCCGACAGGTCCGTCTCGGCCGCCAGATACAGGTGGTCGGCGAGCGCGCCGATCCGGTCCGCGCGCAGCCGCACCTGCGAGGCCGACTCCTCACCCGTGACGTAGAGCACCGGGCTCTGCGCGCTCGACGCCTTCGCCGCCACGTCCAGCAGCAGCGTGGACTTGCCGACGCCCGGCTCGCCCGCGAGCAGCGCCACCGCGCCGGGCACCAGGCCGCCGCCGAGCACCCGGTCCAGCTCCGGCACGCCGGTCGAGCGCGCGGTCGCCTGCCGGCCGTCCACCTGCCCGATCGGCCGGGCCGGCGAGCTGACCCGCCCGGGAGCGGTGGTGCGCACCGCCGAGACCCCGCCGTACTCCTCGACCGTCCCCCACGCCTGGCACTCGCCGCACCGGCCGAGCCACTTGACCGTGGTCCAGCCGCACTCGGTGCAGCGGTAGGAGGGACGGTCCTTCTGGGCGGGCTTACGGGTGGCCATGGCGCCACCGTAGCGGTCGGGTACGACAGACCGCCCCGGCCGTCCCCCCGGACCTCCGCCCGGCCGTAGGCGCACTCGGGGGCGTGCGGTGCGGGCTTCGAGCGTGCGCGCGCACATTCACTCGTACGAGGGGCGGGAGCGTCCCCTTTCGGTGCGCATCGCTACCCGTAAGGATTAACGGCCGCGAGGACGGCTGAGCCGGGGGCGGTCGCGGGCCTACCGTCACCCGGTGATGAGCAGGCAGGAGACCCCCACCCCCGCCCCGCAGACGACCGGCGCGCACCGCAGGCCCCGGACGTCGGCGCCAGGGCGCTCCGCGGCGCGCGCCGCCGCACGCTCGACCGCCGACGGCGGCCGGGAGGGCGACGCGGTGCGCCGCCGACCCCAGGGCACCCTGCCGATGGTGCCGCCAGCGCACTACGAGCCGTATCTCGACGGCCTGTTCACGTACTGCCTGTCCATCCTGTGCGAGCACGACGCCGCCGCCGGAGCGCTCGGGGAGGTCCTCGCGCTCGCCGAACGCCAGCGCTCCCGGCTGCGCGACCCCGCCCTGCGGCGCCCCTGGCTGTACGCGCTCGCCCGCTGGTCCTGCCTGCGCCGGCTCGCCGCGGGCACCCCGCTGGCCCCGGCCCGCGCCGCGGCCTCCGTCGCCGAGCAGCGGGCCGCCCAACTGGCCGCCCTGGCCTGGCCGGAGGCCGCCGGCACCACGCCCGAGCAGCGCGAGGCGCTGGAGCTGGCGGTACGCCACCAGCTGCCGCCGCACGAGGTCGCCGCCGTCCTCGGGCTCGAAACGGACGCCGCCCGCGGGCTGCTGGCCCGCGCCGCGTGCGAGGTCGAGCGGACCAGGGCCGCGCTGGCCGTCGTCGACACCGGGCGCTGCGCCGCGCTCGCCCGGCTCGCCGGTGACACCCGGGTCCTGCTCGGCCCGGCGCTGCGTGACGAACTCGTGCGCCACGTGGACGAGTGCACCGTGTGCCGCCGTGACGCCGAGCGTGCCGTCGCCGCCGGGCCGTGGCCGGGCGCCACCGCGGATGCCACCGCCGTGCTCGCCCTCATCGAGGCGCCGCGGGCGGTCGCCTGCGCCGCGCTGCTGCACGCCATGGAGACCGGGGCCGGCCGCAGCCGCGAGTGCACGCCCCGCTTCGACCGGCGCGGCTTCCCGCTGGACCTCAAGGACCGCGCGGCCCGGCGGGCGCAGCTGCGGCACCGCGCGGTGACGACCACGGTCGTCGCGGCCGTCGTCGCCGCGCCCGTGCTGGCGATCTGGGCCGCGTACCGGGCGACGCCGCTGGGCGGCGACGAGCCGCACGGCGGGCGGGCGGCGGCCGGGGCGCCCGACGGGGTGGGGCTGCCGTACGAGAAGGCCGGGGCCTCGCGCCCGCAGCCCTCCGCGTCCGGGCCGCCGGCCGCACCGGCGGCCGGCCCCGCAGCCGCCGACGCCGACGTCACGGCGGTGATGGTGACGCCCTCGGGGGCTCCGGCGTCGCCCGGGGCCGGCTATCTGACGGTGGCGGCCGCCCCGTCCGCGGGCCGCACCCTGGTCACCCTCACGGCGAGCGGTACCGCCGACGTGCGGTGGTCCGCGTCGACCCAGGCGGGGTGGCTGCGGCTGTCGGCGACGTCCGGGGTGCTGCACCCCGGCGAGTCGGCCACCCTCACGATCTCGGTCGTACGGGCGCTGGCCCCGGCCGGCTCGTGGACGGCGGCGGTGTCCTTCGCCCCGGCCGACGCCACGGTGATCCTGCGCGGCTCGACCCGCCGCTCGGCCCCGCCCTCCGGGCACTCCTCGCCGCCCCCGGCCTCGCCTCCTCCCACGACCTCCGCGCCGACCCCCACCCCGACGCCGACCGAGACCTCACCCACCTCCGAGCCCCCGACCCGGACGCCCACCCCGACCGACACCGCCACCGCCGCCGAGACGCCCTGACCCGGGCGCCCCGCCGCGCAGCGTCCTGGTCGGCGACCGCGGGCGGGCCGCGCCGCCCGACGTGCCGGGCGGCCTCGGCTGACGGGTGCGGGGGCGGGGCTACGGCACCGTCATGACGCGCGGCCCGTCCGCGGTGACGGCGATGGTGTGCTCGATGTGGGCCGCCCGGCTGCCGTCGACCGTACGCAGGGTCCAGCCGTCCGCGGCGGTGACGTACTCGTCCCGCCCGCCGGACATCAGCATCGGCTCGATCGCCAGGGCCAGTCCTGGCCGGAGCGGGAAGCCGCGGCCGGGGCGGCCCCGGTTGGGCACGTGCGGGTCCTCGTGCATCCGGCGGCCGATCCCGTGGCCGCCGAAGTCCGCGGGCATGCCGCAGCGCGCGGCGAGCGCGACCCGGCCGATCGCGTGCGAGATGTCCCCGACGCGGTTGCCCGCGACGGCCGCCGCGATGCCGGCGTCGAGCGCCTTCCGGGTCGCTTCGATGAGGTCGAGGTCGGCGGCCCGCGGGGTGCCGACGGTGAAGGTGGTCGCGGCGTCACCGGTCCAGCCGTCGAGTTCCGCGCCGCAGTCGATGCTGACCAGGTCGCCGTCGCGCAGCCGGTAGTCGGTGGGGATGCCGTGGACGACCGCGTCGTTGACCGACGTGCAGATCACCGCGGGGAAGGGGGTGGGGGCGAAGGGCGGGCGGTAGCCGAGGAAGGGCGAGCCGGCGCCGGCTTCGGTGAGGACGGCGCGGGCGGCCTCGTCGAGTTCGCGCAGCGACACCCCGACGGCCGCGGCCGCCTGGACCGCGGCCAGCGCCCGGGCGACGACCCGTCCTGCCTCGCGCATCCCGTCCAGTGCGGCGTCGTTCTTGATCTCCACCATGGTGGTCCTCCTCCAATTCTTATACCGGTATTAGTATCACAGGCATGGTGAGGACTCCTTTGACCCCGTGGGAACGCAGGCGCGGTGAGCGGTTCGGCGCACTGCTGCGGCAGGCGCGCGGGGAACGCAGCATGGTGGAGGTCGCGGCGGCCGCGGGAGTGTCCGCGGAGACGCTGCGCAAGATCGAGACAGGCCGAGCCCCGACCCCGGCCTTCTTCACGGTGGCAGCCCTCGCGGGCGCGCTGGGCCTGTCCCTCGACGTCCTGGTCACCGCCTGCGCCGAGGACGCGGAAGAGGAGGCGTCGGCGCAGGCCGCACTCTCGGCCTGACGGTCAGGCCGGGTCGGTCAGGCCGGGTCGGTCAGGCCGGGTCGGTCAGGCCGGGTCGGCCGGGTGGGGTCGGTCAGGCCGGCTCGGTCAGGCGGGGTCGGCCGGGTGGGGGGCCAGGAGGGGGAGGGCGGTGGCGAGGCGGGCCTCGCACGCGGCGGACAGCTCCGCGTAGCCGGCCTCGCCCATCAGCTCGGTCAGCTCGGCGCGGTAGGAGACGTACACGGGCTCGCCGCCGCCGTGCGCGGAGGTGGCGGAGGTGCACCACCAGTGCAGGTCGTGGCCGCCGGGACCCCAGCCGCGCCGGTCGTACTCGCCGATCGAGACGACCAGCACCCGGGTGTCGTCCGGCCGGTCGACCCAGTCGAAGGTCCGGCGGATCGGCAGCTGCCAGCACACGTCGGGCTTGGTCTCCAGCGGCTCGCGGTTCTCCCGCAGCGCCAGGGCGTGCAGCGCGCAGCCCTGGCCGCCGGCGAAGCCGGCCCGGTTGGAGAAGATGCAGGCGCCGTCCACGACCCGGGTCTGCCGCTCGCCGTCCTCGTTCTCCTCGGCCCAGAAGCCACCGGTGCCGGTGCCCAGGCCGTGGAACTGCCACGTGTCGGCGGTGAGGCGGGCCACATGCCCGGCGACCCGCTTCTCGTCGTCGTCGTCCGAGAAGTGCGCGCCCAGCGAGCAGCAGCCGTCGTCCGCGCGCCCGGCCACGATGCCCTGGCAGCCGCTGCCGAACACGCACGTCCAGCGCGACGTCAGCCACGTCAGGTCGCACCTGAAGACCTGCTCCTCGTCTGCGGGGTCGGCGAACTCCACCCAGGCGCGCGCGAAGTCCAGACCGGCCTCGTCGTCCGCCGCCACCGCGACGCCCCGCTGCCTGCCCCTGCCCGCCGCAGCCGGCCCGTCCTGCTGTCCGCCCTTGCGGGCCTTCGCCTTTGCCACGCGCCCAGCGTAAGACCGGAATGCGCCGAATGCGGCCACCGGCCCGCACGATCGTCCACGACCCTGCTGCGCAGCGCTCCTGCGGCCATCCGCTGAAAGCCACGGGCGACTTCTGCGGGGGGAGACGACGATGGGCCTGCCTGCCGACTTACAGGTCGTGGCCGCCGCGGTCGAGGCAGGGCTCGACGAGCGGGAGTGGCCGGTTCCCGGGGGTGCGGATCGGGTGGGGGTCGAGGAGGCTCTGCGGCGGCACATGCGGGAGGTGGTGGCTGCGGAGGGCGCCCGGGGAGAGGGCGGCGGCTCGTGAGGCTGGCCTAAAGTGCTCCCCATGCGACTGGGAGTGCTCGACGTGGGGTCCAACACCGTTCACCTGCTGGTGGTGGACGCGCACCCGGGCGCGCGCCCGTTGCCTGCGTATTCGCACAAGGCGGACCTGCGGCTCGCGGAACTGCTCGACGAGGGCGGGGCGATCAGCGCGGACGGGGTCGACCGGCTGGTCGGGACGATCGCGGACGCGCTGCGGGTCGCGGAGGACAAGGGCGCGGAGGACGTGCTGCCGTTCGCGACGTCGGCGGTGCGCGAGGCGGCGAACGGCGAGGACGTGCTCGCCCGGGTCGAGCAGGAGACCGGGGTGCGGCTGACCGTGCTGTCGGGCGAGGACGAGTCGCGGCTGACCTTCCTCGCCGTGCGGCGGTGGTTCGGCTGGTCGGCGGGCAAGCTGCTGGTGCTGGACATCGGCGGCGGCTCGCTCGAAGTGGGCTACGGGATGGACGAGTACCCGGACGCGGCCGTGTCGCTGCCGCTGGGCGCCGGGCGGCTGACCGGCGGTTGGCTGCCGGGGGACCCGCCGTCCGCGCAGGACGTGCGGAACCTGCGCCGGCACGTGCGGGCCGAGATCGCCAGGACCGTCGCGGAGTTCGCCCGGCTCGGCCCCGCGGACCACGTGGTGGGCACGTCCAAGACCTTCCGGCAGCTGGCCAGGATCGCCGGCGCGGCCCGCAGCGCGGACGGGCTGTACGTGCAGCGGGTGCTGCGGCGCGGCGCGCTGGAGGAGTGGGTGCCGCGGCTGGCGGGGATGACGGCGCAGCGGCGGGCCGGGCTGCCGGGGGTGTCGGAGGGCAGGGCGCGGCAACTGCTCGCGGGCGCGCTGGTGGCCGAGGGGGCGATGGACCTCTACGGGGTGACCGAGCTGGAGATCTGCCCGTGGGCGCTGCGCGAGGGTGTGATCCTCCGCAAGCTCGACGTGATGGCCGCGGACACCGCGGGAGCCGCGTCCGCCGGCGGCCTGGCGGGCGACACGCACGGCAGTGTGGCCAAGGCCACACCCGACTTCGGGCCGCCGGGAGGCGGTAATGCCGCCACCGTGGCCCGCCGCGACGGCTGACTCGGCCGTCCGCACACCCCCCGGCCGTACGCTGGCTCCCGTGGCTGAACCAGTGGACCCCAGGAAGCGAACCGGCGGCGTACCCGGCGTGAAGGTCGCGCTGTCCACGGCCTCGGTGTATCCGGAGTCCACGGCGACGGCGTTCGAGATCGCCGCCCGGCTGGGGTACGACGGGGTCGAGGTCATGGTGTGGACCGACCCGGTCAGCCAGGACGTGGACGCGCTGCGGCGGCTGTCGGACTACCACCGCGTGCCGGTGCTCGCCGTGCACGCGCCCTGCCTGCTGATCACCCAGCGGGTGTGGTCGACCGACCCGTGGGTGAAGCTGCAGCGGGCCAGGAAGGCGGCGCTGCAGCTGGGCGCGTCGACCGTCGTGGTGCACCCGCCCTTCCGGTGGCAGCGCAACTACGCCAGGGACTTCGTCCGCGGCATCTGGCGCATGGCCGACGAGACCGACGTGCGCTTCGCGGTCGAGAACATGTACCCGTGGCGCTACCGCGACCGCGAGATGCTGGCGTACGCGCCGGACTGGGACGTGACGCGGGAGGACTACCGGCACTTCACGGTGGACCTGTCGCACGCGGCGACGTCGCGTACCGCCACCTTGGACATGGTCGGGCGGATGGGCGACCGGCTCGCGCACGTCCACCTCGCGGACGGCAGCGGCTCCGCGAAGGACGAGCACCTGGTGCCGGGCCGCGGGACCCAGCCGTGTGCGGCGCTGCTGGAGTCGCTGGCGGCGACCGACTACCGCGGGCACGTGGTGATCGAGGTCAACACCCGGCGCGCGATGTCGGCGGCCGAGCGCGAGGGCGACCTCGCGGAGGCGCTGGCCTTCACCCGCCGCCACCTGGCGGCGGCCTCACCCGCCCGCCCGTCGGTCCGCGCATGAGCGACGCGCCCTCCGCCGGTACGTCCTCCGACACGTCGAACGGCACCCCCCGCCGCCGCCGCGGCCGCCCCGCCGGGACGCGGACGGGGGCGGCCGCCGGGACCCGGGAGCGCATCCTGGCCGCGGCCCGCGAGGAGTTCTCGGCCCACGGCTACGACAAGACCTCGATCCGCTCCATCGGCAAGGCCGCCGACGTCGACGCGGCCCTGGTCCACCACTACTTCGGCACCAAGGACCAGGTCTTCGCGGCCGCCATCGAGCTGTCCTTCGGGCCGGCCCTGGAACTGCCCGGCGCCCTGGCGGCCGGCGGCCCCGACGGCATGGGGGAGCGGGTGGCCCGCTTCATGCTGGGTGTGTGGGAGAACCCCGTCACCCGGGAGCCGCTGCTGGCGATCGTCCGCTCGGCGGTGACCAACGAGCGGGCCGCGGCGGTCTTCCGCGGCCTGGTCGGCCGCCGGGTGCTGGCGCGGGTCGCGGGGGAGCTGAGCGTGCCGGACCCGGAGTTCCGGGTGCAGCTCGCGGCGGCGCAGCTGGTCGGGATCATCATGCTGCGGTACGTGGTGAAGGTGGAGCCGATCGCCTCGGCCGCCGCGGAGGACCTGGTCGCGGTGGTCGCCCCGACGATCCAGCGCTACCTGACCGACCCGGACGTCCGCCCTGGTGCCGGCGGGTAGCACACGGGTTCCGTCATCCGGACGAGGTGTCCGGATCCTGGGCGACGGGCGTACCCTCGACGGCACGGCCGCGCAGCGCGGCCTTCGTACGAGCTGAGTGAAACCAAGGGAGTGGACACCGTGCCCGAGCTGAGGTCACGTACGGTCACCCACGGCCGCAACATGGCAGGCGCGCGTGCGCTGATGCGCGCGTCCGGCGTGGACAACGCCGACATCGGCAAGCCGATCGTCGCGGTCGCCAACAGCTTCACCGAGTTCGTACCCGGGCACACCCACCTCCAGCCGGTCGGCCGGATCGTCTCCGAGGCGATCAAGGCGGCGGGCGCGGTGCCGCGCGAGTTCAACACCATCGCGGTGGACGACGGCATCGCCATGGGCCACGGCGGCATGCTCTACTCCCTGCCGTCCCGCGACCTGATCGCGGACTCGGTCGAGTACATGGTGGAGGCGCACTGCGCCGACGCGCTGATCTGCATCTCCAACTGCGACAAGATCACCCCGGGCATGCTGATGGCCGCGCTGCGGCTGAACATCCCCACGGTCTTCGTCTCCGGCGGCCCCATGGAGGCCGGCCGCGCGACCCTGGTCGACGGCACGGTCCGCAAGCTCGACCTGATCAACGCCATCGCCGACGCCGTCAACGAGAACGTCTCGGACGCGGACATCCTCCGTATCGAGGAGAACGCCTGTCCGACCTGCGGGTCCTGTTCCGGGATGTTCACCGCGAACTCGATGAACTGCCTGACCGAGGCGATGGGCCTGGCCCTGCCCGGCAACGGCTCGGTGCTGGCCACGCACACCGCACGCAAGGCCCTCTACGAGGACGCCGGGCGTACGGTCGTCGAGCTGACCCGCCGCTACTACGAGCAGGACGACGCGAGCGTGCTGCCGCGCAACATCGCGACCCGGGCGGCGTTCGAGAACGCCATGGCCCTGGACATCGCGATGGGCGGCTCCACCAACACGATCCTGCACCTGCTGGCGGCCGCCCAGGAGGCCGAGCTGGACTACGGCCTGACCGACATCGACGCCGTCTCGCGCCGGGTGCCGTGCCTGGCCAAGGTCGCGCCGAACGTCGCGCCCGGCGGCACGTACTACATGGAGGACGTGCACCGGGCCGGCGGCATCCCGGCGATCCTCGGCGAGCTGTACCGCGGCGGGCTGCTGAACGAGGACGTGCACACCGTCCACTCGCGGTCCATCAAGGAGTGGCTGGAGACCTGGGACGTGCGCGGCGGCTCCCCGTCCGAGACGGCCGTCGAGCTGTGGCACGCGGCCCCCGGCTGCGTCCGCTCGGCGCAGGCCTTCTCGCAGTCCGAGCGGTGGGACACGCTGGACACCGACGCGGCGGGCGGCTGCATCCGCGACGTCGAGCACGCGTACTCCAAGGACGGCGGCCTGGCGGTGCTGCGCGGCAACCTCGCCGTGGACGGCGCGGTCGTGAAGACCGCGGGCGTCGACGAGTCCATCTGGACCTTCGAGGGTCCCGCGGTGGTGTGCGAGTCGCAGGACGAGGCCGTCGAGAAGATCCTCCGCAAGGAGATCGCCCCCGGCGACGTCATCGTGATCCGCTACGAGGGTCCGCGCGGCGGCCCCGGCATGCAGGAGATGCTCTACCCGACCTCGTACCTGAAGGGCCGGGGCCTGGGGAAGTCCTGCGCGCTGATCACCGACGGCCGCTTCTCCGGCGGCACTTCGGGCCTGTCCATCGGCCACGCCTCGCCCGAGGCGGCCTCGGGCGGCACCATCGCCCTGGTCGAGGACGGCGACCGCATCCGGATCGACATCCCCGGGCGGTCCATGGAACTGCTGGTCTCCGACGAGGAGTTGGCGGCCCGCCGGGAGGCGCTCGGCGGTGTCTACGCCCCGCGCGGCCGCGAGCGCAAGGTCTCGACGGCGCTGCGGGCGTACGCCGCGATGGCGACCAGTGCGGACCGCGGTGCGGTGCGCGACATCTCCAAGCTCGAAGGCTGAGCGGCCGGTTGCGGCATCGAGCCGCCCCGGGGGGTCTCCCCGGGGCGGCTCTTTCCTGTGGGGGGCTCTGTGTGTGGCCCTGCGGGGGGCCTCAGCCGAGGCCGAGGACGGCCGCGGTCCGGTCGGCGAGCTTGGACTCGCCGAGCGCGTTGGGGTGCACGGGGACGAAGTTGGTGCCGAACAGGATCGGCTCGATCCACCGGGTGCCGATCGGCCGGCAGGCGTCGTGGCCCTCCGAGACACCCGAGACGTCGACGTAGGTGGCGCCGGTGTCGGCGGCAGCGCGCTGCACCGCCGCGTTCAGGTGGGTCTGCAGGTCCCGCAGGTAGGGCACGTCGCCCGAGGCGATCGGCAGCTTGGCGAAGCAGCCGGGGACCGCGGCGGCCGGCACGATCCAGGGGTAACCGAGGATCGCCACCCGGGCGTTGGGCGCCTTGGCGCGTACGTCCGCGAGCGCCGACTTCAGCGCCTGGTAGGTGCCGGTGTCGACCTGGTCGGTGAAGGTGCTGCCGTACAGGCTCTTGCAGGGGTGCCCGAAGCCGAGGGTCGCCACGCCCGCGGAGCCGCAGGCGAGGATCGCGTCGATGAAGGTGCTGTTGTCGTTGCCGCCGATCGTCATCGTGACCAGGCCCGTGCTGCTGCTCAGGGCGTCCGTCTGGGGTGCCACGCCCGGGTACTGGGACCCGGCGAAGTCCTTGGTCTGGGCGCCGCCGCAGGTGACGTCCTTGAGGGCGAGGCCGGCGCGGGCGGCGAGGACGTGCGGGTAGTTCGCGGTGGACCGCACGCACAGCAGCGAGGCGGCCGGGTCGAGCGGCAGGATGCCCGAGCCGGCGCTGTAGCTGTCGCCCATCGCCACGTAAGTCTGCGCCGCCTGGGGTGACGTCTGCGGTGACGTCTGGGCTGACGCCTGCGCGGCGGGGGCGCCCAGGCCGAGGACGGCCAGGGTGCCGGCGGCCAGGGCGGCGGTCACGCCCCGGGCGAGGATGCGCATCGACATGCTGTCTCCTTTGACGCTGCCATGACACACGGGGATTTGGTGCGGGTATCGGATGAGATCGGATGAAGTCGCTGCTGCTCCGCAGAAGTTACTGACTGGTCAGTCGGTGGTCAATGCTCCGCGCACGTGTCGGACGCCCGCCGTTCACTTCTTCACCGTTTCGCCGCACGCAGGTCCCGTCCTCGCACCGGACGGCGTACGGCCCCGACCACCGGGTCCGCGCCCGCGCATCCTGGAATCCGGGCGTCAACGAGGGGGCGGGGCAGTGGAGTTCACGATCAGAGGGCGGCTGCGGCGACGGGCCGCCGGGCTGCTGTGCACCGCGGGGGCCGGTGTCGCCGGGCTCGCCGGGTGGACGGCGGTGCGCGGGATGCCGTCCGGCCTCGCAGGGCCGCTGTGCGTCCTCGGGATCGCGGCGCTGTGCGCCGTCCGCGGCGCGGCGGACCTGCGGCGGTCGCGCAGGCCCTTCCGGCTGCGCGTCGACGGTTTCGGACTGACCCTGCACGACGCCGAGTTGAGCTGGGAGCAGGTCGACGCGGTCGCGCTGGAGTACCGGGACTCCGGCGGGGACTCCGGTCCTGCCGAGCCGCGGCTCGTGCTCTGGACGGCGCCGGGTGTGAAGCTGCCGCGTGCGGCCGACCGCGGGTACGACGCGTGGTTTGCCGCGGCGCTCGGGGTGCTGCGGGAGGAGCGGGTCCGCTACACCCTGCTCGACACCGCCGACCTCGACCAGCCGCTCTCCGCGCTGGGCGCCGCCCTCGCCGAACACGGCGGTGCGCACTTCGAGACGGCGCCGCGCTCGGTCCGCACACCGACCCCGGTCAGCGTCGCAGGCCCCGAGCAGCGGTCGCCCGCGCACCCGGGCCAGGTCTTCACCGCGCCCGGGCGGCCGCTGCCGTGGGTGTGCCTCCTCGTCGTCGCCCTGGCCTGCACCGAGCCGCTGGCCGGTCTCCTCGCCGGGCAGCCCTGGCCCGCGCCGATCGGGCTGCTCGGCCCGGACTTCGCGGTGGCCGCGGCCGCGTGGTGGGCCGTGCTTCGGCTGTACGGCCGCTGGCGGCGCCCGCGCCGCCTGCGGGTCGGCCCCGAAGGCCTCGCCGTCCGGGTGTCCCCCGGCGGCCCGGAAGTCCGCTTCGGCTGGCCCCAGGTGGCCGCGCTCACGGTCGGCCCGCACCCCGCGACGCCCGACGCCCACACCTGGCTCACCGTCTGGCCCCTCCCGGGCACGTACGTGCCCCCGGAGGCGGCCCGCCATCTCGTCGACGGCCACCAGGCCTGCCCCCTCGCCCCTCTCGACCGCCTCCCCGGCGGCCCGGACGCCCTCCTCCCGGCCATCCGCACCTTCGCCGGCGAACGCCTCTCCCTTCCGGGGCCGGCCACCTCCCACTGACCCCGTGGCCCGCAGCCAGGGGCAACCCATGATGGAGCGTCACCTTTTCGAGGGGCGCGCGGGCGTGCCGCCCGCACTCGTGCCCGCGCGGGCGCTGGAGTGGGTGTCACGAGAACGTCGTTCTGGCCGTCGCGGCAGTGGCCCTGCTCGCGGCGGCGCCTCCGACGGCGCCTCCGACGGCCCCGATCCCGGCCCCGATCCCGGCCCCGGGCCGCCCCGGGTGACGGCCTGGTCCTGACGGCCGCCGCCCGCAGGGCGACCCTGTCCTGCGACCAGGTGCCGCGCGGCACCCACCCCCTCGCGCTTCCGGCCTGTACCGCCCTCTCCGCCGCCGGCGGCGACTTCGACGCCCTGCCCGGCCAACCCGGCGTCTGCCGCGACCCGTACGCCGCGATCACCGTCACCGCCCGGGGCGAGTTCCGCGGCCACCCCGTCGACTGGCGGAAGAAGTTCGTCAACCGCTGCATCCTCCGTGCCGCCACCGGCGCGGTCTTCGCCTTCGCATGAGGAGGCCGTACGCGTAGCCGTCGCCGGGCGTGCTTGGGGCGTGCTTGGGGCGGGCCGGGGAAAGCGGACCGGCAGGCCCCGAGATCCGGGGTGGAGAAAGGGAGGTGGGCAGGCATGTCATTCCTGTGGGCGATAATCGCCGGCCTGATCATCGGAGTGCTGGCCAGAATCGTGCTGCCCGGGAGGCAGCCCATTCCGCTGTGGCTGACGATCCTGCTGGGCGCGATCGGCGGGCTGCTGGGCAACGGCATGGCCTCGGCGTTCGGGGTCGCGGACACCAACGGGGTCGACTGGATCCGGCACGCCCTGCAGATCGGCGTGGCAGCGGTGCTGATCGCGCTGGTCACCCCGGCGTGGAGCAGGCGCCGCAGCTGAGCGGGACGCCGCCCGGAACGCGGACGCCGCCCGGAACCCTGCGTCCCGCACGGGGCGCAGGGACGTAGGGTGCGTTCCATGAGCAGGCATATAACTTTCCAGCGGCTGCACAATTTCCGCGACCTCGGCGGCTATCCGACCGCCGACGGCCAGGTCGTCCGGTGGGGTCGGCTCTACCGCTCCGACTCGCTGGGCAAGCTCGCCGGCGCCGACTGGGACCGCTTCCTCGGCCTCGGCGTCAGCGCGGTCATCGACCTGCGCTACCCCTGGGAGATCGACGCCAAGGGCCGGGTGCCCGAGCACCCGGCGCTCGCGTACCACAACCTCAGCATCGAGCACCGCCCGTACGACCAGCCCTCGCTCGGCCCGGAGGTGGAGACCGGCCCGTTCCTGGCCGAGCGCTTCATGGAGGTCGCCGAGGACGGCGTCAAGGAACTGCGCGCGGCCCTGGACGTCATCGCCGCACCGGACGCCGGCCCCGTCGTCTTCCACTGCGCCTCGGGCAAGGACCGCACCGGCCAACTCGCCGCCCTGGTCCTGGCGTTGCTGGGCGTACCGGACGACGTCATCGTCGAGGACTTCACCCTCACGGAGCTGGCCACGGAGCGGCTGCTCGCCGACTGGAGCGCCGAGCACGGCGGCGCCTCCCCGCGCTGGCCGGGGTACGGCCGCGCGCCCGCCGAGGTGATGCGGCTCTTCCTCGCCGCGATGACGCAGACCTACGGCTCCCTGCAGGCCTACGCGGCCGAGCAGCTGGGCGTCGACGCCGAGCAGGTCGCCGCCCTGCGCCGCAACCTGCTGGAACCCGCGCTCGCCTTCCGCCGCGCGGACGAGGCCGACCTGCCGGTGCTGGTCGGGCTGCGCGACGCGGCCGCCCGCTGGCAGCTCGCCCGCGGAATCGACCAGTGGCACCCGGGCGAACTGGGCGAGGACCACTTCCGCGCCCGGCTCGCCGACGGCGAGGTCTGGATCGCCACACTCGGCCCCGGCGGCCCGGTCGCCGGCGCCTGGGAGCTGTGGTGGCAGGACCCGGCGGCCTGGGGCACGAGGGAAGGCGCCGCCGGCTACGTCCACCGCCTGATGACCGCCCGCGACACCGCCCCGCCCGGCACCGGCCGCCGCCTGCTCGCGCAGGCCGAACGCCGCATCGCCGAGGCGGGCCTGCCCCTGTGCCGCCTCGACTGCCTCGCCGACAACGCGGCCCTGCGCGCGTACTACCAGGCAGCCGGCTACGAGGTCGTCGGCGAACAGTCCGCGAAATCCGGTGCCAGAAAGGCGACTTACGCCGTCACGCTGCTGGAGAAGCGCCTCACCCCGCAGCTGTGACCGGCCTTTTCAGAGGTGGTCGATCCCGGTGAGGTCGATGTCGATCGCAAAGGGGACGGACAGCTTGAGCAGGTCCCGGTGGATGCCGGTGATTGCGTACTGCTTGCTTGTCAGGCCCAGTTCGTAGACATAGACCACGGGATGGTCCCTCTCGCCGCCCATCTCGACCCGCCAGTAGTGAGGAATACCAGCGGCGGCGTACTTGTGCGGCTTGGTGTCCCGGTCGCGGGATTCCGACTCGGGTGAGACCACCTCGACGGCAAGGGCGACGTCCGCAGCTTCGTAGCGCGTCTGGCGCTGGTCGGCGTCGGCTTCGGCATCGACGACGATCAGGTCGGGTTCGGGAACGGTCTGCGAGCTGAGCACCACGGCCATCTCCCTCCGCACGCGCAGATGCTCGGGGATGGTGCTGCGCAGGCCATAAACCAGGAGATCGATGGCCAGGCTGTGGAATTTCCGCTGCGGACTCGCGAAGACAAGGCTCCCGTCGATCAGTTGCGTGTGCGGCGGGAGGTCGAGTTCGTAGAGGTGGTCGAGCGTGTAGCCGTCCAGTGGCGGAATCGGCCATGCGGAGCCGTCCGGCTGTCGGGGTTCCGACGACTCGGTGCCCTGCGTGGCCTCGGCGATCATGGTTCCTCCCATGGGCGGGATTCTGGCCGTTCCCACAAGCCTATCCACGGCATATGCCAGCTTCACCACCCTTTCGGGTGACGTACTCCCGTGCGTCTGCATGTGCGCCCTCGCCTACGCGGCGACGAGGCCGTCGCGTAGGCCGTCACTGCCAGACGGGTGCTCTCCGTGGGGAGGGTGGACGTCCCTCAGGAGCGCGGGGAACTTCCGCGGCCGGGCGATCGGGGAAAGAAGGCGCCCGTTCCAGGGCGTGGCGGCCGCCGCCGGGGTGCGGGGGAGGAGTCGGGGCAAACCGTCGGAGGCGGGGGGCATACTTGCGGGGTGAGTGAGATGACGAAGACCCGGCCGCAGGCCGGACCCGTGCCGGAGGAGATCCGGTGGTTCGGCACCACCTGGGTGGACCACGACGGCGGGTACGCCTGGCGCAGGGCCGCCGCGGCGGCCGGCTCCCTGCTGGCCGCGGCAGCCGGCGCTTTCGTGCTGCGGCTCGGCTTCCAGGGCCTCGCCGACGCCAAGATCGGCAGCTTCGTCACCGCCATCGCCTTCGTCGGCTTCGCCGTGTGCAGCGTCCTGGCCTTCCAGCGCACGTGGAAGGGCTTCTCCACCCGCCGCCCGGCCGGCGGCGGCGCCGCGGGGGACAACCAGAGCCTCTACGCCATCGGCTTCATCGGCGCCCTGCTCGCGTACTTCGTGCGCTCCCTCAGCGAAGCCCCCGGCGAGGCACTGCACCGCAGCGAGTACGAAGCGGCCCTCGCCCGCCAGGCGACAGCCCGCCCCAAGGGCAAGAAGCGCAAGCGCTGACACCCGCCGGCGCCGGAACCGGCGCCCGAACCGGCGTCAGAAGGTGACGGCCACCGCGACCTGCGTCGGCCGCGCGCTCCTGCCCACCACCTTGCGCGCCACATCCGTCAGCCTGACCATCAGGTACTTGCGGGCCAGCAGCCGCCGCGCGGCGACCTTCCCGGCGTCGTCCAGCACGCGCGCGGTCCCCTCGTACGCGGCCGCGCCCGGGGCGATCTGACCGCGGACGTTGCACACCGCGACCTGGACGCGCGGGTCGTTCCCGATCCGCTTGACCTTCCCGGTGCCGGCCCCGGTCCAGAAGACCAGCTCGCGCTCGGAGAGGGCGTACCAGACCGGCGTGGGCACACCCGTGCCGTTGCGCCGGTAGGTGGTGACGCTCACGTACTTCCCGCGCCGCAGAGCGTGCAGGGCGTCTGCCGGGTCCGGTGCGTCCGAGCCTGTGGTCGAGGTCACCCGACCGATGCTAGAGGAGGGCGAGCGCCGTGTCCCACAAGCGCTCGGCATTGCCGGGGTCGAGGGCGAAGGGCGCCACGCCGCCGCCGAAGAGCGGGGGTGCCTCGTCGAGGAGGGCGGCCTCCTCGCCGTGCTCGAAGTAGCGGCCGCCGACGCCTTCGAGCAGAGGGGACGCGGCGAGCAGTACGGGCGTCGCGGCGCCCTGAGCCGCGGTCTTGCGGCGCTCGGGCGGGGTGCGCAGGCCGCCGGTGTGCCGCTGGAGGTTGGTGGCGATGGCACCGGGGTTCACCGCGTTGGCCAGGATGCCGTCGCCGGCCCACCGCCGGGTCGCCTCGACGGCGAGCAGTACGTCGGCGGTCTTGGACTCCCCGTAGGCGCCGAGCGGCTGGTAGGGCCGGAAGCGGAAGTCCAGGTCGTCGAAGACGACCGGCGCGTACAGGTGCGCGTTGGAGCTGAGCGACACCACCCGGGCGCCCCCGGCGCGGGCGAGCGCCCGGTGCAGGGCGGTGGTGAGGGCGAAGTGCCCGAGGAAGTTGACGGCGAACTGCAGCTCGCGGCCCTGCGGGGTGCGGGTGAGCTCGGGCGGCGCCATGATCCCCGCGTTGTTGACCAGCATGTGCAGCGGGCCGTCCCAGCCGGCCGCGAAGTCGCGGACCGAGCCGAGGTCGGCGAGGTCGAGCCGGTTCGCCGTGACCCGCGCGTTTCCGGTGGACTCGCGGATCGCGTCGGCCGCGCGGCGCCCCGCGTCCGCGTCCCGGACGCCGAGGACGACCTCGGCGCCCGCCCCGGCCAGCGCCCGGGCGGTCTCGGCGCCGAGACCGGAGGTGGCGCCGGTGACCAGGGCGCGGCGCCCGCCGAGGTCGAGGCCCGCGAGCACCTCGCCGGTGGTGGCGGAGAAGCCGAACGGTGTGGTCAGCCGCGTCTTCGAAGGAGTGAGTGCGTTCATACCGCCGAGGATGCGCGCGCCGGTCACGGGGAGTAAGACCCCGCTGACACCGGTACCCGCAGGGACAGGCTGCGCGCGGCGCGCGGCAATGTACCGGGCTTACCGTGGAACGGTGGCTACCGGAAGCAAGCTGGGCGACTACCTCCGCGCCCGCCGTGAGCGCATCCGGCCCGCCGACGTCGGGCTCCCCGAGGGCGGCAGGCGCCGGGTGCCGGGGCTGCGCCGGGAGGAGGTCGCCCTGCTCGCGGGCATCAGCGTGGAGTACTACCTGCGCCTCGAACAGGGCCGCGACCAGCACCCCTCGCACCAGGTGCTGGCCAGCATCGCCCGCGCCCTGCAGCTCGACACCGACGCCGAGCGCTACCTGACCGAGCTGGCCGCGGCCCCGCCCGCGGGCGCCGCCCGGCGCAAGGCGGCCAGGCCGGAACGCGTCAGCCCCGACGTGCAGGCGCTGATCGACAACTGGACCACCACCCCCGCCCTGGTCCACGGCCGCTACATGACGACGCTGGCCGCCAACGCCATGGCCGTCGCCCTGAGCCCCTTCTTCGCGCCGGGCGTGAACACGCTGCGTGCGGCGTTCCTCGAACCGGCGATGCGCGACTTCTACCGCGACTGGGACGCCATGACGGCCAAGACCGTCGCCTACCTGCGCTCGGTCATCGGCGCAGCCGACGACCCCCGCCTCGCCGAGCTGGTCGGCGAGCTGAGCCTGCGCAGCGACCGCTTCCGCACGCTGTGGGGCCGGCAGGACGTGCGCCAGAAGACCAGCGGCGTCACGCTGCTCCAGCACCCGCAGGTCGGCCCGCTGGACCTGCACTACGAGAAGCTGGCGCTGCCCTCCGCCCCCGGCCAGATGCTGGTCACCTACCACGCCGAGCCGGGCTCGCCCTCGTACGAACGCCTCCAGCTGCTGGCCCACCTGGCGCCGGAGGCGGTGCACATTGCCACGGGCCGGCACATTGCCGGGCCTTCGCCCGGCGCCGGGGACCGTCCCGCTGCCGCCCCACCGCGGCGGTAGCCGCTCCCGCTCCTTGCGGGACGCGGCTACTTGCGCGAGGCGCCGATCGCGCCGACCCCGCCCACCACGGCCGCGACCACGGCGCCGTGCCACAGCCCGGTCCATATGGTGCTGAAGAAGCCCTGGCTGGTCAGCACCTGGCGGATCACCAGGTCGCTGAGGAACATCAGCCCGGCCGGCACCGCCGCCACCTGCCACGGGTGTGCGCGCGCCCAGCGCCGCAGGCGCCGGTCGCGGCCCGCGCCGCGCGAGGAGTAGCCGAGCACCGCGCCGGAGCCGCCGACGCAGAAGAAGAGCAGGGCCGCGATCGAGAGCGCCCCCGACAGGATGCCGAGGCCGAAGTGCCCGTGCACCAGGTGCAGTGCGAGCGAGACGCCCCCGCCGAGCGCGCCGACGGCGGCCGCGGGCCGCCATGGGCCGAGGGTTGCGGACGCCACGGCCAGTTGCCGCTTCTCCGCGCTGGAAACAGCGATGTCACGGGATGAACGACTCATACCCCCACGGTCCCCCCGCGCCCGGGGTTTGGGCCATAGGGGATGACCCTGACGCACCCCCCATGCGCGGGGTGCCGCCCCTGGCACAGGGGTGCGCTTCCGCGGGGCGCGGCGTTGTGGGGGCGCCCCTTGTGCAGGGGGTGCGTTTCCGCGGGGCGTGGTGGCTGGGGGCATCCTTTTGGCATGGGAGTGCATGACAGGGGCGCGGGGAACTGCGTGCGCAACCGTCCCCCAGGGCTTCGCCTGGGGGCGCCCCCACCTCGCTTCGCTCGCAGGCCGGTGGTCCGGATGCGACAGCAACAGTCCCTTTCGGGCGGTGGCGGCCCGCGCGTGGTCGGTGGCCGGCCGCGCATTTCCTCGCGCCCCTGGGGTGGTGGCGGTTCTTCGCCATGCAGCGACCAGCCCCCACCGGCCGGTGGTCCGGCGCGGACCGATCACGACCCGCGCGCGGGGATTCAAAGAGCGCCGTGTTCCGACGCCAGGGAACGGGACCAGTACGCGGCCCAGTCCGGTCGCGTACCGTCCGCGTCGGTGAAGCCGTACTCCTCGTACAGGCTCCACGTGGCGAGCGCCTGCCCGGTCCTGGCGAGGACGTCGGGGTCCGCGGCGAGCGCGGCGACCGCCCGCCCGAGGTACGCCGGGCTCTCGGACTGCGCGAAGTGCGGATCCTTCGCGGCGCCGTCGCGCCAGTTCGCCTCGGTCACCCCGAAACCGTCGAGCATGGCCTCGGAGCGCAGGAAGCCGGGGGTCAGGGCGACGGCCGCGACCCCGTGCGGCTTGAGCTCCGCGGCCTGCGCCACCGCCAGCCTGATCACCGAGGACTTGGCGAGGTCGTAGAAGAAGGAGCCCCGGTAGCGCGCGGAGTTGCCGTCGGTGACCTCCACCACCAGGCCGCGCCCGCGCGCGACCAGCAGCGGGAGCGCGTAACGGCTGGTGATGACATGCGTGTCGACCGCCCGCCGCAGCAGCCGCAGGCCGCGGTCGAGGTCCTGCTCCCACAGCGGGTGCTCCCAGTCGGTGAGCGGGTCGCCGCCCCACACGCAGTTGACCAGGACGTCGAGCCGCCCGTCCTGCTCGGCGGCGATCCGCGCGACCAGCGCCCGCACGTCCTCGGGGCTGCTGTGGTCGGTGCGTACCGCGATGCCGCGGCCGCCGGCGGCCGTGACCATTTCCGCCGTCTCCTCGACGGTCTCGGGCCTGGCCAGGTCCGAGGGGCCGGTGGCGCGGCTGCTGCGCCCGGTCGCGTAGACGGTCGCGCCCGCAGCGCCCAGTTCGACGGCGATGCCCCGCCCGCCGCCCCGGGTGGCGCCGGCGACCAGCGCCACCGTGCCGGAAAGCCGCCGGTCCCCGTTCGCGGTCATACGTCCTCCCGTTGTCCGTCGGTGTGCGGCGCCAGGGCCGCCGCGATCTCCCGGCCGAGCCGTTGCGCGAGCGTGCCCTCGCGGTCCAGTGCCCAGGTCAGCCCCGCCCCCGCGACCATCGTCTGCACGGTCGCGGCCAGCGCGCCCGGGTCCGTACCGGCCCGCAGCTCACCGGTCGCGACCGCCTCGGCCAGCAGGTCGCGGTAGGCCGCGCCCTGCGCGCGGTGCACCGCGAGGGCGTGGGCGTGCAGTTCGGGGTCGGCGAGGTCGGCGCACAGGAAGGCCAGGTGGTTGGCGTACCGGTCGGGGGCGTCGAGGGCGCCCGTCGCCCGTACCGCCAGCGCGGTCAGCGCCGCGAGCGCCGAGCCGTGCTCGGCCCGTACCCGTGCCGCGAGTGCGCCGGTGTCGCGCGCGGACCGCTCGGCGAGCGCGAGCAGCAGCCCGCGCTTGGACCCGAAGCGCTGCACCACCGTGCCGGCCACGAGCCCGACCTCCGCCGCGACCGCGGCGAGCGTGAACCCGGCGGGTCCCTCCCGCCCGATCACCTCGACCGCCGCGCGCAGGATCACGTCGTCGTCGACACCGCGGGGGCGTCCGGCCATGGGTGTCCTCCCTGTCGGTGGCGGCGGGCGCGGACATCAGGCCTGGGCGCCGGAATTAATAAATGCTCGTTCATTTATTAAACCACGCCCCACCCGGGCCTTGACGCGGGCGCGCTCCAGGGTGTTTATTCATCGCATGATGAATAAACACCCGGAACCCGCCGTCGAGGCGGCCGGCCTCCGCGTCGTCCGGGGCGGCCGCACCGTTCTCGACGACCTCGCCTTCGCGATCCCGCGCGGCCGGATCACCGGCCTCCTCGGCCCCAGCGGCTGCGGAAAGTCCACCCTCATGCGGGCGCTCGCCGGCTCTCAGGCCCACGTCACCGGCACCCTCACCGTCCTCGGCCGCCCCGCCGGCCACCGCGACCTGCGGCCCCGGGTCGGCTACGTCACGCAGGCGCCCTCCGTCTACGCCGACCTCACCGCCCGGCAGAACCTGGACTACTACGCCGCCGTCCTCGGCATCCACCGGCGCGACCGCCCCGCCCAGGTCGACCGCGCCCTGCACGACGTCGACCTCGCCTCGCACGCCGACGCCCTGGCCGGCGCCATGTCCGGCGGCCAGCGCGGCCGGGTCTCGCTCGCCGTCGCCCTGCTCGGCGAGCCCGAACTCCTCGTGCTCGACGAGCCCACCGTCGGCCTGGACCCGGTGCTGCGCCGCGACCTGTGGCGGCTCTTCCACCGCCTGGCCGACGAGCGCGGCGCCACCGTCCTGGTCTCCTCGCACGTCATGGACGAGGCCGAACGCTGCCACCGCCTGCTGCTCCTGCGCGACGGCCGGCTGCTGGCCGACGACACCCCCGACGCCCTGCGCCGCAGCACGTCCAGCGACACCGTCGAGGAGGCCTTCCTCCACCTGGTCGACCAGGCCGACGCCGCCGATCCCCGCACCCCCGCCGACACGGCAGCCCCCACGGAGGCGACCCCGCGATGAACCCCGCCCGCACGCTCGCCACCGCACGCCGCGTCCTGCGCCAGCTCAGCCACGACCCGCGCACCATCGCCCTGATGCTGGTCGTGCCCTGCGTCCTGCTGACGCTGCTCAAGTACGTCTTCGACGCCAGCCCGCACACCTTCGACTCCGCCGGCGCGTCCCTGCTCGGGATCTTCCCGCTGGTCACGATGTTCCTGGTCACGTCCATCGCGACGCTGCGCGAACGCACCTCGGGCACCCTGGAACGCCTGCTGACCATGCCGCTGGGCAAAGCCGACCTGGTCGTCGGCTACGCCCTCGCCTTCGGCGCCGTCGCCGTCGTCCAGGCCGCACTCGCCACCGGGCTGACCTTCCTCGTCCTCGGCCTCGACGTCGCGGGCTCCGCCTGGCTGCTGCTGGTCGTCGCCCTCGCCGACGCCTTCCTGGGCACCGCGCTCGGCCTGTTCGTCAGCGCGTTCGCGGCCAGCGAGTTCCAGGCCGTGCAGTTCCTGCCCGCCGTCCTGCTGCCGCAACTGCTGCTCTGCGGCCTGTTCGTGCCGCGCGGCGACATGCAGCCGGTGCTGTCCGCGGTGTCCGACGTGCTGCCGATGTCGTACGCCGTCGACGGCATGAGCCAGGTCGTCCACCACAGCGGCGTCACCGGCGACTTCGTCCGCGACCTCGCCGTCGTCGCCGGATGCGCGCTGCTCGCCCTCGCCCTGGGCGCCGCCACCCTGCGCCGCCGTACGGCCTGAGCGGCGCACCCCGTCGTGACCGCGACGTGGACGCGCCCGCTGCCGGCGGCCCGCTCGCGGCATCATGGCCCCATGACCCAGCAGACAGTCGCCGTCCTCGGCACAGGAAAGATCGGCGAGGCCCTGCTCTCCGGCATGATCCGGGCCGGATGGGCACCCGCCGACCTCCTCGTCACCGCCCGCCGCAAGGACCGGGCCGACGAGCTGCGCGCCCGCTACGGCGTCGAACCCGTCGACAACGCCGAGGCGGCCGAGTCCGCCGACACCCTCATCCTGGCCGTCAAACCGCAGGACATGTCGGCCCTGCTGGACGAACTCGCCCCGCACGTCCCGGCCGACCGCCTGGTCATCAGCGCCGCCGCCGGCATCCCCACCGCCTTCTTCGAGGGCCGCCTCGCCGAGGGCACCCCGGTCGTCCGCGTCATGCCCAACACCCCGGTGCTGGTCGACGAGGGCATGTCGGTGATCTCGGCAGGACGCCACGCCGACGAGACCCACCTCGCCCGCACCGAGGCCATCTTCCAGCCGGTCGGCAAGACCCTGCGCGTCCCGGAGAAGCAGCAGGACGCCGCCACCGCGCTGTCCGGCTCGGGACCGGCGTACTTCTACTACCTGGTCGAGGCCATGACCGACGCCGGCATCCTGCTCGGCCTGCCCCGCTCCCAGGCCCACGACCTCATCGTGCAATCCGCGATCGGCGCCGCCGTGATGCTCCGAGACAGCGGCGAGCACCCGGTCAAGCTCCGCGAGGCCGTCACCTCACCTGCCGGTACGACGATCAGCGCCATCCGCGAGCTGGAGAACCACGGCGTCCGCGCGGCCCTGCTCGCGGCGCTGGAGGCCGCCCGCGACCGCAGCCGCGAGCTGGCCTCCGGCGCCTGAGCCGGCACCTCCTGCTCACGCCGGCGGCAGCAGCCCCATCGCCCGGTAGGCCGCGTCCACGGTCGGCCGGGCGATGGCCCGAGCCCGCGCCGCCCCCTCCCGCAGCACCCCGTCCATGTACCCGGGGTCCGCACTCAGCTCGGCGTGCCGCGCCCGCAACGGCCGCAGCAGCTCCACCACCGCGTCCGCCGTCTCCCGCTTCAGGGCACCGAAGCCGAGCCCGCCCGCGTCGTACGCCGCCGCCAGCGCCGCCGGCTCCTTGCCCGTGCAGGACGCCAGGATCTCCAGCAGGTTCGCCAGCCCCGGCCGCGCCTCCCGGTCGTAGGTGACCCCCGGCTCGCTGTCGGTCACCGCCCGCATGACCTTCTTGGCCACCACGTCCGGCTCGTCCAGCAGGTAGACGATCCCGGCGGTCGCCTCATGCGACTTCCCCATCTTCGAGGCCGGGTCCTGCAGGTCCATCACCCGCGCCGCCACCGCCGGCTGCGTCGCCCGCGGAATGACGAACGCCCCGCCGTACCGCTGGTTGAACCGCTCCGCCAGGTCCCGGGTCAGCTCCACGTGCTGCGTCTGGTCCTCACCGACCGGCACCTCGTCGGCCCCGTACGCCAGGATGTCCGCCGCCATCAGCACGGGGTACGTCAGCAGCGACAGCCGTACGCCCTGCCCCGAGGCCTGCGCGCGCGCCGACTTCTCCTTGTACTGGATCATCCGCCGCATCTCGCCGTCCGAGGCGACGCACTCCAGCAGGTACGACAGCCGCGCGTGCTCGTCCACGTGGCTCTGCACGAACACCGTGCACACCTGGGGATCGAGGCCCGCCGCCAGCATCAGGCTCGCCGCCTGCCGGCTCAGCCGGCGCACCCGCGCCGGGTCGTGCTCGACGGTCAGGGCGTGCAGGTCCACCACGCAGAAGAGTGACTCCGCCCGGTACTGGTCCTCCTCGGCCCACCGCCGCAGTGCACCCAGGTAGTTGCCGAGCGTCAGGTGCCCGGTGGGCTTGACCCCGCTGAAAATACGCGTCATCGCTGCCGTCTCCTCTGTCCCCCGGGTCGGGGGCTTCGTCGGGAGACCACCGCTCACCACGGCCGCGGAGAACGAGAACGGCCGCCAGAGCGGCGGCCGTGGGGTGCATACGTGAGAGAGGGCCGCCTCTAGGAGGCCCACCACTGGGTGCTGTGGCACGTATGCGACGTCATGGCAGCCAGACTAACGGGTGGCCCGCGCTTGTGAAGGTCCTCGCACGAAGTTGACACACATCGGCCAGGTGCGTAACGTACTCCGGGCTGTCCGACGTGAGCACCGATCTTGGTCGGTTCCCGGACGGCCATCCCGCAACGAACCTCCGTACGAACACGGCCTTGCGTCGTGTCTCGTCCGCTTGTGCGTTTTCGGAATGGGTGGAGGCAGAAGCTAAACCGGCCGATTTGAAACGGCCGACGAACTTCCGCTAAAGTCTCACTCGTCGGAACGGCCCAACGGCCGGAAAGACAAACCCCGCTGACTGGGGGTCAGGCACTGAAAAGAGTCTGATAGAGTCGGAAACACGAAGGGAAAGCCCGGAGGGGCCGGTGAAACGGTCTCGAAGGAAGCTTCCGTTCCTTGAGAACTCAACAGCGTGCCAAAAGTCAACGCCAGATATGTT
>NZ_CAJSLV010000074.1 GCF_907177275.1 Actinacidiphila cocklensis
CGTCGGGACCGCGGGGCCGCCCGGGGGCGGCGCGGACGGGGTGTCGTCGTGCTCGGGGACGGCGGGGACGGCGGGAACGGTGGGGACGACCGGGCCGCCCGTGCCGCCGGGGCCGGGCGGGGGCGTGGGGACGACCGGGCGGTCGGGGTCGACGCCGACGACCGCACCGGCCGGGTAGCGGTAGCCGAGCGCCACGGTCAGCACCCCGCTCTGCCGGTTGCCGCCGACCGGGGCGGCGTCGTAACCGGGGTGGCTGTGCTCGGCCGAGCGCTCCGAGGCGCGGGCGCTGGTGGCGACCGCGACGGGCCGCCGCTCGGCGCCGTAGGTCTCCAGCAGGCCGGGTCCCGCCCAGCCGCTGAGGATCGCGGCGAGCTTCCAGGCCAGGTTGTGGGCGTCCTGGATACCGGTGTTGGAGCCGAACGCACCGGTCGGCGACATCTCGTGGGCGGAGTCGCCGGCCAGCAGCACCCTGCCCTGCGAGTAGCGCTCCGCCACCCGTTCGGCGGCATGCCAGGGGGCCTTCCCGGTGATCTCGACCTCCAGGCCCGGCACCCCGACGGCGGTGCGGATGTGCGCGGCGCACCGCTCGTCGCTGAAGGCTTCGAGCGGCTCGCCGCGCTCGGGGTGCCAGGGCAGGTGGAAGACCCACTCGGCCTCGTTGTCGACCGGCAGCAGCGCCCCGTCGGCGTCCGGGTTGGTCAGGTAGCAGGCGATGAAGTGCCGGTCGCCGACGACCTCGGCGAGCCGCTTGGCCCGGAAGGTGACGCTCACGTTGTGGAACAGCTCGCCGGCACCGGTCTGGCCGATGCCGAGGCGCTCGCGCACCGGGCTGCGCGGCCCGTCCGCGGCGACCAGGTAGTCGGCCCGCACCGTACGGGTCTCGCCGGTCTCGCGTTGCAGCACCTGCGCGGTGACACCGTCGGAGTCCTGCTCGAAGGACAGCAGTTCGACGCCGAAGCGGATGTCGCCGCCGAGCGCGCGGGCCTCCTTGAGCAGCACCGGCTCCAGGTCGTTCTGGCTGCACAGGCACCAGCCCGACGGGCTGAAGGCGGCCAGCCCGCCGCCCGGGTCGATCTCCCGGAAAAGCCAGCGCTGGTTGTCGCCGGTCAGCGACTCGGCCTGCAGGATGCCGTGGTTGCGGGACAGCACGGACGCGGCCGTGCGGATCGCCGGCTCGATGCCCGCGGTCCTGAACAGTTCCATCGTGCGCACGTTGTTGCCGCGGCCGCGCGGGTGGTGGGAGGTCGCGGCGTGCTTCTCGACCAGCAGGTGGTCCACGCCGAGCCGGGCGAGGAAGAGGGAGGTCGACAGCCCCACCAGGGACCCGCCGGTGATGAGGACCGGTACCCGGTCGTCTGACGTCGGTTGCATCTGTTGCTCCAGCCTGTACGGGCACGCGAGGCGCGGCGGCGGTCGGCCGCCGGTGCGGCGGGGGCCTGCCGTCGGGTGCGACACGGCCCAGGGGGCCGGCACACCGTCGTCCGGTCCCGCTTTCCTCCATGCCCGGTCGGCGCCGTACGGCGGTGTCCTGGCGGAGCATTCGCCCGCATGGACCGCAGATCTCGCGGCGTTGGTGGGATCGAAGCACGATCAGGCTCAGGGGCACCGGAAGCGCACATGGGTGCGTATCGGGCGTCCCTCGCTCTCCCGGCCGCGGCAGCGCGGACGGCTGGTGCTCACCGATCCCATATCGACATCGCATGTCCGACGTCGGAAGTCGAAGGAGAAGTACACGATGACGACCCTGTCCGAAGACCCGGGGCCGGCCGGTACCACGGCGGGCGCACAGGACACCGAGTCCGCGCGGCTTCGCGTGGTCCTGCTGCTCGACATCCAGAAGGGGGCGCAGGAGCGCTTCCTGGACGCGTACGAACTGCTGCGCAGCCAGGTCGCCTCGGTGCCCGGTCACGTCAGCGACCAGCTCTGCCAGTCCATCGAGGACCCGTCGCAGTGGCTGATCACCAGCGAGTGGGAGAGCTCCGAGCCGTTCCTGGCCTGGGTGGACAGCCCGGAGCACCGCGAGATGGTCAAGCCGATGCACTCCTGCGTCAACGACACGCGCTCGCTGCGGTTCGACATCCTGCGCGAGACGTCGGTGGCCGGCCACACCGGGACCCGGGCGCCGCGTCCCGAGCGGGCCGGCGACGGCCGCATCCGGCACGCGATCACCTTCACCGTCCGGCCGGGCAGCGAGGACAAGGTCGCCAAGCTGCTGGCCGACTACGCCTCGCCGTCGGCGCGGGTCGACTCGGCCACCCGGCTGTGCAGGACGTCGCTGTTCATGCACGGCAACCGGGTGGTCCGCGCCGTCGAGGTCAGCGGCAACCTGGTCGCGGCGCTGCGGCACGTGGCGCAGCAGCCCGAGGTGCGGGCGGTCGAGGAGGCCATCAACCCGTACCTGGAGGAGGAGCGCGACCTGACCGACCCGGAGGCCGCCCGGGCGTTCTTCACCAGGGCCGGGCTGCCGTCGGTGCACGAGGCGGTGGCCGAGGCGGAGCGCACCGGCCAGGTCAGGCGGTACGCGCTGCACTACCCGGTACGCGGCGGCAGCGGCGCCGCTGCCGCCCGGGTGCTGGCCAGGTCCGACGAGCTGGCGGCGGCCGACCCGACCGGCTCGCTGGTGCGCAGCACGATCTTCCAGCGCGACGACATCGTCGTCCGGGTGATCGACCTGGCCGCGGCCGCGGACAAGGACCTGGCCCTGACCACCGGCACCGCCGACCACGACCTGGCGGCGGAGCTGGGCCGGCTGCTCGACCTGCCGGGCGCCGACCGCGACCTCGGCGACGACCGGGGCCGCAAGGAGCTGCTCGCGCACCTGGAGATGACCCTGGTCACCGACCGCCACGCACAGGACGCGTGACCCGGTTCCGCTTTCCCGCACGTGCGGGCCGGCCGCTACTCCCCAGCGGCCGGTGTGACTTCACCTGGAGGCACCCGTCATGACCGCTCAGCCCCCTCGGATCGTGCACGTCGATGAGATCGAGCCCAACCGGCGCCGCGGTGGTGATCTGCGCGCCATGCTCACCCCGACCCTCAGCGGATCGACCAGCGGTTTCATGGGCGTGGCGATCGTGCAGCGCGGTGAGCGCATCGCCGAGCACTACCACCCCTATTCGGAGGAGTTCGTCTTCGTCGTCAACGGCGACCTCGAAGTCGACCTCGACGGCACGCCCTACACCTTGAGCGCCGACCACGGGCTGCTCATCCCGAAGGACGTGCGCCACCGCTTCCGCAACGTCGGCGACACCGAGGCCCGGATGGTCTTCCACCTCGGCCCGCTCGCCCCGCGCCCCGAACTGGGCCACGTCGACACCGAGGACGCCGCCGGCAACCCGCTGGTCGCGGACGGCGCCCGGCCGAGCGCGGGACGGCCGCCGGAAGCGGCGGGGGCGGTCTCATGACCAGGCGGGTGGCGGTGACCGGGGTCGGCGTCGTCGCCCCGGGCGGAGTGGGCGTGCCCGCATTCTGGGACCTGCTCACCGCCGGGCGGACGGCGACCCGGGCCATCACCCGGTTCGACGCCTCCGGCTTCAGGTCCCGAATAGCTGCCGAGTGCGACTTCGACCCGGCCGCCTGCGGCCTGGACCCCGGGCAGCTGGCCCGCGCCGACCGCTACGTGCAGTTCGCGATGGCGGCGGCCGACGAGGCACTGCACGACGCGGGGCTCGACACGCGGGCCGAGGACCCCTGGCGGATCGGGGTGTCCCTGGGCACCGCGGTCGGCGGCACCACCCGGCTCGAACAGGACTACGCCCTGGTCAGCGCAGGCGGCGAACGCTGGGATGTGGACGACAGGCAGGCCCTGCCGCATCTGCACCGGGCGTTCACCCCCAGCGCGCTGTCCGCCGAGGTCGCCGAGCTGGTCGGCGCGCACGGCCCGGTGCAGACGGTGTCCACCGGCTGCACCTCCGGGCTCGACGCGGTCGGCTACGCCTTCCAGAGCATCGAGGAGGGCCGGGCGGACATCTGCATAGCCGGCGCGTCCGACTCGCCGATCTCGCCGATCACGGTGGCCTGCTTCGACGCCATCAAGGCGACCTCCCCGAACAACGACGACCCTGAGCACGCCTCCCGCCCCTTCGACGCCGACCGGGACGGCTTCGTCCTCGGCGAGGGCGGCGCGGTGCTGATCCTTGAGGAGCTGGAGCACGCTAGGGCGCGCGGCGCCCGGGTGTACTGCGAGGTCAGGGGCTACGCCTCGTTCGGCAACGCCCACCACATGACCGGGCTGACCCGTGAGGGTCTGGAGATGTCACGGGCCATCGACCGTGCACTGGCGCACGGCAGGATCGACCGGACGGCCGTGGACTACGTCAACGCGCACGGCTCCGGCACCAAGCAGAACGACCGGCACGAGACCGCGGCCGTGAAGCGGTCGCTGGGCGAGCACGCCCGCAAGACCCCCATGAGTTCGATCAAGTCCATGGTCGGGCACTCCCTGGGCGCGATCGGCGCCATCGAACTGGCCGCCTGCGCAATGGCGATGGAGCACGGCGTGGTGCCTCCGACCGCCAACTACGAGACCCCCGACCCCGAGTGCGACCTCGACTACGTGCCGAGGACCGCGCGCGAGCTGCCGCTGCGGACCGTGCTGTCCGTCGGCAGCGGCTTCGGCGGATTCCAGTCCGCCGTGGTCCTCAACCGGGAGGAGCCGAGCCGATGACCACCAAGCCGAGCAGGCCGGACGAGCGCCGTACGGTGATCACCGGCATGGGCGTGATCGCCCCCACCGGGATAGGCGCGGACGCGTACTGGAAGGCCACCAAGGAGGGTGTCAGCGCGCTCGGCCCGGTCACCAGGGAGGGCTGCGGCGACCTGCCGCTGGCCGTCGCGGGCGAGGTGCACGGCTTCGACCCGGCGGCGCTGGTCGAGGAGCGCTTCCTGGTGCAGACCGACCGCTTCAGCCACTTCGCGATGGCCGCGGCCGACATGGCGCTGCGTGACGCGGCCCTGGACGCCGCGGGCGCCGGCGAGTTCGCCGTCGGCGTGGTGACCGCGGCGGGTTCGGGCGGCGGCGAGTTCGGCCAGCGCGAGCTGCAGCAGCTGTGGGGCCGCGGACCGAAGTTCGTCGGGCCCTACCAGTCCATCGCCTGGTTCTACGCGGCGAGCACCGGCCAGATATCCATCCGCGGCGGCTTCAAGGGTCCCTGCGGGGTCGTCGCAGGCGACGAGGCGGGCGGTCTCGACGCCTTCGCCCACGCGGCCCGCAGCATCCGCGGCGGCACCGACGCGATGGTCGTCGGCGCCACCGAGGCGCCGCTCGCGCCGTACTCGATCGTCTGCCAGCTGGGCTACCCGGAGTTGAGCACGGTCCGCGAGCCGCAGCAGGCGTATCTGCCCTTCACCGACCGGGCCTGCGGCTTCGTCCCCGCCGAGGGCGGCGCGATGTTCGTGGCCGAGGAGGAGACGGCGGCCCGCGAACGCGGCGTCACCGCCCGGGCGGTGATCGCCGGGCACGCCGCGACCTTCACCGGCTCCGCGGACTGGGCGGCCTCGCGTGAGGGCCTGGCACACGCGATCCGCGGCGCTCTGGACGAGGCCGGGCTCGCTCCCGAAGAGGTCGACGTGGTCTTCGCCGACGCGCTCGGGGTGCCCGCGGCCGACCGCGCCGAGGCGCTGGCGCTGGCCGACGTGCTCGGCCCGCACGCGGCCCGGGTCCCGGTGACCGCCCCCAAGACCGGTACCGGGCGTGCCTACTGCGGCGCCTCGGCGCTGGACATCGCCTGCGCGGTGCTGGCGATGGAGCACGGCGTGGTGCCGCCCACCCCGAACGTCACGGACGTGAGCGGCGGCCTCGACCTGGTCACCGGCCACGCCAGGCAGGCCGACCTGCGCACCGCCCTGGTGCTCAGCCGCGGGCTGCTCGGCTCGAACTCGGCGCTGGTACTGCGGCACGGCGCCGACGCCCGCCCCTGATCCCCCGACCGCACCACCCACTTCCCCACTCCCCGTATCACCCCCCTCCTCGTAAGGAGCCGCACATGCACACCGAACTCAGCTACGCGGAACTGGCCTCCCTGATGGAGCGCAGGGCCGGCGTCATCGTCGACCCGGCGGACCTGGAGCTGCAGTCCGACACGCCGTTCGCCGACTTCGGCCTCGACTCGCTGGGCCTGCTCGGCATCGTCGGCGCGCTGGAGAACGAGCACGGCGCCACCATCCCCGCCGACGCCGACGCCTGCCGGACCCCCCGGGAGCTGCTCGACGTCGTCAACGACGTGCTGAAGGCGAGGGCCTGAGCCATGGCCGCGCACACCGAGAACGAGATCACCGTCAAAGCCCCGCTCGACCTGGTGTGGGACATGACCAACGACCTGGAGCACTGGCCTCAGCTGTTCAGCGAGTACGCGTCGGTGGAGGTCCTGGAGCGCAAGGGCCGCAAGACCACCTTCCGGCTGACGATGCACCCGGACGAGAACGGCACCGTGTGGAGCTGGGTGTCCGAGCGCGAGCCGGTGCCCGAGACCCGTACGGTCTCCGCCCGCCGGGTCGAGACCGGCCCGTTCGACTTCATGGAGATCTTCTGGTCCTACCACGAGGTCCCCGGCGGCACCCGGATGCGCTGGGTGCAGGACTTCGCGATGAAGCCCGAGGCGCCGGTCGACGACGCCGGGATGACCGAGCGGATCAACGCGAACTCGGCCGTCCAGCTGGAGCTCATCAGGGACAAGATCGAGCAGCGCGCCCGCGAGCAGGTCCCGGTCGCCAACTGACCCCGTGCCCGGGCGGGCCGTGCCTGCCCGGGCCTCCCCCGCCAGGCAAGCAGGAAAGGACGTGACAGTGCACCGCGCTCTGATCGTCGCCCGTATGGCACCCGGCTCGGCGGACGACATCGCCGAGGTCTTCACCGAATCCGACCGCGGCGAGCTGCCGCGGCTGATCGGGGTGAGTGGCCGCAGCCTGTTCCAGTTCGGCGACCTCTACTTCCATCTGATCGAGGCCGACGGCCCGCCGGGGCCCGCGGTGGCCCAGCACGCCTCGCACCCGGAGTTCAAGAACATCAGCGAGCGGCTGTCGTCGCACGTCAGCGCCTATGACCCGGCGACCTGGCAGTCCCCGAAGGACGCCATGGCCCGCGAGTTCTACCGCTGGGAGCGCACCCGCGGCTGACGGCGGGCCACCGCCGCGAGGTCCCCCGAGCGGCGCAGCGCGCCACCCGGAGGGCGCAAGGATCCCCCCTTGCGGCCCTCCCGAGTGGCGTGCCGGTCGTGCATGACTGACGGTGAACACGTCGCTACTGCGCACCCTCGGCTGACGAACGGTCATCCGACGCATGCGCGACGGAAGGAACCCTCACCATGCGCACTGCCCGCACCCTCTTCGCCGGAGCTGCCCTCTCCGCAGTCCTCGCCATCGCCGCCCCAGCCGCCCACGCGACGGGTGCCGTCAACGCGTACGACCCGAGCAGCCAGGGTTCGTCGCACTCCTCCTCCACCCACTCGGGCAACACCAGCAACGGTGCCGCCTCCTCCTCGCAGCACGGCGCTGCCGGCACCGGCAGCAGCACCGACAGCAGCACCGACGCCAGCACCGACGCCAGCACCGACAGCTCTGCCGTCACCGGCGACAGCGCTTCGGACGACGCCACCGCCCAGCAGGGTGACGCTGGTTCGTGGCACGGCAAGCAGCCGCACGGCGGCGTGCACACCGGTGGCGGCGGCATGGCGCTGTCCGGCGGCGGCATGGCGGCCGGCTCGGTCCTGCTGCTCGGCGGCCTGGGCGCCGGTGCAGTGGCGCTGCGCCGTCGCCGTACGCCCGCGGGCATCGCGGTCTGACACCGACCTGCTCGGTGAACGGCTGAAAGTCCGCTGAACCAGTTCCGTGCTGTGTCCTGCCGTGGCCACCGCCGCTTCCCAGCGGCGGTGGCCACGGCAACATCCGGCCCCCGCGCCGCCCGCACTGTCCGCGAGCCGATGAAAGGCATCGCCCCATGTCCCAGCAGTACCCGCCGCCGCCTCCGGGCACGGCGGACGCCACGCCCGGCCCACGCCCCTCCCGCGTGCTGCGCTGGGCGGTCGCCTCTGCGGCCCTCGGCGCCCTCATGATCTACAACTCGGTCGACTCCTCGGGTACCGGTCTGCCCGGTCCGCCGCCGTCCGCGGCGGCGCCACCCGTCGTCACGGCCAACACCCCGGCCATCGCCATCGGTCCCGCACCGGCCACCGCGACCCCCGCGGCCCCCGCTCCGACGGTCGGCCTGCCGGGCATGCCGCACGCCAACCCCACCCGGCTGACGATCAAGACCATCGCGGTCAGCGCGCCTTTCACCCCTTTGCACCTGGACGCGGCGGGCAATCTGAACGCGCCGCCCGCGGGCAACACCAACCTCGTCGGGTGGTACGCGGAAGGCCCCACGCCCGGTGAGCGCGGCCCGGCGATCGTGGCGGGGCACGTCGACACCAAGACCGGGCCTGCCGTCTTCCTGCTGCTGCGCCTGCTCAAGCCGGGCGCGACCGCGGACATCACCCGGGCGGACGGCACGGTGGCGACCTTCACCGTCGACTCGGTGGAGATGTTCTCCAAGGGCCACTTCCCCGACCAGCGGGTCTACGGCACCACCCCGGACCCGCAGCTGCGGATCATCACCTGCGGCGGCAGCTACGACCGCTCCAAGAAGGACTACACCGACAACGTGGTGGTCTTCGCGCATCTGACCTCCTCCCGGAAGGCCTGACGGCGCGGCGGACACCGCGGACAGCGAGGCGACGGCCGGCCCGGATGACCGGGCCGGCCGTCTTGTGCGCACCGCGGGCGCGGGTGTCAGGAGCCGCGGACGGTGCTGTCGAACGCGTGCAGGTACGGGTTGACCGGCCGCACGTCGCCGACCTCGAGGCCGGCTTCGGTCATCCGCGTGACCAGGCTCTCCCTGGTGTGCTTCTGACCGCCGACGTTCAGGAGCAGCAGCAGGTCCATGGCGGTGGTGAACCGCATGGACACGCTGTCGTCCACCAGGTTCTCGATGACCAGCACCCGGGTACCGGGGCGGGCTGCGGCGACGACGTTGCCCAGTGTCCTGCGGGTGCTGTCGTCGTCCCACTCGAGAATGTTCTTGATGATGTACAGATCCGCGTCCACCGGGATCTCCTGCCGGCAGTCGCCGGGCAGCAGGGTGGCGCGGTCGGCCAGGGCACCGCCCGCGCGCAGCCGCGGGTCGGCGTTCGCCACGACCTTGGGCAGGTCGAGGAGGGTGCCGTGCAGTGCCGGGTGCTTCTCCAGCAGACCGGCCAGCACATGGCCCTGGCCGCCGCCGATGTCGGCGACCGTGGTGGTGCCCGTGAGGTCGAGGCTGTCGACCACGTCGCGGGCCGACTGCATGCTGGAGCGGGTCATCGCCTTGTCGAAGACGGCGGCCGATTCGGGCGCGTCGTCGTGCAGGTAGTCGAAGAACCGCTTGCCGTACAGGTCGGCGAAGACGTCCTGGCCGGTACGGACCGCGTCGTCGAGGCGCGGCCAGGCCTCCCAGGTCCACGGCTCCGTGCACCACAGGGCGATGTTGCGCAGCGAGTCGGGCGCGTCCTCGCGCAGCATCCGGGACATCCCGGTGTGCACGAAACGCCCGTCGGGCTGCTCGGCGAAGATGCCGTAGCTGGTCAGCGCCCGCAGCAGCCGGTTCAGCGGCCGAGGCTCTGTCCGCACGGCGGCGGCCAGCTCCTCGGCGGTGGCCGGCTGCTCGTCGAGCGCGTCAGCGACGCCCAGCCGGGCCGCGGCCCGGATCGCGGCGGCGCAGGCTGCACCGAAGACCAGCTCACGCAGCCGCATCACCGACTGGTCCGGCGCGTGCTGCGGCTGCGCCGGCGTGGGTGCCGGAGGCGCGGCCGCGGCCGGTTGGGTCATGGTCATGTTCGGCCCTTCTGGTCATGCCGGGTCGGCGGCGGGATCGGGCAGGGGCGTGGTGCGCGCGGCGGGCCTGCGGACCCGCAGGTCAGCAACGGCCGGCCGGCTCGGACACGCTGCACGAGTTCGCGCTGAAGGTGTTGCCCGACCCGTTGGTGTCGCGGTCGGCCAGGTCCGCCGGGCTGTTGCCGGACAGGACGTTGCCGCTGACCTTGTCGCGCTGGTTGGCCACGCCGACCTGGCTCGCGAAGAGCACGACGCCGCCGGACATCGGGGAGGTGCCGGAGTTGCCGGTGATGGTGTTGTCGGTGACCCGGGTGTCCTCTGCACCGGTCAGCAGCACACCGGTGCCCTGGATGGCCGGCAGCCGGTCGGTGGCGGCGCAGAACTTGTTGTTGTCGGTGATCTTGTTCTGCCGGACGTCGAGGTCGCCGGCCTTCGGGTTGTTCTCGTCGCCGACCACGAAGACGCCGCCGCAGTTGCCGGTGACGGTGTTGTTCTCGACCGTCAGGACGCGCGCCCGGCGGACGGTCACACCGATGCGGTTGCCCGACAGGGTGTTGCCGGCGACGACGGTGCCCTTGGTGTCGAGGGCGCCGCCCTCGGCGTTGACGAAGTTGGCGACGAAGATGCCGGACTGGCCGTTGCCGACCGCCTCGTTGTCACGCAGCACCGCCCGGGTGGACTTCTCCTGGCTGATGCCCTGCTGGCCGTTGTTCTTCACCGTCACCCGGCGGACGACCATGCGGTCGGTGCCGGACGCGTCGATGCCGTTCGCTCGGAAGCCCGCGACGGTGAGCGACTCGATGCGGACCGCGGTCAGCGCGTGACCGTCGGCGCCGGTGACGCAGATGCCGTGCCCGGCGGCCGCGCACGCCGCCTGGGTGGTGGTGGCGGTGGTGGTCGTGCTGGTCTCGGTCTTCGTGGCGGCCGGGGCGGTCCCGTTCGGGGTCGCGGCGGGCGCGGCGGACTGGGTGCCGGCCGGGCTGGTGACCGGGGCCGTGCCGGGAGCCGTACCCGGCGCCGAGGCGTGGGAGGTGCCCGGAGCCGTGGTGTGGGACATGCCCGGGGCCGCGGCGTGGGAGGTGCCGGCGGTCGAGGTGTGGGACGACGTGGCGTGGTCGGCGGCGTGGTCCGCTTCGTTGCCCGTGGTGTGGTCCGCGGCCTGGCCTGCGCCGCTGCCCATGGCGTGGTCCGTGGCGTGGTCGGCGACCGGGGCCGCGTCACTTCCCGTGGTGTGGTCCGCGGCCTGGCCTGCGCCGCTGCCCATGGCGTGGTCCGCCGCGTGGTCCGCGACCGGGGCCGCGTCACTTCCCGTGGTGTGGTCCGCGGCCTGGCCCGCGCCGCTGCCCATGGCGTGGTCCGCGGCGTGGTCGGCGACCGGGGCCGCATCACTGCCCGTGGCGGGGGCCGCGTCAGCGCCGGTGGCGGGGGCCGTCGCGGGAGCGGTGCCCGGGGCGGGCACGGCCGGCGCGGGAGCGGCAGGGGCGGAGGGCGCGCCCTGGCCGGCCGGGGCCGTGATGGTGACCTGTCCGGCGGCCACGCCTTCCAGCGTCACGTTCTTGGTGATCTGCACACTCTCGCGGTACGTGCCGGGCATCACCAGAACGGTGTCGCCCGCGCGGGCCGCGTCGATCGCCGCCTGGATCGACTGTCCCTGGTGCACCAGCTGCACACGGGACTGTGCTGCGTTTGCCGCGGGGGCCATCGCGGCCCCCGTGCCGAGCGCCGCGATCGTGATGACTCCTGCGATGTACCTGCTGTGACGTACGGGCATCGCCCTGACCTGCCTTTCTCGACCCGGCAGGGCATCAGCCCGTGACGGGTCCCAGTACCTGATTTTCGGATTGCACTCGTCAACGCCCCGTCAAAATGGGGGCGATGCCCGCGCGATTCGAAGTTATGGTCGGCCTGGGTGACCCGCCATTTCTGCTCCGGCATCCGGGGTGCGGCCACCGGAGTCCCTTCGGGCACACCGGACGGCCGTCCCGTACGCAGCAACGGGACGGCCGTCCGGCATCACTCATGGTGACGATCACGGACGGCCGATCGCACTGGGCACGCCGAAGAGGAACCGCTGTTCACACCGTTCCGCGGGGCGTCACCCCGATGCCGTACACGTCGGGGTGCCGAGGCTCTGGTCGGAGCCGTTGAGCGTCATGCCCCAGGAGGTACTTGCCGACGGGGCGAGCGTGCCGTTGTAGGCGACGTTGCGCAGCGTGGTGGCCGGTGCCGACGTGTCGACGGCGGCGTTCCAGACGTTGCTGATCGTCACGCCCGACGGCAGGGCCAGCCCGACGGCCCAGCCGGTGGTCTGCCGGGTGCCGGTGTTGAGCACCGTCACGTCGGCCTGGAAACCGCCCGACCAGGAGTTGGTGACGTGTACGGCCGCGCTGCAGCCGCCGGCGCCGGAGGTCGGCGGGGTGGTGGGCGGAGTCGTCGCAGGCGTGGTCGGGGGCGTCGTGGGCGGGGTGGTCGGGGGCGTGGTCGGCGGGTTCGTGCCGCCGCCCGTGGTCGTGTAGTCGACGCCGGTGTACGGCTGCGAGCAGGTGCCCGAGCACGCGGCGGGCAGCGAGAAGTCGTAAGTGCGGCCGCCGAAGACATAGCTGTCGGTCACGTCGCGCACCCGGATGCGGAAGTCCGTGCCGCCCGCGGTGATCGGGTCGAGGACGAACGACTGGCCCATGTCGCTGTTCATCGTGGCGTCGTGCCAGGCGCCGCCGGAGTAGTACTCCACGCCGTGGACGCCGTTGGGCAGGTGGGAGACCGAGATCGCGCCCCAGTAGCGCTGGGCGCCCTGCAGGAAGCCGATCTTGATGTCCCCCGTGTAGCCGGGAGCCGGCACGTAACTCCACGACACGTGGCGGTTGTTCCAGTGGTCCGCGAGCCCGGTCACCGCTGCGCCGTTCCTGGTGAAGTGGCCCAGCGAGGCGGTGTCGAGGTCCAGGTGGTTCGGGTCGTCCCGGCACCAGGCGTTGGCGTCCGCGCAGCTGTCAGCGACCAGCATGGTGAGGGTGGCGCCGTTGTAGGAGTCCTGGGTCCAGCTGCCGTTGCGGCAGAAGGGCTGGCCGGGGGCGCCGTCGTTGGTGCCGTTGCAGTAGTCGCCGATGGTCACCTGGACCCAGCGCCCGCAGTTGTGGCCGTTGTTCCAGGCGCCGATGATCGAACTCTGCGCGGGCGGCACGGGGCGCGGGTAACTCGCGTAGTCACCAGGGGTGTTGAAGACGTTCAGCGCGACGAAGTCCTGCGAGTCCAGCTGGGACTGCGGCATGCCGCAGCCGCCGTAGGGCTGGCCGAGGCCGTCGAAGTGGGTGGCGTTGCCGACGACGTCGGCCTGGGCGGCACTCGGGGTGGCCGCGGGCGCCGGCATCATCGTCAGCGCGTAGACGAGCACCGCGGCGGCGGCGGTCGCGAGCGCCGCGAGCAGTCTGCGGGGCGGTCGGTGCGAGCGGTCGGGGTGCGCGGATCTGCGCATGGACGGCTCCTTCACGTGGGGGGATGGGAGCGCTCCCATACTCCGGCGCCGAGTGGGCGGCGTCAACGGGCGGTCGGCTGTGGAAATCCGATGGCTGAACCGGGTAAGTGCTCCGCCCGCCCGGGCCGTTGACGGCAGGGCGCGGCTGCGGCCCCCCGCTGCCGTCGGGCGGCGGGGAGCCGCGGCTGGCTGCGGGCGTCCGGGGTCAGGACACCGTGCAGGCCTTGCCGTTCAGGGTGAAGGCGGCCGGGACGGCGTTGGTGCCGGCCGTCGAGGTGGCGCTGAACCCGAAGTTGACGGTGCCGCCGGCCGGAACGCTCCCGTTGTAGGGGGCGTTGGTGGCCGTGACCTGCTTGCCGCTCTGGGTCTGCACGGCGTTCCAGATGTTGGTGATCTGCTGGCCGGCCGGGAAGCTGAAGGCCAGCGACCAGCCGTTGAGCGCGGCGCCCCCGTTGGTGATGGTGACGTCCGCGTTGAAGGCGCTGCCCCAGTCGTTGATGACGTACGCGACCTTGCACGCACCGGTGGGCGGCGTGGTCGGGGGCGTCGTCGGAGGTGTGGTGGGCGGCGTCGTCGGCGGGGTGGTCGGGGGCGTGGTCGGCGGGTTCGTCGGCGGGGCGGTGTCACCGCTCTTGGACTTGTTCACCTTGGAGTGCGCGGTGAAATAGGTCAGCGCCGCGTCGCCGTGCATCACCCCGTAGTTGCCGTCCTTGCTGGTGTTCATGTACCACCAGAAGGCGTCGGCGTCGCCGTTGCCCGCCTCCATCGTGCTGTAGATGGCCGGCCAGTAGGTGCTGCGGGTGCCCGCCGAGGTGTTGAACTCCCCCAGGAAGAAGGGCTTTCCCGCGCCGGTGTGGGCGTCGGTGATGTACTTGGCCACCAGCGACTGGGTGGCGCTCACCGACAGGTTCGCCCAGCCCTCGGTCGGGTAGATGTGCGCGGAGCAGAAGTCGATGTACTGCGACTGGCACTCGTAGGTGTACGGCACCCCGTTGTCGCTGCCGTAGCCGTACGCACTGCCCTGCCCCTCGATGCCGTTGTCGACCATGTGGTTCGGGTCGATGTTCTTGATGTACGCGCCGACCTTGTCCTCCCAGGCACGGAAGGTGGCCCCGACGGTGTTGTCGGCCGGGTTCACGTCCTGGTAGCGGGGCTCGTTCATCATCTCCCAGGAGAAGATGGTCGGGTCGTTCTTGTACGCGACGCCGGTGTAGTGGTTGACCCGGTTGAGCGCGTAGTTGACGTAGAACTCGTAGTCGGCCAGGCAGCCGGGGCACTTGGTGGAGTCGAAGAAGTAGCCCGAGTTGGCGGTGGAGACGCCCTCCCAGCCGAGCACCGCGTTGACGCCGCCGTAGGCGGTCCAGTAGTTCTCCAGCGCCGGCACGACGCGCAGGCCGTGCTGGGCGGCGGAGTAGAGGATGTAGTCGAACTCGGCCCACTGCTGCTCGTTCATGGTGTTCTTGGCGGGCTCGAAACCGTGCCAGGCCTCGTGGTCGAACATCCAGGTGCGGACGACGGTGACGCCGTCCGCGGCCATGTCGGCCATCTCGCTGTCGATGGCCGCCTTGTCCATGTACTGCGTCTCGGTGTCACCCGAGCCGCTGCCGAAGGTGAAGAGGTCGTAGGAGTTGGCGCCGGCGAAGTAGGCGGTCTTGCCGTCGACACAGAAGTGCGTGCCGCAGCGCTGGACGAAGCCGGCTCCCGCGGCCCGGGCGGGGCCGGGGGCGGCGATGACGAGCAGGGCCATCATCAGAGCCGTCGTCACCGCGGCGAGGGCCGCCAGCCATGTGCGTCGTACTGGGAGTCTCATGCATTCTCCTCGGAATGTCCGGACGTTCCCTGACAGGAAGGCTGCAAAGGCGACAGCGGAGCCGGATGGCGACCCATCGCTGTACCGGTTAAGCACCAAGAAGCTACCGGGGGCTGACGGGTTGTCAAGGCCCTCGGTCTGTTCGGCGACGCGGAACTCGCCGACCCGGAGGCGCTGCCGTTCGGCCCGACCACCGGCCCCGGCGGAGCGGTGTTCGTCGTACCCGTCGCTGCTCGACACGCTGCTGCTGTACGTCCTGCGTGCGTGGTACGACGACGCGCCGCTGCGGGACGGCGCGGGCACGACGGGCTGGGCGGCGGCGCTCAACGACCCGCCGGTGGCGGCCGGCCTGCGCGCGATGCACCGCGCCCCTGCGGCGCCTTGGACGGTCGAGCGGCTGGCGCGCGAGGCGGGCCTGTCCCGGGCCGCCTTCGCCCGCCGCTTCGCCGCGCTGACCGGGCGGCCGCCGCTGGGCTATCTGACCTGGTGGCGGATGACGCTGGCGGCCAGGCTGCTCGCGACGTCGGCGCTGCCGCTCGGGTCGGTCGCCGTGCAGGTCGGCTACACATCGGAGTTCGCCTTCGCACACGCCTTCAAACGGAGGTGCGGGATGGCACCGGGGCGCTACCGGCGGGTGCACGGTCAGTAGGGTGGACGGCGTCCCGGCACGATGCGGTGCCCGGCACGGAGGGAGTTCATGGTGCCCGCCTACGCGTACTCACTGACCGTCGACGCCCCGGCGCCGCGGGTCTGGCAGGTGCTCACCGAGGTGGAGCACTGGCCGGAACTGACCGCGTCCATGACGTCCGTACGCGGGCTCGACGGCCCGCGGCCGGTGCTCGGCGCGCGCTTCGAGGTCCGGCAGCCCAGGCTCCGGCGGGCGGTGTGGACCGTCACCCGCCTCGACGAAGGCACCGCCTTCGACTGGGAGTCGCGCGCCCCCGGCGTCCTGTCCCGAGGCACCCACCTCCTGGAGCCGGACGGTTCCGCCACCCGCCTCACCCTGGCCATCGACCAGACCGGCATCCTCGCCTGGCCGATCGCCCTGCTGGCGGGCACCATGATCCGCCGCTACGTCGCGATGGAGGCCCGCGGTATCGCTGCCGCGAGCACAAGGCGATAGCCGCTCCCTGGGCACCCGGTCCCCCGGGGGTGCCTATGGACCCGGAGGGCGACTACGGCCATCCGGTGCTCGGCTTCGACGTCGCGGCCGATCGAGTCGTCCTGCTCGCAGACCCGCTGGTCAGGTGACTGCGGCAGACGGCTGGGGTTTGTGAAGGATCCGTCGCGGAGCATCGCGCAGCGGACGTCGGCCCGGCGTCGGGCGAGGCGGAGCAGAGCCTGGGAAGCCCCGCCGGCGGCCCGGCCTCCTCATCGCTCGGCGCCTCCCGCCCCGGCCACTCCCCTTCCCGCGCTGTGCAGGAAGGCGGTCAACTCCCGTACGAGCGCGGTCGGTCGGCGGCGGTGCAGGATGCTGATCTCGCGCGCCGGGGCGAGGCCGCGCAGGCGGCGGACCGCGACGCGGGAGTGTGCGGCGCCGGCGAGTACGGACTGCGGGACCAGCGTGATGCCGAGCCCGGCGCCGACCAGCGCCAGGATGGCGTGGTAGTCGGCGGACTCGTAGGCGACACGGGGTGAGACGCCGGCCCGGCCGGCGATCGTCTCCAGGCAGACCCTGTTCGGGGTGCCCGGTCCGCCGGAGATCCACGTGTCGCCGCCGAGCCGGTCGAGGCCGACACCGCCGCTCGGGGCACCGGCGGCGAGCCGGTGGTCGGCGGGTAGCGCCAGCACGAGCGAGTCGCTGAGCAGCGGCTGCTTGTCGAGCCCGGGGTGCGGGGTCGGCGGCACCCCGGGGTAGCGGTGGGTGATCAGCGCGTCGAGGTCGCCCGAGGCGACCAGCCCGTAGCCGTCGGGCGGTTCGAGATCGACGAGCGACAACTCGGCACGCGGGTAGCGACGTTGGAGCGACGCCAGCGCCGCGGGCACCAGCACCTGGCCCGCCGTCGCGAAGGTGCCCAGCGCGAGCCGCTGCGGCTGGTCCCCCAGCGCCGCCTCGACCGCTGCACGTGCCTGCCGCAGTTCACCGAGCACCCGCTCCCCGTGACCCACCAGGACCTCGCCGATCGGAGTCAAGGTGACGCCGGTCGGGCGCCGTTCCAGCAGCCGGGCGCCCAGCTCAGCCTCCAGCTTCGCTATCTGCTGCGAGAGCGCCGAAGGTGTGAAGGCCAGCCTGCGGGCGGCCTCCGCGATGGATGCGGCGTGTGCCACCTCCACGAGCACCCGCAGCCGGTTGACGTCCAACTCGCGCATCGCGCCTCCCCGCCGTAAGTGCTGCTAACGGTAGGTCATCTGCCGTTGCTGGCGCTTACGGCACGGTCCGCCGAGGATGGGTCCATGACCACCCGCACCCAGTTGCCTTCCGCCGCCGACGTCCTCGTGGCGGCGGACCGGATCCGTCCCCACGCGCGCCGCACTCCGCTGCTCGACGTGGAGATCGACGGCCGGCGCGTCCTGCTCAAGCTGGAACACCTGCAGCGCAGCGGCTCGTTCAAGCTGCGCGGCGCGCTGAACGCGATGCTGTCGGGACCCCTGGACGACCACATCGTGACCGCGTCGGGCGGCAACCACGGCCTGGCGGTCGCCACGGCCGCGTCGCTGCTGGGAGTCCAGGCCACCGTCTACGTCCCGGAGCCGGCTCCGGCGGCCAAGGCGCGGCGCATCGAGGCCGCCCGCGCGCGGCTCGTGCGGCACGGCGCCGACTTCGCCGAGGCGGCGCTGGCGGCCGCGGCGGCCGCGCAGCAGCCCGGACACCGGTTCCTGCACCCCTACGACGATCCGGCCGTGGTCGCCGGGCAGGGGACCATGGCCGCCGAGATCGTGGCCGACGCGCCCGACGTCGACGTGATCGCGGTCGCCGTCGGCGGCGGGGGGCTGGCCGCGGGCACGGCGCTGCCGATCGGCGGGCGGCGGATCGTGGCCGTGGAGCCCGAAGGCTGCCCGTGCCTGCACGACGCGCTGGCCGCGGGCACGCCGGTGGACGCGGCGGTGACGTCCGTCGCCGCCTCCGCGACCGGCGCGACCCGGGTCGGCGAGGTCCCCTTCGGCATCCTGACGTCCCACGACGTGGCATCGGTGCTGGTCAGCGACGAGCAGATCCTGAACGCCCGCGACCGCCTCTGGGAGGAGTGCCGGATCGCGGCGGAGCCTGCCGCGGCGGCCCCGTTCGCCGCGTGGCTGGCGGACCGGGTCCCCGGCGATCGGCCGTGCCTGGTGGTCTGCGGCGCGAATACCGACTGGAGCGCCGCGTGAAGGGGGCCGGGGCCGTGACGGTCGACGGGATCGGCGCTGAGGCCGGCTTCCGCCGGGCCACCGTCGCGAGCACGGACGTCGTCCTGGGCGTGCTCGACGAGGCGGCGCGGTGGCTCGGCAGCCGGGGTGTCAGCCAGTGGCCGCCGCGTTTCGAGGCCGCGTGGGTCGAAGGGGCGATTTCCCGCGGCGAGACGTGGCTGGTCGACGTGGCGGGCAAGGCGGCGGGAACCGTCACCCTGGACTGGTCCGACCCGCTGTGGGCGGACACCCCCGGCAGCGCCGCGTACGTCCACCGGATGGCGGTGTGCCGGTGGGCCGCGGGCCTGGGCGGGGTGATCCTCACCTGGGCGGCGGCGACCGCGCGCGACCAGGGCGCGGGCGCGCTGCGGCTGGACTGCGTGTCCTCGAACACCGGGCTGCGCGCCTACTACGAGGCAGCCGGCTTCACGCACCGGGGCGACGCGCCGGTGGGCGGCGCCCCCGGCCAGCGCGCGGACGAAGGCCCGGTCACCTGGGTGAGCCGCTACGAACTGCCCCTGGGAACCGACGGCTTGGCCGACTGACCCGGCCGGCTGCCGACCGCACGACGGAGTGACCTGGCGACGCGGGCAGCCGGCTCGCGGCCCGGCGCGGAGGCGTTTGTTAACGTGAAGCGTGACGGCTTGCACGGAATGCGGTTTCGCTTACGACCTCACCCTGGCTCCGACGGTCCCGGCGCTCGCCCGGGACGACGCGGAGGCCTACGCCGGCCTGCTGCGCGCCGAGCCGTCGGTGCTCCGGCGGCGCCCGGCGCCGGATGTGTGGTCACCCCTCGAATACGCCTGCCACGTGCGCGACGTGCTGCTCGTCCAGCGCGAAAGGGTGCTGGCCGCCCGACGGAACGACACGCCTGTCGCCGAGCCCATGGGGCGCGACGAGCGGGTCGAGCACGACGGGTACGCCGGCCAGCATCCCGCCGATGTCGCCCGCCAACTCACGGACGCGGCACTCCTGTTCGGCAACGCTCTGGACCAGCTGTCGCCCGCCGGCTGGGAGCGCACGCTGATCTACACCTACCCCGAGCGCCAGGTGCGCTCACTGCGCTGGCTCGCCCTGCACACCCTGCACGAGCTGCGCCACCACCTGCTGGACATCCGTCGCCAACTGCACGGCCACGACGGGAACGTGCCCGACGCCGCCTGACAGTTTCGGGCAGGCCGACGTCCGCCGTGACCGAGAACGCATCTTCCTCAACCGATCGGCCCTCATGCAGCATGGGACGGTGTCCACGAACCCGGCGGACGTCCGCCTGCTGACCACCGATCTCCCTCTTCAGGGCGAGCGCGTCTCGTTTTCGTGGATGGTCTGGAGCGGCGAGTGGGACACGGTGTCCTATGCCGTCACGGATCTCCAGAAGGTGGCGGCGCTCGACAACGCCGACGCCGTCATCGGCATCCGCATCGTCTCGCAGGTCCGGTACAGGGTTCATATGATCTCGGACAACGAGTACGAGCCGAGGTACACGGCGTACGGCACCGCCGTCACCTACGGCTGATCCCGTCGCGCCGCATCCGGCGCGGCTGGCCGCGGGCACCCCGGTCCGCGTTCGGACACCCGGGTTCCGCGGCCCGAGCGGCGTCCCCGCAGACCCGCCCGCGACCTGACGCACACGCAACAGTTACGACACCGTAATGGCGTGCTCCCACCCCGCGCACGCCCTCCCCGCGGCGGCCGCCACTCGCCGGACGCCGCCGCCTTCGCGCCGCGAAGCCGCACGTCACAGGCCCGCACGCGGCCCCGCGAGAGCCGCGGGAGAATCCCCGCCTCGCGCACCGGAAAGGCCGGCGTCGTGGCGCGTGTTGCGACTGTGAGGGGCGTGGCCAGGCATGGAAGAGAGCGCTCTCACAGATCTTGACAGCACGCCCGCCACCCCGCAGGGTACGTCTGCGAGAGAGCGCTCTCACGACGCCCACAATCCGTAGGGCTGCCGGCTTCAGGGTAGAAGGTGGTCATCGCTCATGTCTTCGTTCAGGGCCGCAGGAAGTGAACTCCCGGACCAGGAAACGCAGGACGCTCCCGCGGACAGCGCGCTGAGCCGGCGCTCGTTCATCGCCACGGCAGCCCTGGCGTCGGCCGTGCCGCTCGGCGCCGCCGCGGCTCCCGCCGCCGCGCGAAGCGGCCACGGGCGCCCGCCCGCCCCAGCGGAGCCGGACTTCGGCCCCAACGTCCGCGTCTTCGACCCGGCGACCCCGACCGCCGACATCCAGGCGGCGCTGGACGCCGCCGCCCAGCAGCAGGTCACCAGCGAGTTCGGCACCGGGCGGTTCGCGTTCCTGTTCAAGCCCGGCAGCTACGACGTGGACGCCCAACTCGGCTACTACACCTCGATCGCCGGGCTCGGCCTGTCCCCTGACGACGTGACCGTCAACGGCGCCGTCCGCGTCGAGGGCCGGCCGCAGCCCGGCGGCGGCGACAGCGCTCTGACCAACTTCTGGCGCTCGGCGGAGAATCTGGCGGTCAACCCGGCCGACGGCATCAACTGGTGGGCGGTGTCGCAGGCGGCTCCGCTGCGCCGGGTGCACATCCGCGGCCGGCTCTTCCTCTTCCCGCGCCAGGGCGGCTTCTCCAGCGGCGGCTTCATCGCCGACTCGGTGGTCGACGGCGATGTGGTCAACGCCTCGCAGCAGCAGTGGCTGACCCGCAACAGCTCGGTTTCCGGCTGGTCCAACGGGGTGTGGAACCAGGTCTTCGCGGGGGTCGCGGGCGCACCCGAGCAGTCCTTCCCCGACCCTCCTTACACCACGCTGCCGACCACCCCGATCAGCCGCGAGAAGCCCTTCCTCTACGTCGACGCGACCGGCCGCTACCGGGTGTTCCTGCCCGCCCTGCGGCGCGAGACGACGGGCGCGACCTGGAGCGCGGGGCACACCCCCGGCAGCTCGATCCCGATCGAGCAGTTCTTCGTCGCCAAGCCGTCCGACTCGGTGCACACCATCAACAAGGCGCTGGCGCAGGGCAAGCACCTGCTGCTGACGCCGGGCATCTACAAGCTGACCGGCACCATCAAGGTCAAGTGGGCGGGCACGGTGGTGCTCGGCCTCGGCTTCGCCACCCTCACACCGGCCGGCGGCGCGGTCGCGATGCGGGTGGACGACGTGCGCGGGGTGCGGATCGCGGGCCTGCTCTTCGACGCGGGCGAGACCGAGTCGCGGTCACTGCTGGAGATCGGCAGCGGGCACGGGCGGCGCAGCGACCCGCAGGACCCGACGTCGGTGCAGGACGTCTTCTTCCGGGTCGGCGGCGCCGGCCCAGGACGTACCGGCACCGCGCTGGTGGTCAACAGCGACAACGTGCTGCTCGACCACATCTGGGCCTGGCGTGCCGACCACGGCAGCGGGGTGGGCTGGACGGTGAACACCGCCGAGTCCGGCGTCGTGGTCAACGGCGACAACGTGCTGGCCACCGGCCTGTTCGTGGAGCACTTCCAGAAGTACAACGTGGTGTGGAACGGCGACCACGGGCGGACGATCATGTTCCAGAACGAGCTGCCGTACGACCCGCCGAACCAGGCGGCCTACGGCCACCACGGCGTGGACGGCTACGCGGCCTACAAGGTCGGCGACCCGGTGCGCCACCACGAGGGCTGGGGCCTGGGCAGCTACTGCTTCTTCACCGTCGACCCGACGATCCACGTGTCGCACGCCTTCGAGGCGCCGGTCAGGAAGGACGTGCGCTTCCACGACCTGCTGACGGTGTCGCTGAACGGCGCGGGCGTGATCGACCACGTGATCAACGACCACGGCGGCGCGGCCCAGGGCACCGCCACGGTGCCGGTGGACGTGGTGGGCTACCCGGTCGGCTGACCGGCGGGGCGGCCCACCCGCGAGGGGGTCGACGGCGGCGGCCGTCGGCCCCCTTCGTCATGTCCGCGCCCAGCCGGGGCAAAGCGCCCGAGCGGATATTCTCCGGACCGGCTTGAACTGTCGGGCGAGGCGGAGCAGACTGCGTTGGCAACGTTGTCAACACGACGTGGCAACGTTGTCAGACTCCGCTCGTCCCATCCCCCGAGGGGCGGGCGGAGTCCCCTGTGCCTGCGCCCATCACCCACGCTCGCCACCCTCATGTCCCTCATCACGAACGGAGCGGTGCCCATGCCGAAGAACCCGACGTCCCTCAGCAGACCCGGCGCCGCGGCGGCCCCGGTGCGTGCGGCCCGGGTGGAGCGGTACGGCGGCGCGGCGGTCGGGACCGGCGCACCGGGCGGGGCGCGCGGCGACGCCTACCGGCGGGCGGTCGAGGACCGCCTGGGCGCCTCGGCGTCGGCCCAGGAGCTCTCCCGCAAGGCGCAGTTCGTGGACTACGAGAGCATGCGGGCGATGTTCGAGGCGTGGAACACCCGGATGTGGCGCGGCGCCGGCACCCTGCACGCCGCGCTGCCGCACCCGGCGCTGCACACCCCGGTGTGGCCGGTCGGCGGCCACGGCCTCGACATGGGCGGCGGCTACTACGGCGCCCGCAAGGGCTGCGAGCCGCTGCACGTCCAGGCGGACCCGCTGGACGGCACGGTGCTCGCGGCGAACCACACGGGGTCCGCGGTACGGGGCGCCACGGTCGCCGCGCAGCTCTACGACCTGGGCGGGCGGCCGATCGGGGAGCCTTCGCGGCACACCGCCGACCTGCCGGCCGGGGCTGTGACCGCGGCCTTCGCGGTGCCCTTCGCGCGGGCGCTGCCGGCCACCCATCTGCTGCGGCTGCGGCTGACCGGGGCGGACGGGCGGCTGCTGTCGGTCAACGACTACTGGCGCTACCGCACGCCGACGGACATGCGCTCGCTCAACGGCCTGCCGTACGTACGGCTCTCGGTCGCGGTCCGCCCCGCGGGCGACGGGGCGGTGACCGCGGCGGTGGCGAACACCGGGGGGGCGCCGGCGGCGATGGTGCGCCTGGCGCTCGCCGCCTCGCCCGGCGGCCCCGCACTGCCCGCGCCGGCCGACGACAACTGCCTGTGGCTGCTGCCCGGAGAGTCCCGCGACGTCACCCTGCTCCGGTGGCCCGCAGCCGGTGGCGGCGCCGGGGAGATGCCCACCGTGGTGGCGCAGGCGTACAACTCCCTTCCTGCCGAGGGCTGATGCCCGCGGGCGTTACGCGCTGTCGTGACCGCCGTCTCGACCGTGACGGGTCGGCTCCCTAGGATGGGAGTGCTCCAGATCACTCCCAACCCGCCTGTAACAGGCCGACGCTGCGTGAGGAACCCGATGGACAACGGGGACGTACCGCTGACGGACAAGATCGACGTGACGGTGCCGAGCGTGGCGCGCATGTACGACTTCCTCATGGACGGGAAGGACAATTACCCGGCCGACCGGGCGGCCACGGAAGAGCTGCTCAAACAGGTGCCGAGCACGAAGGTGCTGGCGCTGAACAACCGCGCGTTCCTGCGCCGGGTGGTGCACAGGCTCGCCGAGGACTACGGGATACGCCAGTTCGTCGACCACGGCTCCGGCCTGCCGACCCAGGACAACGTCCACGAGGTGGCCCAGCGGATCGACCCCGCCTCCCGGGTGGTCTATATCGACAACGACCCGATCGTGCTGGCGCACGGCCGGGCGCTGCTGGAGCAGAACGAGAACACCGCGGTGATCCACGCGGACATGCGCGACACCGAGAAGATCTGGTCGAGCCCCGAGGTCACCCGGCTGATCGACACCGCCGAGCCGGTCGCGGTGCTCTTCGTGTCGGTGCTGCACTGCATTCCCGACCGTGACGACCCGGCGGACGTGGTGCGGCGGGCGGCGGCCAGGGTACCCCCCGGCAGCTTCCTCGTGGTGTGCCAGCTGGTCAGCGAGGACGAGGAGACCAGGCGCGGCGTCACCGAGTTCATGGACCGGAGCACCGGTGGGAACTGGGGCGAGGTCCGGCGCGAGCAGGACGTGCTGAGGTTCCTCGAGGGCACGGAGATCCTGGAGCCCGGGCTGGTGGAGGTGTCCACCTGGCGCCCGGACACCGAGCTGGCGCCGAAGCAGCCGAGCATGGAGTGGATCGAGTTCGGCGGCGTCGGCCGCATCGTCGGCTGAGCCGCGGACCCCGGGGGCTCCGGACCCAGGAGGCTCCGCGCGCACCGGTTCACCGGTAGCGGCGCAGGGCCTCCTCCAGGATCGTCCTGCTGTCGGCGGGAGTTGCGGCGAGCGCGCTGAGCTCGTCCAGTGCGGCACGGTAGCGGTCGACGTCGTCGAGGCGGTCGAGGTAGACCGCGCTGGTCATGTGCTCCAGGTAGACCACGTCGGGCAGGAAGCCCTGGGCGAACCGCAGATAGGTGACGGCGGCCCCGGGCGTGGCGGCGGCGCTCGCGGCGTAGGAGGCGACCTGCAGCCGGACGCCGGGCTGGCGCAGGACGTCGAGCAGGTGCTGCAACTGCTCGCGCATCACCTCGTTGCCGCCGACCGGGCGGTAGAGCACTCCCTCGTCGATGAGCGCCCACAGCACCGGCGCACCCGGTTCCGCCATCCTGCGCTGGCGTTCCAGGCGCAGCTCCACCCGCCGCGCGTTCTCCTGAGCGGCGGCGAGCCGGTGCCCGCTGTCCACCACCGCCCGGGCGTAGGCGACGGTCTGCAGCAGGCCGGGCACGAACTGGGTCTCGTAGGTGCGCACCAGGTGCGCGTCGCGCTCCAGGCCGATCAGCGCCTGCAGCCAGTCCGGGACGACCTCGCCGTAGGACTGCCACCAGTCGGGGCCGGCAGCGCGCTGCACCATCCGGGCGATCTGCGCGCGCTCCTCGTCGCCCACGCCGTAGAGCTGGAGCAGCTCGTCGACGTCGCGCACCTTGAGGGAGACGTGGGCGGTCTCCATGCGGCTGATCTTCGAGGCGTGGGCGCGGATGTGGCTGCCGGCGGCGGCCGGGCTGAGACCGCGGCTCTCGCGCAGGGCTCGCAGATGGTTGCCGAGCACCCTGGACATGGCCCGTGCGCCCATGTCCGGACGGCGTTCGAACAGCGGTAACGGCGATACGAGCTGCGCTTGAGCGGACATGCGGGCTCCCGAGTCATACTGGACAGGCCAGTATTGCACCGCGAAGCCCGCAGTTCGCCCTCCTGGACGTCAAACGGCCGGCTTCACGCCGTAAAAGCGTCGAAGTCACCGTCCTTGGCCCCCTCGACGAATGCGGCCATCTCTGCCCGCGTGTATATCAGAGCCGGTCCGTCCGGGTAGCGCGAATTGCGAACGGCCACGCCGTCGCCGGGCAGTTGGGCAACCTCGACACAGTTGCCACTCTGGTTACTGCGGGCGCTCTTGGTCCATTCCACCCCGGAAATGCTGCTGGCCTGCACTCCGTTGCCGATCGACTGGTCCACGGTGCATCGCCTCTCTCCTGAGTCCACCGGGCTCATCCGTCGCTTCAGCACCGCTGACCGCGGCACTCACACACACCTCTACCCGGCAACTGCATCTGCAATTCCCGATGCAATTGCATTCGTTGGTTGCAGCACCAGGCAAGAATCGCCCGAGTGGGACAAATCCACAGATCAGGATGAATAGCACGGCACGCGGCGGCAGGACGAAACGCGGGTACCGCCGTCCGCGGTCAGCGGCCGGCCCGAGCTGCCGGGGTCGCGCGGCTCACCGCCTGCCGCCCGCGGACCGGAAGGCCGCGGCGTACTCGCGCAGGAAGGCGGCCTCGGCGATCACCGCGCCGCGCAGTTCGGAGAAGAGCACCCGCTCGTTGGGGGCGTGCAGGTTGCACATGCTGTCCTGGGCGCCGAAGAGCAGCACCTCCGCGTGCGGTACGGCCCTGGCGAGCCCGTTGACCAGCGGGATGGAGCCGCCGCTCGCCGCGAACTGCGGCTCGGTGCCCCAGCCTTCGCGCAGCGCGGTGCGGGCGGCGCGGTAGGCGGGGCCGCCGGTCGCCGCCTCGAAACCGGGGCCCGCGTCGCTCGCTGCGACCGTCAGCTCGATGCCGTACGGGCGGCTCTCGCGCAGGTGGCGGACCAGCGCGTCGGTGGCCTGCCGCGGGTCCTGCTGCGGGTGGACCCGCAGGTTGAGCCTGGCGCGTGCGTAGGGGACCACCGCGGAGGCGGCACCGTCCACCGCGGGGGCGTCGAGGCCGATCACCGTGATCGCCGGTCCGCTCCACAGCCGCTCCCCCAGGCTGCCGCTGCCGGTCAGCGGCATCCCGTCGGCCACGGTGGCCAGTTCGCGGAACTCCTGCTCGGTGTACGACGCCCCCTCCCACTCGTCCCGGCGCAGCCCGGGCACCGCCACGTCGCCGTTCTCGTCGTGCAGCCCGGCCAGCGCGCGGACCAGGGCCAGCAGCGCGTCGGGGGCGGCGCCGCCGTACCCGCCGCTGTGCCGCGCCTCGGCCAGGGTCCGCACCTCCACCACGACCTCGGCGACACCGCGCAGCCCGGTGGTGAGGGTCGGGGTGCCGGGACGCAGGTTGCCCATGTCGGCGATCACCATGGCGTCGCAGGCGAAACGCCCGGGGTCGGTGGGCGGGTACTCGTCGAAGGCGCTGCCGTACTCCTCCTGGCCCTCGATGACGATCTTCAGCCCGGTGGGCGGCCGGCCGCCGTAGGCCCGCAGCACCCCCAGGTGGGCGATGACGTTGGACTTGTCGTCCGCGATGCCGCGCGCCCGCAGCCCGCCCTCGACCGGGGTCGGCTCGAAGGGCGGGGACAGCCACAGCGACTCGTCGCCCGGCGGCTGGACGTCGTAGTGGCCGTACAGCAGGACGGTCGGCGCGTCCGGGTCGGGCGGCGGGACCTCCGCGTAGATCACCGGCGAGGTGTCGGGCAGGTCGATGCGTTCGACGTGCCCGACACCCGCCTCCCGCAGCAGCTCCACCAGCAGGTCGTGCGCCCTGAGGACCTCGGAGCGCGGATAGCCGGGGAAGGCGATCGAGGGGATCGCGGCGAGCCTGGCGAGGTCGGCGGTGAGGCCGTCCATCAGGCCGTCCACGGTGCTGGTGAGGTCCATCCGGTGCGCTCCCTGGTCCGTCGTCCGGCCGGGACCTCCGCGCGGATCCCCTCCTCCAGCACCCTGGCCAGCCGGCGCCGGCGCCGCAGCCGGGGTGGGCCGAACGGACCATCTCACGGCGGCTCAGGCCGCGCGCACCTCGATCAGCAGCGCGTGCCCCGGGTTCAGCGTCGGCATCGGCAGCCCGGCCCGCGCCAGCACCGCCCCCGGCAGCTCCACCCAGTCGTCGAGCGCGGCGGTGAACCAGGCGGGACCCGCCGTCTGGTGCAGCGACGGCAGCCCGAGCTCGGTACGGACCCGGACCCGGTAGCCGGCCTCGGGCGCAAGGCCGGGCAGCCGCACCCGGCCTGACTGGCCCTCGGGCGAGGTTGCCAGCCGCGCCCAGCAGTAGAGCGCGGCCGAGGAGTCGGCGGCGACGGCGCCGTACAGCAGGACGGCGTCACCCGGCAGGTCGGCGCGGACCTGCCGGCCGCTGTGCAGCAGCGGGCGCAGCTCGCGGTACAGGGCCGTCCACGCGGTGATCCTGGCCAGCTCGCCGTCGTCGCAGCGGGTGAGGTCCTGCTCGATGCCGGGGTGGCAGAACAGGCTGGTGGCCATCCGGAAGGTGTCGGCGGTGACCCGCCCGGTGGTGTGGCTCTCCGCCGCCCCGATGTGGGCGCCGATCAGCTCGGGCGGCAGCAGCTGCCCGGTCCAGCGCTGGATGGTCTGCCGCTCCACCGGGTCGTTGCAGTCCGAGGTCCACACCCGGTCGGTCCTGGCCAGGACGCCGAGGTCGATCCGGCCGCCGCCGGAGGCGCAGCTCTCGATCTCCAGTGCCGGGTGCCGCTCGCGCAGGGTGTCCAGCAGCCGGTAGAAGGCCTCGACCTGGGCGTGCCCGGCGGGCCGGTCGCCGGGGCCGTGCACCGCCTCGTGCAGCTCCCGGTTGTGGTCCCACTTGATGAAGGCGATGCCGTACTCGCCGACCAGGGTGTCGAGCCGCTCCAGCAGATACGCCCAGGCGTCGGGGTGCGAGATGTCCAGCACGTACTGGTTGCGCGAGGTGGGGCCGCGGCCGCGGGCCGGCCCCAGGATCCAGTCCGGGTGCTCGCGGGCCAGGTCGGAGTCGGGGTTGACCATCTCGGGTTCGAACCACAGCCCGAAGTCCATGCCGAGCGCCCGGACGTGGTCGGCCAGCGGCCCGAGGCCCTGCGGCCACACCTGCGGGTCGACGTACCAGTCGCCGAGCCCGGCGTTGTCGGCGCGGCGGCCGGTGAACCAGCCGTCGTCCAGCACGAAGCGCTCCACCCCGACCTCGGCGGCCCGGTCGGCGAGCCGGCGCAGCCGGTCCAGGTCGTGGTCGAAGTAGACGGCCTCCCAGCTGTTGAGCACCACGGGACGCGGGGTGCCCGGGTGGCCGGGGCGGGCGCGCAGCAGGGCATGGAAGCGGTCGGCGAGGCCGTCGAGGCCGTCGGCCGACCAGCCGAAGTGGCAGACCGGGGTGCGGTAGGTCTCCCCCGGGGCGAGGCGTATCTCGCCGGCGCGCAGCAGCTCGCCGCCGCCGAGTACGGCGGCGTGGACGCCGGCGCCCTCGGGGAGCTGCTCGACCAGGTAGCGCTGGTCGCCGCTCCAGGCGACGTGCACGCCCCACACCTCTCCGTCCCGGAAGCCGAAGCCGGGCACCCCGGCGGCCAGCAGGTACGGCGAGTCGAGGCCGGGCTTGCCGCGCCGCACCTCGCGCAGGTAGGTGCCGTGGCCCAGCGGGCGGCGCTGCGGCTGCCGCTCCCGGCTCCACTTGCCGGTGAAGTCCAGCACCTCGGTGGCCCGTGCGGGCAGCGGCAGCAGGGTGGTGACGCGCGCGAGGTCGTACGGAGCAGGGTCGGCGTCCGCCCTGCGGGTCAGTGCCGCGCCGGCGCCGAGCACTCCCGAGGGGTCGAGGCGGTAGGTGACGGCGATGTCGAGCCCGGCGGCGGCGTCCGTCAGGGCGAGGACGATCTCACCGCCGCCGCCGTCGAACTCCTGGTGGGTGCTGCCGGTGAGCACCGGTCCCGGCGCCGCGGCGCCGCCGTCGAGGTGGCCCTCGTGGGCGGGGGTGCCGGACCAGCCGTCGGCCTCGGTGGGCCAGACGGTGAAGATCCGCGGCCGGTCGACGGCGTTGTTCAGGACGGCGCCCTCAGCGGTGAGGCTGAGCGCTGCGGCGCCGGCGGCGGACAGCTCGCCGAGGTCGGCACCCCAGTGCAGGACCCGCGGCACCGGCCCGGTCAGCTCCACGACCAGGGCGGTGCCCGCCGCGCGCAGGGAGACGGTCCGTGCGGTGGCGTTCTGCATGGCGGGGTCCTTTCCTCGGGTTCGGCCGAATCTAGAGCGAGTTTCCTTCCGTGGTCAACATATTCACAGGCAACCGGTCACCGATGTCCATGGAGACAGCACGACTGCCAGGCACCTTGATGTTTTCCGGTGGAAAGGTAGGGTCCCCGTATGACGCTCGCCGGACGACCGCCGGCCGCCGCCCTGGTCTTCAGGACGCTGCTGGTGCACGGCCCCCTCACCCGGGCGGAGTTGGGGCGCCGCACCGGCCTGTCACCGGGCGCCGTCACCAAGGTCGCCGCTCCTCTGCTGGCCGACGGCTGGATCGCCGAACTGGGCCGCCCGGCGGGCGAGCGCGGCAGCGGCCGGCCCGCGACGCCGATGACCGTACGGGCGGAGCGCGCGCGCTTCGTCGGGGTCAAGGTGACAGGGGACGAGCTGATCGGGGTCCTCACCGACCTGACCGCCGCCCCGCTCGCCACCGGCCGCGCGCCGCTGGCCTCGCGGGACGTCGACAGCGTGGTGCGGGCGATCGCCCGGCTGGTTGCCCGGCTGCGGTCGCAGGGCGGGGCGGCGGCGCAGGCCGGCGCCGAGTCGCCGGGCGGGGTGCACGGCATCGGGGTCACCCTGGCGGGGGACATCGACGCACAGGCCGGCACCGTGCAGTTCTCGCCGTTCCTGGACTGGCGCCAGGTGCCGCTGGCCCGGCTGGTGGAGGCGGCCGCGGGCGTACCTGCGGTGGTCGAGAACGACGTGCGGGCGCTGACCGTGGCCGAGCAGTGGTTCGGCGCCGGCGCCGGGCTCTCGTCCTTCGCCCTGGTCACCGTCGGCGCCGGGATCGGCTGCGGTATCGCGGTCGAGGGGCGGGTGGTGTCGGGGGCGTACGGCGTCGCCGGCGAGGCGGGGCATCTGCCGGTCGGCGGCGACCGGGTCTGCACCTGCGGCAACACCGGGTGCGTCGAGGCCGTCGCCGCCACCCACGCGATCACCGAGCAGGCCCGGCAGGCCACCGGCGACCCGGACCTGACCATGGCGGCGGCAGTGCGGCGCGCGCACGCGGGCGACCCCGCCGTACGCGAGGTCTTCGCCCGCGCCGGGCGCGCGCTCGGCCTGGCGATGGCCTCGGTCGCCAACCTGGTCGGGCCGCAGCGCATCATCATCTCCGGCGAGGGCGTGGCCTCCTACGACCTGTTCGCCGACGCGGTCCGCGCGGCCTTCCGCGCCCAGGCCTTCGGTGCGGCGGCCGAGTGCGACCTGGTGGTGCGGCCACTGCCGTTCGAGGCCTGGGCACGCGGCGGCGCCGCGGTGGCCGCCCAGCGGATCTTCGCGCCCTGACGGCCCGCGAAGGGCGGGCACCCGGCCGGGAGTTGTACGGTCCCGGCATGACCTCCATACCGAAGCACCTCCCGGGACCCGTGACCGCAGACGACGTCGACCTGGCCGTACAGCTCGCGGTGGCCGCCTTGGGGGACGCGCCCGACGAGGGCTGGGACGCCCCGGCGGGCACCCTGGAGTGGACCTGCTGGCAGACCGCGGAGCACCTGGCGGACGACCTGTTCGCGTACGCCCTCCAACTCGGCCCTCGGGCGCCCTCGCTGACCACCCATGTGCCCGTCAGCTGGCGCCGGGAGACGCCCGGCGGGCCTGCGAGCACGATCTTCGTGGACCGCTCGGAGGGCGGCGCCGCCCTGCTCCAGGTGCTCGAAGCCTGCGGGGCGCTGCTCACCTCCATGGTCCGCACCACGTCGTCCGGCCTGCGCTCGCACCATGGCTTCGGGCCGGCGGACCCGGAGGGCTTCGGCGCGATGGGCGTGGTCGAGACGCTGGTCCACACCCACGACATCGCCACCGGGCTCGGATTGCCCTTCGAGCCGCCGGGCGACCTGTGCGCCAGGACCCTGCACCGGCTCTTCCCCGACGCGCCCGCCGACGTCGAACCGTGGCCGGCGCTGCTGTGGTCGACCGGCAGGACCGCCCTGCCGGGCCGCGAGCGGCAGGAGAGCTGGCGCTGGTACGGGGAGCCGCGGTAGCTCGCCGGGCTTCCCTGACATTTCCGGTACGAGGCGCTTGCCGACGCACGTCGTCCGGCGCCTCCGCGTCCTGGGCGGCCCCGCTCACCCTCCGTGCGGGGGGAGCGGGGCCGCCGCCTCCGGGGTCAGCAGCGCGGCGAGGAGGTCGCCGTGGGCGGTCAGGCGCGGGGGGAGGTCGGCGAGGGCGAAGGTCAGGTCGCTGGGGGTGCGGGCGGCGGCCACCTCGGACCAGGCCAGCGGCGTGGAGACCGTGGGGTGCGGGCGGGCGCGCACCGTGTAGGGCGTCGCGGTCGTCTTCTTCGCCGAGTTCTGCGACCAGTCGATGAACACCCGCCCGGTCCGGTCCGCCTTCGCCATCCGGGACACCACCCGCTCGGGATACCCGCGCTCCAACTCCTGCGCCACCCGCCGCGCGTAGGCGGACGCCTCCCGCGAGTCGGCGCCCCGCAGCGCGGCGTAGAGGTGCAGGCCCTTGGAACCGCTGGTCTTGGCCCAGGTCCGGATGCCGTCGGCGGCGAGCCGCTCGCGCAGCAGCAGCGCCACCTCGCAGCAGTCGACGACGGTGCGGCCGGGGCCGGGGTCGAGGTCGACGACCAGGCGGTCGGCGGTGCCGGGCGCGGCCGACCGCCACTGCGGGGTGTGGATCTCCACGCAGGCCAGGTTCGCGGCCCACATCAGCGTGGCCAGGTCGTTGATCTGGACCTGCGGCATGAGTTCGCCGCTGCTCCTGAGCGTCTCGGCGGTGGTCACCCACTCGGGCGTACCGGCGGGCGGCCGTTTCTGGAAGAAGCGCTGCCCCTGCACGCCGTCGGGCGTCCTGACGAAGCTGACCGGGCGTCCGGCGCAGTGCGGGATGAGGACTTCGGCGACGCTCGCGTAGTAGTGCAGCAGCTCGCCCTTGGTGGTTCCGGTCTCCGGCCAGAGGACCCGGTCGAGGTGGCTGAGCTTGATCTGGCGGCCCTCGACCTCGGTGATCGGCATAGCATAAAGATCCCATAGCCTGACAAAAAGGACACGCTATGCGCAGCGTCTGGAGCGGGAACCTGGCCTTCGGCCTGGTCTCCATCCCGGTGAAGCTCGGATCCGCCGTGTCGAGCCACAAGATCAGCTTCCGGCAGATCCATCTGGCCGACCAGGGCCGGATCCGCTACCAGAAGACCTGCGAGCTGGACGAGGAGGTGCTGACCACCGCCGACATCGGCCGGGCCTTCGAGACCCCGGACGACCAGCTGGTCGAGGTCACCGACGCCGACCTCCAGGCGCTGCCGCTGCCGACCGCAAAGACCATCGAGGTGAGCGGCTTCGTCGAGGCGTCCTCGGTGGACGCCATGCAGCTGGACACGCCCTACTTCCTGGCGCCGTCCTCACCGACGGCGAACAAGCCGTACGTCCTGATGCGCGAGGCGCTGGCGCGCTCGGGCAAGGCAGCCGTGGGCAAGTTCGCGATGCGCAACTCCGAGCACCTGGCGCTGATCACCGCACGTGACGACATCCTGCTGCTGCAGACGCTGCGCTGGCCGGACGAGCTGAACTCGGCGGCCGACGCCGTCCCGCGCGGCAAGGTCAACATCAGCGACAACGAACTGCAGCTCGCCGACACCCTGATCGAGGCGCTCGGCGAGGCGGACCTGGCGGCGTACCACGACGAGTACGCGGCGGCCGTCGAGGCGCTGGTGACGGCGAAGCTGGAGGGCGCGGAGCCGCCGGCCGCCGGCGGCGAGGGCGGCGGCGGCCAGGTGGTGGACCTGATGGCGGCGCTGCAGGCCTCGGTGGACCAGGCCAAGGACAGCCGCGGCGAGGAGGGGCGGCACGCGACCGTCACCGAGCTGAGCTCGAAGGGCGAGGGCGCGGGGGGCAAGCGCACCGCCAAGAAGACCACCGCGAAGAAGACGGCCGCCAAGAAGACCACCGCGAGGAAGACCGCGGCCAGGAAGACCGCGAAGAAGGCGGCGGGCCACCGCAAGGCAAACTGAAAGTTCACTTTCATTTGACTGATGACCACCGCATGGGAGTTACTGTCTTTACGCAGTCGACTTCCAGGAGGCCGTCATGTCCGCAGCAGCACCCGCCCCTCCCCCGCTCGCGAACTCCCCGCGCCGCTGGTGGGCGCTGGCCGCCCTGACGCTGAGCGTGCTGATCATCGCCCTGGACGGCACCGTGATCACCGTGGCGCTGCCCACCCTGTCCGGCGAACTGGGCGCAGACAGCGCCCAGTTGCAGTGGATCAACGGCGGCTACCTGCTGGCGCTCTCGGTGGCGATGCTGCCGGTCGGGCTGCTCGGCGACCGCTATGGCCACAAGCGCGTCCTGGCCTGCGGCATCACCCTGTTCGGCCTGGCCTCGCTGGCCGGCACCCAGGCGGGCTCGCCGGGGCAGCTGATCGCGGTGCGGACCGTGCTGGGCCTGGCCGCGGCGATGATCATGCCGGTGTCGATGGCCGTGCTGCCGCGGATCTTCGGCCCGGCCGAGCTGCCCAAGGCGATCGGCGTGTGGACCGCGGCGACCGCGGTGGGCATGCCGGTGGGGCCGCTGGTGGGCGGCTGGCTGCTCAACCACTTCTGGTGGGGCTCGGTCTTCCTCTTCAACGTGCCGGTGGTCGTCCTGGCGCTGATCGCGTCCCTCTGGCTGCTGCCCGCCGACCGGACGCGGGACCGCGGCGCGGCCGTCCCGTTCGACACCGTCGGCACGGTGCTCAGCGCGCTGGGCATCACCGCGCTCGTCTACGGCACCATCCTGGTCCCGGACGACGGCTGGGGCAGCCCCCGGGTGCTGGGCGGTGTCCTCGGCGGCGCAGTCCTGCTGGTCGCCTTCGCCGTGTGGCAGCGGCGGTACCCGCACCCGCTGGTGGACCTGCGGCTGTTCGCCGACCCCCGGTTCCGCTGGGGCACGCTGGTCGCGGTCTTCGTGAACTTCGCGCTGATGGGCATCATGTTCGTCGTCCCGCAGTACCTGCAGGAGGTGCTCGGGCACGACGCGTTCGGCACCGGGCTGCGGATCCTGCCGCTGATCGGCGGGCTGATGGCCGCCGCCACGCTGGGCGAGACGCTGGTACCTCGGCTGGGGGCGCGGGTGGTGGTCGCGGCCGGGCTGCTGGTCTTCGCCGCGGGCACGCTGGTCGGCGCGGTGACCGGCGGCGGCGATGGATACGGGTACGCCGCGCTGTGGCTGACCCTGACCGGCTTCGGCTTCGGACTGGCCGTGGTGCCGGCGACCAGCCTGGTGATGTCGTCGCTGCCCGCCGAGGCGTCGGGCCGGGGCACCAGCCTGCTGGAGACCGTGCAGCAGGTCGGCGCGGTGCTCGGGGTGGCCGGTCTCGGCAGCCTGCTCAGCGCCGGCTACCTGGCGCGGCTGAGCACCGCGGGGGTGAACGGCCCCGACGCCGCCGCGGCGCGCGACTCGGTGAGCGGCGCGGGCGCGGTGGCGGCGCGGCTGCACGACCCCGGGCTGCTGGACTCCGCGCACCGCGCCTTCGTCCACGGCATGAGCCTGGCGATGCTGGTGTGCGCGGCGATCGCCCTGGCCGCGGCCGTCCTCGCGGCGCTGTTCCTGCCCGCCAAGGCCCCGGCCGGCGGCGAGCCGAAGGCGGGGGCGGGCGGCCCGGTCCCGCCTGCGCGCGAGGTCGCCACATCCACCGCCGACAGCGGACAATCGCTGGCATGAACGCCAAGGAGACCCCGACCGCACCGCAACCGGGCCTGCGGGAGCGCAAGAAGCAGCGCACCCTGCAGACGATCAGGCGCGAGGCCTACCGCCTCTTCGCCGCCCACGGTTACGAGGCCACCACCGTCGACCAGATCGCCGACGCGGCCGAGGTCTCGCCCAGCACCTTCTTCCGCTACTTCCCGACCAAGGAGGACGTCGTCCTGCGCGACGAGTACGACCCGGCGCTCGTGGCGGCGCTGCGCTCCAGGCCGCCCGGCGAGCCGATCATCGACTCGATCCGGCACGCGCTGACCGACTCGCTCGGGCAGATGCTGGAGGCCGACCACGACGAGCTGCTGCTGCGGACCCGGCTCGGCTTCACCGACCCGGCGATCAGGGCGCGTTCCTGGGACGAGCTGCAGCGCAGCCAGGACGTGGTGGCCGCGGTGATCAGCGAGCGCACCGGGCGCGACCCCGACGACCTGGACGTGCACTGCGCGGCCGCGGCACTGATGGCCGTGTCGACGGCGGTGGTACGGCACTGGGTGCAGCGCGACGGCGAGGTGGACCTGGTCGCCCTCTACGACCGGCAGTTCGCCCTGCTCGCCCAGGGCATCCGCTTCTGACCTGCGCGGCGGCCGGGCCGGCGGGGACGCGGCGCGAATATTCCCAAGGACTGATACGGGGGCCGGGACGGGATTTTCCCGCGGACCGATCGGGTTGCCACCGGTGAGCGCCGACGCCCCGGCGCAGAAACGGAGCAGCACCGCGATCATGTCGACCCGTCTTGAGCCCTCGCACCCGCTGCCGCACCGGGACCCCGCGGAAGCGCACGTGCTGGACAACGCCGCCTGGGCGTCGCTGAACGGCCCGCACCGGCACCTCGCGCAGACCGTCGGTTCCGCCGCCCGCTACCGGACCGACGTATCGCCCTTCGTCGCGGTCGCCGACCCCGGGCAGCCGCAGTCCTGGTCGGACCTGGCCGCCCTGGTCGGCGCGGGCAACTCCTTCGCGATCGCCGGGGTGCCCACGCTCCCCGACGGCTGGGCGACCGGCCAGTCGGGGCAGGGCGTGCAGATGGTGGCGACCGCGGTGGAGGCCCGCACCGACCCCGAGGCGGAACCGCTCGGCCCCGCGGACGTCCCCGAGATGCTGGAGCTGGTCGAACGCGCCAAGCCCGGCCCCTTCCTGCCCGGCACGGTCGAGATGGGCGCCTACTACGGCATCCGCCGCGGCGGCCGGCTGGTCGCGATGGCCGGGGAGCGGCTGCGGCCGCCGGGCTGGACGGAGATCAGCGCGGTGTGCACCGACGAGGAGCACCGCGGCCAGGGGCTGGCGTCCCGGCTGGTGCTGCACACCGCGGCCGGGATCGGCGCCCGCGGCGACACGCCGTTCCTGCACGCCGCCGCGGTCAACACCGGTGCGATACGGCTGTACGAGACGCTCGGCTTCACGCTGCGCCGCAGCACCCTCTTCCACTTCCTCCAGGTCCCCGGCGACCGCTGACCCGCACATCCGAGGAGCACGCCATGCCCACCGCCTACCTCCACACCGCCTTCGGCGGCCCCGAGACCGAGGCCTTCGCCGACCTGCCTCGCCCGGTGCCGGGACCCGGCCAGCTGCTGATCGCGGTACGGGCCGCGGGCGTCAACCCCGTCGACTACAAGCGGCGCAACGGCTACCGGCGGGCGGGCGGCCCGCCGACCGACCTGCCGTCGGTGTTCGGCAGCGAGGCCGCCGGCGTCGTGGAGGAGGTCGGTGCCGGCGTCGAGGGCTTCGCGCCCGGCGACGAGGTCCTCGGCAGCACGGACACCGGCGGTTACGCCGAGCTGACCCTGCTGCCCGCGGCCGGCACCGCGCACAAGCCGGCCGGCCTGTCCTGGACGGACGCGGCCACGCTGCCGGTCGCGGCGGCCACCGCCTACGACGCCCTCGTCCAGCTCGCCCTGCCGGCCGGGGCGACGCTGCTGGTCAACGGCGTCGGCGGCGGCGTGGGTGTCGCCGCCGCCCAGATCGCCCGGGACGCGGGGCTGACGGTGATCGGCACGGCGAGCGCGGCGAAGGCGGCCTTCGCGCAGTCGCTGGGCGCGGTCCACGTCGCCTCGGGCGAGGGTGTCGCCGAGCGCGTCCGCGCGGTGGCCCCCGGCGGTGTGGACGGCGTGCTCGACCTGGTCGGCGGTGACTCGCTGCGCGAGCTGGCCGGGCTGCTCACCGACCGGTCGCGCCTGGTCAGCGGTGCGGACAAGGCGCTCGCCGCCGAGCTGGACGGCAGCGCGATCGTACGGGCCCGCACGGGTGCGGTGCTCGACGCGGTGGCCGCGCTGGTGGTGAAGGGCGCGCTCGACCCGCACGTGACGCGCACCTACCCCCTCGCGGAGGCGGACAAGGCCCTCCGCGCGGTGGAGGAGGGCCACACCCAGGGCAAGCTGGTCCTCACCGTCGGCCCGTAACCCGTAACCCGAAGGAGAAGGTCCGGGCAGACTCAGGCCGCGCGCCGGCGCAGGGTGGGGTCGGTCAGGGAGGGCGGGGTGTAGCCGCTGTCGCGGGCCGACAGGTTCACCCCCGGCGGCACGATCTCGTCGATGCGGTCGAGGATCTCCCGGTCCAGCGTCACCTTGTCCGCACCGAGCTGGCCCTCCAGCTGTTCGAAGGTGCGCGGCCCGATGATCGCCGAGGTGACGCCGGGGTGCTGCAGCACGAAGGCCAGCGCGAGCTGGACCAGGGTGAGCCCGGCCTCCTGCGCCAGCTCGGCCAGCGCGTCGGCCGCCGCGAGCTTCGCCGCGTTCTCGGCCGCACCGATGTCGAAGCGCGCGGCCTGCCGCTGCGAACGGCTGGAGGCCGGCTGCCCGGCACCCCGGCGGTAGCGGCCGGAGAGCCAGCCGCCGGCCAGCGGGCTCCAGGAGAGCACCGCCAGGCCGTAGCGCTGGGCGACCGGCAGCACCTCGCGTTCGATGCCGCGGGCCAGCAGCGAGTACGGCGGCTGCTCGGCGACCACCCGCTCGCGGCCGCGGCGCTCGGCGGTCCACTGGCCCTCGACGATCGCCGACGGCTCGAACGTCGAGGTGCCGATGTAGCGGATCTTGCCCTGGTGGACGAGGTCGGACAGCGCGCCGAGCGTCTCGTCGAAGTCGGTGCCGGGCTCCGGCCGGTGCACCTGGTAGAGGTCGATCCAGTCGGTGCCGAGCCGGCGCAGGCTGTTCTCCACCTCGCGGACGATCCAGCGGCGCGAGTTGCCCTGCTCGTTGGGGTCGCTGCCACGGCTGCCGTGGAATTTCGTGGCCAGTACGACGTCGTCCCTGCGGCCGCCGGCGAGGGCCTTGCCGACGATGGTCTCCGACTCGCCCTCGGAGTAGACGTCGGCGGTGTCGACGAGGTTGATGCCGGAGTCGAGGGCGTGGTGGATGATCCGGATCGCGTCGGCGTGGTCCGGGTTGCCCCGGTGGCCGAACATCATGGTGCCCAGGCACAGCGGGCTGACCTGGACGCCGGTGCGTCCGAAGGGGCGGTACTGCGTCATCGTGCTCTCCCGTTGACGAGATGGTCGGTGGTGGGGTCGGCGGGCGGTGCCGCGGCGGGGGCCAGCTGGTCGACGGTGGCCGCCGCGCCGGTCTGCCGGAAGGCGTCCCAGAGCCTGCGGTACGGGCCGTGGGCGGCCAGCAGCGCGGTGTGCGGGCCGGTCTCGACGACGGTGCCGCGGTCGATGACCACGACCCGGTCGGCGCGGGCGGCGGTGGTCAGCCGGTGCGCCACGACGAGCGTCGTACGCCGCCGGGTCAGCGCCTCGGTGGCGGCGGCGACCCGGCTCTCGGTGGCCAGGTCGAGCGAGGCGGTGGCCTCGTCCAGCAGCAGGATGTCGGGGTCGACGAGTTCCGCGCGGGCCAGCGCGAGCAGTTGGCGCTGCCCCGCCGACAGGTTCCTGCCGCGCTCGCCCACCGGCTGGAGGTAGCCGAGCGGCAGGGCCGCGACCATGTCGTGGGCGCCGACCGCACGGGCGGCGGCCTCCACTTCCGCGTCGGACGCGGCGGGCCTGCCGTAGGCGATGGCGTCCCGTACGGTGCCGCTGAACAGGTGCGCCTCCTGCGGGACGACGCCGAGCCTGGCGCGGAAGGCCGCGAGGTCGAGGTCGCGCAGGTCGTGCCCGTCGACGAGGACCGCCCCCGAGGTGGGGTCGTAGAAGCGGGCGATGAGCTTCATCACGGTGGACTTGCCGGCGCCGGTGGCGCCGACCAGCGCGACGGTCTCGCCGGGGGCGATCCGCAGCGAGACGCCGTGCAGCACCTCCTGGCCGCCGCCGCCCGCGTATCCGAAGGACACCTGCTCGAAGGCGATCTCGCCGCGGAGCGCGGCGACCGGCAGCGGGGACGCGGCGGCCGGGGTGCCGGTCGGGGTGCGCATCAGCGTACGCAGCCGGCCGAGGCCGACCACGGCCTGCTGGTAGCCGTCGAAGACCTGGGACAGCTGCTGGATCGGGGAGAAGAACAGGTCGACGTAGAGCAGGAAGGCGATCAGGGTGCCCGCGGTCAGTGCCCCCGAGCGGACCTGGCCGGCGCCGACCGCCAGCACGGCGGCGGTGGACAGCACGCCGAGCAGCTCGACGAAGGGGAAGAAGGTGGCGATGTAGCGCTGGGCGCGCAGCCGGGAGTCGCGGAAGGCCCAGGCGAGCGCGGCGAAGTCGCGGGCGTTGCGGTCCTCGCGGCGGAAGGCCTGGGTGACGCGGATGGCGGTGACGTTCTCCTGGAGGCAGGCGTTGACGGCACTGATGCGCTCCCTGGCCTCGTGGTAGGCGGGCACCGAGTGGCGGCGGAAGAGCGCGGTGCCGCCGACCAGCAGCGGCAGCACGCACAGCAGCACCACGGCCAGGCCGGCGTCGATGACCAGCAGGGTGACCAGCACGCCGAGCACGGTCAGCAGGCTGACGACGGCGGTGATCAGGCCGGTCTGCAGGAAGTTGGACAGCGCGTCCACGTCGGTGGTCATCCGGGTCATGATCCGGCCGCCCAACTCGCGCTCGTAGTAGTCGAGTCCGAGCCGCTGGAGCTGGGCGTAGGTCTTCACCCGCAAGCTGTAGAGCAGCCGTTCGCCGGTACGGCCCGTGGTGCGGGCCTGGGCGATGCCGACGACCCAGTCGGTGCCGACGACGGCCGCCGCCGCGCCCGCCGCGACCAGCAGGACGGTGCCCGAGTGGCGGGCGACGCCGTGGTCCACGCCGTGCCTGACCAGGATCGGCACCGCGATCTGCGCGACGGCGTCCGCGGCGACCAGCAGCAGCCCGAGCAGCAGCGGCAGCCGGAAGGGGCGGATCAGCGCCCGCAGCCCGAAGTGCGGGTCTGCGGCCCTGGTCCGGTCGGCGGGGACTTCGGGGTCGGCGTCGGGCAGCGGCATCCGGGCCAGCCCGTCGAGGAGTTCGGCGGTCGGCGGCGCGGCGCCGAGCACTCCCGCGCCCGGCCCGCCGCGCCCGCGTCCGGCGGTGGCCGCGCTGAGCGCCATGGCCTGGGCGGCCTTGAGATCGGCGTCGTCGCTGCGCTGCTCCGCGTCCGTCCCGGTGCGCCGCCACAAGCCGGCGGTGACGGCGGGCGGTGCGGTGTCGTCCTCGGCGGCGGGGACGTACTCGGCCGGGCCGCCGGCCGGCGCGTCGGTGCCGGCCCCCTCCGGCTCGGTGACGTCGGCCGCCGACAGCAGGCTGCGGAACAGCGCGGACCTGGAGCGCAGTTCGTCCATGGTGCCGGTGTCGACGACCCGGCCGCCGTCCAGGACCGCGATGCGGTCGGCCAGTTCGAGGGTGGACCTGCGGTGCGCGACGATCAGGGTGGTGGGCCTGCGGGTCGCGGTGCGCAGCCCCTCGTGGATCTCGGACTCCACCCGGGCGTCGATCGCGGACGTGGCGTCGTCGAGCACCAGCACTGCGGGGTCGCCGAGCAGCGCCCTGGCCAGCGCGACGCGCTGCCGCTGCCCGCCGGACAGGGTCAGGCCCTGCTCGCCGACGACCGTGTCGTAGCCTTGCGGCAGCCCCTCGACGAACTCGTCGGCGCGGGCGATGCGAGCGGCCCGGGTGATCCGCTCCTCGGACACGTCGGGGTCGCCGTAGCCGATGTTGGCCCGCACCGTGTCGGACAGCAGCAGGCTCTCCTCGAAGACGTAGCCGACGGCGCCGCGCAGCGAGTCCAGCCGCAGGTCGCGGACGTCGGTGCCGGCGACCTTCACCGCACCGGACGCCACGTCGTAGAAGCGCGGCAGCAGGGCGGCCGCGGTGGACTTGCCCGAGCCCGCGGGGCCGATCAGGGCGACGGTCTCGCCGGGTGCGACGTCCAGGGTGAAGCCGCGCAGCAGCGGCTCGTGCCCGCCCCCGTAGCCGAAGGTGACGTCCTGCCAGCTGAGCGCCGGGGGACCCGCGGGCAGGTCCACCGCGCCGGGCGCGTCGGCGATGACCGGGGCCTCGTCGATGACCTCCAGTACGCGCTCTGTGCCCGCCCTGGCCTGCTGCCAGACGGTGAGCAGGGTGGCGACCTGGCGGACCGGGGTGACGAAGGAGCCGAGGTAGCTGGTGAAGGCCAGGAAGGTGCCCAGCGAGATCCGGCCGTGCAGCGCGAGCCAGCCGCCCAGCGCCAGCACCGCGACCTGCCCGAGGGCGGGGACGGCCTGCAGCGCGGGGGTGTAGCGGCTGGTGTAGCGGACCACCCGCAGCCGGGAGGAGAACAGCCTCCTGGCCTTGCCCTCCAGGGCCGCGAGTTCGCGCTGCTCCTGCCCGAAGCCCTTGACGACCCGGACACCGGTGACGGCCGCCTCGACGGTGGAGGCGACCTCGGCGGCCTCCTGCTGGGCGTGCCAGTTCGCCGGGAAGAGGTCCTTGCGGCTGCGCAGCGCGATCAGCCACAGCAGCGGGCCGACGACCAGCGCCACCACGGTCAGCAGCGGCGAGAGCAGCGCCATGAAGACCAGCGAGACCAGGAACATCAGCGCGTTGCCGGTCATGTTGGGCAGGAACTGCAGCAGCGTCTGGATCAGGGTGATGTCGGAGATCGAGCGGCTGACGACCTGCCCGGTGCGCAGGTCGTCCTGCTGGGCGCCGCCGAGCCGCAGCAGGGCGGCGAAGGCGTCGCCCCGCAGGTCGTACTGCACGCCCAGCGACAGCCGGCCGGCCCGGTAGCGGCGGGTGTAGCCGGCCGCGAAGCGGATGAGGCCGAGCCCGGCGAGCAGCGCGATCCACCAGCCGAGCGGGCCGCCGGTGCCGCCCGCGACGGCGTCGACGACGTGCCGCAGGACCAGCGGCAGCACCGCGGTGGCGACCGCGGCGACCACCGCGCCGGTGAAGGCGGCGAGCAGGTCGCCGCGGTGCCGCAGGCAGTAGCCGCCGAGCCGGCGTGCCCAGCCGGCCGGCGGCGCGGCAGGGCCGGCCGCGGTGGCGGCCGGCCCGGAGGCCGCCGTCCTACAGCCGGTCACGAAACCTCCGTGAGTGCGATGCCGAGGTGTCCCGCCGCGGCGTCGACGGTGTCGAAGAGGCGGTTGGCGGGGCGCGGCAGCCCGTAGTGCTCGCGCAGGGTGCGGCCGGTGTACTCGGTCCTGAACAGGCCGCGCTCCTGGAGGATGGGCACCACCCGGTCGACGAACAGCTCAAGTCCCGAGGGCAGCACGGCGGGCATGATGTTGAAGCCGTCGGCGGCGCCCGCGTCGTACCAGTGCTCGATGGTGTCGGCGACCTGCTCCGCGGTGCCGGCGAAGGTGCGGTGGCCGCGCCCGCCGCCGAGCCGGCCGATCAGCTGCCGTACGGTCAGCCGCTCGCGCCTGGCCAGCTCCACGATGAGGGTGAAGCGGCTCTTGGCGCCCTCGATCTCGTCCTCGCCGGGGATGTCGGCCGGGAGCTCCCTGTCCAGTTCCAGGGTGGCCGGGTCGACGCGCAGGGTCTTGGACAGCTGCCGCACGGCGTACTCGGGCCTGATCAGCCGGTCGAGTTCGTCGTCCAGCGCCCGCGCCTGCTCCTCGGTGTCGCCGATGACGGGCACGATGCCGGGCAGGATCTTGATGCCCTCGGGGTCGCGGCCGAAGCCGACCGCGCGCTGCTTGACGTCCTTGGAGAAGGCGACGGCCTCTTCGAGGGTCTGCTGTGCGGTGAAGACCGCCTCCGCGTAGCGGGCGGCGAAGTCCTTGCCGTCCTCGCTGGAGCCGGCCTGCACGAGCAGCGGGTAGCCCTGCGGGGAGCGCTGCACGTTCAGCGGTCCGTCCACCCGGAAATACCTGCCCCGGTGCTCGAACCTGCGCACCCGGTCGGCGCGGGCGTGGACGCCGGACTCCTTGTCGGCGATCACCGCGTCGTCGGCCCAGCTGTCCCACAGCTTGGTGGCGACGTCGACGAACTCGGCGGCCCGCAGGTAGCGGTCCCGGTGCAGCGGGGTGTCGTCGAGGCCGAAGTTGCGGGCGGCGTCGGCGCCCGCGGTGGTGACGATGTTCCAGCCGGCCCGGCCGCCGGAGACATGGTCGACGGAGGCGAACCTGCGGGCCAGGTTGTACGGCTCGTTGTAGCTGGTGGAGGCGGTCGCGATCAGGCCGATGTGCTCGGTGACCGCGGCCAGCGCGGTGAGCAGCACGGTGGGTTCCAGCTTGTTGGCGGGGCGGCGGCCCGGGTCGCCCATCAGGACCGGGCTGTCGGCCAGGAAGAGCGAGTCCAGCCTGCCGCGCTCGGCGATCCGGGCGAGGTTCTGGTAGTGCGCGATGTCGGTGCCGCCGGACGCCGGGCTCTCCGGCAGCCGCCACGCGGCCTCGTGGTGCCCGACGGACATCAGGAACGCGTTCAGGTGCAGCGGCTTGCGGTCAGGCCTGCGGGTCATGGGGGTCCTTCTCCTTGTGCGGCTGCCCGGCGGGGGCGTCGGCGGGGTGCGGTTCGGGGTGCACGGGGTCGGCGGACGCGTCGTGCTGGTCGACGCCGAGCGCGGTGAGCAGCGTGTCGCGGTACTGCTGGAAGCGCGGGTCGCGGCGGCTGCGCGGGGTCGGCAGGTCGATGGCCAGGTCGACCGCGATCCGGCCGTCCTCCAGGACCAGGACGCGGTCGGCGAGTTCGACGGCCTCGTCCACGTCGTGGGTGACCAGCAGCACCGCGGGGCGGTGCCGCTCGTACAGCTCCCGCAGCAGGTCGTGCATCCTGATCCGGGTGAGGGCGTCGAGCGCGCCGAACGGCTCGTCGGCCAGCAGCAGTTCCGGGTCCCGGACCAGGGCTCTGGCCAGGGCGGCGCGCTGCTGCTCGCCACCGGACAGCTCGTGCGGCCAGGAGCGCTCGCGGCCTTCGAGGCCGACCTCGGCGAGCGCCTTGGCGCCGCGCTCCTTGGCGTCCCTGCCGCGTACGCCGAGCACCACGTTGTCCAGCACCCGCAGCCAGGGCAGCAGCCGGGAGTCCTGGAAGGACAGCGACACCCGCTCGGGCACGTCCAGCTCCCCGGAGCCGGCGACCCCGTGGTCGAGCCGGGCGACGGCCCGCAGCAGGGTCGACTTGCCGGAGCCGCTGCGGCCCAGCAGGGCGGTGAACTCCCCCTGCCCCAGGGTCAGGTCGAGTTCCCTGAGCACGTCCCGGTCGCCGAAGGAGCGCACCAGCCGGGTGGTGCGGACCGCGGCGCCGGCCCGTCCTGTGGGGCGCTCGGCGATCAGTCCGCCAGTGTGCGTCGCCATGACAGCACCCTCCGTTCTGCGGCGCGCACCAGCGCGTCCGACACGAAGCCGAAGATTCCGTAGACGACCAGGCCGACGATGATCACGTCGGACTGGGCGTACAGCTGGGCCTGGAACATCATGTAGCCCAGGCCTTTGGTGGCGTTGACCTGCTCGACCACCACCAGGCCGAGCCAGGAGGCGGTGACCGCGAGCCGCAGGCCGACGAAGAATCCGGGCAGCGCGCCGGGGACCACGACCTTGCGGATGAACTGCAGGCGCGACAGGTCCAGGCTCTCGCCCAGCTCGACGAACCTGCGGTCGATGCCGGTGAGCGAGGCGTAGGTGTTGATGTAGATCACGACCGCGACGCCCAGCGCGATCACGGTCACCTTCATCTGCTCGCCGATGCCGAGCCAGAGGATCATCAGCGGCAGCAGCGCGAGCGAGGGGATGGCCCGCTTGACCTGGAGGGTGCCGTCGAGCAGGTACTCCCCGATCCGGCTGAGGCCCGCGGCGACCGCGAGCACCACACCGGCGAGCACCCCGAACAGCAGCCCGAGCCCGGCGCGTTGCAGCGAGACGGCGACGTTGCTCTGCAGCCGCCCGCTCCTGATCAGGTCGACCGCGGTCGAGGCGACGTCGCCGGGTCCCGACAGGATGCGCGGGTCGAGGTAGCCGGAGGCGGACGCGGCCCACCAGACCAGCACCACCAGCACGGGGCCGGTCAGCCGGGCGAAGGGGATCGCCCTGCCGGGGCCGAGCCGCCGCCGGGTGCCGGTCGCCGAGGTCGCTGTACGGCGCTCCCTCGAAGCGGGGGCGGCAGGAGCGGCGGTCCGGGTGCGCGCCTCGGCCGCGGGCTCGGCGGTGCGGACCTGGGGCAGGATGTCGGTCATGACGCCACCTGGTACTTCGCCGGTACGGCCTGCGCCGCCAGCCCCTCGAAGCGGCGGTCGAAGAGCGTCTCGGCCTTGATCTTCGGTACGAAGCCGCCCTCGGCCATCAGGTCGGCCGTCTCCTGCTCCCACGCGACGGCCTTGTCCCAACTGCGCGGGAACTGCGGCTGGGAGAGCGAGGAGACGATGCGCTTGCCGTCCGCGGTGGTCACGCCCTGGTCCTTGACGTAATAGCTCCGGATCCACGCGTCGGTGTTCTCCCACGCCCACACCACGCCCTTGGCCCACAGCGGGATGAAGCTGCGGATGGCGGCGACCTTGGCGTCGTCGTTGAGGACCTCGGTGGGCGCCCACAGGATCGACAGCAGGTCCACCACGTCGGTGGTGACGGCGCGGGCGCCGTCCTTGCCGTACTGGCCCAGGTACTTGGTGAGCGACGGCTCGCCCAGCGGCGCCACGTCGACCTGCTTGGCCTGCAGCGCGGTCAGGAACTGCGTGCTGGGCAGCGGGATCAGCTGGACGTCGGAGTTCTTCAGCCCCGCCTCCTTCAGGGCGCGCAGCACCACCACACCCTGGGCCTGGCCCTGCGAGAAGGCGATCTTCCGGCCGCGGAAGTCCTTCGCCGAGGCGATGGCGTCGCCCGATCCGGGCGCGGTCGCGAAGCTGTAGATCGGGTGGTCGCGGCTCTGGACGGCGACGATACGGGCGCCGACCTTGATGGCCTCCGCCTGGATCGGCGGAATTCCGGCGTTGCTCGCGAGGTCGATGGAATGGGCGCGGAATCCCTGGATCACATCGGGTCCTGCGGTGAGGTTGGGCCAGCTGGAAACGGTGAACGGCAATTGCTTGTCGAGCCCCGAGTCCGCCAGTTGCAGCTGCGCGGTGTGAATGGATATCGCGAGTTTCGTGCCCGCGGGCGGCGCACCGGAGGGAAGTGCGCGGGTCGGGACGGTGTCGATCGACTCCGTCGAATTACGGGAGCAGGCGGCGAGGAGTGCGGCGCCTCCCGCGAGGGCGAGAAAGGACCGGCGTGGGACGATTCTGGCGGTGGGGCGTGTCGTCATGGTGAATTCCTGGGGAGAGGCCGGAGTGTCGTCCGGTCGCTGGTCGGGTGAGGTGGTGCCGGATACGGAGCCGGTCACAGCGAGTGGTAGCCGCCGTCGTGGAAGACCAGCGGGCTGCGGGCGCCGCCGGCCCAGGAGTCCTGGACCCGGCCGATCACGACCCGGTGGTCGCCGGCCGGCAGGATCTGCTCGATGTCCACCCGCAGCCACCCGGTCACCCCGTCGAGCACCGGGTCGCCGGCCGGCAGCCGGCGCCACCGGGTGGGCTCGGCGAACCGGTCGATGCCGCTGGTCGCGAAGGTCCTGGCGAGCTGCTCCTGGTCGGCGCCGAGGAAGTTGACCACCGCGCTGCCGGCCTGCTCGACGTGCGGCCAGGACGACGCGGTGACGCCGATGCCGAAGGACACCAGCGGCGGTTCGAGCGACAGCGAGGTGAGCGAGGTCGCGGTGAAGCCGGCCGGGCCGCTGCCGGCGTCCACGGTCACGACGACCACGCCTGCCGGGTGGTGGCGGAATATCTGCTTGAACCGCTCAGGGGCGATGCCCGTGGCGGGAAGGGACGGCACGGTGATGGTCAACGTCTCCCCCGATTCGCAATGGTGGGGCGGATTGTGCGCAGCGGAAAGCACCGCGTCGACGGCCGCACGGCATTGTGCGGCGCACTGCAGGCGCGGCTGATCACACAGCGGAACGCATGGGAAAATCGATGGGATCGGGAATGCAGGGACCGGTGCGGCGGCGATTACGCGGCGCGGCGGGTGCCCTGACAGGAACGGCATGCCGAAGGGGCGCCATGGGCGCTGCGGCGACAACACGCACATCGGGCAGTGTCACCGGCCGGCGTGGCGGGCGCGCGGAAGGAAAGCGCCGCACTCGGCGCCTGCTCCGGATTCCGCTGCTTACCGTTCATGTTTCCATTCTCGCTTCCGAGTTGCACCCGGGTCAACAATGCAACTGCCTGAATTAAGTCGGATATCCAGGCGGCGGGACGGGCGTGACGCCTGCTCAGCACACGGCGGGCAGCGCGGGCCACGGTCCGAGCGGGTCGGCGTAGAGCGCGCCGAGCGCCACCGCGGCGCCGGCGACCGGCAGGACCGAGCCGATGAAGCTGCTCGGCACCACCGCACGCTCCGGGTCGTCGCAGACCCAGGAGCGCGCGGCGACCTCGGCGCGCAGCACCCCCAGGCACTCCGGCAGCCGCCCGGCCCCCGGCTCGACGACCACCACGACCTCGGGGTCGAACATGTCGAGCAGCAGCGCGACCGCCCGGCCCACCAGCAGCGCCCGGCGCCGGAAGAGGTCGACCGCCCGCGGCTCGCCGGCCAGCGCCAGGTCGAGCAGCGCCCGGAAGTCGGCGACGGCCAGGCCGCGTTGTGCGGCCTGCCGTACGAGCGCGGGCTCGGAGACCTCGGACTGCAGGCATCCGGGAGTGCCGCACGTACAGGGCTCGGCCGACGGGGTGCCGGGGCCGACCGGCAGGTGCGCCACGCTGCCGGCCGCGGAGCGCGGGCCGCGGTGGACGCCGTCCGCGGTGGCGAAGGCGGCGTCCACGACGGCGCCGACGAAGAGCAGCACCGCGCTCTCCCGGGTGGCGACCGCGCCCAGCAGCTGCTCCGCGCGGGCCAGCGCCCGGGAGTGGCTGTCGACGTGCACGGGCAGCCCAGTGGCCGCGGCCAGCACCTCACGGGCCGCCACATCGCGCCAGCCGAGGCGCGGGTGGTCCACGATCACCCCGGCGTCGGGGTCCACCCACTGGCCGGTGGCGACGCCGAACCCGAGGACCGTACGGCCCTGGGCGTACGCCGCGACCAGCCGGGGCAGCCGGTCGGCCAGCCCGCCGAGCACCCGCTGCGGATCGGTGCCGCTGTGCGGCCTGCGCTCCTCCGCGACGATACGGCCGCGCAGGTCCATCAGCGCCAGGGTGGAGTGGGCGACGGCGATGTGGGCGCCGGCCACCAGATAGCGGCCGGTGTCGATCTCCAACGGGATGTGCGGGCGGCCGAGTCCGCGCGGACCGGTGGTCTCCTCGCTCTCCCTGACCAGCCCGCGGGCCAGGAACTGCGTGCAGTGCCCGCTCACCGCCGCGGGCGAGAGCCCGGTCAGCCGGGCGACGGTGCTGCGGGCCACCGGGCCGTGGTCGAGGATCGCACCGAGCACCGCACCGGCGGCCGGGGGGCGGCGGGGCGTGCCCGCGGGCGGCCGGACGTCGGCGCGGCGCAGCGGAGTCGGGGGCGGCGGGGCGGTGTCACGGCGATCGGGCGGCGGGAGGACTCCCACGGTGGCCTTCCAGGTGGTCGACGGCGGCGAGGCGTACGGTTGCGGCCGCACCGGTGGTGAACCGGGCGGGCGGGCAGCCTCGTTGGCGCTCCTCACGGAGCTGTGCTGTCAGACCTGGTGACACGCGGCGGAGCACACACGCTTGAGGTCGACATGACCCCGCGTCGTCAGGTGTGTGGTGCGCTGCATGCCGCGCAACGTAACCGGCGCGAGAGCGGCCGGTCAAACACCTGCCCACATGATGGACGGATTGACCACCGGGTGGACCGCCCTCGCCGGGCGCAGCGGGCGCCTCGCGACCACTCCCGGGACCGCGTCCTTCACCCCGCGATGCCCGCCGCGTCGATCAGGGCGGCGGCCGTGGTGACCGCGAGCCCTTCCAGGGTGTCCGCGCCGATCCCGGCCCTGGCACTGGCGCCGTCGAAGACCAGCGTCAACTGGCGGGCCAGCAGGTCCGGTTCCGCGGCACCACCGCGTACGGCCTCCGCCCGGAAGAAGTCGGTGAGCACCTGCTTGCCGCGGGCGGCGACCACGCTGGCGGGGTGCTCCGGGTCCTTCAACTCGACCTGGGCGGCAAGGAACGGGCAGCCGCGGTAGTCGGGCGAGAGCGCGGTCTGCTCCAGCCGCTCGAAGACGTGCAGCAGCCGGTCGCGGGGAGCGCCGGGACCGTCGGGCGGCGGCAGCACCAGCGCCTGGTAGCCGGCCGCGGACCGGTCGAGGGCGGCGGCCAGCATGTCGTCCTTGCCGGCGAAGAGCTGGTACATCGAGCGCTTCGAGACACCCGCGGCCTTGCACAGGGCGTCGATGCCGACGCCGACGCCCTGCCGGTAGGAGAGCGCGGACGAGGCGTCCAGCAGGCGTTCACGGGAGGACGCCTTCGCTGCGTTCCCTGCGGACGACGGCTCCCGGGCTGGTGGCGACTGCTTCGCGGTGGTGGCCATGAGTCGAGAGTACCGCGCGGGCTCGACATCGGAAACAGATCGGTTTACGCTGGTGGAAACCGATCGGTTTCCACCGTTCGGCGGCACAGCCACTCCCCTACCGAAGGAGCAGTCATGCAGATCAAAGGCGCAGTCGTCCTCGTCACCGGCGCCAACCGGGGCCTCGGCGAGCAGTTCGTGAAGGCGCTGCTCGACGCGGGCGCCGCCAAGGTCTACGCCGCCGCCCGCAACCCCGACTCGGTGCGGGTCCCCGGAGCGGTGCCGATCGCCCTCGACATCACCGACCCCGCCTCGGTGCGCGCCGCAGCCGAGCAGGCACAGGACGTCACCCTGGTCGTCAACAACGCCGGCAGCTCCACCGGAGCGGCCATCCTGGACGGCGAGCTGGGCGCGTACCGCACGGAATTCGAGACCCACGTGCTCGGCACCCTCGACGTCAGCCGGGCCTTCGCACCGATCCTGGCCCGCGGCGGCGGCGGCGCGATCCTCAACGTCCTGTCGGTGCTGTCGTGGGTCACGCTGCCCGGCAGCGCCGCCTACGCCGCCGCGAAGTCGGCCGAGTGGTCGGTGACCAACGCGCTGCGGGTGACGCTGGCCGAGCAGGGCACCCAGGTCACGGCACTGCACGTCGGCTACATGGACACCGACATGACGGCCGCCGTCACCGCGCCCAAGCTCGACCCCGCCGACGTGGCGCGCACCGCGCTGGCCGGCGTGGAAGCGGGGCTGCACGAGGTGCTCGCCGACGACCTCAGCAAGCAGGTCAAGGCCGGCCTGGCAGCCGACCCGACCGCGCTCTACCCGCAGCTCGCAGCGAGCTGAGCCGGGGGCGGCGGCCGCCCTCCCCCGAGGTGGACGCGCCGGGCCCGCGCGGGCACCCGTGCTACCGGACGAGGACGGGAAGTGCGGCCAGGCCGTGGACCAGGCGGGGTGGATGCCGTGGCCGAACGCCAGGTGGCCCGCGGCATCCCGATCCGGTTCCAGGCTCTCCGGTTCCTCGTAGCGGGCCGGGTCGCGGTTGGCGGCGCCGATCGCCACCTGGACCGGTGCGCCCGCCGGAATGTCGGTACCGCCGAGCGTGATCGGCTGGGTCGCGTACCGGGTTCCGGGAGGGCCGGCAGCTGCTGAGTGGCTGGGAGTGGGAGGCAGCGACACCCCGAGGCTGCGTGGGCAGCCGAGCGGCCTCCGGGTGGTGCACCAACCTACCGCGCCTGCCGCGGAGTTGCCGCTTGGTGCGAATCGCCGTCAGGGGCGGGCGTGTTCCAGGACTCAAGCAGCCGCAGGGGCTGTTCGGTCGGTGAGCCCGGTTCCACGTTGCAGACGTACAGAGTCTGTTCCCCGTCGCCGGGAGGCGAGCTGATCACACCCCTCGACGGGATCAACGTCCCTCGTACGAGGCGGCGTTGAACGCGGCGAGCTGCTCGGTGAAGGCGCGGGCGCCGCCCTGGGCCGGGTGGCGGAGAGGGGTTGCCTCGATCCCCGCGCGGGCCAGGGCTCCTTGCGCCTTGCGGCCCACCGCGAGGAACGCCGTGATGCCGAACGCCTCCGCCAGTGCGCGCGCGACCGGCGCGCCGGCGGCCACCTCGGCCGCCCGGGGCGCCCGGTTGGTCGCCGGACGCCCGGGCTCGTGCGGGTGGTTGGGGTAGATCGCCCACATCAGCGGGAGCGGTCCGCGCCACGCGGCCAGCGCCCGCCAGACGATCGCCGAGGACTGCTCCCAGTCCGCACCGGGATGCTCGGGCAACGCGAACCCGTCGCCCTGCGGAGACCCGGTGATGAGCCCGGGCCTGGCCGTCAGCTGCCGCATGCTCGTGAACGGCACCCCCGACACGGTGTGCCCGCGGTAGCCGGGTGCCTCACCGACCATCAGCACCCGCGGCCCGCCGTCGGCCATGGCGGCGGCCGTCAGCTCGTGGTAGCGCCGCAGATTGGATTCGCGAAGCCGCCCGTCCGGCTCGGGGCCGTACAGGAACTCCGCGTCGTCCGGCGTCGGAAGCGCACGCAGCAGCTCCCAGAACCTGCGGGTGTCGACGGTCCCCACCTGCTCCACCACGCTCTCTCCGCCCCGACGGCGACTCCCCACGGACGAGGTGGGTCCGCCCTCAGCCGCGGTACGTCTCCAGCAGGCGCAGCCAGATCTCGCTGATCGTCGGGTAGGCGGGGACCGCGTGCCACAGCCGGTCCACCGGCACCTCGCCCACGACCGCCACCGTCGCCGAGTGCAGCAGCTCGCCGACACCCGGGCCGACGAAGGTGACGCCGACCAGGATGCCGCGGTCCAGGTCGACGACCATCCTGGCTTTGCCGCGGTACCCGTCGCCGTACAGGCTCGCGCCGGCCACGTGGGCCAGGTCGTAGTCGACGACCTGGACGCGCCGCCCGGCCTGCTCCGCCTCGGCGGCCGACAGGCCCACCGCGGCGACCTCGGGGTCGGTGAAGACCACCTGCGGCACCGCCGCGTGGTCGGCGGTCGCCACGTGCGCGCCCCAGGGCGCGTCGTCCACCGGCTCGCCGTTGGCCCGGGCGCCGATCGCCGCCCCCGCCATCCTGCCCTGGTACTTGCCCTGGTGGGTGAGCAGCGCCCGGTGGTTGACGTCGCCCGCCGCGTAGAGCCAGCCGCCCTCCACACCGGTGACCTGGCAGGTGTCGTCGACCGTCAGCCAGCTGCCCGGCTTGAGGCCGACGGTCTCCAGGCCGATGTCGCCGGTGTGCGGGGCGCGTCCGACGGCGAAGAGCACCTCGTCGGCGCTGATCCGGGCGCCGCCCTCGAGGCCGATCCTGACCTCGCCGCCGGCGCCGTCCCGCTCCACCGACGCGACGTTCGCCCCGAACCGCAGGTCGACGCCCGCCTCGCGCATCGCGTCGGCGACCATCTCGCCGGCGAAGGGCTCGACCCGCTCCAGCAGCGCGCCGCCCCGCACCAGCAGGGTGACCTGGGAGCCGAGCGCCTGCCAGGCGGTGGCCATCTCGACCGCCACGACACCGCCGCCGACCACCGCGAGGCGCCGCGGGGCCTTCTTGGCGCTGGTGGCGTCCCTGCTGGTCCACGGGTTGACGTCGGCGATCCCCGGCATGGGCGGCAGGGCCGCGGTCGTGCCCGTGCACACCGCCACCGCGTGCCGGGCCGCCAGCCGGACGCTGCCGCCCTCCGGGGTCTCGACGACCACCTGGCGGGGACCGTCGAGCCGGCCGTGGCCGCGTACGAGATCCACGTCGACCGAGTCGAGCCAGGCGACCTGGCCGTCGTCCTTCCAGTTCGCGGTGAAGTAGTCGCGCCTGGCCAGCACCGCGGGGGTGTCCAGCGGTCCCTGCACGGCGTCCTTCAGCCCCGGCAGCCGGCGGGCGTCCGCCTGCGCCAGAGCCGGGCGCAGCAGCGCCTTGCTCGGCATGCACGCCCAATAGGAGCACTCTCCGCCGACCAGTTCGCTCTCCACGACCACCGTGCTCAGCCCGGCGGCACGCGCGCGGCCCGCCAGGTTCTCACCGACCGGGCCTGCACCGATGACGATCACGTCGTAGGTGCGGGGGGCGTCGTTCATGGCAGCTCAGCTCCTGTTGCTGTCGGCGCACGGCGGGGGCGGGCCTGGGGGGCGCGCGGTCATCGTAAGGCGCCCGGTGACCGGAAGCCTTTCCCGCCCCCCGCGTGTCATACGCGTGCGACGTATGATCAATTCGGGGAGCCGAACGGCGTCGCAGGAGGTGCAGCAATGGGCGAGCTGGTGCTGATCCGGCACGGTGAGACGGAGTGGAGCCTGACAGGGCAGCACACCAGTTACACCGACCTGCCGCTCACCGAGAACGGCGAGGCGCAGGCCCGCTCCCTGGCGCCGCTGCTCGCCTCCCGGCACATCTTCTGCGTCCTGACCAGCCCGATGCAGCGCGCCCGCGACACGGCGAAGCTGGCCGGTCTCGACCGCACCAGGGTCGATCCCGGGCTGCACGAGTGGGACTACGGCGGCTACGAGGGTGTGACCACCCGGGACATCCACCGCGAGCGGCCCGGCTGGGACTTGTGGACCGACGGTGTGATCCCCGGCCCCGAGGGCCATCCGGGTGAGACGCCGCAGCAGATCGGCGAGCGCGCCGACCGGGTCCTGGCCCGCGCCGACGCGGCCTTCACCAACGGCGACGGCGGCGATGTGGTGCTGGTCGCACACGCCCACTTCCTGCGGGTGCTGACGGCCCGCAGGCTGGGCCTGCCGCCCGCCGACGGCGCCCTCTTCCAGCTGGCCACCGGTACGGTCAGCAGGATCGGCTCCGAGCACGGCCGCCATGTGCTGACCTCGTGGAACCGCCAGCCCTGAGCCGTACGCCCGCCGCCTGAACGGCCGTACGCCCGCGGCGGACCCGGCACCCGACACGCCGGGCACCCCGCATGTCGCCGTCTGCCGGGGACGCGCGCGAGCGACGACACTGGTCGCTCCACACTCCCGTCCCCGTACGGGCCGGTGTGCGCCGACAGGTGAGGGAGCGCGTATGACGGTGACGGCACAGGATCAGCGGCCGCGGCTTGCGTCGCCCTGGACCCGCGGCGGCGCCGCGGCGCTTGCCGGGGCGCTGCCCGCGCTGGCCTTTCCCGCGCCGTCGCTGTGGTGGCTGGCCTATGTGGCCCTGGTGCCGTGGATGCTGCTCGCGCGCTCCGCCCCGAGTGCGCGGCGGGCCGCGCTCGACGGGTGGCTGGGCGGGGCCGGCTTCATGCTGGCCGTGCACCACTGGCTGATCCCGAGCCTGAACGTCTTCATCGTGGTGCTGGCGCTGCTGCTCGGCACGCTGTGGGCGCCCTGGGGCTGGCTGGTGCGCCGGCTGCTGGGCGCGGGCGCGGTGGGGCCGCCGCGGGTCGCGCCCGCGCTGGTGCTGCTGCCGTGCGGCTGGCTGATGGTGGAGCTGGCGCGGTCCTGGCAGTATCTCGGCGGTCCCTGGGGGCTGCTGGGGGCCAGCCAGTGGCAGGTGGCGCCGGCGCTGCGGCTGGTGTCGATCGGCGGGGTGTGGCTGGCCAGCCTGCTGGTGGCGCTGGTGAACACCGTCGTGGTCGCGCTGGTCGCCGTCCCCGAGGTGCGCAGGCCCGCCGTCGGGGCGCTGCTGGCCACCGCGGTGCTGACCGCCGCGGTCTGGCTGTGGACGCCGCGGCCGCACGCGGCGGGCAGCACCAGGATCGCCGTGGTGCAGCCCGGGGTGATCGCCACCGGCGACGCGCGGCTGGACCGGGAGGTGCAGCTGACAGCGCAACTGGCCGGCAGCCACCCGGACCTGGTGGTGTGGGGCGAGAGCAGCATCGGCGTCGACCTGACCGCGCGGCCCGACGTGGCGCGCAGGCTGGCCGCGCTGTCCCGGCAGGTCGGCGCCGACCTGCTGGTCAACGTGGACGCCAAGAGGGCCGACGGCAGCGGTATTTCCAAGACCTCGGTGCTGATCGGCCCACACGGGGCGAGCGGGCCGTCGTACGACAAGATGCGGTTGGTGCCGTTCGGCGAGTACATCCCGCTGCGGACGGTGCTCGGCTGGGCGACCTCGGTGGGCAAGGCGGCGGGCGAGGACCGGCAGCCGGGCAGCCGGCAGGTGGTGATGGACACCGGGCGGCTGCGGTTCGGACCGCTGGTGTGCTTCGAGACGGCCTTCCCCGACATGAGCCGCCATCTGGCGGGCGACGGCGCCCAGCTGCTGGTGGCCCAGTCCTCCACGTCGTCCTTCCAGCACAGCTGGGCGCCTGCGCAGCACGCCTCGCTGGCCGCGCTGCGGGCCGCGGAGAGCTGGCGGCCGATGGTGCACGCCACGCTGACCGGGATCAGCGCGGTCTACGACGCCGACGGCCGGCGGGTCGGCCGCAGGATCGGCACCGGGGCCGGCACCACGGCGGTCTACCAGGTGCCGCTGGCCTCCGGCCGCAGCCTTTACGTGCGGTTCGGCGACTGGGTGCCGCACCTGGCGCTGCTGCTGGTGCTGGCCGCGGCGGCCTACGAGCTGACCCGGGCGGTCAGGGGGCCAGTGCCCGTACCTCGGTGACGATCCGTTCGCACAGCTCGTGGGTGGCGAGGGCGTCCCGCCCGTCGAGCGGGGTGCCGGCGCGGACCGCGTCGAGGAAGGCCAGGGTGATCTGCTCTATGCCGCGCTGCCGGGCGACCGGCACCCAGTCGCCGCGGCGGCGCACCGTCGGCTGGCCCTTGTGGTCGACGACCTCGGCGAGGTTGAGCACCTGGCGCCTGGTGTCGGCACCGCTGATGTCGAGGCTCTCCTCGACCGAGCCGCTCATCCGGTTCATCGAGCCGATCGCGGTGAAGCCGTCGCCGGACAGCTGCAGCACGACGTGGTGCAGCAGGCCGTCCACGACCTTCGCCGAGACCCCGACCTGCTCGACGGCGCCCGGTGCGAGGAAGCGCAGGGTGTCCACGACGTGGATGAAGTCGTCGAAGACGACCTCGCGGGGGTCGTCCGCCAGGCCGATCCGGTTCTTCTGCAGGAAGATCAGGTCCCGCGGGTGGTCCAGGCACTGCAGGTAGCCGGGCGCGTAGCGGCGGTTGAAGCCGGCCATCAGCGACACCCCGCGCTCCTCGGCGAGCGCGACCAGGCGGCGGGCGCCCTCGGCGTCCCGGGCCAGCGGTTTGTCGACATAGACCGGCACGCCCGCCTCGACGACGCGGGCGGCGATCTCGACGTGGGCTTGCGTGGGCGCGTGGACGAACGCGGCGTCCAGGCCCTGGTCGAGCAGCGCGTCCAGGGTGGTGTGCCGGTGCGGCAGCCGGTAGGTGTCGCCGATCCTGTCCAGGGTCGCGGGGGTGCGGGTCTGGAGGTGGAGTTCCAGGCCCGGCTGGGCGGTCAGCACCGGCAGGTACGCCTTCTGCGCGATGTCACCGAGGCCGATGACGCCGATCTTCAGTGGGGCGCTGCCCGATGCCATCCGCACTCCTTGAGCCGTTGCCGTACTTCCCCTGGTGGGGGCGGTTTCACCGCAGCATACGGGCCGGTTTCCGGCCCGCTTCCGGGCGGGGCCGCCGTTGCCTTTCACCCGCAGGGGTGAGTGGCGGGTACACCGGGGCAGGACTTTCACTCCTGCGGGGACTGTCGGGCGCCGTGCGGTGCGGGCAGGGTGGGCGGAGTGCGCCTGCTTCCCGCTGCGGTGCTCCTGCTGGCGGCCTGTGCCGCGGCCGGATGCACCACCGTCTCCCCTGTCCCAACCGACGCCGTCCCGGCACCGACCCGCGGGGCGCCCGACGTCGTACGGCTGACGCCGCCGCCGTCGCGGCCGCTGCTGGCGACCGCACGGCCGGACGCCGATGCCGCGGCCGCCGGGGCATCGGCCGGTGCGGCGCCGGCGCCCGGAAGGCAGCCCACCGCCGCCATGCCGCGCCGGACGCCGCCGGTACGGCACCGGCCGCACCCGCGGCGGTCCGGGGCGCCCCGGGTGTGGTCGGCGCCGGCGGGGGGGGGCGCCCCGCCGGGCTGCGCGCCGGGGGCCCCCCACCGGGGTTCGCCGGGGGGGAGCGG
>NZ_CAJSLV010000075.1:0-30731 GCF_907177275.1 Actinacidiphila cocklensis
GCCGCGGGCCGTCTCGCGGCCCGCGGCGGCGCTGCGGAAGGCGGCGAGCGCCGCGGCCTCCCGGGCCGGGTCGAGGGGTGCGCGCCCGTCACGGGCCGCGGCGAGCAGCCGCACCAGCCGGTCGGCGGGCTCGGTCGGCGACGCTCCGGAGGCTGCGCCTGATGCCGTGCCGGAGCCCGCGCCGGAGCCGGCACCGGAACCCGCACCGGAGAGCAGTTGCTCGGCGGTTCTGGCGTCGGGCCACGTGCCGCCGCGGGGCGCGGGAAAGCGCTGGGGCGGGTGGGGGTGCCGGGCCGGGTGGGGCAGGTCCGTGGATGCGGCTTCGCGTCGAGTGTTGTCGCTCATCCCACTTCCTCACAGCGCCTTGGACGCGGAAAGCGTCACATCCGCGTGCTGCCGGTCCACCGGTCGCTGCGGGGGGATCGCGTCGCGGTGGCCGCTCCCGTTCCGCTGCTCGCCTCGTTCGCCTCGTTCGGCGCGATCCGCCGGTTCGCCGTGGTCCGGGAGGTCCCCGTGGTCGTACTCCAGGATCTCGGCCAGCCGCCGCAGCCCGCGGTGGGTGGCCATTCTCACCGATCCCGCGCGTTTTCCGAGCACTCGTGCAGCACTGGTCGAATCCAGTCCCATCACCACCCGCAGCAGCACCGCCTCCGCCTGCTCGCGCGGCAGCGCGGCGATCGCGGCCAGCGCCCGGTCGGTCGCGACCGCGTCCAGCGCCTCGCCTGCCGTGTCCGCCCGGTCGGGCAGCTGCACCAGGTCGTCCACCCCGCCGCCCGGCACCGGCCGCCGGCTGCGCGCCCTGATGTGGTCCAGTGCGCGGTTGCGGGCGATCCTGGCCGCCCAGCCGCGTATCGACCCGCTGCCGGGACGGTAGTTGGGCAGGTCGCGGGCGATCTGCAGCCAGGCCTCCGACGCGACGTCCTCCGCGTCCGCCGGCCCGACCAGGCTGCGGACGTAGTTCAGCAACTGCGGCTGGACAGCGCGGTAGACGGTACGGAACGCGGTGTCGTCGCCCTGCTGCGCCGCGCTGACCGCGGCCTCCAGCGACTCGTGCACTTCCACGTCCACCCCCACCCCCTCGAACACACGGCCAATCCTGCCTCATGAGCGGCTGTGACACTTTTGGTCTGGGATACGCAGTACTAGTCGGCGGCCGGGGACGCTCCTGTGGGGGGAGGCGGCCCCCGGCCGTCGTCACTTTGTCGCGTGCCCCGCCGAAGAGCGTGATGTCACGCCCGCAGCCCGCCTCCCCCGTTCCGGTGGGACCGACCCGGCGCGGGTCAACGGGCCGGCCGGTGACACTCCGTACGGGTGAAGTTCGCACACCTGCCTGCTCCGTTCGAACCGGCCGCGCTTACAGTGGAGTTCTCTCCCGCACAAGCCGCCGTACGGGGTCACCCCGCGGCCGCCCCACCACGACTCTGGAGCCCCGCTGCTGTCCAGCGACACCGCGTCCGACGCTCCGGCGTCCCCGCTGACGCGGCTCAACCACGCACCGCCCGCCGCCGCCGAGGCAGCGCTGCTGGCCTGTTGCGGCAGCCACCGGTGGGCGCGGCGGATGGCCGCGCACCGCCCGTATCCCACGGTCGAGGCGCTGCTGGCCGCGGCGGACGAGGCGGCGTACGACCTGGCCCCCGGCGACCTCGCCGAGGCGCTGGCCGGCGAGGCGACCACGGCGCTGACCGACCGCGGCGGCCTGACCGTGCACACCGCGCTGCGCGCCGCCCACGCACACTACGAGGCGAAGTTCGGCCACGCCTTCATCCTCGCCCTCGACGAGTGCACCGCCGCCGACCCGGCCGCCGCCCTCGACCAGACCGTGGCGAGCCTGCGCGAGCGGATCGGGCACGACGAGGACGAGGAGCGGGTCGTCACCGCGGAGCAGCTGCGCCGGCTGTGCCGCACCCGGCTGTTCCGGCTGGCCGGCGGAAGCACGGATTCCGGTGCGCACGCGATTCGTACCGACCAGTCCGCGCGGGCATTCGAGCCGCCCCGTTCACCCGACCGTGCGGGATCGATCACACCCGGCCTACCCCGCGGTACTCAGGCCGTATCGCCTCGCTACGATGGCCGGGGCCGGTGGACCGTACCCGGCCGGGCGTGACCGACACCCCTAGCCGGCACCCCTCGCCCCGCTCCCGGAGGGTTTTTTCCGTGCCGGCTGGAACGCTTTACCGCGGCCGGGAAGGCATGTGGTCATGGGTGGCTCATCGAGTCACCGGTGTCCTCATCTTCTTCTTCCTGTTCGTGCATGTCCTCGACACCGCCCTGGTGCGCGTCTCCCCCGAGGACTACGACAAGGTCGTCGCCACCTACAAGACCCCGATCGTCAGCCTGCTGGAGTACGGCCTGGTCGCCGCGATCCTCTTCCACGCGCTGAACGGCCTGCGGATCATCGCCGTCGACTACTGGACCCAGGGGCCGCGCTACCAGAAGCAGATGCTCTGGACCGTGGTCGGCCTGTGGATCCTGCTGATGCTGGGCGCGATCTACCCGGTCCTGGGCCACGCCGCACGAGTCCTGTTCGGGAGCTGAGCGACACATGTCCACTGACATCACCGACGCCGTCGAGCTGACCGGCTCCAGCGTCGCCCCGTACAGCCCGGAGAACCCCGCCCCGGTCATCGAGCCGCCGCGGGCCCGTACCAAGCGCACCCCGCGCAGCAGCCGCACCAACTTCGAGATGTACGGCTGGCTGTTCATGCGGCTGTCCGGCGTGGTGCTCGTCGTGCTGGTGATCGGCCACCTGCTGATCCAGCTGGTGCTGGACGGCGGTGTGCAGAAGGTCGGTTTCGCGTTCGTCGCCGGCCGCTGGGCGTCGCCGTTCTGGCAGTACTGGGACCTGGCCATGCTGTGGCTCGCGATGCTGCACGGCGGCAACGGCCTGCGGACCGTCATCAACGACTACGCCGAGCAGGCCAACACCCGCGTCTGGCTCAAGACGCTGCTGTTCACCGCAGTGGCGTTCACCATCGTGCTCGGCTCGCTGGTGATCTTCACCTTCGACCCGAACATCCGCTAAGCCAGGGCTGGACAGGGAAAGCGACCCCATGCAGATCCACAAGTACGACACCGTCATCGTCGGCGCGGGCGGCGCCGGTATGCGCGCCGCCATCGAGGCCACCAAGCGCAGCCGCACCGCCGTCCTGACCAAGCTCTACCCGACCCGCTCCCACACCGGCGCCGCCCAGGGCGGCATGGCCGCGGCCCTCGCGAACGTCGAGGAGGACAACTGGGAGTGGCACACCTTCGACACGATCAAGGGCGGCGACTACCTGGTCGACCAGGACGCCGCCGAGATCCTGGCGAAGGAGGCCATCGACGCGGTCCTCGACCTGGAGAAGATGGGCCTGCCGTTCAACCGGACGCCCGAGGGCCGGATCGACCAGCGCCGTTTCGGCGGCCACACCCGCAACCACGGTGAGGCCGCGGTCCGCCGGGCGTGTTACGCCGCCGACCGCACCGGTCACATGATCCTCCAGACGCTCTACCAGAACTGCGTCAAGGAGGGTGTGGAGTTCTTCAACGAGTTCTACGTCCTCGACCAGCTGCTCACCGAGGTCGACGGCGTGCAGCGGTCCGCCGGCGTGGTGGCGTACGAGCTGGCCACCGGCGAGATCCACGTCTTCCAGGCGAAGTCGGTGATCTACGCGTCCGGCGGCACCGGCAAGTTCTTCAAGGTGACCTCCAACGCGCACACCCTCACCGGTGACGGCCAGGCCGCGGTCTACCGGCGCGGGCTGCCGCTGGAGGACATGGAGTTCTTCCAGTTCCACCCGACGGGCATCTGGCGGATGGGCATCCTGCTGACGGAGGGCGCCCGCGGTGAGGGCGGCATCCTCCGCAACAAGGACGGCGAGCGCTTCATGGAGAAGTACGCCCCCGTCATGAAGGACCTGGCCTCGCGCGACGTCGTCTCCCGGGCGATCTACACCGAGATCCGCGAGGGCCGCGGCTGCGGCCCCGAGGGCGACCACGTCTACCTCGACCTGACCCACCTGCCGCCCGAGCAGCTGGACGCGAAGCTCCCGGACATCACCGAGTTCGCCCGTACGTACCTGGGCATCGAGCCGTACACCGACCCGATCCCGATCCAGCCCACCGCGCACTACGCCATGGGCGGCATCCCCACGAACGTCCAGGGCGAGGTGCTGCGCGACAACACCACCGTCGTGCCCGGCCTGTACGCGGCCGGCGAGGTCGCCTGCGTGTCCGTGCACGGGGCGAACCGGCTCGGCACCAACTCGCTGCTCGACATCAACGTCTTCGGCCGCCGCTCCGGCATCGCGGCCGCGGACTACGCCCACGCCAGCGAATTCGTGCCGCTGCCGGAGGACCCGACCGCGCAGGTCGAGGCCCAGATCGAGCGGCTGCGCACGGCCACCGGCAACGAGCGGGTCGCCGAGATCCGGCGCGAGCTGCAGGAGTGCATGGACGCCAACGTGATGGTCTTCCGCACCGAGCAGACCATCAAGACCGCCGTCGAGAAGATCGGCGAGCTGCGCGAGCGCTACCTCAACGTGTCCATCCAGGACAAGGGCAAGCGGTTCAACACCGATCTGCTGGAGGCCGTCGAGCTGGGCAACCTGCTCGACCTCGCCGAGGTCATGGCCGTGTCCGCACTGGCCCGCAAGGAGTCCCGCGGCGGCCACTACCGCGAGGACTACCCGAACCGGGACGACGTCAACTTCATGCGGCACACGATGGCGTACCGCGAGGTGGACGGCGCGACCGGCGCCGAGTCGATCCGGCTGGACTACAAGCCGGTCGTGCAGACCCGCTACCAGCCGATGGAGCGTAAGTACTGATGAGCACCCCCAACTCTCCGACGCTGGACAAGCACTCGTCCGCGCTGGACGCGGCGGAGGCCGCCGCGTCCCACCTGATCACGGTCACCCTGCGGGTGCGCCGCTTCAACCCCGAGGTCTCCGACCAGGCCGAGTGGGTCGACTACCAGCTGCCGATCGACCCCAAGGAGCGCGTCCTTGACGCCCTCCACAAGATCAAGTGGGAGATCGACGGCACCCTGACCTTCCGCCGCTCGTGCGCCCACGGCGTCTGCGGCTCGGACGCGGTCCGCATCAACGGCCGGAACCGGCTGGCCTGCAAGACCCTGATCAAGGACATCAACCCCGAGAAGCCCATCACCGTCGAGCCCATCAAGGGCCTGACGGTGCTCAAGGACCTCGTGGTCGACATGGACCCCTTCTTCCAGGCCTACCGCGACGTGATGCCCTTCCTGATCACGAAGGGCAACGAGCCCACCCGCGAGCGCCTGCAGTCGGCCGAGGACCGCGAGCGCTTCGACGACACCACGAAGTGCATCCTCTGCGCCGCCTGCACCTCGTCCTGCCCGGTCTTCTGGAACGACGGCCAGTACTTCGGCCCCGCGGCCATCGTCAACGCCCACCGTTTCATCTTCGACTCGCGCGACGAGGGCGGCGAGCAGCGCCTTGAGATCCTCAACGACAAGGACGGCGTCTGGCGCTGCCGCACCACCTTCAACTGCACGGACGCCTGCCCCCGCGGCATCGAGGTGACCAAGGCGATCCAGGAAGTCAAGCGCGCCCTGATCACCCGCCGCTTCTAGTCCCTCCCCACGCGCCCTGCACAGAGGCCCGCTCCCCCGCTCACCGGGGGGCGGGCCTCGGCCTTTCCGCGGCCCTACGCGGGGCGGGTGGCGGGGACCGGGGGCAGCCGCGGGTAGTGGGTGCACAGGTGCGCGTGGAGGGCGGACGTGAGGGTCTGCAGGGCGGGGAAGCGGGTCGCGGGCAGGTGGGTGACGACCGACAGGCGGTGCGTCAGGCGCCGGCGGGCGGTCACCGTGCCCCAGGTCCAGTCGTGGGCCGGGAGGCGGGCGAGGTGGTCGGTGGTCTCGCGGTGGGCGCGTTCCACCAGGGCGTCGCCTCTGATCAGCCAGCCCGCGCAGGCGTCCGCGAGGTCGAGGTCGAGGTCGACCTCGGCGGCGGGATCCGTGCCGGTTTCGGTGCGCCAGGCCGCGAGGTAGGCGCGCTCCGCGCGCTCCAGCAGCGGCGGCGGCGCGGCGGTGACGCACCAGCAGGTGGGGAAGCCGATGCGGAGGTAGGCGAGTTCGACCAGGCCGCTGCCCCATGACGCCTGCTCGAAGTCGATGAAGGTGACGCCGTCCGCGGTGTGCAGGTCGTTGCCGGGGCACGGGTCGCCGTGCAGGAGGGCGTGCCCGGGGGCCTGGGCGAGGCGGTCCACGAGGGCGGCGAGTTCCGCGGGCACCCCGGGCGGGACCGGGACGCCGAGGCGGCCGGCCAGCCGGAGGAAGGCGTCGGTGTCGGCGGCGCCGGGACCCTTCCAGCGGGGCAGGACGGCAGCGGCGTCCGGGCCGCCGGACGCGTGCAGCCGCGCCAGCGCGGTCGCGTAGCCGACGATCCAGTCGGGCGGCGGACGGCGGTCGGCGACGCGTTCCAGCACCAGGACCCGCGCGGTGGCGTCGGCGGCGAGCAGCGCCGGCACCACGGGCGCCTCGGCACGCAGGGCCAGCCGCAGCGCGGCGACCTCGCGGGCGTAGCGCTCCCCCGCGTCGGCGCCGCCGACGATCTGCTTCACGACCGCGGGCCCCGCGGCCAGTTCGACGCGCCAGACCCGTGAGCGCGGGCTGCTGCCCAGCCGGCGGGCCCGCCGGGGCGCCCCGAGCGCGGCCCTCAGCTCCTCGGAGAACGGCAACCGCATGCGCGCACCTTCCGTCGCAGCCGGGTCGGCTGTCGTCCCACCGTACCGAGGGCGGTGCGGCCGCCCGGCCCGGAGAGGCGACGCCAAGAATTTTTCCGACTCGGAATCTTTGCCGGATCGGAAAAAATGCTACGCTGGCAAGCATGGACACCACGGACGGCCCGGCGGGGACGGCGGACGCGAGCGACGCCGCCGAAGGGCTTCGCGAGCGCAAGAAGCGGCAGACGCGGGCCGCGCTGAGCCAGGCCACGATCGCGCTCAGCATCAGGCGCGGCTGGGACGACGTGCGGATAGCGGACGTCGCGGCCGCGGTGAACGTCTCGGAGCGCACGTTCCGCAACTACTTCTCCAGCAAGGCGGAGGCGGTGGCCGCCACCCATCTGGACCGGATGCTGCGGGTCGCGCGGGCGCTGGAGGCGCGGCCCGCGGACGAGCCGCTGTGGGAGTCGATGAGGACGACGGTGCAGGCCGAGTTCGCCCCGGAGGGGACCAGGCCGGTCGACCCGGCGGAGGGCAAGCGGCACACCGACGCGATCTGGAAGGTGCTGTCCGAGCCCGCCGTGCAGGGCGAGGTGCTGCGCGCCGACCAGGAGGCGCAGGTCGTGATGGCCGCGGCGATCGGTGCGCGGACGGGCACGGACCCGCGGACCGACCTCTACCCGAAGCTGGTCGCCGCCTCGGTCGGTGCCGCGATCGGCGCGGCGCTGACCCACTGGCTGCGCGCGGACCCCCCGGTCCCGCTGGGGCCGCTGATAAGCGAGGTGCTGGAGCAGTTGACGGCGGGCCTGCCCGCGCCTGCGCGCACCGAGAGCTGAGACCGACAGGCAGGCGAGCAAGCAAGTGAGCAAGTGAGCGTGGAGAGTCGAGAGGAGTGCGTCCTGATGGCCGTCAATGCGGATACCGGTGCGGATACCGGAGCGGAAGTCGATGTCGATGTCGTGGTCGTCGGCGGGGGTCCCACCGGGCTCATGCTGGCCGCCGAAGTGGGGCTGCTGGGCGTGCGCGCGGTCGTGCTGGAGAGCCTGCCGGAGTCGAGCCGCGAGCCCCGGGCGAACGGGCTGGTCGGGCAGGTCGTGCCGGCGCTCGACCGGCGCGGTCTGTACGAGAGCCTCAGCGGCAGCGCGGGACCGCCGCAGCCCAACAGCGCGTATTTCATGTTCGCCGGTCTGCCGCTCGACCTGAGCGGGCTCCCGGAGAGCCCGGTCTACACGGTGGCGGTCCCGCAGCACCGGATCGTGGAGGTGCTGTCCGCACGCGCGCGTGAACTGGGCGCGGAGATACGCACCGGGCACGAGGTGACCGGCCTGACCCAGCGCGAGGACCGGGTCGAGCTGCAGGTGTCGGGACCCGCGGGTCCCTACCGGCTGACGGCCCGCTACGCCGTCGGCGCCGACGGGGCGCACAGCGTCACGCGCAAGCTCTCGGGGATCGGCTTCACCGGCGTCACCTACGACCGGTCGGTCTCCCGGCACGCGCATGTGAGCGTCCCCGCGGAATGGGTGGGTCCCGACGGGCTGCGGGTGCCGGGGGCCGGTACGGTCCCGCCGTTCCTGCCGCGCCGCACCGAGCGGGGGTCGTTCAACTGGGCTCCGCTGCCGGGCCGTCCGCCGCTGGTGGCCACGGTCGAGTGGGAGCCGGCCGAGGGCGACGAGCCGATGAGCCTGGAGGAGATGGCGGCGAGCATACGGAGGGTGCTCGGGGCGGAGGTGCCATTGGCGGCGCCCGAGGGGCCGGGGCCGTTCGTGCTGCGCCGGCTCTCCGGGGGCAACACCCGGGTGGCCGACCGGTTCCGTGACGGGCGGGTGTTCCTGATCGGCGACGCGGCCCACATCTACGCCTCGGGGGGCGGCCCCGGGCTCAACGCCGGGCTCCAGGACGCGATCAACCTCGGCTGGAAGCTGGCCGCGCAGCTCGCGGGCACCGCACCCGAGGGGCTGCTCGACAGCTACGCGGAAGAGCGGACCGCCGCCGCGCGCCGCACCCTGGTCTACGCCCAGGCGCAGGCGGCCGTGCTGGAGCCGGGCAGCGACGTGGACGCGCTGCGGACGCTGTTCGGCGAGCTGCTGCAGGACCGGTCGGCGATCCAGCGGGTCGCCGACCTGATAGCCGGCTCGGACCTGCGCTACGACCTGGGCGGCAGCCACCCGCTGGTCGGCACGCACGTCCGCGACCTGCTGCTGTCCGCCCCGGACGGTCCGGTGCGGGTGGCCGAACTGGCCAGGAGCGGGCGCCCGTTGCTGCTCGACCTGACCGGGACGGCGACGGCGGCGAAGGCGGCGGCCGGCTGGTCCTCCCTGGTCGACGTGGTGGCGGCCCGCGTCGAGCCGTCCGCCGAGCCGGGCTTCACGGCGGCGCTGATCCGGCCGGACTCGTTCGTCGCCTGGGCCACCTCCGCCCCGGTCCCGGAGGCGGCGGACCTCCGGGGGCTGCGGGCGGCGGGGGCACGGTGGTTCGGGGTGGAGTGACGCGCCGGGCGCCGGGCCGGCCGGCGGTGCGCCCGGTTCAGTGGGCGGCGTCCGGCCCGGCGTCCTTCTCGGCGAAGATCTCGCGGGCGGCGGTGACCCCGTTCAGGGCGGCGGGGAAGCCCGCGTAGCCGGCGAGCTGGGTGAGGAGGGCGACGATCTCCTCGCGGGTGCCGCCGACGTTGAGGAAGGCGCGGAGGTGGACGCGGAGCTGGGGGCCGGCGGTGCCGAGAGCCGTGCACATCGCGACGGAGGCGAGTTCGCGGGTGGGGAGGTCGAGGCCGGTGCGGGCGTAGACGTCGCCGAAGACGTACTCGATCACGAAGCGGCCGAGGTCGGGCGCCAGGTCGGCCAGGGAGTCCACGACGCCGGGGCCGGCGGGGCCGTCGACCTCCTGGAGCAGGGCGATGCCGCGGGCGTAGCGGTCGGCGGCCGGGGTGGACTCGGTGGCCGGGACTGCGGCGGACTCGGGCTCGGGCTCGGAGCCGGCGGCATCCGACTCGGACTCGGCGCGGGCACTGAAGACCTCGCGGGCCGCGGCCAGGGCGTTGAGTGCGGCGGGGAAGCCGGCGTAGACGGTGGCGTGGATGAAGGTCTCGACGATCTCCCGCCGGGTGCAGCCGACGTTGAGGGCGCCGGCGATGTGGAAGCGCAGTTGCGGGGCCGCGTTGCCCAGGGCGGCCAGCGCCGCGATCGTGCCGATCTGCCGCTGCCGCGGGGTGAGGCCGGGCTGCGACCAGACGTCGCCGTAGCCGAACTCGATGGTGAAGCGGGCCAGGTCGGGGGCGATCTCGGCGACGGAGTCGAGCACCGCGGGGCGCTCGGTGCCGGTGACGAGGCTGAGGGCGGCCAGGCCGCGGGCGTAGCGGTCGTCGGCGGCGGAAGCGGAGGTTGCGGAGGCGGGCGCTGGTGTCATGGCCAGGACGCTATGAGTTGGAGTTCACTCCAACGCAAGCCCGTTTGCCGGCACGGCGGCGGATTCCCGTGTCGGCGCCGCCGCGGGGGCGGGAACGGGAGGGGGCGGGCCGACCGGGGGGAGGGTGATGTGGACGGTGAGGCCCTGCCCGGGTGCGGTGTCCAGGGTGACCGTGCCGTGGTGGGCCTGGACGACAGCCTGGACTATCGCCATGCCCAGGCCTGCCCCGCCGGTGTCGGGGGCGCGTTCGGGGTCGGCGCGGAAGAAGCGGTCGAAGGCGCGGACGGCGTCCCGCGAATCGAGCCCGGGTCCGGAGTCGGCGATCCGCAGCCGGACCGCGGAGTCGTCACCGTCGACCTCGATGACCAGCAGCGCGTCCGGCGGGGTGTGGATGCGCACGTTGCTGAGCAGGTTGCCGACGACCTGCCGCAGCCCCGCCTCGTCGCCGAGGGCGTACGCGGTCCGGTCGTCGGCCGGCAGCAGCAGTGTCTGCGGGCGGCCGGGCTGCTGCGCGGCGAGGTCGGCGGCGGCGTCCCGTACCAGGGCGCAGACGTCGACCGGCTGGAAGTCCAGGTCGGGACGCTCCTCCAGCCGGGCGAGCGCGAGCAGTTCGTCGACCAGCCGGCTCATCCGCTTGGCCTCGGCGGAGACCCGGTGCAGCGCGCGCTCCTTGTCGTCGGCGTCGAGCATGCCCTTCTCGTAGAGCTGGAGGTAGCCCTGGACGGAGGCCAGCGGGGTGCGCAGTTCGTGGGAGGCGTCGGCGAGGAAGTGCCGCAGCTGGGCGGTGGCGCGTTCGCTCTCGGTCAGGGCGGTCTCGATCTGCTGGAGCATCGCGTTGAGCGCGGTGCTCAGCTGCCTGACCTCGCTGGAGCCGTGGCGTGCGGTGGCGATCCGCCGGGACAGGTCGCCCTCGGCGATGGCCGAGGCGGTCTCGACCATGTTCTCCAGCGGGCTCAGCCGCCGCCTTGCCGCGGTCAGCGAGCCGACCGCGAGCAGCCCGAGCAGGGCGAGCCCCGCGGCGGACTCCCACACCAGCAGTTTGTGGATGGCGTGTTCGAGCCCGCTGTAGCGCATGCCCTGGACGACCATGCTGCCGTCGCTGAGCCGGGTGACGACCACCCGGTAGTCGGTGCCGTCGGCGCGGACGTTGACCGCCTTGCCGCTGCGGGCCAGCGCGGCGGGGTCGGACAGGCCGCTGTTCAGGTCCTCGCGGATGCGGCTGTTGGCGCCGCCGCTGTTCTCGCACACCGAGGAGCTGCTGCCGTCGGAGTCCAGCACCACGAACAGGTCCTGCTTGAAGGCCTTGGCGAAGGACAGCCCGCCGTCCTTGCCGTCCTGCAGGATGCCGGCCAGCGTGCACAGCTGCTGCAGGCCGCGGGAGGTGACGGGGGCGCTGCTGACCGAGCGCTGCGAGTCGCGCAGGGTGTTGTCGATCTCGCTGCCCAGCACCATGTACGTGGCCATCACGCTGAAGGCGGCGGTCGCCAGCAGCCCGAGGGCGACGAAGGCGACGTTGGCCAGGGTGAGCCGGGCGCGCAGGGTTTTGGGGCGGGGCAGCAGCCGGCGCCGCGTCACGGTGTCACTCCTGTTCCACTGCCCGCAGCCCGTAGCCGACGCCGCGCCTGGTCTCGATCATCGGTGGCCCGAAGCGGTCGAGTTTGCGCCGCAGATAGGAGATGTACGTCTCGACAACGGTCGAGGGTACGACGGTCTCGTACTGCCACACGTGCTGGAGCAGCTGTTCCTTGGAGATGATCCGCCCGGCGTGCCGCAGCAGGTGCCGCAGCAGGTTGTACTCGGTGGGGGTCAGCTCGACCGGCTGGCCGGCCCGGCGCACCGAGTAGGTGGCCTCGTCCATCTCCAGGTCGCCGTGCCGCAGCACCCGGTCGGCGACGCCGGTGTCGCGCCGGGTGCGGCGGAGCACCGCGTGCACCCGGGCGACGACCTCGTCGACGCCGAAGGGCTTGGTGATGTAGTCGTCGCCGCCGAGCGCGAGCCCGGCGACGACGTCCCGCGGGGCGTCGCGGGCGGTGACGAAGATGATGGCGAGGTCGTCGGCGCCGGACTCGGCGGCCCGTTCGGCGGCGTGTTCCGCGCGGAGGGCGCGGCAGACCTCCCAGCCGTTGCCGTCGGGCAGCATGACGTCGAGCAGGACGAGGTCGGGCCGGTGTTCGCGGACGGCCGCGAGCGCCTCCCGTCTGGTGGCCGCGCAGTGGACCGTGAAGCCGTTGTAGCTGAGCGTGATGCGCAGAATGTCCGCGATTCCGGGCTCGTCCTCGACGACGAGAACCGTGGGAGCCGTGCCGACAGCTGTCTCCATGCCGTCAAGTATCCGCAACCGCCGACACCCCCGGATGGCGCGAACTTTGGAGTTCCTTGAGAGAAGTCGTTTCGGCTTGGTCCGGGCGGGGCGGCCCACTGAGTCTGGAGGGGGGCGAGTGGATCAGTGGACAGAAACACGTGTGAAACAACAGGGATGGGGGAAAGATCGTGGCCGCTCTGGCGCGATGGTGCTTCCGGCACAAATGGCTGGTGATTCTGCTGTGGGTGGCGGCGCTGTTCGGCACGGGCACCGCGGGCAAGATCGCCGGCGACACCTACTCGAATGTCTTCTCGCTCCCCAACACCGAGTCGAGCAAGGTCATCGACCTGCTGGACAAGGCGGTGCACGACCAGTCCGGCGAGTCCGACACCGTGGTGTGGCACGTCGACAAGGGTTCGGTGCGGGACGCGTCGGTGCGGCAGCGCATCGAGCCGATGCTGGACAAGGTCAAGCACCAGAAGGACGTCGGCCAGGTCGTCAGCGCCTACGACGCCGCGGGTTCCGCGCAGATCAGCAAGGACGGCAGGACGGCGTACGCCACGGTGACGTATGACGTGCTGGGCGCCGAGCTGGACAAGGCGCAGGTGCACGACCTCGTCGACACCGCGCACGGCGCGCGGACCGACGGCCTCCAGGTGGAGCTGGGCGGCAACATCATCCAGTCGGTCGAGCAGCCGCCGGCCGGGCTGAGCGAGTTCGTGGGCATCGGCGCGGCCGCGGTGGTGCTCTTCCTGGCGTTCGGCTCGCTGTTCGGCATGCTGACGCCGATCGTGACGGCGCTGTTCGCCATCGGCATCTCCTCCTCGCTGATCATCCTGCTCACCCACACCATGAACGTGCCGGACTTCGCCGGGCAGCTGGCGATGCTGGTCGGCCTGGGCGTGGGCATCGACTACGCGCTGTTCATCGTGACCCGGCACCGCAAGGGCATCCTGAGCGGCAAGTCGCCGGAGGACTCGGCGGTCACCGCGGTGAACACCTCGGGCCGTGCGGTGCTCTTCGCCGGCGGCACGGTCTGCATCGCGCTGCTCGGCATGTTCACCGTCGGCCTGAGCCTGCTCTACGGGGTGGCGATCGCGGCGGCGATGACCGTGGTGGTCTCGGTACTGGCCGCGATCACGCTGCTGCCCGCGATGCTCGGGGTGTTCGGCCACCGGATCCTCAGCCGCCGGCAGCGGCGGAAGTTCGCCGCCGAGGGTCCGCGGACCGGCGACGCGGTCGGTGCGGCGATGCGCTGGTCGACGTTCGTGCAGCGGCACCCGAAGTCGCTGGCCGCGGTCGCCGTCGTGGTGATGGCGGTGCTGGCGATCCCGACGCTGTCGCTCCGGCTCGGCTCGTCCGACCAGGGCAACGACCAGAAGTCCAGCACCACCCGCAAGGCGTACGACATACTCGCGGACGGTTTCGGCCCCGGCTTCAACGGGCCGCTGACCATCCTGGCGGAGGTGCCGGGCGGCGCCGGTGACAAGGCGGCGCTCGACGGCCTGGTGACCACGCTGGGCCACACCAAGGGCATCGCCTACGCCGCCGCGCTGCCCATGCAGCCGGACAGCACGGTGGCGCTGGTGCGGGCGGTGCCGACGACGTCGCCGCAGGACAAGGCGACGACCACGCTGATCAACCACCTGCGCAGCGACGTGGTGCCGGCCGCCGAACGCGGCACGACGATGAAGGCGTACATCGGCGGTCCGACCGCGACCTTCAAGGACTTCGCGTCGGTGCTGGGCAGCAAGATGCCGATCTTCATCGGGGTGATCATCGCGCTGGGCTTCGTGCTGCTGCTGCTCGCCTTCCGCAGCCTGGTCGTGCCGCTGACCGCGGCGGTGATGAACATGGTCGCGGCGGGCGCGTCGTTCGGCGTGCTGGTGGCGACCTTCCAGTGGGCGTGGGGCGGCAGCCTGCTGGGGGCCAACCGGGAGGGGCCGATCGACGCCTTCCTGCCGGTGATCATGCTGGCGCTGCTGTTCGGCCTGTCGATGGACTACCAGGTCTTCCTGGTCAGCCGGATGCATGAGGAGTGGGTCCACACCAAGGACAGCGCCCGTGCGGTGCGGGTCGGTCTGGCCGAGACCAGCCGGGTGATCAACTCGGCCGCGGTGATCATGATCTGCGTCTTCGGGGCGTTCGCGCTCAGCGGCGTACGGGTGCTGGGCATGTTCGGCATCGGGCTCGCCGGTGCGGTCGCGCTGGACGCGTTCATCCTGCGGACGGTCCTGGTGCCCTCGCTGATGCACATGTTCGGCACGGCGAACTGGTGGCTGCCGGGCTGGCTGGACAAGGCCCTGCCGCACATGGCGGTGGAGCCGGCCGAGGACGAGCCGACGGCACAGAAGGGCGGGGCGCCGGACATGGCGCTGGCGTCGTCCGCCGACTGACGACACACCCGGGGGGCGCTCCCCCCGCGGCCACCACCGGCCCGGCTCCGTACCCACGGAGCCGGGCCGGTCCGCTTTTCCCTGCACCCCGCGCCTTGCGCCCTGCGCCCTGCGTGGCGAAGGGCGGACCCGAGCTTGAACGTGTTCAGAAACAGGGCTATGGTCATCCTGTTCGAAGTTTTGAACACGTTCAAGGAACGTAGAGGGGTGGAATTCGTCATGGACCTGACCGTCCTTGCCTATGTCGTCTACCTGGTGGTCAGCATCGGGCTGACCATCTGGGTGGCCAGGACACTCAGCAGCAACGGCAGGGTCTTCCTGGCCGACGTGCTGCACGGCAACGAGAAGCTCGCGGACGCCGTCAACCACCTGCTGGTCGTCGGCTTCTACCTGGTGAACATGGGCTTCGTCGCGCTCTACCTGAAGTCGGCCGACACCGCGGACGACGCCCGCCAGGTCTTCGAGCAGCTGTCGGTCAAGCTCGGGGTGGTGCTGCTGGTGCTCGGCGCGATGCACCTGGGCAATGTGTTCGTCCTCAACAAGATCCGCCGGCGCGGCCTGATGGAGCGCGAGCAGTACCCGCCGGTCGACCCCGACGGGCTCACCGAGACCGCGGTGGGCGGCTGGACCGGCCCGAAGCCCGCGGGCGCCTGAGATGGCCACCCAGACGACGGCGGCCGGGACCCCGGCCGCCGCCCCGGCCGGGCGGCCGCGGCGGGCGCCGCTGCGCGGGCTGACCGTGCTCTACGACCCGCAGTGCCGGCTCTGCGCCTTCGTCAGCGGCTGGCTGGCCGGGCAGCGCAAGCTGATCCCGCTCCGGCTGGTCCCGGTCGGCTCGGCGCAGGCCCGCCGGCTCTTCCCCGCCCTCGACCACGACGGCGCCACCCGCCGGGAGATCACCGCCGTCGGCGACGCGGGCCAGGTCTACATCGGCGACTCCGCCTGGGTGGTGTGCCTGTGGGCGCTGGCCGACCACCGCGCCCTCGCGCACACCATGAGCACGCCCAGCCGCCGCCGGCTGGCGAGGGCCGCGATGCTCGGCGTCGCCAAATACCGCGGCGCCCACGAAGCCCCGCGCCGCGCCGCCACCGAGCACGTCCCGGGGCGGACCCCGCCCCGCGGCGCCCCCCTGGCCGGCCGCCGCCCGCCGCACATTGCCGAGCCGTCGCATATTGCCGAGCCGTCACGTACCCCGTGGGTCTACGACGGGGCCGGCGGCTGGACGGTGGCCGACCCGGCCCCGGACCGGCCCGCGGAGCCCGGCGGCTGCGCGGGCGGGTGTGCTCCGCCGGGCTAGGCGGCAGGCCTTAGGCTCACCGTGATGGAGGACAACGGCACGACGACAGGGGCGCCCGCCGCAGGAACCGCGGAGGAACTGCCCGGCGGGCGGGCGCGGCCCAAGACCGGCAAGAGCGAGCAGACCAGGGCGCTGATCCTGGAGACCGCGATGCGGCTCTTCCAGGAGCGCGGCTACGACAAGACCACGATGCGGGCCATCGCCCAGGAGGCGGGGGTCTCGGTCGGGAACGCGTACTACTACTTCGAGTCCAAGGAGTTCCTGATCCAGGGCTTCTACGACCGGATGACGTACGCGCACGCGCTGGACGCCGCGGCCCGGATGGCGGGCGAGCGGGACTTCGACGCGCGGTTGCGGATCGCCCTGGAGTCCTGGCTGGACTGCGCCGCCGAGTACCACGAGTTCGCCGCGCAGTTCTTCCGCACGGCGGCCGACCCGGACAGCTCGCTCAGCCCGTTCTCGAACGAGTCGCACCCGGCGCGGGCGACCGCGGTCGAACTCTTCCGGGACGTCCTGTCGGGGTCCGACCTGGCGCCCAAGCTCGACGCGGAACTGGCCGAGCTGCTGCCGGAGCTGCTCTGGCTGCACCTGATGGTCGTCGTCCTCTACTGGGTCTTCGACCGCACCCCCGACACCGCCCGCACCAGGGAGTTCGTCCGCCGGTCCACACCGCTGGTCGCGAAGCTGATCTCGCTGTCCCGCTACCGGGTCTTCCGGCCGATGGTCCGCGACGCCAAGTCCCTGATCCAGGACTTCATCCTCCCCACCATCGGCCGCACGACGGCCACCCGCAGCGCCACCCCGCCCGCTCCCCCGCGGCCCACCTGACCCCGTCGGGCGTCGCCGCCCCGCTCCACGGCCAGAAAGGCCCGGCGATGCCCTCCTCGACCCCGCTGCCCCCGCCCCCACCCGAGGCGCAGGCCGGCTGCGGCACGTTCCTCCTCGTCATGGTCGCCGGGCTCGGCGCGATCATCTGCTCGGCAGGCGCCGTGCTCACGCGCTTCGTCAGCCGGGAGGAGCTGCCGGACCAGGGACCCTGGGACGCCTACCTCACCGTGGCACTGCTGTGGGCCGCGGCCGCCGGGGTCGCCGCCGTCGTGACGGCCTTCGCCCCCTCGCCCCGCCGCGGCAGTACCCCGGGACGGCGCGTCGCCTTGCTGGACACGGCGATGGCGCTCGCCATCCTCTGGCCACTGGAGGCGGCGCTGTTCGCCCTCTCCGTCGCCACCCGCCGGGGGCTCCGCCGCGGCATACGCCCGGCCGCCGCCGCGATGAGCGTCGTCACCCTGGTCGGCGGCACCTGGTGGGGCGTGACGGCCTACGACGGCGCGCAGCCGAGACGGGACACGCACGTGTCGCGCGACGCGCTGGTCGGCGAGTGGCGCACGTCGGACGGCGGCCTGCTGGTGCTGGCGGCGGACGGGCACTACAGCGCAACGCAGGTGCCGAGCCTGCTGTTCACCTTCGACTGGGATTCGCAGGCCCGGGTCGACGCGGCGGGCGACTGGGACTTCGACACCTTCAGCGGCTTCGTCTTCACCGATGCCGGGGCGGAGGGCGGCACCGACACCGACCTCTCCGTCTACCGGACCCGGTCGGCGCGGATGCTCTGCGTCGTCGAGGACCCCGACACCGCCTGCGACACCGGGCTCACCTTCCTGCGGGTGCCGGGTCCTGCTGCTGCGGCTCGGTGACGGCGGCGGGGTGCCGGGCCGCGCGCAGGGCGCGCAGGCCGCGCAGGCCGATCACACCGATGGCCGTGCCGAAGACCGTGGAGACCACGGCCAGGGTCAGATGGATCCAGAAGTACGCGGTCGGCGACGAGTGGTCTCCGTGGTGGAAGGCCAGACCGCTGGTGTCCTTCCACAGGTTCTTCACAAAGGTGACCCAGACGATCCACGACCACACACCGAAGGCGGCGAGGAACCAGGACACCGGGCGACTGAGCTTCATACGTCCCAGTATGGGCGGCCCCCCGCGAGGCCGGAAGGCGGGGGCGCCGCCGCCGGTGCGGGCGGCTTCACCCGGGTGCGGGCCGACCCTGGCGGGGGAACGGGTACCTGAGCCCTGTACGTTCTTGCGAGTGCCTACGCCTCAGATCGCGCCGCCCGCCCGCCGCGCGCTGCGCCACCGCATTCTGGCGGTCACCGCGACCGCAGCGACCGCCGTTGTGCTGGGCGGCTCCGTACTGACCGGGACGGCCGCGGCCGCGCCGGACCGCGGGCCGAAGGTGCCGCAGCCGCCCGCGCGGATGTCGACGGTCGGCGGCGACCGGCTGGGGGTGCCGGGCACCCAGGTGGACCTCTCGGGCGGTGCGCCGGCGCTGCCGGCCAAGCTGACCGCCCGTTCCTGGATCGTGGCGGACGCGGAGACCGGCGACATCCTCGCCGAGCACAACGCGCACTGGCAGCTCGCCCCGGCCAGCACCCTGAAGATGCTGTTCGCGGACGTCGTCCTGCCGAAGTTCCCCTCGTCCGAGCAGCACGTCGTCGCGGCGAGCGACCTCCAGGGCATGGGCGCGGGCAGCAGCCTGGTCGGGATACAGGAGCACCAGGGCTACTCCGTCAAGGACCTGTGGCTCGGGGTGTTCCTGCGCTCGGGCAACGACGCGGTCCATGTGCTGGCCGCGATGAACGGCGGCGTGCCCAAGACCGTCGCCGACATGAACGCCATGGCCAAGGAGCTGCAGGCGAACGACACCAACGTCGTCACGCCGGACGGCTACGACGAGCCGGGCCAGCACAGCAGCGCGTACGACCTCACGCTCTTCGCCCGGCAGGGTCTGCAGAACGCGGACTTCCGGGCCTACTGCTCCACCGTCGTCGCGCAGTTCCCCGGCGACTACAAGAAGGACAAGAGCGGCAAGCCGACCAAGGTCCGCGAGTCCTTCCAGATCCAGAACACCGACCGCCTGCTCAGCGGTGACTACGACCTCAAGCGCTACCCGGGCATCGCCGGTGTGAAGAACGGCAACACGACCAACGCCGGCGCCACCTACACCGGTGTCGCGCAGCGCAACGGGCGCACCCTGCTGGTCACCGTGATGAACCCGGCGCCGGGGCACAACAACGTCTACCGGGAGGCCGGCGCGCTGCTGGACTGGGGCTTCAAGGCCGCGCCCACCGCGAAGCCGGTCGGCACCCTGGTGCCGCCGCTCAGCCAGGTGAAGGCGTCGGCCTCGGCGACCCCCAAGCCGGCCGCAGGCGACGCCAAGCGGATCGACGCGTCCGCGAGCACCTCGTCGTCGTCCTCGTCCGGCGGCCTGTGGACGGCCGCCGGCATCACCGTGGGTACGGCGCTGGTCCTCGCGGTCGTCATCACCGTCATCCGCCGCCGGCGCCCGCTGCCGGGCGCCGCCCCGACCCGCGGCTCGGGCCACCGCAGGCGCCGCTGACACCGGGGGCGCCGCTGACACCGGGGGCGCCTCTGATACCCCGGGGCGCCCGCCAACAGGACCTCGTACAACCTTTGTTCACCCTTCCCTGTCTTCGTGTTCACAAGGACGAGTGCACAAGGGGCGGGGACATGACGGGGTTGCGGGGGCGGCGCGGTGCGGCGCGGAGCAGAACGCGGTGGATGGTCACCGCTGTGGTGTCGGCGGGGCTGGCGGTGGGCGCCGCCGTGTCGCCCGCCCACGCCGACAGCACGCTGACATCGGTGATCGTCCCGGCGCAGCTGCCGCTGCCGCTGGGGCCGTCCGCCGCACAGAACCCGGTGAAGCCGCTGGAGGTCGAACTCTCCCGCAGCCCTTCGGTGGGTTTCATGGCGGGCACGCTGACGATCGACACCTCCGAGATCTCCGGCCTCGCCGACATCACCTGGCCGTCGGCCTGCACGCCGGCCGCGGACGGCAGCGGGGCCGAGTGCGACGCCCCGATCGCGGACCGGACGCTGACCAAGACGGTGGTCCTCCAGCTGAAGGCGGCCGCAGACGCCCACGGCGGCGCCTCGGGGGTGATCCACTACACCGGCCACGCGCCCGGGAAGCCGGACGTGCACGGTCAGACGCAGGTCACCGTCCGGTCGGGCGCCGACGTCGAGCTGCACGGGGTGCCGAACAAGCTCAGGACGACGCCGGGCGACACGGCGGCGCTGCCCTTCGCGCTGACCAACCACGGCGGTCAGCCGGGTGAGGGCACGGCGCTGTTCGCCACCCCCTCGCACGCCCTGGACTCGGTGCCGCGGTTCGGCAACTGCTGGTACGAGGTCGACGGCGCCGGCAAGGTCGGCTTCATGATGTGCGCACTCCCGCCGGTCGCGCCCGGCGGCACGGTGTCGTACGGGGGGCTGACCTTCACCGCAGGTGCCAACGCGCTGATCGAGGACGTGGAGTTCGGCGCCGCCCCGTACACCTCCGACACCCTGGCCGCCGAGCGCGAGCACCACACGCTGGTCCAGGGCACAGGTCCCGACCTGGCCCCCGACGGCTCCCCCGTCTCGGCGAACGGCACACCGTACATGGGCGACGTGAAGGTCGACGTCGACAACACCGCGGAGCTCTCGCTGTCGGTGCCGCAACTGCGGGGCAAGAAGGGCGCGGTGGTCGACGCGGTCGTGTCGGTCGCCAACCAGGGGCCGGCCGACTACGTGGACGCGTGGAACGAGAACCCGATCGGCCGCGTCGACTTCCGCCCCCCGCCGGGCACCACGGTGGTCGACCCCTACGAGGGCTGCAGCGTCTTCGACGCGAACGGCAAGCGGCTGGACTGGGGCGTCCCCGGCGCGCGGTACTCCTGCCCGCTCGGCTTCTACTTCCTGAGCGGCAGGTCGCAGGACGTCCACTTCAAGCTGCGGATCGACAAGGTCGTGCCGAACGCGACCGGCAGCGCGTCCGTCACGGCCAAGGCGTACGACAAGAACACCGCGAACAACAGCGCGAAGGTCGTGCTCAACGCCACCTCCGGCGGTACCGCCACCGGCGGTGGCACGTCGGGCGGCGGCCACGGCAGCAGCGGCGGCGGCAGCGCCACCGGGGGCACGACGGGGTCCGCGGGCGGCAGCGCCTCCGGCGGCGGCAGCGGAGGTACGAGCGGGACGACCGGTATGTCGGCGACCTCGGGCTCGTCGGGCACGTCCGGCTCCACCGGCGGCGACCTGGCCGCCACCGGCAGCGACCCGGTCGGCCTGATCGGCGGCGTCGCGCTGGGCTGCGGCCTGCTCGGCGGCGCGGTGCTGCTCCTGATGCGGTCGCGGCGGCGTACGGCCGCGTGACGGCCGGCTGGACCTCGTGGCCCGCGGGCTACGAGGTCCAGCGGGTCGCGCCGCCCTCGCCTACCTCCTTGGGCTGCTCGGGCGGCGGCGGGGGGATGAGGTGGGCGTGGCGCGGGGTGGCGGTCCAGGCGGCGCAGTACAGCAGCAGCTTGGCCATGAAGTTGAACCACAGCATCAGCGCGACGGGCGTGCCGAAGGCACCGTAGATGTTGCGTCCCGCGACCCGCTGGAGGTAGCTGGCCAGCGCGACCTTGAGGATCTCCAGGCCGACCGCGCCGATCAGCGAGGCGACGATCACCGGCTGGCGCGGCGGGTCGACGCCCGGCATCAGGGTGAGCAGGTAGAGCAGGATCAGGAAGTCGGCGACGACGGCCAGCACGTAGCCGACGACGGTCAGCAGGACCCGGCCGCTGCTGTGCTCGGACAGGCCGATGTGGTCGGCGGTCCAGTTCACCGCGGCGGTCGCGAAACCGGACGCGCCGAGCGAGACCAGGACGGCGAGGCCGAGGCCGAACAGGATGCCGGCGTCGACGATCTTGCCGATCACCACGTTCTGGTCGCTCTTGTCCTTGCCCCACACCGCCCGCAGGCAGTCCCGCAGCGAGCTGACCCAGCCGATGCCGGTGAGGAGCAGCGCGGCGGACGCGATCAGGCCGACGGTGCCGGCGTTGTCGACCAGGCCGTGGATGTCGATCTGGTCGGCGATGCCGGGGATCTGCTGGGTGAGCTTGTTCTCCACCCGGTCGAGCCGGCCCTGCGACAGCAGGGCCGCGCCCACTGCCGCGGCCACCGTGATCAGTGGGAAGAGCGCAAGGAAGCTGGTGAAGGTCATCGCGGCGGCCAGCCGCGTCCAGTGCACGCCCAGCAGATGGGCGAACGCCCGCCAGGCGTGCGTCAGCGCGACGCGGTCGACGAGCGGTTTGACACGCCTGTCGTACCACGGCCCGAGCCGTGGACCGATCCACGGAACCCGGGTCAGCCAGTCCATGGAGGTCGGCTACCCCCCTCGGGCCGCGGCACGCCGCGTCCGCCCCGGATGGCGGTGCGGAAGACCAGGGTGCGGGTGCCCCAGAAGCGCAGGACGGTCGCCAGCACCATGCCGACACCGGCGCCGGAGAAGATGTCGGCGCGCGGGCTGGTGAACCCCAGGACGTAGTGCGACGCGGCCAGGCAGAGCAGTTGGACGCCGGCGCCGGCCGCGTTGACGGCGAAGAAGACGCCGAAGCGGCGGGCGCGGCCGGCGGCCGGGGCGCAGCGGCGGTAGGTGCCCAGCGCGTTGCCGAGGTAGGCGACGGCGCAGCCGGCGAGGAAGGACAGCGACTTGGCGGTGAGCGGCCCGAGCCCGGAGTGGCCGCGCAGCCAGATGAACAGCCCGAGGTCCGCGGCGTAGGCGGCGCCCCCGGCGAGGGCGAAGCCGGCGATCTCGGGCGCCATGGCGCGCAGCCCCGCGGCGCGGCGGCGGCCGCGCGGCGGGGTACGGCGCGGTGGGCGCGGCAATGTACGCCGGGGTGCCCGCCGCGGTGCAAGGCGCGGCGGGCGTCGCAATGTGCGCCGGGGTGACGCGGTGCGTGCGCTCATCTGTTGACCGCGGCGAGCACGTAGAGCGCGCCCCAGGCCAGACCGATCACCACGAGGGCGCGGTCGCGCAGCAGGACGTCCTCGGGGGCGCCTGCGGAACCGGCGTCGGCGAAGACGGCGTAGCGCAGCACCGACAGGATGAACGGGACCATCGACAGCTGGCGCCACGGCAGCAGTCCTGAGGCCGTACCGCCGGTCTCCATCGCCCACAGGCAGTAGGCGAGGACGCCGACGCCCGCCGCGAGCTGCCACACGAAGCGCAGATAGCCCGTGGTGTACTCGCCGAGCAGCGCGCGCGTGGCGCCGACGTCGCCGTCCTTGCCGGACATCAGCACCAGCTCGGAGTAGCGCTTGGCGGCGACGATGAACAGCGCGCAGAAGCCGGAGGTGATCAGGAACCAGCGGGACAGGCCGATACCGAGGGCGACTCCGCCGGCCATGGCCCGCATCAGGAAGCCGGTGGTGACGATGACCAGGTCGACCACCAGCATGTGCTTGAGCCACACGCAGTAGGCCAGTTGCATGACCACGTAGCCGGCCAGCAGTCCCGCGGTGTCGGCGTTGCAGGTCACCGCGGCGACGGCGGGGGCGGCCACCGCGAGCAGCCCGCCCGCGGCATAGGCGACGCCGACGGGCACCTGTCCGCAGGCCACCGGGCGCTGCCGCTTGACCGGGTGCGCCCGGTCGGCGTCGGCGTCCCTGGCGTCGTTGATCAGGTAGACGGCGGACGCGCAGGCGGTGAAGAGCACCAGGACGACGCCGAGTTGTACGGAGTCGCGCAGCGACAGCAGCCTCCCCGCGGCGAAGGGGGCGGCGAGCACCAGGCCGTTCTTGACCCACTGCCGCGGGCGCGCGGTGCGGACGAGCCCTGCGGGCAGCCCCCGCGCGGCCTTGTCCTCTGCCAGGACCCCGACGCCGGCGCCGCGCGCGGTCTCCTCGACGAGTACGGCTGAGGGTTCACCCACGGGACCCACCGCCCGGGGCGGTACACCCGTGGTGGGCGCCGAGCGCCCAGGTGCGGCCCAGCCGGGCGGCGACCGCTCCGAGCAGGGCGCCGCAGACGACGTCGCTCGGGTAGTGGACGCCGGCGACGAGCCGGGAGACGCATATGGCGGCGGCGAGGACGGGCACGGCGGCCGTTCCCGGCAGCAGCGCGCCGAAGGCGGTCACGGCGGCGGCCGAGGACGTGGCGTGCGAGGAGGGGAAGCTGTGCCGTCCTGCGGTGTGCACCAGGGGCGCATCGCCGGGGGTGATCGGCCGCGGCCGTCGCGCGACCCGCTTCACGCCCATGCTCAGCACGTGCGCGGCCCCGACGACGGCCGTGGCGCGCAGCCAGACCGCCCGCCGCTCCGCGTCCGCGGCGGCGCCCGCCGCACCGACGGCCATCCACACGGCGCCGTGCTCGCCGGCAAGGCCGAGCGCCTGGACGGCGCCCGCGACCCGCCGGTCGCTGCCGTAGCCGCGCAGGAGCGCGAGGACCCGCCGGTCGAGGCGGACGACGGCGGCGGCCGCGTCGGGCGTACGGCGCCGCTTGCGGGCGGGCCGGCCTGCGCCCTGCTCGTCGTCGCGTCGCACGGGCAGCTCGACGACCACGCGCCCGGCCAGGGCGGTCCTGCGCAGCCCGGTGGGCGTACTCGGCGCCATCGGCCGGACGCCGCCCGCGTCGATGCCCTGCGGCTGACGGCCCTGGGCGTGGCCCGGCGGGAAGGCGAGGACCCGGGGGGATCCGGCCGGGGTCGGGGTGGGCCGGGATATCGAGGTGCCGCGCTGTGCGGCGGAGTCGGATCGGCGCATCGGCGGTTTTCTCCCTCCGCGTGTGTTCCGCGGCAGGTCCGCGGGGCGGGTCCCGCGGTGGTCGCCGCGGTGTCCCGGTCCCGCGGGGATGGCCGCGGGCTGTCCGCGGAGCCTTTCCGCGGTGCGCACGCGGGGCGTGCGCGCACTGTCCGCGGCGGGGTGCGAGATGCCGCACCTCGATGCGTCCAGCCCTGAGTGATTACCGTGCGGGCGGCCCGCTCACGCAGCGACACTCACCCGTTACGGTGAGAAATGCGGCATAACCCCCTTTTGGTATCTTCCGGGCGATACGGTCAGCGATATGCCCGTACCCTTCGCCGCCGACTCCGCCGCCGAGGCCGTCTCCGTCACCGGCTGGGGCCGTACCGCGCCCAGCTCCGCGCAGGTGCTGCGCCCCGGTTCGTACGAGGAGGCGGTGCGCGCCGTGCGCGAGTGCGGCGGGCGCGGGACGATCGCCCGCGGGCTCGGGCGGGCGTACGGGGACGCGGCGCAGAACGCCGGGGGTGCGGTGCTGGACATGACGGGTCTGGACCGCATCCACGAGATCGACGCGGTCAACGGCCTGGTGGTGTGCGACGCGGGGGTCTCGCTGCACCGGCTGATGCAGGTGCTGCTGCCGCTGGGCTGGTTCGTCCCGGTCTCCCCCGGCACCCGCTACGTGACCGTCGGCGGGGCGATCGGCGCCGACATCCACGGCAAGAACCACCACGTGTCCGGCTCCTTCTGCCGCCACGTCCGGGCGATCGAGCTGCTCACCGGCGACGGCGAGACCCGGCTGGTCACCCCGGAGGACGAGCCCGACCTGTTCTGGGCGACGGCCGGCGGCATGGGCCTGACCGGCATCGTGCTGGCCGCGACCGTCGAGCTGATGCCGGTCGAGACGTCGATGATGACGGTGGACACCGAGCGGGCCACCGACCTGGACGACCTGATGGCCAGGCTCACCGCCGAGGACCACCGCTACCGCTACTCGGTGGCCTGGATCGACCTGCTCGCGCGCGGCGCGAAGACCGGCCGCGCGGTGCTGACCCGCGGCGACCACGCCCCGCTCGACGCGCTGCCCCCGCGGCTGCGGGACGAGCCGCTGGCCTTCCGGCCCGGCCGGCTGCCGGCCGCCCCGCGCTTCCTGCCCGACGGGCTGCTCGGCCGCCGCAGCGTGGGGCTGTTCAACGAGTTCTGGTACCGCAAGGCGCCCCGCGAGCAGCGCGGCAGGCTGCAGCGGCTCAGCAGCTTCTTCCACCCGCTGGACGGCCTGCCGGAGTGGAACCGGATCTACGGCCGCGGCGGCTTCGTGCAGTACCAGTTCGTCGTCGGCCACGGCGAGGAGGAGGCGCTGCGCCGGATCGTGCGGCGGATCGGCTCGCGCCGCTGCCCGTCCTTCCTCGCCGTCCTCAAGCGCTTCGGCGACGCCGACCCCGGCTGGCTGTCCTTCCCGGTGCCCGGCTGGACGCTGGCCCTGGACATCCCGGCCGCGATGCCTGGCCTCGCCGCCTTCCTCGACGAGCTGGACGACGAGGTCGCGGCGGCCGGCGGCCGGGTCTACCTGGCCAAGGACGCCCGGCTGCGCCCCGACGTGCTGGCCAGGATGTATCCGCGGCTCGACGCCTTCCGCGACCTGCGGACCCGCTACGACCCGCGCGGCGCCATCACCTCCGACCTCGCCCGCCGGCTGGGCGTATGAGGCCGCAGCCGCCCCCGACTTCAGTGGAGAACCCATGAAGGACGCCTTCGGTGCCCCGCAGTCCCTGCTGATCCTCGGCGGCACCTCGGAGATCGGGCTGGCGACCGCCCGCCGGCTGATCACCCGCCGCACCCGTACGGTCTTCCTGGCCGGACGCCCGTCGGAGGGCCTGGAGTCGGCGGCGGAGTCGCTGCGCTCGATCGGCGCGCAGGTGCACACCGTGGCCTTCGACGCGCTCGACCCCGGCTCGCACGAGACCGCGCTCGGCAAGGTCTTCGCGGAGGGCGACGTCGACATGGTGCTGCTGGCCTTCGGGGTGCTCGGCGACCAGGCGCGCGACGAGCAGGAACCACTGGCCGCGGTGCAGGTCGCACAGGTCAACTACACCGGGGCGGTCTCCGCGTCGCTGGTGTGCGCGGCCGCGCTCCAGGCCCAGGGCCACGGCTCGCTCGTGGTGCTGTCCTCGGTGGCCGGCGAGCGCGCCCGCCGCGTCAACTTCATCTACGGCAGCAGCAAAGCGGGCCTGGACGCCTTCTGCCAGGGCCTGGCCGACGCCATGCACGGCTCGGGGGTGCATGTGATGACGGTCAGGCCCGGATTCGTCCACACCCGGATGACGGCGGGCCTGCCGCCCGCCCCGCTGGCCGCCACCCCGGACGAGGTCGCCACCGCGATCGAGCTGGGGCTGCGCCGCCGCAGCGGCACGATCTGGGTGCCGGGGGCGCTGCGCGTGGTGATGGCGGGCATCCGGCACCTGCCGCGCCCGCTCTTCCGCCGGCTGCCCGTCTGAGCCGCGGGCACGGGCGCGAGCGCCCGGGTCCAGGCCCGCCGCGCCTCACAGCCGGGTGGTCTCCCGCGCCTCAGCGGCCGTCTGCTGGTGCGGCACGGTCGGCACCTCCGTGCCGAAAGGGTATTCACGCATCTTGCGCCACACACCGTCACCGCCCTGCTCGTAGAGGGCGAACCCGCCGACGGTCCAGTCGGCCGTGAACTCCGCCAGCTCCCGCTGGGCGCGGTCCATGGCGGCCTCCTCGATGCCGTGCGCGACGGTGACATGCGGGTGGTAGGGGAACTGCAGCTCCCGCTCGACGGGACCCGACCTGACCTTCTCCTGCAGCTCCGCGCAGCCCCCGCCGCCCTCGGCGAGCCGCACGTAGACCACCGGCGACAGCGGCCGGAAGGTGTCCGTGCCGCGCAGCCGCATCGGGAAGGGCCGCCCCTCGGCGGCCACCTGGGCCAAGTGCCGCCGGAAGGCGGGCAGGTCGGTGCAGCCGACCTCGGTGGGCGGCAGCAGCGTCACATGGGTGGGGATGGCGTACGCGGCCGGGTCGCCGAAACCCGCGCGCCGGTCCTGGAGCAGCCGTCCGTACGGCTCCGGGACCGCGATGGACACGCCGATCGTGGTGGTGGTCTCCAAGGCGTTCACCCCTTTCCCCCAGGTCGGTGCCGACGGCAGAAGGTCGCCGTCGCCCTGCGTCGTGCGTACTCCGTGTCCCCGTTGTCCCCGCTGCTACCACTGTTCCCGTGGACTCAGTACACCCGGTGGACCCCGGGCCGTGCATCCCCGCGCCGGCCCGGTGCGCCCTGCCCGTCAGTGCTTGGCCGGCACCAGGCCCATCCGGTCGTAGGCCGCCGCCAGCGTCTCGGCCGCGACGGCCCTGGCCTTCTCCGCGCCCTTGGCCAGGACGGAGTCCAGGGTCTCCGGGTCTCCCAGATACTCCCTCGTGCGCTCGTGGAACGGTGTGACCCACTCCACGAAGATGTCCGCGAGGTCGGTCTTGAGCGCACCGTAGCCCTTGCCCTCGTACTGCCGTTCCAGTTCCGGGATTCCGGTACCGGTGAGGGCGGAGTGAATGGTGAGCAGATTGCTGACGCCCGGCTTGTCCTTTTCGTCGTATCGGATGACCGTGTCGGTGTCGGTGACCGCGCTGCGGAACTTCTTCGCCGAGACCTTCGGGTCGTCCAGCAGGTTGACCAGGCCCTTGGGGGACGCCGCCGACTTGCTCATCTTCGCGGTCGGGTCCTGGAGGTCGTAGATCTTGGCGACCTCGCGCACGATGTGCGGCGCCGGGACGGTGAAGGTCGGGCCGTAGCGGCCGTTGAAGCGCTCGGCCAGGTCGCGGGTCAGCTCGATGTGCTGGCGCTGGTCCTCGCCGACCGGGACGGCGTCGGCCTGGTAGAGCAGGATGTCGGCGACCTGCAGGATCGGGTACGTGAACAGGCCGACCGTGGCGCGGTCGGCGCCCTGCTTGGCGGACTTGTCCTTGAACTGCGTCATCCGGGAGGCCTCGCCGAACCCGGTGATGCAGTTCATCACCCAGCCGAGCTGGGCGTGCTCGGGCACATGGCTCTGGATGAAGAGCGTGCAGCGCTCCGGGTCGAGCCCCGCGGCCAGCAGCTGGGCGGCGGCGAGCCGGGTGTTCGCGCGCAGCTCCGCAGGGTCCTGCGGAACGGTGATCGCGTGCAGGTCCACGACCATGTAGAACGCGTCGTGCGACTCCTGGAGCGCCACATACTGCCGGATCGCACCGAGGTAGTTCCCCAGGTGGAAAGAGCCGGCGGTGGGCTGGATGCCCGAGAGGGCACGGGGACGTTCGAAGGCCATACTCACCATTCTCTCAGGTCGGCGTGCGGTCCCACACCCCCGATCGCGACCGCCGGATCTGCGCCGGGACCACGTTTTCGCCGTAAGGTTTCACGCCATCACCGGTGAGCGACGATAGAAATATGGGGCGCAGCCCCGGGGCACACCCCGCCCCGCTCCCAGGCCAGGGCCTGGCTCCCGACGCACGACGAACGGAGTACGCACGTGAGCACCAGCACACCCGGTACGACTCCAGGCACCACCCCCGGCACCTCCGGCGGTTCTTCCGCCGGCTCTTCCGCCGGTTCTTCCGCAACCGAGCGGCAGATCGCCTCGGCCGAGGCGCACAGCGCGCACAACTACCACCCGCTGCCCGTGGTCATCGCCGAGGCGGAGGGCGCCTGGGTGACCGACGTCGAGGGCCGCCGCTACGTCGACATGCTGGCCGGCTACTCGGCGCTGAACTTCGGCCACGCCCACCCGCGGCTCATCGCCGCGGCCAAGGCGCAGCTCGACCGGGTCACCCTGACGTCGCGGGCCTTCCACCACGACCGGTTCGCGCAGTTCTGCACGGAGCTGGCGGAGCTGTGCGGCATGGAGATGGTGCTGCCGATGAACACCGGCGCGGAGGCGGTGGAGACCGCCGTCAAGACCGCGCGCAAGTGGGGCTACCAGGTCAAGGGCGTACCGCAGGGGCGGGCGAAGATCGTCGTGGCCGACGGCAACTTCCACGGCCGCACCACCACGATCATCAGCTTCTCGACCGATCCGGAGGCCCGCGCCGACTTCGGCCCGTACACGCCCGGCTTCGAGGTCGTCCCCTACGGCGACCTCGACGCGCTCGACGCGGCGGTCGACGACGACACCGTCGCGGTGCTGCTCGAACCGATCCAGGGCGAGGCGGGCGTGCTGGTGCCGCCGCCGGGCTACCTCGCCGGGGTGCGGCGGATCACCGCGGAGCGCCGGGTGCTCTTCGTCGCCGACGAGATCCAGTCGGGCCTGGGCCGCACCGGGCGCACCTTCGCCTGCGAGCACGAGGACGTCGTGCCCGACATGTACGTCCTCGGCAAGGCGCTCGGCGGCGGGGTGGTGCCGGTGTCGGCGGTCGTCTCCTCGCGTGCGGTGCTCGGCGTCTTCCGCCCCGGCGAGCACGGGTCCACCTTCGGTGGGAATCCGCTGGCCTGCGCGGTGGGTCTTGAGGTCATCGCGATGCTGCGCACCGGGGAGTACCAGCAGCGGGCCGCCGACCTCGGCGACCACCTGCACCGGGAACTGGGCGCGCTGCTGGCCGGGGGCGCGCTGACCGCGGTGCGCGGCCGGGGGCTCTGGGCCGGCCTGGACATCCCGCCGGCCCGCGGGACCGGCCGCTCCGTCTCCGAGGCGCTCCTCGGCCGCGGCGTCCTGGCCAAGGACACCCACACCTCGACGATCCGGCTGGCGCCGCCCCTGGTCATCTCCAAGGACGACCTCGACTGGTCCCTGACCCAGCTCCGCGCGGTGCTCACGCCGTGACCGCAGGGTAAGTGCCACGCGCAGCCGCGTTGCGACCTTCCCACCCCCGTGGCTTGTCGCGCAGTTCCGCCCCCAGAGCTTCGCCTGGGGGTACCCCCAGCGCCTCCTGAAATACGCCCACCCTCTGCACAGAGGGCAACCCAGGAGGGACGCGGGCGGAACTGCGCGCCAAGCACGACGGTGGGAAAGGCAACCGCCCACCGCAAGGGGCAATCGCCCAGGGGCGCGGGGAACTGCGCCACCAGCCACCACGGCGCTATAGACAAAGCACCCACCGCAAGGGGCAATCGCCCAGG
>NZ_CAJSLV010000075.1:30741-54023 GCF_907177275.1 Actinacidiphila cocklensis
GCGCGGGGAACTGCGCCACCAGCCACCACGGCGCTATAGACAAAGCACCCACCGCAAGGGGCAATCGCCCAGGGGCGCGGGGAACTGCGCCACCAGCCACGACGGCGCTGTAGACAGAGCGCCCGCCGCAGGGGGCAGGACCGGAGAGGGCGGGGGCACGCCCCGGGCCTAAGGTCGGGGGGTGATCGTTGGGATGGTGGCCGCGCTCGGCGCAGCCGTGTGCTTCGGCGTGGCGTCCGTGCTGCAGGCGATGGGCGCCCGCGCGGCAGAGCCCGGAAGCGGCTCGGGCGTGGACACCCGGCTGCTGGCCCGTGCGCTGGCCCAGCGCACGTACATCGCCGGGCTCGCCCTCGACGGCCTCGGCTTCGCACTGGAGCTGGTCGCCCTGCGCTCGCTGCCGATCTACGCGGTCGGCGCGGCGCTGGCCGCGAGCCTCGCGGTGACGGCCGTGGCGGCGAGCCGCCTGCTCAAGGCGGCGCTGAGCCGCGTCGAGTGGGCCGCCGTGGGCACCGTCTGCGGCGGCCTCGCCCTGCTGGGCCTGGCGGCCGGCGGCGAGGGCGACGGGCACGGCAGCACCGCACTGCGCTGGGGCACCCTCGTGGCGGCCGGCGCGGTGCTGCTGGTGGGGGCGGCCGCGGGGCGGCTGCCGGGCCGGGCCCGCGCCGCGGTGCTCGGCCTGGGCGCCGGCCTCGGCTTCGGCGTGGTCGAGGTCGCGGTCCGGCTGGTCGACGGCGTGACCAGCCCCCCGATCTATGCCCTGCTGCTCGGCGGCGGCGCCGCCTTCCTGCTGCTGACCTCGGCCCTGAGCCGGGGCTCGGTCACCACGGCGACCGCGGGAATGGTCATCGGCGAGACGATCGGCCCCGCCCTGGTCGGCGTTCTCGCCCTGCACGACCGCACCCGCCCCGGCTGGGCGCCGGTCGCCGTGGCCGGCTTCGCCCTGGCCGTGGTGGGCGCCCTGGTGCTGGCCCGTTTCGGCGAGGGCGGCGCTACGGGCGCGGAGCCGGCGACATCCGGCAGGTGACGCCGATGCGGTTCCACGCGTTCATTGCCACGCCCATCGCAATGAGCCGCGGCAGTTCGTCCTCGTCGAAGAGCTTCGCGGCCTCGTCGTAGACGTCGTCGGGCACGCCGTGCTCGCCCAGGTGCGTCATCGCCTCGGCAAGGGCCAGGGCGGCACGTTCGCGGGCGGTGAAGAAGGGGGTCTCGCGCCAGACCGTCACGCCGTAGAGCTTCTGCTCGGAGACACCGGTCTTGCGGGCGTCGGCGCTGTGCTTGTCGACGCAGTAGGCGCAGCCGTTGAGCTGGGAGATGCGGACCCTGACCAGCTCGCGGACCACCGGGTCGAGGCCCAGGGCCGCGGCCTTGTCGAGGGCGAACATCGCCTTGTAGAAGTCCGGCGCCTTCTCCATCAGGTCGATCCGGCGCACTGGTGCGGGAACGGCTTCGTCAGCCGGGGTATTCGTGGTCATGCAGCCACCGTAGACGCGAAGTGGCACTGCCCTGTGGTCCACTTGGAGCATGAACGAGTGGGCCACTCCGCGGCGCGGCAGCGGCAGTACCGACCTGCTGATCGACCTGGCGGGGCAGCGTACCCGGGCGGGCCTTGAGGAGGCGCTGCGCGCGGCCGTCAGGGACGGGCGGCTCGCGCCCGGCACCCGGCTGCCGTCCAGCCGGGTCCTGGCCCACGACCTGGGCCTGGCCCGCAACACGGTGGCCGACGCCTACAGCCAGCTCGTCGCCGAGGGCTGGCTCACCGCCCGGCAGGGCTCGGGCACCACCGTCGCCGAACGGCCCGCCGTGCCGGAGCGCCGCCCCGCGCGCAGGGTGCCCGACGCACCCCGCAGCGGCCCCGCCGACGTCTCCCCGCACCACACCGGGCTGCCCTACGTGCTGTGGCCCGGCTCCCCCGACCTGTCGTCCTTCCCGCGTGCCGCCTGGCTGCGGGCCGCCCGCCGCGCGCTGACCGCCGCGCCCAACGAGGCCTTCGGCTACGGCGACCCGCGCGGCCGCCCCGAGCTGCGCGCCGCGCTCGCCGACTACCTCGCCCGGGTCCGCGGGGTCCGCACCGACCCCGACCACCTGGTGGTCTGCACCGGCTACACCCAGGCCCTGGGCCTGCTGGCCCGCGTCCTGTACGGGCGCGGGGCGCGGCGGGCCGCCGTCGAGGCCATCGGCCTGCCCGACGCCCCGACGGTGCTGCGCGCGGCCGGGCTCGACCCCGTACCGCTCCCGGTCGACGCGGACGGCGCCCGGGTGGAGGACCTCGGACCCGGTGTCCCGGCGGTGGTGCTCACCCCGGCGCACCAGTTCCCGCTGGGGGTGTGCCTGTCCCCCGCGCGCCGCACGGCGGTGGTCGCCTGGGCCAGGTCCACCGGCGGGGTCGTCGTCGAGGACGACTACGACGGCGAGTTCCGCTACGACCGGCAGCCCGTCGCGGCGCTCCAGGCCCTCGCCCCCGACCAGGTCGTCTACGCCGGCACCGCCAGCAAGAGCCTGGCGCCCGGGCTGCGGCTGGCCTGGCTCGCGGTGCCGCCGCAACTGCTGGACGCGGTGGTGCGGGAGAAGCGGCTGGCCGACTTCCATTCCCCGGTGATCGACCAGTTGACGCTCGCGGAGTTCCTCCGCAGCGGGTCGTACGACCGGCACGTACGGCGCATGCGGGTGCGCTACCGCGCGCGGCGGGACCGGGTCGTGGAGACCCTGGCGCAGCGTGCGCCGGGCGTGCGGGTGTCCGGCATCGCCGCCGGGCTGCACGCGGTGCTCGACCTGCCGCCCGACGGTGCGCCCCTCGACGCCGTGCTCGCCCGCGCGCACCGCCTGGGGCTCGCTGTTCCCGGCCTCACCGCCTTCGGCGCCGCCCCCCACCACCCGCCGGCCCTGGTGGTCGGCTACGCCACCCCGCCCGACCACGCCTTCTCGACGGCGCTCGACCTCCTCTGCGAGGCGCTCACCCCGGCGTGAGGTGCCCGGACGCACGCCGGCCCCGCCGCTGGCGCTCAGCGGCGGGGCCGAAAGGGGTGCGGGGTGCTGCGGGGTGCTGCGGGTTACTCCGAACAGGCCTCAGATCAGGCCGAGTTCGCGTACCGCGGCACGCTCCTCCTCCAGCTCCTTGACGGACGCGTCGATGCGCGGCCGCGAGAACTCGTTGATCTCCAGGCCCTGGACGATCTCGAAGCTGCCGTCCTTGGTGGTGACGGGGAAGGACGAGATGAGGCCGGCCGGGACGCCGTAGGAGCCGTCGGAGACGATGCCCATCGAGGTCCAGTCGCCGTCGGCGGTGCCGTTGACCCAGGTGTGGACGTGGTCGAGGGCGGCGGACGCGGCGGAGGCCGCGGAGGAGGCGCCGCGGGCCTCGATGATGGCCGCGCCGCGCTTGGCGACGGTCGGGATGAAGGTGTCGGCGAGCCACTGCTCGTCGTTGACGACCTCGGCGGCGTTCTTGCCCGCGACCTCGGCGTGGAAGATGTCCGGGTACTGCGTGGCGGAGTGGTTGCCCCAGATGGTGACGCGCTTGATGTCGGAGACGGCCGCGCCGGTCTTCTTCGCCAGCTGCGCGATGGCCCGGTTGTGGTCCAGGCGGGTCATCGCGGTGAAGCGCTCGGCCGGGACGTCGGGGGCGGCGGACTGCGCGATGAGCGCATTGGTGTTCGCCGGGTTGCCGACGACCAGGACCTTGATGTCGTCGGCCGCGTGGTCGTTGATGGCCTTGCCCTGCGGCTTGAAGATGCCGCCGTTCGCCGCCAGCAGGTCGCCGCGCTCCATGCCCTTGGTGCGGGGGCGGGCGCCGACCAGCAGCGCGACGTTCGCACCGGCGAAGGCGACGTTCGGGTCGTCGGTGATGTCGATGCCGCGCAGCAGCGGGAACGCGGCGTCGTCCAGCTCCATGGCGGTGCCCTCCGCGGCCTTGAGGCCCTGCGGAATCTCCAGCAGCCTGAGCTTCACCGGCACGTCCGCGCCGAGCAGGTGGCCCGAGGCGATACGGAAGAGGAGGGCGTAGCCGATCTGGCCGGCCGCTCCGGTGACGGTGACGTTGACGGGAGTGCGAGTCATTGCCTTCTCCTGGCCTTTGCTGCGGTCTGCTGCGGTCGCGGGTTGGCCGCTACGGCAGTGGCCCGAGCGGCCCCGAACGCGGATCTCTCGTCGTCAAGAGAGCCACCCGTCAGGCTATCGCGCGCCGCGCCCGGCGTCGGACCGCGGTCGTGTGTCGACGGTCACCGCGCGGGGCGCCCCGGGGGTTGCTCAGCCGATGCAGACGCCGAGGACGATCAGGCCCAGGCACAGGCCGGTGTGCGTCGGGCTCGGGGTCGCGGTGGGGGCCGACGTGGGTGTCGCGCTGGGCGCCGAGGTGGCGGTGCCCGACACCGGCGGCGCGGGGGTGGCGGCCGGCGCCGACGTCGTGGCGGCGGGGGGCGCCGCCGGCGTGGTCTGCCCGGACGCGGACGCGGACGGTGACGCGGTGGCGCTGCCGGGCGTAAGGGTGCTCGTGCCGGCGGCGGTGCCGGGTACGCCGCTGTTCTGTGAGCCCGGCGTACGCCCCCGGCCCGGCGCGGACGGTGCGGACGCGCCGGTGGCCGCGGTGGCGGCGCCCGTGGGGTCGGCGCTGCCGCCGGGGGTGCGGCTGCCGCCCGTACCGGCCGTGAGGACGACCGCGAGCAGCGCGGCCACCGCGACCACCCCCGCGGCGGCCAGCAGCACCACCCGCCTGCGGCCGGCGGGCAGGCCGTCCTGCGCGCCCAGCGGGTCCAGCGGGTCGGGCTGCGGCACGGGCTTGCCCTGGCCGCGGTCGCCGGTGCCGGCCGAGGCCTTCTCCGCGAGCTTCCACAGGGCGCCGATGCGGTCGTAGTCCGCGCCGCTCGCCTGCGCCAGCACCTCGACGGCGGCCAGGGACGGCACTTTGGCGGCGGCGAGGTAGGAGGCCCACGCGTCGGCGGATTCCGCCGTGCGCGCGGCGAGCGCGGGGACCGTCAGGCCGCTGCGGTCCTTCATCCTGCGCAATTGCGTCGCGAGGCGCCGCATGTCCAGGGGGATGCGGTTTGCCAGTGGCTCCCACTGCCCCATGACGTGCCCTTCGTGTTCCACCGAATACCCGGGGAACACGGTAGTCCCCCGTTCACGCACGGGTGGTCTTCCCCCTAACTCCCCACTACCGCGGCGCGGTTGTGCTAAGGGGTGCCCCCTGCTGTGGCGTTGCTGCCTGCGGCTGCGTCGTGGCTTGTCGCGCAGTTCCCCGCGCCCCTGGGTGATTGCCCCTTGCGGTGCGTGCTTCGTCTACAGCGCCGTCGTGGCTGGGCGCGCAGTTCCCCGCGCCCCTGATGGCCTGCCCTCTTCCGCAGAGGGTGACCGTTTTTCAGGGGCGCGGGGAACTGGGGGAACTGCGCGACAAGCCACAGTGCGCCCGCGGACGCGGGATGGCATCGGCCACGCAGCAACCCGCGGATTTCCCGCCTCAACCGTTCATCGAACAGAGAAGTGGATGATGTCCTCGAGGAAGGGGATGCGGATCAGCGGGTCCGGCTGGGCCATCAGGGCCAGCAGGATGATCGCGACGCCCAGGATCCCGTACGTGATCACGTCGGTGAAGCGGGAGCGCACCGCGAGCATGCCCACCGACTGCATGCCCCAGCGCAGGGCGCCGCCGACGAGAAGGGCGAAGCCCACGATGATCGCGCCGGCGCGGAAGGCACCCGCGGCCGTCGTGACGAGGCCGATCACCGCTCCGGCGATGACCAGCAGGATGGGCCACTGGCGCGCGGGGGCCGGCGAGGAGCCGGACGCGGTGCGGCCGCCGCCCTCGGGGCGGGCGGTGGAGGTGGTCACCGCGGGGCGGCCGCCGGGGCCGAGGTCACCGGACATCGGCCGCCGCCCGTTCCGCCGCCTCCACCACGTTCTGCAGGAGCAGCGCCCTGGTCATGGGGCCGACGCCGCCGGGGTTCGGCGAGAGCCAGGCGGCGACCTCGGCCACACCGGGGTGGACGTCGCCGACGATCTTGCCGTGCTCGTCGCGGCTGACGCCGACGTCGAGGACGGATGCGCCCGGCTTGACGTCCTCGGGCTTGACGATGTGCGGCACGCCCGCCGCGGCCACGATGATGTCGGCCTGCCGCAGCTGCGCGGACAGGTCGCGCGTACCGGTGTGGCACAGCGTGACCGTCGCGTTCTCCGACTTGCGGGTGAGCAGCAGGCCGATCGAGCGGCCGACGGTGATGCCGCGGCCGACGACCACGACATGCGCGCCGTTGATGGCGACGCCGTGCCGCCGGAGCAGTTCGACGATGCCGTTGGGGGTGCAGGGCAGCGGCGCGGGCACGCCCAGCACCAGGCGGCCCAGGTTCGTCGGGTGCAGCCCGTCCGCGTCCTTGGCGGGGTCCATGAGTTCGAGCACCCGGTTGGTGTCGATGCCCTTGGGGAGCGGGAGCTGCACGATGTAGCCGGTGCAGTCGGGGTCGTCGTTGAGCTCGCGGACGACCGCCTCGATCTCCTCCTGCGTGGCGGTGCCGGGCAGTTCGCGCTGGATGGAGCCGATGCCCACCTGCGCGCAGTCGCGGTGCTTGCCCGCGACGTACCACTTGCTGCCCGGGTCGTCGCCGACCAGCAGGGTGCCGAGGCCGGGTGCGACTCCGCGGGCCTTGAGCGCCTGGACGCGCTCGGTCAGTTCGGACTTGATCGCGGCGGCGGTGGCCTTGCCATCGAGAATCTGGGCGGTCATGCCCCCATACTCCCGGATCGGGGCCGCGTCCGACCAATCCGTCCACTTCCTGTGCACCGTTGACCCTTGCGCCCCCGACGCGCTGGGCCGGACGATGTGGCGCATCCGTCCCGTCCGTCCCGCTCCCGAAGGAACCCGCACGTGAGTCAGCCACCCGGCCCCCCGAATCCTTACGGCGGCCCCCCGCAGCAGCCGTACGGCCAGCCGTACCCGCCCGGTATCCCGCCGCAGCCCTCCTACGGGCAGCAGCCGGGGTACGGCTTCCCGCAGCAGCCGCCGTACGGTGCCTACCCGCAGCCCGGCGGGCTGCCGCCCGGCATGCCGCCGCTGGCGAGCTGGGGAGCCCGGCTGGGGGCCTACCTGCTGGACTTCCTGATGTTCAGCCTGGTGCCGACCGGGCTGATCCTGGCGGGTGACCTGCCGTACAGCAAGAAGGTGCAGGACGCCAAGAACGCCTGCACCGACAAGGGCATCTCGACGAAGAACTGCGACCTGCCCGGCATGACCGGCTCCCAGGTGACGCTGATCCTGGTCGGCGCGGTGCTGAGCCTGGCCGTGCTGGTCTTCCTCAGCATCCGCGAGGGCAGGACGGGGCAGACGCCGGGCAAGAAGATCGTCGGCATCCGGCTGCTGCGCGAGGCGGACGGCTCCGCGCTCGGTTTCGGCCGCGCCTTCGGCCGCCGCTGGCTGCACTTCCTCGACTCGATACCCTGCGGCCTCGGCTTCCTGTGGCCGCTGTGGGACGGCAAGAACCAGACCTGGGCCGACAAGATGGTCCACACCGTGGTGATCAAGGACCAGTTTTGAGCAGCCTGGGGGGGCAGCCCGAGGAGGAGATCCCGGGCTACGCGCTCGATCTTGAGGCGGCGAAGTACGACCCGCTGGCGTCATCGCGACGCTATGAGCGCGGCCAGCTCGCCCACTGGGCGGTGCGGATCGCCTCCAGCGTGATCGACAGCGCCGTGATCGGCTGGCCCGTCATCGTGTTGTACACGGCAACGTCGGGGCACCGCCAATCGGAGGCGATGAACTACGTCCGCGTCCTGGAACTGGCGCTGCTGGTGATGGTGGCCTCCTGGGAGGGCCGCACCGGCCGCACGCCGGGCAAGGCGCTGCTGCGCCTGCGGCTGGTCGACCAGTTCGACGGGCAGCCGGTGGGCACGAAGCGGGCGTACCGCCGCCGGGTGGCGCATGCGCTGGATGCGCTGTCCTGCGGCCTCGGCTTTCTGTGGCCCCTGTGGGACGCCCAGCGGCAGACGTTCGCCGACAAGGTCACCAACGCCGTCGTGGTCACCCACGAGGCCTGACCGCGGACGCGGCGACGCACCGAGGCCGTACCCCTGGCGCGGGGTACGGCCTCGGTGCGTACGTGCGGGGCGGGGCGGCTCAGTGGAAGAAGTGCCGCGTGCCCGTCAGGTACATCGTCACGCCGGCCTTGGCCGCCGCCTCGATCACCGCTTCGTCGCGGATCGAGCCGCCGGGCTGGGCGACCGCGCGGACGCCCGCCTCGGCCAGCACCTCGAAGCCGTCGGGGAAGGGGAAGAAGGCGTCGGAGGCGGCGTACGAGCCGGCCGCGCGCTCGGCGCCGGCGCGGGCGACCGCGAGCTTGGCCGAGTCGACCCGGTTGACCTGGCCCATGCCGACGCCGACGGTGGCACCGTCCTTGGCGAGCAGGATCGCGTTGGACTTCACCGCACGCGACGCGCGCCAGGCGAAGGCCAGTTCGGCCAGCTCGTCCGCGGGGAGCGCGTCACCGGTGGCCAGCGTCCAGGTGGCCGGGTCGTCGCCCTCGGCCTGGAGGCGGTCCTTGACCTGGAGCAGGATGCCGCCCTCGATCGGCTTGTACTCGGTGACCGCGTCCGGGGCGGCGGCGACCCGCAGCACCCGGATGTTCTTCTTGCGGGCCAGCACCTCGACGGCGCCGTCTTCGTAGCCCGGGGCGACGATGACCTCGGTGAAGATCTCGGCGACCTGCTCGGCCATCTCGACCGACACCGGGCGGTTGACTGCGATGACCCCGCCGAAGGCGGACAGCGGGTCGCAGGCGTGCGCCTTGCGGTGCGCGTCGGCGACGTCGGAACCGACCGCGATACCGCACGGGTTGGCGTGCTTGATGATCGCCACGCAGACGCCTTCGTGGTCATAGGCGGCCCTGCGGGCGGCCTCGGTGTCCACGTAGTTGTTGTAGGACATCTCCTTGCCGTGCAGCTGCTCGGCGCCGGCCAGGCCGCCGCCGTCGCCGGTCACGTACAGCGCGGCGGGCTGGTGCGGGTTCTCGCCGTAGCGCAGCGTCTGGCGGCGGGTGAAGACCTCGCCGACGAACTCGGGGAACGCGCTGTCCGGGTCGGCCGCGTAGCCGTCGGCGAACCAGGACGCCACGGCCACGTCGTAGGCGGCGGTGTGCCGGAACGCCTCGGCGGCGAGCCGCTTGCGGGTGTGCAGGTCGAAGCCGCCGGCCTGGGCTGCGGCCAGCACGTCGGCGTAGCGGGCCGGGCTGGTGACCACGGAGACCGACGGGTGGTTCTTGGCGGCGGCGCGCACCATCGAGGGGCCGCCGATGTCGATCTGCTCGACGCACTCGTCGTCGCCCGCGCCGGACGCCACGGTCTCGCGGAAGGGGTAGAGGTTCACCACGACCAGCTCGAACGGCTGCACGCCCAGCTCGTCGAGCTGCCGGCGGTGGTCGTCGAGCCGCAGGTCGGCGAGGATGCCGGCGTGCACCCGCGGGTGCAGGGTCTTGACCCGGCCGTCCAGGCACTCGGGGAAGCCGGTCAGCTCCTCGACCGGGGTGACCGGCACCCCGGCGGCGGCGATCCGGCCGGCCGTCGAGCCGGTCGACACCAGCTCCACGCCCGCCTCGTGCAGGCCGCGGGCCAGCTCCTCAAGGCCGGTCTTGTCGTAGACGCTGATCAGCGCACGGCGGAAGGGCCGCTTGCCCTGGGTGTCTTCGGCGCTCATGCCGGAATCCGTACCTTTCGTCCTTCGATGCGGTAGCCGTCGCGCGACAGCCGCCCTACGACGTCGACCAGCAGCCGCCGCTCGACGTCCTTGATGCGCTCGTGGAGCGCTTCCTCCGTGTCGTCCACCGCGACCTCGACCACGCCCTGCGCGATGACCGGGCCGGTGTCGACGCCGTCGTCGACGAAGTGGACCGTGCACCCGGTGACCTTCGCGCCGTACGCGAGTGCGTCGCGTACGCCGTGCGCGCCGGGGAAACTCGGCAGCAGGGCGGGGTGGGTGTTGATGAACCGGCCGCCGAAGGCCGCCAGGAAGTGCTTGCCGACGATCTTCATGAAGCCGGCCGAGACGACGAGGTCCGGCTCGTACGCGGCCGTGGCCTCGGTCAGCGCGACGTCCCAGGCGGCGCGGTCCGCGTGGTCGCGGACCTTCACCACGAAGGTCGGCAGCCCGGCGCGCTCGGCCCGCTCAAGCCCCACGATGCCGTCGCGGTCGGCGCCGACCGCGACGATCCTGGCTCCGTAGGAGGGGTCGGCGTCGATGGCGTCGAGCAGCGCCTGCAGGTTCGTACCCGAACCGGAGACGAGGACGACGAGTCGGGTCGGGGCGTTGCGGGCGGGAGTGTGCGCGGCCACTGGCGGGGGCTCTTCTCTCGCTGAAAATCGTTCGGATGATCGTACGAGTCGGGGATTGGCCGGATTCCGGGGAACCCTACGAGACCGCCGACCGTCAGCAACGATACCGGCACTCCGCACGGCCCCCACGGGACGGGGGAGCGCGCGCGAGGTAGCGTCTGGCGGGAGCACGGGACTTCGCGCGCGCTGCGTGCGGGTGAACGTGATGTATCCGACACCTGTGTCACGTATGACTGGTAGAGCAGGACGGCGTTGAGCCCGGTACGAGGAGTCGAGCCCAAGGGGATGGCGCATCACATCATGAGCAGCGGCCGTAATCGTCTTGCGCTGCGCGCGCCCGAGGGCGACCAGGACCAGGACAATCCGTTTGCGCCGCCCCCCGAAGGGGCGCCGGACCGGCCCTGGGAGCCCAGGCGGCCCGAGGGTTCCGGCGGCGACGGGTCAGGGACCCCGGGTTCCTCCGGCGGCACGCCCCCGCCCCCGCCGCCCGTGCGGACGCCCGGGGCGCCCCAGGCGTGGGGCAGCCAGTGGAGCAACCGGCAGCCGCAGGACGGCCGCCCCGACCCGTACGGCCGCCGGCCCGACCCGAACCAGGGGCCGAACGGCCCGCAGGGCACCGGGCCGCGCTTCGACCCCACCGACCCGGCGCAGCGCCGCTCCCGCTACGCGCTGGTCTGCGGCGGCTGGGGCCTGATCTTCGCGGTGCTCGGCTGGGTCGAGGTCGGCCTGCTGCTCGGGGCGCTCGCCCTCTACTGGGGCATCAGCGCGCTGCGGATGTCCCCCGAGGACCGCGCCCAGGCCCGGGCCACCGCGGCGTCGGCGCTCGCCGACGCCACGCAGACGCCGCGGCCGACGCCGCCGGCTCCCGGGCCCGACGCGCAGCGGTCCTTCATGACCGCGGCGTGGACGGGGATCGTCACCAGCGCGGTGACGATCGCGATCGTCGCGTCGTCCTTCGCACTGCATCTCGCGTACCGCGACTACTACACCTGCAAGAAGGATGCGCTGACGACTCCGGCGTCGCAGGCCTGCCAGAAGCTCCTCCCGGAGCCGTTGCGCAGCGTCCCGGCCCTCCGCGGCTGAGCGATTCGCTCCGCGGGGGGGTGCCTCTCGCCCGGGGGTGCCCCCGGGGGCCGTCTCCGCGACCTTGCGGTCCGCGGTGGCCGGTCGCGCAGTTCCCCGCGCCCCCAGGTGACTGTCCCTTGCGGTGCGTTGCCTGCTGCGGCTGCGTCGTGGCTGGTCGCGCAGTTCCGCCCCCGGAGCTTCGCCTGGGGGTACCCCCGGCGCCTCCTGAAAACGGTCACCCTCTGCGCAGGGGGCAAGCCACCAGGGGCGCGGGGAACTGCGCGGCCAGCCGCGGCGGGGGGAAGGACGCACCGCCACGGCAAGTGGCAGCCGCCTGGCGGCGGGGTCAGCCCGGGATGCGCGGGGGATGCGCGGGCATCGGGGGGTACGGGGGAAGCGGGGGGAGATTCAGCACCCGGGACGACCGCGTGCGGGTCCAGGAGATGAGGGTGGCCGTCGGGAGGGCCAGGCCGAGAGGCCAGAGCGTGGCGGCGGCGGCCATCAGCCACCAGGTGGGGCCGAAAGCGGCAAGCGACCCCCTCCCCATGGCCCCGCCGGAGAACGCGGCGAGGACCGAGAAGGACAGCCCGCACACGGCGGAGGCGCCCGCCGCGACCACCGCTGTACGCCGTACCGTGAGCGCGGCCCGTACGCAGCAGACGGCCACCGCACCCCCCGCGAGAGCGGGCACCGCGAGTGCGGCCCACCCCAGTGCGTGGCTGCCGGGCGCCGGCACCGCGGCCAGCAGCGGGAAGCGCGGCAGCAGCGGATGCGGGGCCACGCCGCCGGGTGCCACCGTGCGGCCGGCGCCGACCAGGAAACCCGGCCCGAGGCCGTACGCGGCGGCCCACACCGCGAGGTTCGGCGCCAGCATCACGCACAGCAGCGCGACGGCCACCTGGCCGGCGAGCGGCCCGCTGAGCTGCCCGTAGGTGCGGCCGGCGGCACCGGCGTGCCAGGCGAGCGCGGCGCCGCCGACGAGCGCGCCGCCCCCGACGAGGACGGCGGTGCCGATCCCGCCGGCCCGTAGCGCGACGGCGGCGTCCGCGCCCCAGGGCACGTACCGTTCGAGCCGCGGCCGCCCGCTGCCGGCCCAGGTGCCCGCGGCGGTCACCGCGGCGGCGAAGAGCGGGACGTACACCGCCGCGGAGAGCGCGTCGACCCGCAGCGGCCCGCTCGCGGCGTAGAGGGTGACGGGCAACGCGACGCCCAGGTAGCCGCCCAGCACCCACCCCGCGGAGCGGGACGTGCTGTTGGCGACCGCCGACGCCGTCCCCCGGTGGAGAAGCCACGCGGGCAGCACGGTCAGCAGCAGCGGGGTGACGCCGATCGGGGCCGGCGCTCCGGAGAGCGTGCCCTCCCGCACCAGGTCGGCACCCTGTGCGAGCAGCCACAGCCCGCCGGCGAGGTGCAGCGCGCCGGCGAGTCCGCTGTCGGGGGACGGCGAGACGACCCAGAGCAGCAGCACGACCGCGGTGAGCGCGGCGAGCGCGAGCCCGGCCGCGGCCACTCCGGCCGAGACGGCGGACGCGCGGGCCGCGGCGAGTTCCCGCCCGGTCCCGGCGGGCGGGTAGGGCTGGGCCTGTTCCGTCATCTGGGTCACGACGCCCCATGGTGCCAAGAACACCCGTTTCGCCCCTGCAGCAGGCGGTTGGTCGTCGTGTCGCCCATGATGTGCCGTATACATGCTTTTTTGTGACCGTCGGACGAAAGGGCCTTACCGGTGAGCGGGCGCAAACGGCCACACAGGACCCGGTCCCAAACCACCCCCGGCGCCGGGGCGCCCCGCACCTCGGCCACCGCCACCGCACCCGCTCCCCCGCCGGCACCCAAGACCGGGCGGCCGCACAAGCCGGGTCCCGCGGCCGGGCGACCCGGCGGGTCACCGCCGAGTCCCGTCCGGGTACGGGTCGTCTACCGGCCGGTCGCCGCCACCGTCCTGGCGGCAGGTACAGACGGGGCCGCCGACCCCGAGGAGGCGTTCGACGCGCTCTACCTGCACAGCGCCGGCGCCCTGCGGCGGCAGGTCGCCATCCTGACGGGGGATCGGCGGCTCGCGGCACGCGCCGTGCAGCGGGCGTTCGACCTGGCCTGGCAGCGGTGGCCCGAGGTGGCGCGGGACAGCGACCCGCCCGGATGGGTGCGGGCGGCGGCGCACACGTACGCGATGGTGCCGTGGCAGCGCGTCCTGCGCCGTCGCCGCCGCAAGGCCTCCGCGCAGCAGGGCGCCTTCGCCCACGCGCTCGTACGGCTGCACTGGGAGCGGCGGCGGGCACTGCTGCTGCACGACGGGCTCGGGCTGAGCCTGGTGGAGACGGCCGCGGAGGCCGAATCGAGCACGACGGCCGCCGCGTCGCGGATCATCGGCGCCCGGCGGCAGTTGGCCGCGGCGGCGCCGGACGACTACCAGGGCGGCGACGCGGCCCCGCAGCTGACGGTGATGCTGGCTGCGGAGCCCGACCCGCCCGGCGGGGAGCCGCACCCCTCGGGCGTCCGCAGGGCCAGCGAGCGCGGGGTGCGGCGGCGTACGGTCGGGGCCTTCGCGGCGGCCGGCGCGATCGTGCTGGCCGTCACCGTCGGGATGATCGTCGGACCGCAGCACGGCGCCCCGCCGCGGCACGGCCCCGCGCACCAGCAGCCGGCCGAGCCGTCGGCGGGCGGCTGACGGTTGCGGAAAACGGCGCGGGCGGCCCGCCCCCACAAGGGGACGGACCGCCCGGCACGGGTGGACCCGGGGTCAGCCGACGAGGATCTCGCGGGCCAGCCTGGCGGTCTCGGACGGGGTCTTGCCGACCTTCACGCCCGCGGCCTCCAGGGCCTCCTTCTTGGCCTGCGCGGTGCCGGAGGAGCCGGAGACGATGGCGCCTGCGTGGCCCATGGTCTTGCCCTCGGGCGCGGTGAAGCCGGCGACGTAGCCGACGACCGGCTTCGTCACGTGCTTCTCGATGAAGGCCGCGGCCCGCTCCTCGGCGTCGCCGCCGATCTCGCCGATCATGACGATCAGGTCGGTGTCGGGGTCGGCCTCGAACGCGGCGAGCGCGTCGATGTGCGTGGTGCCGATGATCGGGTCGCCGCCGATGCCGACCGCGGACGAGAAGCCGATGTCGCGCAGCTCGTACATCATCTGGTAGGTCAGCGTGCCGGACTTCGACACCAGGCCGATGCGGCCGGGCTTGGTGATGTCACCCGGGATGATGCCGGCGTTGGACTGGCCGGGGGTGATCAGGCCGGGACAGTTCGGGCCGATGATCCGGGTCTTGTTGCCCTTCTGCTGGGCCAGCGCCCAGAACGCGGCGGAGTCGTGCACCGCGACGCCCTCGGTGATCACGACGGCCAGCGGGATCTCGGCCTCGATGGCCTCGACCACGGCGTCCTTGGTGAACTTCTCCGGGACGAAGATGACCGTCACGTCAGCGCCGGTGGCCTCCATGGCCTCCTTGACGCTGCCGAAGACCGGGACCTCGCGGCCCTGGTCGAAGGTGACGGTGGTGCCGGCCTTGCGCGGGTTGACACCGCCGACGATGTTCGTGCCGTCGCCGAGCATCAGCGTGGTGTGCTTCATGCCGGTGGCGCCGGTCATGCCCTGGACGATGACCTTGCTGTCCTTGGTGAGGAAGATAGCCATGGTTGTCTGTGTCCTCGTCCCTTACTTCGCGGCCAGCTCGGCGGCCTTGTCGGCCGCGCCGTCCATGGTGTCCACCCGCTGCACCAGAGGGTGGTTCGCGTCGGACAGGATCTTGCGACCCAGCTCCGCGTTGTTGCCGTCCAGGCGCACGACCAGCGGCTTGGTGACGTCCTCGCCCTTGGACTTGAGCAGCGCCAGGGCCTGCACGATGCCGTTGGCGACCTCGTCGCAGGCGGTGATGCCGCCGAAGACGTTGACGAACACGGACTTGACGTCCGGGTCGCCGAGGATGATCTCCAGGCCGTTGGCCATGACCTCGGCGGAGGCGCCGCCGCCGATGTCCAGGAAGTTGGCAGGCTTCACGCCGCCGTGCGCCTCACCGGCGTAGGCGACGACGTCGAGGGTGGACATCACCAGGCCCGCGCCGTTGCCGATGATGCCGACCTCGCCGTCGAGCTTGACGTAGTTGAGGCCCTTGGCCTTGGCCTTGGCCTCCAGCGGGTTGGCGGCGGCCTTGTCCTCCAGCGCCTCGTGCTCCGGCTGCCGGAAGGCGGCGTTCTCGTCGAGCGAGACCTTGCCGTCGAGCGCGACGATCTTGCCCTCGCCGGTCTTGACCAGCGGGTTGACCTCGACCAGCAGGGCGTCTTCCTTGATGAAGACGGTCCACAGCTGCTGCAGCACGTCGGCGACCTGGTCGGCGATGTCGGCGGGGAACTTCGCCGCGGCGACGATCTCGGCGGCCTTCTCCGGGGTCACGCCCTCCAGTGCGTCCACCGCGACCTTGGCGAGCGCGTCCGGGTTCTCCTCGGCGACGACCTCGATCTCGACGCCGCCCTCGACCGACGCCATGGCCAGGAAGGTGCGGTTGGTGCGGTCCAGCAGGAAGGAGACGTAGTACTCCTCCTTGATGTCCGCGGTCTCGGCCAGCATCACCTTGTGGACGGTGTGGCCCTTGATGTCCATCCCGAGGATGGCCTCGGCCTTGGCGACCGCGTCGGCCGGGTCGGCGGCGAGCTTCACACCGCCGGCCTTGCCGCGGCCACCCACCTTGACCTGCGCCTTGACGACCGCACGGCCGCCCAGTCGCTCCGCCGCCGCGCGTGCCGCCTCAGGCGTGTCGATGACTTCACCGGCCAGCACCGGTACACCGTGCTTGGCGAAGAGATCCCTCGCCTGGTACTCGAACAGGTCCACGCGCGTCCGTCTCCCTTTTCCCTGGAATCCGCTGGAAGTAAGCCTGGATGTCACTCCGGCGTAGACAGGTGGCTGCCGCCGTGAGTGCAGCGCCGCCTGCCGGCTGGGCGTGCCGCTACGGGCAGGGCGACTGCACGTCACCAGCTGTCACCAGGGAAGCGCACGCGGTGTCCGAGTACGCGGCATGTCCGTCTTGCAGGTTATCGCCGCGCGAGGGCGCGTCCTAAATCGCGGATCGCTTGTGAGCGGTGAGAACGGTCACAGATCGCTGTCCGCCCGGGTCTCACGCCTCGGGTATCGGGATGCGGCGCTTCTCGATCGCCGCGGCCATCACGTCGGGGAAAAGGTCGGGCGTGCAGGCGAAGGCGGGGGCGCCGAGTGCGGCCAGCGCCGCCGCGTGGTCCCGGTCGTAGGCGGGCGCACCCTCGTCGGACAGCGCGAGCAGCGCCACGAACTGCACCCCCGACGCCTTCATCGCCGCGACCCGCTTCAGCATCTCGTCCCTGATGCCGCCCTCGTAGAGGTCGCTGATCAGTACGACCACCGTCTCGGCCGGCCGGGTGATCAGCGACTGGCAGTACGCCAGCGCCCGGTTGATGTCGGTGCCGCCGCCGAGCTGGGTGCCGAACAGCACGTCGACCGGGTCGGCGAGCTGCTCGGTCAGGTCGACCACGGCGGTGTCGAAGACCACCAGCCGGGTGTCGATGGACCGCATCGAGGCCAGGACCGCGCCGAAGACCGAGGCGTAGACGACGGACGCGGCCATCGACCCGGACTGGTCGATGCACAGCACCACGTCCTTCTTCACCGAGCGGTCCGCGCGGCCGTAGCCGATCAGCCGCTGCGGCACGACGGTGCCGTGCTCGGGCAGGTAGTGCCGCAGGTTGGCCCGGATGGTGCGGTCCCAGTCGATGTCGCGGTGCCGGGGCCTGCTGACCCGCGCCGACCGGTCCAGCGCCCCGGTCAGGGTGGCCCGGGTACGGGTCGCGAGCCGGGCCTCCAGGTCGTCGACGACCTTCCTGACCACGGCCCGCGCGGTCTCCTTCGTCGTCTCGGGCATCGCCCGGTTCAGCGACAGCAGGGTGCCGACCAGGTGGACGTCGGCCTCCACCGCCTCCAGCATCTCCGGTTCGAGCAGCAGCGCGGACAGCCCGAGCCGGTCGATGGCGTCGCGCTGCATCACCTGGACGACGGAGCTGGGGAAATACCGGCGGATGTCGCCGAGCCAGCGGGCGACCTGCGGCGCCGACCCGCCGAGCCCCGCGGAACGCTCCGCGCCGCCGTCCGGCCGCCCGGCCGTGGCGCCGCCCGAGCCGTAGAGCGCGGCCAGCGTGCGGTCCATCGCCGCGTCGCGCCCCGCCGGCTCGTGCCCCGTCCCGTCCGCCGGGCCGCCGCCCAGCACCAGCCGCCACCGCCGCAGCCGCTCGTCGCCCGCCTGTGCGGCCCCGGTGCTCCCGGCGGCCCCCGCCGTCAGCCGGTCAGTCATCGTCCGCTTCCCCCTCGCCTTGCGTGCCCAGGTCGGTCGTCGTGGTCGTGCCCAGCAGCAACCGCACGGTGTGGGCCGCCGCGTCCGCCCTGGCCGGGTCGAGGGTGGCGCCGAAACCGGGCAGGCCCGGCTCCGCGCCCGCGCCGCCCGGCCGCCGGCCCGCGGACGGCCCGCGCCGCACCAGCTCGCCGACCGTGCGCCGCACCCCGGGCTCGAACTCGGCGAACGTCCGCCGCAGCAGCGGCAGCACATCGTCGAACGCCGCCGCCGGCACCCCGGCCAGCCACCCGTCCACCAGCGCGAGCAGCTTCTCGTCGTGCACCAGCAGCATCCCGCCGCCGGCGAGGAAGCCCTCGATCCAGCCCGCCGACTCGGCGGGACCCGTGCCCGCCGACAGCGCCAGGCCCATCAGCCGCGCCGCCTCCTCCGCGTCCAGCCGCCCGTCGTCCCGCAGCAGCCGGGCGGCGGCGCCGCGCAGCAGCCCCGGTATCCCGCCGTCGCGTTCCGCCACGCTGCGCAGCGCGGCCGCCCAGCGGTCCCGCAGCGCCGGGTCCGGCAGCAGGGCGACCGCCCGGTGCACCTCGTCGACATGCGCGCGCATCGCCGCGGCACCGTCCGCGTCGAGCCCCGAGCAGGCCGGCGGCAGCCCGACGCTGATCCGCAGCGCCAGCCCCGCGGCGACCTCGCCGAGCGCGGCCGAGTCCGTGCCGCGCACGTCGCCGTACCGCACCGCCCGCACCAGCGCGGGCAGCGCCGCCGCCAGGTGTGCCACGTCGGTGTCCAGCGCCGCCCGGTCCGCCAGTACCCGCATCACCACCGGCAGCGCGTCCGGCAGATCGGCCAGCAGGCACGCCTCGGCTGTCGCCGTGACCTCGGCGAGGGTGGCGGAGTGCACCGCCGCGTCCGACGCCCTCGCCGTGGCCGCGGCCACCACCGTCGTCCCCCATATCCCGGCCTCGGCGACCCGCACCGCCAGCTCCGGTTCCCAGCGCAGCCGCCAGGTCTCCCGGAAGGTGCCCTTGCTGTCCCGCCCCCTGGCCGGCTCGCCCCAGCCGATACCGAGCAGCACCAGCCGGTGCAGCAGCCGGCTGCGGGCCGCGTCGGTGTCCTTGCGCAGGTCGAGGTCGAGTTCTCGCTCCAGCGCCTCCGGTTTGAGCCGCAGGGTGCGCTGCTGCCTGGCCAGGTCACGGGCCAGCGGCACCGCGGGCGCGTCGGGCGGGACCTCGCCGAGGACGTCGCCGACCACCAGCCGGTCCCGTATCAGGGCCAGTGGCACATCCGACCCCTCGCACATCACGGCCCGGATCGCGTCCGTGGTCTCCCCGAGGCCGGCCAGCGGCCGGCCGCGCATCGCCGCGAGGGTGTCGGCGAGCCGCACGGCCTCGATGACATGCGCCGACGAGACCGGCAGGTCCTCCTCCCGCAGCAGCCCCGCGACCTTCGTCATCCACCGGGTGACCGGCCGGTCGGCGGCGGTGAACAGGTGGCGGTACCAGCCCGGCGAGTCGATGCCCGCGCCGTAGCCGCTCGCGCGGGCCAGCCGGCGGTGCGTCCACGGCACCCAGGTCGTCTCGACCTTCGCCTTCGGCAGGCCCTTGAGCAGCTGCCGGTCCGCGGCGACCGCCGTACGCGCCGCCAGCGCCGGCACATGCCACGCCCCGCACACCACCGCCGTCCGCTCGTACGCCCGCCGCGCCTCGCGCAGCCTGAGCCGCATATGCGCTTCCCGCACCGGGTCCTGGAGGTGCCCGCCGTCGCCGTGGATGGCCCGGATCGCGCCCATCGCCTCGGCCAGCGCGGCGAACGGGGCCAGCGGGTCGCCGGAATCCGGGCTGCCGTCCGCGGTGCCGCCGCGGTGCTCGACCGCGTCCTCCCACCACCGCTCGGGGTCGTCGTACCCGGCGGTCTCGGCCAGCACGGCCAGCGGGTCGACCCGCACGTCCGCCGCCGCGGCCGCCTCCGGCCCCGACCCGCCGGGGGCAGCGCCGGGATCGGTGGCCGGGTCCTCGCCCGTCGCCGGGCGCAGGGCCAGGCTGTGGGCGGCCGGGAGGTCGATGAAGCGGACCTCGGCGCCCGCCTTCGTGGCCCACCGCAGGGCGACCCACTCCGGCGAGAACTCGGCGAACGGCCAGAACGCGGCGCGCGCCGGGTCGTCCACCACATGCGCCAGCAGCGCCACCGGCGGCCGCATCGCCGGGTCACCGGCCAGCCCGACCAGCACGTCGGCCTCCGGCGGCCCCTCGATCAGGACCGCCTGCGGCCGGTACGCCTCCAGCGCCGCCAGCACCGCCCGCGCGGACCCCGGCCCGTGATGCCGCACCCCCAGCAGCACCACGTCCTCCGCGGCCTCCGCCGCACCGGCCGCCCGCGCCACCGCGGTGGCCGCCGCACGATCAACGGCGTCCACCCCCTCCACGGCAGCACGGAACCCGGCGCCGGCTCCCTCGCCGCCCGTCGCGGTCGCGGCCGCCCCCTCCGCGGTCGCACCGCCCAGGGCGGGTCGCGTGGCCGCGGCGTCCGCGGCGGTGCGCGCGGTCATGACGACACCTCGCGGCAGGCCCGGTAGAAGTCCTTCCAGCCGTCGCGCTCCCTGACGACCGTCTCCAGATACTCCTGCCAGATCAGGCGGTCCGCCGCCGGGTCGCGGACGACCGCGCCGAGGATGCCGGCCGCGATGTCGCCCGCACGCAGCACCCCGTCACCGAAGTGGGCGGCCAGCGCGAGGCCGTTGGTCACCACCGAGATCGCCTCGGCCGTCGACAGCGTGCCCGAGGGGGACTTGACCTTGGTGCGGCCGTCCTCGGTGACACCGCCGCGCAGCTCGCGGAAGACCGTGACGACCCGGCGGATCTCGTCGGCGCCGCGCGGAGCGGCCGGCAGGTCGAGGCCCGCACCGATCTGCCCGACCCGGCGGGACACGATCTCCACCTCGTCCTCCGCGCTGGCGGGCAGCGGCAGCACCACCGTGTTGAAGCGGCGGCGCAGCGCGCTCGACAGGTCGTTCACCCCGCGGTCGCGGTCGTTCGCGGTCGCGATGAGGTTGAAGCCGCTGACGGCCTGCGTCTCCGTGCCCAACTCCGGTATCGGCAGCGTCTTCTCCGACAGGATCGTGATCAGCGAGTCCTGCACGTCGGCCGGGATGCGGGTCAGCTCCTCCACCCGGGCGATCCGGCCCTCCGCCATCGCCCGCATCACCGGGCTGTGCACCAGGGCGTCACGGCTCGGGCCGTGGGTGAGCAGCTGCGCGTAATTCCAGCCGTAGCGGATCGCCTCCTCCGGCGTGCCCGCCGTGCCCTGCACCAGCAGCGTGGAGTCGCCGCTGATCGCGGCGGCCAGGTGCTCCGACACCCAGGTCTTCGCGGTGCCCGGCACTCCGAGCAGCAGCAGCGCCCGGTCGGTCGCGAGGGTGGTGACGGCCACCTCCACGATCCGCCGCGGCCCCACGTATTTGGGTGTGACGACGGTGCCGTCCGGCAGCGTCCCGCCGAGCAGATAGGTGGCGACAGCCCACGGGGACAGCTTCCAGCGCGCCGGGCGCGGGCGGTCGTCAGCGGCGGCGAGCGCGCCCAGCTCGGCCGCGAAGGCCTCCTCGGCGTGCGGCCGCAGGGCCTGCTCGGCGCCGGCCGCGGCGCTCGTCGTAGCGGTCATGGCTCTCCCCCACTCATCGGAACGGACCCGCTCGATCCGTACTGCTCCCACCTTGCACCCCACCACTGACAATCCGTCACCGCCCGCTATCCGCGCAGGTCAGAGGGATTGTCAGTGGTCGGTCCTAGCGTGGTCTGCATGGAGGAGACGGAAGCTCGGTGGACAGCGGACCAGGTGCTCTCGCTCGCGCCTGACGCGGCGTCACGCTCCGCGGGCGCGCGCCTCGCGGCGCCCGCGCCGTGGTCCGGCACGGGGGCGGCGGGCGCGGCGGTGTGGGGGCTGTGCGCGGGCAGCGGGAGCAGGCCCTATCAGACGGTGGTCGATCTGAGCGGGCCGGCGTTCGCGTGCTCGTGCCCGAGCCGGAAGTTCCCGTGCAAGCACGCGCTGGGGCTGCTTCTGCTGTGGGCGGCGGGGGACGGCGGCCCGGTCGCCGCGGGGGCGGCCGCGCCGGAGTGGGCCGAGCAGTGGACGGCCGCGCGCCGGAAGAAGGCGGAAGCGGCCGCTTCGGCGCCGGACCCCGGCCCCGATCCGGACGCCGAGGCGGCCGGCCGGGAGGCCGCCAGGAAGCGGGCGGAGCGGCGTTCGGTGCGGGTGGAGGGCGGTGCGGCCGAGCTGGAGCAGCGGCTCACCGACCTGCTGCGGGGCGGTCTCGCGGGCTCCGACCGCGCCGGGTATCAGCAGTGGGACGAGATCGCGGCCCGCATGGTCGACGCGCAGGCCCCCGGGCTCGCCGCTCGCGTAAGGGAGTTGGGGGCGGTGGCCGGCTCGGGGGGCGACTGGCCGTCGCGCATGCTGGAGGAGGCGGGCCTGCTGCATCTGCTGGCCCGCGGCTTCCTCGGCCGGCAGCGGCTGCCCGGTCCGCTCGCGGAGACGGTGCGGACGCGGATCGGTTTCACCGTCGACTCCGCGGAGGTGCTCGCGGGGCCGCTGGTCAGGGGGCAGTGGCTGGTCCTCGCGCAGTACGACACGGCGGACGAGCGGCTGACGACCCGGCGGATCTGGCTGTACGACGGGGAGTCGGGCCGGTTCGCGCTCGTCCTCTCCTTCGGAGCGGCCGGCCGCGCGCCCGAGCTGACCCTCCCGGTCGGCACGGTGCTCGACGCCGAAGTGGCCTTCCACCCGGCCGCGGTGCCCCTGCGGGCGGTCCTCGGTACGCGGTACGGCACGGGTGTGCCCGAGGACGTGCCCCCGGGCACCTCGATCGGTGCCGCACTCGACTCCTACGGCACCGCCCTCGCCGACGATCCCTGGCTCGACGCCTGGCCCGTCCTCCTCACCGACGTCGTCCCCCTCCCGGGTCAGGACCGCTGGCGGCTCGCCGATGCCACGACGGATGCGGCGGTGCCGTTGCTCGGCGCCGACCATTGGCGCCTCGCAGCTATATCCGGAGGGCGCCCCGTCACGCTCTTCGCGGAGGCCGACGCGATGGGCTTCCGCCCCCTGGCGGGTTGGACGCGGGCCTCTCCGAGGGCGGTGGCGTTGTAAGCGCCCGCGAGTGCCACGTGCTGTGGCGTTGCCACCGTCCCGCCGTCGTGGTGCGCGCGCGGTTCCGCCCTCAGAGCTTCGCCTGGGAGTACCCCAGCACCTCCTGAAAAACCGTCACCCTCTGTCCAGAGGATGGGCGCTCCTCAGAGGCTCGGGGAACCGCGAGCCCAGCCGGGACCGCGCCCGCAGACGAACAACGCACCGCATCACGCGAAGTGAACCGCCGCAGCGCAGGCGCTGCAGAGGAAGGGGGAAAGGGATGGACGTCGGGTGGGACGACCTGGTCGGGAGCGCGTTGCTCGGGACGGAGCGGCGGCGGCCGGGCGGCGTGGTGGGGGACGCGGAGGAGACGGCCGCGGGGCTGCTGGACGCCGCGGCCGCGGGAGTGGTGCGCCGCAGGTCCGGGCTGCGGCCCGGCGCGGCCGGGGAGCGGCCCCCGGTGGCCGCGGAGGACCGGCGGGCGGAACTGCCCGACGC
>NZ_CAJSLV010000076.1 GCF_907177275.1 Actinacidiphila cocklensis
GCGGTCGCCGCCGCCACCACCCGTCCCGCCACCACCGCCGCCCCGAGCGCCACCACGCCGCCGCCGGCCACCACCGCCTCGCCGAGCCCGTCGACGGCCTCCCCCAGGCCGGCGGCCTCGGCGACCACCACGAGGCCGCCCGCCACCCGCGCCCCCGTCGAGCCGGCGCCGCCCGCGGCCCCGGCCACCTCGGCCCGCAAGGGCGTCGGGGTGTGGAGCTTCAACGGCGTGAACTCCGCGCTCGGCAAGTCGGGTGCCGCCTGGTACTACACCTGGTCGACCACCCACAGCGGGGTCAGCGGCCCCGGCTTCGTGCCGATGATCTGGGGCAGCGCGAGCGCGAGCACCGGCGCGCTGGCGCAGGCGAAGCAGGCGGGACCGTACCTGCTGGGCTTCAACGAGCCCGACATGTCGGCGCAGTCGAACATGACGGTGGACCAGGCGCTCTCGCTGTGGCCGAAGCTGGAGGCGGCCGGCAAGGTGCTGGGCAGCCCCGCGGTCGCCTACGGCGGTGACACCGCCGGCGGCTGGCTCGACCGCTTCATGTCGGGCGCGAAGGCCAAGGGCTACCGCGTCGACTTCATCGCGCTGCACTGGTACGGCGGCGACTTCAGCACGCCGAACGCGGTGGCGCAGCTCAAGTCGTACCTCCAGGCGGTCTACAACCGCTACCACAAGCCGATCTGGCTGACGGAGTTCGCGCTGATCGACTTCTCAGGCGGCACCCGCTTCCCCACCGACCAGCAGCAGGCCGCCTTCGTCACGTCGGCGGCGAAGATGCTGGACGGGCTGCCGTACCTCCAGCGGTACGCGTGGTTCGGCCTCGGCGCCGACGACAGCAAGCCGAGCAGCGGCCTTTTCCGCAGCGGCGCCGTGGAGACGCCCGCCGGGCGGGCCTTCGAGGCGGCCCGCTGACCCCGGACCGCTGACCCCGGACCGCTGACTCAGCCCGCGGTGAAGGTCACGTCGTGCGCGGCGCCCGGGTCCGCGGCGGCCAGCAGCCGCATGCCGTCCGCGCTGAGCGCCGCCCGGTCCGCGGCGCCCAGCGGAACGAAGTGCGTGACGGCGACGGCCGCCGCGCCCTTGGCCCGGTCGAAGCGCCAGGTGCCGGCGACGAATCCGTCGACCAGGATCGTGCCGCGCACGATGCCGTTGACGGTCATCACCCGGGAGCGGTACGTCTCGGGGACGATACGGGTCCGGTCCGCGTGCGACAGCACGAGGTTGTCGAAGTCGGCGACGAAACGGGCCGGCACCGGCAGGTCGGCGTCGGCCAGCCGCGCGCCCGGCAGGTCGTACAGGGCCCGGCCGTCCTCGGTCCGGTACGCCGGCAGGTCCATCCGCTTGAAGACCTCCCTCAGCCCGGTCAGGCCCGACCACTTCTGCATGTCGGCGGGGCTCGCCGGGCCGTAGGCCGCCAGGTAGCGGCGGACCAGGTCCTCGGGGTCGGGCGCGCTGAGCGGTTCGCAGAGCCAGTCCTCCAGCAGCCCGTACACCGGCTGCCCGCCCGCGCCCCACACCCCGCGCGGCGGCAGTTGCGCCAGCGGCACCCAGGACCGCACCGCGTTGACCAGCGAGGCGGGGTCGGCGTCGGGGAACCGGTCGGCGAACGCGGCCCGCAACTCCGCCGGCGTACGAGGCTGTTCGCGCAGCAGCCCGCGGGCGTGGTCCACGACCGCGTCCCGGTCGGCGGGCGCCGCCCCCGCGGCCCACTGGGAGCTGCGGAAGGACCGCTCCAGCATCGGGCCGATCCAGTGCCGCAACCGCAGCGCGTCCGCCGCCGTCACCAGATGCACGGTGCTGCGCATCAGCACCAGCCGCACGAGCCGCCGTTCGGTCAGCCCCGCGCCCAACTCGCCGAACTCGAACCCGGACAGCCGCGTCCACAGCCCCGGATAGGGGGAGGTGGGTGTCTGTGACTGCAGGCCCATGAGATGCGCGACTGCGTCGGTGACGCCCATCTCGACGTGATCCAGCAGGAGTTGCCGCTCCAGCAGGGTGCGGTTGAGGGTGCGGTCGCTCAGCGGCGGGGTGGTGGCCATGGCCCCTACGGTAGGGGCCGATGCGGACAGTCACGGTCCGCACGACCGGCGAGGGGGACGGGATGGGCTGGTGGCGGCGGTTGCTCCGGCGCGGCGGAAAGGAGGCCGGCAGTCGCGGCCTCCCGCCGACCGCACTGGAAGAGGCGGGGCGGCAGGACGCGCACGCCTTCCCCGGCAGGCTGTCGGAGGCCACGGACCCCGACGCGATACGCGCCCCGCACAGCGGCGCCGCCGTCGCCGCGCTGCCCGCCGCGGAACGGCGCGCCCTCGCCCTGCGGCTCCAGCAGGACCGACGCGCCCTGAGCTGCCACGACCAGGAGTGGTGGGCCGCCAAGGCGCTCACGTCGGTGCACTGCGGCTGGTCCGCCGGGGAAGTCGCGGAAATGCTGCGGCTCGCCGTCACCCGCCCGCCCGACCTCGCCGCGACGGCCTGGGGCACCGGCGGCGAACGCGCCCTGCAACTGCCGCTGGCCGCCCTGGCAGAACTGCCCGCCGACGCGCGCCGCCCCCTGCTCGGCCCCGTCCGCAGCGCACTGGAACTCTGCGCCCCGCACCACGGCACGGGCCGCCCGCTCCCGGGCCGGGAGCGCATCACCGCCCGGCTGCGGGACCTGCTGGGCGCCGACCCGGAGGCCGACACCCTGCTGCCCCCCGGCGACCCGTACGCGGTCGCGGCCCGCTGCGGGCTCGGCCCGCGCCTGTACGACCCGGGGGTCGTCCAACTGCTGCGGCTGTGCACCCAGGACCTCGACGTGCGCCCCGACTACCGCTGGCTCGGCACGGTCCGCGAACACTTGATGAGGTCCTCGACCGCCATCCGCGCGCTGCCCGCACTGCTCGCCGCCGCCCGCGGGCTCCCTGAGGACTGCCCCGACCGGGCCGCTCACCCCGGGGTGCCGGGCGGCCGCTCGCTGCGGCTGCTGGGCGCGCTGGCCTGGGCCGCATGCCTGTCGGGACGGCACAAAGCCCTCATCGAACTGGGGCTGTCGCTGCAGTACCTCAGCGACCACTCCGCCGAGGAGGCGGCCTTCCTTCTGCGCTCAGGCCTCGCAGCCCTGGGCGCGCTCGGCGGCGAGCCCGGCACGGGCGTGCACCGGCGGGTGATCACCGGGCACCCGGTGCAGACGGTGGCGCTGGCCGCGGAACAGCTCAACGTGGTGCGGCGCTTCCCGCCCGGCTGGGAGAGCAAGGCCCTGCGGCACCCGCTGGGCGCCTACACCGCGGTCTTCGCCGTCCACCCCGACGGCGCCGTCACCCTCGGCTTCCGCGCCGCCAAGGGCCGCGTGCGGCCGGGGGTTCCGCCGCACGTGCGGCGCCGGAATCCCGTGCAGTACGCGGCCCTCCGCGCACAGCTCACCCACCTGCGCGACCAGGTCGCCGCCCACCGCGGCACCCTCGCCGAGCGGCTGCACGGCGACCGCGGCACCCCGGCGGCCGAATGGGCCGCCGAATTCCTCGACGAGCCGGCCCTCGCGCAACTCACCCGCGCCCTCGTCTGGCAGGCAGACCTGCCGCGCGGCCCCGTCGCCGGCCTCCCGGTCAGGCCCCGCCACGGCACGGTGTGGGTGCTGCGGGACCTCCGCGGCGTCCACCACGAACTGGCCGACACCACGGTGGTGTCCCTCTGGAACCCCCGCCACGCGGACGCGGCGGAAGTCGCCGCGTGGCGCCGCGAACTCTCCCGCCGCCACGTGATCCAGCCGGTCCCCCAGCTCCCCCCGCCGGGGGCTGGGTAATTGCCACTGGCGGTGGGCGGTCGCTTCCCCCCGGCGGTGGGTTGCGCGCGCAGTTCCCCGCGGATGCGGCCGAGGGCCGGCGGCTCGCCCGTTCGGCGGCCGACGCGGCGTGCGGTCGCCGATGGGTCGGTTGCTGATGGGTCGGTTGCTGATGGGTCGGTTGCTGATCGGTCGGTTGCTGATCGGTGGCGCAGGATGACGTGCGCCGGGCGGAACGGCAGGCCGCGCGGAAAGGTGCCGTCACGGCGTGCTCGGCGTCGTCGGTGTCTGCTGTCGAGGTGACTCAGATGCGGGCGCTCAGCCGCAGGTCGAGCAGGCGGCGTAGTCGGGCAGACGCCCCGCGGAGGGTTCCGAGCCTCCTCACCTCGTCCGCCTCCAGTTCCAGCCGGTCCGCCAGGGCGAGCACGGCGGCGTAGGGCCGTTCGCCCTCGTCGAGCTTGGCTGCCACGGAGTCGAGGACAGCTCGAAGAACGACGGGGTTCGCGCCGGGATGTTCTGCCAGCAGGCGGAGAAGCCTGTTGTCGTTCCAGACGCTGTCTCGGGCCGTGCTCAGCGCCTGGAGGGCTTCGGGCGGGGTGTGGGGATTGGCGGCCAGGGCGTGCCAGACGAAGGGGTACGGACACCGTGCCAGGCGCTGCAGGACGGAGCTGTCGCTCTCGGCACGCGCCAGTGCGAGGTGGTCGGCAGGCGTGGGCACGAGGACGGCCTCTCAGGAGGGTCGAAGCCGTCATCTTCCCACCGCACCTTCGCCGCGGCGGACTCCCGGTACGTCACGGCAGTCAGCGGGTCCCCACCGGGGGGAGGTCCGGGTGGATGGGGGTGTGGGCGCCCTTCAAGGGCATGCCCGAACCACCGTTGCGGTGCGCGATGATCTCCGCGGCGATCGAGAGCGCCGTCTCCTCCGGCGTGCGCGCGCCGAGGTCGAGCCCGATCGGCGAGTGCAGGTGGGCGAGCTCGCCTTCGAGCAGGCCGGCTTCGCGCAACCGGCCGAGCCGGTCGTGATGGGTGCGCGGGGAGCCCATCGCGCCGACGTAGGCGATGGGCAGGCGCAGCGCGAGTTCGAGCAGCGGGACGTCGAACTTGGCGTCGTGGGTGAGGACGCACACGACCGTCCTGGCGTCGAGCCGCCCGGCGTCCGCCTCCGCGGCGAGGTAGCGGTGCGGCCAGTCCACGACGACCTCGGCGGCCTCGGGGAAGCGGCGCGGGGTGGCGAAGACCGGGCGGGCGTCGCAGATGGCCACCCGGTAGCCGAGGAAGGCGCCGGCCCGTACCAGGGCCGCCGCGAAGTCGATGGCGCCGAAGACCAGCATCCGCGGCGGCGGCACGCTCGTCTCGACCAGCAGCGTCAGCGGCTCGCCGCAGCGGCTGCCGTCGGCGCCCATCTCCACCGGTGCGGTGCGGCCCGCGGCGAGCACCGCCCGGGCCTGCGCGGCGGCGGTGGCGTCCCGCACCGGGTCGCCGAGGGTGCCCTGGTGCGCGCCCTCCGGCCGTACCAGCAGTGCCCGGCCGAGCAGGTGGGCGGGGCCTGCGGTGATCCTGGCGACCGCGGCCGCCTCCCCGGCGGCGGCCGCGGCCAGCGCGGCGGCGATCTGCGGGGAGGCGGCCGGGGCGATCCGCTGGACGAGGACGTCGATCTCGCCGCCGCAGGTCAGGCCGACGGCGAAGGCGTCCTCGTCGGAGTAGCCGAAGTGCTGGAGCACCGGCAGGGCCGTGTCACCGGCGGCCAGCACCTCCTGGCACAGCTCGTAGACCGCGCCCTCCACGCACCCGCCGGACACGCTGCCGACGACGGCGCCGTCCGCGTCGACGGCCAGCGCCGCACCGGCGTGGCGCGGGGCGCTGCCGCCGGTCGCGACCACGGTCGCGACGGCGAACGGCCGGCCCCGGTCGCACCAGCGGTGCAGGTCGTCGGCGATGTCCAGCATGGCGCTCAGCTCCTCGGTTCTCGCGGTCCGGCGGTCACTTGACCCCGAGCCTGCCTTCGATGGGGTGCAGGGCGAAGTAGACGGTGAACACGGCGGTCAGCGGGTACGGACGGGATTTGGGATCTGCGTGGCCGGCACGACCCGGGGGACGGCCCGAGACGAACGGTTGCCTTGCGCGCTCGCGCGGCTACGGGCCGGTGAGGTGCTCCGGGCGTACCGGGGTCCGGTTCAGCGCGAGCCCTGTCGCCTGCCGGATGGCGGCGAGCACCGCCGGCGTGGACGACAGGGTGGGTGCCTCGCCGACGCCGCGCAGCCCGTACGGGGCCTGTGCGTCGGCGAGTTCGAGCACGTCGACCGGGATGGTCGGCGTGTCGAGGATCGTGGGGATCAGGTAGTCGGTGAAGGACGGGTTGCGCACCAGCGCGGTCACGGGGTCGACGACGATCTCCTCCATCACGGCCACCCCGAGCCCCTGGGTGGTGCCGCCCTGGATCTGGCCGACGACCGACAGCGGGTTGAGGGCCTTGCCGACGTCCTGGGCGCAGGCCAGTTCGACGACCTTGACCAGGCCCAGTTCCGTGTCGACCTCGACGACCGCGCGGTGGGCGGCGAAGCTGTACTGCACATGGCCGTTGCCCTGGCCGGTGCGCAAATCGAAGGCCTGGGTCGGCCGGTGCCTGAACTCCAGCTCCAGGTCGACGACCTCGTCGTCCAGCACCTCGGCGATGCCGGCCAGCACCTCGCCGCCGTCGGTGACCACCTTGCCGTCCTCCAGCAGCAGTTCCGCGGTGGCCCACGCGGGGTGGTAGGTGCCGAACTTGCGGCGGCCGAGGTCGAGGACCTTCGCGCGGACGGCCTCGCAGGTGTTCTTGACCGCGCCGCCGGTCATGTACGTCTGCCGGGAGGCGGAGGTGGACCCTGCGGACCCCACCTGCGTGTCGGCGGGCTGGATGGTGACCTGGGTGACGCCCAGCTCGCTGCGGGCGATCTGCGCGTGCACGGTGACACCGCCCTGGCCGACCTCGGCCATCGCGGTGTGCACGGTCGCGACGGCCTCGCCGTTGATGGCCTGCATCCGCACCCGCGCGGTGGAGTAGTCGTCGAAGCCCTCGGAGAAGCCGACGTTCTTGATGCCGACCGCGTAGCCGACACCCCGGACGACGCCCTCGCCGTGGGTGGTGTTGGACAGGCCCCCGGGCAGCGCCCGGACGTCGGCCCCCTCGGTGGTCTCCCACTGCCGTTCCGGCGGCAGCGGGCGGGACTTGACCCGGCGCAGCAGTTCCGCGACGGGCGCGGGCGAGTCGACGGTCTGGCCGGTGGGCATCACCGCGCCCTGCTCCATGGCGTTGATCTGCCGGAACTCGACCGGGTCCATGCCCAGTTCGGCGGCGACCCGGTCCATCTGGGCCTCGTAGGCGAAGCACGCCTGGACGGCGCCGAAGCCGCGCATCGCCCCGCAGGGCGGGTTGTTGGTGTAGAGGGCCAGCGCCTCGACGTCGACGTCGTCCACCACGTAGGGGCCGATCGACAGCGACGCGGCGTTGCCGACCACGGCGGGCGAGGAGGAGGCGTAGGCGCCGCCGTCCAGCACGATGCGGCACCGCACATGGGTCAGCCGGCCGTCGCGGGTGGCGCCGTGCTCGTACCAGAGCCTGGCCGGGTGGCGGTGGACGTGGCCGAAGAAGGACTCGAAGCGGTTGTAGACGATCTTGACCGGTTTGCCGGTGCGCAGCGCCAGCAGGCAGCCGTGGATCTGCATCGACAGGTCCTCCCGGCCACCGAAGGCCCCGCCGACGCCGGACAGCGTCATCCGGACCTTGCGCTCGGGCAGTCCGAGCACCGGGGCGATCTGCCCCAGGTCGGAGTGCAGCCACTGGGTGGCCACGTAGAGGTCGACTCCGCCGTCCTCAGCGGGCACCGCGAGCCCCGACTCGGGGCCGAGGAAGGCCTGGTCCTGCATGCCGAAGACGTACTCGCCGCTGACGACCACGTCGGCGCGCGCGGCCGCCGCGGCCGCGTCGCCGCGGACGACGGGCTGGCGGTGCACGATGTTGGGGTGCGGGACATGGCCGATGTGGTGGTCGTCGCGGCCCTCGTGCACCAGGACCGCGTCCGGCGCGGTCGCCGAGGCCTCGTCGGTGATGACGGGCAGCGGCTCGTACTCGACGCGGATCTTGGCGGCGGCCCTGCGGGCGGTCTCCGGATGGTCGGCGGCGACCAGCGCGACCGGCTCGCCGTGGTGGCGGACCTTGCCGTGCGCGAGCACCGGGGTGTCCCTGATCTCCAGGCCGTAGTGCTTGACCTCGGTGGGCAGGTCGTCGTAGGTCAGCACCGCGTAGACGCCGGGGGTGGCCAGCGCCTCACCGGTGTCGATGGACACGATGGCGGCGTGCGCGACGGTGCTGCGCAGCGTGTAGCCCCACAGCATGTCCTCGTGCCACAGGTCGGAGGAGTACGCGAACTCGCCGGTGACCTTGAGGGTGCCGTCGGGCCGCAGCGTGGACTCGCCGATGCCGCCCCGGGTGGCGGAGGACTGGGTGAGGCTGGTGGGGGTCCGGGTGATGCCCATCGCGCTCACACCGCCTGTCCGGTACGGGCGGCCGCCAGGCGGACCGCGTCGAGGATCGTCTCGTAGCCGGTGCAGCGGCACAGGTTGCCCGACAGCGCCTCGCGGATGTCGCCGTCGCTGGGCGACGGGTTGTGTTCGAGCAGCTCGTCGGCCGCGACCAGCAGGCCCGGGGTGCAGAAGCCGCACTGGACGGCGCCGGCGTCCACGAACGCCTGCTGGATCGGCGACAGTTCGCCGTCCGCGCCGGCCAGGCCCTCGACGGTGTCGACCCGCCGGCCCTGCACCTGCCCCGCGGCGACCAGGCACGAGCACACCGGCACCCCGTCCAGCCGTACCGTGCACGACCCGCACTCGCCCTGTTCACAGGCGTTCTTGGAGCCCGGCAGCCCCATCCGCTCCCGCAGCACGTACAGCAGGCTCTCGCCCTCCCATACGTCGTCGGCCTCCTGCTGCCGCCCGTTGACGGTGAAGCTCACGCGCATGACGCGCTCCCCTGCTCGATCTTGTGGTCGGTCCTCCTGCTCACACCCTCCGCGGACGGCCTCGTTCCTCGGCCGGCCACTGCGCGTGCTCGTGCGTCAGCCCTCGATCCTGTGGTCGGTCCTCCTGCTCACACCCTCCGCGGACGGCCTCGTTCCTCCGCCGGCCACTGCGCGTGCTCGTACGTCAGCCCTCAGCTCGGTACTGCTCCCACGTCCAGCCCAACGTCCTGCGCGCCATCACGCCCAGCGCGTGGCGGCGGTAGGCCGCGGTGCCGCGGACGTCGTCGATCGGGTTGGCGGCGCCGGCCACCAGAGCGGCGAACTGCCCCGCCACCGCGGGCGGTACGGGCTTGCGGCTGTCCCACAGGCCGCCCTCGTCGAGGGCCGCGGTCAGGAACTCCTCGGCGGTCCCGGCCCTGATCGGGGTGGGGGCGGCCGAGCCGATGCCGGTGCGGACGGTGCGGGTGTCAGGGTGCAGCGCGATGCCGAAGGCGCACACCGCGATCACCATCGCGTTGCGGGTGCCGACCTTGGAGAATTGCTGCGGACCTGTGGCCTTCTTCAGGTGCACGGCCCTGATCAGCTCGTCGGGCGCCAGCGCGTTGCGCTTGACCCCGGTGTAGAAGTCGTCGATCGGGATCAGCCGGCTGCCGCGTACCGACTCGGCCTCGACCGCGCCGCCGCCGGCGAGCAGCGCCGGGTGGGCGTCGCCGGCCGGCGAGGCGGTGCCGAGGTTGCCTCCGACGCCGCCGCGGTTGCGGATCTGCGGGGAGGCCACGGTGTGGCTCGCCAGCGCGAGACCGGGCAGTTCCGCGCGCAGCCCGGACATGATCCGCGCGTAGGGGACCGAGGCGCCCAGGCGTACGGTGTCCGTGCCGGTCTCCCACTCCTCCAGCTCGCCGATGCGGTTGAGGTCCAGCAGGTGGTCCGGCCTGCGGTGGTCGAAGTTGATCTCGACCATCACGTCGGTGCCGCCCGCGATGGGCAAGGCCGTGGGGTGCTCCGCCTTGGCGGCGAGCGCCTCCTGCCAGCTGGCGGGGCGCAGGAATTCCATGGGCTGTCTCTTCTCCGGGTCCGGGGGCGAGCGGGAGTACGACCGGGGCTGTCCATGTCCTTTACACACTGCGTGAGGCCAGTACACGGCGGCTGGGCCGTCCGGGTGCAGTCACCGAAACCATGAAGCGCTGAGCTGGCCAACAGCCGGGTCTTGTAGATTCCTCTGAAAGAGACGGTGGGGAAACCTCACGGTTTCCCACTGGCCACGTACGGCTCCGGCCAGGCAACGACCCGGCAATGGCACGACAGGACAAGGCGACCACGATGCGGCTGCGCGCGCTCCTCGACACCGAAGCTCTCGGCCTGCAGCTGCTCGGCGGCGAGGCGGAGCTGGACCGACCGGTCCGCGGGGTGATGACCACCGACCTGCGCGACCCGAGCCGCTACCTCACCGGCGGCGAGCTGGTGCTGACCGGCCTGGCCTGGCGGCGTACCGCGGCCGACAGCGACGACTTCGTAACGCTGCTGGCCGCCGCGGGCGTCGCCGGGCTCGCGGCGGGCGAGGCCGAACTGGGCGCGATCCCCAACGACCTGGTGGCAGCCTGCGCCCGGCACCGGCTGCCGCTGTTCGCGGTGGACGAGCGGGTCGCCTTCGCGGACATCACCGAATACGTCGTCCGGCAGGTCTCGGGCGAGCGGGCCGGCGACCTGGCGGCGGTCGTCGAACGGCACCGGCGGCTGATGTCGTCGGGCCCCGCGGGCGGCGGCCCGGACGCGGTGCTCGACCTGCTCGGCACCGACCTGGACCTGCGCGCGTGGGTGCTGTCGTCCACCGGACGGGAGATCGGCGGCGCGGGCCACCCGCTGCCCGCCCCCGTACGCGCGGAGCTGGCCGGCGCCCAGCAGGCCGCGGCCCGCACCGCCCGCCCGGGGCCGTACCGGATCGCGGTGCAGGGGCGTACGTACTCGCTGTTCCCGGTACGGGCCGGGGCCGGCGGGGCCGACGTGCGCTCCCGGGTGCTGTCCGACTGGTTCCTGGCCGTCGAGGCGGACGCCGGGGAGTGGCCGGCCGAACGGCTCGACCTGCTGCAGGGGGTCACCCAGCTCATCGCGGTCGAGCGGGACCGCAGGGACGCGGCACGCGCGGTCAGGCGGCGCCTGGCCGGCGAGGTCTTCGACCTGGTCAGGGGCGGCGCCGCACCCGCCGAGGTCGGGGCGCGGCTGCGGGCCGCCGCACCCGTGCTGGTGCCGGGGGCGGGCGGCGAACCGCACTGGCAGATCGTGATCGCCAAGGTCGAGTGGGCGGGCGGCGAGGTGCCCGCGGGGCCGGCGGCACAGGCGCTGCTCGAAGAGGTGCTGGCCGACCGGGCCGCGCAGGGCGGCGACGGGACCGACCGGATCGCCGTGGCGCACGTCGAGGACAAGGCGATGGCGCTGGTGCCGCTGACCGCCGGCGCACCCGTCCCCGGGTCGGGCGCCGACGCCTGGTCCGGCCCCGGCCCCGGCATGACAGGGGCCGCCCCCGAACCGCTGCACGCCGAGGCGCTGCTCGGCCTGCTGCGCGGGCCGCTGAGCCGGGGCCTGGGCGACGACGGCCGGCTCACCGTCGGCGTCAGCGCCGCCGTCCACTCCCCCGAGGGCCTGCGCGGCGCCCTGGAGGAGGCCCGGCACGCCCGCCGGGTCGCCGCCGCCCGCCCGGGCAGGGTGTGCGTCGCTGGCCACGAGGAGCTGGCCTCGCACGTCCTGCTGCTGCCGTTCGTGCCCGACGACGTCCGCCGCGCCTTCACCGCCCGGCTGCTGGACCCGCTGCGCGCCTACGACCGCAGGCACCGCTCGGAACTCATCCCGACCCTGGAGGCCTTCCTCGACTGCGACGGTTCCTGGACCCGGTGCGCGAGCCGGCTGCACTTGCACGTGAACACCCTGCGGTACCGGATCAGCAGGATCGAGCAGCTGACGGGCCGTGACCTGGCCCGACTCGAGGACAAGCTGGACTTCTTCCTGGCGCTGCGGATGAGTTAGTGATCCCGTTCACAAGATGTGATCTCCAGCCCCTTGGCGGGAGGCCCCGGCGCATGTTGAACTTCCGCCACCGGCAGGCACGCGGACAACTGCCGGACATGTGCACCCGATACCGGCCCGCGCCGGACCCCGTCCGCATCTGAACGGCACGCACTTCGCACTGGCTCGACGACGCGCTTGGGGGAGAAGCTGTGGCGGAAACCGCCCTGTCGGAATCTGTGGTCGGGGTACCGGACGTATGGCGGCTGCGGGCACGCGGCTGCTGGGCGGAGGCGGCGGCGCTGCTGGCGCCGCACTGCGCCGACGACCCGGGGGCCGCGCTGCGGCGGGCGGAGCTCCTCATCGAGGGCTGCTTCTACCACCTCGACGGGTGGGCGGAGGCGGAGGACGCGCTGCGGGTCGCGGAGGCGGTCGCGGGCACCGACGAGGAGCGCGGGGCCGCGGCTTCCGAGCGCGGCTTCCTGGCGTACGGCGCGACGCTGCACTCCGTACGGGACCGGGCCGACGAGGCGCGCTCCGCGTTCGGCCGCAGCGCCGCGCTGCTGTCGCCCGGGTCGCCCGGACGGCCGCTGCTGGACTTCAGGCGCGGGCTCGTCGCCGAGAACATCGCCGAGAACCCGGCGGCCGCGCGGGCCGCCTACCGGCGGGCGCACGCAGGCGCGGTGGCGCACGGGGACGCCTTCCTCACGTCCTTCACGTGGCGGCATCTGGCCGGGCTGGCCGCGGCCGACGGTGACCTGGCCGAGGCCCGGCACGGTTTCGCGGAGTCCCTCCGGCTGCGGGTCTCCCTCGGCCACCTGGTCGGCACGGCGCCCGCGCTGCTCGCCCTGGCCGAGGTCTCCTCCGACGACGAGGCGACCCCGCTGCGCGCGGAGGCGGCCCGCCTCTTCACCCTCCTCGGCGCGATCCCCACCTGGCTGGCCCCGTCCTTCCCGACCTAGCCCCTCCGGGGCGGGTCCACTCCAGGCGGCGCGCCTGGGCTGACTGCCCCTCGCGGCGGCACGGCTTCTTTCCCCCGGCGTGTGGTTGCGCGCGCAGTTCCGGGAACTGCGCGCGCAACCACCACCGCGCCGCAGGCAGGCAGCGCACCGCAAGGGGCAGGGACGGGCGCTGCCCGTCAGGGGCAGGAGGCGAGGTGGGCGCGGAGGAGGGGTTCCGCACCCCCGCCCCCGCCAAGCGCAGCGAGGAGCACGGCGTGGTGCGCCGCATGCGCGGAAAGGCTCGGGCGCGGGGCCTGCACAGGCCCCGCGGTGGGCCACTGCGCCCGCCGATGCAGATCGTCCGCGACAGCGACAACGTGGGGGTTCCCCCCGAGTCCGAGCAGCGCCCGGTGAAACGCGCGGTCCGCCTCCGCGTAGCCCGCCCGGGAGCCGGCCGCCGCCGCGGCCACCCCGGCCTCGGCCGCCGGCCGCAGCTCCTCCCACCGCGAGGTGGGAAGTGATCGGGCCAGCCCGATCACGACCGGCACCTCCACCAGCATCCGCACCTCCGCGATCTGCGCGAGTTCGCGCTCCCCGTAGCAGACCACCCGGAAGCCGCGGTTCGGCAGCACCTCCACCGCACCCTCCTTGGCCAGCAGCTGCATCGCCTCGCGCACGGGTGTCGCGGACACCCCGTAGCGCGCGGCGAGGGCGGGTCCCGAGTGGACGGAGCCGGGTGGCAGCTCGCCGGCGAGCAGCGCGTCCCGCAGCTCGGCGAGGACCTGGTCGCGTACCGAGTGCCGTTCCGGCATCCGGCGCGGCGCGGGCAACGGCGCCCGGCCGGCCTGCGCGGGCGCGACGGATTCCATCGGTCGCCACCCCCTCTCACCTCGGTCGGAACCGCTCACGGGCCAGGCGGTCACCCGCCCGGCGTATTGCGGTGAGCTTAGCCTCCGCCCGTACACGTTAAGGTAAGGCTTACCTCCCCCGGTGATCCCCGGCCCTGTATCGGACGGTTCCCGCATGCCCGTGACCACCCCCGCCTACGCCCGCCTCTCGGCCGCGTTCCCCGGCCTGCGGGTGACCGAGGGCGAGCCGCGGTCCGGTGCCGGCTGGGTCAGCGCGGAGCAGCTCGCGGCGGGCGGTACGGTCCTGGACGCCTTCGCCGGGTGGGACGCCGAGCAGATCGCCAGGGACCACGGCCGCGCCCCGCGGCCCGACGTCGCCGCGGCTCTGGCCCTGCACCGCTACGCCTGGCCCGCGTGCCTGCTCTTCACGGTGCCGTGGTTCCTGCACCGCCGGGTGCCGCGGCTGCCGGTGGCCGACGTGTCCTTCCACCGCGCGTCCGGCCGGATGACCGTACGCACCCGCTCCTTCGGCTGCCTGCCGGACGACCCGGCAGCGGCGCTGCCCGGCGCCCGGGTGCTGCCCACCGAGGCGGCGCTGCGCGACGAACTGCGGGCGGCGATCGCCGAGCATCTGGCGCCGGTGCTCGACGCGTTCCGGCCCCGGCTGCGGCGCGGGCCGCACGCCCTGTGGGGAATGGCGACCGACGAGATCACCGAAGGCCTCTGGTACGTCGGCCGCCTGATGGGCCGTGAGGAGCGTGCGGTCGCCGACCTGACGGCGCTGCTGCCGGGCGGCACCGCCCCCTACGCAGGCGGCGCCCACTTCCGCGGCGCCGACCAGGCACATCGCACTCCCGACGCGGCGGAGGGCGGCTGTTCCCGCGACCGCCTGACGTGCTGCCTGTTCTACACCGTCAGCCCGGAGCGGACCTGTGCGACCTGCCCGCGCGGGACCGGGACCGACCGAATCAGGCGCCGCGCGTCGGTCGCGTGATCGATCACGCTACGCTTTCGCTCAACTCAGCGGTTGTGGCACGCGAGTTCGACCAAAGTCATCATTGGCGGGACTCTTGTGCCATAACGTCTGCACTCACCCGCGCTCTTCGCAAAGATGTCGGCCGTAAGCCGTCCCGCGGCCCGAGCGCGACGGAAGCGACACGAGGAAACGCACATGAGAGACATATCACTGGACTGGGTGCTCTCGGGCATCGTCGGCCTGGTCGTGCTCGCGGCCTGTGCCGTCGTGTTCCGCAGCCGCCGTCCGACCACGGACAAGAACGCCCCCGCCGACTCGTGGGAGCGCAGCGAGGAGCGCCGCCGCCGCAAGGAGGCGATCTACGGCAGCGCGTCGTACGTGCTGCTGTTCTGCTGCGCCGCGGTGGCCGCCGCACTGTCCTTCCACGGCCTTGTCGGCTTCGGTCGGGAGAACCTGAACCTGACCGGCGGCTGGGAGTACCTGGTGCCGTTCGGCCTGGACGGGGCGGCGATGTTCTGCTCGGTGCTGGCCGTCAGGGAGGCCAGCCACGGTGACGCGGCGCTCGGTTCGCGCATGCTGGTGTGGCTGTTCGCCGGCGCCGCGGCCTGGTTCAACTGGGTGCACGCGCCGCGCGGGGTGGACCATGCCGGTGCTCCGCAGTTCTTCGCCGGGATGTCGCTGTCGGCCGCGGTGCTCTTCGACCGGGCGCTGAAGCAGACCCGCCGGGCGGCGCTGCGCGAACAGGGCCTGGTGCCGCGCCCGTTGCCGCAGATCCGGATGGTGCGCTGGCTGCGGGCTCCGCGCGAGACCTTCGCCGCCTGGTCGCTGATGCTGCTCGAAGGCGTGCGGTCGCTGGACGAGGCGGTCGAGGAGGTCCGCGAGGACAAGCGGCAGCGCGAGCACAAGGAGCTGCGGCAGCGCGACCACGAGCGGCTGGAGCGCGCCAAGATCAAGGCGCTGAACCGGTCGAACAGGCCCTGGCCGCGCGGCGGCAGGGGCGGCCGGCAGGTGGAGCTGCCCGCGGCGAGCGCGGCAGGCGGCCAGGCCGCATCGGAGCCTGCCATAGGAACCGCGGCGGAACTCCCGTCCGCGGAGCTGCCGGTGCGCTCCCGGCCCGCGCTGCAGCCGGTGCGTGAGGAGGCGCAGCCGTCGACGGCGGGTGCGGCGCCCTTCGCGATCGACCTGACGGCGGAGGACGACACCATGACGCTGCCGCGGCTCGACTCGCTGGAGCGCAAACTGGAGGAGATGGAGCGGCAGTTCGGCTGACCGGACTTCCGTTCACCGCAGCACGCAGCCGCGTACGGGCATGGGTCGCCCGTACGCGGCTCGCTGCTTCCCGGGCGGTGCGGCCGCCGCCCGTACGGACCCCGGGTCGGGCGTCACGCGGCCCTGGCGCCGAGTTCGAACCACACCGTCTTGCCTGCGCCGCGCGCCTGGATGCCCCACGTGTCGGCGAGCGCCTCGACGAGCAGCAGTCCGCGGCCCGAGGTGGCGTCGTCCGCGGGGGGCACCGCGCCCTGCGGACGCGGCGGCGGGCGCCTGGCCAGGGTGTCGTGCACTTCGACCCGCAGCCGCCGCGCCGGTCCCTGCGAGAGCGTCGCGGTCAGGACCGCGCCGCCGCCGGTGTGCTGGAGCGCGTTGGTGACGATCTCGGTGGCGAGCAGTTCCGCGGTGTCGGCGAGCGCCGGCACCCCCCACTGCCGCAGTTGGTCCCGCAGCCGTCTGCGGGTGTCCGCGACGGCGCGCAGATCCGCGCGCGCCACCGCGTACCGTAAGCGATTCCCCGTAGTGTCCGTGGGCCTCCCCCGTTCTGGTCCGGACCGATCCCCCCTGTCGTAAGGCATGCCCATCGGTGCCCGGTGCCAGTCCTTCGGACGGCTGCGGCCACCGTCGTACGCCGCCCTCGGTGTCGCCGGGTGAACGGCACATTACCGCCGGACCGCATATAGGTCCGATGTATGACGGGTGGAAGCCTTGACACGGCCCTCCCCTGCCGCCACTGTGTGGCCCATTCATCCCCTGTGTTTCTCGGATGTTGCGCCTGTGCCACACGTCCTGTTGCCTCAGGAGGACCCACTCGTGAACCGAAAGCCCCACACTTTCGGCAGACGCCGAATGATCCGACCATCAGCCGTGGCTACGACCGCACTGCTCGCGGCCGGGCTGCTCGTACCCGCCGTCGCGCCGACCGCGAATGCGGCGACCGCGACCACCGCGTGGCAGAACGGCAGCTTCCACGTCGACACCCCCAATGTCGTCCGCCGTTCCGACATCGTGCTCGGCGCACCCAACAACCAGGCGGCGCAGTCGCTGCCGCTCGGCAACGGCTCGCTCGGCGTCGCGGCCTGGGCCGCCGGCGGCTTCACCGCGCAGCTCAACCGGGCCGACACCCTGCCGGGCCGCAAGTCCCCGGGACAGGTGCAGATCCCCGGCCTGTCCAAGCTCACCGGCGCCGCCGACTTCCACGGCACCCTCGACCTGTACACCGGGGTGCTCACCGAGACCGGCGGCGGTATGACGCTCAAGGCGTGGGTGTCGGCCACCAAGGACGAGCTGATCGTCGACGTGACCGGCGCCGACCCCGACACGGCCCAGTCCGCGACGGTCAGCCTGTGGTCGGGCCGCAACCCGCAGGCAGCCGTGTCGGGTTCGATCGGCACCCTGGCCGAGACCTGGGTGGACAACCAGGAGGCCGGCGCGTCCGGCCGCACCTTCGGCTCGCTGGCAGCGCTGTCCGCGGGCGGCCGCAACGTGTCGGCCCAGGTGGTCAACAGCACCCAGGTGAAGGTCGACTTCAGCCCGAACACCGACGGTTCCTACCGGGTGATCGCCGGCGCACCCACCTGGACGGGCGGCAACGCCGGCAGCACCGCGTCGGGCCTGCTCGGCTCCGACGCGACCGCCGCGGAGTCCTCGCTGCTGGGCACCCAGCAGTCCTGGTGGGCCAACTTCTGGGCGAACAGCGGCATCCTGGAGGCCAACTCGGCCGACGGGCAGGCCCAGTACATGGAGACGCTGCGCACCATCTACCTGTTCATGGAGGCCGCCTCCATGCGCGGCACCATCCCGGGCAGCCAGGCGGGCGTCGCCGACATGTTCAACTTCGGCCAGGACCACCAGAACTGGACGCCGTCCGCGACCTGGCTGTGGAATCTGCGCACCCAGATATCGGCCAACATGTCGTCGGGCAACTTCGCGCTGAACATCCCGATCTTCAGCCTCTACCAGAACAACCTGGCCGCCATCGAGGCCTGGACCAAGCAGCAGATGGGCGGCCTGCCCGGCGCCTGCGTGCCCGAGGTCATGCGCTTCAACGGCAACGGCGGCGACCCCAACCCCGGGGCCAACGGGGCCTGCAGCCAGCCCGGCAGCCCCAACTGGAACGCGCTGGACATCACCTCGGGCGCCGAGATCAGCCTCTACGTGTGGCAGCAGTACCAGGACACCGGTGACCTGAACTTCCTGCGCACGTACTACCCGCTGATGAAGGACTCCGCGATCTTCCTGCTGGCCTACCAGAAGGTCGGCTCGGACGGGAAGCTGCACGCGGTCGCCAACGCGCACGAGACGCAGTGGGCGGTGCAGGACCCGACCACCGACCTGGCGGCGGACGCGGCTCTCTTCCCCGTGGTGGTCAAGGCAGCCCAGTTGCTGAACACGGGCGACACCACGCTGATCAACCAACTGACCACCGCACAGGGCCAGATACCGCCGTGGGCGCGTACGGACTACGGCCGCACCCAGGTGCTGCCGCCATCCTCGGACGCGCAGAACAACAACATGATCGCGGACTCCTACCAGCCGACCGCGCAGATCAGGAACAGCGAGAACATCGGCCTCGAACCGGTATGGCCGTACAACCTGATCACCGACGACCCGGGCGCGCTGCACGACCTCGGCGTGCGCACGTACAACCACCGTCCGGTGACCGGCGGCAACGACTGGAGCATGGACGCGATCGACGCGGCCAGGCTCGGGCTCGCCAGTGAGGTCGCGGCCAAGCTGGTGTCCATCACCCAGGGACACCAGGTCTACATCAACGGCCTGGCCGACCTCGGCAACAGCGTCGGCACCGAGGGCTACATCGAGCAGATGTCGGGCGTGGCCACGGCACTGAACGAGGCGCTGGTGCAGGACTACGACGGGCTGCTGCGGATCGCACCGGCCTGGCCGTCCGGCTGGGACGCCGCCGGCACCGTGTCGGTGCAGGGCAACACCAAGGTCGATGTGCAGGTGCAGGGCGGCACCCCGGTCACGGTCGCCATCCAGGCCGGGTCGTCGCAGACCATGCGCGTGCGCAACCCCTGGCCGGGCCAGGCCGTCCAGGTCGTCAACGGCTCGTCCGGCGCGGTCGTGGTGGCGTCCACCACCGCGGGCACGATCAACGTGCCCGTCTCCTCCGGGCAGTCCTACCTGGTGGAGCGGACGTCCGCACCGACCTCCTCGCTGCCCTACGCCCAGGTCGGCGGATCCCCCGCGACCGCGGCCCGGCACCTGGGCAACGTCCAGGTCGGGCTTGACGGCGGCGGCACCAACCCCGGCAACGGCACGGTGATCTCGCTGCGGGCGCACGCCAACGGCGACTACGTCACCGCGGACAACGCGGGCGCGGCGCCGCTGATCGCCAACCGCACCGCGATCGGGCCGTGGGAGCAGTTCGACGAGATCGACCAGGGCGGCGGCTACATCGCGCTGCGCGCCCACGCCAACAACAAGTACGTCACCGCCGACAACGCCGGCGCCGCACCCCTGCTGGCCAAGGTCGACGCGGTCGGCACCTGGGAGCAGTTCCAGCTGATCCACAACGGTGACGGCAGCGTCAGCCTCAAGGCGCGGGTCAACAACAACTACGTGACCGCGGAGAACGGCGGCAGCTCGGCGCTGATCGCCAACCGCACCGCGATCGGCCCCTGGGAGGAGTTCGACCTGATCACCGGCTGATCACCGGCTGATCACCGGCTGACCGCAGCCCGCACGCAGTGTGCCGCGCCCGTGAACGACCCTACGGGCGCGGCACATTGCGCAGGTTGGCGCGGGCCATCTGCACCATCCGGCCGACACCGCCGTCCAGCACCACCTTGCCGACCGACAGCGCGAAGCCGCCGATCTGCTCACCGGTGATCTTCGGCGGGAGGGACAGCGCATGCGGGTCGGTGACCACGTCGACCAGCGCGGGACCCTTGTGCCGGAAGGCGTCCCTGAGCGCCGAGCGCAGCTCCTTGGGCTTCTCCACCCGCACCCCGTACGCCCCCGCCGCGCGGGCCACCGCCGCGAAGTCCGGGTTGTGGTTGGTGGTTCCGTACGCCGGCAGGCCCTCGACCATCATCTCCAACTCGACCATGCCGAGTGAGGAGTTGTTGAACAGCACCACCTTCACCGGCAGGTCGTACTGCACCAGGGTGAGGAAGTCGCCCATCAGCATGCTGAATCCGCCGTCGCCCGACATCGACACCACCTGCCGCCGCCGGTCCAGGAACTGCGCGCCGATCGCCTGCGGCAGCGCGTTGGCCATCGAGCCGTGGGTGAACGAGCCGATCACCCGGCGGCGGCCGTTGGGCGTCAGATAGCGGGCCGCCCACACGTTGCACATCCCGGTGTCGACGGTGAAGACCGCGTCGTCCGCGGCCTCCTCGTCCAGCACCGAGGCCACGTACTCCGGGTGGATCGGCACGTGCTTGTCGACCTTGCGGGTGTAGGCCTTGACGACGCCCTCCAGCGCGTCGCTGTGCTTCTTCAGCATCCGGTCCAGGAAGCGCCGGTCGGACTTCTCCCGCACCTTCGGGGTCAGGCAGCGCAGCGTCTCCGCCACGTCGCCCCACACCGCCAGGTCCAACGTCGACCGCCGGCCGAGGTGTTCGGGGCGGACGTCGACCTGCACGATGGTCACGTCGTCCGGCAGGAAGGCGTTGTAGGGGAAGTCGGTGCCCAGCAGGAGCAGCAGGTCGCACTCGTGCATCGCCTCGTACGCCGCCCCGTAGCCCAGCAGTCCGCTCATGCCCACGTCGTAGGGGTTGTCGAACTGGATCCACTCCTTGCCGCGCAGCGCGTGCCCCACCGGCGACTTGACCCGCTCGGCGAAGGCCATCACCTCGTCGTGGGCGCCCGCGGTGCCGCTGCCGCAGAAGAGGGTGACGCGGCGGGCGCCGTCCACCAGCCGGGCCAGGGCGTCGATCTCCGCGTCGCCCGGCCTGACCGACGGCCTGCGGGTCACCAGCGCGTGCTCGATGCTGCGCTGCGGCGCCGGGTGCGCGGCGATGTCGCCCGGCAGGGTGATCACCGAGACCCCGCCGCGGCCCACCGCGTGCTGGATCGCGGTCTGCAGCACCCGCGGCATCTGCTGGGCGCTGGAGATCAGCTCGCTGTAGTGGCTGCACTCCGTGAACAGCCGGTCGGGGTGCGTCTCCTGGAAGTAGCTGGTGCCGATCTCGCTGCTGGGGATGTGCGAGGCGAGCGCGAGCACCGGGGCCATCGAGCGGTGGGCGTCGAACAGGCCGTTGATCAGATGCAGGTTGCCCGGGCCGCAGGAGCCGGCGCAGGCGGCGAGCCGCCCGGTCAGCTGGGCCTCGGCGCCCGCCGCGAAGGCCGCCGTCTCCTCGTGCCTGACGTGCACCCATTCGAGCGAGCGGTTGCGGCGGACGGCGTCCACCACCGGGTTCAGGCTGTCGCCCACCACCCCGTAGAGCCGCTGCACGCCCGCGCGCACCAGGATGTCGATGAACTGCTCGGCCACGGTCTGCTTCGCCATGTACCCATCTCGCCACGGCCCCCGCGCGGGCGCATCCGCGCGGGGGCCGTGGCGGCCGGGCCTGTCAGGCGTCCCAGACGGTCACCGCCGTGCGGTCGTCGGCGTACCCCTTCACCCGGGTCTGCGTGTCGGCGAGATACGCCGCCAGGCCCGGCGCCCGGCCGCCGCCCCAGCGCTCGGCCAGATGGGCGCCCAGCGCGGGCTCCCCGCGCAGCGGCTCGGCCAGCCCCGCGCTGCACATCACCAGGGCGTCACCCGGCTGGGCGACGGTCGCGCGGAAGCGGAACGGGGCGGCGGTCTCGTCAGGTGCCAGGTCGAGGTCCTGCCAGGACCCGGACCTGATGCGGAACAGGCCGCCGTCGCCGACGCCGAAGAACAGCCGGACCGGGCACGCCGGGTCCGCGGGCAGCAGCAGGCAGCGCAGCGACGCCGTGTACGTGCCCTCGTCCAGGCCGAGGTCCTCGCCGCGGGCACGCAGCCGCCCGTAGCAGCGGTCGGTCAGCCGGTGCAGCCCCGACTTCAGCGAGCCGCGCCGGGCCGCCCGCATGTCCTGGGCGAGCCGCTCCCTGCTGCGGCCGACCGCCCCGGCGATCCACCGCACCGCGTCCTGCGCCGCCCGGTGCGCGTCGTCCGCGGCCCGTGCCCCGCTGGCCATCGCGACCAGCAGCAGCGCGTCGTCGCCGGTGCCGAAGCGGGCGGTGAGCAGCGCGTCCCTGCGCGGCTGGCCGCGGTAGCGCGCGGAGTCGCCGCGCACGCTGACCGTACGGAGGGTGAGGACGCCGTACTGCGCCCCGTCGAGCACGGTGTCGGCGACCAGCCCGTCGAGCCGGTCGGGGTCGGCCTCTGGCCACGCGGTCGGCTCCGCCGCGTACGTCGGCGGCCCGCCGCCCACGACCTCCGCCTCGGGCTCCTCCTCCCCCGCCGCGGCCACCCACCCCGGCGGCAACTCCGGCGCCCACCGCACCCCGCCTTCCCCGAACGCGGTCTCCCCCCACCCTTCGCCGCGCCCGGGCGCGGCGACGGCGCCCACGTGGCCCGCGAGGCCGGCACTCCGCGGGTCCGGGGGCGCCGCTTCGGCCTCCCGGCCGGGGATGGGCGGGTCCCCTGCCGCGGACGGCGGCGCGGGCGTGGCGGTCGGGCCGTCGGCGGCGGGCGGCAGGCCGGGAGTGGGCGAGCGGTCCGGCGCGGCGGGCGAGCCGTATGCCCCGGGCCGCGGAACCGGCAGGCGGTCCGGCGCATCGGAGGGCGACGAGGCGGGAGCCCCGGGCTCCGGAACAGGCGGGGCGCCGAAACCGCCCGCCGGCGGGGCGGTCGGGCCGTCCGCCACCGGTCGCGCGGGCGGCGCGGTGCTCGGGTTGGACGAGCCGTACGAGCCGTACGAGCCGGGCTGCGGGCCGAGCAAGCCGTCCGGGCCGCTCACGGGCGACGAGGCGGGATCCGCCAGGGCGTCGGCGGGCGGGTCGGACGGGTCGTCCGGGGCAGGCCGGGCGTCGGCGCCGTCCGGCGCCGGGCTGGGGGACAGGGGTGGGGGCGATGCCCACGGTTCGGCGGGGCGCAGGGTCACGCCGACGTCCTCGGAAACGGCGCGTACGTCGCGCCGGTCGGTGAACCTCGGGACGGGCCACCCCGGCGGGCGCTGTTCTGCGCTCGGCGGCGCGACCGGCGCCCAGGGTTCCGCGGGCGGGGGCGGTGCGTCGCCCCAGGGGCTCGGCGGCGCCGGTACGTCGTCACGCTCGTCGGCCGGCTCGGCCCGGCCCTCGGGGAAGGTGGGCTGCGCGGACCATGCGTCCCAGGGGCGTACCGGCTCCTCGTCCGGGGCGTCGTCCTCCGCGGGGGCCGGGAACATCGGCCGCGCCGACCACGCGTCCCACGGCAGCGACTCCGACCGGCCCGGGCTCCCGTCCGCGTCCCGGCTGCCCCGGTCGCCGGCCGTATCCGTCTCCGACGCCGCCGGCGGTGTCCGGCCGGCCTCCGGATCCCGCCCGGGTGACCGGTCGTCGTCCCGCGAGACCCGGACCTCGGCCTCGGCCTCCGGCGGAATCCCGTCCCCGTACGGCCCGGGCGGCGCGGCTTCCTCCCACGGGACCCCGACCCCGACCTCGGCCTCGGCCTCCGGCACGGGCGGCAGGTCCGCGTCCCGCGGAATCCCGGGGGACCGAGCCGGTTCCGGCGGGGCCAGGTCGGTCTGCGGGGCGTCAGGCCCGGCCGCCTCCGCGGGCGCCGGCTCGGCATCCGGCGCGTCAGTGCCCGTCACCCACCCGGGTGAGGGTTCCGGCGCGGGGGCGGGGGCGTCGCCCGTGCGCGGGGGCGGCGGGGTCCGGGTCGGGCGGGGCCAGGAGGGGGGCGGGACCGGGGCGGTCGGGCGGCGGAGCCGCAGCGTGTCCGCGGCGGACGGCGCCGGAGGCGGCGGGGTCATGGCCGTCAGCGCCGAGTCGAAGTGCGCGTCGACCGAATCCGACCCGGCGGCCCGCGGACCCGCGGCGGCCTCGTCGTCGTACAACTGCCGCCACCAGTCGTCCTCTTGACCCTGGCGCGACTCCCCCTGCTGGCTCATGCCCTTATTGTCCACCGCCCGGGCCGCCGGGAAACGTGGAAACGCCGCGCCGCCCCCCGCACGGCACCCGTCACACCGGCAACATCACCCCCCGAGCGGGCGGAGGCCGCGGGAATCCGGCAGGGTGGGACCCATGGGGACCGCACAGGCGTGCCTGATCGGCGCGGTGATGCTGCTCGGCCTCGTCGGCGTGGCGGTTCCCGGCGTACCGGGGACGCTGCTGTGCTGGGCCGCCGTGCTGTGGTGGGCGACGTCCGAGCACACCAGCCTGACCTGGGGCGTGCTGGCCGGCGCGACCGGCCTGCTCGCGGTCGCGCAGGTGGTGGTCTGGCGGCTGCCCACCCGCCGCATCCGCGACTCGGGCGTCACCTGGCGCACGATGGTCGACGCGACCGCCGTCGCCATCGTCGGCTTCGTCCTCATCCCGGTGCTGGGCGCCGTCCTCGGCTTCGTCGGCAGCATCTACGTCACCGAACGCGTCCGCCTCGGCGGCGGCCACCGTACCGCCTGGACGGCGACCAGGCGGGCGATGCGCACGGTCGGCTGCTCGGTCCTGGTCGAACTCCTCGCGTGCCTCCTGGTGGCCGGCACCTGGCTGATCGCGACGGTCGCGGCCTGAGCCGCGGGCACCCGGAACGAACGCGCGGACCCAGGGCGGACTCAGGAGCGGACCCGCGACCCGACCCGCCTGGCGCAGCCAGAACCGACCGGCGCGACCCGAACCGCGGGGCGCACGGCTTTCACCCCGCTGAAACTTCCGCGGCCCTCACTCCGTCGCCCCAGCTCCACGCGCCCCACCGTGGTCTAGACCGCTGCGATTCACCCCCACCCCCTTTACGCCGAGGGGAAGTTCATGCGTCACTCATGACGCGTTCACATCAATCACCCCGCGCGCACCGCACCGCCCAGCACGATCGTGCACTGCACGGCACCGCACGGAACCGCCCAGCACCGCACAGCACGGCACCACCGCGCGACGCCGCACACCCCCACCCCGCACCACCCGCAGGACCTGCCCCTCAGCACCCCGCCACCCCGCCGAAGCGGTGGCGGTCGCCGACCGCTCGCAAGCTACGCGAGTAGACCCACCGGTCGGACAGCCCCGTGCAGCGCGCGCACCCCCACCCCGCACCACCCCAACGTGCCAGGAGGAATGCCTTGTTCTCCCGAATCCTCAACACCTCGGCTGCGCAGCGGAAACTGATGGCGGCCGGAGTCCTCGGCGCGACCATGGCGCTCGCCGCGACGATGTCGGCGGGCACGGCCGGCGCCAGCGCCCTGCCGTCCGGCAACAACATCCCGCTCGGCGGCGGTTACATGGGCGTCGGCTACACCCAGGACAGCAAGGCCTTCGCGCCCGACACCCGGCAGCTCACCCTGGGCGCCCCCGGCGCGGTGACACCGAACGCGGCCAACCCGGTGGGCATCGACGTGTCGCACTACCAGGGCACGATCAACTGGACGTCGGTGAAGTCGGCCGGCATCTCGTTCGCGTACATCAAGGCCACCGAGAGCACCACGTACAAGGACCCGACCTTCAACGCGAACTACCTCAACGCCTACAACGCCAAGGTGATCAGGGGCGCCTACCACTTCGCGCGGCCCGACCTGTCCACGGGTGCCGCACAGGCCACCTACTTCGCGAGCCACGGAGGCGCCTGGTCGGCGGACAACCTCACGCTGCCCGGCATGCTGGACCTCGAAGGCGGCTGCTACGGCAAGTCCGCCGCGTCGATGCAGTCGTGGGTCCTGGACTTCTACAACACCTACAAGGCCAACACGGGCCGTGACGTCGTCATCTACACGAGCGCGAGCTGGTGGAACTCGTGCACCGGCGGCTGGGGCGGCATGTCCGCCAGGAGCCCGCTGAACGTGGCGCACTGGACGTCCGCGGCCAGCCCCACCATCCCGAGCGGCTTCCCGTACTGGACGTTCTGGCAGTACACCGACTCCGGATCGGTGAGCGGCATCTCGGGCGCCGTCGACCGCGACCGCTTCAGCGGCGACAGCTCCCGCCTGCTGGCCCTGGCCAACAACACCCCCTGACCGGCGCAGCGGGCTGAGCCCGCCACCCGCTCGGACCTGCGGCCTAGGACTCGCCTGGGCCGCAGGTCCGATGCCTGCGTGCCGCGGGCGTGCCAGGGTTGGTACATGACGACGAAATCCGCACGGACCGAACTGAACGCCGCAGAACTGGCGTACCTCCACGAGCAGAACCTCGGCCGGCTGGCGACGGTGGACGCGAAGGGCCGGCCGCAGGCCAACCCGGTCGGCTACCTGCTGCGCCCCGACAGCACGATCGACATCGGCGGCTGGGCGATGGCCACCACGAAGAAGTGGCGGAACGTCGCGGCGAACCGCTACGTCTCGCTGGTCGTGGACGACCGGCCCGGCAGCGACCCGTGGGTGGTCCGCGGGGTCGAGATCCGCGGTACCGCGGAGCAGATCGTCGGCCCGCACGACTACGGCGAGCACCTCAGCCCCGAGCTGATCCGGATCACCCCGTACTCCATCATCAGCTGGGGCCTGGACGGCTGAAGCGAACCTCTGCACCCCCCCGCGGTGGACACCCCGCGGGGCAAAGCTCACGCTATGAAATAAGAGAGCGCTCTCACGCAACGCCGGGTGACCCGTTACGCTGTCCGTGCCGATCCCGGAACTTTTCGTTATCCGCGTGCGAAGGAGCCCTCCCCGTGTCCGACCCGACGTTCGCGGCCCGCCCCACCCTTGAGGAAGTCGCGGCGCGGGCCGGCGTCTCGCGGGCGACGGCCTCCAGGGTGGTCAACGGCAGCGAGGGCGTACGGGCGCCGCTGGTCGAGCGGGTGCGCGCGGCCGTGGACGAGCTGGGCTACGTACCCAACCAGGCGGCCCGCACCCTGGTCACCCGACGCAACGGAGCGGTCGCCGTGGTGGTGGCGGAGCCCGAGACGCGGTTCTTCGCCGACCCTTTCTTCGCGCAGCAGGTGCGCGGCATCAGCAAGGAACTGACCGCGCACGACAACCAGTTGGTGCTGCTGCTCACCGAGGGCGCCGCCGACTACGAGCGGGTGGGCCGCTATCTGGCGGGCGGCCACGTGGACGGCGCCCTGATCTTCTCGCTGCACGACGACGACTCGCTGCCCCTGATGGCCCGCAAGGCGGGGGTGGCGACGGTGATAGGCGGTAGGCCCGGCTGGTCGGACGCCGAAGCGGGGCCGACCACGCTCTACGTGGACTGCGACAACCGCGGCGGCGCCCGCGACGCCGTCCGGCACCTGCAGAAGCTGGGCCGGCGGCGTATCGCGCACATCGCGGGACCGCTGGACCAGACCGCGTCGATCGACCGGCTGGACGGCTTCCGGGACATCCTGCCCGACATCGACCCGGGGCTGATCGCGGAGGGCGACTTCACCCCGGAGGGCGGCGCGCAGGCGATGGAGAAGCTGCTGGAGCGCTCCCCCGACCTCGACGCGGTCTTCGCCGCCTCCGACGTGATGGCGTCCGGCGCGCTGCGGGTGCTGCGGCAGCGCGGACTGCGGGTGCCCGACGACGTCGCGGTGATCGGCTTCGACGACATCGTCTCGGTCGCCGAGTGGACCGACCCGCCGCTGACCACGATCCGGCAGGACATCGAGGAGATGGGCCGGATGATGGCGCGGCTGCTGCTGCGCGCTCTTGAGCCGTCCTCGGTTCCCGGCGGGGTGTCCGCGCTCACCCCGATCGTCACCCCCACCCAACTGGTGGTACGCGCCTCCGCCTGACCCGCCGCGCACCCCGGCGCCATCACCGTCGGCTCGTACGGTCGTTCGGCCGCAGGACCGCGAAACCGCGTCGGAACCCTGTGGGTTGGGAACGGCAGGCAACGGGAAGGTCACGGTCAGGCAGCGAACGTGAGAGTGCGGTGAAGACCGCGCCGGGAAACGAGGAGGACTGCCATGGCCTACTCCGTGATCCTCGGGATCGTGATCGTCGCACTGGTGGTGGCCGGGGTCATCGGCTCGTTCTGGAGCGCCGGCAGCCCGATCGCGGTGCGCCGCCGCCACGGGCGTGACGGCGGCGCCGGGTGAGGTCACCCGGATAGCCCACGGGATCCCCGGGTGACGCCGGGGGGTCAGACCGTCTTACGGTGGCCGCCGCCTCCGCCCCGCTTGCGCTCGTACATCTCACGGCCCGCCGCCGACCGCTGCTTCCACTCGCGCCGCATCTCGGCGCGCAGCCGCTGGTCGGTGCGCGAGGCGATCCAGGCGTTCTCGCGCAGCAGCTTGCGGTAGCTGTCGACCCGGCGGTGCGTCAGCGTGCCGTCGTCGAGCGCTGCGAGCACCGCGCAGCCCGGTTCCGACTGGTGCGAGCAGTCCTGGAAGCGGCAGTCCGCGGCCAGTAGCTCGATCTCGGCGAAGACCTGGCCGACCCCGGACTGGGCGTCCCACAGCCCGACACCGCGCAGCCCCGGGGTGTCGATGAGCACCCCGCCGTCCGGAAGTGCCAGCAGGTCGCGGGTGGTTGTGGTGTGCCGGCCCTTGCCGTCGGCGTCCCTGGTGGCCTGCACTTCCTGCACCTCACGGCCCAACAGGGCGTTGGTCAGCGTGGACTTGCCCGCGCCCGACTGGCCGAGCAGCGCCGCGCTGCCACCGGTCAGCACGGCCGCCAGGCTGTCGAGCCCGGCGCCGGTCGCGGCGCTGACCACCAGCACCTGCACACCGGGCGCCGCGGCCTCGGCGTCGGCCAGCAGATGGGTGGTGTCGGCCAGGGTGTCGGCCTTGGTGAGCACCACCAGCGGTGTGCCGCCGCTCTCCCAGGCCAGCGACAGGAAGCGCTCCAGCCGCCCGAGGTCGAGTTCTGCCGCCAGCGACACGCAGATCACCACGTGGTCGAGGTTGGCGGCCAGCACCTGGCCCTCGGAGCGCTTGGAGGAGGTGGAGCGGACGAAGGCCGTGCGCCGCGGCAGCAGCGTCCGCACGAAGCGCGGGTCACCGCCCGCCGGGTCGACCGCGACCCAGTCGCCGGTGCACACCACCTGCATCGGGTCGGGCGGCGTCACCAGCGCGGTGTCGGCCCGCACCGGCCCGTCCGCGGTGAACAGGTCGCACATGGCGCGGTCCACCCGCACCACCCGCCCGGCCACCAGGCCCGCTTCGGAGTACGGCGCGAAATCCGTCTCCCACACGTCGTCCCACCCATAGGGCACGAGCGCGTGCGAGGAGGCGTCACGAAAGGAAAAAGACAAGGGGGAACCCTTCACACGGGTGGCCCCGGCGGCCCGCGCGCCCAGCGCGCGGCAAGAAGGAAGAGGTCAGCCGGAGACCACGGGAATGCCTGACACGATCTGCTGAATACGGGCAACGCCCATCGCAAAGACAGCCATCGGTCCACACCTCCCTGGTCACACATCACGGCCGACACGGCAGCCCATCCGGCTCCCGCAACGAACACCCCGGACGTTAGCCCCTCCCGCCGGCGCGCGCCACCGGTTTTTCCCGCGCCCGCCGGCACCCGGCCGGCGCCGACCGGCTATGCGGCAAGCCCCAACGCGCCGCGCCCGACAACGCCCCTTCCCGCGCCCCACTCGAGGACGGGCTTCCGATAGCTCACCGCAATGCCGGAAAGGGTAGTGAACCCCACCGTCTCAAGCCGCAGCACACCTCGAACCTCGTCCGCTGCGTCATCGAACACCGCACCCAGTCCGATCAGCGACTCGGCAAAATCCCACGACGACGACGCGATCTCGAAGGGGCCGAGATCCGGCAACTCAACCAGCCCGAACCTCAAGCGCGACCGCGACCGCGGCCGTGCGCCCTGGCCCGTCCACGCTGCTTCCCTTCGTCCCTCCCCCGTGGAGGCGCATGCACCACACGACATATCGCTCGCCGTCGCTCCTTCGCAGGCGTGGAAGAGCTGCCCGTGCCCACCCAGAACCATCCCCGGCAGAACAGCCTCCCGCCCCGGCACCACGATCATCACAGAATCGCTTCGCGTGACCACCTCAAACCCAGACGACGACGGCCCCACGCTCTCGGACTCACCCCCGTACACACCGGCAACGGCATCAGCAGCGACACGGTCGTCAGCGACCACCCGCCACGTCGGCTGGACAACCGGCCTGCCCGAGCGATGCCACCCCACGTGAAACCGCCCGCAAAGACGTCCCCCACCGACCGCAGACAGGCTTCGCGGCCCCGAGGCCGCCTCACCTTCTACTCCTTCTACTTCCCGGACCTCCGAACCGCCCATGCGCGTCTCCGATCACCAAGCCATATGACGCTCGATGATCGGGAAGCAACCACAGCTTGATCAGACCGCAGTCCTCGTGTAGCCAACACCGGGAACCCGCCCAGCGGTGGCCTCGCCGCCAAGTCATCGAGCGCTGACCATAATCCCCCTCCCGAACGTCACGCACGGCCCGCCAGGGCCACTTGACACCGGGGATCTGCGAACACATGAGCCAAAACAGTCGCAAAATTCACTCGGCTCCAACCTCTGCCAAAATGGCCTTATGGGCCAACGGCGACCGAGTCAAGAGATTGCAAACCCTCTCGGAAACCGCAGGTGGTGAAGGGGTTCTCCCCGCGCAGGCGGGGGTGGTCCAGAGCGGCCTCAGCCTCGTAGGCGCCGGTCACCGGTTCTCCCCGCGCAGGCGGGGGTGGTCGGGCGCCATGGATGGCCGCCGTACCGCTCATGTTGTTCTCCCGCGCTGGCGGTGGGTGGTCCGGACCCAATGGAATGTGACCCCAAGACCACACACGTTTTCCCCGCGCAATGGTCCGATCATCTATGTGCGCCTGCGCAGCCGCTTTCCGTTCTCCCCGCCTTGGTCATGTCAATGATCATGTTGTGGCGTCTTACCTGTGGAGTCGACCGAACGGCTGTGGGAGGGTCCTGCATGTGGTCAGTCAGGATGGCGTCCAGCTCGGCGAGCTCGTACTCGTGGGTGGAGTTCGCCCTGCGCACGCTGTGCGTGTTCATCGCGAAGCGCTTCACGTGCTGCGTTCGAGCCTCGACGCAGCCCACGTCGATGCCTACAGCGGTGACGCCTGGCCGCCCGAGGTCCTGCACTCGTATGAGCGTGCCCTGTCGCTGGCTCGTGATGAGGTCGTGCGCGGTAGTCGCTCCGGGCGCTCCGACCTTGGGATGGGAATCGACATTGATGTCCAAGACGACGGGCAGTTCGAAGTGCTGTCGGACTTGGTTCCTTACACAATCCATGCCGAAGGCTGGCGAGAAGGTCGGCTGGTCTTCAGCGCCAGCGACTCGGGAACGGCCCTGTGGATCGAGGTCACGCAGGAACAGGAAGTAGCGCTCCTGTCCCGATTGGGTCTGCTGGGGATTCCATCGGATGCGCTCACCGTCCTGGCTCCCTGGCACTACTGACCTTGTAGGCGTGGTGTCGTCAGGGTGAGCCCGCTGGCAACGAGTACCGTCGATGACGGTGGGCCGGTCCTGAACCTGCTGGAGCACCTGACTGCGCATAGGGACCAGGGCTGTCAGCTGCCCTCCGGCGGCTCTGCGTTAATCCCATTGGATCAGGATGGCGGCCGCCTTAGGGTGCTCCGCGTGAGTAGCGAGATGCCCTACCAGCCGCTTCCGATCGACCAGTCGGACGTGCGCTACGCCTACGGACCCGACTCGGTAGTACAACCGGGCGTGCCCACTGGCGAGACGATCGCGTTCGACTGGATCGACAGCGCGATCTACCCGGGGACCGTCCGGAAGTTCTGGGTTCACGTGCCCAGGCAGTATGACCCTTCGAAGCCGGCGTCTTTGATGGTGTTCCAAGACGGATGGTGGTACCTGGACCCGGACGGGCAGGTGCGCGGCGCGACAGTCCTGGACAATCTCATCCACAGCGGTGATATCCCGGTCATGATCGCCGTGTTCGTCGACCCCGGCGTCTTCCCGGATGCCGAGGTCCCGAAGAATCGCAACAACGAGTACGACGCCTTCGACGACCGGTACGTCACCTTCCTCCTGACCGAGATCATCCCTCGGATCACTGCGCGCTACTCGATCGCCGAGGAACCCGAACGGTGGGGCATTTGCGGTGGCAGCAGTGGCGGCAACTGCGCCTTCACTGCAGCATGGCTCCGACCGGACAAGTTTCGACGGGTCATCGGATACCTGTCCAGCTTCGCGCAGATGCCGGACGGCAATCCCTACCCCGACCTGATTCCCAGCGTTCCCCGCAAACCGCTGCGCATCTTTCTGCAAGCAGGCCACCGTGACCTGCGGTGGAACGAATCCCAGAGGAACTGGCTCGCCAACAACCTGCGCGTCGCAGCCGCTCTCGCGGAAGCGGGCTATGACTTCCGGCTGGTCCTGGGCGACGGAGGCCACAGCCCCAACCATGGAGGCGTCCTGCTTCCGGATGCCCTTCGCTGGCTGTGGCGGTCGGACAACGACCACGGGAGCGGCTAGTGAGTTCGTAGGTCTGGTGCCCTTAGGGTGAGACCGGTGGCCGCCAGGCATCCGTCGATGAGGTCGGGACGGTATTGGACCTCTCGTAACCCCTGCCGAAGGTTGCGCATCAGGTGGACGGGGTCAGTGAAGGCGGTATTGGCCTGGCACCGGCGGCGCAGGAGGGACCAGATACCTTCGACCGGGTTGAGCTGCGGCGCGTAGGGCGGCAGGAAATGGACGGTGATCCAGTCGTGGGCGTCGATGAAGGCGCGCATGCGGGCGTCGCGGTGCACGTTGAGGTTGTCCCACACGAGCACGAGGGGGCGGCCGAGCTGGTTGTGGGCGGCGACGAGCAGATCGCGGTAGTCGGTCCAGGCGAAGCTGCGCCGCCCGCCGTCCTTGTGGTCCCGGTGGATGATCGGCCGGGAGATCAGGCGTGAGCGCTCGCCGTGTTTGTAGCAGGTCAGGGCCGCGATGGAGATGCGGCGCTGGGAGCGTCCACGGACCGTGACGACTGGGGTGTTGCCGCGGCGGGACCAGGTGCGGACGGTTGGCGGCGTCATCGAGAAGCCGGCATCGTCTTCGAAGACGAGGTAGGCATCGAGCGCCGCCGCGGTGCTTCCGCGGACGGCCAGGTCTCCTTCACCCACCCGGCCACGGCCGAGTCGTCTCGCTCCACGGCCCTCCGGGCGGGGACCTGGTGACTCCAGCCGTGGCGGCGCAGCATCTGCGCGATGCCCGACAGGGTGAAACTCTTGTGGAACCGGCGCCCGATGAGGGTCTTGATGCGGGCCAAAGTCCAGGTCTGATCCTGCCATCCGTGCGCCACCGGGCCCTTGTCCAGCTCCTTCTCCAGCACGGCGAACAGCGCGTCGCTCAGTTTGGGCAGCGACACCGGCCCGGTCGAACGCAGCCCAGGCCGGCCCGCCTCCTGCCAGGCCCGCCGCCACCGTTGAACCGAGCGCACGCTGGCCCGTGAACCGTTCCGGGTTCGGTGGAGGCTCGATTCTTTGAGAGGATCGAGCCTCCACCGAACCCGGAACGTTTCAGTCCCGAAAGTCGGCCTACCAGTGGTATCGGGCATGGATGTTGGACGGGGAGGCGGCGCTTGCCTCTCGGGGCGCTGGTGGGCAGCGCTGCAGGCTGTCCGTGAGAAGCCAGGAGAAGTTGGCCGGGTACCTCGACCAGGGGCCGGCCGCCCATGGCTGGGACCAGGTGTGGACCGGAGCGCGGGTGGCCACGCTGATCGGCCGCAAGTTCCATGTCTCGTACAGCGTCTCGGGGGCGACCCGTCTGATACGTCGGCTCGGCTTCAGCCCGCAGGTCTCCGCGCGCCGGGCTGCCGAACGCGACGAGCAGGCCGTTGCTGCATGGAGGGAGGTGACCTGGGCGGAGGTAAAAGCGCCCGAGCGGCCTGCGGCGGCTGGGTCTGCTTCGAGGACGAGGCAGGATTCACCCGCAGGCCGCCCAAAGGGCGCACGTGGGGACGGCGGGGCACTACCCCCGTTGTGAAGGTCGGCGGCCGCGGCTCCGGACGGGTCTCGGTCGCCGGGCTGATCGCGATGCGGCCGGGCTCCAGGACCCGGCTGTGCCACCGGGTCCTGCGGCACGGCGGCCGCAAGGACGAACGCCGCAGCCTGTCCGAACGCGACTACATCGGCCTGCTCGACGGCGTGCACCAGCTGGTCAAGGCTCCGATCGTGCTGGTGTGGGACCGGCTGAACACCCACGTCTCCCGAGCCATGCCCCACATGATCGACGAACGCGAGTGGCTGACAGTCTTCCTCCTGCCTGCTTACGCACCGGAGTTGAGCCCGGTCGAGTACCTCTGGGCGCACGTGAAGCGAAGCCTCGTCAACCTCGCCAGCGTTGCGCTCGACCGACTCGAAGCCCTCGTGCGCAACCGCCTCAAGCGCCTGCAGTACCGGTCCAGCATCCTCGACGGCTTCCTGACCGCCAGCAGCCTCACACTCGATCTCCCACCACCATGACCCTCAAGCGCCGAGGCCAGACAATCGGGCCTCATGCAGCCGCGGCTGTCCGCGCCCTAGCCTCACGGACCCCGCGCAGAGCGCCGGACCAGGCGATCACCTGGTCGAGCATGCCGCCCACAGCGGTGTCGAGGCCCTCCTGGGGGACGAAGGTGCCGGTGTGGAACGAGGGGTGTGTCGAGATGGTGGGCTGTGCCCGGACCGTGGCCACCTGGAGTTCGGCGAGGACGAGCCGCAGCGCCTCGGCGGCCCGGGCCCCGGAGACCCAGCCGCCGTAGCTGATGATCCCGGCGGCCTTGTCGTTCCACTCCCGGTAGACGTAGTCCAGGGCGTTCTTCAGCGCTCCGGGGTAGGAGTGGTTGTACTCGGGAACGAGGAACACGTAGCCGTCGAAGCTGTCGACGAGTGCCCCCCAGGTACGGGTGTGGTCGTGCTGGTACTGCTGGAGGTTCGGGTTGCCGGGCTCATCAAGGTTGCCGAGGTTGTGGTCGGCGAGGTCGATGAGTTCGTACTCGGCTCCGCCGTGGGCACGGGCGGCTTCCAGTGCCCAGGCGGCGATCTGGTCGCCGCGGCGTCCGGGGCGGGTGCTTCCGAGGATGAGCGCGATGCGGAGTGACATGTCTTCCTTCCGAAAGAGTTGACGTGTCAACTCTAGATTGCGAAGAGTTGAAGTGACAACTCTGCTGGTCGCGGTATCCTCGGCGGCATGACGGAGACTCGACCGCTGGAACCCCAGGAATGGGAGTTCTGGGACCTCTGGATGCGCGCGCAACGGCTGCTCGCCAGGGAGCTGGAGCGTGATCTGCAGCGCGAATGCGACGTCTCGAAGGCCGAGTTCAGCATGCTGGTGACGCTGTGGCAGGCTGCTGGTCGCGAGATGCGTGTCGGCGAACTCTCCGAGTCGCTCGACTGGGACAAGAGCCGCGTCTCACATCAGCTGACGCGCATGGAAAAGCGCGGCTTCGTCAAGCGCACCAAGTACGGGATCGATGGTCGCCGCGCGGGGATCGGGCTGACCACCGAGGGGTGCCGCGCCGCCCAGAGCGCCATCCTCGTGCACGGCGGCAACATCCGCCGCTACGTCCTCGACTCACTGACCCCCGAGCAGGCATCAGTCATCCGGGCATGGAGCGAGCAAGCGGTCGATCGCCTTGAGTCGCGCCGCGGCGAGACCGCCAGCGACGGTGCGTCCTAGATCCCGCCCTCCATTACCTCGTAGAAGCCTGCGGCCCTGGACGTTGTCAGACGGGCCCCATCGACGACCTCCCATCATCGTCACCCTGAAGCGCCGAGGTCAGTAATCACCATGCGTGAGGGCCTGAACGTCGCGGTTACGTGGCAAGCCCTTCACCAACTGCAAGAACTCCTCATGCAGCCGACCGTTGGTGGCCAGCACCGACATGTCGCCTTCCAGTACGGACGCTCCGCCCAGGTCGGTTACCAGGCCACCCGCCTCGGTGACGATGACCGGCATCGGAGCGACGTCCTCGTAACCCAGCGGCGGACCGGCAATGACTCCGGCATCGGCCCGGCCCGTCACCAGGGCTACGATCACGCCCGTTGAGGGCACCAGGAAGACCCGGCGGTGGAGAGCGGAAAGGAGTTCCTCCGGCCATCCGGCAGGATTGTGCATCATCGTCCTTGCCCCGCCCAGACCAGTCCGCTCCGTGACCCACGCACGGCGGCCAGATCGCAGGTCCGGGTCCCGACCGGTCAGCACCCAGCAGCCCAGACCGCGACCCGCCACAATCATCAGCTGACTCATGGGCATGTTGATCACGCCGACAGCTGGACCGTATTCGTCCTCGTAGGCCAGATCGTTCGAGAACAGCGGAACCCGGTGAGTGAAGTACTTCGTGCCGTTGATGGGGTCGATGATCCATCGCCGCCCCGATAGCCCGCTGGCCGTACCTCCCTCCTCGCCGAAGATCCCGTCGTCCGGCACGTGCCGGCTCAGCTCGTCCCTGATCTGTTCCTCAACCGCCACATCGATCTCCGTGACCTCGGTGCCGTCCTCCTTGAGATGGCTCCGCCAGTGACCACTGATGAAACCTTGCGCCGACATCTGCCCGGCGCGACCGACCAGGCCAACGGCAAACTCCAGAAGCTCCCGATCAACGGGAGGAGCATCGAACGCGTAGTCCATCTGTCGAGCCTTTCACGGCCCCTCAGACCGTGAGTGGAGCCAGATCAACTTGCTGATGGCGCTATTTGAACTTCCTCAGGTGCTGCTGGGGAGTGGGGCAAACCTGCTGGGCTGAGTTCCCCACCCTTCGGGTGGTGTCGTCCGGCGTGTCGGGATGGCCGGGGTTGGGTGCGGCAAGCCTGCGTGAGCAACGAGTTGGGCCTCGTCGGAGAGCTGGGTGCTCACGGTGGAGGAAGACCTCGACGCGCACGCGCTGCGTCGCCAGGGCTGGACGATCTCGGCGATCGCCCGCCATCTGGGACGCGACCGCAAGACGATCCGCGCCTACCTGAACGGCGAGCGTGCGCCGCGGCAGCGCCGCCAGGCCCCGGATGCGTTCGTACCGTTCCTGGACTACTGCCGCCAACGGCTCGCCGACGACCCGCACTTGTGGGCCTCCACTCTCTTCGACGAGCTGGTCCAACTCGGCTGCCGGGGCGCCTATTCGACCTTCACGGGTGCGCTTTGCCGCTACCAGGTCCGGCCGCACTGCGAGCCCTGCCACGCATCGAAGGGCCGGGACCGGGCGGTGATCGAGCACCCGCCGGGCGAGGAGATCCAGTTCGACTGGATCGAGCTGCCCGAGCCGCCGACGGGCTGGGGTGTCGATGGCCACGCCCATCTGCTGGTGGGGGCGCTTGCGCATTCGGGCCGGTGGCGGGCGGTGCTGGCGGAGTCGGAGGACTTCCCGCACCTGATCCAGGCCCTCGACCAGGTGTTGCGCCGGCTCGGGGGGACCGTCCGGCGGTGGCGGTTCGACCGGATGGCGACCGTCTGCTACCCCTCCAGCGGCCAGGTCACCTCCGCGTTCGCCGGGGTCGCGAAGTTCTACGGCGTTCAGGTCGCGATCTGCCCGCCCCGTCGCGGCAACCGCAAAGGCGTGGTCGAAAAGGCCAACCACACTGCCGCGCAACGCTGGTGGCGCACGGTCCCTGACGGCATCAGCGTCGAGCAGGCCCAGACCGGCGTCGACAAGCTCGCCGTCCGGATGGACGAGCGCCGCCGCAGCGTCGACGGAGTGAAGGTGACTGTCGCGGAGCTCGCCTCTGCCGAGCCCCTGCTCTCGCCGCCCACCCTGCCCTTTCCGGCCGAGCTGGAGGCGGAACGGACGGTCAGCCCGCAGGCGCTGGTCTCCTTCGAGGGCAACTTCTACTCGGTCCCGCCCGGGATGCCGGGGATGCGGGTCACCGTCCGGCACCGGCTCGGCGAGAACTACCTGCACATCGTCACGGCCGGGCGGGCGGTGGTCGCCCGCCACGAGCTCGCCCCGCCCGGGGCCGGGCGGAGGGTCCGCGACAGCGGGCACGTGATCGCGCTGGAGCGGGCGGTCCTTGCGCAGGTCAGCGACCGGGCCCCCGTGCAAGACCAAGGCTCGCCGCCCGCTCTCACCCGCCGCGCTGGCCGAGGCCGCGCGGCTGCGCGGCCGAGCGGCCGGCGCCGGCTCGGCCGAGCGGGTCGTGATCAACCTCGACACCTATGCCGCCGTGGCCGACCGCACCCACACCCGAGGAGGAGACCGGCGAGTGAGCACGTCACCAGCCCACATGAGCGAAGCGCGCCGCTATTCGCAGCTGCGGGCACACCTGTCCTACCTGAAGCTGAACGACGCGTTCGAGGCCCTGCCCCGGGTGCTGGACCAGGCCCGGGGCGAGAACCTGTCGATGACGGCCGCGCTGGAGAGGTTGCTGGAGATCGAGGTCGAAGCCACCGAGGCCAGGCGCCTCGCCGCGCGGGAGCGGTTCGCCTGCCTGCCCGAGCCCTGGACCTTGTCCGACTTCGACTTCTCCGCCCAGCCCGGCGTCGACGAGAAGCTGATCCGGGACCTGGCCACCCTCCGCTTCCTCGACGACGCGTCCAACGTGTTGTTCGTCGGCCCGCCCGGGGTCGGCAAGACGATGCTGTCCGTCGCGCTCGGCCGGGCAGCCGTCGACGCCGGCCACCAGGTCTACTTCACCACCGCGGCCGAGCTCGCGGCCAAGTGCCACAAGGCCGCACTCGAAGGCCGGTGGAAGGCCTGCATGCGCTTCTTCGCAGGTCCCAGGCTTTTGATCATCGATGAACTTGGCTACCTCCCGCTGCCCGAGGACGGCGCCTCCGCGCTATTCCAGGTGATCAACCAGAGGTATCTGAAGTCGAGCACGATCCTCAGCACCAACGTCGGTATCGCTGAATGGGGACAGGTCTTCGGTGACGAAGTCCTCGCCACCGCCATCCTCGACCGCCTCCTGCACCACTGCGAAGTCGTCGCTATCAACGGCCCCAGCTACCGGCTGAAGAACCGCCTGAAAGCCATCGAGCGCGAGACAGAAGTCGCCTGATCCCAAGGCTCTCAGGCATGCCCCAGTTCCTCGCCCGGCGGAATGAAAGCGTCCGCGCTATCTGCATCCTCGACATGCCCATGAGCGTCCATGGTGATGGCCGTCGCCCGGCCGTGCGCGGTGATCAGCCACGCGAGAACCTGTTCCGTCAGCGGAGTCTTCCCGGGGCCCTCGTCCTTCCAGTACGCTCGCCACCCCCCTCCGGGCACCGCGGCTACGACCTGGTCAGCCTTCTCCAGGTGGGAGAAGTCCTCATAGTCTGTGACCGGACGCATGGCGCCTCGCTTGGGATCGACGACAAGAGCCGTCCCGGTTGCCGGATCCCACGCCTCCACCCGCACCATGCGGCCGGTCTCGGTCTCGGTGCCGTTGAAGATGGCGGTCCAGCCGGTCTGATTGAAGTAACGAAGATCCACCGCCCCATCATCTCGCACAGCGATGCCCGCACATCGGTGGCTTCTTGCCCTGCACGTTCATCCGTACCCACCGCTGCACATACGTGAGTACGCCGACAGCACTCGGTCAACGCGCGGTGGCGGTTCGCAGATCCTCCGCGGTCAGCAGCGACAGCAGGCTGATGCCCTCCGCCGCGAGGGCATCAGCACCGCCTTGCTCACGGTCGATCACGCACAGGGCCTCGCTCACGACGGCCCCCAGGACGCGCAGGTCGGCGGTCGACAGCACTATCTGTCCGCCGCTGGTCACCACGTCCTCGACCACCAGCACACGGCGGCCGGCCACTTCGGTTCCTTCAGCCAGCCGGCAAGTGCCATACGGCTTGGCCTGCTTGCGCACGAAGGCGCACGGCAGACCGGTGTGTCGGCCGAGCGCGGTCACCACCGGGATGCCGCCCATCTCCAGGCCGGCCAGGACCTCGGTTCCGGACGGCACGAGCGGGGCCATCCGCTGGGCGATCTCGTCGAGCAGAGCGGGGTCGCCCTCGAACCGGTACTTGTCGAAGTACTCGGTGGCAGTGCGTCCGGACCGGAGCGTGAACTGCCCGGTCAGGTGGGAGACGGCGTGGATGCGGCGAGCAAGATCAGAATTCGTCACAGGCATCCAGTCTTCCAGCCGACGAGCATGGTCTGCACACCGACTCCCCGCTCTTCGCTTCCCGCCCTCCCCACTCGATTCACGAGGGACCAACTGAGGCGAGCAGCAGCCGTGGTCGAAATCGCTCAGCCGCATCAGCCGCCAGCGCTCGAGTTGCCGCCGCGCAGGCACGCTCCGCCTCGCCCCCGCCCAGCTCCGGCCCGACGCCCGCCGCATCACCGTTGCCGGGATCACCAGCACGACCGCGTCACCCCCGCCACTGACAGCCCCCTGCGCACCTGGGCCTCCACCGACTCCCCCATCAGCACCGGAGACACCCGCGCCCGTCGCGCGCTACGGCATCTACCACCGAACTGCGGCCGGGCCAAACCGCGCAATGCGCAGATCCTCAACCCACGCGTTGTCCCACCCCGCCGTCGCGGGGTGGGACAAGGACCCGAACGACTGAGAACGGGGCAGCCTCGTGCACGCTGATAGGACTGTCGTCACGTTCCAGCGAGAGGGCCGCTTCGTCACGGCCCGCACCAGTAGCCCCGCATCCCCACAAGACGCCGTCGGCGAGGCCCGATCCGACTACCCGTACGAGTACCTCACCGGACCACTGCGCAGCGCGGCCTTGTCTGCAGCCACGCCCGTTCCGGCGGCAGTGCCACTCCGTTCTCCCCGCGCAGGCGGGGGTAGTCCGTGACGTGGCGAGGATCCTTTGGCAGGCCGCAACGATGGACCTACCACGTCATCTAGCCAGCCTCATGCGGCTCCGGCATTCGCTTCGTCGGTCTGCATGACGAACTCCAGGCCCGTGACCCCGACCGTCACGGCAAGCGCGCTCTTCGGGCACGGTGATCCGTCCACGTCGGCGTTGTCGTCGCCGGGGCTAAGCGAGCTTCAGCCGAGGGTCGCCGCGGCCTTGTCGTACTCGGCTGCCTGCGTCGGCGTCAGGTAGTGGCTCACCCGGATGACGACGGGGCCGTGTACGTAGTCGTACTCGGCGAACATCGGCATGCTCTTGGTGACGGCCTGGATGTACTTCGCCCGGGCCTTCGCGTCGTCGTTGCTGTCGAAGACCTCTATGCCGCCGCCCCATGACACGTCGTACTGGTCGGTCGCGACGATGTCGTCGCCCTTGACACGGCGGTCCTTGAACTTGATCGCGGACGTGTACTGGTGGGGCCTACCGAGGAGGTGGTTGCTGTCGTTCGCGGCCGTCACGGTCCGATTGAACGACGAGGTCGGCACTTCGGCGTGGATGGCGTTCCAGGCGCTAACGGCTGTGGTCAAGGTGCTGGACTGCGCCTTCGCGTTGCCGTTGCCGCGGTCTCCGCATCCGGCGAGCGCTGCGCCGAGAAGCGTGATTGCGGCGATAGTCATGGTGGTGCGGGTGCGCACGATCGTCCCCCTTGGTGGTGGTCTGGTCGGGGGTGAGCGTGGCAGAGGTGTACGCACCGTGTGGGCGCCGTGACCGTGCTGTGACGAAACGTCATCCGTCGGCGTGTCCCGGCGTTCCCTGCGCGCACACCGCCCACACCGGCACCATGGGGTTATGGCTGTGACATACGCGGTGATCGCCGAGTCAGAGGGTGAAGTGCACACCGCCCTGCAACAGCTCGTCGACGTCCTCGGCCTGAAGTGGGCGACACTGCCCGTGCCGCTACCCGGGCAGACGAAATGGCTCGGCAGGGTCACAACACCCACCGAGCCAGCCACAGTACGGACCGTCCCGGCCGTCGCGTCGTAACCGGCGCGCCCGATCAGCCGGCCCGCTTCCCTCCGCGGTTGGCCGGGGCCTTCGCGGTCTTCTTGGCGGGGGCCTTCTTCGCAGCCGTCTTCTTGGCGGGCGTCCGCTCCCCCATGTGGTGGACGTCGGCATCCTCGCCGCGGTTGGCACGGGCCTGCTCTGTGGCCCGCTGGAGGGCGGTCATGAGGTCGGTGACCCCGCCGGCTTCCCGCTCGGGTGCGGCGGGCATGGGCGGCGCCTTGTGGGCGGCCTTGGCCTCCAGGAGATCCTGGACGGCGGCCGCGTACTCGTCGTGCATGGTCTCCATGTCGAGGTCGCCGAGGACGCCGATGTAGTCGAGGGCCGCCTGGATCTCGTCTTCGGTGAGGTCGACGTCACCGCGGGGCCGGGCGTCGTCCGCGGACCGCAGCTCGTCCGGCCAGTGAAGGCGCTGCAGGACCAGCACCTCACCCTGGGCGTGGATGACCGCCAAGGTCTCCCCCGTACCCCGCATGGCCATCTTCCCGACCGCGCCCTTCCCGGCCCGGGCCAGAGCCTCACGCATCAGCACGTAGGGCTTGTTCGCCGCCGGAGACTGCGGGCTGAGGAAATAGGGGGTGCCGAACTGCTCCCCCGGAATCTCGCTCAGCTCGACGAAGCCCGAGATCTCCACGGTTTTCGCTGTCGGCAGCGGCAGGTCGTCGAGCTCCTGGTCCGACAGCGGCACCAGCGTCCCGTCCGGCGCCTCCCACGCCCGGCCGATCTCATCCATGCCCAGCGGGTGCGGGTCATCCTCCAGCTCACAGATCCTGCGGTTCCGCACCCTGCCACCGTCGTCCAGGTGGATCTGCCGGAAACCCACCTTGTGCGAGTGGGTGGCCGGCTGGACCTGGACCGGGATCGCGACCAGGCCGAAAGTCAAGGTTCCACTCCAGATCGGGGGCACGACGGCGTCCTCTCGCAAGACGGCCCCCGGAGGACACGCTAGGAGTAGGCGGCGAGGGCCGCAGGTCGGGCAGGGCCGGACGGGTGCTGCATCATTAGCCCGGCGCCCGCCCGTGACGCCACCCAAAGGAGAGGCCCATGAAGCCGAGGCTGACGCTGGAGGAGCACCAAGACCTGGGGCTGTCCCTGGCCTGCGTCAGGGACGAACTGCAGAAGCGGACCATCCAGCTCGCCAACGCCTACCCGCAGGCGGGACCGGAAGCAGTACCAGAGGAACTGCTCAAAGAGGCTCTGAAGACTCTGGAATCCGTGCGATACGAACTCGACAAGATGATGTTCGACGAGTACCCGGACGACGGCACACCGGAGGTCTACTACCCAGAGGATGGACAAAGGGCGACCTGGCGGCCACTCCGGCAGCGGTGACGCGACCACGGGAACCAGCAGGGCGTTACACGACGGATGAGCGCCCCCGCCCGTCGTAGGCGTGGCGCAGGTGGCTACCCTCACGCGCAGGCGCCCCTCCCCACGAGACCTGGGGAGGGGCGCCGCTTGCGTCAGGCCGCGACTGGAAGGCGCATCCGTCCGAGCGGCAGGAGGCGCACACCATCGTCCGTGAGCGCTGCGCCACGCTCGCCGGGTCGCTGGACGATCTGCTGCCCGAGGGCCGCGAGAAGGCACTGGCGATCACGAAGCTCGAAGAGGTCATGTTCTGGGCGAACGCGGCCATCGCGCGGAAGAGTTGACGGAATCGGTCACAGCACCGTCACACCGCCCCTGACTGTCAGTCCGATACGGCACGCTGACCCGCATGCGTACCCGTATCGCCGCCGCGACCACGCTCGCCGCCGTACTCCTCACCCTGACCGCCTGCTCCTCCAGCAGTGACGACAAGGCCGACCAGCCCGCCCCCGCCGGGAACACCGCGGCCGGCCCCGCGCCCGCCGCGGGCAAGCAGGACCCCGCGGCCGCCGATAAGACGGCGCTCACCCAGGCTGTGCAGGACTACACCACCAAGCTCTTCAACGGCGACCTCGACGGCTACGACCTCGTGTCCGCCCGATGCAAGCTCAACATGACGAAGTACGAGTGGGCCGTCCTCGCGAAGAAGGGCCACCACGACTACGGGTCCCAAGTCGCCACCGACATCCACATCGACGAACTGTCCGGGAACCTCGCCCGCGTCACCTACGGTGCCGGGCACATCCCCGCGATGGACCGCAAAGGGCAGCCCTGGACCCGCGAAGGCGGGAAGTGGCACTGGGACAGCTGCCAGACCGTCAGCTGACACCGCGCGCCAGGCGCGCACCCGCTCGCGAGGAGGTGACCCGTGGGAGCCTTCACGCCCGTCACCGACGAAGAGCGGGAGCGGATCCGCGAGCTGCACGCGCAGGGCCTCGGCTGCAACGAGATCGCCCGCACCATCGGCCGGGGCACCCGCACGGTCAGCATCCAGGCTGCCGCAATGGGCGTGACGTTCGCCAATGCGGAGATGACCGAGGTCGCCACCCGCGAACGCAAGGCCCAGCTCGCCGTACGCAGCATGGACCTCGCCGAGGCCCTCCAGGGAGAGGCCGAGCGGCTCACCGAGCAGATGCGGGAGCCCGCGAAGATCTACAGCTTCGGCGGCAAGGACAACACGTACGCCTACGAAGACGTACCCGAGCCGCCGGCCGACGCGAAGAAGGCCCTCATGGGAGCGGCCGGCGAGGAGGCCGGCGGTGAGCGCACGTCAGCCCCTCCCGCCGGCGCGCGCCACCGGTTTTCCCCTCCAGACCGGCACTCGGCCGGCGCCAGGAACCGCCGCTACCGCGCTTCGGCGAAGCGCGCCAGGTGCTCGTCGCCGAGCCGCACCTGGCGTGCAGCGAGTGCCTGCTCGATCTGTTCCACGCGGCTCGCGCCGACGATCGGGTCGATGCCCTGCCGCATCAGCCATGCGAGGACGACCTCGTTGCGAGTGGCCGACAGCTCGTCGGCGACCTCCTCCAGGACCGCGAGCACCCCGGCGGTCCCGGGGTGGTCATAGGTTTCCGGCAGGGGTTTGTCCGCACGCACGTACGAACCCCACATGAGCGAGCTGTACGACCACACGGAGAGTCCTTCCGACCGAGCGAGGTCCAAGTCCTCGGCGGCGAGCATCCGGTGGCCGGCCTCCGAGAGGGAAGTACTCGGGCGCGGCTGGACGAGCGAGTGGCGCAACTGCAGGGCGGTCCACGGCTCCGCACCCTGCTCCCGCGCGAGCGACCGGGCACGCTCGACGCGCCAGGCGGCATGGTTCGCCGCCCCGACCCGCAGGGCCACCCCCTTGGTGACCAGCTCGCCGAAGGCACCGACCGTCTCCTCCAGCGGAACGGTGCGGTCCTCGGCGTGTGCCCAGAGCAGGTCCACGTGATCGACGCCGAGCCGCTCCAGGCTCTCCTCCACACCAGCCCGGATGGCGCGGGCGGACAGCCCTTCGGCGCTTTCCGGCCAGGAGTGCGGGACCAGCGGATTCTGTCGGACCTTGGTTGCGATCCGCACCGCGTCACGCGCGCCCGGGCGTGCCCGCAGCCACGCGCCGATGACGCGCTCGCTCGCGCCGCCGACGCCACTGGGGTCGCTCCAGAAGGAGTAGCAGTTCGCGGTGTCGAGCCAGATGCCGCCGCCGGCGACGAAGGAGTCGAGGATCGCGAAGGCTCGGTCAGGGTCGACGCGGGTGCCGAAGTCCATCGTCCCGAGGACGATCTGGGGATCAGTGGTGTTCATGCCCTCCATGCTGGGATCTGGAGCGCGCTCCAGGTCAAGAGCCGTCGTGGCAGACGAAGCGCCCGAAGGCGCTCATGCTGCATGCATCGACCCCGAGCCCACGCCGGGCCGGCCGAGCCCGGCAGGTGGCCCGTGGCCGCCGGCTCGCCAGCGGCCCCAACCGCCCGACGTCCGCGCCCTCCGCATGGGTAGAAGCGTGCGGGTTCCGGCCTAGCTGACGGGATCTCATTCTCCGAGCGCTCGCAGTGCCGCATCCAACTGGCTAGCCCGCAGGCCAGTGTGGGTTCGGCATGCCGTCGTCGCTCATGTGCGCTCGCTGCCAGATCCCGTGCGTGAGGTGGTGGTACGTCGCCCGGAAGCCGTACGGCGCGACCATGGTGGCTACGGAGCAGGTGGGACGGCCCGGACGACGCCTGGCGCCAGGACCCGTCTCGCCACCAAGAGGGTGATGCAGGTCCGCAGCGCGCTGTGCCGGCGACGGAGGGGGAGGTGGGCGTCGTCCACGTACGCTCGGTGGGTCAGGAAGCCGGCCATCGTGCGGGTTCCAGGTCCAGTGCCCGTGCCAGGGCTGCGGTGACGGCGGCGGCGTGTGCCGGCAGGTGTTGTCCTGCCCAGGTTCCGGCAAGGCTGAGGAAGTCCAGCAGGTCCTGCTGCGCCCCGGCGACGAGCGTGCGTACCTGCTCTACCGGCAGCTCGATCACCCGAACGGGTTGCATCACGATCACACGGGGATAGTGCCGGATCCGCTGCCACACCCGCCACGGGCTTTCGTGCGGTATCGGGCTCGGGGTGGCCCGCCACCTGTCAGGACGCTGAGGACGAGTTCCGCGGCGATCTCGGCGTTGGACCTGCCGTGGGCGGCGAGCACGGTGATCTCCTGAATCGCGGGAGCCGGCGGCCGCGGCCTGGTGCCCCCGTCCGGTCCGTGAGACGCGCGTTTCGGCTGGTGGCGTGCGATCTGCCGACCGGGGTGAGCCGTGAGACGGTGGGTCGAAGGGCCTGTACGGCTGCGCGGTGAGGCCTGTGGCAAAAGCCGCGCCCAGGAGAGGACCTCACGATGAGAGCACTGGAGACGATCGGCTTCTCGCTGGTGGTGATCGCTTTCTCCGTGGCGACCCTGGTGTTCATGATGGGTGGCCCGAAGTACCGGCGTAAGGACTAGGGCGCGCCACCGCGGGGGGCGAGCCGGCCTCGGAGGTCCTGCGCCGTGCCCTCGCCCGGCGGTCGCGGCCCGCCGGGGAGGTGGCCACCGCTCTAGCGGGGCCTGAGCGGGCGGCGGGCGGCGTTCAGGGCGCGGCGGATACGGCCGGACCGGCGGCGCGGGCTGGTGAGGATCAGGGTCGCGCGGGGCGGGACGGACAGGGTGCCGCCCGCCTTGGCCTCGGTCTCGTCGGTGGTCTCCGCGCCGGTGGCGGTGTCCACGGCGACCTGCCACGCCTCCGCGTAGGCCCGGCCCGGCAGGACGAACTCGACGGGCTCGTGGTGGCTGTTGAGCAGGATCAGGAAGGAGTCGTCCACGATCAGGCCGCCGCGCGGGCCGGGTTCGGAGATGGCGTCGCCGTTGAGGAAGAGGGCGACCGCGTGGGCGTCGTCGCGGTGCCAGTCGCCCTCCGCCATGGTGCGGCCGCCCGGGGTGAGCCACACCGCGTCCCCGAGGCCGGGTCCCGGGGTGTCGCCGCGCAGGAACCGGCGGCGCCGGAAGACCGGATGGTCGCGCCGCAGCGTGATCAACCGCCGGGTGAAGTCGAGGAGTTCGCGTTGCCCGGCGTCGAGGTCCCAGTGGGTCCAGGACAGTTCGCCGTCCTGGCAGTAGGCGTTGTTGTTGCCGTGCTGCGTACGGCCGAACTCGTCGCCGTGGCTGATCATGGGGACGCCCTGCGAGATGAGCAGGGTGGTGAGCAGGTTGCGCTGCTGGCGGGCACGCAGGTCCAGGACGTCCTGGTCGTCGGTGTCGCCCTCGGCGCCGCAGTTCCAGGAGCGGTTGTGGCTCTCGCCGTCGCGGTTGTCCTCGCCGTTGGCCTCGTTGTGCTTGTCGTTGTACGACACGAGGTCGCGCAGCGTGAAACCGTCGTGGCAGGTCACGAAGTTGACGCCGGCCCGGGGCCGGCGGCTGTCGTCCTGGTAGAGGTCGGAGGAGCCGGTCAGCCGGGAGGCGAGATCGGGCAGCGTGGAGTTCTCGCCGCGCCAGAAGTCGCGCACGGTGTCCCGGTAGCGGCCGTTCCACTCGCTCCACAGCGGGGGGAAGTTGCCGACCTGGTAGCCGCCCTCGCCGACGTCCCACGGCTCGGCGATCAGCTTGACCCGGCTGACCACCGGGTCCTGCTGGACCAGGTCGAAGAACGCGGAGAGCCGGTCCACCTCGTGGAACTGCCGTGCCAGGGTGGCCGCCAGGTCGAAGCGGAAGCCGTCGACGTGCATCTCGGTGACCCAGTACCGCAGGCTGTCCATGATCAGCTGCAGCACGTGCGGGCTGCGCATCAGCAGCGAGTTGCCGGTGCCGGTGGTGTCGAAGTAGTGCGCCGGGTCGTCGTCCACGAGCCGGTAGTACGAGGCGTTGTCGATGCCGCGCATCGACAGGGTCGGGCCGAAGTGGTTGCCCTCCGCGGTGTGGTTGTAGACCACGTCCAGGATCACCTCGATGCCGGCCGCGTGCAGGGCCTTGACCATCGACTTGAACTCGGTGACCTGGCTGCCCCTGCCGCGGGCCGAGGCGTAGGCGTTGTGCGGGGCGAAGAAGCCGATGGTGTTGTAGCCCCAGTAGTTGCGCAGCCCGCGGTCGAGCAGGTGGCCGTCCTGGACGAACTGGTGCACCGGCATCAGCTCCAGCGTGGTCACGCCGAGCCCGGTCAGGTGGTCGATCACGGCCGGGTGCGCCAGTCCCGCGTAGCTGCCCCGCAGCTCCCGGGGCAGCTGCGGGTGCAGCTGGGTCAGGCCGCGGACGTGCGCCTCGTAGATCACCGACTCGTGGTACGAGTGGCCCGGCGGCCGGTCGTCGCCCCAGTCGAAGGCCGGGTCCGTCACCACGGACAGCATCGTGTGGCGAAGGCTGTCGGCGGTGTTGAGGCCCTGCGGATCGCCGAAGGGGTAGCCGAACAGCGACTCGTGGCCGTCCGCCTGGCCGTCGATGGCCTTCGCGTACGGGTCGAGCAGCAGCTTGGCCGGGTTGCAGCGGTGCCCGCGCCACGGCTCGTAGGGGCCGTGCACCCGGAAGCCGTAGCGCTGGCCGGGGCCGACGCCGGGCAGGTAGGCGTGCCAGATGAAGCCGTCGACCTCGGTCAGCGGTATCCGCCGCTCGCGCCGGCCCTGGTCGATCAGGCACAGCTCGACCTTCTCCGCGGCCTCGGAGAACAGCGCGAAGTTCGTTCCTGAGCCGTCGTACGTCGCTCCGAGCGGATACGCGCGGCCGGTCCACTTCTGCATGTCGCCGCCCCCCTCAGCCGGCCGCCCTCTGCGGCCGCAGGGGGCGTCTACCCCCCGGTCGGGCAGGTAGCTGGGCAACATCGCGTTGTTCTGCGGTCGATACCGGACCGTGATGCCGGCGGGCACGCGCCAGGTGGTGCCCGCCGGCACCCGGGTCCCGCTCTCAGGCCGGCGCGAACTTCTGGGCGCCCGACCCGTTGCAGTCCCAGATCTGCAGCCGCGTGCCGTTCGCGGTCGCGCCCGACGGCGAGTCGACGCACCGGCCCGTGGTCGGGTTGGACAGCGAACCGTCGGCGTTGGCGACCCAGTTCTGGTAGCCCCCGCCGTTGCAGGTGGCCAACTGGAGCTGCGTTCCCGCCGCGTTGACGCCGCCGGCGATGTCCAGGCACTTGCCCAGCGTGCGCAGGGTCTGGCCGCTCCAGGTCCACTTCTGGTCGAGTGAGGTGGCCTGCTGGCAGTCCCACAGCTGGACCGCGGTGCCGTCGCCGCCGTTGTCGTCGCCCGCCACGTCCACGCACTTGCCGCCGGGGCCGTAGATCGGGGTGCCGATGGCGAACTTCTGGGCGCCGGAGCCGTTGCAGTCCCAGATCTGCAGCCGCGTGCCGTTGGCGGTGGCACCCGACGGCGAGTCGACGCACCGGCCGCTGGCCGGGTTCCGCAGCGAGCCGTCGGCCTGCCGCACCCAGGACTGGTAGCCGCCGCTGTTGCACGTGGCGAGCTGCAGCTGCGTTCCGGCGGCGCTGTTGCCGCCGGCGATGTCCAGGCACTTGCCGAGGGTCTGCAGGGTCTGGCCGCTCCAGGTCCAGTGCTGGTCCTTGGCCCCGGACTGGCAGTCCCACAGCTGGACCGCGGTGCCGTCGCCGCCGTTGTCGTCGCCCGCCACGTCCACGCACTTGCCGCCGGGACCGGTGATCGTCTGGCCGCTCACCGTACCGCCGCCGCCTCCCCCGGAGCCGGGTCCCTTGTTGTACACGGCCACCGAGTCGACGACCAGCCTGCCGCCGGAGACCGTGGCCGCGTTCGGGCCGCCGCCGAAGGCGTCGGGGAAGCCGCCGCCGATCGCCAGGTCGTAGATGATGAAGAACGGGTGGTCGATCGCGTCGGACCAGGTCGTCGCGTCCACCTGGTTGGCGTTGACGGTGAAGAAGTTGTTCCCGTCGAGGTAGAAGCGGATCTGCTCAGGCGACACCGAGCGGTCGATCTCCGCCGCGTAGTCGTGGAAGCCGGTCTGGCAGCCGGAGCAGGCGCGCTCGCCCGAGCCGATGCCGGTCGACTCGTTGCACGGCCCGCCCGGGCTCACCCCGCAGTGGATGGTGCTGAAGTCGGAGCTGCGGCCGTTGATGTCCTCCATGATGTCGATCTCGCCGGACTTCGGCCAGGTCACACCGGAGCGCAGCGGCGCGCCGAGCATCCAGAACGCCGGCCAGTAGCCGGCCCCGTTGGCGGTGCTGACGTCGGGCTGCTGGAGGACGGACTCGATGCGGACGACACCGCCCGCCGGGGCGCCGAAGGTCGCGGCCTGGGTCTCCACCCGCCCGGACGTCCATCCGCCGCGCGGGTCGGAACCGGAGTGCTGCGCCTGGAGCACCAGGTGGCCCTGACCGTCGTAATAGACGTTCGAGGTGCTGCTGGTCATGGTCTCGATCTCGCCGGTGCCGAAGTTGCTGCCCGGCCCGGTGTCGTACTTCCACAGGCTCTGGTCGATGCCGGTGCCGGACGCACCGTTGAAGTCGTCGCTCCAGGTGAGCGTGAAGCCCGATGGCGTGGGGGGCACCGCCGCCTGGGCGTTCAGCGTCGCGGTGACGGTGGCGGCCACCGTCACCGCGACGACGGGCACCAGATGGAGCGCTCTCAACCACCCGCGGCGCCGTGCTCGTGCAAATGTCAAGCGCATGTCCGACCTCCGGGTCAGGCGTGATCTTGCGTGTCCGCTACGCCGCCGCCGGCGGGATGCCGCGGGGCGCATGGCGCTGACGTACGTCAGCCGGCCTCGCCGGGCAGGCGCCATGGAAGTGTCATGTACACAGCTTGTCGATCAGTCCTGGGTTCGACAAGACGCCCGGCCCGTCCACCCTCGCGCCGCACCGGTTTCAGCGCTGCCGGCACCCCTGAGAACGCGCTGAAACCGCGGTGAAGGGCCGGTCGGCGACGGTCTGCGGCATGACGACGACAGCCCCTCCCGGGGCAGCGGACACGGAGGGGACCACCATGGACGGCCTGCGACTGATCCGTCGGCACGCGGCGGCCTTCTGCCGCTTCGCCGGGCTGGGCAGCGGGGTCACCCTGGCGGCCTCGGCGGCGCTGGTCGTGCTGTCGCAGTGGATGCCGTGGATGGCGGCCAACGCGCTGACCACCGTCGTCTCCACCGTGCTCGCCACGGAGCTGCACGCCCGCGTCTCGTTCGGCCATGGCCGGCCCGGCCTGGCAGGCCACCTCAAGAGCGCGGCCACCATGGTCCTCGGCTGGCTGGCCACCTCCGGCGCGGTCGCCGCGCTGGCCGCGCTCCGTCCCGGCACCGGGGTCGTCCTGCAGCAGACGGTGTACCTGTCGGCCACCGCGCTGGTCGGGGTCGGCCGCTACCTCCTGCTGCGGCTGGCCGTGTTCGCGGACCCCGCCCCGATGCGGGCGCCCGCCTTGCGCAGGCGGGCGTACCAGCGGGGCGGGAGGGGGACGAAGCCGCTGGTGCGGGCCGTGTACTCGGCGTAGCCGGGGCGTTCGGCCATGTGCTGGTCGAGCAGGCGCTTGCCGCTGCCGAAGACCAGCAGGTACGACATCAGCAGCGGCGCGGGTGCGGAGACCGCCGCGGACTGCCGGCTGCCGCAGGCCGCCAGATACAGGCCCCACCACACGAGGAAGTCCCCGAAGTAGTTCGGGTGCCGGGTCCAGGACCACAGGCCCCGGTCCATGAGGCGGCCGTGGTGGGCCGGATCGGCGGTGAAGCGGGCGAGCTGGTGGTCGCCGACGGCCTCGCACAGGGTGCCGGCCGCCCAGAGCGCGGCGCCCACCGCGGTGACGGCTCCGGGCCGGGCGGGCACGTACTGCCCGGCCTGGACTGGCATCGAGATCAGCCAGACCAGGGCGCCCTGGGCCAGGTAGACCGTGCGCAGGGCGTAGGCGGTGCGGCTGCCTGGCGCCTTGGCGAGCAGCCGGTCGTAGCGCGCGTCCTCGCCGCGTCCCCAGCCGCGGCGGGCGATGTGCGCGGCAAGTCGCAGGCCCCACACGGCCGTCGCCGCGGTGATGAGATACCGCCGTGCCGGGTCCCCGTGCCCGGCCGACACCGCACATGTGACGCCGGCGACCGCGGTGAAAGCCACCCCCCACGCGACGTCCGCCCCCCGGTGGACGCCCTTGGCCGCACCGGCGGCGAAGGCGGCGAGCATCACCGCGAGGCCGGCGGCCGCGGACCAGCCCAGTCCCGCCGCGAAGGCCGCCCACGCGAAACCGTCTCCCGCGCTGCCCGCCGCCGCGTTCACGGGCGTGCCCCGTACCAGCGCGACGGCGTGCCGGGCATGCCGGACCTGCCGCCGGGTGCGGGGCGCACGGCGAGGAACTGGTCGACGCCCATACGCCGCTCGGCGAAGGCCAGTGCCGAGCCTGCCAGGTACAACCGCCATACGCGTGCCGTCGGTTCGCCGGCCAGGGCGGTGAACCGCGGCCAGTCCTCCTCCAGCGTCCGCAGCCAGGCCCTGATGGTGCGCACGTAGTGCTCCCGCACGGACTCCACGGACCGCACCTCAAGACCCGCGGACTCCAGCATGTCCACGGTCCTGCCGACCGGGCGCATGTGCATGTCGGGCGCGATGTACGCCTCGATGAAGGCGCCGCCCCCCGGTGCGGCCGAGGCGCGGGACATCTGCTGGACGAACAGCCGTCCGCCCGGGCGCAGTTGGCCGTGCAGCCGTGCGGCGAAGCCCGGGTAGTCGCGCTCGCCGACGTGCTCGCCCATCTCCACGGCGGACACCGCGTCGTACCCCGCTCCGGCGGCCGGGCCGATGTCGCGGTAGTGGCCCAGCCGCACCTGGACCAGGTCGCCGAGGCCCGACTCGCGGATACGGGACGCCACATGGTCGCGCTGCTCGCGGGAGCGCGTGACGGCGGTGACGTGCACCCCGTGCTCGCGGGCGGCGTACAGGGCGAGGCCGCCCCAGCCGCAGCCGACGTCCAGCAGGCGCGCGCCGGGGGTGAGCGCCAGCTTGCGGCAGATCAGTTCCAGCTTGTCGCGCTGGGCGTCGGCGAGTCCGTACCCGGGGTCGTCAGGCGCCGTCCAGTACCCGCAGGAGTACGCCATCGACGGGTCGAGCAGGGCCGCGTACCAGTCGTTGGACAGGTCGTAGTGATGGCTGATCGCGGCCCGGTCGCGGGCGGTGCTGTGCACCTGGCCGCTGAGGCGGGCGCGGGGTGCGCCGGGCGCGGGCGGCCGCGGCCCGAAGGCGCCCAGGCGCAGGGCGGCGCCGGCCGCCCTCGCAG
>NZ_CAJSLV010000077.1 GCF_907177275.1 Actinacidiphila cocklensis
GGCCTGAAGCGCACGGCAGGGCCGGCACGCCGGCCGAGCCCGGGTACCCGGCGCCGCAGGACGACACCCCGGGTGCCGCCGGGCACCCCGGCCCCGGCCGCGGGACCGCCCCGGCGGACGGCTCGGGCGGGCGGCGCGACACGGGCCAGGCGCGGCGGCCGGGAGCGGGTCCCGGCGGGCGCAACGGCGTCGTCGGATCGATAGGAGCCTGGGCCAGGCGGCGGCTGGGCGGCGCGGGGCGCGGCGAGGGCGAGGAGGCGTACGCCGGCGGTGAGGCCGAGGCGCTGCGCGAGCGCTGGCCCGACCCGGCGGCCGTCCTGCTGACGGCGCTGGGTCCCGGCAGGCGGCTGTGGGAGCGCGCCCCGGAGCACCCGGACGCGCTGGCCGTACGGCTCGGCACCGCCGACCTGCCGTCGGAGCACGGCACCCGGCGGCTGGCCGGGGTGCCCTTCACCGTGGACCTGCGCGGGCCGCACACCTCCGCCCTGACGCTGGCCGGGCCGCGGCCGCGGCTGGCCGGCCTCGCCCGTGCGGTGCTCGCCCAGCTGTGCGCCCTGCACTCCCCCAGCACCCTTGAGGTCGTCCTGCTCAGCGCGGACCGCGCCAGGCCCGCGGACCAGCGGGCCGAGGAGTGGTCGTGGCTGAACTGGCTGCCGCACGTGCGCCCGTCCCGCGGCCAGGACTGCCGGCTGCTGCTGGCCTTCGACCACGACCAGGCGCTGGCCCGTACGGCGGAACTGGCCCGCAGGATCGAGGAGGGTCCCGCGGACGGCGGGCACCAGGGGCCGTATTCGCTGCTGGTGGTCGACGGCGACCCCGGTTCCGCGGCGCTGCGCGGCACCGTCGCACGTATAGCCGCGGCGGGTCCCTCCGTCGGCATCCATGTGCTGTGCCTGACCGAGCCCGGCGAGCGGCCCGCCGTGGACGACGGGGTCGTCGCCCGGCTGTCGGGTGACGTCGCCACGACGCTGCGGGTCGAGCCCGCGGGGCAGCCGGCCGCGGCGGATGCGGGCGGCGCCGACGAGATCGTGCTGGACGCGGTGTCCGCCGCCTGGGCCGAGCACTTCGCCCGGGCGCTGGCACCGCTGCGGGAGGTGGACGCGGACACGGCGGGGGCCGGTTCGCGGCATGCGCTGCCGTCGTCCGTGCGGCTGCTGGACGAGCTGGACCTCGCGCTGGCCACCCCCGCGAAGATCGCCGCGCGCTGGGCGGCCGCGCCTGCCGCGGTGCCGTCGGCGGTGGCGGTGCTCGGCGCAGGGGCGGGCGGGAGCCCGGGCGGCCGGGTGGCCGTCGACCTGGTGGCCGAGGGGCCGCACCTGATCGTCGGCGGGGCGCCGGGCGCGGGCAAGACCGAGCTGCTGCGGTCGTTCGCGGCGGCGCTGGCCGCCGGCGAGCGGCCCGAGCGGCTCGCGCTGATCCTGCTGGACGGCGCAGGGCAGGACCGCGGCGAAGGCCTCGCGGCATGCGCCGACCTGCCGCACGTCAGCACGCATCTGGTGGCCTCCGACCCCGTCCGCATGCGGGAGTTCGCGCAGGCGCTCAGCGCGGAGCTGAAGCGGCGCGAGGCGGTGCTCGGCGGGAAGGCGTTCGCCGCCTGGCACGCCGACCGGCTCCTCGCCGCGACCGTGTCGCATCAGGGCGGCCGCCCGGCGGGCGCCCCGGACGCGCCGGACGCCCCCCAGGCGCCCCCGCTGCCGCGTCTTGTCGTGCTCGTCGACGACTTCGACGCGCTCGTGGCGCCCGCGCTCGGCGCGTCGGGGCGGCCCGCGGCCGGCAGCGTCGTGCGGGCGATCGAGGCGATCGCGCGGGACGGCGAGCGGCTCGGCGTGCACCTCGTCGCCTCGACCGGCCGTCCGGAGCGGACGGCGGGCACCGACGCGGACGAGCGGGCGCCGCTGCGGGTCGCGCTGCGGATGCCCGACACGGAGTCCGCGGCGCTGCTCGTGCACGTCGAGGACCCGGCCGGGCTCGACGAATCCGTCCCCGGCCGCGGGTATCTGCGGCGCCCCGGCGGGGCGGTGACGGCCTTCCAGGCCGGGCGGGTCAGCGGGCGCATCCCGCGGACGGCGACCTTGCGGCCGACGGTTGTGGCTCTGGAGTGGGAGCGGATGGGGGATCCGCCGGCGCGGCGCCAGGTCCGTGAGCTCGGCAACGGGCCCACGGATCTCGCCCTGCTGGCCAGCGCGTTGCAGCGTGCCGCTGAGGCCGAGCCGTCCCAGCGGTGACCCCGAGGGTCCCCCCGTCTGCCCCCTGCGGTCCTCCCGGGACCACCGGCCGGCGGGTGGCTCCCAGGTGACCGCCCCTCGCGGTGGCGCGCTGCCTTTCCCCGGGTAGCGGGTTGCGCGCGCGGTTCCTCCCCCAGAGCTTCGCCTGGGGGTACCCCCACCAGAGCTTCACCCGGGGGTACCCCCACCAGAGCCTCGCCCGGGGATACCCCCACCAGAGCTTTGCCTGGGGGTACGCCCAGCGCCCCTGAAAACGCTCACCGCACTTCCGGAAGCAGGTTTGGGGCAAGATCACGGAGGGGTCACATTGCGGGGGGCTCCGCGCGCTTGGCCTTGCCGGGGGGAGTTCGCGGGGCGTAGGACAGGACGCCACGGGACTGAGGGGATGCGAGATGCACACGTTAACGGCTAAGACGCACATCGCCCCGAGCGGCAGCGAATTGCGCCGGACTACGCGCATAGCGCTCGCCGTCGTATCGGCGTCGGCCCTGGCGCTGACCGCCGCGGCCTGCGGCGGGGGCGGCAGTGACGACGGGGGCAAGAAGAGCACCGCGCCGGCGACGTCGGCGTCGGCCGGCGGCAGCGGCGGTGACGCCCTGCAACTGCCCGACCTGCACGGCCAGAAGCTGGAAGTGGCCGCGGTGTGGACGGGACCTGAGCAGAAGAACTTCCAGAAGGTGCTCGACGAGTTCGACAAGCGCACCGGCGCGAAGACCACGTTCGTGCCGACCGGTGACAGCCAGTCGACCTTCCTGGGCACGAAGATCCAGGGCGGCGCCCCGCCCGACGTGGCGTTCCTGGCGCAGAACGGCGTCCTGCACCAGTTCGCCGACAAGGGCTGGCTCAAGCCGCTGGGAGCCGAGGCCCAGGCCCAGTTGAGCAAGAACTTCTCCCCCGGCTGGCAGCAGCTCGGCGCGTGGAAGGGCAAGCAGTACGGCATCTACGCCAAGGTCTCCAACAAGTCGCTGATCTGGTACAACGCCGCAGCCTTCAGCAACGCGGGCGCGACGGAGCCGAAGACCTGGGCGGACTTCCTGAAGACCGCGGAGACCGTCTTCGAGTCGGGCACCCCCCCGGTGTCGATCGGCGGTGCGGACGGCTGGACCCTGACCGACTGGTTCGAGAACATCTACCTCTCGCAGGCCGGTCCCGAGAAGTACGACCAGCTGGCCGCGCACAAGATCAAGTGGACCGACCCGTCGGTGAAGGACGCGCTGACCACGCTGGGCCAGCTGTTCGGCGCCAAGGACCTGATCGCGGGCGGCGCCAAGGGCGCCCTGGGCACCGACTTCCCGAAGTCGGTCACGCAGACCTTCGGCGGTACGCCGGCCGCCGCGATGGTCTACGAGGGCGACTTCGTCTCGGCGTTCATCTCGGCCAACACCAAGGCGAAGGTCGGCACGGACGCCAAGGAGTTCGCGTTCCCCGCGGTCGGCACCGGCAAGGCGCCGGTGGTCAGCGGCGGTGACGTGGGCGTGGCGCTCAAGGACGGCCCCGGCGCGCAGGCGCTGCTGACGTTCATCGCCTCGACGGACGCCGCCAAGATCTGGGCGCAGGGCGGCGGTTACCTCTCGCCGAACAAGTCGCTTGACATGGCGGCCTATCCGGACGACGTGCAGCGCAACATCGCCAAGTCGCTGATCGCCGCGGGCGACGACTTCAGGTTCGACATGTCGGACCAGGCGCCGGCGGCCTTCGGTGGCACGAAGGGCGAGGGCGAGTGGAAGGACCTCCAGGACTTCCTCGCCAAGCCGTCCGACGTGGCGGGCGCGCAGGCGAAGCTGGAGGCGGACGCCGCCAAGGCGTACGGGAGCTGAGGCACGTGGCCCCGGCACAGGTGGCTGGTGCCACCGCGGGGGCGGGGGGCGGCGGTTCTGCCGCCGCCGCTCCGCCCCCGCCGGGTCCCGGAAAGGGATCCGGTCCCCGTCGCAGTGTGATGGGCACCCGGCCGTGGGTGGCCGCGGTGTTCCTGCTGCCCGCGCTGGTGCTGCTGGGCGCGCTGGTGGCGTATCCGATCGTCTACACCGTCAAGCGCAGCCTGTACGACGCGGACGGCAGCGCCTTCATCGGGCTGAAGAACTTCGGGACGGTCTTCAGCGACCACGGCATCCTCACCGCGGTCCGCAACAACGTGGTCTGGGTGGTGGTCGCGCCGGCCGTGGCGACCGCGCTCGGCCTGGTGTTCGCGGTACTCACCGAAAGGGTGCGCTGGGGAACGGCGTTCAAGCTGATCGTCTTCATGCCGATGGCGATCTCGATGCTGGCCGCCGGGATCATCTTCCGGCTGGTCTACGAGCAGGACCCCTCGCAGGGCGTGGCGAACGCGGTGGTGGTGGCGGTGCACGACACCTTCACCGACAACGCGGCCTACCCGGGGGCCAGACCGCGCCCGAACAGCGATCTGGCGCCGACCGCGGGCGGCTCCTTCACCTCGAAGTCCACCGCGAGCGCAGGCACCCCCGCGGACCTGCCGCTGGTCGGCATCCCGCAGAACAAGGTGCCGGCGGGCGCGCGGGACGCCAGGCCCGCGCCCCCGCAGCCGGGCGCGGTGACCGGCACCGTGTGGCTGGACTTCCGGCCGGGCGGCACCGGTAAGCCGGGGGTGATCGACCCCGGCGAGAAGGCGCTGGCCGGGGTGAAGGTGCAGGCCGTCAAGGACGGCAAGGTCATCGCGTCGGCGAAGTCCGGCAAGGACGGCACCTACAAGCTGCCGGCCGCGGCGGTCGGCGCCCGGCTGCGGCTGCCCGCCTCGAACTTCTCCGGGAAGTACGAGGGCATCAACTGGCTCGGCCCGAGCCTGGTCACACCGTCGATCATCGCGTCCTACATCTGGATGTGGGCCGGCTTCGCGATGGTGCTGATCGCGGCGGGCCTGGCCGGGGTGCCGCGGGAGCTGATGGAGCAGGCCCGGGTGGACGGGGCCAACGAGTGGCAGGTCTTCCGCCGGATCACCGTGCCGCTGCTGGCACCGGTACTGGTGGTGGTCGCCGTCACGCTGATGATCAACGTGCTGAAGATCTTCGACCTCGTCTACATCATCGCGCCCGGCAGCTCCCAGCAGAACGCCAACGTGCTGGCGCTGCAGCTGTACCTGTCGTCGTTCGGCGGCGGTGACGACCAGGGCGTCGGCAGTGCGATCGGTGTGATCCTGCTGCTGCTGGTGCTGCCGGTCATGATCTTCAACATCCGGCGGCTGCGCAGGGAGGGACGGCGATGAGCGCGGACGCGAGCGCGGGGCCGGCGATGCCCCTGAAGACCGCGGAGCGGCCGGCGGCGGTTCGGCCCAAGGAGAGCCTGGGTTCCCGGCTGGCGGCCGTCGCCGGCGGCGGGGTGGTACGGGTCGTGCTGCTGGTGGTGGGCCTGTTCTGGCTGCTGCCGACGCTGGGCCTGCTGCTGTCGAGCCTGCGGACCCCGGCCGACATCTCGACGAGCGGCTGGTGGAAGGTCTTCACCTCGCCGTCGCAGCTGACGGTGACCAACTACCGCACCCTGCTGGACAACCACGCCGTCACCGACTCGCTGGTGAACACGGCGCTGATCACCGTTCCCGCGACGCTGCTCGTGGTGGTGATCGGGGCGCTGGCCGGATACGCCTTCGCCTGGATGGACTTCCCCGGCCGGGACTGGTGGTTCATCGCCGTGGTGGCGATGCTCGTGGTGCCGGTGCAGGTGGCGCTGATCCCGGTGGCGAAGCTGTTCGGCGACATCGGGATCTTCGGTGACATCTCCGGGGTGGTGCTCTTCCACACCGCCTTCGGGCTGCCGTTCGCGATCTTCCTGCTGCGGAACTTCTTCGCGGAGATCCCCCGCGAGCTGCTGGAGGCCGCGCGGCTGGACGGTGCGGGCGAGCTGCGGCTCTTCCTGCGGGTGGTGATGCCGCTGGGCGGGCCGGCGATCGCGTCGCTGGGCATCTTCCAGTTCCTGTGGGTGTGGAACGACATGCTGGTCGCGCTGATCTTCGCGAACAGCGACTCGCAGCCGATCACGGTGGCGCTGCAGCAGCAGGTCCGGCAGTTCGGCAACAACATCGACATCCTGGCGCCCGGCGCGTTCGTGTCGATGGTGATCCCGCTGGCGGTCTTCTTCGCCTTCCAGCGGCAGTTCGTGTCCGGCGTGATGGCGGGCGCGGTGAAGTAGCGGCACGGCCGCCGGGTGGCGCGGGAGTCTTCCGCGGCAACCCGGTGACACGGTGACGCGGCGGACAATTCCGGCCGCGGGGGACGTTTACACTGACGCCCCCCGCCGCCGGGAGCCGCCCGTTCCAGGGGCTCCCGCCCTTCGAACGGAACCCCATGACGCTCACCCCCACCGCCTCCGATCCCGCCGGCGAGCAGCTTCCCGAGCCCACCTCGCTCGACGAGGTCAAGGGCTGGTTCTTCCCGGCCGACCAGGTGCTCTTCGACTGGTTCCTGACCCGCCAGAACGAGCTGACCGAGCCGGGCGACCTGCTGGAGATCGGCGCCTACATGGGCAAGAGCGCGATCTTCATGGGCGGCTACCTGCGCGACGGCGACACGTTCACGGTCTGCGACCTGTTCGATTCCCCGGCGGAGGACGACGCGAACTCCGCGGAGATGCGGTACTCCTACTCGACGCTCACCCGTCGCTCGTTCGAGTCCAATTACCTGTCCTTCCATGACGAGCTGCCGCAGGTGATCCAGGGCCTGTCGTCCCTCGTACGGGACCGGGTGCAGGCCGCAAGCTGCCGCTTCGCGCACGTCGACGGCTCGCACCTCTACGAGCACGTACGCGGTGACATCGAGGACACCAGGGCGCTGCTGCACCCGCACGGCATCGTCGCGCTCGACGACTACCGCTCCGAGCACTGCCCGGGGGTGGCCGCCGCGGTCTGGGGGGCGGTCGCCACCGGCGGGCTGAACCCGGTGTGCGTGACCGGCACCAAGCTGTACGGCACGTGGGGCGACCCGGCGCCGGTGCGCGAGCAGTTGCTGGAGTTCCTGGCCGGGCGCGACGACATGTGGCACGGCGTCGAGGAGGTGGCCGGCGACCGGTTGGTGCGGGTCAAGGGCACCAGCGCGGTGCCGCCGGCCCACCCGCGGTCCCGGCACCACCGGGAGGAGCCGCAGGTCGCCGAGGAGGTCGCGCCGATCCCCCTGGCGGAGCAGCCCGCGCCCGCGCCCCGGCGGCGCTCGCCGCTGCGCCGGCTGGCGCTCAACGTGCTGCCGCCGTTCGTGTCCAAAGGCTTCGTAAGGCTTCGTGCAGCGCTGCGCCACGAGGCGTAACCAGCGGGGCGGCCGCGCGTTCGCAGGATATATAGCATCACATACCGCATTCACCGCGTATGTGGTCGTAGTGTCCCGTGTCCCCGGCCGAACCTGGATGTGCTGCTGTGCCCCGCTTCAGCGTCATCGTGCCCGTTTACCACGTGCAGGCCTATCTGCACGCCTGCCTGGACTCCGTGCTCGGCCAGTCGTTCGGCGACTTCGAGCTGATCGTGGTGGACGACTGCTCGCCGGACGGCAGCGGCGAGATCGCCGACGCCTACGCGGCCCGCGACCGCCGGGTGAGCGTCCTGCACCTCGCCGACAACGTCGGCCTGGGCATGGCCCGCAACGCCGGCCTCGCCCGGGCCACCGGCGACTACGTGCTCTTCCTGGACAGCGACGACACCTACGCGCCGGGCGCACTGCAGGCCATCGCGGCCAGGATCGACCGGACCGGCCGCCCCGACCTGCTGATCTTCGACTACGACCGCACGTACTGGAACGGCGAGGCGGAGCGCAACCAGTTCAGCGCGCTGCTGGCCCGGACCGGCCCGCAGGTCTTCTCGCTCGACCAGCACCCCGGCCTGCTGCGGCTGATCATGGTCGCCTGGAACAAGGCCTACCGGCGGGACTTCCTCGACAAGGTCGGGGTGGCCTTCCCCGCCGGCTACTACGAGGACACCCCGTGGACGTACCCGCTGCTGATGGCCGCGGAGACGATCGCGCTGCTCGACCAGGTGTGCGTGCACTACCGGCAGCGCCGCAAGAGAGGCATCCTGCACACCACCAGCCGGCGGCACTTCGAGATCTTCAAGCAGTACGACCTGCTCTTCGCCTTCCTCGACGGCCGCCCCGACCTGGAGCGCTGGCGCACGGTGCTCTTCCGCCGGATGCTCGACCACCTGACCACGGTCTTCAACCTGCCCGACCGGCTGCCCAGATCGTCCCGCCCCGAGTACTTCAGGCGCTGCCGCGCCCAGTACCGCAAACTGCGGCCCGAGGGCTTCGACTTCGCGCTGAGCCGGCGCAGCGGGGTGCGCTACCTGCTGGTCGCGCTCGGCGCCCGGCGCACCTTCCAGGCGCTCGGCGCCCTCCACCGGCTGCGGCTGCGCACGGCGCAGCGGGCCAGGGCGGCGGGCGGGCGGCTGCGGGCCGGGGTCCTGCACGCGTACTACCTGGCGCAGCGGCGCCGGCCGCTGGACCCCGACCTCGCGGTCTTCTCCGCCTACTGGGACCGCGGTTACGCCTGCAACCCGGCCGCCGTCGAGGGCACGCTGCGCGAGATCGCCCCGCACATGCGCACCGCGTGGGTCACCACCGAGGAGTACGCGCACACCCTGCCGCCCGGTGTCACCCGGCTGCAACCCGGCTCGGCCGCCTACTGGAAGGCCATGGCCCGGGCGTCGTACCTGGTCAGCAACGTCAACTTCCACCACCGCTACGCCAAGCGGCCAGGACAGACCAACGTGCAGACCCACCACGGCACCCCGCTCAAGCACATGGGCGTCGACCTGCTCCAACACCCCGCCGCCGCACACGGCTTGGACTTCGAGCGGATGCTGCGGCACGTCGACCGCTGGGACTACAGCGTCTCGGCGAGCCGGCACTCCAGCCTGGTCTGGGAGCGCGCCTACCCGGCCGCCTTCACGTGCCTGGAGTACGGCCAGCCGCGCACCGACGTCTTCCACCGGGCCACCCCCGAGGAGGTGCTCGCGCTGCGCGACGGCCTCGGCATCCCCCGCACCGCGACGGCGCTGCTGTACGCGCCCACCCACCGCGACTACCAGAGCGGTTTCCTGCCGGCGATCGACCTGCCGCGGCTCGCGGAGGAGTTGGGGCCGGGGGTGGTGCTGCTGCTGCGCACGCACTACTTCTACCCGCCCGGGGACGCGGCGGGCACGGCGGGCACAGCGGGCACAGCCCACCCGCGGATCATCGACGTGTCGGGGCACCCCTCGGCGGAGGAGCTGTGCCTGGCATCCGACGGGCTCATCACCGACTACTCGTCCCTGATGTTCGACTACGCGGGCCTCGACCGGCCGATCGTGCTGCACACCGCGGACTGGGACACCTACCGGGCCACCCGGGGCGTGTACTTCGACGTCACCGCGCACCCGCCGGGGCCCGTCGCCCGCACCCAGGAGGAGCTGACCGACATCCTCGCCACCGGCTCCTGGTCAGGCCCGCGCTCGGCCCAGCTCCGCGCCGCCTTCCGCGCCCGCTTCTGCCCCTACGACGACGGGCACGCGGCGGAGCGCGTCGTGCGCCGCGTCTTCCTCCGGGAGGACGGGGGGTTGCCGGCCGTCGTCCCCCTCCCCGACCGCCACCCGACGGCTCCGCCGCGCCCTCTCCCGACCCGCCCGGCCGCGCGCCCTCTTCCCTGAGGGGCCCCCGAGGGGGCGCCTGGGGAGGCGCCTGAGGAGGGTGCCCCTTGCGGTGGCGCCGCGCCTTTCCCGCCGTTCGGGCTGGTCGCGCAGACCGGCGACGCACCGCAAGGGGCGGTCCCCCACCCCGACGGGAGTCACATCGCGGGGGCCGGGGACGGGTCGGCGAGGGCCGAAGGCGCAGGAGCGGGGTACCGGTCCGGGAGGGGGCGGTACGGGAGGAGCCCCTCCTCGTGGAGGAACACCCGCCGCACGACCCGCTCGGCGGCGAGCCCGTCGTCGTAAGAGCAGAACCTCTCCCGAAAAGCCGCGCGCAGCGCACTGGCCGGGGCGCCCTCCCACGCACCGCCGCGGAAGACCTCGGCCAGGGACGCCTCGTCGTGGGCGACGGCCCCCGGCGTCTCGCCGGCCCGCCCCGACAGCAGGTCGAAGTAGACCCCGCGGGCGGCCCGGTAGGCCGCCCAGTCCGCCGCGTGGACGACGATCGGCCGGTCGAGGTTGGCGTAGTCGAACATCAGCGACGAGAAGTCGGTGACCAGCGCGTCGGAGGCGAGGCACAGCTCCTCCACGCACGGGTGCGAGGACACGTCCACGACCGCCCCGGCCAGATGCAGCGCTTCGAGCTGCGGGCTCTGCCCGTAGAAGTAGTGCGCCCGCACCAGCAGCGTGTAGCCGGGTCCCAGCTCGCCCGCGAGGCGTTCCAGGTCCAGCGGGAGGACGAACTCCCGCTCGTAGTCACGGTGGGTGGGCGCGTAGAGGATCGCCGTCGTGCCGGGTGCGAGCCCCAGCGCCTGGCGGGCGCGGCGGACGTCGTCGGGTCCCGAGGTGTAGAAGACGTCGTTGCGCGGGTAGCCGCTGGGCAGCGTGCGGTAGCCGCTGGGGTAGACCCGGTCGAAGACCTCCGCCGAGTGCTGGTTGGCGACGAGCGAGTAGTCCCACTGGTCGGCGTGGTCGAGCAGCCGGCCGAAGCTCATCCCCTTGCCGACCGCGGGCCTGGCCCGCAGGTCCATGCCCATGTGCTTGAGCGGCGTGCCGTGGTGCGTCTGCGTGTACGTCTGCTCGGGCCGCTTGGTGACGTTCCCGGTGAAGTTCGCGTTGTTGACCAGGTGGCCGGCCCTGGCCAGGACGTCCCAGTAGCGCCGGGAGTTGACGACGACGTGGTCGACGCCGGGCGGCAGCGCGTCCCGGTCGCGCCTGTTGACGACCCACACGCCGTGCAGGTGCGGTGCGATCTCCGCCGCCTTGCGGTAGATCGCGGCCGGGTTGCAGGACACCCCGCGGTTCCAGTAGGCGGCGTAGAGGACCAGGTTCGGGTCGACGGGCCGGCGCAGCCGCATCCGGTAGTAGCGCTGGTAGAGCGCGCGGGCCAGGCCGTTCCTGCGTGCCCTGGCGTTCTTGGCGATCCGCACGGCCAGTGCCCGCGCGCCCAGCGCCGCCCGGTAGCGGCCGTAGGAGCCGGTGCCCGCGGCCCTGACCCAGCGGGCCTCCTTCGGCTCGGGCGCGGTCCAGCCGGCCGGGCGGTGGTCGGTGAGCAGCCGGCCGGCCCCGCGGACGAAGCCGGGTGCGGCGTCCGGGCTGAGCCGGTCCTCGCCGACGGCCATCAGCACCGCGGCCATCTGCCCGTACAGCGCGGCCCGCGCGGCCTCCCCCGGCAGGTCGGGGTCGGCGAACAGCTCGGCGTAGCGGTCGAGTACGGCCAGGTGGTGGGCGCCGCGGGTGGTGGTGAGGCTGCCGGAGCGGCGCTTGCGCCAGCGCACGCACACCCGGTCGAGGCAGGCGACGCGCCCCGCCGCGGTGAGCAGCCGGGTGGCGACGGCGACGTCGGCGTAGGGGGCGTCGCCGAACGCGAAGCCGTGGGAGGTCCAGAAGTCCCTGCGCACCGCGCGGTTCCAGGCGGCCGGGTAGCAGGCCAGGCAGTCGGGGAGGTCAGCGGCGGTGAAGACGCGCTCTCCCGCGGCGGCCAGGAAGTCGCCGTCGCCGCTCTCCTGGACGTTCTCCCACACGGTGAAGCGCTCGTGGTCGAAGAGCAGCACGTCGGGGTCGCCGGTGCGGCCGAGCCTGGTGTCGAGGGCGGCGAGCGTGCCGGGCGCCATGAGGTCGTCGGCGTCCAGGAAGAGCAGGTAGTCGCCGGTGGCGCGGGCGGCGCCTGCGTCCCTGGCCTTCCCGGTGCCGCCGGTGCGGTCCAGGCGCACCGGGACGACCCGGGGGTCGGCGGCCGCGAGGTCGGCGATGATCGCGCCGCACGCGTCGGGTGAGGCGTCGTCCACAACGATCACCTCGACGTCGCCGCCGGACCGGTCGAGTCCCGACTGGTCGAGCACGGACTCCAGGCAGGGGCGCAGGAAGCCCTGCGCGCGGTAGGCGGGAACGACGACGCTGAAACGTGGCATGACCATCCTGGACAGATCGGTGGTTACCGGCAGGGATAACGTCCGAGGGTAATTGGCCGCGCACGCTGTGTCGATCCGCGGGGTCGTGTCGCTCGTTCGGCCTACCTTCGGTGACCGCTGCGGGCGCGGCGAGTTGAACACACGGCATGGTCTGCCACCGCCGTCCCGAAAGGAGCGTTGTCCCCCCATGACGCCCCGCCTGACCGTCGTCGTCCCCGTCTACAACGTCGAGCAGTACCTGGAGGAGTGCCTGCGGTCGATCGCAGCGCAGACACTGGCCGAGCTCGACGTGGTCATGGTGGACGACGGTTCGACGGACACCAGCGCGGACATCGCGCAGGCGTTCGCCGCCCGCGACCCGCGCTTCCGGCTGGTCGCCCAGGACAACGGCGGCCTCGGCCACGCCCGCAACACCGGTGCGCGCAACGCCGATCCCGCGACGCCGTACCTGACGTTCGCCGACAGCGACGACGTGCTGCCGCCGCGCGCGTACGAGCAGCTGACCGGCCTGCTCGACCGGTCCGGCTCGGACTTCGCCACCGGGAACGTCTACCGGCTGACGACGGCGGGACGCAGCCAGGCCTGGCAGCACCGCGGCATGACGAGAACCGTCAGCCGCACCCACATCACCCGCGACCTGGGCCTGCTGTCCGACCGGGTGGCCTGGAACAAGGTCTTCCGCCGCGCCTTCTGGGACAAGCACGGCCTCGCCTTCCCCGAAGGGGTGCTGTACGAGGACACGCCGCTGACGATCCCGGCGCACTTCCTCGCCGACGCCGTCGACGTCCTCCACGAGCACGTGTACTACTGGCGGATCAGGGAGGGCTCGATCACCCGGCGGCGCACCGACGTCAAGGGCGTACGCGACCGGATCGCGGCCGTCGACGGGGTCTCGCGCTTCCTCGCCGACCCGGCCAACACCCGCTGGAGCGGCCACAAGCGGGACTACGACCGGTCGGTGCTCACCGACGACCTGCTGTACTTCATCGAGGCCCTGCCGATGGCGGGACCCGAATACCACCGGGTCTTCATGGACCGCGCGGGCGACTACCTCAGCCGCGTCGACCCCGCGCTCTACCCGGGGCTGCCGGTGGAGCTGCGGCTGCGCTGGGAGCTGATCAGGGAGGGCCGGCTCGACGACCTGCTGACGGTGCTCGGCCACGAACGGCAGGGCGGCCGAACGGTCTTCGACCTCGCCGGGCTGCCGCTGCGCAAGCGGGCCGTCGTCGTACGCCCCGACGGGTCGCCGGTGCCGCTGTCCCGGGCGGCGACCGCGACCGGCGCCACCGACCTGCCGGTCGTCGCGCGGCTGCGGGACCTGGAGTGGCGGGACGGCAAGCTGGTGCTCAAGGGCTACGCCTACATCCGCAACGTCGACGCCCGCACCCGGCGCTCCTCGCTCAAGACCGCGGTCGCCACCTGCGGGCGGCGCAGGCTGCTGCTGCCGGTGCGCACGGTGCGGGCCGCCGACGTCACCGACGAGCAGGCGCAGGAGCGCCACTGCTACGACTGGTCGGGATTCGAGATCACCGTCGACCCGGCGCGGCTGCGCACCGACGGCGGCTGGAAGCCGGCGCAGTGGCGGATCGGCATCGTGGTGGCGGGCGGTGCCGCGGTCCGCCCGGCCGCGCTGCGCGCCGCGGAGGCGGGTGCGGGCTCCTCGCCGGTGCCCTTCCCGCTGGACGACGACACCCGGCTGGTGCCCTGGTACAAGGACGGCCGCCTGCACCTGTCGGTCGAGCCGGTCACCCGCCGGCTGACCGCCCACCGCCCGTCCGACGACGGCCTGCTGCACCTCGACCTCGCGGTCCGCGACCGCACCCTGCCGGTGGCCGCGCGGCTCACCCAGCAGGCGACCGGCGCCGTCCTCGACTACCCGCTGACCCCGGCTGAGGGCTCCGGCGGCAGCGCGGGCTGGACGTCGCTGTCCGCCGGCTTGGTGCTCGCCGACCTGGGCGGGGCGCGGCCCCCGATGTCCGGGCTGCCGAAGGAGGTCGCCCCGGAGACGACGGCGACCTGGACCGCGGAGGCCGTCTTCCCCGACGGCGGCACCGCCCGCTTCAGCCTGGACCGCGACCTGCCCCCTGGCCGCTACGCCCTGCCGCCCGACGAGCGCCTCGGCGAGCCGCGCCCCCGCGAGCTGTCCGTCGAGGGCACCGCGGCCGGCAACCTCGTCCTGCGCGACCGCACGCCGCAGGCCGTCGCCGACGCCCTCTCCTTCACCCCCGACGGGAACCTCCTCGTCTCCGGCGAACTCCCCCCGGCCGCCGCGGCCGCCCCGGGCGTGCGGCTGGTGCTGCGGCACGGCACGTACGCGGCCGAGACCGGCGCCGAGGTCGTCGCCGCGGAGGACCGCGGGCGGTTCTCCGCTGCCGTGGACGTCGGGGCGCTGCCGCACGCCGGGCGCTGGTACCTGCACCTGCGGGCCGGCGGCACGGACACCCCCGTACGGGTCGCGCCGAAGGCGATGGCCGCGCTGCCGCTCGAAGCGGCGGTCAGCGAGGGGTCCCGGCCGCTGCAACTGGACCGCCGCTTCCACGACCACCTGTTCGTGGCCGCCGGCTCCGCCGTCCCCGCCGCGGACCGCGGCCCGTACCGGCAGCGGATGCTGCGCGAGCGGCGCTACCCCGTGCTGGCCCGCCGCGAGCTGACCGGCACCGTCCTCTACAGCAGCTTCGACGGCCGCCGCTGCGACGACTCGCCGCGTGCCGTGCACGAGGAACTGGTGCGGCGCGGTACGGCGCTGGACCACGTGTGGGTGGTCGCCGACCGTACGACGCCGGTACCGGCCGCCGCCCGGCCCGTGGTGCTCGGCAGCCACGCCTGGTACGAGGCGCTGGCCCGCAGCCGGCACATCGTCACCAACACCCACCTGCCCGCCTTCTTCCGGCGCCGGGTCGGCCAGCACGTCGTGCAGACCTGGCACGGCACCCCCGTCAAGCGCTTCGGCCAGGACCTGGCGGGCACCCTGTGCGCCGACCTCACCCACATGTGGCCGCAGCCGCGGCTCGGCGGCCAGTGGACCGTCCTGCTGTCGCCCAGCGCGCAGAGCACCCCGGTGCTGCGCAGCGCCCTGGCCTTCGACGGCGAGGTCGCCGAGACCGGGCTGCCGCGCACCGACCTGCTCAGCGGCGAGGACCGCGACAAGGTCGCCGAGGACGTACGCGCCCGGCTCGGCCTGCCGCCCGGGCGCACGGTGGTGCTGTACGCGCCGACCGTCCGCGACGACGAGGCCTACGACGCCGCCCACCAGCGGCTGCACCTGGCCGCCGACCTGGCCGCGCTGGAGGCGGAACTCGGGGCCACCCATGTGCTGCTGGTGCGCGCGCACCCGCTGGTCGCCGACACCGTGCCCGCGGACGGCGGCTTCGTACGGGACGTGTCGGGCCACCCGGATCTGGCGGAACTGCTGCTCGCCGCCGACGTCCTGGTCACCGACTACTCCTCGCTGCTCGCCGACTTCGCCGTCACCGGCCGCCCGATCCTGCTGCACACCCCCGACCTCGCCCACATGCGGGACACCCTGCGCGGCTTCGCCTTCGACTTCGAGGCGCAGGCGCCGGGGCCGCTGCTGGCGACCACGCAGGAGCTGGCGGCGGCGCTGCGCGACCCCGCCGCGGCGGCCTCGCCGCACGGCGCGGCATATGACGCGTTCAGGGCCGCCTTCTGCCATCTGGACGACGGCCGAGCCGCCTCCCGCGTGGCGGACCTGATTCTGCGCGGACCGCGCATCTGATGAAACGGGGCCGGCAGGGCGGCCCGCGCACTGCCGGCCCCCCGGCAGCGGAACAAGAACAAGAACGAGAACGAGACCAACGGAAAGCCGGAACGACCCGCAGGACCCCCAGGAGGCCTCCACCGTGCACCTGTCCGTGATCACCTCGCTCACCGGACTGGCCCTGCTGGGCTGCATTCTGGAGCTGCTGCGCCGGCACCAGCTGCGCGAGAAGTACGCGGCGCTGTGGCTCGCGGTGGGCTCCGCGGTGGTGCCGCTCGGGCTGTTCCCGCAGATGCTCGACTCGCTGGCCCGCGGCCTGGGCATCATGTCGGGCGCCAGCCTGGTGCTCTTCGCCGGCATCGTGCTGCTGCTCCTGGTGTGCCTCCACCTGAGCTGGGAGTCCAGCCGTCTGGAGGAGGAGACGAGGACGCTCGCCGAGGAGATCGCGCTGATCAGGGCGGCGCTGGACGAACAGAACCGGCCGGCCGCGGTGGCGGCGGCCCGCCGCGCGGAGGGCGGCGCCGGATGACGCCGGGTCCTGACGCGGGCGCGGATACGGGCAGGCGGCGGGTCCTGGTGATCGTGCCCGCCTGGAACGAGGCGGAGGGCCTGGCCGCGGTGCTGGCCGAGCTGCGGGCCGCGGTACCGGCCGCCGACGTCCTGGTGGTCGACGACGGCTCCACCGACCGCACCGCGCAGACCGCCCGCGCGGCCGGCGCCCTGGTGGCCCGGCTGCCGTACAACCTCGGCGTCGGCGGCGCCATGCGCACCGGCTACCGCTACGCCCTGGACCAGGGCTACGACGCCGCCGTGCAGGTCGACGCCGACGGCCAGCACGACCCGGGCTACGTGCCCGCGCTGCTGGCCGCGCTGGAGACGGCCGACCTGGTGGTCGGCGCGCGGTTCGCGGGCGTGGGCGACTACCGGGTGCGCGGGCCGCGCCGCTGGTCGATGCGGCTGCTGTCGCTGGTGCTGTCCGGGATGGCCGGCACCCGGCTGACCGACTCGACCTCCGGCTTCCGCGCCTGCAACCGCGACATGATCGCCTTCTTCGCCCGCTGGTATCCCGCGGAGTACCTGGGCGACACCGTCGAGAGCATGGTCGGCGCGCTGCGCCGCGGCTACCAGGTGCGGCAGGTGGCGGTGGCGATGCGGCCGCGCACCACCGGTGCGCCCAGCCAGTCGCCGGCCCGGGCGCTGGTCTACCTGGCCAGGACCGCGCTGGTGCTGCTGCTCGCCCTGACCCGCCGGGTCCCGGCGCCGCAGCGGGCCGAGGCCGCCGCCCGGGTGCCGGAGCCCGCGGAAGCCGCGGGGGTCGCCAGGTGAGCGCGCCGGCCTTCGACGTGATGATCCCGTACTACGGCGACGTGCCGCTGCTGCGGGCCGCGGTGCGCAGCGTGCAGGCGCAGGACGGCGACGACTGGCACCTGACGGTGGTGGACGACGGGCGCGAGCCGGGGGTGCCCGAGTGGTTCGCGGCGCTCGGCGACCCCCGGGTGAGCTATCTGCGCAACCCGCGCAACCTGGGGGTGACCGGCAACTTCAACCGCTGCGTGGAGCTGGCGCGGGCGCCGCACGTGGTGCTCATGGGCTGCGACGACCTGATGCTGCCCGGCTACCTGCGCACCGTGCGGCGGGCGCTGCGGCGCAGCCCCGGCGCGGCCATGGTGCAGCCCGGGGTGCAGGTCGTGGACGCGGCGGGGCGGCCGTGCTCGTCGCTGGTGGACGCGGCCAAGCGGTGGGTCTACGCGCCCGCGGGCATCCGCTCGGCGCCCGCGCTGCTGGGCGGCGAGGACCTCGCGGTCAGCCTGCTGCGCGGCAACTGGCTGTACTTCCCTTCGGTGTGCTGGCACACCGAGGCGCTGCGGCGGCACCCCTTCCGCGCGGACCTCGGCGTCATCCAGGACCTGGCGGTGGTCGTCGACCTGCTGCTCGACGGCGGCCGGTTGGCCACCGACCCCGAGGTCTGCTTCCGCTACCGGCGGCACGCGGTCAGCGCGTCCGCCGCGCAGGCGGTGACCGGCGCCCGGTTCGACGAGGCCCGCCGCTTCTTCCTCACCACCGCGGCCCGCCTCACCGCCCATGGCTGGCCCCGCGCCGCCCGCGCCGCCCACCACCACTGGTCGTCCCGCCTGCACGCCCTCACCCTGCTGCCCGCCGCGGCCCCCGCCCCGCACCCCACGGCGACCCTCCTGACCCACGCCTTCACCGCCCACCGCCTCCCAAGGCCGGCCCGCGCCGCCACCGCGGGGCCGACTCCCGCGGGCGCCGGCAGCAGGCCGGAGAGCCGCGGGTGAGAGCGGGCGGGGTGGTGCCGCGGGGGACGGGGCTCGTCGGGGTGGGGATGGTGGTCAACGCCGCCGGTGCGTACGCGCACTTGGCGCTGGCCGGGCGCGGCCTGGGCACCGCGGGGATGGCCGGGCTGTCCGTGGTGTGGGCGGTGGCCTTCTCCGTGGGGATCGGGCTGTTCTTCCCGCTGGAGCAGGAGCTGACCCGTACGGTGGCCGCCCGGGTCGCGGGCGGCGCCGCCACCGGGCCGCTGCTGCGGCGGGGGGCGACGGTGGCCGCGGGACTGCTCGCCGGCGTCGTGCTGCTGCTCGCCGCGGCCCACCGCCCGCTGGCCCGGCTCGCCTTCGACGGCGACGCCGCCCTGCTGTGGCCGCTGGCCGGCGCCCTGTCCGCGCTCGCCGCCGCCCACACGCTGCGCGGACTGCTGGCGGGACACGCCCGGTTCGCCGCGTACGCCTGGCAGCTCGCCCTCGACGGCGCCCTCCGGCTCGCCTCCGCGGCCGCCCTGCTCCTGACGGGCAGCCACTCCCCCACCGCCTTCGCGCTGGTCCTGACCACCTCCCCGCTCCTCGCCTGCCTCCCCGTCCTGCCCACCGCCCTCCGCACGGCCGCGCGCCCGCTCACCGCCGCGGCGCCGACCGTGCCCTCGCCCGCCCGGGGACCGCGCAGCGCCACGCCGGCCGCCCGAGGGCCGCTGGGCGAGCCGCCGCGCACGGAACGCACCGCACCGGGCAGCGCGAAGCCCGGCCCCGGGGAGATCGGGCGGGGGCTGGTGGCGCTGGTCGGCGGGGCCGTGTTCGCGCAGGCGCTGGCCAACGCCCCCGTACTCGGGGCGAAGGGCCTGGCGCCGGGTGACGCGGCGCTGGTCACCGCGCTGCTGTGCGCGCTGACCCTGGTGCGGGTGCCGCAGTTCGCGGTCGGCGCGCTGCAGGCGGGCCTGCTGCGGGAGCTGACCGTACGGCAGCAGCGCGGCGACCGGGCGGGCGTCGCCCGCGGGGTGCGGCGCAGCGCCGGGGGGATGGCGGCGCTCGGCGTGGTGTGCACGGTGCCGGCCGCGCTCGCCGGGCCGTGGGTGACCGAGCGGCTGCTCGCGGCGCCCCCGGTCCTGGGACATCTGGACTTCGCCGCGCTGGGCCTGGGCACCACCGGCTACCTGGTGGCGTACCTGCTCGGCAACGGCACCCTCGCCACCGGCGGCCACCGCCCGCAGGCACTGGCCTGGGCGGCGGGCGCGGCCGTCACCGCCGCGGCGCTCGCCCTGCCCTGCCCGCCGGGCCCGCGCGTCGAGGCGGCCTACGCACTCGGCTCGTGGACCGCCGCCGCCCTGCTCGCCGCCCGCCTGATCCGTACGCTCAGAGTCGACACACCCGTGAAAGGCGCCCCGATGGCCGACACCGCCTCCCCCGACTACACCACCCGGCTGCTGGCCAGGCGGCTGCTCCCGACGCAGGCGCCCTACCGCTGGAACCTGCGCAGACTGCGGCTCGGCAGGGTGCTGGACGTCGGCTGCGGGGTGGGCCGCAACCTGCGGCACTGCGCCCCGGGCAGCGTCGGCGTCGACCACAACGCGCACTCGGTCGCGGCGGCCCGCGCCCGCGGCCTGACCGCGTACACCCCGGAGGAGTTCGCCGCCACCGACTGCGTGCCCGGCTCCTTCGACAGCCTGCTGTGCGCGCACGTCCTGGAGCACCTGGACGCGGCGAAGGCCGCCGCGCTGCTGGCGACGTACCTGCCGTACGTGCGGCCCGGCGGCCGGGCCGTCCTGATCACCCCGCAGGAGGCGGGCTTCGCCAGCGACGCCACCCACGTGCGCTTCGTCGGCTTCGCCGAGCTGGAGGAGGAGGCGCGGGCCGCGGGCCTGAACGTCCGCAGGGCGTACTCCTTCCCGCTGCCACGCGCGGCCGGACGGCTCTTCCGGCACAACGAGTTCGTGCTGGTCTCCACCGCCCCCGGGCGGCGGGCGTGAAGGCCCTCGTCCTGGCCGGCGGCCACGGCACCCGGCTGCGCCCGATCACCCACACCTCCGCCAAGCAGCTCGTGCCGGTCGCGAACAAGCCGGTCCTCTTCTACGGCCTCGAAGCCATCGCCGACTGCGGCATCGAGGACGTCGGCATCATCGTCGGCGACACCGCCGCCGAGATCATGGCCGCGGTCGGCGACGGCTCCGCGCACGGCGTGCGCGTCACGTACATCCGGCAGGAGCAGCCGCTCGGCCTGGCGCACGCGGTGCTGATCGCCCGGGACTTCCTCGACGACGACGACTTCGTGATGTACCTGGGCGACAACTTCATCGTCGGCGGCATCGGCGACCACGTCGCCGCCTTCCGCGCGCACCGCCCGGCCGCCCAGCTGCTGCTGACCCGCGTGCCGAACCCTTCGGAGTTCGGCGTGGCGGAACTGGACGCGCAGGGCCGGGTGGTGGGCCTGCAGGAGAAGCCGGCGGTGCCGCGCGGCGACCTGGTGCTGGTCGGCGTGTACCTCTTCTCGGCAGCCGTCCACGAGGCGGTCCGCGCGATCAAGCCGTCGGGGCGCGGCGAGCTGGAGATCACCGACGCCATCCAGTGGCTCATCGACCGCGGCAGCGACGTCAGGTCCACGGTGATCGACGGCTACTGGAAGGACACCGGCAACGTCACCGACATGCTGGAGGTCAACCGCTCGGTGCTGGAGACCGTCGAGCGCGGGGTGCACGGCGAGGTCGACGCCGCCAGCGAGCTGGTCGGCCGGGTCAGCGTCGGCGCGGGCGCCAGGATCACCGGCTCGCGCATCGTCGGCCCGGTGATGATCGGCCCCGGCACGGTCGTGGAGGGCTGCTACGTCGGCCCGTTCACCTCGATCGGCGCGGACTGCGTGCTGCGCGACAGCGAGATCGAGTTCTCCATCGTGCTGCCCGGCTCGTCCATCCTCGGGGTGCGCCGCATCGAGGCGTCGCTGATCGGCCGCAAGGTCGAGGTGACCCCAGGACCGCGGACCCCCGCCGCCCACCGGCTCGTACTCGGCGACCACAGCAAGGTGCAGATCTCCTCATGACCACTCGCATCCTGGTGACCGGCGGCGCCGGCTTCATCGGCTCGCACTACGTGCAGGCCCTGCTGTCCTCCAGCGCGGCGGCGGTCGAGGTGACCGTGCTGGACGCGCTCACCTACGCCGGGCGCCCGGAGAACCTCGACCCGGTGCGCCGCGACCCGCGCTTCACCTTCGTGCACGGCGACATCCGGGACACCGCCCTGGTCGACCGGCTGCTGGCCGGGCACGAACAGGTCGTGCACCTGGCCGCCGAGACCCACGTGGACCGCTCCATCGCGGGCGCCGCCGACTTCGTCACCACCAACGTGGTCGGCACCCACACCCTGCTGGACGCGGCCGTCAGGCACCGCGTCGCGGTGTTCGTGCAGGTCTCCACCGACGAGGTCTACGGGTCGATCGAGACCGGCTCCTGGCCGGAGACCGACCCGCTGCGCCCCAACTCCCCCTACGCGGCCTCGAAGGCGTCCGCCGACCTGCTGGCGCTGGCCCAGCACCGCACCCACGGCCTGGACGTGCGGATCACCCGCTGCTCCAACAACTACGGGCCGCGGCAGTTCCCCGAGAAGCTGATCCCGCTGTTCGTGACCCGGCTGATGGAGGGCCGCCCGGTGCCGCTGTACGGCGACGGCCGGCACGTACGCGACTGGCTGCACGTCAGCGACCACGTCCGCGGCATCGAGCTGGTCAGGCGCGGCGGCAGGGCCGGCGAGGTCTACAACATCGGCGGCGGCACCGAGCTGTCCAACCGCGAGCTGACCGGGATGCTGCTGGAGGCGTGCGGCGCCGGCTGGGACCTGGTCCGCGAGGTGCCCGACCGCAAGGGCCACGACCTGCGCTACTCGGTGGACTGCGGCAAGATCCGCGCCGAGCTGGGCTACGCCCCGCGGGTCGGCTTCGCGGCCGGCCTGGCCGCGACGGTGGACTGGTACCGGCGGCACCGCGACTGGTGGGAGCCGCTGCTGACCGCGACGGCCGGGGTGGTGGGTCCGCGATGACGTGGCTGGTGACAGGGGCCGGCGGGATGCTGGCCCACGACCTGCTGCTGCGGCTCGCCGAGGGCGGCGAGGCGGCCGTCGGGGTGGACCGGGCGGCGCTGGACATCACCGACGAGGACGCGGTGCGCACGGTCTTCGACGACCACCGGCCGGCCGTCGTGGTCAACTGCGCGGCCTGGACCGGGGTCGACGCGGCGGAGACGGCGGAGCCGGACGCGCTGCGGGTCAACGGCGAGGGGCCGCGGCACCTCGCGGTGCTGGCCGCGAAGCACGGCGCCCGGCTGCTGCAGGTGTCCACCGACTACGTCTTCGCCGGCGACTCCTCGGCCCCGTACCGCGAGACCGACCGCCCGGCGCCGCGCACCGCCTACGGCCGCACCAAGCTCGCGGGCGAGCACGCGGTCCTCGACCTGCTGCCCGGCGACGGGTACGTCGTGCGGACCGCGTGGCTTTACGGGGCGGAGGGGCCGAACTTCGTCCGGACGATGATCCGCCTGGAGCGGGAGCGCGACACCGTCGACGTGGTCGGCGACCAGTACGGCCAGCCGACCTGGACCGCGGACCTCGCCGAGCGCCTCGTCGCGCTCGGGTCGGGCGACGCCCCCGCCGGGATCTACCACGGCACCAGCGCGGGCGCGGCCAGCTGGTACGACCTGGCCCGCGAGGTCTTCCGGCTGCTCGGCGCCGACCCCGACCGGGTCCGCCGGGTGCCGACCTCCGCGGTGCCGCGGCCCGCGCCCCGGCCGGCCTCCAGCGTGCTGGACCACGGCGGTTGGGCGGCGGCGGGCGTCGAGCCCATCCGTGACTGGCGTCAGGCGCTGGCCGCGGCCTTCCCCGCGCTGCGCAACTGCTCGTAGTAGGCGGCGCATTCGTCGTACCTCGGCAGCAGCCCCGACCGCTCCGCCTCGGCGAGCGTCGGGGCCGCGGCGTCCTTCGCGGACAGCAGCGGCGGGCAGTCCGCGGGCCATCCGATGCCCAGCGCCGGGTCCAGCGGGTGCACCCCGTGCTCGCGGCCCGGCGCGTAGCCCTGCGAGCACAGGTAGACGACGGTGGCGTCGTCGGTCAGCGCGAGGAAGGCGTGCCCGAGGCCTTCTGCCAGGTAGACCGCCCGGTGCGCGCGGTCGTCCAGCAGGACCGCCTCGTGCGCCCCGTACGCGGGCGAGCCGGTCCGCACGTCCACCACGACGTCGAGCACCGCGCCTCGCACGCACGTGACGTACTTCGCCTGCCCGGGCGGCACGTCGGCGAAGTGCACCCCGCGCAACGTGCCGCGCCGTGACACCGAGCAGTTGGCCTGCGCCAGGCCGAGCGGGTGGTCGTTGGCCTCGGCGAAGTCGGCTCCCCTGAACCACTCGTGGAAGCGCCCGCGCTCGTCGGGGAAGACGGCGGGTTCATGGACCCAGGCCCCGGGGATGCGGGTCTCGCGCATGAGGATGCCTTCCGGGTCGGAGTGTTCGGGGTTCCGGCTTGCGGGCGCTCGGGGGCCGGGTGCTCGGGTGCTCGGGTTTCCAACGCGGTCTGCCGGGTGCGGGTCACCGCGCGGACCCTGTCGATCCGCCGAACGGGTGGTTTGCGGGGGCCGTCGGCGGGGCGGGGCGAAACCTTCGCGCGCCTTCTGCGTTGGAGTCCGGTGACCACCATCGGCCGTTTCACCGGCGCCCGTTCCCTTCCGCCGGTCCAGGCGCTGCGCCGCGCCGCGGCACGGGTGCCAGAACGGGCGCGGCTGCCGTTCGGGGTGGCCCTGGCCTGCGAGGCCGTCCTGCTGATGTGGTGGCTGGCCTTCTACCCCGGGCTGATGAGCTTCGACTCGGTCACCTACGTCTGGCAGGTGACCACCGGCCACTGGCGCAGCGACCACGCGGTCGCCTACGACGTCCTGGTGTGGCTGTCGCTGCAGATCACCGGCGGCCTGGCGGCGCTGACCTTCCTGCAGACCGTGGCGCTGGCCGGCTGCCTCGGCTACGTGTGCCACGGGCTGCGCGCGCTCGGCGTCCGCGGCCGGTGGGCGGCCGCCGGGCCGCTGGCCGTCGTGCTGATCCCGTCCACCGGCGCCTTCGGCGTCTTCGTGTGGAAGGACAGCGCCTACGCCATCGCCGCCGTGCTGGCCTTCGGCGCCTGCGCCCACCTGGCCGCCCGGCAGCGGCCCGTCCTGCACTGGTGGCTGCTGGCCGCCGGGATGCTCGGCCTGTCGGCCTTCCGCAACAACACCTACCCGGCCGTGGTCACCGCCGGGGTGGTGCTGCTGGTCGCGATGCCGCGGCACTGGCGCAGGACCGCCGCCGCCACCCTGATCCCGACGGCGCTGGCGCTCGGCCTCAACTTCGGCGTCTACCCGGCGATCGGCATCCAGGAGCCGCGCACCAGCTCCTACTACGCCTTCAACTACGCCGACATCGCGGTCGCCTACCACCGCGCCCCGCACGACTTCCGCCGCTCCGACCTCGCCGTGATGTCGCAGGTCGCACCGCTGAGCCACTGGTCGGCCGGCGGCACGAACTGCGCCTGGGTCGACCCGCTGATGGCCGCGCCCTTCGACCGCCCGGCGGCCGAGCGCCTCAACGGCAGGCTGCTCGACGTCTGGGGCCACGTGCTGGCCGAACGCCCCGACCTGATGCTGTCGGCCCACCTGTGCCGGGGCAGGATCGCATGGGCGCTGCCCAGCAACGACACCGACATCTTCGTGCAGCCGCCGGTCATTCCCGCCGACCGCTTCGGCTACTCCCGGCCCGGCGGCCTGATGGAGCACAGCCGCTTCCTGCCGGCCCTGCGCACCGACCCGCCGTCCGCCTCGCTGCACCGCGCGGGCGTGTGGGCGTACACCGCGGCCCGCACGCGGGAGCTGACCTGGTTCCTGTGGACCGGCTCGCTGTGGTGCTGGGCCACGTACCTGATCGTGCTGCGGCTGGTGCGGCGCCGGCCGCTGCGGGCCGCGCTCGCCCTGGCGGCGACCACGACCGGGCTGCAGGTCGCGGTGCTGGTCGCCACCCCTGCCGGGCTGTTCCGCTACATGGCGGCGCCGGTGCTGCTCGGCTTCCTCACGGTGCCGCTGCTGACCGCGGCCCACCCCGCCGACCGGCCGCCGGGCGGTGAGCCTCCTCGCCGGCCCGCGCGCCGGGCGGAGCGCCCGCAGCCGCCGCGTTCCGGCGCCGCGGCATGACCGGGGTCGCCCTGCGCGCCGGGACCCGCGCGCTGGTGACCCGGCGGCCGACGCCGTACGCCGTCGTCGGCACCGCCTTCTGGCTGCTGCTCGCCGTCGTCGCCTGGCACACCCCCATCGCCTCGGACTTCGGCCAGCACGCCTCGGCGGTGCAGCGCGTCAGGGACCACCCGTGGCACCCGACGAACCCGCTGCTGAAGGAGCCGGGCACGAACAGCCCGTACTACTCCCCCTACATCGTCGCCCTCGGCCTGGCCGCCCGGCTGACCGGCGCCGCCGGCTGGCAGATGGTGCGCTGGTGCGGGCCGCTGAACCTGGCTGTGCTGGTCGCCGGCGTCGGCGCCTACGCCAGGACGCTGAGCCGTCGGCGGGCCGCACCGGTCTACGCGCTGCTGGCCTTCACCCTGCTGTGGGGCGTCGACGGCAAGGAGTGGAGCGGCTTCTGCGGGGTGTGGTCGCTGACCCGGGGGGCGTCGTATCCGAGTGCCTTCGCGGTGGGGCTGACCTTCCTGCTGTGGGCCTGGACCGACCGGCTGGCCCGGCGCGGCGGCACGGCGTGGGAGTACGCGGGGCTCGGCGGCGCGGCCGGGGTGCTGCTGCTCATCCACCCGATCACCGCGCTGGCGGCGGCCGTCGGCATCGCCGCGACGGTCACGGGCCGGCAGCGCGGCTGGTCCCGGCAGGTCGCCTCGCTGTGGGCGGTGACCTGCGTCGCGGCGCTGGCCGTCGCCGCTGCCTGGCCGTACTTCGACGTCTTCGCGCTGGCCGGCGACACCACCGTCGACCAGGTGCACCGCCGGCTCTACGCCCACCCCTGGCAGTGGTACGGCCTCGCGCTCGCCGGACTGCCCGCACTGGCCTGGCGGGCGCGGCGGCGGCTGCGGGACCCGCTGGTGCTGATGTTCGCGGCGGACGTCGCCGTTGCCGCGTACGGGTGGTTCAGCGGCCACTACACCTACGGGCGGGTCTTCGCGCTGCTGCTGGTGCCGCTGCAGTTCTCGCTGGCCGTGGAGCTGGCCGCGGCGCCGCCGTGGACCCGGCTGCGTGCCGCCCTCGCACCGCTCGCCGCGGTCGCGCTGTGCTTCGCGCTGGCCGCGCAGATCGGCTCGGTGGTGCCGCAGAGCTGGCTGCCGGTGGCGACGCGGCACCCCGCCCGGTGGCCGGACTACCGCTGGGTCGCCGACCGGGTCCCGGTCGGCGCGGTCGTCCTGACCGACGCGCCGATCCCGATGCACGTGCTGCCCGCGTACGGCCTCTACCTCGTCGCCCCGACCTGGCCCGACCCCTCCACCCCGGCCGCCGACCGGGACCGCCGCTGGTCCGACACGACCGCGTACTTCGCCCCGGCCACGGCACCGGCCCGCCGCGCCGCCATCGCCCACCGCTACGACGCCACCTGGCTCCTCCTCCCCTCGGGCCACCTCCCCCCGACCCCGGCCACCCTGACGGCCACCTCCCCCCGCACGGGCGAGCAACTCTTCCGCCTGGCCCGGCTCTAGGCGACTGCCACTTGCTGCGGCATTGCCTGCTTCTCACCGCCCGCGGCTTGTCGCGCAGTTCCCCGCGCCTCTGAAGAACGCTCACCCTCTTCCCCAAGGGCAAGCCCCCGCCAGGGGCAGACCCCTGTGCCGAGGAGGACGCAGGCCGAAAGGGGCGCGAGGAACTGCGCGACAAGCCCTGCACAGCGCGGCAGACAGGCAACCACCGCAAGGGGCAGTCCCTCAGGGGCGCGAGGAACTGCGCGCCCAACCCCGCACGACGGGAAGCAAGCAACGCCACAGCAAGTGGCACCCCCTCGGCCGCCGAAGAAAGTAGCATCGGCTCGACGACCCGGGGGGTGCCCAAAATCGCAGGCCAAACGAGAAGCCCGCTCAGCCCGCTCCAGCCGCAGGACCCTCGCGAGGTGGCCGGCTACCGGCTTCGCGCCCGGATCGGCGAGGGCGGCATGGGCAGCGTCTACCTCAGCCACACCCGCGGCGGCCAGCCGCTCGCGCTGAAGGTGATCCGGCGCGAATACGCCCAGGACGAGGAGTTCCGCCGCCGCTTCCAGCAGGAGGTGCAGGCGGCCCGGCGCGTACAGGGCTACTACGTCGTGCCGGTCCTGGACCACGACACCACCGGCAACCAGCCCTGGCTGGCCACCGCCTACGTCCCCGGCCTGCCGTTGGACGAGGCGCTGGCCCGCTACGGCGCCCTGCCGCTGCCGAGCGTGCTCCAGCTGATGGGCTGCGCCGCCGAGGCGCTGCGGGCGGTGCACGCGGCCGGAGTGATCCACCGCGACCTCAAGCCGAGCAACATCCTGCTCGGTGCCGCCGGCCCCTCGGTCATCGACTTCGGCATCGCCCGCGCCGCCGACTCCACCGCGCTGACCCGCAGCGGCGGACTGATCGGCACCCCGCAGTTCATGTCGCCCGAGCACGCCAACGGCCTCACCCTCACCCCCGCCACCGACGTCTTCTCGCTCGGCCTGATCGCGGCGGTCGCCGCCACCGGGCGGCATCCGTACGGTGAGGCGGGCGCGATCACGCTGGCCGCGCAGATCGCCAACACCGCGATCAGGCCGCCGGACCTGAGCCCGTATCCCGAGCCGTTGCGCGGGCTGCTGGAGCGCTGCCTGACCGCGGACCCCGACGCCCGGCCCTCGCCGCAGGAGCTGGCCGAGTCCTGTGCCGCGGCGGCCGGCCGCGCGCTGCGGGACGTCGCGGGCTGGCTTCCGGAGCCGGTGGCCGCCGAGATCGTACGGCGCGAGGCGGCGGCCAAGCTGCCGCCCGAGCCGGAGTCGGCGCCGTCGGCGGTGCCGCCCGCGGCGCCGCCCGCGATGCCGCCCGCGATGCCGCCCCGGCCGGTGGTGCCGCCTGCTCCTGCCGCCGGGAGCGTACCGGTGACAATGCCCGAGGTCGCGCCTACCGGGGCCTTCGGGGCGCCCGCCCCGCAACAGGCCGGCCCTCAGACTCCCGGCCCTCAGGCCACCACGCCTCTGACGTCCGCCTACCCGGCAGGACCGCCCACCTCCTGGCAGCCGCCCGGCGGCCCGCAGCAGCCCGCGCCTGCCCCCAGCGCCGGACGGCCGGGCGGGCGGATGCGGAAGGTCCTGCTCATAGGCGGCGGCGTCCTCGTGCTGGTCCTCGCGGTGACGCTGACCTACACCTTCACCCGGAACAGCGGCGGGGACGACGCCGCCGCGAAGAACCCCGCCTCCAGCAACCCCACGACCCCCGTCTCGCCGACCCCGACACCCCAGCAGCCCACCGCCACCGACCCCTCGGGCAGCGGCACTCCGAGCTCGGACACGGGCGGCGCCGCCTCGGGCGACTACCAGGTGATCTTCCAGGACCACCCGCTCACCGTCCGGCCGCCGAACAGCCTGGACTCCGGCCCCGACGTGGACCTGGACCAGCCGAAGGTCGACCCGCAGCACAGCCTCGAAGGCGGGGAGGTCGAGTTCAGCTACAGCGACGACTACCTGAGCTTCGACACCCCGGCAGGCAAGTCCCCCACCGCCGACCCCGCCGACTGCAAGGCCTCGGCAGAGTCCACCCCGCTGCCGACCCAGGTCGACGCCAAGGACCTGGTCGGCACCAACGCCGAGCTCAAGGTGGGCGACCGGCTGTGCACGGTGACCACCTCCGGCAACCTCGCCATGTGGACGATCACCCAGACCGAGCCCTCCCAGAACTTCTACAAGACCCCGGTCTTCATCGGAACACTGACGCTCTGGAAGATTCCGGGCAGCACTTCCTGAACCTCCCCGGGCCGGCGGCACCGCAGCGTACCGCGGTACCGCCGGCCGGCGGGCTCAGCGGTGGGTGCGCAGCAGCGTCCTGAACGTCCGCATCGCCACCGACAGGCTCGCCAGGTCGAACTCCTCCGCTCCCTGGATCTCCTCCAGCGTCGTCCGCGCCCGGCCGATCAGCCCGGAGTTCTGCTCCTCCCACGCCTGGTAGCGCTGCTCCGGTGTGGCCAGGTCGTCGCCGGCCGCCAGCACGTCCGCCGTCAGTGCCGCGTGCGCCGCGAAGAGGTCCTCGCGGATCGCGGCCCTGGCCATCGACTGCCACCGGTCGGCCCGCGGCAGCAGGATGATCCGGTCGAGCAGCTGGGTGATCTGCAGCCGGTCGGCGAGGTCGAAGTAGATCGCGGCGACGTCGAGCGGCTCCTTCCCGCTGCGGTGGGCGACCTCCACGATGTCGAGCGCCGGGAAGGCCGAGGAGAATCCGGCGACCCGGATGGCCAGCTCCTCCGGCACCCCGCCGCCGATCAGCTCGTCGTGCAGCGTCTCGTACCACTCCGCGTCCGCGCCCCGCAGCAGCTTCGGCAGCTGCGACCAGACCGCGGCGACACCCGCGGCGAAGTCGTCGATGGTCTCGGCGATCTGCAGCGGCTGCATGCGGTTGTTGAGCAGCCAGCGGGTGGCGCGCTCGACCAGCCGCCGCGAGTGCAGCCGGATGCGGGTCTGCACGGCGGCGTCGACGGTGTTGTCCAGCGACTCGACCTCGTCCCAGATCGGGCCGAGGCCGAAGATCGCGCGCGCCGCGGTGTGCGCCCTGACGATCTCCTCGGTCGTCGCGCCGATCTCCTCCCTGAAGCGGTGCAGGAAGGTGCTGCCGCCGGTGTTGATCGTGTCGTTGACCAGTACGGTCGTGACGATCTCGCGGTGCAGCGCGTGGGTGTTGATCTGCGGGGCGAAGCGTTCCCGCAGCGGCACGGGGAAGTACGCGTGCAGCAGCCCGAGCAGGTAGGGGTCGTCGGGCAGCCCGGTGTGGATCAGCTCCTCGGCCGTGGTGATCTTGGCGTAGGCGAGGATCACGGCCATCTCCGGCTGGCTGAGGCCCTGTCCTGCGTTCAGCCGTTCGCGGATCTGCCGGTCGGTGGGCAGGAACTCCAGTGCCCGGTCCAGGTGCCCGTCGCGCACCAGCCGGCGGATGAACCGCTGGTGGGCGTGCAGCAGGCTGTTGGCCTGCGCCATGCTGTTGCCGAGCGCGACGTTCTGGGCGTAGTTGTTCCGCAGCACCAGATTGCCGACCTCATGGGTCATCTCGGCCAGCAGCGTGTTGCGCTGCTTGACCGTCAGATCGCCCTCGGCCACAACGCTGTTGAGCAGGATCTTGATGTTGACCTCGTGGTCGGAGGCGTCCACCCCCGCGCTGTTGTCGATGGCGTCGGTGTTGATCCTGCCGCCTTCGCCCTCCGGGCCGCCCGACCGGGCGAACTCGATCCGGCCCAGCTGGGTGAAGCCCAGGTTGCCGCCCTCACCCACCACCTTGACCCGCAGCTCGGAGCCGTCGATGCGGATCGCGTCGTTGGCCTTGTCGCCGACGTCCACGTTCGACTCGGTCGACGCCTTGACGTAGGTGCCGATGCCGCCGTTCCACAGCAGGTCGACCTGCGCCTGAAGGATGGCCTTCATCAGCTCGGCCGGGGTGATCTTGGCCGCGCCCGGTGCGATGCCGAGGGCCGCCCGCACGTGCGCGTTGACCGGGATCGACTTGGCGGTCCTGGGGTAGATCCCGCCGCCGGGGGAGATCACCGAGGTGTCGTAGTCGGCCCAGCTGCTGCGCGGCAGCTCGAACAGCCGCCGCCGCTCGGCGTAGGAGGTCGCCGCGTCCGGCTTCGGGTCGAGGAAGATGTGCCGGTGGTCGAAGGCGGCCACCAGCCGGATGTGCTCCGACAGCAGCATCCCGTTGCCGAAGACGTCACCGGACATGTCGCCGATGCCGACGACGGTGAAGTCCTCTTCCTGGGTGTTGTGGCCCATCTCGCGGAAGTGCCGTTTCACCGACTCCCAGGCGCCGGAGGAGGTGATGGCCATCTTCTTGTGGTCATAGCCGACCGAGCCGCCCGAGGCGAACGCGTCGCCGAGCCAGAAGCCGTAGGAGACGGCCACCTCGTTGGCGATGTCGGAGAAGGACGCGGTGCCCTTGTCCGCGGCGACCACCAGGTACGTGTCGTCCCCGTCGTGCCTGACCACGTCGCGCGGCGGGACGACCTCGCCGGCCACCAGGTTGTCGGTGATGTCGAGCAGCCCGGAGATGAAGGTCTTGTAGCAGGCGATGCCCTCGGCGAGCCAGGCGTCGCGGTCGGCCGCGGGGTCGGGCAGCCGCTTGCCGACGAAGCCGCCCTTCGCGCCGACCGGCACGATCACCGTGTTCTTCACCATCTGGGCCTTGACCAGGCCGAGCACCTCGGTGCGGAAGTCCTCCCTGCGGTCGGACCAGCGCAGCCCGCCGCGGGCGACCTTGCCGAACCGCAGGTGCACGCCCTCGACCCGCGGCGAGTACACCCAGATCTCGTAGGCCGGCCGGGGCGCGGGCAGTTCGGGGATGGCCTGCGGGTCGAACTTCACCGACAGGTAGCGGTGCGGCTGCCCGTCCTCCGCGCGCTGGAAGTAGTTGGTGCGCAGGGTGGCCTTGATCAGGCTGAGGAAGGACCGCAGGATGCGGTCCTCGTCCAGGCTCGCGACCTGGTCGAGCGCCCCGTCCAGCTCCTCCAGGATGCCGTCGGTCAGCTCGCTGCCGGCCCGCTGGTGGTCGGGCGAGAACCGCGCCTGGAAGAGGTTGACCAGCAGCCGGGTGGTGTGGACGTTCGTCCTGAGGGTGTCCTCCATGTAGTCCTGGCTGAAGGTCGACCCGGCCTGCCGCAGGTATTTGGCGTACGCCCGCAGCACCATCGCCTGCCGCCAGTCCAGACCGGCCCGCAGCACCAGGGAGTTGAAGCCGTCGTTCTCCGCCCGGTCGGTCCAGGTGGCGGAGAAGGCCTCCTGGAACCGCTCCCGCGCGTCGTCACCGAGGTCGCCGAGCGCCGGGTCGAGCCGCAGCCCGAAGTCGTAGACCCAGACCCTGGACTGGTCGGCGCGGTGCAGCTCGTAGGGCCGTTCGTCCACCACCTCGACGCCGAGCCGCTGCAGCACCGGCAGCACCGCGGACAGCGAGACCGGCGCCCCGGTGCGGTAGATCTTGAACCGCCGCTCCTCGGGCGCGGCCCCGACCGGCTCGTAGAGGCTGAGGGTGAAGTCGTCCGCGCCCAGCTCCTCGAAGTGCTGGAGGTCGGCGACCGCCACCCGCGGCGGGAAGTCGGCCCGGTAGCCGTCGGGGAAGGCCTGCCCGTAGCGGCGGACCAGCTCGGCGGAGCGCTCCTCGCCGCATTCCGCGGTGAGCGCCTCGGCGAAGCCGTCGGCCCAGGAGCGCGTGGCGTCCGACAGCCGCGCCTCGATGCGCTCGACGTCGGCGTCGTCCAGCTCCCGCAGCGAGCCGCCCGGGTCGATGCGGATCACGAAGTGCAGCCTGGACAGCACCGACTCGGTGTTCCACGCGGTGAAGTCGACGCTGTGGCCGCCCAGTTCGTCCTGCAGGATGGTGGTCAGCCGCAGCCGCACCGCAGTGGTGTAGCGGTCCCGCGGGAGGTACACCAGGGCGGAGAAGTAGCGGCCGTACTCGTCCTGGCGCAGGAACAGCCGCAGTTTGCGCCGCTCCTGGAGGTAGAGCACGCTGGTGGCGATGGACCGCAGCTCGTCAGCCGGGGTCTGGAACAGCTCGTCGCGCGGGTAGGTCTCCAGGATCTGCAGCAGGTCGCGGCCGTCGTGGCTGTCGGCGGAGAAGCCGGCGCCCTCCAGCACCTCCTCGACCTTGCGGCGGACCACCGGCACCCGGCGGACCGACTCGGTGTACGCGGCCGAGGAGAAGAGCCCGAGGAAGCGCCGCTCCCCGATCACGTTGCCGTCGGCGTCGAACTTCTTCACCCCGACGTAGTCCAGATACGACGGCCGGTGGACGGTGGAGCGGCTGTTGGCCTTGGTCAGGATCAGCAGCTTGTGCTCCCTGGCCTTGGCACGGGCGTCGGCGGGCAGCCGGCTGAACGACGCGGAGTTGGGGTGCCCCGGGTGGGTGCTGTCGGCGTGCGGGTGCTGCGGGTCGGAGCGCAGGATGCCCAGCCCGGTGCCCGGCACGGCGACCAGCACGTCCTCCGAGCCGCCGTTCTCCGCGGTGTCGGTGGTCAGCTCGTACTCGCGGTAGCCGAGGTAGGTGAAGTGGTCGCCGTCGAGCCAGCGCAGCAGCTCCAGGGCCTCGCCGGTCTCCTGCTCGGGCAGCGGCGGCGGGGCGGCGGCCAGCTCGTCGGCGATGGACTGAGCGGCCTGCCGCATCTTCGCCCAGTCCTCGACGGACTCCCGCACGTCGGACAGGACCCGGCGCAGGTCGGCGGTGATCTCCCCGAGGTCGGCCCGGTCGGTCTCCCGGTCGATCTCGACGTGGATCCAGGACTCGACCAGCATGTCGTGCGGGAGGGTGCCGTCCGCGTCCTCGGGGACGGTGGCCATGACCTCCAGCAGCTTGCCCGTGACGTCGCGGCGGACCGTGAACTGCGGGTGGACCACCACGTGGATCGCCCGGTTGGCCTGGGTCAGCGCGTTGGTCACCGAGTCCACGAGGAAGGGCATGTCGTCGGTGACCACCTCGACGACGGTGTGGCTGCACTGCCAGCCGTTCTCCTCGACGGTCGGGGTGTGCACCCGTACATTCGCGGTGCCCTGCGGGCGTACCTCGGCGAGCCGGTAGTGGGACAGCGCGGCACCGAAGATGTCGTCCGGATCACGGTCGACCACGTCTTCCGGCGCGCTGTGCAGGTAGTACCGCTGGAGAAACGCGGTCATCGCCGCTGCGTCGAGGCCCTGCCCCGGCAGTTTCCCCTTCTGGCTGTTCTCACCGACCCGCGCTGCCTGTTCCAGCCGCTCGGCCTTGGTTTCGTCCAGCTTGGTCTGCATGTCCTCTGACTCCTGTCGCGCGCCATTGCGTGACGTCGGTGGGTGGCACGACGTACCGCGACGCGGGGTTTCCGCTGCAGGACGACGTTATGCCGGAAAAGGGGTTCGCCGTACCCGTCGGCACGAACCTGCCCCGGGAGAACGGATCAACGTTGATCACGGCGTCCAGGCTATCGCTCCGTCCGGGGTGGCTGTCAGGAGACGTCTTCGTACAAATGCGCCAGACACCTTTGGCCCGAATGGACAGAAACCGGCCGGGAACGCGTGCGGAACGCGGCGGCGATCCGTCAGGAAACTATTCGCTCGGCCTGCTCGACGGCCTCGGCGAGACTGTCCACCACCGGCACCCCGGCGGACTCCAGGGCGGCCCTGCTGTGCGATCCCCCGGTGTAGAGCACGGCATGCGCACCCACGTGCGCGGCGGCGGCCGCGTCGTCCAGGGCGTCGCCGATCACCACGACCTCACGCGGGTCGAGGGGGCCGAGCGACTCCAGGTGGCGGACCATCTGGGCGGCCTTGCCCGCGGCCGAGTTCCCGGTGCGGCCGTCGACCCGCACGAAGTGCTCGGTGATGCCGTGCGATGCCACGATCGGCACCAGCTGCTCGTGCGGGGCGAGCGAGCACAGCGACTGGGTCAGCCCGGCGGCCCGGCGGGTGGCCAGCAGGTCGGCGGCACCCTCGGCCAGCCGGCAGTTGTCCGCGAGCGCCCAGTAGTAGCGGTGGAAGGTCGCATCCATGACCTCCCACTCGGCGTCCGAGGGCAGCCGGCCGATCAGCCGCTCGTAGAACCTGGGCACGGGCACGCAGTACAGCTCGCGGTAGCGGTCGAGGGTGATCGGGGGCAGGCCGAGTTCGGCGAAGGAGGCGTTCGTCGCCTCGATCACTGCGTCGATGTCGTGGAAAAGGGTGCCGTTCCAGTCCCATACGAGATGCGTGCTCATGGAAAGAACCGTACTCGGGCGGGGGGTCAAGACGTTCTGCGGCCTGTGGATAACTCGGGTCCCGGTGTGACCGTACGCTGATCGGCCGGGCGTTCGATCAGCCGATCAGATTGGGGATCTCCTGGGTGGCGAACCAGAGCAGTTCGTGGTCCTCGGCGCCGTCCACCGTGAACTGCGCGTCGTCGTCGCCGGCGTCCGCCGCGCCCAGCGCGGCCGCCGCGGCCGCGACGTCCCGCTCGGCGTCGTCGGCGTCCAGGTGGACCGCGGCGGCGTCGGCCAGCAGCACCTGCCGCGTCAGCCGGACCTCGCCGAGCGCGGCGGGGTCGAGCGCGCGGTCGGGGTCGAAGCGGACCTCGGCGTCGGGCACGTCCACCGCGATGACCGTGCGGCGGCGTGCCACATCCGGGTGAACCGCGAGCAGCCGGAGCGACGCCTGAGCGGCCCGGTTCAGCGCCGCGTACTCGAGTTCCTCTATGTCGTCGGAGACATACCACTCGCGCAGGCTCGGCGTGACCGCGAAGGCGTCGAGCGGTACAGGACCCACCTCGCCCGCCTTGTACGCCTCGGCCAGTCCCGCCAGGGTCGTCGGAATATAGACGCGCATAGCGTGAAGCATACGTGCGCAACCATCCGGATAGGTGAATTCCACGGCGCCTTCGAACAGCGCCCCGCAGGTTTGCCTGCCGGACACGGCGACCCCTAGAACCGGACTACCAGCCAGTAACAATCTTGGGGAGCCACTCGTGCAGCCACCGCAGCCACCCGCCGCAGCCCCCTCGGGCGCCACCCCCGACCCGCGGCGCAAGCGCGTTCCCGGGCGCGTACCGCCGTCCGCGCCCGTGCCGCCGCGCAGGTCCGGCGGCGCGGGGTCGGCGCCGTCCGGACGCCGGGACACCCGCCGTCCCGCGGGGCGGCCGCAGGGTGCCCGTCCGCCGGCCCGTCCCGGCCTGCCGATGTCGGCGCACGACTGGTTCGCCGGCCGGCTGCTCGACGTGCTGACCGGCCGGCAGCCGCTGACGATGCTGGCCGGCAAGGTCAGGGACGAGGCGTACCAGCAGCTGTGGGAGCTGCACGCGCAGCGGGCCGACTGGCGCCCGCGCGGCAGCCGCGGGCGTACCCCTTTCGTGTACCGCTGCCACGCCTACCGGACCTACCGCGGAGCGCTCGAAGTGTGCGCTGTGGTGTGCCTGGACCGGGACGTCTTCCGTGCGCTGGCCTTCCGCCTGGAGTCCGGCGGCGCGCGGGCGACCTCCGGGTACGGCCCCGAACGCTGGCACTGCACCGCGGTCGCCGCCAGGTGACCCCAGGCCGTGCGGCTGCGGAACCCGCGGCAATATGCGGCGGGATTCGCGCACCGCGGCATGACGCGGCCGGGGGCCGGACCGCTTCCGGTCCGGCCCCCGGCCGGTGTTCATGCCGCCCTGACGCGGGCGGCGGCGTCGCTACTTCTTGCGGCGGCGGCCGCCCTTGGCGGCCTTGCGGCGCTCGGCGCGGGTCTGGCCGACCTCTTCGTCCTCGACGGCGGAGTCCACCGGCGCACCGGCGAAGTCACCCTCGACGACGCCGCCCTCGCCGTCCACCGACGGCGCGGAGAAGTGCAGCCGGTCGGCCCGCTTGGGAGCGTCCAGGCCCTTGGCGCGGATCTCGGGGCGGTCCTTGACCAGCGACGGCACCGCGTCCTCGACGTCGGCGTCGGCCGCCACCGGCACCTCCTCGACCTGCTGCTCGACCTGGACCTCCAGGTTGAACAGGTAGCCGACGGACTCCTCCTTGATGCCGTCCATCATGGCCGTGAACATGTCGAAGCCCTCGCGCTGGTACTCGACCAGCGGGTCGCGCTGCGCCATCGCCCGCAGCCCGATGCCCTCCTGGAGGTAGTCCATCTCGTAGAGGTGCTCACGCCACTTGCGGTCCAGCACCGACAGCACCACGCGCCGCTCCAGCTCGCGCATGATGTCCTCGGTGAGCTGCTTCTCGCGCTCCGCGTACTGCTCGTGGATGTCGTCCTTGACGGTCTCCGCGATGAACTCGGCGGTGATTCCGGCGCGGTCGCCCGCCTCGTCCTCCAGCTCCTCAATGGTCGCCTTGGCCGGGTAGAGCTGCTTGAACGCGCCCCACAGCCGGTCCAGGTCCCAGTCCTCGGCGAAGCCCTCGCGGGTCTCCGCGTCGATGTACGCATCGATGGTGTCGTCCATGAAGTGCTGCACCTGCTCGTGCAGGTCCTCGCCCTCCAGGACGCGGCGGCGCTCGCCGTAGATGACCTCGCGCTGCCGGTTGAGCACCTCGTCGTACTTCAGGACGTTCTTGCGGATCTCGAAGTTCTGCTGCTCGACCTGCGACTGGGCCGAGGCGATGGCGCGGGTGACCATCTTGTTCTCGATCGGCACGTCGTCGGGCACGTTGGCCATCGACATCACGCGCTCGACCATCTGCGCCTTGAACAGCCGCATCAGGTCGTCGCCCAGGGACAGGTAGAAGCGGGACTCGCCCGGGTCGCCCTGCCGGCCGGAACGGCCGCGCAGCTGGTTGTCGATCCGGCGGGACTCGTGCCGCTCGGTGCCCAGCACGTACAGGCCGCCGAGGTCCACGACCTCCTCGTGCTCGGCCTTGACCGCCTCCTCGGCACGCTCCAGAGCCGCGGGAAGGGCCGCGGCCCACTCCTCGACGTGCTCCAGCGGGTCCAGACCGCGCTGCCGCAGTTCCGCCTCGGCGAGGTCGTCGGGATTCCCGCCCAGCTTGATGTCCGTACCGCGGCCCGCCATGTTCGTCGCCACGGTGACCGCGCCCTTGCGCCCGGCCTGCGCGACGATCGACGCCTCACGGTCGTGCTGCTTGGCGTTCAGCACCTCGTGCGGCACACCGCGCTTGGACAGCTGCGCCGACAGGTACTCGGACTTCTCCACCGACACGGTGCCGACCAGCACCGGCTGGCCCTTCTCGTGCTTCTCGACGATGTCCTCGACCACGGCCGCGAACTTCGCCTCTTCCGTGCGGTAGATCAGGTCCGGCTTGTCCATACGGGCCAGCGGCCGGTTGGTCGGGATCGGGACGACGCCGAGCTTGTAGATCTGGTGGAACTCCGCGGCCTCGGTCATGGCCGTACCGGTCATGCCGGAGAGCTTGTCGTACAGGCGGAAGAAGTTCTGCAGGGTGATCGTGGCAAGGGTCTGGTTCTCGTCCTTGATGTCCACCCCTTCCTTCGCCTCGATCGCCTGGTGCATGCCCTCGTTGTAGCGGCGGCCGGCGAGGATACGGCCGGTGTGCTCGTCGACGATCATGACTTCGCCGTCCATGACGACGTAGTCCTTGTCGTTCTTGTACAGCTCCTTGGCCTTGATGGCGTTGTTCAGATAACCGACGAGCGGGGTGTTGACCGACTCGTAGAGGTTGTCGATGCCCAGCCAGTCCTCGACCTTGCTGACGCCGGACTCGTGGATCGCGACCGTGCGCTTCTTCTCGTCCACGTCGTAGTCGCCGGTCTCCTCCTTACCGAGACCGCCCGCCTCACCGCGGTTGAGCCGGCGCACCAGCCGTGCGAAGTCGCTGTACCACTTCGTGGCCTGGTCGGCGGGACCGGAGATGATCAGCGGCGTACGCGCCTCGTCCACCAGGATCGAGTCGACCTCGTCGACGATCGCGAAGTTGTGGCCGCGCTGGACCAACTCGTCCTTGGACCACGCCATGTTGTCGCGCAGGTAGTCGAAGCCGAACTCGTTGTTGGTGCCGTACGTGATGTCGCACGCGTACTGCACCCGGCGCTCGGCCGGCGACATGTTGGCCAGGATGCAGCCGACTTCGAGGCCGAGGAATTTGTGCACCCGGCCCATCCACTCCGAGTCGCGCTCGGCGAGGTAGTCGTTGACCGTGATCAGGTGCACGCCCTTGCCGGACAGCGCGTTCAGGTACGCGGGCAGCGTGCCGACGAGCGTCTTGCCCTCACCGGTGCGCATCTCGGCGACATATCCCAGGTGCAGGGCGGCGCCGCCCATCAACTGGACGTCGTAGTGCCGCTGCCCCAGGACGCGCCTGGCCCCCTCCCGGACCGTCGCGAACGCCTCGGGCAGCAGGTCGTCGAGGGTCTCACCGTTCTCGTACCGCTCTTTGTACTCGTCGGTGAGCGCCCGCAGCTCGGCATCGGAAAGGCTCTCGAAGTCCTCTTCGATGGAATTGACCTGGTCCGCGATGCGGTGCAGCTTGCGCAGGATCTTGCCTTCGCCTGCACGCATGAGCTTGTTGATGACGGACACGTAGGCTGGCTCCTTGCCGGTCGGGCCTGGCGCGGTTGCCGCGCGGGGCACAGCGGGGTTTTCTGTCTGCCTCGGCCCTGCTGCAACGGCCATCGTAAGCGAGGAGACCTATGGGCCGGGAGGCCCGGCGGCGGCAAAACGGTTTTCCGCGGGTATGGGAGCTCCGCAATACTCGGCCCCCGGGGGGCTTCGCCCCCGCTGTTCCCCTTGTGTTCCCCCTTGCGGAAGGTGTGCCGAGCCATGGAACCCGTCACTTTGACCACCTCGCGCCTGACCTTGCGCCCGCTGGAGCCCTCCGACGTCGACGCGGTGCTGGCCGCGTGCCAGGACCCGGAGATCCCGCGCTGGACGACCGTCCCCTCGCCGTACACGCACGAACACGCGGTGGATTTCGTCGAGCGGATATCGCCGGAGGGCTGGCGCGACGACACCCTCTACAACTTCGGCGTCTTCACCCGGGAGAGCGGCGCCCTGGTCAGCTCCATGGGGCTGGTGAGGCTGGCGCAGCTGCCCGCGCCCGGCCGGCAGGCCGAGCTGGGCTACTGGACGGTGAAGGAGCAGCGCGGCCAGGGCTACACGGCGGAGGCGGGCCGGGCGGTGTGCGACTGGGCCTTCTCCGCGCTGGGCGTGGAGCGCCTGGAATGGTTCGCGGAGGCCGGCAACGTCGCCTCACGGGCGGTGGCGCTCCGTATCGGCTTCGTGATGGAGGGCACCCTGCGGTCGAAGACCGTGCAGCGCGGGACCCGGCGCGACACCTGGAGCGCGGCCCTGCTGCCCTCGGACTGGGGCCGGGATTCGGCGACCGCGTATCTGCCCCACGACCCGGGGAAGCCGTCGACGTGATCCCGCCCGAACGGCGGTCTTCGCAGGCCAGCACCGATTGTCAGAGGGGCGTCCTACGCTTGCGGCCATGACAGCGCTGCCGCCGCCCCAGCTCTCCCTGTCCGCCGACCAGGCCCGCAGGATCGCCCTGCGCGCCCAGGGCTTCCTCGGCGCCCCCGACCGGCGGGGCGGCACCCGGGGAGTACTGCGCTCGCTGGGCGCGGTGCAGCTGGACACGATCTCGGTGCTGGCCCGCTCGCACGAGCTGATCCCCTACGCCCGGCTGGGCGCGGTGGGCAGGGAAGCGGTGGAGCAGGCGTACTGGTCGGGTGACCACGCCTTCGAGTACTGGTCGCACGCCGCCTGCATCCTGCCCATCGAGGAGTGGCCGCACTTCGCCTTCCGCCGCCGGGCACGGCGGGCACGCGGCCACCGCTGGCACGTGCTGGCCGACGCCGAGCGGTCCTGCGCCGCCGTGCTCGACCGGCTGCGGACCGGCGGGCCGCTGACGTCCACCGAGCTGGGCGGCGCTAAGAAGGGCGGACCGTGGTGGGACTGGTCCGAGACGAAGATCGCCGTCGAGTGGCTGCTGGACACCGGTGACGTGGTCTGCACCCGGCGGCGCGGCTGGAAGCGGGTCTACGACCTGGCGGAGCGCGCCGTCCCCGTTGCGCTGCTGCACGACGACATCGACGACGCCGAGTGCATGCGGCGGCTGGTCGCCCAGGCCGGCGCGGCCATGGGCGTCGCCACCCGCGCCGACCTGGCGGACTACCACCGGCTCAAGGGCGAGCAGGTCAGTGCCGTGGTCGCCGACACGGGCCTGGTCCCGGTCGAGGTCGAGGGCTGGGGCAAGCCGGCGTGGGCCGACCCGGCGGCGCTGGCGAGCGAGCCGCGCGGCCGGCACCGTACGACGCTGCTGTCGCCCTTCGACTCGCTGGTCTGGGACCGGCCGCGCACCGAGCGGATCTTCGGCTTCACCCACCGCCTGGAGGCGTACACGCCCAAGCCCAAGCGGGTCCACGGCTACTTCGCGATGCCGCTGCTGGCCGGCGGCCGGCTCGTCGGCCGCGTCGACCCGGCACGTGAGGGCACGACACTGGTCGCCCGGCAGGTGACGCTGGACGACCACAAGGCGGTGCAGCCCGCCGCGGACGCCATCGCGGAGGCCGCCGGCTGGGTCGGCTGCGTGGAGGCCCGGGTGGAGCGGGTGCTCCCGGAGACCCTGCGCGAGCCGCTGGTCACCGCGGTCAAGCGCAGCCACGACCGCCGCTAGGACCTGCCGCGGGGCGGGCCTCAGCGGATCTCCAGGATCTTCTCCCGCATCGCGTAGACCACGGCCTCCATCCTGGAGTGCAGCTGCAGCTTCTCCAGGATGTTGCGGACGTGGTTCTTCACCGTGTTCTCGCTGATGAAGAGCTGTTTGGCTATGTCCCGGTTGTTGAGCCCGGTGGCCACCAGCTTGAGGACCTCAAGCTCCCGGTCGGTGAGCTTGGGCGCGGGCAGCAGCCGCCGCTCGTCGGTGCGCTGGATCATCGACTTGAACTCGGTCAGCAGCTTGGACGCCATCGACGGGCTGATCTGCGACTGCCCGTCCGCGACCGCGCGGATCGCGGTGGCCACCTCGTCGGTGGAGATCTCCTTGAGCAGGTAACCGGTCGCCCCGGCCTTGATCGCCTCGTAGAGGTCGGCTTCCTCATCGCTTATGGTCAACATGATGATCTTGGCGCTGGGTGCCACCTCCTTGATGGAGGTGCAGGCCTCGATACCGCCGCGGCGCGGCATCCGCACATCCATCAGCACGATGTCCGGCAGCAGGTCGGCCGCCTTGTCCACCGCCTCGGCGCCGTCCCCCGCCTCGCCGACGACCTGGATGTCCTCCTCCTGCGCGAGCACGATCTCCAGGCCCCGCCGGAACAGCGCGTGGTCGTCGACCACCAGCACCCGGATCGGCTCGGCCGGCGTCGGCCCGGCCGGATCATCCGGTCCTTCGTCAGGGCCAGGTCCGCTCCCGCCGGCAGCCCGGTGCGCGAAGTCCGGCATCAAACCCTCCCCCTCAGACCAGAGTTCACCACTTCCGGTCCAGCATTTCACGTCCCGGCACGGTGGTGCCCCAGGACGAACCCGGGGCACCGCGGCGCCCGCCCTACCGTGCAGCGACCCCGTTCAGCGGTGCAGCGCCCCACCGGCTCCGGCCGGGGCCTCCGATCCCGCCTCGTCCGCGTTGAGATGGATCACGCCGTAGTCGTAGCCGTGCCGCCGGTAGACCACGCTCGGCTGCTTGGTGTCGACATCGACGAACAGATAGAAGTCGTGCCCGACCAGCTCCATCTCGTAGAGCGCCTGGTCGAGTGCCATCGGTGCCGCCGCGTGCGTCTTCTCCCTGACGACCAGCGGGCCGTCGCCGCGTACCTCCATCGTGCCGATCCGCTTGGTCGGCACGCCGTCGGCCGTCGGGTCACCGCCGACCGGCTCTCCCTCGGCGTTCATGTAGGCCGCGTCCGGCACCGCGGAGGCGACGTCCGCAGCCGGGATCCGGCCATTCCCCCGGCGGGTGTGCCGCTTGCTCGCGGCCTTGCGCAGCCGCGCCTCCAGCTTGGTCACCGCGACGTCCAGCGCGGCATACGGGTCGGCGGCCGCCGCTTCTGCCCGGACCACCGGACCACGGGTGTTGAGCGTGATCTCCACCCGGTCGGAACGCTCCGCCTGCCGCGGGTTGAGCTCCTTGGACACCTCGACGTCGAGGCTGATCACCTTGCCGTCGAGCTTCTGGATCTTGTCCAGCTTCTCGGCCACGTGCTTCCGGAACCGCTCAGGCACCTCGGTCTTGCGGCCCTTGACGACGATGTCCACGCAGAACTCCGTTCCCGGATCGCGCCGGGTGACCGCCGCGATCCCTTTTGCTGAGGCCGGCCCGGGTGCCAGTCCCGTCCGGCGCTGCGTTGGCTGCCGCTCCGCCCCCCGGGCTCACCGGGAACCGCGAAGCCGCGGCTTTCACCTCCTCCTGCCCCACTGGGAAGATCAACACCCCACGGTGTTCGCTTCCCTCTCCCCCGAACATAGTCCCGGAGTGCGGAAGTCGGCATCCCCAGCGCCGCGCGACCTCCGTTCGGATGAATCCCGTCCGTTGTCACCTGCGGCGATAGGCACCGGAGTGGGTTTCGGGGCCATCCGGCCCAGCCACCACCGCCGCTCCTACCACCCTCCCTCCTGCTACGGTGACGGCTCGCGCCGCCACGCTCAGTGATGTCCCGGTCGTCATCAGATCGTCCACCAGGACGACCGGTGCCGCCGCCAGCAGCGCCGCGGAGCCGCCGACCGCCTCGACCGCACCGGACAGGTTCTCCAGCCGCCCGGCCGCGTCCAGCCCGGCCTGGTCGGCGACCACCCGCCGCTGCCGCAGTAAAGTCACCGCCCTGGCCGGTGTCCCCTGCCGGCGCAGTACCGCTGCCGCGGCACGGGCCATCCGTGCCGTCGCGTCATGGCCCCGTCTCGCCACTGCCCGCCGTGCGGAGGGCACTGGTACCAGCAGCACCGTCCCCGCGACGCCCAGCGGCCGTACAGCCGCGGCAAGGGCGCTTCCCAGCGGCCGGGCCAGGCCCAGCGCACCCCTTTCCTTGTGCGCCAAGAGCACGGCCCGCACCTCGTCGCCGTACCGCCCCGCCGCGTAGACCGGTGGCAGCCCCGCCGGCTCCGCTGCCGGACGCACCCTCCGCACCGAGGACGCCCCGCCCAGCAGCCCTCGGCACCGCTCGCACAACTCCGTACGCGGACGCCCGCAGCCCGCGCAGTCCACCGGCAGCACCAGCCCGGCGATCTCCCGCCACCAGCCCTGCATTCCTCCACTGTGACCGCTGCGGTCCACCGGCTGCCAGTCACTCGTTCGGGGGCTGTGGACAACTCGGATCAGGCACCTGACAAGCCCGCCGGACCCGCTGGTCAGCGGCCCGCCAACCCGGTGACCGGGCGGTCATCAGCCCGGCCACCCGGCCGCCCGGCCGCCCCGCGGTCAGCCGGGGTAGACCGGGCTGCCGCCCTTCGGGCGGACCTGCTTCCAGTTCGAGTCGTCGGGCAGCCAGTAGACGCTGCCGTTGTAGGAAGCCAGCAGCGGCCTGCTCATGTCCTCAGAGGCCGCCACCGCCACCGCCTCGCCGATGCTCTCCAACGCGAGCGCCGCGGGGGAACCGTCGGTGCTCACGTACTGGATCTGCTGCCCGCCACCGCCGACCTCGCTGCCCAGCAACACCAGCTTGCTGCCGCCCGCCCAGGACACCGAGCCGACGGTCTCCCCCGCCGGCGTGAGGTCGCGCAGGTCCGCCACGCTGAACTGCGGCTTCTCGAACGAGCCACCTCGCTCGATCCGGCCGAGCTTCAGCGTCTTGACTCCGTCCTCGTCCACCACCAGGGCGATCCGCACCCCGTCGGAGGCGACCCGCAGTGACTCGACCCGCCCGTCCAGCTCCGGCACGTCCACCTGGGCAGCCGCCCCGATGCCGTTCCGCAGCACGTACAGCCGGGAGGCCGCCGGGTTGCGGTCGGCCACCCACAAGTCGCCGAAGCCGTCCCAGCTCGGCGCGCTCAGCCCGTTCTTCGGGTTCTGCGCGGAACTGGTCAGCTGCGACGGCTGGAGGGTCGCGCCGTCCGCCAGCGAGCCGACCACCAGGTGGCGCCCGTCGGTCTTGACCCCGGCAGCCATCGCCCCGTCGCGCCGCACCGCGACCGACGCCAGGTCCGCCTTCGCCGCGCCGAACGGCCCGGGCACCGGAGCCGCGGTGCCGTCCCCCGACAGCTCGTACAGCTGGTGCTGCTCGGACCCGATGAAGTACCGCCCGGTCGCGGACCCGATCAGAGCAGTCGGAGCGAACACCTGGCTGCTGGGCAGCGTGCAGATCGTGGCGCCGTCGTCGCGCTGCACCTCCACGGACGCCAGTTTCCCCGTCAGCTGGTCCTGCACGGTGGCGAAGAGCTGCGACGCCAGCCGCACGCACTGGTCGTGCCCCAACCCGTCGGCCGCCCTGTTCAGCCGCACCTTGAGGTGCTGGGGGTCGTCCCACGTGACGCCCTGGCCCGGCCCCTTGCCGTACGTCCGGACACCGGCGGGTGCCGCCGGGGCCACGGCAGGGGCAAGCCAGTCCGTGGGACCGCCGAGCAGCGCGGACACCGTGGCGGCCAGCGGATCGGGCTGCTGCTTGCGCAGCCACACCGGATCGGCGACCAGTGCCTGCTGCCGAGTGCCTGACCGCTGCGCGTCAGAGCCCAGTTCGGCGAAGTAGTACATGTTCACGGGGTAGTAGATCCGCTGGAAGTCCGACTTGGAGAGGATCAGGCCGTCGTCCAGCTTGCTGATCCGCCACTCCTTGCCCTCCTTGACCAGGTGGACGGTGGTGCGGAACGGGCCGTCGTCGGGCTGGTAGGCGTGCTTGGCGTCCACCAGCGCGGCCTTGGCCCCCGACACCGCGATCGTGGCAACCGCCTTGGACCCGGTGCCGACGTCCGTGCTGTCGGGGCTCTGCGGGCCGTTGTTCAGCACGGTGATCCCGGCCAGGGGGTCCCACTGCTCCTGGAGGGATTTGGTCAGGTACTTCTTGGCGGTCGCGAAGTCGGGTTCGCCACTGGTGGTGGCCTCGAGGAAGCCGCTGACGATCTCGGCGGGTGTCTCGCCGACGTGCGGCGGGATACCGAACACCCGCACCTGCGCGTCGGCGTCCGCCAGCTGCCCCTTGTCGACCTTGCGGACCTCGCCGCTGCTCGGCATGGACGCGCATCCGGCCAGCACCAGCACAGCCCCCAGCGGAAGCGCACCGCCCCTGAGCACCCGCAGCGCCCGGCCCCCCATCACCCGCATCAGACGTCGTCCTCCCGAGCCGCTTCCCTGCGCTCCACCACTCGCGCCCCGTTGCCCGGCAGCGCCGCCGGATCGGCCTTCGCCCAGCGTGCCGGGGCGACGCTGGGCATCGGCGGTATACGGGGCGGCCGCCCGCCGTCCTGCCCGTGCCCGTTGCCCATCGTGGTGACGGCGTCGCTCGCCGCCCCGGCCCGCGGTACGGGCACGGTCGGTGCCGTCGCGGCCGGACGTCCCGAGGTGAGCAGAGCGCGGTTGCGGCGGGAGTCGTCGGGCTCCAGCGCGATCGGCGACCCGCGCAGGCTGTCACCAGCGGTGCGCGGCAGTGTCATGCGGAACTGGGAACCGCCACCGGGCTCGCCCCATGCCTGGAGCCAGCCGCCGTGCAGCCGCGCGTCCTCCACCGCGATCGACAGCCCGAGGCCTGTACCGCCCGTGGTGCGCGCCCGGGCCGGATCTGCCCGCCAGAACCTATTGAACACCCGGGTCGCCTCACCCGGCTTGAGCCCGACACCGTAGTCCCGGACCGCGACCGCGACGGCGCCGTCGGCCGTCGCCAGCCGCACGACCACGTCCCGGCCCTCACCGTGCTCGATCGCGTTGACCACCAGGTTGCGCAGCACCCGCTCGACCCTGCGCGGGTCGGCCTCGGCGATGACCGGCAGGGCGTCGCCGCGTATCACCACCCGGCTGCCCTTGCGCTCGGCCAGCGGCTCCGCGGCGTCGACCACGTGCCGTACGACGTCGCGCAGGTCTATCGGCTCCGCCGACAGCTCGGCCGCGCCCGCGTCGAACCTGCTGATCTCCAGCAGGTCGGAGAGCAGCGACTCGAAGCGGTCCAGCTGGTTCTGCAGCAGTTCCGCGGAACGCGCCGTCACCGGATCGAAGTCACCGCGTCCGTCATGGATGACGTCCGCGGCCATCCGCACCGTCGTCAGCGGGGTCCGCAGCTCGTGCGACACGTCGGAGACGAAGCGGCGCTGCATCCTCGACAGGTCCTCCATCTGCTGGATCTTGACCTGCAGATTCTGCGCCATCTTGTTGAAGGACTCACCGAGCCGTGCGATGTCGTCCTCACCGGTGACCTGCATACGTTCCTGCAGCCGGCCCGCCGCGAGCCGTTCGGCGATCCCGGCGGCCATCCGCACCGGCGTTACCACCTGGCGAGTCACCAGCCACGCGATGGCGCCGAGCAGCACCACCACGAAGATGCCGGCTGTCGCCAAGGTCCCCTTGACCAGGCCGAGGGTCTTCTCCTCCTGGTCGAAGGGGAACAGGTAGTACAGCTGGTAAGCGTTGCCATTGGGGTCGGTGAGGCGTTTGCCGACCGCGAGGGCGGGCCGCGGGGGGCTGCCGTCGGTCAACCTGAGCACTGTGTACTGCTTGAGCGCGCCTACGTGCGTCTCGACGGCGTCACTGAGCGACTTGGGAATGGTGGCGCTAGGGTCCACGTGGTTCGTACCGCGCGCTCCCCGGGCGTTGGTGCTGCCCTCGCCGGGACCCGCGCCGGCGTCCGCGCCCGGGCTGAGCGTGGCGATGTAGTACACGCCCTTGCCGCCGCTCTGGAACTGGGCCGCCAGGTCGTTGAGCCAGGCCCCCGAGTCCACCGGCGCGGGCGCGGAACCGGAAGCCGGGCCGTCCTGAGCCTGGCTGCCCTGGGTCGCCATGCTCGACGCGATGGAGAAGCCGCCGGTGGCCTGGTTCTCCGCGGCCTTCTCCTTCGCGTCGAGCAGGCCGTTCTTCACCTGCCCGATGACGACGAAACCGAGCAGCAGCACCACACCGGCGGACATCAGCAGGGTGAAGGCCACCACTCGCAGCTGGAGATTGCGCCGCCACAGCCGGGATGCCGGCTGCAGCGGACGCCGTGCCCAGCGCACGCACGAGCGGATCACCGGCAGCAGACCGCGCATCGGGTCCGCAAGCCGGCTCTCCAGCCGCTCACGCTCGTACGACGCGCTCATCTCAGCCCGGTCCCGCCTTGTAACCGACACCGCGGACGGTCACGACGATCTCCGGGCGCTCGGGGTCCTGCTCGACCTTGGAGCGCAGGCGCTGCACATGCACGTTCACCAGCCGGGTGTCCGCGGCGTGCCGGTAGCCCCACACCTGCTCCAGCAGCACCTCACGGGTGAAGACCTGCCACGGCTTACGGGCGAGCGCGACCAGCAGGTCGAACTCCAGCGGCGTGAGCGCGATCGGCTGACCGTCGCGCTTCACCGAGTGGCCGGCCACGTCGATCACCAGATCGCCTATGGTCAGCTGCTCCGGCGTGGGCTCCTCGGCCCGGCGCAGCCGCGCCCGCACCCGCGCCACCAGTTCCTTGGGCTTGAACGGCTTGATGACGTAATCGTCCGCGCCCGACTCCAGGCCGACGACCACGTCCACGGTGTCGCTCTTGGCTGTGAGCATCACGATCGGCACGCCTGATTCCGCCCTGATCTGCCGGCAGACGTCGATACCGTCCCGCCCGGGCAGCATCAGATCGAGCAGTACCAGGTCCGGCTTCGCCTCCCGAAAAGCGGCAAGCGCCTTGTCACCGTCGGCGCAGAACGACGGCTCGAAACCTTCTCCGCGCAGCACGATGCCAAGCATCTCTGACAGCGCGTTGTCGTCGTCGACGACCAGGACACGTCCCTTCATACCGACCATCATCCCATTTGCATATCGATACCGGTGACCTTTCGTGATCAAGGTCACGTTATGCGACTATTGTCCCTGGTTGTACGCGGTTGCGCTGCCCCCCAGTTGCAGCCTGTGGATAACTTGTGGACCAGTCCGCACCCGGCGCTCCACGGAGCGTCACCGAGTGTCCTGCTGTGCACACACCGCCGCAAGGCTCTCGGCAGTCACGGGTGACACCACACCGTTCTCCGTGACGATCGCAGTGATCAGCTCCGGCGGTGTGACATCGAATGCCGGATTATAGGCCTGCGTGCCGAGCGGTGACGGCGCCAGATCCGTCACCTCGCTCCCCGGCCGCTGCTCCACCTCGATCGCCGCGCCGTTCACCGTGGCCAGATCGACCGTCGTCGTCGGCGCGACAACGATGAACGGCACCCGGTGGTAGCGGGCGAGCACCGCCAGCGGATAGCTGCCCACCTTGTTCGCCGTCGACCCGTCGGCCGCGATCCGGTCCGCCCCGATCAGCACCGCGTCCACCTCGCCCGCGGTGAACAGCGACCCGGCGGCGTTGTCGGCGAGCAGCGTGTACGGCATCCCCGCCCGTGCGGCTTCCCACGCCGTCAACCGCGCGCCCTGCAGTAGCGGGCGGGTCTCGTCCACCCACAGCCGCCGCAGCTCCCCGGCCCGGTGCGCGGCCATGGCCACACCCAGCGCGGTCCCCTCACCGCCCGACACCAGCGCACCGGTGTTGCAGTGCGTCAGCATCCGATACCCGCCGCCGGGCGCCAGCTCCGCCAGCAGCTGCATGCCGTGCGCCGCCATCGCCGTACTGGCCGCGGCGTCCTCGGCGTGCAGCCGCCGCGCCTCGGCAAGCGCGGCCGCCGCCCCCTGACCGGGACCTGCCGCGCGGAACGCCGCCAGAGCCCGCCCTACGCCGTACTCGAGGTTCACCGCCGTCGGCCGAGCGTGCGCCAGCACACCCGCCGCGTCTTCCACGTCGTAACCCCGAGCCGCCGCCAGCGCGATCCCGTACGCCCCGGCCAGTCCGAGCAGGGGCGCACCGCGGACGGCCAGGGAACGTATCGCCTGGACGAGCACCGGTACGTCGGTGCAGACCAGCTCCACCTCCTCCTGCGGCAGCCGCGTCTGGTCGAGCAGCACCAGGACGGGACCGTCCGGCGGCTCCTCCCAGCGCAGCGCAGGAACCGTTCCATTACCGGATTTCGCGAGGTGATCACCCATCCGTCCAGTCTGCCCTGCCAGGCCCGACCTGCGGCAGCCCGTGGCACGATGGCGACCAGTACCGACAGGACATACGAAAGGGCAGCCTCCGATGACCAACACTCCGGGCTGGGCCTCGCCCGGATCCTCCGACTCGCAGGAGCCGGACGGCGGCGACAGCCCCCAAGACACCCCCTCAAACGCCTCCACGGCCCCCGCGGACGAGGACGGCGCCACAGACAGCGGGCACAGTGCGCCTGCCGCGCAGGACGACGCTCCGCCGGTCCCGCCGGTGAGCGGCGTCTGGTCGCAGCGCCAGCCCCCGCCCGGCCCGTGGCAGCACACTCCGTCGGGCGTCGGTCCGCAGGCCGCCGCAAGGCCCTCCGAGCCCTCTGACGCGCCCGCCCCGGCCCCCGAGGGCGACGACGCGCCCACGCCGCCCGCTCCCGCCCCGTCCGACGACCGCTCTCCGTCCGCCGGGACCGTGCCGACCGAGGCACCCGCGCCGACGCCCCCGGCCACGGGACACAGCGGCGGCTGGGGGCAGCAGTGGGCTCCGCCGGCACCCCCCGCGTCGCCGCAGCACGGCGGCCCGCGCTGGGGTCCGACGGCGGCCGGTTACGGGGCCGCACAGCCGCCGTACGCCACCAAGCCGGCCGCGCCGCAGCCCGGCGTGATCCCGCTGCGTCCGCTGGACGCGGGAGAGATCCTCCAGGGCGCCGTGTCCACCCTTCGGCTGCACTGGCGGGCCGCGATGCTGCTGGCCTTCGTCGTCGGCCTGCTGACCGAGAGCGTCAACGCGCTGATCAGCGGCCTCCTCATTGATGACACACGAATTGATGACCTGAACCGCGAATCCGACCCGAGCGTCCACGACATCCTGCACGCGCTCAGCGGCTCGGTCGGGGCGTCGGTCCTGGTCATCCTCACGAGCATGATCGGCGTGATCCTCACGGCCGGCCTGCTGACCGTCGTCATCAGCCGTGCCGTCCTCGGCCGGCCCACCACCGTCCGGTCCGTCTGGCAGGACGTCCGCCCCCGGCTGGGACAGCTCATCGGCCTCGCGCTGCTGCTGCCGCTCGGGCTGTGCGCGATCATCGCGGTGCCCGCAGCCCCCGGTCTGCTGATCGCGCTGGCAGGCGGTGAGAGCGGTGGCGCGTCACTCGCCTCACTCGGCCTGATCTGCGGAGTCGTCGTCTCGATCTGGCAGTGGAATCTGTGGAGCCTCACCGCCCCGGCCCTCATGCTCGAAAAGCAGGGCCTTCAGGCAGCGCTGAAGCGCTCGATGAAGCTCGTCAACGGCTCGTGGTGGCGCGTCCTGGGCGTGCAGCTGCTCATGCTGCTCATCGCGGCTGTCGCGTCGCTCGTCATCCAGGTGCCTTTCGCGCTGATCGCCGACGCGGTCGGCGGTGACAGCGGGAGCAGCCTCTTCTCCGCGAGCACCGACAGCAGCTGGACCACGATCATCATCCTCGCCATCGGCGGCGTGATCAGCTCGACTCTGACCCTGCCGATCAGCGCGGGCGCGGTCTCTCTCCTGTACGTCGACCAGCGCATCCGCCGCGAGGCCCTCGACGTCGACCTCGGCCGCGCGGCAAAGGTCCCCGGATACGAGGCTCCCGCCACGGTGGGCGCCGAGCGCTGAGAGCCCGTAACACGATCTTGTGAATCCTGGCTGGTGGGTGCACCCGGTGTGATCATTCGCCGTTTGTATGTGCGTGAGCAACAGGCCGTGGATCGTGGACGATGCGTTGTGGGCGTTGGTCGAGCCGCTGCTGCCGCAGTGGCCGGAGAGGTCGCCGGGACCGCGGCCTGTGGACGATCGGCTGTGTCTGCAGGACATCCTGTTCGTGCTCTGCACCGGCATCACCTGGCAGCAACTTCCGCTGGAGCTGCGCTTCGGCTCGGGGCAGACCTGCTGGCGACGGCTCGGCCGGTGGCACGAAGCCGGTGTTTCGAATCGCGCATCGGATGCTGCTGGCCAAGTTGAACGCGGCTAGACGCATCGACTGGACTCGTGCCTGTATGGACGCCTCCCACGTGAAGGCGAAAAAAGGGGCGAAGCGACTGGCCGGTCGCCGATCGATCGAGGCAAAACGGGGCAGCAAACACCACCTGATCTGCGATGGCAACGGCATCTCACCCGCAGCCGGCCGCGCAGGAAGACCGCTCAGACGCCCCGACACCCTGCTTGGCGACAAGGGATACGACAGCAACCCCAACCGCCAGGACCCCCCGTCCTCTCCCGCAAAGGCGCCCTCCAACCTTGAAGGACGCTGTTACAAGATCGTGTGACGAGCTCTGAGAGTCCGGGTCCGGAACGGAAACGCAAAGAAGCCCCGCCCCGAGAAAATCTCGGGGCGGGGCTTCTTCTAATAATTGTTCGGCGGCGTCCTACTCTCCCACAGGGTCCCCCCTGCAGTACCATCGGCGCTGAAAGGCTTAGCTTCCGGGTTCGGA
>NZ_CAJSLV010000078.1 GCF_907177275.1 Actinacidiphila cocklensis
GGCGCACGGCGGCCCGCCGTCCGGCGGGCGGCGTCCCGCCGCGGGGGCGCGGCCGACGTCGCGGGACGTGGCGCGGGTCGCCGGGGTGTCGCAGGCGACGGTGTCGCTGGTACTCGGGGAGAAGTGGCGCGGGCGGGTCTCGGAGCGGACCGTGCGGGCGGTGCGGGCCGCGGCCGGGGAGCTGGGGTACCGGCCGAACCTCGCGGCGCGGAGCCTGCGGCTCGGGGCGACCAGGACGGCGCTGCTCGTCGTCCCCGCGCTCACCCACGAGTACTTCGCGCGGGTCTACGCCGGCGCCGCCAAGGTGGCCGACGAGCACGGCTTCGGGGTCGTGCTCTACCCCTCCCCCGCCGGCATCGGCCCGGCCCGCGACCCGTTCGGCTCGGCCAGGGCCGCGATCGACGGGGTCATCGCCTCGTCCATGGCCGCGGACGCGCTGGCCGGCATCGGCGACGGCGGGCTGCCGCTGGTGATGCTGGACAGCGACCCTGACATCCCCGGCGGCCCGCCGACGGTCAACCTCGCCGTCGCGGACGGCATGCGCCAGGTCACCCGGCACCTGCTGGACCTCGGCCACCGGCGGATCGCGCACATCGCGGCGGACGTGGACACCTGGACCTTCCGGGTCCGCACCGAGGCCGTGACGGCCGAACTGGCCGCCGCCGGGGTGCCGGCGGCCGCGCGGCAGACGTCCGCGCTGAACGTGGCCGCGGCCAGGGACGCGGCGGTGCGCGCCCTGAGCGCGCCGGGGCCGCGGCCCACCGCGCTGCTGTGCGACGACGACATCCTCGCGGCGGGCGCCTGCAAGGCCGCTCGGGCGCTGGGCCTGCGGGTGCCGGACGACGTGTCCGTGTCGGGCTTCGACGACCTCGCACTGGCGACGGCGCTCGATCCCGAGCTCACGACGGTCCGGCTGCCCGCGGAATCCATCGGCGAGCACGGTATGTCGGCCCTGCTGGCCCTCCTCGCGGGCCGCCCCGCACCCCCGGTCGAGCTCCCCCTCACGCTCCTCCCCCGCGCCTCGACTGCGTCGCGCACGTGAGGAGGTGCCGCTCGGCGCGGCGCCGCTTGCCTGCGGCTGCGCCGTGGCCTGTCGCGCAGTTCCCGCGCCCCTGATGGCGTGCCCTCTGCGCGAGAGGGGGACCGTTTTCAGGGGCGCCCGGGGAACTACTCCTCGTCGGAGGGGTCGTCCGTCGTGGTGGTGGCGGCGCTCTCCGCCTCCAGGAGGCGGGTGAGCTGGCGCCCGAGGATGCGCTTGAACTTCCTGGCCTGCGGCCGCGTCCGGTCCAGGACCGCGACCTCCAGCTGCTCCGCCGTCAGCTGGCGGTCGCTGCCGTTGGTGTCCCGGCTGAGCGACTCCACCGCCAGCGCCAGCGCCTCCGCGAGCGTCATCCCGTCGCGGTGCCGCTGGTCGAGGTAGCTGCCGATCTGGTCGGAGTTGCCGCCGACCGCGACCGCCCCGTGCTCGTCGACGATGGAGCCGTCGTGCGGCAGCCGGTAGATCTGGTCGTCCTCGGGCGCGGCGCCCACCTCCGCGACGATCAGCTCCACCTCGTACGGCTTCTCGCCGACGCTGGAGAAGATCGTGCCGAGCGTCTGGGCGTAGACGTTGGCGAGCCCACGGGCCGTCACATCGTCCCGGTCGTAGGTGTATCCGCGCAGGTCGGCGTAGCGCACCCCGCCGATCCGCAGGTTCTCGAACTCGTTGTACTTGCCGACCGCCGCGAAGGCGATCCGGTCGTAGATCTCGCTGACCTTGTGCAGCGCGCGGGACGGGTTCTCGGCGACGAAGACGATGCCGTCGGTGTACTGCAGCACGACGACGCTGCGGCCACGCGCGATGCCCTTGCGGGCGTATTCGGCGCGGTCCGCCATGGCCTGCTGGGGTGAGACATAAAAGGGCGTGGACACCGGCTAACCGTGCCTTTCTGCAGTCGGCGCTGGGACAGTGCGGAGGGGGGTCGGCTGACCTGCGGTCACAGCACCTGGGCCTGCGGCCCGTCGGGACGTTCGAGCCGGGCGTCGATCACCTCGCGGGCGAGCGCGGCCACGTCGGCGTCCGGCAGCCGGCGGTAGCCCTCCTCGGTCATCACGGTGATGAGCGGGAAGACCCGGCGGGCGATGTCGGGACCGCCGGTGGCGGAGTCCTCGTCGGCCGCGTCGTAGAGGGCCTGGATGACCGCGGTGGTCATCTCGCGCTCCGTCAGGTCCTTGCGGTAGAGCTTCTTGAGGGCGCCGCGGGCGTAGACCGAGCCGGAGCCGGTGGCGGCGAAGCCGGTCTCCTCGCTGCGGCCGCCGGTGACGTCGTAGGAGAAGATCCGTCCCCTTCCGCGGTCGGTGTCGTAGCCGGCGAAGACCGGGACGACGGCCAGGCCCTGCAGGGCCATGCTCAGGTTGCCCCTGATCATCGTGGACAGCCGGTTGGCCTTGCCCTCCAGGGACAGGGTGGCGCCCTCGATCTTCTCGTAGTGCTCCAGCTCCAGCTGGAAGAGCTTGACCATCTCGACGGCAAGGCCCGCGGTGCCCGCGATGCCGACCGCCGAGTACTCGTCGGCGGGGAAGACCTTTTCCATGTCGCGCTGTGCGATGACGTTGCCCATCGTGGCGCGTCGGTCGCCGGCCAGGATGACGCCGCCGTCGAAGGTCGCGGACACGATCGTGGTGCCGTGCGGCAGCTCGACCGCGCCCTTGAGCGGCGGCAGGGTCCGGTTGCCCGGCAGCAGCTCGGGCGAGTGCACGCCGAGGAAGTCGAGGAACGACGACGAGCCGGGCGTCAGGAAGGCGGCCGGCAGACGCCCGGTGCTGCGAGAGTTGGCTTCCACGCGATTCCTTCCACACGATCTTGAGGTCGGTACGGACCCTACCCGCCGGTCCGGAAATCCATCCGCCCCGCGGACCGGATACCGGCCGCGGGGCGGGGTGAGAGCGGCTACTGCCCGCCCTTCTGGACGAAGGACCTGACGAAGTCCTCGGCGTTCTCCTCCAGGACGTCGTCGATCTCGTCGAGGACGGAGTCCACGTCGTCCGAGAGCTTCTCGTGGCGTTCCTTGAGGTCGTCGGCGGCCTGGGCGTCCTGCTGGACCTCCTCGACCTCGTCCGTGGAACGCGTTGCCTTCTGCTGTCCGCCGTCGGTGTCCTTGGTTGCCATGTCCCTCACCCCGCTCGGTTGCATGTCCTACAAGATCAGACCCTACAAGCAGGGCCCGTCCCCGGCTCTCGAATACGTCAACGTCCGAGTGCTACCCCGTTGATTCCCGGTTCTGGCCCGTTTCAGCCGCCGGAGAGGATGCGAACCAGGTCTTCGGCCGTGCGGCAGCGGTCCAGCAGTTCTTTCACGTGGTTGCGGGTGCCGCGCAGCGGTTCCAGGGTGGGCACCCGTTGCAGTGAGTCACGGCCGGGCAGGTCGAAGATGACCGAGTCCCAGGAGGCGGCGGCGACGTCGTCCGCGTACTGTTCGAGACAGCGGCCGCGGAAGTACGCCCTGGTGTCCTCAGGGGGCTTGGTGGCGGCCCTGACGGTCTCCTGCTCGTCCAGCAGCCGCTTGATGCGGCCGCGGGCCACCAGGCGGTTGTAGAGGCCCTTGTCGGGGCGCACGTCGGCGTACTGCAGGTCCACCAGCTGCAGCCGGGCCGCGTCCCAGCCCAGGTTGTCGCGGCGCCGGTATCCCTCCAGGACCTCCAGCTTCGCGACCCAGTCCAGCTCGCCCGACAGGCTCATCGGATTGCTCTCCAGCCGGTTGAGCACGTCCTCCCAGCGGGCCAGCACGTCCTTGGTCTGCGGGTCGGCGTCCGAGCCGTAGCGCTCCTCGGTGTACTTGCGGGCCAGCTCGTAGTACTCCATCTGGAGCTGCACGGCGGTCAGCGTGCGGCCGTTGCGCAGGGTGATCAGCCGTTGCAGACCGGGGTCGTGCGAGACGTCGTGCAGGGTGCGGACCGGCTGGTCCACGGCCAGGTCCACCTTGATGAAGCCGTCCTCGATCATCGACAGCACCAGGGCGGTGGTGCCGAGCTTGAGGTAGGTGGAGATCTCCGAGAGGTTGGCGTCGCCGATGATCACGTGCAGCCGGCGGTACTTCTCCGCGTCGGAGTGCGGTTCGTCGCGGGTGTTGATGATGGGGCGCTTGAGCGTCGTCTCCAGGCCGACCTCGACCTCGAAGTAGTCCGCGCGCTGGCTCAGCTGGAAGCCGTGCTCGCGGCCGTCCTGGCCGATGCCGACCCGGCCCGCGCCGGTCACCACCTGCCGGGAGACGAAGAACGGCGTGAGGTGCCTGACGATGTCGGAGAACGGCGTCTCGCGCTTCATCAGGTAGTTCTCGTGGGTGCCGTAGGAGGCGCCCTTGTTGTCGGTGTTGTTCTTGTACAGGTGGATCGGCTGGGCACCGGGGAGCTGGGCGGCGCGCAGCGCGGCCTCGGCCATGATCCGCTCGCCGGCCTTGTCCCACAGCACCGCGTCCCGCGGGTTGGTGATCTCGGGCGACGAGTACTCGGGGTGCGCGTGGTCCACGTAGAGCCGGGCACCGTTGGTGAGGATCACGTTGGCCAGGCCGATGTCCTCGTCGGTGAGCTGGGTGGAGTCCGCCGAGTCCCGTGCGAGATCGAAGCCGCGGGCGTCCCGCAGCGGGTTCTCCTCCTCGAAGTCCCAGCGGGCGCGTCGCGCTCGGTGCATCGCCGCCGCGTAGGCGTTGACGATCTGGGACGAGGTGAGCATGGCATTGGCGTTCGGGTGGCCGGGGACGGAGATCCCGTACTCCGTCTCGATGCCCATTACTCGCCGTACGGTCATGCGGCCCTCCTTGCCCGGCTCCGGCCCGTGCGGGCCGGAAAACACACCGGCTGCGGGTACCCGCTGTCGGGACCCGCAGCCGGAGGGTAGTGCTTACAGATACTGTCCGGTGTTCGCCACGGTGTCGATGGAGCGACCCGTGTCGGCACCCTGCTTTCCGGTCACCAGGGTGCGGATGAACACGATCCGCTCGCCCTTCTTACCGGAGATCCGCGCCCAGTCGTCGGGGTTGGTGGTGTTCGGCAGGTCCTCGTTCTCCTTGAACTCGTCCACGCAGGCCGCGAGCAGGTGGGAGACGCGCATGCCGCGCTGGTCGTGGTCGAGGAAGGCCTTGATCGCCATCTTCTTGGCCCGGTCCACGATGTTCTGGATCATCGCGCCCGAGTTGAAGTCCTTGAAGTACAGGACCTCCTTGTCACCGTTGGCGTAGGTGACCTCCAGGAAGCGGTTCTCCTCGGTCTCGGAGTACATCCGCTCGACCACGGACTGGATCATGGCGTCCACGGTGGCCGCCGTGGACCCGCCGTGCTCCGCCAGGTCCTCGCCGTGCAGCGGCAGGGTGTCGACCAGGTACTTCGAGAAGATGTCCTTGGCCGCCTCGGCGTCAGGACGCTCGATCTTGATCTTCACGTCCAGCCGGCCCGGGCGGAGGATCGCCGGGTCGATCATGTCCTCGCGGTTGGAGGCGCCGATCACGATGACGTTCTCCAGGCCCTCCACGCCGTCGATCTCGGCGAGCAGCTGCGGGACGATGGTGTTCTCCACGTCCGAGCTGACGCCGCTGCCGCGGGTGCGGAAGAGCGATTCCATCTCGTCGAAGAAGACGATGACCGGAGTGCCCTCGCTCGCCTTCTCCCGGGCACGCTGGAAGACCAGGCGGATCTGCCGCTCGGTCTCGCCGACGTACTTGTTCAGCAGCTCCGGGCCCTTGATGTTCAGGAAGTAGCTCTTGCCCTGCGGCTGCCCGGTGACCTCGGCGACCTTCTTGGCCAGCGAGTTGGCGACCGCCTTGGCGATGAGCGTCTTGCCGCACCCGGGCGGGCCGTAGAGCAGCACGCCCTTGGGCGGGCGCAGTTCGTACTCCTTGAACAGGTCGGCGTGCAGATAGGGCAGTTCCACCGCGTCGCGGATCTGCTCGATCTGGTTGCCGAGGCCGCCGATCTGGCGGTAGTCGATGTCGGGGACCTCTTCGAGGACCAGCTCCTCGACCTCGCTCTTGGGCACGCGTTCGTAGACGTATCCGGAGCGGGGTTCGAGCAGCAGGGCGTCGCCGGTGCGCAGGGTGCCGTCGAGCAGCGGTTCGGCGAGCCGGACCACCCGCTCCTCGTCGGTGTGCCCGATCACCAGGGCGCGCTCGCCGTCCTCCAGGATCTCCTTGAGGGTGACGATGTCGCCGACCCGCTCGAACTCCATCGCCTCGACCACGTTGAGCGCTTCGTTGAGCATCAGCTCCTGTCCGCGCCTGAGGTCGTCGAGCTCGACCGACGGGCTCACGTTCACCCGGAGCTTGCGCCCGCCGGTGAAGATGTCCGCCGTGCCGTCGTCGTTGGACTGCAGGAAAACGCCGAAGCCCGCCGGTGGCTGCGCGAGCCGGTCCACCTCCTCCTTGAGGGCCACGATCTGGTCGCGGGCCTCGCGAAGGGTGCTCGCCAGCCGTTCGTTCTGCGTGGACACGCCGGACAGATTGGTCTGCAGCTCGACGATCCGCTCTTCGAGAATCCTCGTGTGCCGCGGAGAGTCGGCGAGCTTGCGTCGCAGGACGGCGATCTCCTGCTCAAGAAAGGCGACCTGGCTCATGGGGTCTTCCGAACCACGAGCGGGTCGGCCGCCACGGTTGATGTCGTCGTCGTGGGCCGCCACGGTCCTCACCTCCTCCAAGGGGAGCTGGACGTTTCCAGACCCTACCTGGGCTGGTGGGGGTTGAAACCCCTAGATCACAAAGACGATCGCGGTGTGTCCGATCTTCACCCTTGCGTACGTCCCTCCGCCACTGAGATACCCACCGAGCACGCCCGGAAAGCCGCCGGTTGTATCGTCGATTCGGTCAACAGCCGGACAGGGCGGTTGCTTCCCGAACGACTAACGGCAGGGATGAGTTTCCGTGAGCAACGAGACGGCCGAAGCGCTTGAGGTCTGGATCGACCAGGACCTGTGCACCGGCGACGGCATCTGCGTGCAGTACGCACCGGAGGTGTTCGAGCTGGACATCGACGGCCTCGCCTATGTCAAGGGTGAGGACGACGAACTCCGGCAGACCCCTGGTGCCACCGTACCCGTACCGGTGGCTTTGCTGCGGGATGTGGTGGATTCGGCCAAGGAGTGCCCCGGCGACTGCATCCATGTGCGGCGGGCGGCGGACCGCGTCGAGGTCTACGGCCCCGACGCGGAGTGACGGCCCGGTGACGGCGCCCGGCCGGCGTCAGACCGAGGTGCCGGCAGGCCCGGGAAGGGCCACGTAGCGGCCGTCGCGCCACTCCCAGGAGTAGCCGCGGCTCAGGTCGGGGCAGCACTGCGGGACGGCGTCGGAGGAGAAGCCCAGCACGGTGGCCATGAGCGTGCGGCCCTCCAGCCGGAAGTGGCTGATCTGCCGGTTGTCCTCGGGCTTGACCAGGGTCACCGCTATCCGCGGCGGGCCGCCCGCCTTCGCGGGCGCGGACAGGACGTAGACGCCGCTCGGCGGGGTGCCGGTGTCGGTGTGGCAGCGCACCACCACGGCGGTCTCCGGGCGGCCGTCGCCGTCGAGGTCGCCCGAGACCTTGCTGATCACGTCGGTCTTCACACCGTCCCCGCAGGCCAGCGGGTAGGTGACGGCAGCCGGGTCGGGGGGCGCGACCGGGGCCGCAGGGGTGGTCGCGGTGGCGGCCGGCTTGTCCTGCGAGGCGTCGGCGGGCTGCACCAGGGCCACCGCGGCGACCACGGCGCCCAGTGCGGCGGCCGTACTGATCCAGTGGACACCGCGGGTGCGGGTGTGCGGAAGGTCCTGGCCTGCGGACGGCTGCACTCGCCTGGCTCCTGGGGTCGAACGGCGGGGGTGGCCAGCATGGTGCCACACGTCACATCCCGCCGGAACGCCGGGGGCGGATACGCGCGGCCACCGCGGCCCCGGACCCGGCTCGGGCGCTGCCGCGGCCGCGGGGCGCGAAGAAGCCGCCGCCGGTTTGTCGGGAACGGACAAACCGGCGGCGGCATGGTGAAGTTGGCCGAAACCACCCGGTCGAATCGGGGTCTGCTCGGCGTCGATCAGGGTCTAGCGGTCGGCCCCGGCCCCGCCGCTGCCGCTGCCGGGTCCCGTGTAGTCCTCGCCGTAGGCGCCCTTGGCGGGGCGGCGGCGCCGCAGTGGCGGCTCGACGCCGTCGGCGAGCCGGCGGGCGGTGAGCAGGAAGCCGGTGTGGCCGATCATCCGGTGGTCGGGCCGGACCGCGAGGCCCTCGACGTGCCAGGTGCGGACCATGGTCTCCCAGGCGGCCGGCTCGTTGAAGCTGCCGTGCTCCCTGATCGCCTCGACGGTACGCGCCAGCTGCGTCGTGGTGGCCACGTAGGCGCACAGGATGCCGCCGGGCACCAGGGCCTTGGCGACGGGCTCCAGGCACTCCCAGGGCGCCAGCATGTCCAGGATCACGCGGTCCACGTCGGTGTCCGACAGGTTGTCCTGGAGGTCGCCGACGGTGAGCTGCCAGGCCGGGTGCGGGCCGCCGAAGTAGCGCTCCACGTTCTGGGTGGCGATCTCGGCGAAGTCCGCGCGGCGCTCGTAGCTGTGCAGCATCCCGTGGTCGCCGATCGCCCGCAGCAGGAAGCTGCTCAGCGACCCGGACCCCACCCCGGCCTCGACCACGCGGGCGCCGGCGAAGATGTCGGCCATCGCCAGGATCTGCCCCGCGTCCTTGGGGTAGACCACGGCGGCCCCGCGGGGCATGGACAGGACGTAGTCGGGGAGCAGCGGGCGCAGCGCGAGGTAGGCGACGTTTCCCGTGGTACGGACCACGCTGCCCTCGGGAGCACCGATCAGCTCGTCGTGCGGGAAGGCACCCTTGTGGGTGTGGAACTGCTTCCCGGCTTCGAGCGTGAAGGTGTAGTGGCGTCCCTTGGGGTCGGTGAGCTGGACCTGGTCCCCGACTCTGAATGGCCCACGTCGGCGGGCGGCACCGGTCGGTTCGGACATGGGGATCAGCCTATCCGGCTTTGAAGCCCCGCCCGACCGTGGAGCCCGGCCTCGGCGGCCGGGCCTGCCGTACGGGCCGGACCTGCCTGCGGGCGGCACTCCCCTGCCGGCGCCGCGCTGCGCGCCCCGGAGGCGAACAGAGCCGCCTAGGAAGACCGCGACATCGCGGCGATGAAGGCCTTCTCGACGTCGGAGGTGGCCAGGACGCCGAAGATCTCGCCGCCCGGCTCGATCACCAGGTACTCGGTGGACGGGGTGGCCCTGAGGGTGTCGAGCAGGGCCTCGCCGGCGAGTTCCGCGGAGACGCGCATGCCGGGGGTGAGGTCCTGGGCCAGGCCGCTGACCGCGACCCAGGGGCGGCGGTGCTCGGGGATGGTGACGATCGCGGACTCGCGCACCAGGGCCGTGGGGGCGCCGCGGCCGTCGACCACGACCAGCGCCCTGGCGCCGGCCTCGTGGGCTCGGCGCAGCGCCTCGGACAGGGGTGTGTCGGAGGCGACCGGCACGGCCCTGCGGGTCAGGGTGCGGGCCTGCAGTTCGGGCAGCCGCTCGCGCAGCCTGGCCATCCGCAGGCTGTTGCCCGCACCGGTCCAGATGATGGCCGCCAGGATCGCCGCGAGCAGCGCGTCGGTGAGCGACTCGAAGCCGGTGCTGCCGTCGCTGCCGCTGCGGGCGTAGGACAGCATCGGCAGGCCGACGAGCACCGCAAGCGCGAGCCCGCGGCCCACCCAGGCCGCCGCCACCGTGCCGGTCATCGCCTTGCCGCTGATCTTCCAGACCACCGCCCGCAGCATCCGGCCGCCGTCCAGCGGCAGGCCGGGCAGGAAGTTGAAGATCGCAACGATCAGGTTGCTGATCATCAGCCCGGCGAGCAGTACTCCCGGCACCGTCCCGGACTCGACCAGCTGCATGCCGCCGAAGAACACCCCGGCGAGCACCAGCGAGAGCAGCGGCCCGACGAAGGCCAGCACGAATTCCCTGCCCGGTGTGTCGGACTCCTTCTCGATCTCCGAGACGCCGCCGAAGAACTGCAGCTGGATACGCCGCACGGGGAGCTTGAACCGCAGCGCCGCCACCGTGTGCGCCAGCTCGTGGACCAGCACGGACCCGTAGAAGGCCACCGCGAAGAACAGCGACACCAGGTAGCGGACCCGCCCCAGCTCGGGCAGCACCGTGTCGAGCTGGTCGCCGAAGACCCAGGTGATCAGCGCCGCGACCAGGAACCAGCTGGGCGCCACGTAGATGGGCACGCCGAAGAAGCGGCCCATGAGGATTCCGCCGCCGGGCTCTCGCGCAGAGCTGCCGGAGTCGCCGTTCTGGCCAGGGGCGTCGCTCTTGGACGGCGGCCGACCGCTCTCGCTCACTGCTTCCCCTCGTTCGGATACGGACCTCGCACCGCTCGCGCGGATCGAGGTCTTGTTGCCATGCTATTGCGCCGTTACGCCCGGCGGGCACCGGCTTGTCAGTGGCAGGCCGTAGGGTCGTGCCCCATGGGGACCAGCATCGAGAGCATTCCGCCGCGACCGCCGACGTCGCTGTCGCCGTCGCGTGCGGCCGACTTCATGCGCTGCCCGCTGCTGTACCGGCTGCGGGTGATCGACCGGCTGCCGCAGAAGCCGACCCAGGCCGCGACGCGCGGCACCGTGGTCCACGCGGTGCTGGAGCGGCTCTTCGACGCCCCGGCGGCCGACAGGACCGCCGCACGGGCCAGGGACCTGGTGCCGGGCGAGTGGCAGCGGCTGCTGGCCGCCAGGCCCGAGCTGTCCGTGCTGTTCGACGCGGCCGACCCGGCCGCGCTCGCCGCCTGGCTGGACAGCGCCCGCGCGCTGGTGGACCGCTGGTTCACCCTGGAGGACCCCACCCGGCTGGAACCCGCGGAGCGCGAGCTGTACGTGGAGACGGTGCTGGAGTCGGGGCTGACGCTGCGCGGTTACGTCGACCGGCTGGACGTCGCGCCGGCCACCGGCGACCTGCGGGTGGTGGACTACAAGACCGGCAAGGCCCCGCGCCCGGAGTATGCCGACGAGCCGATGTTCCAGATGTCCTTCTACGCCCTGGTGCTGTGGCGGCTGCGCGGTGTCGTGCCGCGGCGGCTGCAGCTGGTCTACCTCGGCAGTGGCGACGTGCTGACGTACGACCCGTCGGAGGCGGACCTGCTGCGTACGGAGCGCAAGCTGCTCGCCCTGTGGGAGGCGATCCGGGCGGCGACCGAGACCGGCGACTGGCAGCCGCGCCGCACCCCGCTGTGCGGCTGGTGCGACCACCAGGCGTTGTGTCCCGAATTCGGTGGGACTCCCCCGCCCTATCCGCTGCCCGCAATAGCCGGTGCGCCGCCGCTGGTGGGCGAGAATGATGCGGTCTAGCGAAGACGGAGGAGTACCCGTGGCGATCCGCATCCTGCTGGTGGACGATCAGCCCCTGCTGCGTACCGGTTTCCGGATGATCCTGGAGGCCGAGCCCGACCTGATGGTGGTCGGTGAGGCCGGGGACGGCCAGCAGGCGCTGGACCAGGTGCGGGCGCTGCAGCCCGATGTGGTGCTGATGGACATCAGGATGCCCCGGATGGACGGGGTGGAGGCCACCCGGCAGATCACCGGCCCCGACCGCTCGGGGCCGGCCAAGGTGCTGGTGCTGACCACCTTCGACCTCGACGAGTACGTGATCGAGGCGCTGCGGGCCGGCGCCAGCGGCTTCCTGCTCAAGGACGCCCCCGCGGCCGAACTGGTGCAGGCGATCAGGGTGGTGGCCGCGGGCGAGGCGATGCTCGCGCCGAGCATCACCCGGCGGCTGCTGGACAAGTACGCGGGCCGGCTGCCGTCCGGTGACGAGTCGGTGCCGCAGCCGCTGCACACCCTGACCGAGCGCGAGGTCGAGGTGCTCAGGCTGGTGGCCCGCGGGCTGTCGAACGCGGAGATCGCCGCCGAGCTGTTCGTCTCGGAGACCACCGTCAAGACCCACGTCGGGCACGTGCTGACCAAACTGGGCCTGCGCGACCGGGTGCAGGCCGCGGTCTACGCGTACGAGAGCGGCCTGGTGCGCCCCGGCGCGAACTGAGCCCGGCCGAACGACCGCTGCCCGCCGGACGCGTGTCCGGCGGGCAGCGGTGTGTGCGGGCGGCGGCGTCAGCCGTGGCCGCGGCCCAGCTCCCAGAACTGGGTGGTGGTGGACGAGTTCAGCGCCCACTCGACGCCGGTGATGTCACTGCGGGCGGCGATGTACTGCTTGCCCTGCCACAGCGGCAGCATCGGGACGTCGTTGGCGATCATGTTCTGGACCTTGGTGAAGTCCGTGGTGGTCGCCCCGCGCTCGGCCTGCTTGCGGGTGGCCGGCAGCAGCTGGTTCTCGATCGTCTTGTTGGCGTAGGCCAGGTTGAGGAAGTTGTCCTTGTCGAAGAACGGCGCGATGTAGTTGTCCGGGTCCGGGAAGTCCGGCAGCCAGCTGAGGGCGAAGACGTCGTACTCGCGCTGGGTCGCCTTCTTGAGGAAGGTGTTCCACTGCTCGTCCTTGGTCGTGACGGTGAACAGCCCGCTCGCGTTGAGCTGGGCGGCGATCGCCTGGGCCTCGGCCTTGTTCATCGTGCCACCGTTGTCACGGCGGTAGTTGATGGTCAGCGAGACCTTGTCGGTGATGCCCGCGTCGCGCAGTTCCGCCTTGGCCAGCGGGACCGAGGGGTCCTTGTATTTGTTGAAGAACGAGTTGGTGTGGGTGGTGATGCCCTGCGGGATCACCGAGTACAGCGGGTCCGCGGTGCGCTTGTAGACGTCGCGGGTGATCGCCTGCCGGTCGATGAGCTGGGCCATCGCCCTGCGCACGGCGACGTTCTTCAGCGACGGCGCCTCGGTGTTGAGGAACAGGTAGCGCGCCTCGCCGCCGGGCGACTCGGTGAGCTTCACGTTCGGGTCGGTGCTGCTGAGCAGGTGGCCGATCTGGTCCGGGCTCAGGGTGCGCGCCATCACGTCGATGCCGCCGGACCGCAGCGCGGACTCCATCTTGTTGGAGTCGGCGAACAGCTTCAGCTCGATGGCGCTGTTGTTGACCTTCAGGGTGCCGCTGTAGTTCGAGTTCTTGGAGAACTGTCCCTGCTTGCCCTGGACGAAGGAGTTGAGCGTGTACGGGCCCGAGCCGATCAGGTGGAAGCCGTTGTAGGGCTTGTCCGCGGCGTAGACCTTCTTGTCGACGATCGCCGCGGCCGGGGTGGCGAGCTTGGCGGGGAAGGTCGCGTCGGGCGCCTTGAGGTGGAAGACCACCGTCTTGTCGTCCGGGGCGTCCACCGACTTGACGCCGGATATCAGCGAGGCGGGACCCGCCGCCCAGTTGATCTTCTGCATCCGGTCGATGGAGAACTTCACGTCCTGCGCGGTCAGCGGGTCGCCGTTGGAGAACTTCTGGTCCTCCCGCATCGTGCACTGGTACGTCAGCACGCTGACGTCGGTGTAGTGGCAGTCCTTGGCCGCGTCCGGGCTCGGGGTGGTGCTGCCGCGCTGGTAGGTCAGCAGCATCTGGAACGTGTTGTAGAAGATGTTCCAGGTGGCGCTGTCGTACGAGGTGGCGGGGTCGAGCGGCGCCGGGTTGTCCTTGGTCAGCTCGATGCTGTCGGTGGTGCCGACGACGATGGCCTTGCCGCCACCGCTCCCCCCGCCGGAACCGCCGCACCCGGTGAGCAGGGGTGTCATCACGCCCAGCAGGGCGGGCAGCACCAGAAGCTTGCGGTTCATCGTCGTCGTTCTCCTCTTGTTCCTGCTCATGTACCGGTGGTGCTCGCGACGGGTTCACGCAGATGGCAGGCCACCTGCACGCCGGTGGCCTGGATCAGGCTGAGGCGCGGGTCACGCGGTGGCGCGAACTCCACCACGGCCCGGCCGTTTTCGGCATGCATCGTCACCACGCCGCGCCAGAAGGGTTCACGCGGTTCGGCTTCCGATGCTTCCTCGCGCAGATGCCGGAGGTATTCCAACACATCTTCGGGCGTGTGGCCTCGGCCGGGTGCGATTGCGACGGTGCTCAGGCTCTCGGCGGCCAGCGACTCGACGTCGGCGAAGAGGGATTTCTCCCGCGCCGCGGCCTCGGGGGCCAGTTCGAGCCAGCGGTTCTCCAGCAGAGTCCGCAGGTCGCGGGCCTCCCATCCGCACGCGGCGACGGCGACCGGGCAGCGCGGGTGGAAGGCGCAGCCCATCGGCGGCCTGGCGGCGTCGGGGATCTCGCCGCGCGGCAGTTCGCGGGGCAGCGCGCGCTCCGGGTCGGGCTCGGGGATCGCGGCGAGCAGCGCCTCGGTGTACGGGTGCTGGGGGTTGGCGAAGACCTGCGCGGTGGGGCCGTACTCGACGATGCGGCCGAGGTACATGATCGCGATGGAGTCGCAGAAGAACTTCGCGCTGGCCAGGTCGTGCGTGACGTAGACGTAGGTGAGGTCCAGGTCGCGCTTGAGGTCCAGCATGAGCTGCAGGATCTTGGCGCGGACGCTCATGTCCAGCATGGAGATCGGCTCGTCGGCGACCAGCAGTTCGGGCTCGGCGATGATCGCCCGGGCCAGCACGGCACGCTGCTTCTGGCCGCCGGACAGGTCGCCGGGGAACTTGCCGAGGTAGCGCTCCGGCGGGGTCAGGCCGACCCGCTCCAGCGCGTCGACGACCCTGGCCTCGTACTCCTGGTCGTCGGCGACCAGGTTGTGGATGCGCAGCGGGTGGCCGACGGCGGTGCGGATGTCCATCGCCGGGTTGAGCGAGGCGTGCGGGTCCTGGAAGACCATCTGCAGCCGGCGGCGCAGCGGCCGCAGCCCGCGCTCGCCCAACTCGGTGATGTCCTGGCCCCGGTAGCTGATGCTGCCCGCGGTGGCCTTGGTCAGGCCGATCAGGGTGCGGCCCAGCGTGGTCTTGCCCGAGCCGGACTCGCCGACCAGGCCGAGGACCTCGCCCTTGCGCAGGGTCAGGTCGATGCCGTCGACGGCGCGGACCGCGCCGGCCGCCTTGCCGGAGAAGCGGCCGAGCAGGCCGCCGCGCAGGCCGAAGTGCACTTCGAGGCCGGTGGCCTCGACCAGCGGCTCGCCGACCTCGGCGGCGGCTCCCTCGCCGGACGGTTCGATGTCAGGCTTCGTCAGCAACGCTGATCTCCTTCACAGCGGCGAGCGGCTCGCGCCCGTCCGGTCCCAGCTCGTCCACCAGCGAGGGCTCCACCTCGATCGCCTGCTGCCAGCAGGCGCTGACCACTCCGGTCGGCAGGACCACCTCGGGCGGCTCCACCGTGGCGCAGCCGCGCATCGCGACCGGGCAGCGCGGGTGGAAGCGGCAGCCCTGCGGCGGTTCCACCAGGTCGGGCGGGCTGCCGGGGATGAAGTGCAGCCCCGTGGTGGACAGCGAGATGGTGGAGCGGAGCAGTTCCCTGGTGTACGGGTGCTGCGGGTTGGCGAACACCTCGCGGGCGTCGCCCTGTTCGACGATGTGGCCGGCGTACATCACCGCGACCCGGTCGCATGCCTCGGCGACGATACCGAGGTTGTGGGTGATGAGCACCAGCGAGGTGTCGAAGTTCTTCCGCAGGTCGGCGAGGATCTTGATGATCTGCGCCTCGACCAGCACGTCGAGCGCGGTGGTGGGCTCGTCGGCGACGATGAACGCCGGCCGCAGCACCAGGGCGAGCGCGATCATGATGCGCTGCCGCATGCCGCCGGAGAACTCGTGCGGGTAGCTGCGGTAGCGGCTCTCCGGGATGCCCATGCCGCGCAGGGCGTCCAGCGCGCGGGTCCTGATCTCCTGCTTGGACAGGCCCTTCTCGTGGGCGCGCAGCGCCTCCTCGAAGTGCTGCGATATCCGCATGAGCGGGTTGAGCCGGGTCATCGGCTCCTGGAAGATCAGACCGAGTTCGGGGCCGCGGAGGCGCTGGATCTCCTTGGCGGGCAGCCCGACGAGGTTGCGTCCGGCGCCGCCGGGGCTGCGCAGCACGACCTCGCCGTCGACGGCGGCCGCGGCCGGCGTCAGGCCGAGCACCCCGCGGCCGAGGGTGGACTTGCCGCAGCCGGACTCGCCGACCAGGCCGAGGGTCTCGCCGGGCCGGACGTCGAAGGTGACGCCGTCCACGGCTCGTACCGGGCCGCGGTCAGTGCCGTACCAGACCCGCAGATCGCGGACGGACAGGACGGGTTCGGTCACTTGGCGGCCTCACCTTCGGGAACGTCGGGCAGAGCGGGCGCCGTGACGGTACGGCGCCGGGTGTGGGCGGGCAGCAGCACCTTGCTGATGCGGCGCCGCCGCATGGTCGGGTTGAGGACGTCGTTGAGGCCCTCGCCGAGCAGGGTGAAGCCGAGGATGGCGATGACCATGGCCAGTCCCGGGTAGAGGCAGGTCCACCACATGCCGGCGTTGACGTCGTCGATGGCGCGGTCGAGGTCGTAGCCCCACTCCGCGGCCTCGGTGGGCTGGATGCCCAGGCCCAGGAAGCCCAGGCCGGCCAGGGTACCGATGGCGTCGGCGGCGTTCATGGTGGTGATGACCGGCACCGACTGGATGACGTTGCCGAACAGGTACTTGCGGATGACCACCGACGGCTTGGCGCCCATCGCCCTGGCGGCCTCCACGAAGGTGGCCTCCCTGGCGGACAGCGCGGAGGCGCGGACGACCCGGAAGTACTGCGGGATGTAGACCACCGTGATGGACAGCGCCGCGGTGACCACGCCGCCGCCGGAGATCCCGGAGAAGACGAAGCCGGCGACGATGGCGAGCAGCAGGTAGGGGAACGCGAACAGCGCGTCCATCACCAGCACCAGGATGCGGTCGAGCCAGCCGCCGAAGTAGCCGGCGAGCAGGCCGAGCAGCACTCCGAGGATCAGCGAGAAGATCACCGCGAGCACCATCACCTCAAGGGCGGTGCGGGCGCCGTAGATGGTGCGGGAGAGCACGTCGAGGCTCTGCACGGTGGTGCCGAACCAGTGGGTTCCGTCGGGCGATCCCTGCTTGGGGAAGTTGTGGCCGCCGGACCTGTAGGTGTCGAAGCTGTAGGGCGCGATGAGCGGCGCGAAGACCGCGGTGATCACGAACAGCGCGGAGATGGCCGCGCCGGTCCACAGCATGAACTTCGGTACGCCGCGGGCTTCGCGGATCGCCGAGACGATCCGGCGCAGGCCGCCGAAGCGGGAGGCCGCGGCGGACACGGTGGGCTCGATCGGCCCGGTGGGGAGAGTCGTCGTGGCCATCAGTAGCGCACCCTCGGGTCGATCAGCGCGTTGACGAAGTCGATCAGCAGGCTGATCACGACGACGACCAGGGCGAAGACGGTGACGATGCCCTGGACGGCGACATAGTCGCGCTGGTTGATGTAGTCGATCAACTGGCGGCCGATGCCGGGCCAGTTGAAGATCTTCTCGGTCAGCACCGCACCGCCGAGCAGCATGGCGACCTGCAGCCCGAGCACGGTGACCACCGGGACCAGGGCGTTGCGGAAGCCGTGCCGGGCGACGACGTGGCGCTCTCTGACGCCGCGGGCGCGGGCCGCCTCGATGTAGTCGCCCTGCAGCGACTGGATGAGGTTGATCCTGATCATCCTGATGAAGACGCCGACGATCAGCAGGCCGAGCGCGACGGACGGCAGCAGCAGGTGCTGGAGGATGTCGGTGACCGCGTCCCAGTCGCCGTCCAGAGCCGCGTCCACGATCAGGATGTGGGTCTGGGTGGGCACGTTGAGCTGGATCAGCGGGGAGGCCTGCCCGGACGTCGAGCCGAAGGCGAGCATGAGCAGCGGTGCGGTGACGAACACCGGGGCCGCGTAGCTGACGGTGCTCGCCAGCCGGCTGACCACGTCGACCGGGCGGTCGCGGTAGCGGCCCGCCAGCAGGCCGACCGGGATGCCGATGACCGTGGCGAAGACCAGTGCCCCGGCGGTCAGGGTCAGGGTGGCGCCGCCGTTCTCGATAATGATCTCGCGCACGCTGCGGCGATCGGAGAAGGTGGTGCCGAAGTTCAAGGTGACCACCGATTTCAGGTAGTCCCAGAACTGCTGGAGGAGCGGGGCGTCGAAGCCCGCCGCCTTGCGTCTCGCGGCGAGTTCGGCCGCGTTCAGCTTGCCGCCCTGCGACGCCGAGATCGGATCTCCCGGTGCCACCCGCATCATGACGAAGACCAGGATCAGCAGGATCAGGACCATGGGCACGGCGAGCGCGATCCGGGTGAGGATGTAGCGCCGCAGCGAGCCCGACTGCTTGCTCGTGTTGCTCATGCGGTGACTTTCCGGTGGCTGTCCGGTCTGGCCCGGACCGTGGACGACGGGGTGCGCGGCAAGGTGCCGCGTGCCGGGGCCGGCCCGCGGGGGATCACTCCCCCGCGGGCCGGCCGTCGGTCACTTGGTGCCGAGTTCGTAGAACCGGAACATCGTCGGGTCGAGGGCCTTGTCGGCGCCGGTGACCCCGTCGCGGACCACGACGGTCTGCTTGCCCTGCCACAGCGGGATGATCGGGACGTCCTCCGCCACGATCTTCTGGATGTCCGCGAAGGCCTGGTCGCGCACGGCCTTGTCGGTCGTGCCCTGCTCCTTGCTGAGCAGGGTGAGGATCTGCGGGTTGACGTAGCCGGTGCCCAGGAAGGGCTCCTTGGTCAGGAACGGCGCGACGTCGTTGTCGGGGTCGGGCAGGTCGGGGAACCAGCCGATCATGTACGAGGCGTACGTGTCGGACTTCTCGTCCTTCTGGTACTGCTGCCACTCGGTGGAGCTGAGGGTGACCTTGAACAGGCCGGTGGCCTCCAGCTGCCGCTTGATCGTGGTGGCCTCGTCGGCGGACTCCGCACCGTAGTGGCTGGGCGTCCAGGCGTAGGCGAGCTGCACCGGGGTGGTGATGCCGGCCGCGGTGAGCAGCGCCTTGGCCTTGGCGGTGTCGGGGGCGCCGTACTTGTCCTTGAAGGCCTCGGTGTGGCCCTCGATGCCGTTGCCGACCATCGAGTAGAGCGGGGCCACGGTGTTGTCGTAGGCCTCCTTGGCGATGCCTTCCCGGTCGATGACCTGGGCGACGGCCTGCCGCACGGCCTTCTGGTCGGACGGCTTCACCTTGGCGTCGAAGACCATGTAGCGCTTCTGGGTGCCGGTGCCGTCGAGGACCTGGATGCCGCTGGTCTTCTTCAGGTCCTGGATGTCGGTGGGCGACAGGCTGCGGAAGGCCGCGGTCACGGTGCCGTCCTTGACGGCCTGCTTGAGCGCGGAGGGCTCGGAGAAGTACTGCAGGACGACCTGGCTGTTGTTCAGCTTGGCGGTGCCCTTGTACTTCGAGTTCGCCTTCAGCGAGGCCTGCTGCTTGGCCGTGTACTTGTCCAGCGTGTACGGGCCGGAGCCGATGATGCCCGAGCCGTCGAGGAGCTTGTCGGCCGGGAAGACCTTCTCGTCGACGATGGCGCCGGCGTCGGTGGCGAGCACCGAGGGGAAGGTCGAGTCGGGGTTCTTGATGTGGAAGACAACCGTGCCGGCCCCGGAGACGGTGGTGCTGTCCAGGTTGGCCAGCAGGCTCGACGGGCCGTTCGGGGCGGCGATCTTGAGCATCCGGTCGAAGGTGAACTTCACCGACGTCGCGGTCAGCGGGTCGCCGTTGGAGAAGGTCAGACCGGGCTGCAGGTCGCAGGAGTAGGTCTTGGGGTCGGTGAAGCTGCAGCTCTTGGCCGCGTCCGGGGTCGGCGTGGTGGCGCCGGTCTCGAAGTGCATCACCTTCTGGTAGACGCTGTCGACGATCTCCCACGAGCCGTAGTCGTACGCGCCCGCGGGGTCCAGCGAGGACACCGAGTCGGTGGTCCCGACGATCACGGCGCCGCCCTTGGCCCCGCCACCGCCACTGTCGCCATTGCTCGACGAATTATCCTTCTTGCCGCCGCACGCGGAGGCGCCGATGGCCAGGAAGGCCACGGCGGCTGCGGCGACGACACGCTTGTTTCGTGACATCCAGTGATTCCCCTTGCTCACATGCCGGTCGGTTGAGTCGGCATCGACCGTCGAGGACATTAGCGGGACGGCCATGGCTCACTGGGACACGGAGTGATTGAGGGGACATTACATACCGGTAACAGGACGTTCACCTCCGATATGCGGACGTGTGGGCTATCGATCCTCGGTACGTCAAAACGGACACTTCGCCCGAGTAAAGATGCGGTAAGTGAAATCTCATCCAGTCCGGGCACCCGCTGTCGATGGGCCGTCGTGTGACAATCATCACACCCGCCGGATTCCACTTAGTGAGATTTTATTCAGAGATCACACTCAGTGAAGATCCACATTCACAGAGCGCTCGACCAGCGACCGCAGAAAAGGGACATTCACCTGGTCGAGCGTTGTGACGACGGTACGCCCCGGGGCCGGCTCGATGGGCACCAGCGACGGCACCGCGACCACCTGGCAGCCGGCCGCCTCGGCGGACGCGACCCCGGTGCGCGTGTCCTCGACCACCACGCAGGCGGCCGGATGCGCGCCGAGCCGGGCCGCGGCGGCCAGATACGGGTCCGGGTGCGGCTTGGTGCGGGCGATCTCGTCACCCGCGAGGGTGAAGGCGAAGTTCTCGGCGCCGAGGGTGTGCAGCATCGCGTCGATCGTGCGCCGGTGCGAGGCGGACACCAGGGCCGTGGGCACCCCGTGCGCCGCCAGCTCGGTCAGCAGCCGCCTGGCGCCGGGCATCAGCGGGGCACCGCGGGAGATCAGCTCCTCGAAGCGGGTGTCGATCGCCACCATCAGCTCCGCCAGCGTCGCCGTCGTGCCGGTCACCTCCATCAGGTGGCCGACGCTGCGGGCCATCGGCCCGCCCACCACGACCTCCTTGTGGACCTCGTCGAGGACATGGCCGAGATCGGCGAAGACCCCCGTCTCCGCCGCCCACCAGATGCCCTCGGTGTCCACCAGGGTGCCGTCCATGTCCAGCAGTACCGCCTGCAGGCCACGGCCGTCCGCCGGACGGGTGTCGACGACGGGGATGCTGCTGGTCATAGGCTCACTCCTCGGCCGAGGTGCTGACCGGGCGCCGCAGTGGTGCCGACGTGCCCTTTTCTGGGGGACACAAAGGCCGGTCGCCGCTTCCCCGGTGGGGGAAGGCGACCGGCCTCTGCCGGACCGTCTAGTTTACGTCGCCCCGCAGGGGCACGCCCGACGGGCGCGCGACGGCCCGGTGACAGGCCGGTGAACCGGGCGTCCGCCCCGGTCAGCGGGCGTTGAAGTACTTCGCCTCGGGGTGGTGGATGACGATCGCGTCGGTGGACTGCTCCGGGTGCAGCTGGAACTCCTCCGACAGCTTCACGCCGATCCGCTCCGGCTCCAGCAGCGCGGCGATCTTGGCCCGGTCCTCCAGGTCGGGGCAGGCCCCGTAGCCCAGCGAGAAGCGCGCACCGCGGTACTTCAGCGCGAACATGTCCTCCACGTCGGCCGGGTCCTCGCCCGCGTAGCCCAGCTCGGAGCGCACCCTGGCGTGCCAGTACTCGGCCAGCGCCTCGGCGAGCTGCACCGACAGGCCGTGCAGCTCCAGGTAGTCCCGGTAGGAGTCCGCGGCGAACAGCTCGGCGGCCGCGTCCGAGATGCGGCTGCCGACGGTGACCACCTGGAAGCCCACCACGTCGGTCTGGCCCGAGTCCTCGGAGCGGAAGAAGTCCGCCAGGCACAGCCGCCGCCCCCTGCGCTGCCGGGGGAAGGTGAAGCGGGTGCGCTCGGTGCCGTCCTCGTGCAGCACGACCAGGTCGTCGCCCTTGGACACGCACGGGAAGTAGCCGTAGGTGACCGCGGCCTCCAGCAGGCTCTCGGACTGCAGCCGGGTCAGCAGCCCGCGCAGCCGCGGCCGGCCCTCGGACTCCACCAGCTCCTCGTACGTCGGCCCGGTGGAGCGGGCCTGCTTCAGCCCCCACTGGCCCTTGAAGAGGGCTCCCTCGTCCAGCCAGGCGGAATAGTCGGCGAGCTGGATGCCCTTGACGACCCGGCTGCCCCAGAACGGCGGGGTGGGCACCGGGTTGTCGGTGGCGACGTCGGACCGGACCTGGCCGAGGTTGACCTCCTCCTCCGGCTCGGGCCGCTCGCGCTTGGCCACCCGGCGCTGCTTCAGCTCCGGCAGCGCCGCGCCGGCCACGCCGCGCTTGACGCCGATCAGAGCGTCCATCAGCCGCAGGCCCTCGAACGCGTCGCGGGCGTAGCGGACCTCGCCCTCGTAGATCTCGTGCAGGTCCTGCTCCACGTAGGCGCGGGTCAGGGCGGCGCCGCCGAGGATCACCGGGAAGTCGGCGGACAGGCCGCGCTGGTTCAGCTCCTCCAGGTTCTCCTTCATGATCACCGTGGACTTCACCAGCAGCCCCGACATGCCGATGACGTCGGCCCGGTGCTCCTGCGCCGCCTCCAGGATCGCCGACACCGGCTGCTTGATGCCGAGGTTGACGACGGTGTAGCCGTTGTTGGACAGGATGATGTCCACGAGGTTCTTGCCGATGTCGTGGACGTCGCCGCGGACGGTGGCCAGCACGATGGTGCCCTTGCCCTCGTCGTCCGACTTCTCCATGTGCGGTTCCAGGTAGGCCACCGCGATCTTCATGACCTCGGCGGACTGGAGCACGAACGGCAGCTGCATCTGCCCCGAGCCGAACAGCTCGCCGACCACCTTCATGCCGGCCAGTAGCGTGTCGTTGACGATCTCCAGGGCCGGGCGCCCGGTCAGCGCCTCGTCCAGGTCCGCCTCCAGGCCGTTCTTCTCGCCGTCGATGATCCGGCGCTGCAACCGCTCCTCCAGCGGCAGCGCGCGGAGCTCCTCGGCGCGGCCCTCCTTCAGCGACTTGTTGTCGACGCCCTCGAACAGCTCCATCAGGCGCTGGAGCGGGTCGTACCCCTCGGCACGCCGGTCGTGGACCAGGTCGAGTGCGGTCTTGACCTGCTCCTCGTCCAGCCGGGCGATCGGCAGGATCTTGCTGGCGTGCACGATCGCCGAGTCCAGGCCGGCCTTCACGCACTCGTCCAGGAAGACCGAGTTGAGGACGACCCGGGCGGCCGGGTTGAGGCCGAAGGAGATGTTGGACAGACCGAGGGTGGTCTGCACCTCGGGGTGGCGGCGCTTCAGCTCGCGGATCGCCTCGATGGTGGCCACACCGTCGCCCCGGGACTCCTCCTGGCCGGTGCAGATGGTGAAGGTCAGGCAGTCGATGAGGATGTCCGACTCGTGGATGCCGTGGTTGCCGGTGAGGTCGTCGATCAGCCGCTCGGCGATGGCGACCTTCTTCTCGACGGTACGGGCCTGGCCCTCCTCGTCGATGGTGAGCGCGATCAGCGCGGCGCCGTGCTCGCGGGCCAGCGCGGTCACCTTGGCGAACCGGGACTCGGGGCCGTCGCCGTCCTCGTAGTTGACCGAGTTCAGCACCGCGCGGCCGCCGAGCTTCTCCAGGCCCGCCTGCAGCACCGGGACCTCGGTGGAGTCCAGCACGATCGGCAGCGTGGAGGCGGTGGCGAAGCGTCCGGCGATCTCGGCCATGTCGGCGGCGCCGTCCCGGCCGACGTAGTCCACGCACAGGTCGAGCAGGTGGGCGCCCTCGCGGATCTGGTCGCGGGCCATCTCCACGCAGTCGTCCCAGCGGCCTTCGAGCATCGCGTCGCGGAACTTCTTCGACCCGTTGGCGTTGGTCCGCTCGCCGATCGCCAGGTAGGACGTGTCCTGCCGGAAGGGGACGGTCTGGTAGAGCGAGGCGGCGCCAGGCTCGGGGCGCGCGGTGCGCGGGTGCAGGTCCTGGCCGCCGACCCGCTCCACCAGCTGCCGCAGGTGCTCCGGCGTGGTGCCGCAGCAGCCGCCGACCAGCGAGAGGCCGTACTCGCGGGCGAACACCTCGTGGGCGTCGGCCAGTTCGGAGGGCGTGAGCGGGTAGTGGGCGCCGTCCTTGGTGAGCACCGGCAGGCCCGCGTTGGGCATACAGGACAGCGGGACACGGGAGTGGTGGGCGAGATAGCGCAGGTGCTCGCTCATCTCGGAGGGGCCGGTGGCGCAGTTGAGGCCGATCATGTCGATGCCGAGCGGCTCCAGCGCGGTGAGCGCGGCACCGATCTCCGAGCCGAGCAGCATGGTGCCCGTGGTCTCCACGGTCACCGAGCAGATCAGCGGCAGGCTCACCCCGGCCGACCGCATCGCGCGGTGGGCCGCGATCACCGCCGCCTTGGTCTGGAGCAGGTCCTGGGTGGTCTCCACCAGCAGCGCGTCGGCGCCGCCGGCGATCAGGCCCGCGGCGTTCGCCTCGTAGCCGTCGCGGAGCACGGCGTACGGGATGTGGCCGAGCGTCGGCAGCTTGGTGCCGGGGCCCATCGAGCCGAGCACCCAGCGGGGGCGGCCGTCGGCGGCGAAGCCGTCGGCGACCTCGCGGGCGAGGCGGGCGCCCGCCTCGGACAGCTCGTGGATCCGCTCGGGGATGTCGTACTCGCCCAGCGCGGAGTGGTTGGCCCCGAAGGTGTTGGTCTCGACGGTGTCCACGCCGGCCGAGAAGTACGCCTCGTGGACCGACCGGACGACGTCCGGACGGGTGACGTTGAGGATCTCGTTGCAGCCTTCGAGCTGCTGGAAGTCGTCGAGCGTGGGTTCCTGCGCCTGGAGCATGGTGCCCATGGCGCCGTCGGCGACGACGACGCGGGTGGCGAGGGCCTGGCGCAGGGCGGCGGCGCGGGCGTTGCTCGCGGCGGCAGGTGCGGCGGACGAAGGGGACGGCGAGGCCATGGAACTGCTCCCTGGGGTGCGACGGCTGTCGGCTATGCGTTGTCCGTCCACGGAGGGCGGAAGGCGCACCAGGCCAGAGTAGCCGCCAGGGCCACCCGGCCTCGAAGCCATTCCGAAGGGCGGACGGGTGGTGCCACACTCATCTCTGCGATGATGAAGGTCGACAATGCCGACCATCACCCGTTTCCCCGCGAGTGGGGGAGAGTCCGGCCATATTTCTGCCCCCTGGAGTGCATGCGATGCCCGGTTCGATCCAGTCGCTGGAGCGCGCGGCCGCGGTTCTGCGACTGCTGGCCGGGGGCGAGCGGCGACTGGGCCTGTCGGACGTGGCCTCCTCGCTGGGGCTGGCCAAGGGCACCGCGCACGGCATCCTGCGCACGCTGCAGCAGGAGGGCTTCGTCGAGCAGGAGCCGGTGTCGGGGAAGTACCAGCTGGGCGCGGAGCTGCTGCGGCTGGGCAACAGCTACCTGGACGTGCACGAGCTGCGGGCGCGCGCCCTGGTGTGGACCGACGACCTGGCCAGGTCCAGCGGCGAGGCGGCGTATCTGGGCGTGCTGCACCAGCACGGGGTGCTCATCGTGCACCACGTCTTCCGGCCCGACGACGGGCGGCAGGTGCTGGAGGTCGGCGCGATGCAGCCGCTGCACAGCACCGCGCTCGGCAAGGTGCTCTCGGCCTTCGACCCGGTGGCCCACAACGAGGTCGCCGAGGGTGAGCTGGCGGCGCTGACCGACCGTACGGTGACCGGCACCGCCGAGTTCGAGTCGGTGCTCGACCTGACCAGGTCCCGCGGCTGGGGCTCGGACCTGGAGGAGACCTGGGTCGGCGTGGCCTCGGTGGCCGCGCCCGTCTACGACCGGCGGCGGATGCCGGTGGGCGCGGTGGGCGTGACCGGTGCGGTGGAGCGGGTCTGCGACCCGGACGGCATCCAGTCCCGCCTGGTCGCGGCGGTCCGCGACTGTGCCCGTGCGGTCTCCCGCGATCTGGGTGCCGGGCGCTTCTAGTCCCGCAGGCCCCGCCGACCCCTTCTGCACCTCCCGCCTCCGGTGACCCTTCCGAGGTCTGGGTCACATCCCTCTTGACCTGCGCAACCCAAGGGGAGAACACTCTCGTCCTGCGATCGACAATGTCGAACACCGGACGGATTGTGACAAGGGAGTCGCTGTGTCCAACGGCCATATCGTCATCGGCGAGATCTTCGGTACCGCCGTGCTCATCCTGCTCGGCGGCGGTGTCTGCGCCGCCGTGACACTCAAACGGTCCAAGGCCAGGGACGCCGGTTGGCTGGCGATCACCTTCGGCTGGGGATTCGGCGTTCTGGGCGGCGCCTACATCGCCAACGGCTACTCCGGCGGGCATCTCAACCCCGCGGTCACGCTGGGCATAGCGATCAAGACCGGTGAGTGGTCGAAGGTGCCGTACTACCTGATCGGTCAGCTGATCGGCGCACTCATCGGCGCCTTTCTGGTCTGGGTGGCCTACCTGGGGCAGTTCCAGGCCCATCTGACCGACCCGGAGGTCGTCGCGGGCCTGGAGGCCGACCCCGCCGGCCCCGCGACCGGCAACAAGGCCCAGCCCGGCGGCCCGGTGCTCGGGGTCTTCTCCACCGGACCCGAGATCCGCAACCCGGTGCAGAACCTGCTCACCGAGGCCATCGCCACCGCGGTCCTGGTGCTCTTCATCCTTACGCAGGGCATGACCGACGGTCTGGCGGAGAATGGAATGGGCATCCTGCTCACCGCGCTGATCGTCGTCGGACTCGGTCTGTCACTCGGAGGACCCACCGGCTACGCGATCAATCCGTTCCGGGATCTCGGCCCGCGGATCGTGCACAGCCTGCTGCCGCTGCCGAACAAGGGCGGCTCCGACTGGGGCTACGCATGGATCCCGGTGGTCGGCCCGCTGGCCGGCGCCGCTATAGCGGGCGGACTGTACCGGCTCGCGTTCACATAGAGCCGTACGGGACCCACTTCGCCACCCGGACCACCGAGCGCAGACCCGACGAGGAGCACACCATGACCGACACTCCCACCAGCAGCCACGGCACAGGACCCTTCATCGCCGCGATCGACCAGGGCACCACATCGAGCCGCTGCATCATCTTCGACCGCGACGGCCGGATCGTCGCGGTCGACCAGAAGGAGCACGAGCAGATCTTCCCCAAGCCGGGCTGGGTCGAGCACGACGCGTCCGAGATCTGGACGAACGTCCAGGAGGTGGTCGCCAGCGCCATCACCAAGGCCGGCCAGGACATCGCCGGCTTCACCCCCAGTGACGTCAAGGCCATCGGCATCACCAACCAGCGCGAGACCACCATGCTGTGGGACAAGAACACCGGGCAGCCGGTGCACAACGCGCTGGTCTGGCAGGACACCCGCACCGACGCGCTGTGCCGGGAGCTGGGCCGCAACGTCGGCCAGGACCGCTTCCGGCGGCAGACCGGCCTGCCGCTCGCGTCGTACTTCGCCGGGCCGAAGGTCCGCTGGCTGCTCGACAACGTCGACGGGCTGCGGGAGCGCGCCGAGCGCGGCGACATCCTCTTCGGCACCATGGACTCCTGGGTGATCTGGAACCTCACCGGCGGCGTCAACGGCGGCAAGCACGTCACCGACGTCACCAACGCCTCCAGGACCCTGCTGATGGACCTCAAGACGCTCCAGTGGGACGCGAAGATCTGCGAGTCCATCGGCGTCCCGATGGCCGTCCTGCCGGAGATCAGGTCCTCCTCCGAGGTCTACGGCACCACCGACATCGGCGGCCTGGACGCGGTCCCGGTGGCCTCCGCGCTCGGCGACCAGCAGGCCGCGCTGTTCGGCCAGACCTGCTTCGCGGTCGGCGAGGCGAAGTCCACGTACGGCACCGGCACGTTCATGCTGATGAACACCGGTGAGACCCCGGTGAACTCCTACGCCGGCCTGATCACCACCGTCGGCTACCGGATCGGCGACGCCAAGCCGGTCTACGCCCTCGAGGGCTCCATCGCGGTCACCGGCGCGCTGGTGCAGTGGATGCGCGACCAGATGGGCCTGATCAGCAGCGCGCCCGAGATCGAGACGCTGGCCTCCTCGGTGGAGGACAACGGCGGCGCCTACTTCGTACCGGCCTTCTCCGGCCTGTTCGCCCCCTACTGGCGCTCCGACGCGCGCGGGGTGATCGCCGGCCTGACCCGGTACGTGACCAAGGCGCACATCGCCCGGGCCGTGCTGGAGGCGACCGCCTGGCAGACCAGGGAGATCGCCGACGCGATGTTCAAGGACTCCAGCACCGAGGTCACCACCCTCAAGGTGGACGGCGGCATGACGTCCAACAACCTGCTCATGCAGACCCTCGCCGACTTCCTCGACGTGCCCGTGGTGCGCCCGATGGTCGCCGAGACCACCTGTCTGGGCGCGGCCTACGCGGCCGGCCTCGCGATCGGCTTCTGGCCGGACACCGAGGCGCTGCGGGCCAACTGGAAGCGGGCTGCGGAGTGGACCCCGCAGATGGACGCCGGCGAGCGCGACAAGGAGTACAAGCAGTGGCTCAAGGCCGTTCAGGCGACCATGGGCTGGCTCGAAGACGAAGAAGGCTGAACAGGGCTGACGAGCGAGCGTCCGCAGTGGCCGGCCGAGGAACGAGGCCGTCCGCGCAGGGCGCGAGGAGGAAGCCCGACCGAGGAAGTGGAGGGCTGACGAGCGAGCGTCCGCAGTGGCCGGCCGAGGAACGAGGCCGTCCGCGAAGGGCGCGAGGAGGAAGCCCGACCGAGGTAGAGGAGAGCTGAGGCAACGATGACCACCCCGCAGAGCGCCCCCGTACCGGGGACGCGACCGACTGCCGGCGCAAACCCCGGCAGGGCCGAGACCAGGGACCTGCTCGGCAGGGCCACGTACGACCTGCTGGTGATCGGCGGCGGCATCCTGGGCATCACCACCGCCTGGCACGCCGCTCAGTCGGGTCTGCGGGTGGCGATGGTGGACGCCGGCGACTTCGCCGGCGCCACCTCCTCGGCGTCCTCCAAGCTGCTGCACGGCGGGCTGCGCTACCTGCAGACCGGCGCGGTGCGGCTGGTCGCCGAGAACCACCTGGAGCGGCGCGCGGTCTCCCGGGACGTCGCGCCGCACCTGTCCAACCCCCTGACGTTCTACCTGCCGGTCTACAAGGGCGGCCCGCACGGCGCCGCAAAGCTCGGCGCGGGCGTCTTCGCGTACTCGGCGCTGTCCGCCTTCAGGGACGGCGTCGGCCACGTGATCAGCCCGGCGAAGGCCGCCCGCGACGTGCCCGAGCTGCGGACGGACAACCTGCGGGCCGTCGCGGTCTACGAGGACGGGCAGATGAACGACGCCCGGATGGCCCTGATGACGGTGCGGGCCGCGGTCGACGCGGGCGCGACCGTGCTCAACCACGCCGAGGTCACCGGGCTGCGCTTCACCCGCGGCCGGGTCACGGGCGCCGACCTGCGGGACCGGCTCGACGGCACGGACTTCGGCGTGGACGCCCGGCTGGTGCTCAACGCCACCGGCCCCTGGGTGGACCGGCTGCGCCGGATGGAGGACGCGGCGGCCGACCCGTCGATCCGGCTGTCCAAGGGCGCCCACCTGGTGCTGCGCCGCACCGCGCCCTGGCGGGCCGCGCTGGCGACCCCGATCGACAAGTACCGCATCACCTTCGCGCTGCCGTGGGAGGACATGCTGCTGCTGGGCACCACGGACGAGGTCTACGACGGCGACCCGGCCGATGTGCGGGTCACCGAGGCGGACACCGCCCAGATACTGGAGGAGGCCGCCTTCTCCGTCCGCGACCAGCAGCTGTCCCCCGACCTGATCACGTACTCCTTCGCCGGGCTGCGGGTGCTGCCCGGCGGTCCCGGCGACACCGCGAAGGCCAAGCGGGAGACGGTGGTCACCGAGGGCCGCGGCGGGATGCTGTCGGTCGCCGGAGGCAAGTGGACGACCTTCCGGCACATCGGCCGTACGGTGATGAACAAGCTGGCAGAACTGCCCGGGCGGCCGCTCGCCGACGACATGGAGCCGATGTCGTCGCTGCCGCGCCGGGCGCCGCTGCCCGGCTTCGCCAGCCAAGGTGCCGTCGCCCACCGGCTGCAGGCCGACGGGGGCCTGCCGGGGCCGCGGATGGCGCCCGACACCGCCAGGCACCTGGCGGGCCACTATGGCTCGCTGGCCTTCGAGATCGCCCGGCTGGCCGCCGAGGACCCGGCGCTGGCCCGCCGCATCCACCCCGACGCGCCGGAGATCTGGGCGCAGGTCGTCTACGCCAGGGACCACGAATGGGCGCAGCGCGTGGACGACGTGCTGCGGCGGCGTACCACCCTGACGATCCGCGGCCTGGACACCCCGCAGATCAGGGCCGAGGTCGAGCGGCTGCTGGCCGAGGGCCGCTGACGGGCCTCACGCCCCGCCGGCGGCCGCGGCCAGCCGGTCGAGCTCCGCGAAGAGCGCGGCCGGCGGTTCGCCGCCGGTCGCCGCCAGCAGGGTCAGCCAGCGCTCCCGGCCCTCGCGCCACAGGGCCGCCGGCGTCGCGGCGGCGACGGCCGCGACCGTACGGGCGGGCAGCTCGGCCTCGGCGCCCCGGGAGGGGGTCAGCCAGTGCTCCGTACTGCGCTCGGCGAGCCGGGCCATCCACAGCAGGTGGCGGGCGGCGTGCCCGAGCGCGTCCTGCGCCCGCAGCAGCTCACCGCGGGCCGTCACGTGCGCGGCGAGCACCAGCCAGTTGGCGAACCTGCCGCACAGGTCGGCGATCTCCGCCGGCTCGGCGGGGATCGCCGGCCGGTCGGGCAGCGCGGCGAGCACCGGGGTGAGCAGGCCGTCCCGGTCGACCACCACCATCGCGTCCACCGCGGCGCCGCGGGCCGGCCACTCCCCCACCGACGCGATGTCGGCGGTCGTGGCGAAGTGGAACTCCCCGCGCACCGGCCCGGGGAAGAACGCGACATGGGTGCCGAACTCGTTGCGCACCACCAGGTTCACCGGGGCGACCAGGGCGCACCAGGCGGCCGGGTCGAGCGCGGCAAGGGCGGCGGGGTCGAAGAACAGCCAGAACTCGACGTCGCTGTGCTCGTCGCCCTGCCCGGCCGCGAACGAGCCGTACGTCAGGGCCGCCCGGACGCCCTGGTCCGCCTGGCAGAGCTGCCGTACCCGGGCTATGAGGTCGTGTTGGATCATCCGGCCCAGTATGGGTCGCGGCCGGACAGCGCGACAGCGGTTTCCAGGTCGCCCGCGCCCGCGGGGACCTCCACGGGCTCGCCGAAGCCCTTGTAGTCGCGGTACATCTGCGCGTACTCCTGCACCGTGGCCAGCAGTCTGGCCGCGGTGGCGTCGGCGACGCGGTAGTCCTGCCCGGTGGCCCTGGCCAGGTCCCAGCCGTGCAGGCACAGTTCGAGGAAGAGCATGGCCGCCATGCCCTCGGCCGGCATGTCGGCGATCTCCCCCTCCCACACCGCCGGGTCCGCCCAGGCGGCCACCGACCGGTCCAGCTGCTCGGCGTACTGCCGCGCCCACTGGGGGTCCGCGGTGAAGTCCCGGGCGGCGAGGTCCTCGGGGTGCGGCTCGCGCCTGGCGCGCAGCTCCATGCCGATCCCGGTGTAGGCGACCAGGTGGTTGGCCAGGGCGCGGGTGTCGTAGTCGGGGCAGGGGGTGGGCCGCGCGAGCATGTCCTGGCCGGTCCCGGCGGCGATACGGGCCGCCTCCTGCGCGCTGTCGGCGATCTGTGCGTGGAAGTTCATGCAGGTGACGCTACGCAGCGTCCCGCCTCCGGTCTTGAACAAACACGACACCGCATAGGCTGGGGCCATGAGCAGGCACGGCCTGGGCCGCGGTGTGCTGCGCCCCGACGCGGCAGCCGGCTTCCTCGAGGTACGGCAGCAGGCGCCGGACCCCGCTCTCGCCGCGCTGGTCGACTTCTACTGGAACCCCCGCTGGGATCTGCGCGGGCGCGATCCGTACGAGCAGAAGGTGCTCGCGCACCCGAACGTGCACCTGGTCTTCGAGCCGGCGGGGCCGCTGGTCTACGGGGTGCAGCGCGGGGTGTTCGTACGGCGTCTCGAAGGCGCGGGGCAGGTGCTCGGGGTGAAGTTCAGGCCGGGGGCCTTCCGGCCCTTCGCGGGTGGCCCGGTGGCCGGCCTCGCCGACCGCGCCGTGCCCGCCGCCGGCATCCTGGGGGACGCGGTGGCCGAGGTGGGCCGGCGCGTCCTGGCGCTGGACGGTCTGGCGGAGATGGCCGGGCACGCCGACCGCTTCCTGCTCGGCCTGCTGCCCGCGCTGCCGCTCGACCCGCAGGTCGCCGAGGTCGCCGCGCTGGTCGAGACGATCACCGCGAGCCCGCAGCTCTTCCGGGTGGACGAGCTGGCCCGCGAGCTGGACATGCCGGTACGCCGGCTGCAGCGGCTCTTTGCGGACTACGTCGGCGCCTCGCCCAAGTGGGTGCTGCGCAGGGCGCGGCTGCACGAGGCCGCCGCCCGGGCCGACGAGGGCGCCGGCATCGACTGGGCGGCGCTCGCCGCGGACCTCGGCTACGCCGACCAGGCGCACCTGACACGGGACTTCACCGCCGCGGTGGGCGCACCGCCCGGCAGATACGCGGGTCGCTGAATTGCCGTTTCGTTAGGTGATCGGGCCTCCCGGGCACATAATGAGGCTATACATCGGAGGTCTGGCGGCGCTGCGGGACCGGAACAAGGGGAGGCCCAGATGGCGGTCACCGACGAGGCCATCGAGAAGATCAAGGAGATGATCGTCTCCGGGGCGCTCCGGCCCGGCGACCGGCTCCCCAAGGAGAGCGAGCTGGCGGCCGAGCTGGGCCTGTCGCGCAACTCGCTGCGCGAGGCCGTACGGGCGCTGTCCCTGATCCGCATCCTCGACGTACGGCAGGGCGACGGCACGTACGTCACCAGCCTGGACCCGCAACTGCTGCTGGAGGCGCTGAGCTTCGTGGTGGACTTCCACCGCGACGACACGGTGCTGGAGTTCCTCGGGGTGCGCCGCATCCTGGAGCCGGCCGCCACCGCGATGGCCGCGCTCCGCATCCCCGCGGAGGAGCTGGACGTCCTGGAGGGCAGGCTCGACGCGCTGGGGTCGCAGCCGTCGGTGGAGGAACTGGTCGCCTCCGACCTGGAGTTCCACCGCGGGATCGTGGCGGGCTCGGGCAATTCCGTGCTGTGCTCGCTGCTCGACGGCCTGTCCGGGCCGACGACCCGCGCGCGGGTCTGGCGCGGGCTCACGCAGGAGGACGCGGTGTCGCGGACGCTGCATGAGCACCGGGCGATCCTGAGCGCGCTCAGGGATCGCGATGCCGAGGCTGCGCGGTCGTGGGCCACCGTCCACGTGGCCAGCGTGGAGCAATGGCTCCGCTCGACCCTGTAGCCCCCCGTCCCGGGGCGCACCCCGTCTCCGCGGGACCTTCCCCCGGTGGTGGGCTGTTCGCGCAGTTCCCCGCGCCCCCGGGTGGTTGCCACTTGCTGTGGCGTCGCAACTTTCCCGCCTCTTCGGCTGGTCGCGCAGTTCCCCGCGCCCCTGGGTGATTGCCCCTCGCGGCGGGCTCGCATCCTTCGGTGCGTCGTGGTTGCGCGCGCAGTTCCGCCCCCAGGCGAAAGCTCTGGGGGCGGAACTGCGCGACCAGCCACGACGGCGGGAATGCCGACCGCCCCCCGCAGGGGGGCAGGGCCTGAAGGGGCGCGGGGAACTGCGCGACCAGCCACGACGGCGGGAGAGAAGGGACGCCACCGCAAGGGGCACCCGCCCGGAAGGCCGCCGGCTACGGCAGGACGTAGACGCGGGATGCGGTTTCGCCGAAGAGGGACGAGCGGTCGGAGGGGGAGAGGTCCGCGGAGGCGGCCTCCGCGAGGGCGAGCACCTCGCCGTAGGAGGCGGCAAGCGTGCAGACGGGCCAGTCGGAGCCGAAGAGGACCCGGGAGGGTCCGAAGACGTCCAGCACGTGCCGTGCATACGGCAGAAGGTCGGCCGGCTCCCAGCCGGACCACGTCGCCTCGGTCACGAGCCCCGACAGCTTGCAGGTGACGTTGGGCAGCGCGGCCAGCGCGGCGATCTGCGCGGCCCACGGCTCCCACCCGCCGGAGGCGATGTGCGGCTTGGCCGCGTGGTCGAGCACGAAGCGCAGGTCCGGCAGCGCCGCCGCCGTCTCCAGCGCCGCGGGCAGCTCGCGCGGGGTGACCAGCAGGTCGTAGGTGAGGCCTGCCGCGGCGACCGTGGCCAGGCCGCGGCGGACGGCCGCGCGGGCCAGCCACCACGGGTCGGGCTCGTCCTGGACCTGGTGGCGTATCCCGACCAGCGGGCCGGTCAGCGAGGCGAGGACGTCCGCGAGCGCGGGGTCGGTGAGGTCGGCCCAGCCGACGACGCCGGCAATCCGGCCGCCGGACTCGGCCGCGAGGGCGAGCAGTTCGCGGGTCTCGTCCAGCGACGAGCTGGACTGCACGACGACGGTCGCGTCGATGCCGTGCTCCGCGAGCAGCGGTTCGAGTTCCGCCAGTGCGAAACTGCGGGCGATCGGGTCGAGTTCGGGGCCGGTCAGCCAGGGCTGCGGCCGCCGTGTGAGGTCCCACAGATGGTGGTGCGCGTCGATCCGCATCGCTATTCCCCCGCCGCGAGGCTCGCCGCGAGCGGCAGCGGCACGTCCGGGTCGAGCAGGCCGCGCTCGACCAGCGCGTGCCACATCGCGTCGGGGATGTCGTGGTCGAACATCGCGGTGTTGTCCCGCACTTCCGCGGCGCTCGCCGCGCCGACGAGGGCGGAGACGACGCTGGGGTGCGCGAAGGGGTAGCGCAGGGCCGCGGCCCGCAGCGGGACGCCGAACTCGCCGCAGACCGCGGCCATGTCGAGCGCCCGGTCGAGCAGTTCCTGCGGCGCCGCGGCGTAGTCGTAGTGCGCGCCGGGCCTGGGGTCGGCCAGCAGCCCGGAGTTGTAGACGCCGCCGACGACGACCTTGGTGCCGCGGCGCTCGCACACCGGCAGCAGGTCGTCGTAGGCGGTGCGTTCCAGCAGGGTCCAGCGGCCCGCGCACAGCACCACGTCGACGTCGAGGTCGGCGACGAGCCGGGCCAGGACGTCGCTGTGGTTCATGCCGAAGCCGATCGCCTTGACCATCCCCTGGTCGCGCAGCTCGGCGAGCGCGGGGAAGCCGGTGGCGTACACCTCGGGCAGGTGGTCCTCGACGTCGTGCAGGTAGACGATGTCGACGGCGTCCACGCCGAGCCGCGTCAGCGAGCCCTCCAGCGTGGCGCGGATGCCGTCGGCGGTGAAGTCCCAGACCCTGGCCCGGTCGGGGACGTCGGTGAAGCCCTGGCCGTCCGGCGTCTCCCCCGGCTCCAGGTCGCGCAGCCTGCGCCCGACCTTGGTGGACAGCACGTAGGACGCGCGGTCCCGGCCGGCCAGCGCCCGGCCGAGCCGCTCCTCCGAGCGGCCCAGGCCGTAGTGCGGGGCGGTGTCGAGGTACGTGACGGGCCGCCCCGCGTCGAAGGCGGCGGCCACGGTGGCCTCCGCCTCCTCCTCGGTGATGGCGCGGTAGAGATTGGCCAGCGGCGCGCAGCCGAGGCCGAGCCGGGGCAGTGCAGGTACGGGCATACGGGGTGTCTTCCTGCTTCGCTGGGCCGGCTGCGCCTGCGGTCGGACCGGATCGGGTCGGACGGGGATCGGGGGTGGATACGGGTCGGGGCTCGGTCAGTCCTGCTTCTCGCCGCTGGCGAAGCGGGAGATGATCAGGGCGACGATGATGATGGCACCGTAGAGGAACTTGTCCCACAGCGGCGGCACACCGCCCAGCGTCGTGACGTTGACGACCAGTTGGAGGCTGACGACACCGGTCAGGGCGCCGAAGAGGGTACCGCGGCCGCCGTTGAGGCTGACCCCGCCGATGACGGTGGCGGCGAAGACCTGGAAGATCCAGCCGTCGCCCTGGGTGGCGGAGATGGCGCCGTAGTGGCCGGCGTAGAGGACACCGGCGAAGGCGGCGATCAGGCCGCCGAGCGCCAGCACGATCCAGGTGATCCGGTCCACCCTGATGCCGGCCGCCCTGGCCGCCTCGGTGTTGCCGCCGATCGCGTACAGCGCCCGCCCGTGCCGCAGGTAGCCCAGGGCCAGGCCGCCGGCGGCGAAGAGCAGCAGGCAGATCCACACCGCGGCGGGCGCCCCCATCCACTCGGTCTTGCCCAGGTAGGAGAAGGACGCCGGGACCGCGACGATCGACTTGCCCTGCGCGACACCGTCCTGCAGGCCGCGCAGCATGGTCAGCATGCCCAGCGTCGCGATGAAGCCGTTGACGCGCAGCTTGAGGATCAGGAAGCCGTTGATCGCGCCGATGACCAGGCCGACCAGCAGGCAGACCGGGATCGAGGACCAGGTCGGGAACAGGCCGATGCCGTGGAAGGTGGCGGGGCCGCTGCTGGGCAGCACCAGCCACATCGCGATGACCGGCGCGACACCGATGGTGGACTCCAGCGACAGGTCCATCCGGCCGCATATCAGGATCATCGCCTCGGCGAGCACCAGCAGGCTCAGCTCGCTGCTCTGCTGGAGCACGCCGATCAGGTTGTCCGAGGTCAGGAACACCGGCGACACGATGAAGCCGATGACGCCCAGCACGAAGATCACCGGGATCAGCGACAGGTCGCGGTAGCGGGCGAGCTGGAAGCGCGGTGCCGCGGCTCGCGGTTTGCCGGATACGGCCAGGTCGGCGCTCAACTGGGTGGTCTCACTCATTCCTCGGCTCCCTTGCCGCCGCCCGCGTCCGCGGGCAGCCCCTCCATCGCCGAGACCAGGTCCCGGTCGGTCCATCCGCTGCCGAACTCGGCGATCACCCGTCCGTGGAAGAGCGCGATCACCCGGTCGCAGACCCGCAGGTCGTCGAGTTCGTCGGAGACGATGACGGCCGCGTCGCCCCGGTCGGCGACCCCGCGGACCACGCCGAGCAGCGCGTCCTTGGACTTCACGTCGACGCCCGCGGTGGGCCGGATGGCCACCAGCACCCGCGGGTCGCGGGCCAGCGCCCGCGCGATGACGACCTTCTGCTGGTTGCCGCCCGACAGGTCGGAGACCGGCTGGGCGGGTCCTGAGGTCTTGATGTCCAGCGAGTCGATCATCCGCTGGGCGAACGTACGGGTCCGCGACGGCAGCACGGTGCCGTAGGGACCGAGCTGGTCGGTCACGGTGAGCGTGGCGTTCTCCGCCACGCTGCGGCCCAGCACCAGGCCCTGCCGGTGCCGGTCCTCGGGGACGTAGCCGATCCCTGCGTTCAGCGCGTGCGGCACGCTGCCGGGGCGTACGTCCCGCCCGTCGACCGACGCGCTGCCGCCGGTGGCCTTGCGCAGCCCCACCAGCGTCTCGCCGAGCGCGGTGTTGCCGCTGGCGGTGGCGCCCGCGAGGCCGAGGACCTCGCCGGCGCGCACCGCGAAGTCGATCGGCTGGAAGGCGCCGTCCAGGGCGAGCCCCTCGGCCCGCAGCACGGTGTCGCCCGCCGGCGTGCCCGACGGCTTCTGCGCGGGTGCCGCCTTGGCGTGCCAGGTCGTCGCGGTCTGCGCCGCCTCGCCCGTCATGGCCGCCACGAGGTCCGCCTTGCCCAGGTCCGCGACGGGCGCGGTGAGGATGTGGCGGGCGTCGCGGTAGACGGTGACGGTGCTGCAGAGGTCGTAGACCTCCTGCAGGTGGTGCGAGATGAACAGGAACGCGACGCCCTGCTGCTGCAGTTCGCGCAGCTTGGTGAACAGCCGCTCGATGCCGGCCGCGTCGAGCTGCGCGGTGGGCTCGTCCAGGATGATGAACCGGGCGCCGAAGGAGAGCGCCCTGGCGATCTCCACGAACTGGCCCTGCTCCACGGTGAGGTCGGCGGCCCTGGTGGCGGGGTCGACGTCGACGCCGTATTCGGCGAGCAGGTCGCGGGCGTCGGCCCGCAGCTTGGACCAGCGGATGCGGCCCCGCTCGAACCTGTTGAGGAACAGGTTCTCCGCGACCGTCAGCTCCGGTACGACCATGGACTTCTGGTAGACGCAGGCGACCCTGGCCTGCCAGGCGGCGGTGTCACCCGGAGCGGGCGCGGGTTCGCCGAGGAAGGCGACCCGGCCCGCGTCGGGTGCGTGCAGCCCGGTCAGCACCGACACCAGGGTGGACTTGCCCGCGCCGTTGCGGCCGACCAGCGCGTGCGAGTCGCCGACCGCCACGGTGATGCCCACCTGGTCCAGCGCGACGGTGGGACCGAAGCGCTTGACGACGCCCTCGGCGTGCACCGCGGGAGGAGGGGTTGAGGCCTGACCGTTGCTCATGTGCGCTCAGCTCTTTCCGAGCTGGTTGGCCCACAGGGTGGGGTCGTCCACGTTGTCCTTGGTCACCAGCGGTGCCGGCAGCTGGTCCTCCAGGCCGTTCGGGATGCTGACGATCGTGGAGTTGTGGTCGGTGGGACCGGGCTTGAAGGTCTGTCCGGCGAGTGCGGCCTTGGCGTAGTACAGCGCGTACTTGGCGTAGAGGTCGGCCGGCTGGGAGATCGTGGCGTCGATCTGGCCCGCCTTGATCGCCTTGAACTCGTCCGGGATGCCGTCGTTGGAGATGATCGTGATGTGGCCCGGGGTGCCCGGCGGCTTGAGCAGGTGCTTCTGCTCCAGCAGCGCGAGGGTCGGCTGCAGGAAGACGCCGCCGGCCTGCATGTAGATGCCGTTGATGTCCGGGTCGGAGGCCAGCGTGGTCTGCAGCTTGGCGGAGGCCACGTCGCCCTTCCAGTCGGTGGCCAGCGCGATGACCTTGATGGCGGGGTACTTGGTCTTCATGCAGTCCGCGAACGCCTCGGAGCGGTCGCGGCCGTTGATGGAGTCCAGGGCGCCCTCGAACTCGACGACCTTGCCCTTGCCACCGAGCTGCTTGCCCAGGTAATCGCAGGCGTTGGCGCCGTACGCCTTGTTGTCGGCGCGCACCACCATGTAGACCTTGCCCTTGTCGGGGCGGGTGTCGACGCTGATGACGGGGATGTTCTTGCCGGCCAGCTTGTCCAGGGTGGACGCGATGGCGCCGGTGTCCTGCGGTGCCATCACGATCGCCTTGGCGCCCTGGTCGGTGAACGTCTGCACGTTGGCGACCAGCTTGCCGATGTCGTTCTGCGAGTTGGTGCGGGGCAGCGCGGAGACCTCGCCCGCCTTGACGCCCTTCTCGATGTAGTTGTTGTAGGAGTTCCAGAAGTCGCTGTCGGAGCGGGGCAGGTCGATACCCACCTTGCCGGAGGTGCCGGCCTTGTCGTCGCTGCCTCTGTTGCATCCGGCGAGCGCGGTGACCGCGAGGAGGCTCGCGATCGCGGCGACGGTCGTCTTGCGCAGTCTCATCGTCGAGTTCTGCCCTTCGAGAGTGTCGGCTCTGAGTGGTACGAGGGTGATGCGGTGCTGGTGCGGGGTGGTGCTGCGGGTAGTCCCGGTGGTGCGGTGTCGTTCAGGTGGCCGGACGCAGGCGCAGGCCCTGCATTCCGCCGTCCACGGCGAGCGCGGTGCCGGTGACGCTCGCCGCCGCCGGGCTCGCCAGGTAGGCGATGGCGGCCGCGACCTCGTCGGCCGACACCAGCCGGCCGAGCGGCTGGCGGGCGTCGAGTGCCGCGCGCTCGGCGGCCGGGTCCTCGGCCTGGTCGAGCAGCCGGCCGATCCACGGGGTGTCGGCGGTCCCGGGATTGACGCAGTTGACCCGTACGCCCTCGCGCACGTGGTCGGCGGCCATCGCCAGGGTCAGCGAGAGGACCGCGCCCTTGCTCGCGCTGTACAGGGCACGCTGTGGCAGCCCTGCGGTGGCGGCGATGGAGCAGGTGTGGGTGATCGAGGCGCAGCCGGGCCGTTCCGCGGCGGCCGCGCGCAGGTGGGGCAGCGCGGCGCGGGCGGCGCGGACCATGCCCAGGACGTTGACGTCCAGGACCCTGGTCCACTCCTCGTCCGGGTTGTCCTCGACGGTGCCGATGGAGCCGATACCGGCGTTGCTCACCAGGATGTGCAGCGCGCCGAGTTCGCGGACCGCCTCGTCGACCGCGGCGCGCACCTGGCTGTCCGAGGTGACGTCCGCGGCGACCGGGAAGGTGCCCTCGGGGGCGCCCGCGGGGTCGCGGTCCAGCACGGCGACCCGGGCGCCGCGGGCGGTGAGCAGGGCCGCGGTGGCGGCGCCGATCCCGGAGGCGCCGCCGGTGACCAGGGCGGTCAGGCCGGCGAAGTCCCGCGGGGGTGCGGGGGTGGTCGAGCCGGTCATCGGGTCATCTCCTGTCGCTCCTGCCATACCGGGCCGTCGGGGAAGCGGTAGGCGGCCAGTGTTTCCGGCACCATACGGGCGGAGAATCCGGGGGCGGAGGGGGCCTGGTAACGCCCGTTCTCCATGACGACCGGGTCGGTGAAGTGCTCGTGGAGGTGCGGCACGTACTCGATCACCCGGTCGTCGAGGCTGCCGGAGACGGCGACGTAGTCGAACATCGCCAGGTGCTGGACCAGTTCGCACAGCCCGACCCCGCCGGCGTGCGGGCAGACCGGGACGCCGAACTTGGCGGCCAGCAGCAGGATGGCGATGTTCTCGTTGACGCCCGCGACGCGCGCGGCGTCGATCTGCACGAAGTCCACCGCGCCGGCCTGCAGCAGCTGCTTGAAGACGACCCGGTTCGCGACGTGTTCGCCGGTGGCGACCTTGATCGGCTGCCCGGCGCGGACCGCGGCGTGCGCGAGCACGTCGTCGGGGCTGGTGGGCTCCTCGATCCAGTACGGGTCGTACGGGGCGAGCGCCTGCATCCACTCCACGGCCTCGGCCACGTCCCAGCGCTGGTTGGCGTCCACCGCGATGCGGATGTCGGGGCCGACCGCGGCGCGGGCCAGCCGCATCCTGCGGATGTCGTCCCCCAGGTCGGCGCCGACCTTGAGCTTGATCTGCTGGAAACCGGCGGCGATCGCCTCCTTGGCCAGCCGGGTCAGCTTCTCGTCGGAGTAGCCGAGCCAGCCGGGTTCCGTGGTGTAGGCGGGGTAGCCGTCCCGGCGCAGCTCCTCGGCGCGGGCCGCGCGGCCCGGCTCCGCGCGGCGCAGGATGTCCAGCGCCTCGTCGCGGGTCAGGGCGTCGCTGAGGTAGCGGAAGTCGACGAGGTCGACGAGCTGGTCCGGGCTCATGGACGCCAGCAGGTCCCACACGGGCTTGCCGGCCTCTCGGGCAGCGAGGTCCCAGGCGGCGTTGACGACCGCGCCCGCCGCCATGTGCATCACGCCCTTCTCCGGGCCGAGCCAGCGGAGTTGGGAGTCATGGGTGAGCAGCCGGTAGAAGGCGCCGAGGTCGCCGGTGACACTGTCCACCGGGCGGCCGACGACATAGGGTCGCAGGGTGCTGATCGCCGCGGCGACGACGTCGTTGCCGCGGCCGATCGTGAAGCACAGACCGTACCCCGCCAGGCCGTCCGGGGAATCGGTACGGAGCACGACGTAGGCGGCGGAGTAGTCGGGGTCGGGGTTCATGGCGTCCGAGCCGTCGAGCTGCTCCGAGGTCGGAAAGCGGATGTCGTACACGTCGACCTCGGTAATGGTCGGACTCATGCACACTCCCGTCGCGAGACATCGGATCTTTTCTTGATGATCCGATGTATAGCGGCGAGTGAGGGTGCTCGTCCAGGGGGAAGCGGGAAGTTGTTGGTAACAGATCGGATGTCTCGACGGCTCGCTTCCGTGTCGGGCCTGAGGTGGCTGACATGGCTGCGACGTGCGGCGATGGCTGTGGCGGTAGTGGCGGTGCTCGCCGTACTGGCCGCCGCGACGGCGCTGCGGCTCGAATACCGGGGCGATCCCGCCGCGGCGGGGCACAGCCGCGGACGTGACGCGGTCTGGCTCGGCCACGCCTGGGTGGACGGTCGCCGCACCCCCGCCGACCTGGAGCAGTTGCGGGCGCACCTGGCCGGCACCGGCGTGCACGACCTGTACGTGCACGCCGGCCCGCTGGAGCACGACGGCAGCCTCGACCCGGCCCTCTACCCGGGCGCCGCGCGGATGATCGCCGCCATGCACCAGGTACTTCCTGGGGTGCGGGTGCAGGCCTGGCTCGGCGACACCATCGCGCACGCCGGCAAGCCGGGCCTGCACCTGTCGGACCCGGCGGTGCGCGACCGTGTCCGGGCCTCCGCCGACCGGATACTGGACGCCGGCTTCCAGGGCGTGCACCTGGACCTGGAACCCGTCGCGGAGGGCGACAGCGGCTTTCTGGCGGTGCTGGACTCGGTGCACACGCTGACCGCGGTCCGCGGTGTGCCGCTGTCCGTCGCCGTACCGCAGATCGACCCCCTTCCCGGCCTGCACTCCGTGTCGCACCTGCCCTTCAGCCACCCCAAGTGGTGGTCGCAGGGGTACTTCGCGCAGGTCGCCGAGCGCTGCGACCAGATCGCGGTGATGGCGTACGACACCTCGATGCCGACCTCGTCCCTCTTCGGCGGCTACGTCGCCCAGCAGACCGCGCTGGCCCTGGAGGCGACGCCCGCGGGCACCGACCTGCTCATGGGGCTGCCCGGCTACCACACCGAGGACATGGGCCACCACGGCTACGCGGAGACGGTGGCCGCCGCCATCCGCGGCGTGCGGGTCTCGCTGGCCCGGCACGACCGGAACCGGCAGAGCTTCGGTATGGCGCTCTATGTGGACTTCCACGCCACCGAGAGCGACTGGACCGCCTTCCGTGACGGTTGGGGCACGTAGGCTGGTGGCGCACGCAGTAAGCAGCACAGCAGCAGCCGGTCAGGGGACGGCACGCCCCCGCCGGCCGGAAGGAGGCGCCGGGTGATCGAGCTTGAGGGGGTACCCGAGCTGATCGATCCGGTCATGGTCGCCGCGTTCGAGGGCTGGAACGACGCCGGGGACGCAGCCTCCACCGCGGTCGGGCACATGGACCGGGAGTTCAAGGGCGAGGTCTTCGCCGCGCTCGACGCGGAGGACTACTACGACTTCCAGGTCAACCGGCCCACGGTGTGGATGGAGGACGGGGTCCGCAAGATCACCTGGCCCACCACGCGGCTGTCCGTGGTCAGGGTCCAGACGCCCAAGCCCCGCGACCTGGTGCTGGTCCGCGGTATCGAACCCAGCATGCGCTGGCGGTCGTTCTGCAACGAGATCCTGGGCTTCGCGCACGAACTGGGCGTCGAGATGGTGGTGGTGCTCGGCGCGCTGCTCGGCGACACCCCGCACACCCGCCCGGTCCCGGTCACCGGTGTCACCTCGGACCCGGACCTGGCCACCGCCCTCAACCTGGACGAGTCCCGCTACGAGGGACCCACCGGCATCGTCGGCATCCTCCAGGAGGCCTGCACCCACGCCGGCATCCCGGCGGTCAGCCTGTGGGCCGCGGTGCCGCACTACGTGTCGCAGCCGCCCAACCCCAAGGCCACCCTGGCCCTGCTCAACCGGCTGGAGGACCTGCTCGACCTGCGCATCCCGCAGGGCGAGCTGCCCGAGGACGCCAGGGCCTGGCAGGTCGGCGTGGACCAGCTGGCCGCCGAGGACAGCGAGGTCGCCGAGTACGTCCAGACGCTGGAGGAGGCGCGGGACACCGCGGAGCTGCCGGAGGCGTCGGGCGAGGCGATCGCGAAGGAGTTCGAGCGCTACCTGCGGCGCCGCGACCCCCAGGCGGGCGGTTACGCGAGCGGCGGCGGCGACGGCGTACCGCACTTCCGCGACCTCGGCAGGCAGCCGCGCTCCGAGGAGAAGGACTCCGCCGACGGCGGCGCGGAGGGCGGCGAGGACGGCACCGAGCACGGCGGCGCTGACGACGGCGCCTCCTAGGGCGGGTCCGCAAGGTCCCGTCCGGCCGACGGCGCCTCCTGGAGCGCGCCTGGGGCGCCCCCTGGGGGGCGCCCGTGCCCGTCCGGCCCCTGGGGCTGCTTCGGCCCCAGTGCGTGGTGCCGGTAGTCCTTGGGCGGGATGTCGTAGGCGGCCCGGAAGGCGCGGGTGAAGGTGGCGTGGTCGTTGAAGCCCCAGCGCGCCGCTATCCGGTGGACGGGGACGGTCCGCAGCGCGGGCTGGCCCAGCTCGCGGCGGGCCTGTTCGAGGCGCTGGCCGCGTATCCACGCCGAGACGGTGGTCTCCTGCGCCTGGAAGAGCCGGTGCAGATAGCTGACCGAGATGTGGTGCGCGGCGGCGATGACGCCGGGCGTCAGCTGCGGGTCGTGCAGGTGCTGCCGGATGAACGCCTGCACCCGCAGGTGGAGCAGCCCTCCCTGCGACTCCGGCGCCGTCCGGCCCGCGGCGTCGACGTGGTGGGCCAGCGTCGAGGTCAGCAGCTCGACCGCCACGTTGCCCAGCCGCGGGATGTCGGACGGCCCGTAGGGCGAGGTGTCGGCGATCAGCGTGGTGAAGAACTGCGTGAGCAGCGCCCCGAGCCCCTGCCGGGACGGCAGCGGGACGGCGAGGATCTCGTCGACCTTGTTCTGCGGCAACACCAGCAGGGAGCGCGGCACATGGATGCGGGTCAGCGTCGTGGTGGCTCCCTGGCCCGCGGTGATCCGCAGGTCGAAGGGCTGTGAGCTGTCGTAGACGGCGAAGTCGCCCTCACCGAGCACCGCCTCGCGGCCGAGCTGCGACAGCCCGATGCCGCCGCCGCTGGAGAAGACCACCGAGTACAGGCCGGGGTCGGACGCGCGGATCAGCTTCGAGGTGCGCCACACCTCGGCGGGCGAGCAGGTCAGCTCGAGCACGTTGACCGACCGCAGCTCCAGCTCCCGCGCCGTGGCCCGGAATTCCATGGCGTCGTCGCTGCGCACCCGCATCGGGTAGACGCTCTTGCCCTGGAGTTCGTCGAAGCGGGCCAGCCGCTCCTCACGCGGAAGATCGTCGCTGCGGAATATCGTCCTGATCAACCTTCGCCTCCGGTCGTCCGCTCCGGTCGCCCGGCGTCCCGGGCGCTCCCCCTGCGGCCGGTCCTCCCGCTCCCGCCACGGATCGTCAAGTTCCTGTGCACTCGGTGCCAAAGCCACTGTACAAAGGCCTGCCACTCTCAAGGGGTCGGCCGGCAGCGGTCGTTCCGCACCACAGTTCGGGCAGCAAGGAGCAGATGTGACGATTACACCCCACTCGGGACCGTACGTGCCCGGGTTTCACATCGTTCGCCCATTCACGCTGTCGCACGGCCGCCGCTGCGAGTTACCATAAGACGGTTCATTCCTTTGGAACGTTTTCCCCGGGGGGGGATTATGGCAATCGACGAACGCATGGACGACGTGGATTTCCGAATTCTTGCTCTCATGCGCGACGGGCTTTCCGACGCGACGATTGGAAGACGGCTGTCACGTGGGCATCGGACGATCCAGCGGCGCATCTGCCACATGATGGACAGTCTCGGCGTTTCCGGGCGATTCGCGCTCGGGCTGAAGGTGGCGGAACTCAATTTACTGGCCAACCAGGACGTCGCCGGCACGGCGCACGCCAGGGAGCTGACCGGCCTGCACAGGTGAGCGACCAGCAGGTCGGGAGATTCCTCGGGAGCGGGGGAATTCCGGATGCCGGGGGGGAAACCTAGCCTCCGGGATCGAACCCGAGGAGGGGGACGGAAAGGCGGCCACCGCGAGTTCGCGGTGGCCGCCTTTCCGGCGTGCCCGGACGCCTCAGAGCGCCACGCCGAGCAGGGCGTCCACCGCCCGCGAGACCAGCCCGGGCGCCCCGGTGTCGGTGCCGCCGTCCGCCTGCTGCGCCGCCACCCAGCGGTCCACCGCCGCCAGGGCGCTCGGGGCGTCCAGGTCGTCGGCGAGGGCGGCGCGGATCTCCTCGACCAGCGCCTCGGCCGGTGGGCCGTCGGGGCGCGACACCGCGGCCTGCCAGCGGCCCAGCCGGGCCAGCGCCTCGTCGAGCACGCCGTCGGTCCACTCCCAGTCGGACCGGTAGTGGTGGGCGAGCAGCGCCAGCCGGATCGCCGCGGGCGCGACGCCCTCGCGGCGCAGCGTGGAGACGAAGACCAGGTTGCCCTTGGACTTCGACATCTTCTCGCCGTGCAGCGCCACCATGCCCGCGTGCACGTACGCCTTGGCGTACGGGAACTCGCCGGTGAGCACCTGGGCGTGCGAGGCGCCCATCTCGTGGTGCGGGAAGACCAGGTCGGACCCGCCGCCCTGGACGTCGAAGCCCATGCCGAGGTGGTCGAGCGCGATGGCGACGCACTCGATGTGCCAGCCGGGGCGCCCCGCACCCAGCGAGGCGCCGTCCCAGCTCGGCTCGCCGGGGCGGGCCGCCATCCACAGCATCGGGTCGAGCGGGTTCTTCTTGCCCGGGCGGTCCGGGTCGCCGCCGCGCTCGGCGGACAGCAGCCGCATCGCGGCGGTGTCGTAGCCGGAGACGCCGCCGAAGTTCGGGTCGGACTCGACGGCGAAGTAGGTGTCGCCGTCCAGCTCGTAGGCCGCACCGGCCTCCCTGAGCCGTTCGATGAGCGGCACGATGCCGGGGATGGCCTCGACGGCGCCGATGTAGTGGGTGGGCGGCAGCATCCGCAGGGCGGTCATGTCCTCGCGGAACAGCGTGGTCTCGCGCTCGGCGAGCGCGGTCCAGTCCTCGCCGGTGGCGTCGGCCCGCTCCAGCAGCGGATCGTCGACGTCCGTCACGTTCTGCACGTAGTGGACCTGGTGCTTCGTGTCGAGCCACACGCGCTGGACGAGGTCGAACGCGTTGTAGGTGGCCGCGTGCCCCAGGTGGGTGGCGTCGTAGGGAGTGATCCCGCAGACGTAGAGGCGGGCGACCGGTCCGGGCTCGACGGCCACCAGGCCGTCGGTCGCGGAGTCGTGGAGACGGAGTGCGCGTCCAGTGCCGGGAAGGGCAGGGACGTCGGAAGCTGGCCAGGCATGCATGTCATGAGATTAACCGGGTGGCTCCGGGTCAAACGACCGGGAGCGGCGCGTCCGCCCCCGCGGGTCTCCCGCCGGTCCCGCGGCCGCCGTGGGAGGTCAGACCGGCGGCCACGGTATGGACGGCCAGTTCCCGCCGGGCAGCGGGTGCACGCCGGTCTCCAGCAGCCGGCCGACCCTGGCCCGCACCGCGTCGGTCTCGGCCGCCGTGATCAGTGCCCCGAGCCGCTCGCCCAGCTCGCCGTCCAGCGCGGCGCCGAGCCCGGTCAGCACGGTGACGGCCTCGGCGGGCAGCGGCTCGCCGGCCCAGCCCCACAGCAGGGTCCGCAGCTTGTCCTCCGTGTGGAAGGTCACCCCGTGGTCGATGCCGTAGATCCGGCCGTCGGCGGCGGGCAGCAGGTGGCCGCCCTTGCGGTCGGCGTTGTTGATGACCGCGTCCAGCACCGCGAGCCTGCGCAGCCGCTGGTCGTCGGCGTGCACCAGCAGCGCGGTGCGCCCTTCGGCCACCTCCGCCTCGACCACCGCCTTCCAGCCGGGCGCGGGCTCGTCGTCCTCGGTGAGGGCGAGCAGCGCCCCGTCGTCCTCCACGGCCTCGATCCACAGCTGGACCATGCCCTCGCCGTACGGCCCGTCGCGCAGCACGGTGGGCGGCACCAGGCCCCAGCCGGTGGCCTCCGAGACCAGGTAGGCGGCGACCTCGCGCTGGGCCAGGGTGCCGTCGGGGAAGTCCCACAGCGGGCGCTCCCCCGCGACGGGCTTGTACACGCAGGCCAGGGTGCCGCCGTCGTGCTCGGTCTCGCAGTACAGCACGGCGTTCGACGCGTCGCGCACCTGGCCGCGTACGGTCAGCTCGCCTTCGGTCAGCGCCGCCGTGGCGGCGCTCAGGCCGACCTCCGGTACCCGTTCTGACGCGGGCATACGTGTCCTTCCGGATCCAGGGGGAGGCTGCACAGCGGGCAGGGCGGGCGGCCGGCGGACACCACGTCGAGGGCGCGCTTGGCGAAGGAGCGGGCCTGGGCGCCGGTCAGCAGCACCCGCAGCAGCGGCGGGCCGTTCTCGTCGTCCTGGAGCATCTCCTCCTCGGCGGCCTCCAGGTCGTCCTCGTCCTCGCCGGACAGCTCGACCAGCGCCTGCGCCTCGATGACCATGCGGTCGTGGGCGCCGTCCCAGGCCAGGGCCATGGTGCCGACCCGGAACTCCTCCTCGACCGGTACGTCGAGGGGTGCGGTGTCGTGCAGTTCGGTGGGAGCGACCGCGGGCACCGGGGCGTTGCCGCCGCTGCGCCGGACCACCTCGTCCAGCAGCTCGTCGATCCGCTCGGCCAGCGCGGCCACCTGGGTCTTCTCCAGGGCCACGCTGGTGGTCCTGCCGGACGCGGTGGCCTGCAGGAAGAACGTACGCTGGCCCGGCTGGCCGACCGTCCCGGCAATGAAACGGTCCGGGTGCTCGTAGAAGAAGACCTGGCGGGGCACGTCCTGCTCCGTTTGCTCGGCTGTCGTGTCTGTGCTGCGCGTGTCCGTACTGTGCGGTGTCGCCGTCACCGTCGATGCGGTGTGGCCACCACCCTACTGCGGAAGCTGATCACGGGGCGCCCGTGGAGCCGCCCACCACCGCGTCGTCGGTGGCGCCCTCGGGCGGTGCGGGCGGCGGGGCGAGGGCCGACAGGTCGCCGGTGTCGCCCAGACGCAGCAGGAACGGGCGGTGCGGGGTGTAGCGGATGACGGTGACCGAGCACGGGTCGGTGCTGATCCGCTGGAAGAGGTCCAGGTGCATGCCGAGCGCGTCGGCGGCCAGCGACTTGATGATGTCGCCGTGCGAGCACAGCACGTACAGCGCGTCGGCGCCGTGCTCGGCCTCGATCCGCGCGTTCCAGTCGCGGACCGCGTCGACCGCGCGGGCCTGCATGGCGCGCAGCGACTCGCCGCCCTCGCCGGGGAAGACCGCCGCCGAGGGGTGCCGCTGCACGGTGGCCCACAGCGGTTCGTCGGCCAGTTCTGCCAGCTTGCGGCCGGTCCAGTCGCCGTAGTGGCACTCGCCGATCCGGTCGTCGGTGTGCAGTTGCAGGCCGGTGCGCGTGTCGAGCAGCGGGCGCACGGTCTCCTGGCAGCGTTGCAGCGGGCTGCTGACGACGGCGGCGAGCGGCAGGGCGGCAAGCCGGGCGGCCAGCGCCGCGGCCTGCGCCCGGCCGGCGTCGTCGAGGGCGACGCCGGGGCTCCAGCCGGCCAGCACTCCCTCGGCGTTGGCGGTGGACCGGCCGTGCCGGACAAGGATCGCGGTGGGCATGTCCGCCACCGTAACCCTTCCGCGCCGGGTCCGTTGTGCTGGATGACGGCCGTGGCGGGGATGATCCCCCCGAGCCCCCACCACGGCCGCTGGATTCCTGTGGCGCCCACCGCGATATTCCTGCGATCCGCTGTCCCCGGCATAGGTCCCGCCGTACCGCCCCCTGGGTAAGGTGCAGCAGGGGTCGAGGGGGCCTTCGTAGTCGGTATCGCGAAGCGGGTGGAGATGTTCAGCAAGGCGACGAGGAGCCGCCCGGCTGCGAGCGGGGCACGCCCCGCCGGCACCGACTGGTCTCCGTACGGTCGGCTGGAGGACGCCGCGCAGGTGTACTTCCTGCACTCGGACGTCGCGCTGGACGCCATCGAGGGAGTGCTGGGCCGCCGCCGGGTGCGCGGCTTCACCCTGGAGCGGGTGGTGGACCTGACCGAGGCGGGGGCGTCGGTCTGGCAGGAGGCCGCGGTGTGCGACGGCCGGCGGCTGATCCTGTGGCACAGCGAGGAGCTGGCCGACGCCAAGGCGCCGGGCGGCACCGTCCTGGACTCGTCCGTGCAGGTGCTGCCGCTGGACTCGATCGGGCACGTCGGGATGCGGACCCTGGTCGGGCACGACGAGGTGGGGCGGCGGATCGACCGCGGGGTCTACGTCGTGCTGGCCACCGCGATGCCGCACGAGCTGAGCGCGGTGCAGGCCGACCCTGACTCGCCGCTGCCGGTGGCGTCGGCGAAGTTCCGTCCCGAGGCCTTCCGGTTCAGCAAGTCGCTGGACGACGGGGGCGCGGGGCAGATAGCCCGGCTGATCGACTTCGGCAGACTGCTGGGCCGGCTCGTCCCCAGCTGACCCGCGCCCTCGTGGGTACTAGGCGAGCCCGGCCAGTTCCATCGCCTCGACGCCGGCCCGCAGGCCCGCCACCCGCTCGTCCAGCGTGAAGCCGGCCGGGGCGAGGGTGAGGGTGGTGACACCGGCCTCCGCGTAGGCGCGCATCCGGTCGGCGATCCTGGCGACCGGTCCCAGCAGGCAGGTGGAGTCGATGAGTTCCTGCGGTACGGCCGCCGCGGCGCCGTCCTTGTCGCCCGCCAGGTACTTGTCCTGGATCTCGGCGGCCTGCTTCTCGTAACCCATGCGCTGCGCCAGCTGGTTGTAGAAGTTCTGCTTGCGGCTGCCCATGCCGCCGACGTAGAGCGCGGTGTACGGGCGGAAGAGGTCTGCCAGCGCGGAGACGTCGTCGCCGACCGCGAGCGGCAGGGTCGGGCAGACGTCGAAGCCGTCGAGGGTCAGGCCGGCCTTCTCGCGGCCCGCCCGCAGGTGCCGCAGCGCGGTGTCCTCCAGGTGCGCGGCGGACGGGAAGATCAGCAGGGCGCCGTCGGCGATCTCGCCGGTCTGCTCCAGGTTCTTCGGGCCGATCGCGGCGATGTACAGCGGGATGTGCTCGCGCTGCGGGTGCACGGTCAGCTTGATCGGCTTGCCGGGGCCGCCGGGCAGCGGCAGCGTCCAGTGCTCGCCCTCGTAGCTCAGCCGCTCGCGGGACATGGCCTTGCGGACGATCTCGACGTACTCGCGGGTGCGGGACAGCGGCTTGTCGAACTTGACGCCGTACCAGCCCTCGGAGACCTGCGGTCCCGACACGCCGAGGCCCAGCCGGAAGCGGCCGCCCGACAGGGAGTCCAGGGTCGCGGCGGTCATCGCGGTCATCGCCGGGGTGCGGGCCGGGATCTGGAAGATGGCCGAGCCGACGTCGATCCGCTCGGTCTGGGCGGCCACCCAGGACAGTACGGTGGGGCCGTCGGAACCGTAGGCCTCGGCGGCCCAGCAGACGGAGTAGCCGAGCCGGTCCGCTTCCTGGGCGACGGCGAGGTTGTCCGAGTCCATGCCGGCACCCCAGTAGCCGAGGTTGATCCCGAGCTTCATCGCGCTCCCCTTGTACTGGTCAGTAACGTCGGTGTTCCCCCGGACTGTAGCGCGCGGCGGCGGCACGGGTGCCTGTCGGGTACGTCACTGCCGCCCATTCGGCCGGTGCGGGCAGTAATCTCAGCGCCCATGGAGCATAGGCACCTCGGCCGCACCGGGTTGCGCGTGTCCCGGCTCGGGCTCGGCACGCTCACCTGGGGCCGCAACACCGGCGAACGCGACGCCGCCGACCAGCTCAAGACCTTCTGGAACGCGGGGGGTTCGCTGGTCGACACCGCGGACGTCTACGCGGACGGCGGCGCCGAGTACCTGCTCGGGCGGCTGATCGAGGACCTGGTGCCGCGCTCCGACCTGGTCATCGCCACGAAGGCGGGCAGCGTGCCCGACCCCGACCGGCGGTTCGACACCTCGCGCGGGCACCTGCTGGCGGCGCTGGACGCGTCCTTGCAGCGGCTCGGCACGGACTACGTCGACCTGTGGCAGGTGCACGCCTTCGACCCGGGGACGCCGCTCGACGAGACGCTGCAGGCGCTGGACATCGCCGTCGCCTCGGGCCGGGCACGCTACGTCGGGGTGTCCAACTTCTGCGGCTGGCAGCTCGCCAAGGCCGCGACCTGGCAGCTCGCGGCCGCCGGGCGCACGGCGCTGGCCAGCACGCAGATGGAGTACTCGCTGCTCCAGCGCGGCGTCGAGCGCGAGGTGCTGCCGGCCGCGATGGACCTCGGGCTGGGGCTGCTGCCCTCCTCGCCGCTGGGCCGCGGCGTCCTCACCGGCAAGTACCGCGGCGGGACGCCGCAGGAGTCCCGGGGCGGCTCCGAGGACATGGCGCCCTTCGTCGCGCCCTACCTCGACGACGCGGCCGCGCTGATCGTGGACGCGCTGACCATAGCGGCGGACGGCCTCGCGGTCTCCCCGCTGCACGTGGCCCTCGCCTGGGTACGCGACCGGCCCGGCGTGACCGCACCGCTGCTCGGCGCGCGCAACGCGCAGCAGCTCACGGCGGCGCTGTCAGTGGAGGCGCTTACGCTTCCGGATGAGATCTGCCAGGCGCTGGACGACGTGTCGGCGCCACTGCACCGCTACCCGGACCACGACTGGAGCACGCTCTGAACGCCAGCCCGCCTCCCGCGTCCGGCCGCCAGGACC
>NZ_CAJSLV010000079.1 GCF_907177275.1 Actinacidiphila cocklensis
CGCGCGCCGGCTGCTGCGCCGGGCGGTGGCGGCCGGCTGCGTGCTGCTGCGCAACGAGGGCGGCCTGCTCCCCCTGACCCCCGCGCCGGCCCCAGCGCCCGGCGCGGCACCGCACTCCGCGCCGGGCAGCACGACCGGGGGGCTGCCCGGCGCGGACACCAGCGGCACGGCGGGCGACGTCGCGGCCGACGTCGCGGCCGACGCGACTACGGGCGGACTGCCCGGCGGCGTCCGGCGGTTGGCGGTGATCGGGCCGAACGCCGCCGCCGCGCGGGTGCAGGGCGGCGGCAGCGCCGGGGTTTTCCCCGCGGCGGTCGTCTCACCGCTGGACGGCATCAGGGAAGCGCTCTCCGGCACCGGGACCGAGGTCGTCCACGCCGAGGGCGTCAACCTCGACACCAGGCCGACCCCGCTGCACCCCGGCAACTCCCGCGACCCGCGCACCGGCGAGCCCGGCGTGCTGGTCCGTTACCTCGCCGCCGACGGCACCGAGATCTGCGCGGAGCACCGCCTCAGCGGGCGCATCCTGGAGCCCGGCGACGCACCAGAACTCGCCCGCACCGCCGCCACCGTGGAGGTCAGCGCGCTGGTCACCCCCGAGGCGCCGGGGGAGTGGCGCTTCGCCGTGGTCGGCCTCGGCGCGGTCACCCTGCACGCGGACGGCGAACCGCTGATCGACACCCACGTGGCCGCCGAGTCCGACGACCCGACCTACGTGCACGTCGCGCCCTCCTTCCGCACCGCCGCCCGCAAGGTCACCCCGGGCGAGCCGCTGCACCTGGTCGCCACCCGGGAGCTGGCGCCCGGCCAGGGCCTCGCCGTCGCGCTGGCCGCCGACCCGCCGCGCCCCGACGAGGATCGCGCGCTCGCCGAGGCCGTCGCGGCGGCCCGCGGCGCCGACGCCGCCGTCGTGGTGGTGGGCACGACCGACGAGATCGAGAGCGAGGGCTTCGACCGCCCCTCGCTGGCGCTGCCCGGCCGCCAGGACGAACTGGTCGCCGCGGTGACCGCGGCCAACCCGCGGACCGTGGTGATCGTCAACTCCGGCGGGCCGGTCGAACTGCCCTGGCGGGAGAGCGCTCCCGCGGTACTGCTGTGCTGGTTCCCCGGCCAGGAGGCCGGACACGGCCTGGCCGACGTGCTGTTCGGCAACGCGGAACCCGGCGGGCGGCTCCCCACCACCTGGGCGGCCGGCGCCCAGGGCGCCCCGCTGCCCGGCACCGCCCCCGACGCCGGGGTGCTGCGCTACACCGAAGGCCCCTACCTCGGCCACCGCGCCTGGCGCAGGGCGGGCGCGACGCCCGCGTACTGGTTCGGCCACGGCCTGGGCTACACGACGTGGGCGTACGAGGCGCTGACCGTCCGTCCGGCCCCGCCCGCCGCGGACGGCGAGGGCGCGTCCGAGTACGGCGCCCTGGCCCTGGTGACGGTGCGCAACACCGGTGCGCGGGCCGGGCGGGAGGTCGTCCAGGTGTACCTGACCACCGGCCCCGACGACCACGACGACGGCGGCCCCCGGCTGGCCGGCTACGCCGCCGTCCACGCGGCACCCGGCGGAACCGCGGTCGCCGAGGTGCGGGTCGCCCCGCGGGCCTTCGAACGCTGGTCGCCCCGGGAGGGCCGGTGGGTGCCGCGCCCCGGCCCGTATACGCTGCACGCCGGCGCGTCCGCCGCCCGGCAACCGCTCTCCCGCCCGCTGGACGGCTGACCCGCCGCCGCCTCACCGCCCCCCGCCGGCCCCGCCGGTCACGGCAGGCGGCGGGGCAGCACCCGGGACCGGGCGTCCCCCGCCCCTGACACGGGGGGCGCCCACCGGCGGTGCCCTCCGTACCGCGGCCCCCGAACGGCGGGGGCGCGACCCTCCCGCGGCGCCCTCGCGCGGCCCCGCGCGCAGCGCGTGCCGGACACCTGATTCCAAGATCGGCGTTGTCAGTGCCTCCCGCTAGGTTCAGTGGTGTCCCGCCGTCGTGGCGTGGACATCCCCCTGGCGCAGAGGAGATGACGCGTTGTCAGACTGGGAGAGGTCGAGCACCGTGCGGGTGGTCCCACCCGCACACCCGCGCAGGCTCGCCAAGGTCCCGTTCGTCGAACTGGCCGACGGGCGGCTGCAGGGCGTGGTGTCCAGCGGCTCGGACATCGAGCGGGTCTACGTCTCGTCGGTCTCGGCCGGCAGTTTCACCTTCGCGTGCAGCACCAACAACAACCGCCCCTGCGGCGGTGCGCGGGGCTACTTCTGCAACCACATCCGCGCCCTGATCGGCGAGGCGGTGCTGCAGTACGGCGCCGAGCGGGTCACCCGCTACCTGCGGGTCGACCTCGCCGACCACGGGGAGCCGAGCGTCCTGTCGCTGCACGCCGCGATGAGCGCCGCCCGTCCCGCGCAGGGGGACAGGAGCGCCGCAGCCCCCGTCTTCAGCCGCTTCCTGCGCCACCTGGCCTATCTGGAACTCGCCCCCACCACCGCCCCGCTGCCCGAGATGCAGTGGTTCCCGCCGACCCGGGCGGTGGCGTGATGCGCACCGACCTGCTCGCCGACGGCATCGACGGGCTCGACGAGGCCCTGGCCGCCGTCGACGCCTTCGACCAGGTGCTCACCGGCGGACTGCTGCGCCCGCAGCCTGCACAGGCCGCGGGCCTGACCGGGCTTGCCGCGGCCGTCGCGGGGACACCGCTGGCCGCCAGGGTCGCCGAGGCGGCCGAGAAGGCGGCGGCCGGGACCGCGGGCGATGACCACTTCGTCGCGCTGGCCGCCGCCCGTACCGCACTGCTCGGCTCGGTCCACGACGCCCTGACCGCCCGCGCCGAGGAGGCGACGGGCCGGCCCGGCGGCGAGTGGACCGCACCGGAGCCCGGCGGGCAGCAGCCGGTCAACGTGCTGGCGGCCGCCCGGTCCTGGCTGTCGGACCTGGCGCGCTGCGGATGGCGCGGCATCGACCACGACGTCGTCTCCGGCGCCGCGCAGGTCGTCTCCGCGATGCTCCCCGACCCGGCGCTGCGCCGCCAGGCGGCACTGCTCGACGGATTCGCCGCCGAGCTGGCCGCGTCCTGCCCGGGCGCCGCGCTGGAGCGGGTGCCCGCCCGCCGCTGGGCCGACCTGTGGTCCCGCGCGATGCTGCTCACCCTGCCTGGCGCGGCCGCCGCGCCGCCGGCCGGCGAGGCCACCGGGCGGCTGCTGCCGCTGGGCGTCGACCTGCAGGAGCACGCCACGGCCGTGCAGGCCCAGGTGCACGCGGTCTTCGAGCCCGCGGACGGCGCCACCGCGCTGCTGGTGCGGGCGAGCGTGTCGGCGCCCAAGCCCGACACGGTCGTCGGCGCGGGCCTGTGGCAGCTGCTCCGCCCCCACATGTCGCTGCTGGCCGCCGCGGGCGAGGGGCGCTCGATGGACCTGGTCGGCATGCCCCTCACCGCGGAGGGCGACCTGCTGTGGAGCGACGCGCACGCGCGGCAGGGCGAGCCGGCCGACGCGTTCAGCACCGCCCGGGTGGCGCTGCCCACCGCCACGGGACCCGCGACCGCGCCGCTCGACCGGCACCCGGCGCGGATCGCCGTCCCGGTCTTCCTTGAGGGGTACACCGCCCAGCAGGACGGCGAGCGGCTGACGTTCACCCTGGCCGGGCAGCAACTGGCCGTCGACACCGACCGCATACCGGCCGCGGGACCGCTCACCCCCGAGGCCGTCGCCGCGTCGGTGGCCTGTATCGGACTGCTGCGCTGGGACGCCGGGAGCTTCGGCGTGCAGCCGCTGGCCGTCGAGACGACCGTACGCAAGAGGCCCGTCGCCGTGCAGGCCGGGGCGTGGGCCGGCGGCACCGCGGACAAGGCCGCGGCCAAGGCGGAGAAGGCGGCCACCGACGCCGCGGCGGTGCTGCGGGAGCGCGCGGGAAGGCTGCTGCGCAAATGACCGAGCAGATCGGGCAGATCGGGCAGATCGGGCAGGCGGCCCTGCCGCCGTCCCACGACAACCGCAGGCAGGCCGTGTACTGGCGGCTGCTGGCCCGGCTCTTCGACCCCGAGGAGCAGCCCGCGCTGGAGTCGGCGAGCCTGGCCGTGGTCGAGGACATCGGCCTGCCGCCCGCGCTGCTCGACCCGCAGGCGTCCGTCGACTCCGTCGTGCAGCGCCACCCCGAACTGGCCGCCGAGTTCGACGGGTTGATGCTGCCGCCCGCCGGCCCCGCGCCGGACGGCGACGGCGACGCGGACGGCGGCGGGCGCGACCGCGCCGCCGAGGTGCGGCGGGCCGCACTGGTCTCCAAGGTGCTGCTCAACGTCTTCGCGACCGGCAGCGGCACCGTATCGGCGGGTCAGCTGTCCCGCTGGCAGTCCGACGCCGGCTGGCTGGAGCGCGCGCTCGGCTGCACCCCCGGCGAGCTGCGCGGCGGCCGCCGCGGCGGAGCGGGCGGCACCGGCACCGGCCCCGGCGGCACCGGCGTCAGCCCGTACGGCACCGGCGGCCGGGGCGGGACGCCCGACCTGAGCCGGCTGATCCCGGCCATCGGTCCCGAACTGGGCGCCATCGAGGCCGACCTGGTCAAGCGGATGCAGCTGCGCGAGGTCCTCGCCGACCCCCGGCTGGCCTCGCAGCTGACCCCGAGCATGTCGCTGATCGAGCAGCTGCTGCGCGACAAGGACAACCTGTCGGGTGTCGCGCTGGCCAACGCCAAGGCGCTGATCCGCCGCTTCGTCGACGAGGTCGCGGAAGTCCTGCGCACCCAGGTGGAGAAGGCCACCGTCGGCGCGATCGACCGCTCGATCCCGCCCAAGCGGGTCTTCCGCAACCTCGACCTGGACCGCACCATCTGGAAGAACCTCACCAACTGGAGCCCCGAGGAGCAGCAGCTCTACGTCGACCGGCTCTACTACCGCCACACCGCGCGGCGTACGACCCCGCAGCGGCTGATCGTGGTGGTCGACCAGTCCGGCTCCATGGTCGACTCGATGGTCAACTGCACCATCCTGGCGTCGATCTTCGCCGGGCTGCCCAAGGTCGACGTGCACCTGATCGCCTACGACACCCAGGCGCTCGATCTCACCCCCTGGGTGCACGACCCGTTCGAGACGCTGCTGCGCACCAACCTCGGCGGCGGCACCGACGGCACCGTGGCCATGGCACTGGCGCAGCCGAAGATCGCAGAACCGCGCAACACCGTCGTGGTGTGGATCTCCGACTTCTACGAATGGCGGACCGAACCGCTCTTCGAGAGCATGGCCGCCGTCCACCGCTCGGGCGCGAAGTTCATCCCCGTCGGCTCGGTGACCAGCTCCGGCCGCGGCAGCGTCAACCCGTGGTTCCGGGAGCGCTTCAAGGACCTCGGCACCCCGGTGCTCTCCGGCCACATCCGCAAGCTCGTCCACGAACTCAAGACCTTCCTCGCCTAGAAAGGCCCCGCTATGTCCGACCTGTTGCGCGCCCCCGCGGAGATCAAGTAGGCCGAGGAGCTGGACTGGCTGGAGTCGGTCGACGACGGTCCCAAGCCCTTCACCTGGCGGCTCTCGCCGAAGATGGTCCGGCTGTTCGTGCTGGGCTCCGAGCGCTCCGACGGCCTCGACCGCGAGATCGCCCCCAAATGGTTCGGCGACCGCAGCTTCGTGGAGCGCTCCATCGTCACCCTGGCCTCCGACCGCGGGCTGCTGCTGATCGGCGACCCCGGCACCGGCAAGAGCTGGCTGGCGGAACTGCTGTCGGCCGCGATATGCCGCAACTCCACGCTGGTGGTGCAGGGCACCGCCGGCACCACTGAGGACCACATCAAGTACTCGTGGAACGTGTCCATGGTGATCGCCAAGGGCCAGTCGCGGCATTCGATGATCCCCTCACCGATCATGACCGCGATGGAGGCCGGCGCGATCGGCCGCTTCGAGGAGCTGACCCGCTCCACCAGCGACGTCCAGGACGCGCTGATCTCGATCCTGTCCGAGAAGTACATCTCGGTGCCGGAAATGGACAACGACAGCGGCGACAACATCGTCTTCGCCAAGCCCGGCTTCTCGATCATCGCCACCGCCAACAGCCGCGACCGCGGCGTCAACGACCTGTCCTCCGCGCTCAAGCGCCGCTTCAACTTCGTCCGCATCCCGGTGGTGACGAACAAGAAGAGCGAGGCGGAGATCGTCCGCTTCCGCACCGAGGAGCTGCTGCGCCGGCACCGCATCGAACTGGACGTGCCCCCGACCCTGCTCGACGTGCTGCTGCAGAGCTTCGCCGACCTGCGCACCTCGGCGGCCGCGGCGGGCAGCGACGACGAGAAGCTGGAGTCCGCGCTGTCGACGGCCGAGCAGATCGGCGTCCTGGAGGACGCCATCCTGCACAGCAACTTCTTCGGCGAGCGCGCCCTGACCGCCCGCACCCTCGCCTCCTCGCTGGTCGGCTCGCTGGCCCGCCGCGACCCGGAGGACCTGGCGATCATGAACAAGTACCTGCACGGCGTCGTGGAGCCGCGCAGCAAGGAAGTGGGCGGCTCCTGGCCGGAGTTCCTCGAAGGCGGCCGCGACGCGATCGCCACCCTGTCGTGACCACCGCAAGCCCGGAACGGACCGGGCAGGAGGCCGGCGGCAGCGAGTCCTTCGACGCGCTGCGCGCAGAACTGCAGCAGGCGGCAACCGAGTTCGCCGACGGCCCGGACGCCCTCGAAGGCATCCTGCGCGGCATCGTGGACGACGTCGACCGGGCGGTGCGCGAACCGCTGGAGATCTTCCCGGTCTGCCACCACTCGCCCGCCTCGGCCGTCGCGATGGCCCGGCGGCTGCGCGAGAAGCAGCCGAAGACGGTCTACCTGGAGCTGTGCGAGGACATGGCGCCGCTGCTGACCGAGCTGCGCAACTGCCGGCTCCCGGTGGCGGTCCAGGCCTTCGCCGGCGACATCGACGGCTTCCCGCCGGAATGGGCGCCGCTGTCGGTCGTCGCGCCGATCACCGAGGCGTCGGCCGAATACCAGGCGATCGCCTACGCGTTGGACACCCCCGGTGTCGAACTGGTCCTGGTCGACCGCTCCAGCGACCACGTCTTCCAGTGGCAGGCCCGCGACGAGCGGCCCGCGGGACCGGCAGGACCCGACGCCGGCCCGGGCGCCGCACCCGCCGAGGAGGAGGCCGCGCTGCACGGCGACGCGGTCGGCGTCGAGATCGGCGACCTGCGGCCGCGCTTCGCCGAGCTGGAGGAGCACCTGCTGCGGCACGGCAGGGTGCGGCACTGGTCGGAGTGGTGGCACCAGTACGTGGAACTGCCGCTCGGCGACAGCGACCACGACACGTACCGCCAGGTCATGCTGCTGATCGGCAGCCTCTTCCGGCGGCTGGCGCCCGGTGACGCCGAGCGCGTCACGGTCGACGAGGACCGCGAGCGGTACATGTGGACCCGGATGCGCGAGCACCTGGCCGCCTCCGGCACCGACCCCGCGGACTGCCTCTACGTCTGCGGCGCCTTCCACGCGGCAAGCCGGGTCGCGGAGTTCGGCATCGACGGCACCGACACCTTCGAGATCACCCCCCGCAGCGCCAGCAGCTGGCAGTACGGCCTGATCCCGTCGAGCCACACGGCGATCGAGGCGCAGTTCGGCCTCGCCTCGGGGTCGGTGTCGATCGCCGCGACCCAGTGGGCGAAGAACCTCAGGCGCACCCGGGTGCAGCCCTTCCGGCTCGCCGGGCAGGCGGGCGCGAAGAAGCCCGCCAAGCGGGCCGCGGCGGCCGCCCCGGCGCCCGCCGCGGCCGGCGGCGTCCCCGCCGACCGGCTCACCGGCTTCCTCCAGCGCCCGCCGGTGCTCGACCGGCTCGACGAGGCCGAACTGCTCGGCTGGTCCGTCGACATCGTGCGGGCCGCCAGAAAGGCCGGCTACCTCGCCTCCACCGCCGACGCCATCGCGGTCTTCGAGACGTCGATCCTGCTGGCGGGCATGCGCGACCGGGCCAGGCCCACGCCGTACGACTTCCAGGACGCGGCGGTCACCTGCATCGAGAAGGACGCCGTGCCGGGCCGGCGGGACGTACGCCGCCTGGTGGAGATCATGATGGGCGGCGACCGGATCGGGCAGGTCGGCTACGAGGCGCTGCCGCCGCTGGCCCGGGACGTGTACGACCGGCTCGCGCCGCTCGGCCTGCGGCTCCAGCAGCGCGGGGTGCAGCGGGCGCTGCTGGACATGTCCGCCCGGCCCGAACTGGGCGCCTGCTCCGACGTGCTGTGGATCCTGCGCCACCTGATGCCGCACGGCACCGCACGGCCGATCATGGGCGAGCGTCGGCTGGGGGAGCGCCCCATCCAGGAGTCCTGGGACGTGGCGCTGGGCACCCACCAGCGGGCACTGGTCGAGCTGGGCTACGAGGGCGTCAGCATCGAGCAGGTGCTCGAACAGCGGCTGCGGCGCACGGCGTACGACCCGAAGGCGACCACCGCGACGGTGCTGCAGGCCGTCGAGGACGCCACGCTGTATCTGCGCAGCCGCCGGCTCGCCGACGAGCTGGGGCAGCGCGCACTGGAGGTGCTGGCGACCGAGCGCAGCGTCGACGGCGCGCCCGAGGTGCTACGCCGGGTGCGCCGGCTGCTCGCGTACTACCGGACCGCGGAACCGGTGCTGCCGGCCTGGATCGAGTCCTTCGTCACGACCGGCTACGCGCACTACTGCACCCTGTTGCCGACCGCGTTCACCGACGAGGACGCCACCGTCGCGCAGGTCGCCGCGATGCTGGGCTTCCTGTTCAGCATGGAGGGCCTGGCGCTGTCACTGGGCTGCGACCGCACCCAGCTGGAGCTGGCGTTCGCGCAGTCGCACCCGCAGGAGCCGGCCAGGGTGGCGCTGCTGTGGGCGGCCCGGGTGCAGCTCGGGCAGCTGACCCGGGCGGATCTGCGGACCCGCTGCGACGAGCTGCTGGGCAACCCCCTGGTGGTGCCGGCCTATCCGCGCTATCTGAGCGGGTTCCTGCACGCGCTCGAACCGGTGCCGCAGCTGGTGGACTTCGTGGTGGAGCTGGTCTCCAGCGCGTTCGCCCGGCTGCCCGACCCGGTGCTGCTGCCGTGGCTGCCCACGCTGATCAGCACCCTGCGGGCCGGCGGCGCGGACCTGGCACCGCTGCTGATCCGGGAGGCGGGGCGGATCTTCCCCGGGCGGCTCGCGGACCTCGACGCGTGGGTGCCGCCGTGGCTGGAGGGCGGCGAGCCGGCCCTCCTGCCGCGGCCGGCGGCTGCCGGGGCAGGCGGCGCGGTCTTGCTGGCCGAGCACCCGGCGGCCTGCGACGCGCTGGCGGAGCTGCTGGGCTGCGAGGGCGGCTGGGCGGCGCCCGGCACCAACGGGCGGGGTGTGGCGCTGGCCGGGCGGCACCCGGACACGGCGGCGGCACTGGAGGCCCTGCTGACCGGGTGACGCGGTGGCGGGGCGCGGGGTGGTGGCGGGGCGGCCGGATGACGGGTGACCGGCCGCCCCGCCGGCCCCGGCGGCGGGCACAGGGGCGGGGTGTACGGTCCGGCGGGACCGGCGCAATTATGGGAGAGCGCTCCCCGAAGGGCGGCGGGAAAGCCGCGATCTGGCACTATGTGCCATGTCGTCGCGATTCCCGGGGGGTGCCGTGCAGCCGAACGGCACGCCGGTTCCGACCGGCCGGGTCCCGCGCCAGGACCGGCGGTCCCCGCGGACCGCAGGGACCGAGATCATGAGGGGGAGCCCGGTGACGCGCGAGGTGGGCCGGACGACGAGGGACCTGCGTCGGCACAATCGCACCTCCGTGCTGACCAGGCTCTACCTGCACGGCCCCGCCAGCCGCTTCGACCTGATGAAGGCCACCGGGCTCAGCTCGGCGACGGTGAGCAACGTCGTCACCGACCTGGTCGCCGACGGCCTGGTCGCGGAGGCGGGACTGCTGGACTCCGACGGCGGCAGGCCCCGCACGCTGCTCGAAGTGCGCCCCGGATACGCCCAGGTGGTCGGGGTCGACATCGGCGAGACGCACGTCCAGGTCGGCCTGTTCGACTGGACCCTGGACACCGTCGCCACCGCGACCTATCCGATGGACGAGGGCCGCCCCGACCCCGCGGTGCTCGCCGAACTGGTGCGGGCCGGCATCGAGGAGGTCACCGCGAAGGCGGGCGCCGACCCTGCCGCGCTGCTCGGCGTCGGCGTCGGGGTGCCCGGTGCCGTCCTGCCCGACGGGCTGGTGCACGCGCCGACCCTGGGCTGGTCCGACGTCCCCTTCGACATGCTGCTGCGCCCCCATGTGCCGGCGCCCCTGCACCTGGACAACTGCGCCCGCACCCTGGGTCAGGCCGAGATGTGGCGGGGCGCGGGCCGCGGCGCCCAGCGGGCCATCGTCGGCCTGCTCGCGGTCGGCGTCGGCGCTGCGGTCGCCACCGGCTCGCCCGGCGGGGTGACCAGTACCACCAGCGAGTGGGGCCACACCGTGGTGGAGGCCGGCGGAGCGCTCTGCCGGTGCGGCTCGCACGGCTGCCTTGAGGCCTACGTCGGCGCGGACGCGATCCTGGAGCGCTACGGGCGGCTGGCCGGACTGCCGGCGCCCGCCGGCTCCGGCCGCAGGTCCGGCAGGGGCGCCGACACCGAGGCGCGGCTGGCCGCGCTCGTCGCCGAATCGGGCCGGCCGGGTCCCGCGGCCGACACGGTCCGCGCCACCGCGGAGTACCTCGGCATCGGGATCGCCAACCTGATCAATCTGCTCGGCCCGGACCGGGTCATCCTGTCCGGCTGGGTCAGTGCCGCCATGGGTCCCGCGATGCTGCCGGCGGTGCGCGACGCGACGCGCCGGCACACCCTGGACTACCTGGGCGAGCGCACGGTGCTCGAACTGGGCCGGCTCGGCCCCGAGCAGGTCGCCCTGGGGGCGGCCACCCTGCCCGTGCACGGGCTGCTGACGGCCGGCGGCCGCTGAGCGCGCGGGTCCACGGGACCTGACGGAAATTTGTTTCGTCAGGACCGTTGACCCCCCATCGGCTTCTACTTAGTTTAAGTCCCGGAAAAAGCGGCAGCAGCCGCCACCCTCCCGCACCCTGGAGCACGTATGCCCTCCCAACCCGGCGACGGCCGGCTGTACATCGACGGCGCCTTCGTGCCCGCCGCCTCCGGACGCACCGGAGTCGTCGAGGAGAAGGCGACCGGCAAGCCGATCGGCAGCTACGCGCTCGGCTCGGCCGCCGACATCGACCGGGCGGTCGCCGCCGCCCGGGCCGCACAGCCCGGTTGGGGAGCGCTCTCCGCACCGGAACGGGCCGGCTACCTGCGCGCCTTCTGCGGATACCTGGAGGCGCACTACGGCGAGCTGGTCGAGCAGAGCATGCGCGAGACCGGCGGGGTGCGGGCCAAGGCCGAGGACGAGGTCGGCACCAGCATCAAGCAGCTCGCGCTGTCCGCCGTCCAGGTCAGCGAGAACGCCGGCGACATCCTGCCGCCGTACAAAGCCGGCAAGCTCTCGCTGTCGCGGGCGGTGCCGCTGGGCGTGCTGGGCCTCATCACCCCCTGGAACTACCCGATGAACCTGGCGATGCGCGCCCTGGCGCCCGGGCTGGCCTTCGGCAACACCGTGGTGCTCAAGCCCGCCGAGCTGACCCCGGTGATCGGCGGCCAGGTGCTCGCCGCCGCCGCCGACCACGCGGGCCTGCCGCCCGGCGTGCTCAACGTCGTCACCGGCGACGGCCCCGACGCCGGCTGGCCGCTGGCCCGCCACCAGGGCCTGGACATGCTGGACTTCACCGGGTCGCGCGAGGTGGGTCTGGCCATCGACCGCGCCGCGGCGGGCGAGTTGCGCGACATCCGGCTCGAACTCGGCGGCAGCAACGCCTTCGTGGTCCTCGATGACGCCGACGTCGAACTCGCCGCGAACTGCGCGATGATCGCCTCCCTGGAATTCCAGGGCCAGACCTGCATCAGCGCCAGCCGGCACATCGTGCAGCGCGCGGTGGCCGACGACTACCTCGACGCCCTGACCCGGCGGGCCGCGGCCCTCACCGTCGGCGACCCCTTCGATCCCGGAACCGCGCTCGGCCCGCTGATCAGCGCCGCCCAGCGGGACCGGGTGCACCGCACCATTGTCGAACCCTCGCTGGCGATGGGCGCCCGACTGGTCACCGGCGGCACCTACGACGGGCTGTTCTACCGGCCCACCGTGCTCGCCGGCGTCACACCCGAGATGCCCGCCTTCCGCGAGGAGATCTTCGGGCCGGTCATCCCGGTCACCGTCGTCGACACCCAGGCGGAGGCCGTCGCGCTGACCAACGGCCTGCCGATGCTGATGAATTCGGTCTTCACCCGCGACCTGATCCGCGGGCTGTCCGTCGCCGAGCAACTGCAGGCCGGCGAGGTGCACGTCAACGACGCGCACGCCAGGCACGGCGCCGAGAACCAGATGCCCGGCTTCACCCGGCGCCAGTGGATCGGCCTGCAGCGCACCCCCCTGAACTTCCCGGACTGGGCCACCGCGCCCGCCACGCAAGAGAGCTGAGGACAACCCATGAGCGTGCTACCGAGAGGACGGCGCGGTGCCGTCGCCGCCGCGCTGCTGGCGGCCGGGCTGCTGACCGCGACCGCGGCCTGCGGGGGCGGGAGTTCCGACGACAAGGCCGGCGGTCCGGCCACCGCGAAGAGCAAGGGCAAGGTCACCCTGACGTTCTGGGACTGGGACCCGAACATCGACAAGGTGGTGGCGAAGTGGAACAGCAGCCACCCCGACATCCAGGTCAAGCTCTCCAACCCGGCCGGCGGCGACCAGCTGGTCGCCAAGATGATCACCGCCCACGAGGCGAAGAACGGCCCCGACATCGCCAAGGTCGAGTACCAGTCGCTGCCCGCGCTGGTGTCCAAGGGCGTCGTCGCCGACATCACCGACTACACCAAGGACACCGTCACCAAGTACGACGACGCCACCTTGAAGAGCACCGTCTTCCAGGGCAAGGTCTACGGCGTCCCGCAGGACATCGCCCCGCTGATGTTCTTCTACCGCACCGACCTGTTCACCAAGTACGGCCTGAGCGTGCCCAAGACCTGGGACGAGTTCGCCGCCGAGGCGAAGACCGTACGGAGCAAGGCCCCCTCGTCGTACCTGACCAACTTCGACGCCGCCGACCCCGGCTGGTTCACCGGCCTCGCCCAGCAGGCCGGCGCCAACTGGTGGTCCACCAGCGGCGACACGTGGAAGGTCGACATCGCCGACGCGCCCACCAAGAAGGTCGCCGGCTACTGGCAGGGCCTGGTCGACGACGGCAGCATCGCCAAGAACCCGTCGTTCTCCCCGCAGTGGAACAAGCAGATGAACGACGGCACCCTGCTCAGCTGGATCTCCGGCGCCTGGGCGCCCGCCCAGCTCGGCGGCATCGCGCCCGCCACCAAGGGCAAGTGGGCGGTGGCGCCGCTGCCGGCCTGGACCGCGGGCGACCTGACCACCGGCATCTGGGGCGGCTCGGCGACCACCGTCACCACCGACTCCCAGCACCCCGAGCAGGCAGCCGAGTTCGCGTCATGGCTGAACACCGATGACGCGGCGGTCACCGAGCAGGTCAAGCAGATCAACGTCTACCCGGCCGCGACCGCGGGCCGTTCACTGCCGGTGCTGCAGGCCGCGCCCGCCTTCTTCCCCAACCAGCCCGACTTCTACGCCGAGGTGAAGAAGGTCGCCCCCGCGGCCCGCAGCTTCCCGATGTGGGGACCCGACGTCACCGTCACCTTCACCGGCTACACCGACGGCTTCGGCAAGGCCCTGCAGTCCGGCGGCTCCTTCACCGGCGCGCTCGACGGCATCCAGAGCGCGACCGTCGCGGACATGAAGAAGCTCGGATTCACGGTCGGCTGATGGCACGCACCACGACGACCGGGCGCAGGACCGGCGGATTCCCCTATCTGCTGGTCCTGCCCGCCGTACTGCTCTTCGCCGCCTTCGTGGTGGCCCCCGGCGGCTACGCGCTGCTGCTCAGCTTCCAGCGCCGCAAGGTCAACGGCGGCCTGCTCGGCGGCGGAACCCACACCGTCTTCGCCGGACTTGCCAACTACCGCGACGTGCTGGGCGATTCCGACCTGTGGTCGGGTGTGCTGCGGATGCTGGCGCTGGGCGCCGTCACCGTGCCCGCCACCGTCTTGTTCGCCCTGCTCTTCGCGGTGCTGCTCGACCTGGAGCGGACCCGGCTCAAGCGCTTCACCCGGCTGACGATCTTCCTGCCGTACGCGGTCCCCGGCGTGATCGCCTCGCTGATGTGGGGCTTCCTCTACCTGCCCGCCACCAGCCCGATCGGCGGCGACCAGGTGGACTTCTTCGGCCAGGTCGCCGTCTACTTCTCGGTCGGCAACGTGGCGGTGTGGGGAGCGGTCGGCTTCAACATGATCGTCATCTACACCGCGCTGCGCGCCCTGCCCGCCGAACTCTTCGAGTCCGCCCGCCTCGACGGCGCCTCGGAGCGGCAGATCGTGCTGCGCATCAAGGTGCCGATGGTGATGCCCGCCGTCGTGATGTGCACGCTGTTCACCGTGCTCGCCGCACTCCAGGTCTTCAACGAGCCCAACACCCTCAAACCGCTGTCCAACGCGGTGTCGTCGACCTGGGTGCCGCTGATGAAGATCTACGACGACGCCTTCGGCAACTCCGACATCTACTCGGCGGCCGCCACCTCCGTGGTGCTGACCGCGGCCGCCCTCACGGTGTCCTTCGTCACCGCCCGCATCGTCCAGTCCCGGGTCCAGCAGGAGGCCGCATGACCGCCACGGCCGGGACCTCGGCCCCGCCCCGCGACCGCACCGCCCACGCGCCGGCGGCCCGCCGCCCGCGGCGGATCGCGGTCCTGCCCACCACCGCCCTGGTGCTCGGTGCGCTCTACTGCGTGGTGCCGACGCTGTGGATCCTCATCGCCGCCACCAAGTCGCGCACCAAGCTCTTCTCCACCGACACCTACACCCCCTCCCTCGACCTCGGCATCGTCGACAACATCCGCGACCTGTCGAACTACCAGGGCGGCATCTTCTGGCACTGGATGCTCAACAGCTTCTTCTACGCCGCCGTCGGCGGGCTGCTGGCGTCCTTCGTGTCCGCGGCGACCGGCTACGCGCTGGCGAAGTACGAGTTCCGCGGCCGCAGCGCGCTGTTCAACACCATCCTCGCCGGGGTCCTGCTGCCGCAGATCGTGCTCGCGGTGCCGCAGTACCTGCTGCTGTCCAAGGCCGGACTGACGGACAGTCTGATCGGCGTCCTGCTCCCGCAGTTGTTCAACCCCTACGGCATCTACCTGTGCAAGATCTACGCCCAGTCCGCCGTCCCCGACTCGCTGCTCGAAGCCGGGCGGATCGACGGGGCGGGGGAGGGGCGGCTGTTCCTGTCGGTGGGCCTGCGGCTGATGGGACCCGGACTCGTCACGGTCTTCCTGCTGCAGTTCATCGCGATCTGGAACAACTTCCTGCTGCCGTACGTGATGCTCACCTCCGACGACAAGTTCCCGCTCACCGTGGGGCTTTACAGCCTGCTGCGGCACGGTGCCGCCGAGGCGTCGCTCTACTCGCTGGTGATCACCGGGACGCTGCTGTCCGTGCTGCCGGTGATCGCGCTCTTCCTCTCGATGCAGCGCTTCTGGCGGATCGACCTCGTGACGGGGGCACTCAAGTAGGGGACCGCGACTCGCGCCTGTGTCCGGCCCCGAACCTGTGCGGGCTTCAGGAGTCTTCATCTCTTGAAGCCCGCACAGGGGATTGACTGCGGTCAGCGGTGAGGAGTTAATTCCTTAACGCACGTGGGAGCGCTCCCACTTCGGCGGTGCCAACCATCGGAGAGCGCTCCCCCGAACGGCACCCGTGTCCGCTTTCCAAGGAGCCCACCCGCATGACCGCACGCGTCCGCGCACGTACCCGTACGCTCACCGTCGCCGCGGCCACCGCCGCCCTTGCCGCCGTCACGGCCGCCGTGCCCGCGCACGCCACGGCACCCGGCCACCACGCAGCCGCCCCCACCACGCTGTTCACCCCGCCGGCGAACCCGGACGCGAACGCGCAGATCCTCGACCTCCTCAAGCACCGGCAGCTCAAGGACGCCGCCGGGCTGCTCGCCATGACCCTCACCCCGCAGGCCGTCTGGTTCGACGGCGGCACCAGCCCCGCCGACACCCGCAAGGCCGTCGACAAGACCGTCGGCGACGCCGCCCGCCGGCACGCCCTGCCCGTCCTCGCGCTCTACAACATCCCCGGCCGCGACTGCGCCCAGTACTCCGCGGGCGGCGCCGCCGACACCGCCGAGTACCAGGCCTGGATCGACGCGGTGAGGGCCGGCATCGGCAACCGCCCCGCCGACGTCGTCCTCGAACCCGACTCGCTCGCCCTGGTGCCGTCCGACTGCGGCATGGACGACGCGCAGGGCACCATGACCGCCCAGCGCTACGACCAGATCCACTACGCCGTCGAGGCCCTGCAGTCGCTCGCCGGCACGAAGGTCTACCTCGACGCGGGCCACAGCGGCTGGCACAGCATCAACGACATCGTGCCGCGGCTGGTCGCCGGCGGCGTCGACGACGCCACCGGCTTCTACCTCAACATCTCCAACTACCGCTCCGACAGCGAGATCGCCTGGTACGGAAAGCTCCTGTCCTCCTGCCTCGCCTACGTCTCGGCCGGCGGCCAGGCCGCCGCGTGCCCCAACCAGTACTGGCCGGTCAACGACGCCCAGACCTGGCTGGACGCCAACGTCCACACCGCGCCCTCGGCGATGAAGCACTTCATCGCCGACACCAGCCGCAACGGCCAGGGTCCGTGGACCCCGCCGGCCGGCGTCTACAGCGACGCCCAGGACTGGTGCAACCCGCCCGGGCGCGGCCTCGGCGCCCGCCCGACCCTGAAGACCGGCGACCCGCTCCAGGACGCCCGGCTCTGGGTGAAGATCCCCGGCGAGTCCGACGGCCAGTGCACCCGCGGCACCGCGGGCCCGAACGACCCCGAGCGCGGCTACCTGGACCCCGCCGCGGGCCACTGGTTCCCGCAGCAGGCACTCGAACTGGTCCACAACGCCGACCCGGCGCTGCTCCCCAGGTGATCGCCAGGACCGGCACCCGCCCGGCGACCTGACCTCCCGTCAGGCCGCTCGCGCGACCCGCCCGACCACCCGGCCCCGTCCGCGGCCCGTGCCCGAAGTTCCGGCGTGCGGGGTGCGGGTGGGGCCGGTGTGACGTTTTCTGCGTCCTGTGCGCTGTGAGAGGCAGGACCGTGCGCCCGAGGGCGGCGCGCGGTCCGCCAGCCACGGAAGGGAGCGGCATGGTGCGACGGGCCGACCGCCCGGCTCCCGGCGCACCCGCGGACCGCCGCCCCGCGCCCGGCCGGGGCCGGATGTGACACCTGCCGCGGCCCCGGCGCTGTACCTGTCGGGACGGCCACCCCGCGGGGACCACCGCCCGGGGGGCATGGGCACGATGCGCGGTGCCGCGATGTACAAAGAGGAAACGGTGGTCGGTGCCGGTGGGCGGCGGCGTGCCCGGGCGGACGACGGGGCGCTCGGCCGCGCCGTGACGCGTGCCCGCGAGGGCGACGAGGCCGCGTTCGGCGTCGTCTACCGCGTGGTCCAGCCGATCCTGCTGGGGTACGTACGCGGGCTGGTCGGCGACGACGCCGACGACGTGGCCGCGGAGGCCTGGCACGACATCGTCCGCGACCTGGCCGACTTCCACGGCGACGGAGCCGCCTTCCGCGGCTGGGCGGCGACGATCGCCCGGCACCGCGCGCTGGACCACCTGCGCAGGATCGGCTCCCGGCCGCGCACCACCGCCCTGGACGCGGTCACGGCGGAACCGGCCGCCGCACCGGACTCGGCGGGCGTCGCGCTGGAGAACCTGTCCACCGCGCACGCCCTGGCGATGATCGCGACCCTCCCGCCGGACCAGGCGGAAGCGGTCCTGCTGCGCGTCGTCATCGGCCTGAGCGGCCCGGCGGCGGCCGAGGTCCTCGGCAAGCGCCCGGGCGCCGTCCGCACCGCCGCCCACCGCGGCCTGCGCCGCCTCGCCGAACAACTCGCCCCCGCAGGCGAGGCCGAGGCGCCGCCGTCGACGCCGGCGACACCCGCGGACGACGCGGACGGGCCGGGCACGGCAACCCCCGGCGGCGCGCAGGGCAGGGGCGGCCGAGGTGTTGCGGGCGCGAGCGGGGGAACGCCCGAGGGCAGCGGTGGCGTCAGTGACGACAGGGAGGTGTGAGGTGAGCGGCGGTAGGCAGACGGGGGCGGGGCGGCGGACGTCGGACGTCGAGCGGCTGGTGGACAGGGTGGCCGCGGGGCAGGCGGACGATCCCCGGTGGAGCGCTCTCCTGCGGGTGCTGACCGTCGCGTCCCGCGGCGCCGACGTCGACCCCGAGCGCGAGCAGGCCGCGGTCATCGCCTTCCGGGCCGCCACGACCGCCGGCCCGGCCCGTGGCGTACGGGCGAGGCGGCCGCGCTCCCCGCGGGCCGTGCGGGCGCTGGCCGGCGGGCTGGCCGCGGTCTTCGCGCTCTGCGGCGTCGCGGTCGCCGCAGGCACCGGCCATCTGCCCGCCCGCGGCCACGCCGCCCACGGCGGGCCGCCACCCGCACCCGTCGCCCGTACGACGTCCCCGGCCCCGGCTCCGGCACGCAACGGTGCCGCCCCCGGCAGCACCCACGGCCCCGCAGCCCGGACGCCCGGCCCCGGCCGGAGCGCCACCGCGGAACCGCCCGAGCACACCAGGGCGGCCGCGCCGCCCCGCGACCGGTCGCCGGCCGCGGTCAGGTCGCTGTGCCGGGGGTATCTGGCCGCCGTCCTGGACGGCCGTACGCCCGCGGCGCAGCCGACCGACCGGCTGCAACGGGAGGCGGGCGGCAGCCGCAGGGTCGCCGCCTACTGCCGCGCCCTGCTGTCGGCCGTGCCCGGCGGCGCGGCGAAATGACCCTCCGTCCGGCGTGGAGGCGCGGCCGTGCCGGCGGACCATCGGGCACAGTGGCGGCATGCAGCCAGAGGTCCCGCCGCCTAACGACCCGCACATCCGTCACATGCGCGCGGTGTTCCTCGCCGTCATCACGGCAAGCTTCCTCTTCCTCATCCCCTGGATCGCCTACCTGTCGGTGAGCCTGCCGACCCGGCGGACGGTCAGCAACTGGCGCTACGCCTGGGTCGGCTTCGACGGCGCGCTGATCATCCTGATCGGGATCACCGCGCTGTGCGCCTGGCGCCGGCTGCAGGTCTTCATCCCCTGGGCGGTGGCCACCGCCACCCTGCTGTGCTGCGACGCGTGGTTCGACATCGTGCTGGACTGGAACAGCGACGACCTCACCGGCGCGATCGTGACCGCCCTGGTCGCCGAACTCCCGCTCGCCGCACTGCTGTTGCACGCCGCCCGGAAGATGATCCGGCTGACGGTGGCCATCGCCTGGCGCCGGGCGGGCCGCAGCGGCCCCGTCCCGCCGCTGTCCCGCCTCTCGCTGGTCGCGCTGACCGACGAGCACGACACGCAGCGGGGCGCCGGTGAGCGGCACAGCGATCACCGCACGCGATGATCTGGTGCGGCGGCGGACCCTTCGGTAATCTCTTGCTGCAAGTTGCAGCGCGCTGTGCCGCGTTGGACCACGACGGGGAGCACGGATGACCGCCACCGCACCGACAGAGCCTGCCTACGACGTGCTGGTGGTCGGCGGCACCGGGGTGGACACCATCGTCCTGGTCGACGAACTCGCCGTCCCCGGCGGCGACTCCCTCGGCGTCCCGCCGATCAGGGACTACGTGGCGCACACCGGCAACGGCGTGGCGCTGGGCTTCCACGCCCTCGGCCTGACCACGAAGTTCGTCGACTTCCTCGGCGACGACCCGCAGGGCCGGATGATCCTGGGCCGCTACGCCACCGCCGGCCTGGACTTCAGCCACCTGCCGGCGCCGGCCGGTACCCCGCGCAGCGTCAACCTGGTCGACCGCGAGGGGCGCCGCTTCTCCTTCTACGACGGCCGCCACCCGGACGGCCTGCGGCTGCCCCGCGACTTCTACCTGCCCCACCTCGAACGCGCCCGGCACGTGCACGTCTCCCGCTCGCCGCACGCCGAGGCCGTCTTCGCCGACGCCGTGCGGCTCGGCCGCACCGTGTCCACCGACCTGCACGCCTGGGACGGCGAGGACAGCTCGGTGCACCCCTGGGCCTACGGCGCCGACCTGGTCTTCCTCAGCGCCGCCAGCGTCGGAGAGCGCATTCCCGCGGTCATGCGGCAGATCCTGGAGCACGGCAGGGCCGCCCTGGTGGTGGCCACCGACGGGGCCGCCGGCTGCCACGTGCTGGAGCGCGGCGACAGCGCGCCGCGGCATTTCCCCGCCGTCACCCCGGAGCGCCCGGTGGTGGACAGCAACGGTGCCGGCGACGCCTTCCTCACCGCCTTCCTGCACAGCCGCTTCTCCGGCGCCCCGCTCGACGCCTGCGTGCTGGCCGGATCGGTCTCCGGCGCCTACGCCTGCGGCAGTCCCGGCACCCACGAGGAGCTGATCAGCGCGGCCGCACTCGCGGCGGCCGTCGAAAGGGCGGAGCACACCGGCCCCGGCGTGCCCGTACGCTGAGCCGCCGCTGACCGCCTGTCACCCGGCGACGGCACCGCAAGGGTTGCCGCGCCGCGGTCAGCCCGCCTCGATCCGGCGGATCGCGGTGTCCAGGGCGGCGTCCTGGGAGGCGTAGACCTCGCACACCGGGTCGCCGCTGGGCGTGCGGGTGTGGTCGATCTCCCACAGGCTCAGCTCGCTGCCGTCCAGCAGCAGGAACGCGTGCTCGTACAGCGACCACGACACATGGCGGCCGGCGACCAGTGCGGACCTGCGGGTGACGATGCTGATGTCGTGCGCGATGGCCGCGCGCAGCCGGATTCCGACCTCGCTGCCGGGCGCACCGGCGTTGGCCGCCCTGCGCAGCAGCCGCCTGGCGTGCTCGGCCGAGTCGCCCTCGGTGTAGGCCCGGCGCAGAGCGCTCTCCCCGCCGCCCGGCGCGAGCAGCGCGTCCAGGTCCTCGGTGCCGTGCTCCCGCCGGATGCCGCCGCTGCTGCCGTACGGCAGCTCCTGCGGCCCTGTCGTCCCGCCGAAGGCCGTGTCGACCTCCCACTCGGCGAGCGTCAGCTCCTCCTGCTCGGCGAAGACCGAGCGCTGCGGGACCGCGTCGGGACCCGTGTCGTGTTCCAGCTCCCACAGCACCCGCACGGTGCCGTCCGGCAGCAGGAAGCTGTGCCGGAAGGTCCGCCGGTTCATCCGGCGCGGACTCTTGGCGTGACGGCACGACTGGAGTCCGCAGTGGTGCATCAACGCGCGGCGGACCGCGTCCAGTCCACCTGCCGCGGCGGCGCCGTTGTCGGCTCTTGCGAGCAGCCGGGCCAGCTGGCCGGCCGGCGTACCGCCCGATCGTTGGGGTTCTGCCGTGTCCGCTCCGTCCACGTCCATACGGTCCTCCCGGCCTCCGCCGTGCTCCACCCCGCCCGGCGACTCAGGGTAGTAGCGTCGTCGCCGATTGCGCCCGCGAACGCCGACATTTCCGGGCGTGCGGCCGATTTTCGCGCCCCCTGCCGACCGGATCGGGCCTGCACGCGCCCCGGGGACGGCGGCCCGGGCCGGGCGCCGCCGCCAGGCGGCCCCGTGTCCTCGGCGTCCTCGGCGTCCTCAGCGGGCGGGCGGCTGCTGCGCGTCGCCCCGGTCGGCGCCGGCACCGTGGAAGGGGGTGCCGCAACGGGCGCAGCGGGCGGCCCCCATGTCCTCGCGCATCGCGCCGCACTCGTTGCAGACCCGGTCCAGCCAGCACACCGGGTCGCCGCCCTCGGTGCGCTCCTCGTGCTCCTCGTGTCCGTCGGACCGCAGGTCCCGCCGGTCGTCGCGGCTGTCGGTCATGGCGCCACCGCCTCCCGTCCTGGTCGGCGGGCCGGTCCTGCGGCCCGGTCGGTGTCGAGGGTGTCCCACCGGTTCATCGCCCGCCGCAGGGACCGCGTTTCCGAAAAGCCGAGCTGCGCGGCCGTCCGCTGGGCCGACCCGGTGCCGAGCAGGCCCGCCGAGCGCTCGCGGCGTACGGTGTCGAGCTCGGCACGCCAGGTGGTCCCGGTCTCGGCGAGCCGCCTCTGCAGGGTGCGCCGGCTGACCGCGAGCCGGCGCGAGGCGCCGGCCAGCGACGGTCGGCCGTCGGCCAGTTGCGCCAGGATCGCGGCGCGCAGGCCCGGCACGGGGTCCGCGGGGTCCTGCCGAGGGGGCGGGAAGGCGGCGGCGGTCCGCTGGATGATCGCGGCGAGCGCCGGGTCCGCGGTGGCCATCGGCAGCGCCAGGTCGCTGCGGTGCAGGGTGATCGAGTCGGCGGGGGCGCCGAAGTCCACGGCGGCGTCGCCGAAGCAGTCGGCGTAGGCCGTGGTCCGCCGCGGTGCCCGGTGGGCGAAGGACACCCGAGTCGGGGAGAGCGCTCTCCCGGTGTCGTGCCGCAGGTGACGGGTGAGAGCCGCGAGCACGAACTCGGCCACCACGCCGCGCAGTTCGTCGTCCGGGCGGAGGATCTCGTAGGCGACGGTGACCTCGTCGTCCGACTCCTCGGTGACGAACACGGAGCTGCTGCTCACCAGGTGCACGTGTGCGGCGGCCAGCGCCAGGCCGTCGCCCAGGGTGGGCGCGGTGCTCAGCAGGTAGTCGAAGAGGTCGAAGGAGCCGTGGCGGTACTCCCCGGCCACCAGCAGGCCCGCGTCGCTCCTCCCGGTGTGCTGAAGCACCTCGCGCCACAGCCTGAAGGTGCCGGCCGACGGCGTCCGCGCGGTGTCGGGGGCGCCGAGCACGTCCGGCGTGCCCGCGGCCCGCACCAGCGACTCGGCCTCCGCGCGGCCGCGTGCGGCGGCCCTGGCTATGAACCTGGGCACCACGACGCAGTCGGTCAGCGGGGCGGTCCCGGCCGGCTGCGCGGCGGGTGGCGGCGCGGCGTCGGGCGGCGTGGGGGACGGCATGGCAGGCACCTCGGCGGGACAGCGTCCTGCGGCGGTCGCGGCAGGTGGGGACGGACACGGAACGGGCGGGGAACGGACACGGAACGGACAGGGGACGGACAGGGACGGCCGGTCGTGCGCGCCGCGTGGGAGCGCTCTCCCGCAGCCTACGCCGGGGCTGGCGCGTTGTGTCCGCGGCCTGGCACGTTCGGTCCTCCCGCGGCCTGACCGCCCGGTCCATGATCGGGGGCAATGGTGCCTTCGGGCGCCGGGTTCGCTCGCGCAGGGAGGTGCGGCGACACCGGGGGGAGGGCGCCGGCGTGAGCGGTTCACCGCTCGCGCCGGCGAGAAATCGCGCCTGTTCGTGACCGCGCCGCGGGAAATCGCGCCTGTTCGTGACCAGGCAGGCGAGAATGCGCGCCTGTTCGTGACCGGGCCGGCGGGAAGCTCGCCTGTTCGTGACCGGGCAGGCGGGCTCAGGCCCCCCGCTCCGCCCAGTGGCTGCGCCCCAGGCTGATGATCTGCATCCGCAGCCGGGCCGCGCGGGTGATCTCCTCACGAGCCGCCGGGTCGTCCTCCGGGACCTCCATGATGGCCGCGGCCGTCAGCACCATGTGGTCGACGTACAGCCCCGCCAGCACCCGCAGATCGGCCACGCTCCAGCCGGCCGACGCCGGTTGCGGCGCGAGCCCGGCGGCCACCTCGTCGGTGAAGCGCCCCAGCTCCGCCGCGATCGCCGCACGTACCGGCTGCACCCCGCCGTAGCGCTCCCTGGCGATGAAGCGGATGTGCGCCCGGTGCTCGTCGACGTAGGCCGCAGTGACGGCCACCGTACGGTCGATCAGGTCCTCGGCGTCCTGCCCGCCCGCCAACGCGTCCCTGATCACCGCGTGCAGGCTGCCCAGCGCCTCGCCGACCAGCGCGACGCCCAGCGCCGCCATGTCGGGGAAGTGCCGGTAGAAGGCGGCCGGTGCGACCCCGACCGCCCGGGTGACCTCGCGCAGTCCCAGGCTGCTGAGGCTCTGGCGGTCGAGCAGTTGCAGCCCCGCGTCCAGCAGTGCCTGCCGGGTCTGCTCCTTCTGGGCCTGCCGGGCGCCCGGTGTGTGACTCATGTCATTCAGTAAACAGCTGTTCGCCGAGTCTCGCCACTGTAGGGTCGTACTCAGTGAACAAGTGTTATCCCAAACGTCAACTCCTCGGAGGTGCAGCCGACATGAGCTTCGTCGTCCTCCTGATGTTCATCGGCGTGCTGATGGGCACCAGCGCCCACATCTCGCTCACCGCCTTCACCGTCGCGTCCGCCGCGATCGCCGCCTGGTTGGCCGCGTTCGCGGTACGCGAGGCCGTCGCCCGGCACCGCGGGTGACCGCCGGCCGGCACGTGCCAGGACGTATCCCGAACCACCCGTCGACCTCCACGTCTCAGGAGAGGACACCGTGAACACCGCAGCCCACCCGGTCGCGACCGGCACACCGGCCGCGCAGACCCGGGACGCCGACGGCATGGCCGTCGCGTCCTTCCTGCTCGGCCTGCCCGGCCTGCTGGTCCTCAACCTGGTGCTCGGCCCGGCCGCGATCGTGCTGGCCCTGACCGCACTGACCCGCGGAACCCGCCGCCGCGGCCGCGCCCTGCTCGGCCTCGTCCTCGGCGTCGCGGGCCTGGTGATCCAGGCCGTGCTGGCCGTCGCGGGCCACGGAGTGCTCTGGTCCGTCAGCTGACCGTGCACATGCGAGGGGAGGCCCGGCCGAACGGCCGGGCCTCCCCTCGCATGTGTCCCGCGGTCAGCTCAGGTCGATGCCCGGGTAGAGCGGGAAGCCGGACAGCAGGTCGGACGCCCGCTTGGCGACCTGGTCGGCGACCGCCGCGTCCAGTACGTGGTGCGCCTTGGACAGCCCGCCCTTGGGCGCTGCCGCGGCCGTCGTCCCGGACAGCACCGTGTCGATGAGCCCGGCGATCTCGTCCATCTCCCGCACGCCCAGGCCGCGGGTGGTCAGCGCCGGGGTGCCGATCCTGATGCCCGAGGTGTACCAGGCGCCGTTCGGGTCCTGCGGCACCGAGTTGCGGTTGGTGACGATGCCCGAGTCCAGCAGCGCGGCCTCGGCCTGCCGCCCGGTCAGGCCGTAGCCCGACACGTCGATCAGCACCAGGTGGTTGTCGGTGCCGCCGGTGACCAGCTTCGCGCCCCGGGTGAGCAGGCCCTCGGCCAGCGCCCGCGCGTTGTCCACGACGGCCTGCGCGTACGTGCCGAACTCCGGCCGGGACGCCTCCGCCAGCGCCACCGCCTTCGCCGCCATCACGTGCGGCAGCGGCCCGCCGAGCACCATCGGGCAGCCCCGGTCGACGTGCTCGGCCAGCGTGTCGTCGCACAGCACCATGCCGCCGCGCGGGCCGCGCAGCGACTTGTGGGTCGTGGTGGTGACGATGTTCGCATGCGGCACCGGGTCGAAGTCGCCGGTCAGCACCTTGCCGGCGACCAGGCCCGCGAAGTGCGCCATGTCGACCATCAGGGTCGCGCCGACCTCGTCGGCGATCTCCCGCATGATGCGGAAGTTCACCAGCCGGGGGTAGGCGGAGTAGCCCGCCACGATGATCAGCGGGCGGAACTCGCGGGCCGTCGCGCGCAGCGCCTCGTAGTCGAGCAGCCCGGTCTCCGGGTCGGTGCCGTAGCTGCGCTGGTCGAACATCTTGCCGGAGATGTTCGGCCGGAAACCGTGGGTGAGGTGGCCGCCGGCGTCCAGCGACATGCCGAGCATGCGCTGGTTGCCGAACTCGGCGCGCAGCTGCGCCCAGTCCTGCTCCGACAGGTCGTTGACCTGCCGCACGCCGGCCCTGGCGAGCCCGGGCGTCTCCACCCGCTGCGAGAGCACCGCCCAGAAGGCGACGAGGTTCGCGTCGATCCCGGAGTGCGGCTGCGCGTAGGCGTGCGCGGCGCCGAAGACGTTGCGGGCGTGCTCGGCGGCCAGGGACTCCACGGTGTCGACGTTGCGGCAGCCCGCGTAGAAGCGGCGGCCGACCGTCCCCTCGGCGTACTTGTCGCTGAGCCAGTTGCCCATCGTCAGCAGGACGGCGGGGGAGGCGTAGTTCTCGCTGGCGATCAGCTTGAGCATCTCGCGCTGGTCTGCCAGCTCCGCGGCGATGGCGTCGGCCACCCGCGGTTCGACCCCGCGGATCACTTCGAGCGCGCTGCGGTAGGCGATCGTCTCTGTGCTGTACGGCTCTGCCATGGCGGTCCTCCGGTCGTCGGATACGGGACGGCCCAGGCGCACGGCTCTTGTGGTCACGACGAGCCGCTCCCCGATGGTTGACCCCATCCCAGCGCGCCAGTCACGGCTCCACCCGACCTTATCAATTCCCCGGGGCCGCCCCCGCCCTGTCCGCGCAAGAGTGGACCCACCAGGGGCGCGGGGAACTGCGCGCCCGGCCGCCCACCGGGGGAGAGGCGACCGCCCACCGCAAGGGCAGCCCGTCCCGGGGCCGCGCGGGCCGGGTGTTTTGATGGAGCCGCAGCCCGCGCAGGGCATGGCACGAACCAGGGGAGCCCCATGCACACCCAGGAGCCCGGCAATTCCGTTCAGACCCGGGTCACCCGGCACGGCACGGGCGTGATCACCCTGTCGCGCCCGGTCGCCCTGAACGCCCTGGACCTGACGATGGTCCGCCTCATGACCGACGCCCTCACGCAGTGGTCCGCCGACCCCGCGGTGCGCTCCGTGGTCGTCCGCAGCAGCTCGCCGAAGGCGTTCTGCGCGGGCGGCGACATCCTGGCCGTACGGGCTGCCGGGATGGCCGGTGACGACACCGCGGTCCGTACGTACTTCACCGCCGAGTACGCCCTCGACGCGCTGGTCGCCCGCTACCCCAAGCCCTACACCGCCCTGATCGACGGCTACGCGATGGGCGGCGGCCTGGGCATCTCGGTGCACGGCTCGGCCCGGGTGGTGACGGAGCGCGCGTGGCTGGCCATGCCGGAGACCGCCATCGGCTTCTTCCCCGACATCGGCGCGAGCTTCTTCCTGCCGCGCCTGCCGGGCGCGTTCGGCTGGTACCTGGGGCTGACCGGCGCGCGGGTCGGCGGTGCCGCCGCGGTGGCCTGCGGGCTCGCCACGCACTACGTGCCCGCGGCCGACCTGCCCGCGCTGGAGGCCGCGCTGACGCAGACGGGTGACGGCCCCGACGCCGTCCTGCGGCGCTTCGCCGCACCGCCCCCGGCGCCGCCGGCCGGGCAGGCCGCCGCGATCGCCCGCTGCTTCTCCGCCCCCGGTCTCGGGCAGCTGCGGGACCGTCTTGCGGCCGAGGCGAAGGAGCAGGAGTGGGCGGGCGACGCCCTCGCGCTGCTGGACAGCGCCTCGCCGGCGAGCCTGGCGACGACCTTCGACCTGCTGCGGGCGGGCGCGGGCTCGACCCTGGAGGAGTGCCTGGCGCGCGAGCTGGACCTGGCGTGCAGGACCGCCCGCACCGCCGACTTCCACGAAGGGGTGCGCGCCGCCCTGGTCGACAAGGACCGCAAACCCACCTGGTCGACCACTCTCTGATCCACATTATGAGACGGCGGTGTCACGATGCGGACTGTCGGGCGTAGCGTGGGCCGTGAACTCGCCGAGCCGCGGCGGGAGATGCCGCACGTGACGACGGGAGCACCACGCCATGCCTCGGGAATGGGACGCGAAGACCTACGACTCGCTGCCGCTGCCGCACCTCGGCTGGGGGCGGCGCACGCTGTCCCGGCTGCCGCTCAGGGGTGACGAGAGGGTACTGGACGCGGGCTGCGGCATGGGTCGCGACACCGAGGGCCTGCTCGACCTGCTGCCGGACGGCCGCGTGGTCGCGGTGGACGGCTCCGTCCGCATGCTGGACCAGCTGCGCGACCGGCTGGCCGGCCGGCTGGACCGGGTCGAGGTCGTGCACGCCGACCTGACCCGGCCGCTGCCCTTCGAGGGCGAGGTCGACGCGGTGTTCAGCGTCGCCGCCTTCCACTGGATCGAGGACCACGCCGCGCTCTTCTCCGCGCTGGCCGCCCGGATGCGCCCCGGCGCCCGCCTGGTGACCGAGTGCGGCGGCCGCGGCAACATCGCGGCGGTCAACGCGGCCGTCGCCGACGTCCTCGGCGGCGCTCCCGACATGTGGGACTTCGCCGGCGAGCAGGACACCAGGCAGCGCCTGGCCGCGGCCGGCTTCACCGACGTCGAGGTGGCGCTGCGGCCCGACCCGGCCAGGTTCGAGCAGGGCGAGCAGTTCGAGGCCTATCTGGCCACCGTGATCCTGGGCGCCCACCTGGACCCGATGCCGGACGCCGACCGCGAACCGTTCGTCACGGCCGTTGCGGCACGCCTCGCCGAGCCGGTCGCGGACTACGTGCGGCTGGAGATCTCCGCGACCCGGGCGTGACCGGTCAGTACTCAACCGGTTGAGCGCACGGGGCCTTCCGGGAGCGCGAAGGGCCGTGCCGGGGCGGGTTCCGCGTTGTTAAGGTGTGCGGGCCGATCACGCCCCCCACGCGACCGAACCCGTTCACGGCCCGCGGGCCGCCCTGCCGTATCGAGGCCGACATGAGCCCCAAGAAGCGTCCCACCATCGCCGACATCGCCGAGGCCGCAGGTGTGTCCAAGGGTGCCGTGTCCTACGCGCTCAACGGCAAGGCGGGGGTCTCGGAGCAGACCAGGGCCAGGATTCTGGAGATCGCCGCCCGGATGGGCTGGCACCCCAGCAGCGCGGCCCGGGCGCTGTCCGACGGGCGCAGCGGGGCGATCGGGCTCGTGGTGGACCGCCCGGCCTGGGTGCTGGGCATCGAGCCGTTCTTCATGCAGCTGATCTCCGGTGTCGAGGCGGGCCTCGCCCCGACCGGCACCGCGCTGCTGCTCCAGGTCACCGACGACGCCAGGGCCGAGGAGGTCGCCTACCGCCGCTGGTGGGGCGAGCGCCGGGTCGACGGCGTGCTGCTCGTCGACCTGCGCGAGCAGGACCACCGGCTCGCCCTGGTCGCCGAGTTGGGACTGCCCGCGGTCGTGATCGGCCATGCGTCGATCAGCTCGGGCGTACCGTCGGTGTGGATCAACGACGCTGCCGCGGTGCGCGAGACGCTGGCGTACCTGGCCGCGATGGGGCACCGCAGGATCGCCCGGGTCGCCGGCCCCGCGCACTTCGTGCACACCAGGGAGCGCGGCGAGGCCTTCGACGCCGCCACCGCGGAACTGGGCCTGGACGGTGTGCCGTGCGTCTACACCGACTACTCGGGTGAGGAGGGCGCGCGGGCCACCCGGCGGCTGCTGTCCGGGTCGCTGCGGCCCACCGCGATCGTGTACGACAACGACGTGATGGCGGTCGCCGCGCTGAGCGTCACCCAGGAGATGGGCGTGTCGGTGCCGGGCGAACTCTCGCTCGTCGCCTGGGACGACAGCGAACTGTGCCGGCTGGTGCACCCCGCGCTGACCGCGGTCAGCCGGCGGGTCATGGAGTACGGCGAGCGGGCCGCGACCGCGCTGCTCTCGCTGATCGAGGGCACCCCCGTCCCCGACATCGTCCTCCCGCCGCCGGCCCTCGTCCCCCGCGGCAGCACCGCGCCCTGCGGCGCCTGACCGCCGCGCCGGTACGGGCGGGCCGCGCGCTTCGCGGCCCGCCCGTATTCACCTGCCCTGCGCCCGCGCGCCCTGCCCGCGCGCCCGCCTGCGGCACCCGCTGAAGCGGTCAACCGCCGTTCGTTACATGGCGTTTCACGCCTGCGCCCAGCGTGCGATCCCTTGACGGCCGTGATGCGCCCTAGTTAAATCACGTCGCGATATAAGTCGTGAAACAAGGCGTGAAACAAGCGTGCGGACCCCCTCGCCGCGCACCCAGCCATGTCAGGCCCATGCCATCGTGCCGAGAAAGGCAACGACCCATGAGCGCAGCAACCCGGCCCCACACGGGCAGATCCTCCGGATCCCGACTGCGACGCGTCATCGTCGGGACCCTCACCGCCGCGGCCGCGGCGGTCACCCCCATGCTCGCCGTACCCACGACCGCGCACGCGGCGGGCGAGAGCGTGCAGGTCTACCTCACCACCACCAGCGACGCGGGCGGCCGCAACGTCGTCAAGGGCCTGGAGCAGCAGGCCCCGCTGGCCTTCGGCTCCGGCACCGGCGGCTCCGGCCAGAACGTGACGGTCGACGAGGGCACCACCTACCAGCAGTTCACCGGCGGCGGCGCGTCCTTCACCGACACCGCCGCCTGGCTGATGAACAGCAGCGGCGCCCTGTCGGCGTCCACCCGCAACACCGTCATGCAGAAGCTCTTCGACCCGGTGAACGGCATCGGCCTGGGCTTCCTGCGCAACCCGATGGGCGCCTCCGACCTGGCGCGCGGCAACTACACCTACGACGACATGCCCGCGGGCCAGACCGACGCGAGCCTGGCGCACTTCTCCATCGCGCACGACCTGGCCGACGTCGTCCCGCTCACCAAGCAGGCCCGGCAGCTCAATCCCAGCGTCAAGGTCATGGCCACCCCGTGGACCCCGCCGCCGTGGATGAAGGACAACGACGCCTACAGCCAGGGCTGGCTGGAGTCGCAGTACTACGCCGCCTACGCGCAGTACTTCGTCAAGTACCTGCAGGCCTACCAGGCGCAGGGCGTCCCGGTGGACTACGTCACCGTGCAGAACGAGCCCACCTGCTGCAGCGGCTACCCGTCGGCGCAGTGGAACGGCTCGGGCCTGGCGTACTTCACCAAGACCAACCTGCTGCCCGCGCTGCACGCAGCCGGGCTGTCCACCAAGGTCCTGGCGCTGGACTGGAACTGGGACACCTACGACAGCTACGCGGCCCCCACGGTCACCGACGCCGCGGTGCGCGACGACCCCAACTTCGGCGGGATCGCCTGGCACGGCTACGGCGGCAGCGTCGGCGAGCAGACCACGATCCACAACCAGTACCCGAGCCTGCCCGCCTTCGACACCGAGCACTCCGGTGGCACCTGGATCGCCAACCAGCAGAAGGAGGACATGGAGAACCTGATCGACTACACCCGCAACTGGGGCCAGAGCTGGGTCAAGTGGAGCCTGGCGGTCGACCAGAACATGGGTCCGCACAACGGCGGCTGCGGCACCTGCACGGGCCTGATCACCGTGCACAACGGTGACAGCCGCAGCGGGCAGGTGGACTACACGATCGAGTACTACACGATGGGCCAGCTCACCAAGTTCGTGAAGCCCGGCGCGACCCGGATCGCCTCCACCGACAACTCCACCGTCCGCAACGTCGCCTGGCGCAACCCCGACGGCTCCAAGGCGCTCATCGCCTACAACGAGTCCTCCTCCGCGCAGACCCTGCGGGTCAACTGGGGCAACGAGAACTTCTCCTACTCGCTGCCCGGCGGCGCCTCGGCCACCTTCACCTGGGCCGGCACGCCCGGCACCGGCGGGAACACCGGCGGCCACACCGGCACCATCACCGGTTACGGCGGCAAGTGCGTCGACGTCGCCGGCGGCTCGTCCACCAACGGCGCCGCCGTGCAGCTCTACGACTGCAACGGCAGCACCGCCCAGTCCTGGACCGCCACCGGCAGCACCCTCCAGGCGCTCGGCAAGTGCATGGACGTCGCGGCCGCCGGCACCGCCAACGGCACCCAGGTCCAGCTCTACGACTGCAACGGCACCGGTTCGCAGGTGTGGACCAGAGGGGCCGGCAACACCCTGGTCAACCCGCAGTCCGGCAGATGCCTGGACGCGACGGGACCCAGCTCGGCCAACGGCACCCGGCTGCAGATATGGGACTGCACCGGCGCGGCCAACCAGCAGTGGAACGCGCCCGCCGCGTGATCCGCTGACCCCGTGAACGACCGGTCCGCGGACCTCTCACCGCGCCCGGTCTCGCCGAAGGAAGAGAAAAAGGGACCGCCGGACCCGCGCAGCCAGCGCGGGCCGGCGGTCCGGCACGCCCGGGCCCGGCATGTCGCGATCACTCGTCCGGGTCAACTGCCCACCGGGACGTCGGCAGCTGTTTGTCAGACGTTGACCCAGGTGGCCGTGTGCGAGGGGGATCCGGTGGCCGCAGCCGCCTAACCTGGGCTGGAGCGTCCACCCGCCGTGCCCCCACGCGACGAGGAGTCCCCGTGTCCATCGCCCGCAATGAGGGTCCCGGATGGCAGCGCGCTTCCGTCCGGTCGATGGCGGTGCTGCTGCCGGTGGCCGCCGTCGCGCTGCTGGTGACCAGCAAGTGGGCGATGATCGACTCCAGCGCGGGTCAACTGGGCTCGGCGGACGTCGAGTGGCTGGTGGTCGCCTGCCTCGCCGCCTTCATGACCTGGGTCTGCTCGGCCACCGCCCAGCAGGGCGCGGTCGTCGAACGCCTCCCGCCGGGGCTGCTGCTGGCCGCCCAGTTCGCCGCCTCCGCGGCCAACCACGTCCTTCCCGCGGGCGTCGGCGGCAACGCCGTCAACCTGCGGTTCCTGGTGCGCAGGGGGCTGAGCCCGACCCGTTCGGTGGCGGCGCTCGCGGTACGGGCCTGCGCCGCGGTCATCGGCCGGGTCGCGCTGCTGCTCGCGGTGCTCGTGCTCTTCCCCGGCGCCCTGCACCTGCACCGGGTCACCGGCGGCGGCCCCGGGGTCCCCGACCATCCGCTGGTGATCGCCGGCGTGGCGGTGGCGATCGTGGCGGGCGGCGTGGTGCTGATCCGGTGCGCCCGCCGGCTGCGCGACCGGCTGCGGGACTTCCTCGCCTCGGTCGTGCGCGACGTCCGCGTGCTGCACGGCAACCGGGCCAGGGTGGCGGCGCTGTGGGGAGGCTCGCTGGCCTTCCCTGCCATGCACGCGGCCGTACTGGTCTCGGTGGTGCGCGCGGTGCACGCCCCGGTGCCGGTGAGCGGGGTGGTGGTGGCGTACCTGTTCGCCAGCACCGCGGCCGGCTGGCTGCCGACGCCGGCCGGTCTCGGCTCGCTCGACGCGGCGCTCGGCCTCGCCCTGGTCACCGCGGGCGCCTCCGCGGTCGCCGCCACCTCCGCCGTCCTCGGCTACCGGCTGGTCACGGCCTGGCTGCCGCTGGTGCCAGGGGTTCTGGTGCTGGCGGTACTGGTGCGACGGCGGCAACTCTGAGCGGTCCGCGGGAAGTTCTTGGTACAGACCTTTGCCGGAAGTATTGACGGCACTTCTCTCCGCCATTTAAATCACGTCCTGAACTAAGACGTGAGCGAAGTCCGCCCCCGGTACGGGTGATCCGCCGGGGGTGCACTCCGGCTCGCCGTCTGTCAGGAGCATGACCTCCCCGTGTGCTCCGGTCCGTGTTTCCGCCGCCCCTACCGAGGAGCCCGGCATGTCGGCATCACCCCCCACCCGACGGTTCAGACGGATACGCCCCCTGCCGCTGCTGGCCGCAGCCGCCCTGCTGGTCGGCGGACTGCTGCAGCAGGCCGGGTCGCCCGCGCGGGCCGCCGCCGAGCCCGCGGTGGCACCCGCGGCCGCGACCGCGACCTTCACCGACGACTTCAACGGCCCCGCGGGCAGCGCGGTCGACGGCTCCAAATGGGGCTACGAAACCGGTGACAACGTCAACAACCACGAGCGCGAGTACTACACCAGCGGCACCCACAACGCCGCGCTCGACGGGCAGGGCGACCTGGTCATCACCGCCCGCAAGGAGAACCCGGCCAACTACCAGTGCTGGTACGGCACCTGCCAGTACACCTCGGCCCGGCTGTCCACCCCGCAGAAGTTCAGCCAGGCCTACGGCCACTTCGAGACCCGCATGAAGCTGCCGCGCGGGCAGGGCATGTGGCCCGCCTTCTGGATGCTCGGCGGCGGCAACTGGCCGACCGACGGCGAGATCGACATCATGGAGAACGTCGGCTTCGAGCCCGGCAGCGTGCACGGCACCATCCACGGCCCCGGCTACTCCGGCGCCAACGGCATCGGCGCCGGGTACACGCTCCCGGGCGGCCAGAGCTTCTCCGACGCCTTCCACACCTTCGCGGTCGACTGGGCGCCGAACTCGATCAAGTGGTCCGTCGACGGCAACGTCTACGAGACCCGCACCCCCGCCGACCTGGGCGGCAACCGCTGGGTCTACGACCACCCCTTCTACCTGATCATGAACCTCGCGGTCGGCGGCTACTGGCCCGGCGACCCCGACGGCAGCACCACCTTCCCGCAGCAACTGGTGGTCGACTACGTGCACGTGACCACCTCCGACACCTCCGGCGGCGGCACCGGCGGCCACGCCATCACCGGCATCGGCGGCAAGTGCGTCGACGTCGCGGGTGCGAGCAGTGCCAACGGCGCCGCCGTGCAGCTCTACGACTGCAACGGCACCTCGGCGCAGTCCTGGACGGTCGGCTCCGACGGGACCATCAGGGCGCTGGGCAAGTGCATGGACGTCACCGCCGCGGGCACCGCGGACGGCACCCCGGTCCAGCTCTACGACTGCAACGGCACCGCCGCCCAGAAGTGGACCGTCACCGCCGCCCACGACATCGTCAACCCCGCCGCGAACAAGTGCCTCGACGCCACCGGCAACAGCTCCGCCAACGGCACCCGGCTGCAGATATGGACCTGCGGCGGCACGGCCAACCAGAAGTGGACGGTGACCGGCTGATGAGAAGACAACACGCCGTCCTGCTCGCCACCGCCCTGGCGGCCGGCACTCTGGGCACCTTCGGCATCACCCAGGCCGCGGGCGCCGACCCCGCAGGCGCGATCACCGGCTACGGCGGCAAGTGCGTCGACGTCGCCGCCGCCAGCAGTGCCAACGGCGCCGCCGTGCAGCTCTACGACTGCAACGGCACCTCGGCGCAGTCCTGGACCGTCAGCTCCGACGGGACGCTGCGGGCGCTGGGCAAGTGCATGGACGTCACCGCCGCGGGCACCGCCAACGGCACGCAGATCCAGCTCTACGACTGCAACGGCACCGCCGCCCAGAAGTGGACCCGCAGCGGCGGGGAACTGGTCAACGCCGGCTCCGGCCGCTGCCTCGACGCGACGGGTCCCAGCTCCGCCAACGGCACCCGGCTGCAGATCTGGGACTGCGCGGGCAGCGCCAACCAGACCTGGACGCTGCCCACCGGCACCGGCACACCCCCGACCGACCCGCCGCCCGCGAACGGCGTGCAGGCCGTGGCGCCGTACCTCTACAACGGCTGGGGCAACCCGCCCGACCCGACCACGATCATGAACGCCACCGGCGTGAAGTGGTTCACCCTCGCCTTCGTGCTCAGCAACGGCACCTGCAACCCGCAGTGGGACGGCGGGCGCGCGCTGACCGGCGGCGTCGACCAGTCCACCATCAACAAGATCAGGGCGGCCGGCGGCGACGTCATCCCGTCCTTCGGCGGCTACAGCGGCAACAAGCTGGAGCAGTCCTGCACCAGCGCGAGCGCGCTGGCCGGGGCGTACCAGAAGGTGATCAGCGCCTACGGGCTGCGGGCCATCGACATCGACATCGAGGCCGACGCCTACAGCGACGGCACCGTCCAGCAGCGCACCGTCGACGCACTCAAGACCGTCAAGGCCAACAACCCCGGCCTCGCGGTCTACGTCACCATCGGCACCGGGCAGAGCGGCCCGGACACCGGCCTGATCAACAAGGCGGCCGCCTCGGGCCTGACGGTCGACAGCTGGACGATCATGCCGTTCGACTTCGGCGGCGCCGGCCAGAACATGGGCACCCTCACCACCAGGGCCGCCGACGGCCTGAAGAACGCGGTGAAGAACGCCTACGGCTACACCGACGACCAGGCCTACCGGCACAGCGGCATCTCCTCGATGAACGGCATCACCGACAACAGCGAGACCGTCACCGTGGCCGACTTCCGCACCATCCTGGCCTACGCGCAGAGCCACCACCTGGCCCGGCTGACCTTCTGGTCCGCCAACCGGGACCGGCCCTGCAACGGCGCCTACCCCAACGACGACACCTGCTCGGGCGTCTCGCAGCAGGCCTGGGACTTCACCCGCACCTTCGCGCAGTACGGCGGATGACACCCCGGTGAGAGCACTCCGCCCCCCGGCCGTGTAGGCATGGTTCCCGCGATGCACCATGCGCGAGCGGCCGGGGAGCGGAGGCACACAGGACATGACGGGCACCACAGGCAGTACGGGGCCTGGCGGCGGTGACGCGCGCGGGCGGGTCCTGGTGGTCGACGACGACGCCGCCATCCGCCGCTCGCTCGGCCGCGCCCTGCGGCTGCGCGGCTTCACCGTCGGCGAGGCGGACGGCGGCGCCGCCGCCCTGGAGCAACTCGCCGCCGCCGCGCCCGACGTGCTGGTCCTCGACGTCTCGATGCCCGGCATCGACGGCATCGAGGTCTGCCGCACCCTGCGCGCCACCGGCAGCGACCTGCCGGTGCTGGTGCTCTCCGCCCTCGACGAGGTCGCCGACCGCGTCGCGGGGCTCCAGGCCGGCGCCGACGACTACCTGGTCAAACCTTTCGCGCTGGAAGAGCTGGTGCTGCGGCTGAACGCCCTGCTGCGCCGCCGCCCGCCCCGCCCCGACGACCAGGTGCGCGCCTGCGGACTGGTCCTCGACCCGGCCGCCAGGACCGCCACCCGCGACGGCGACCCGCTCGACCTGACGCGGCGCGAGTTCGAGCTGCTGGAGACGCTGGCCCGCAACGCCGGCATCGTGCTGACCCGCGACCAGCTGCTCGACCGGGTGTGGGGCTACGACTTCGAGGTGCGCACCGACGCCGTCGACACCTTCGTCAGCTACCTGCGGCGCAAACTGGAGGCCGGCGGGCGCCCCCGCATCCTGCACACGGTCCGCGGCGTCGGCTTCGTCCTGCGCCCCGGCGACGGGAGCGGCACATGAGACTGTCCACCCGTATCGCGCTGGCCGTCGCGGTCGTCGTCCCGCTGCTCGTCGTCGGCTCCGGCTGGATCATGGTCAGGCTCGTCGGCCGTGACGTGCACGCCGCCGGCGACGCCCATCTGCGCGAACGCGCCGCCGCGGTACGCCCGGAGGCCCTCAGCCTGCTGCGTGCCATGGCCAACGACCGCCCGGCCAGTGTCGAACAGGCCAGGCAGCGCAAGCTGTTCACCGCCGCGCTGGACGTCGGCATCCGGGTGGCAGGGCCGGACGGCACGGTCACCGGCGGCCCGCAGCCCGCATCCTCCGTCACCCTGCCCGCCGCGCGGGACGCCGCCCGCCCGGTCACCGTGGCGGCCGGCGCGCAGAGCTGGCGGGTGCTCGCCGTGCCGCTCACCGCGGTCCGGCCCGCCGCGAGCGGCACCCTGTGGCTGTTCTCCACCGACGCCGCGGGCCAGCGGCAGATCGCGCAGGTACGCCGCCGGGTGCTCACCGTGGCCCTGCTGACCGCACCGGTCGCGGGACTCGCCGCCTGGCTCGCCGCCGTACGCCTGGCCCGCCCGCTGCTCGCGCTCCGCCGCCGGGCCGCCGGCATCGACCCGCGGAGCAGCGCCGCCCGGCTCGACCACAGCCGCACCGGCGTGCCCGAGGTCGACGACCTGGCCCGCACCCTGCAGACCGTGCTGGCCCGCTACGACGAGCAGGCCGCCCGCACCGCCGAGGCCCTGGCCACCGCGCGCTCCTTCTCCGCCGCCGCCTCGCACGAGCTGCGCACCCCGCTGATGAGCATGCGGATCAACCTCGACGTGCTCGACGGCGACCCCGCACCGGAAGGCGCGGAACGCGCCGAGGTCGTCGCCGACCTGAGGGCCGGCCACGAACGGCTGCTCGGCCTGCTGGTCATGCTGCGCACCCTCGCCCAGGGCGACCTGGTCGAGGCGGACGCCTTCGTGCCGGTCGACCTCGCAGACCTGCTCGACTCCGCGGTACGCGACCTGCGCCGCGACCACCCCGCGGCCCGTGTCGCGGTGCGGACCGCCGGACCCTGCGTCGTCCGCGGCTGGCCGCAGGGCCTGCGCTCGGCCGTGGACAACCTGCTCACCAACGCCGTCGTGCACGGATCCGGCGCGGTCGAGGCGGAGCTGCGGCCCACCGCCGACGGCGCCGCGGTACGGCTGACCGTCGGCGACCACGGCCCAGGAGTGCCGCCCGAGGCCAGGCACGCGGTCTTCACCCGCTTCCGACGCCGCTCCGGCAGCCCCGGATCGGGCCTCGGCCTGGCCCTGGCCGGCCAGCAGGCCGCCCTGCACAGCGGCACCGTCACCGTCACCGGCCGCCCCGACGGCGCGGCAGGCGCCTGGTTCGTCCTCGACATCCCGCACATGGCCCAAGGCCCCGCCCTGCCACGGCAACGCGACTGGCTCACCGCGGAGCCGCCGCCTCCCGACGCCCCACAAGGTTTCCACAAAGACCGCTCCTAGCCTCCCGGCGAAACGGCACCGGCAGCAGCAGGTGCCGCCACCGAGGAGGTCAGCCATGCCCACCACCCGTACCGCGATCGCCGTCACCGCGGCGGCCGCGGCCCTGCTCGCCGCGGCCGGGACGGCCGCCGCCGACACCACCGCCCCCACGCCCTCCGCCTCCGCACCGGCCGCGGGCAAGGCGCCCACCGGGGACGGCGCCCGCGCGCTGTGCAAGCGGCTGCCGTCCGTCGACGCGCACATCGACCGCGCACTGGCCCGGCTGAACGGCCCGGTCACCGAACGCGGCTCCATCGCCCGGCTGCAGAAGCGGATCGACAACGCCGACGCCAAGGGCGACACGGCCGTCTCCACCTTCCTCAAGGACCGGCTGGCCTTCCGCCAGTCGCTGCTGCCCAGCCTCAACAAGCGCTCCACCGACCTGGACGCCGTCCGCACCTGGTGCGGCACCCAGCACTTCCCGGCGAAGGTCGCGAAGTCGGCGAAGGGCAGCGGGAAATGAGCCGCGCCCAGCGGCGGGCGCTCGCCCTGCTGCCGGCCGGGGCACTGGCCGCGCTGCTGCTGACCGGCTGCGGCAGCCACGGCGGGGCCGCCGGCGGCCCGGGCGCCGCGGGCAGCACCTCGCCGGCGCCCGCGCCGTCGGAACTCGCCCACATGCAGAAGCTGGTGGACGACGCCGACTCGGCGGCATCGGCGGCCGACTCCGACGCCGCGGCCGACAACTGACCGCGGCGGCACACCCCGCGGGCTATTTGGCGTCCGCGTAGCGCTCCACCGCGTGCGTCTCCAGCGGGAAGGGCACCGGCGTCGCGCCGAAGACCAGCCGGCGGGCCTCGTCGGCCGCCGCCGCGACCGCGGCCTCCACGGCGGGCGCGAGGTCCGCGGGGGTGTGCACCACCACCTCGTCGTGCTGGAAGAAGACCAGCCGCGGCGCCGGGCCGATCGCGGCCAGCTCCCGGCGCAGCGCCGCGAGCATCGCCAGCGCCCAGTCCGCGGCGCTCGCCTGGACCACGAAATTCCGGGTGAAGCGCCCCCAGGACCGCGCCGCCCTGCGGTCGGGTGACGCCCCGTCCGCCGGGTCGGCGGCCTCGTCGAGGAAGCGGTCCGCCGACGGGGCCGGGGACGTACGCCCGAGCTGCGAGCGGACGATCCCGCCCGCCTCGCCGGTCCGGGCCGCGGCCTCCACCAGGGCGAGCGCCACCGGGAAGCGCCGCCGCATCACCGCGAGCAGCTGGCCCGCCTCGCCGCTGGTCTGCCCGTACATCGCGGCCAGCAGGGCGATCTTGGCCCGCGGCCGGTCGCCGGAGAAGGCGTCCCTGGCCACCGCCGTGTACAGGTCGCCGCCGGCCGCGGCCCGGGCCAGGCCCTGGTCGCCGGACATCGCGGCCAGCACCCGCGGCTCCAGCTGCCCGGCGTCCGCGACCACCAGCAGATGGCCCGGGTCGGCGACCACGGCAGCCCGCAGCGGCCGCGGAATCTGCAGCGCCCCGCCGCCCCGGGTCGCCCAGCGCCCCGAGACCACACCGCCCACCACGTACTCCGGCCGGAAGCGGCCGTCCCGCACCCAGGCCTCGCGCCACGCCCAGCCGTGCGCGGCATGGATACGCGACAGCTCCTTGTAGCGCAGCACCAGCTCGGCCGCCGGATGCGCGACCTTGCGCAGCTCGTGCGAACGGGTCGAGGTCAGCGGCACACCGACCCGGGCGAAGGCAGGCAGCAGCTGGGCGGGGGAGTCGGGGTTGACCGGGCGGCCCAGCGCGTCCTGGATCTGCTGCGCCAGCTCGCCGAGCCTGGCCGGCCTGGCACCGCCCGCAGGTCGCGGGCCGAGCAGCGCGGTGAGCAGCTCGTCGTGCGCCCGCGCGCTCCACGGCAGGCCGTCCCTGCCCATCTCGACCGCCGCCAGCGCGCCCGCGGACTCCGCCGCGCACAGCAGCCGCATCCGCTCCGGCTGCTCGCTCGCTGCGATCCGCCGCTGCTGCGCGGCATGCACCTCGACCAGCGCCGTCAGCGGGTCGGCGCCCGGCGGCAGGTGGTGCCGGTCGGCGGCGAACAGCACCGGCTGGTCGTCGGCGCCGGTCTCCGGCGCGTCCGGCGGCTCGGGCAGCCCGTGCAGCCGCGCCCAGGCCGCCCCCAGCGAACGCGGCGTGCCGTGCCTGCCCTCCTGGCCGAGCAGCAGCGACTCGACCAGCTTCACGTCATGGCACCGCCCGACCCGGACCCCGCCCCGGTCGAGCAGCTCCTGGTAGATCCCCTCCGTCCCGCCCCACACCCAGCGCGGGCCGGACGCCGCCTCGACCTCCCGCACCGCCCGGGCGAGGTCGGCCGCCACCGCGGTCCCGCCGACCGTCCCGCCGTCCTCGCCGACCCCGCACAGCCGCCCGCCGCCGCCGACCGGATCGGCCACGACGGCCACCCGGCCGGCACTCGCGTCAACGGCTCCACCCACTCCATGAGGGTAGGTCCGACCACTGACATCGCCGCACGCCGAAGAGCCCGGCGGCGCTTGGCGCCTGCCGGGCTCGTGGCGGAAGGGGTCAGCCCTGCTGCTCCTGGGCTTCCTTCACGGACTTGTGGACCTCGGCCATGTCCAGGGCGCGGGCCTGCGCGATGACGTCCTCCAGCGCCGGCTCGGGCAGCGCGCCCGGCTGGGCGAAGACCGCCACCTTGTCCCTGACGATCATCAGCGTCGGGATCGACTGGATCTGGAAGGCCGCCGCAAGCTCGGGCTGCGCCTCCGTGTCGACCTTCGCGAAGACCAGGTCCTGGTGCTTGTCCGACGACTTGTCGTAGACCGGTGCGAAGGATCGACACGGGCCGCACCAGGCGGCCCAGAAGTCGATGAGGACGAAGTCGTTGGCGGACACGACCTCGTCGAAGTTCTCCTTGGTCAGCTCCACAGTGCTCATGCCCCCACAACGGGCCGCGGCGCCGGGAAATTCCGCCCGGCCCGGCGGTTCCTTCACTCGTCCGAGTGGTGCGGGCGGAGCTTCCATGGCGTGCGCCGCCGCACACTCGTTGAGGGCGTATGGCACCGATGCAGAGGGTCAGGAAAGCGCAAGCCGTCGACGAGGCGGCACGAGGTGGAACGGTTCTGCAGTACCAGCACCACCACCGGGCGGACGCGCCGGTCTTCGCCGCACTCGCCGACCAGTGGCGTTCCGCCGGCCGGATGGTCCCCGGCCAGACCGACGCGGAGTGGTCCGACCTGGTCGCCCGCGTCCCCCACCTCTCCCGCACCTAGCTTCCCCCGAGTGGCCCTCGCCCCTGACAAACGCCCGCCCTCTTGCGCAGAGGTCGAGCCAGAAGGGGCGCGGGCAACTGCGCGACCGGCCCGCCGCCGGGGGAAGGCGACGCCGACCGCGAATGGCACCCACCCGAAAGCGCGGCCGGCAGGCCGGTACGCGCTCACGCAGGGGCGCCACCCGGTCGCGGGAGCGGGAGGGGCTGAGGGGCCGGCGGCCCGTCGTACACCCCCGCGGGCCGCATGCGCAGCGCCTCCTCCCCGTACTCCTCCAGCGCGTGCGCCACCCACCCCGCGGTCCGCCCCACGGCGAAGATCGCCTCGCCCGCCTCCGCGGGCATCCCGGAGGCGACCGACAGGACGGCCAGCGCAAGGTCGACGTTCGCGTGCAGCGGCGTGTGCCGCGCCGCCGTGGCGACGGTGTCGCGTGCGGCCGCGAGCGCGCCGGCCGCCGCGGGGACCTCCGCGAGCTGCGCGAGCAGCAGCCGCGCCCGCGGGTCCTCGCCGCGGTAGAGGCGGTGCCCGAGCCCCGGCACGCGGTGCCCGGCCCGCAGGTGCGCGGCGACCACCGGCCCCGCACCGCCCTGGTCCATGACGTCCCGGAGCATCCGGTGGGCCAGTGCGCTGGCCTGCCCGTGCAGCGGCCCGTCGAGCGCTCCGAGTCCGGCCGAAACGGCCGCGTAGGGGTGGGCGCGGCCGGAGGCGGCGACCCGTACCGCCAGCGTCGAGGTGGCCAGGTCGTGGTCGATGAGCAGCGCGAGCGCGGTGTCGAGCACCCGCAGCGACGCCGGGTCCGGCTCCCGCGCGGTCAGCCGCGACCACAGCCGCCGGGCCAGGGGCGCGTCACCGTCACCGCCCTGCCCTCCGCCGGCCGGCGGCAACGCGTCGACCAGCGTCGGGATCAGCCCGCGCGTGCACCCGAGCACCGCCTCCCGCGCGAGGTCGAAGCGCAGCGGATCGGCCGCGCCCGCCGCGATCACCGCGACCCGCATCCGGTCCATCGGCCCGCTGCCCTCCGGCAGCGAACCGGCCGCCGCCCGGGCCGCGGCCAGCGGCAGCGGGGGAGCGGTGAAGCGGACGCCCGGCCGCAGCTCCCCGGTCCACAGCCAGTCGGCGACCTCCTCGTAGGCGTACGCCTCCGCGAGGGCGACCGCGTCCACCCCGCGGAAGGCGTAGCTGTCGGCCACCGGGTCGATGAGCGTGATGCCGGTACGGATCCGGCCCCACCCGTCCCCCTCCCCGCCTGCTGGGGCAGCGGAGGCGGTGGCAGAGCCCGGGGCGGGAGCGCCGGAGCCGCCCGTCCCGGCCCGGCCCCTGGCCGCCAGCGCGGCCACCTCGGCCGGGTCGAAGGTGCTGCCCCGCCCGCCGGCGGCCCGCCGGCTGCCGAGCAGCCCCCGGCTGACGTACGCGTACAGCGTCTCCGGCTTGACGCCGAGCCGCGCCGCGGCCTCCCGCGTGCTGATGCGGGCGTCGCCGCCGCCCGCCGTCCCCTCCGTCATGGGCGCCACCGTATCCACCTCCCGTCAACCCCCGCTCACATTGATCAGTCAACGTTGACAGCATGATAATCAATCATGGACAGTCAAGTGAAGAGCCAAGGAGGAATCCGATGCCCACCACCCACCTGCCCGCGGCCACCCCGAACCCGGCCGCACCGCGGTCCGCCGAGCCGCAGGCGGCCCCGCTCCAGGTCCCGCGCGGCCTCAAGGGCGTGATCGTCACCGACACCGTGCTCGGCGACGTCCGCGGAGCCGAGGGCTTCTACCACTACCGCCAGTTCGACGCGGTCGAGCTCGCGGCGGTCCGCAGCTTCGAGGACGTCTGGCACCTGATGGTCAACGGCACGCTGCCGACCGCGCAGGAGCGCGCGAGCTTCGCCCGGCAGATCGCGCCGCTGCGCCACCTGCCCGACGCCGTACGGGAGGCGCTGCCCGCGGTGGCCCGTGCCACCGCGGGGTCGGGGCCGCTGGCCGGGCTGCGTACGGCGCTGTCGCTGACCGGCGCCGCCGCCGGCTTCCGGCCGGTCTACGACCTCGACCCCGAACAGCGGCAGGCCGACGCGCTGGCCGCCTGCGCGGCCGTGCCGACGCTGCTCACCGCGCTGCACCGGCTCGGCCGCGGCCTTTCGCCGGTCGAGCCGCGCGACGACCTGCCGTACGCGGCGAACTACCTGTACATGCTGACCGGCCAGGAGCCGGACCCCGCCAGGGCGCGGGCCGTCGAGCAGTACCTGATCTCGACCGTCGACCACGGCTTCAACGCCTCCACCTTCACCGCCCGGGTCATCGCCTCGACCGGCGCGGACCTGGCGGCCTGCCTGGTCGGGGCGGTCGGCGCGCTGTCGGGTCCGCTGCACGGCGGCGCGCCGAGCCGCGCGCTCGACACGCTGGACGAGATCGGCACCCCTGACCGCATCGACGGCTGGCTGCGCGAGCACATCACGGCCGGCGAGCGGATCATGGGCTTCGGCCACCCCGTTTACCGCACGGAGGACCCGCGCTCCCGGCTGCTCAAGGGCATAGCGCGGGACATCGGCGGCGACCTGGTCGACTTCGCGGTCCAGGTCGAGGCGCGCGCGGAGGCGCTGCTCGCCGAGCTGAAGCCGGGCCGCGAGCTGCACATCAACGTGGAGTTCTACGCCGGGGTGGTGATGGAGTTGTGCGGGCTGCCGCGGGAGATGTTCACGCCGACCTTCGCCGCCGCCCGGGTCGTCGGCTGGAGTGCCAACATCCTGGAGCAGGCCGCCGACAGCAAGATCATCCGACCGTCCGCCCGCTATACGGGACCGCCGCCGCCCCAGCCGGTCCCGGCCGCCTGACCGAGGCCCGGGGCGGCCCCGGCGGCGCGGCAATGTACGGCAGGGCGTGGCAGGACGCGGGAATGTACCGAGGTGCGGGAAAGTGAGACAAGGCGTGGCACATTGCCGCGACTAGCCACCATACCGACCGGTCGGTAATATGCGGCCGGTGCCGGGAACCCGGCATGAGGCACCACCCCGGAGGAGACGCCGTGCGCGCGATCCAGATCACCGAGTTCGGCGGACCCGAGGTCCTGCGGGAGGCCGAGGTGCCCGACCCGGTCGCGGGCCAGGGGCAGCTCCTGCTGGACGTCGACTCCGCCGGGGTGAACTACGCCGACACGCACACCGTGGAGAATTCCTACCTCGCCCGCGCCACCCTGCCCCTGGTGCCGGGCGCCGAGGTGGTGGGCCGCACCGCCGACGGCCGCCGGGTCGTCGCCCTCACCGACAACGGGGGATACGCCCAGAAGGCCGTCGTCCAGGAGCAGCTGGCCGTCGAGCTGCCCCACGAGGTCGCCGACGGCCAGGCACTCGCGCTGATCGTGCAGGGCCTCACCGCCTGGCACCTGCTGCGGACGTCGGCGCGGCTCGCGGCGGGGGAGAGCGTCGTGGTGCACGCGGCGGCCGGCGGCACCGGCTCGCTCGCCGTGCAGCTGGCCAAGGAGTTCGGCGCGGGCCGGGTGATCGCCACCGCCTCCACCCAGGACAAGCGCGACCTGGCGCTGGAGCTGGGCGCCGACGTCGCGGTGGACGCCGACCCCGAGGGGCTCACGGACCGCCTGACCGCGGCCAACGGCGGCCGCAAGGTCGACATCGTGCTGGAGATGACCGGCGGCCCGGTCTTCGATGCCTCGCTCGCCGCCCTGGCCCCCTTCGGCCGGCTGGTCGCCTACGGCATGGCGTCCAGGACCGCCCCCACCCCGGTACAGCCCGCCCAGCTCATGGGCCGCTCGCGGGCGGTCGTCGGCTTCTGGCTGATGCACTGCCTGGGCCGGCCGGGGATGTACCGCGAGCCGCTGGCGGAGCTGCTGGCGATGACGGCGGACGGGCGGCTGCGGCCGCAACTCGGCGGCGTCTACGGCCTGTCGCAGGCGGCCAGGGCGCACGCCGACCTGCGCGCCAGGCGCACGGTGGGCAAACTGGTGCTCGATGTGACCCGATAGGCGGAACCGCAAGGGTCGTCACGGTCGTTGGATCGGTGCAACAGTTGGAGATGCACCCAGCATCATGACCAGTGGAACACGCAGGGCCGCCGCCCGCGACCCGCGCCCCAGCACAGCTCGGGAGGGGCCATGCCACGCAACCGCTTCGCACAGGACCGGGGACTGACGACCCGCATGGTCGTCACGATGTTCCTGATCGGACTGCTGTACGTCGTCTTCGTCGGAGCACTGCTCGCCCTGCTGCGCGGTGCGTGGCCGATGATCCTGATCATCGCCGGGCTGCTCTTCGTCGTGCAGTTCTGGTTCAGCGACCGCATCGCCGCCTTCAGCATGGGCGCCCACGAGGTCACCCCGCAGGAGCAGCCGGAGCTGCACGGCGTCATCGACCGGATCTGCGCCCTGGCCGACCTGCCCAAACCGAAGGTCGCCGTCGCCCGCTCGGACGTGCCCAACGCGTTCGCGACCGGGCGCAACCAGAAGAACACGGTGGTGTGCGTCACCACCGGGCTGCTGCGCCGGCTGGAGCCCGAGGAGCTGGAAGGCGTCGTCGCCCACGAGCTGTCGCACGTCGCGCACAAGGACGTCGCCGTGATGACGATCGCCTCCTTCCTCGGCATCCTTGCCGGCGTCATCACCAGGATCGGCCTGTGGGGCGGCTTCCGGCGCAGCCGCGACCCGGGCACCGCGGCGCTTTTCATCCTCGTCCCGCTGGTCAGCGCGGTGGTCTACGCGATCAGCTTCCTGCTCACCCGGATGCTGTCGCGCTACCGCGAGCTGTCCGCCGACCGCAGCGCCGCCCTGCTGACCGGCCGCCCCTCCGCGCTGGCCTCGGCGCTCACCAAGGTCAGCGGCGACCTTGCCGGGATCCCCACCAAGGACCTGCGCGCGGCCGAGCCGTTCAACGCGTTCTACTTCGCCCCCGCCCTCACCACCAGTGCCACCGTCTCCAAGGTGCTGGCCACCCACCCCAGCCTTGAGCAGCGGCTGGCCCAGCTGGCCGCGATCACCGTCGAGCTGGACCGCCGCTGATGGGGCTGCTCGACGTGCTGCTCGGCCGCAGCAAGCCGGTCAAGCCCGACCTGGACCAGCTCTTCGGCCTGGCGTCCGCCGCGATCACCCTGCGGGCGGCGAGCGAACTGCGGCCGACCGGGCGGGGAGCGGTGTGCTTCGCCGCCGTGGAGGGGGGCGCCTTCGCCGAGATCCAGCAGGACCTGCGCGCCCTGCTGCCGGTCGAGTCCAGCCGCGACAGCTACGGCTACACCTGGCTGCAGTCCCGGCGCGACCCCAGCGAGGTCACCGACCTCGTCACCGACCTGCACGCCGTCAACTCCGCGCTGGAGTCCGGCGGCTTCGGGCCGCAGCTGCTGTGCTCCCTGGTCGGCTTCGAGGACGGCGAGGGCCACCGCATCGCCCTGGTCTACCTGTACAAGCGCGGGTCGTTCTACCCTTTCGCCCCGCTGCCCGGCGAGAAGCGCGACCACGCGCTGGAACTGCAGGTCAAAGCCCTGGTCGCGAACGACCTGCGGCTGGAGGCCGACCTGTCGCGCTGGTTCCCGGTCTGGGGCGCACCCGGCATGGCGGGGTGAGCCGCTCCCCATCCCGGTGAAACAGCCTGCGTCGAACGGGGGTTCGGGGGCAGGTGCTCGGTGACGGGCGCCGCAGGTGCCCGGAGCCGGGAGCGCCGCCCGCACGGGCGGCCCACAACCGAGGAGGGGTCGCATGCTGGCAGCCGTAGGCGCCGTCATCTTCGCCATCGCCTATCTGATCAACGTCACGAGCACCGACACGGACGCGGCCTTCACACCGATCAGCCTGATGCTCGCGGGGCTGTTCTTCGTGGCCCTGCACTTCGCCGGGGTCGGAACCGGCTGGTCGTACTCCACCAGACGGCGGCGTCGCCGCTGAGCAGGGACGGGGGGCGATCTAGAGTGGGGAAGGTTGCCGACAAACCCCCCAGGAGGCATACGGATGACCGTCTACGACCCCGCCAGTGTGAAGATCAGCCCCGAATCGTGGGTGGCGGAACAGGCGAAGCGCTACGAGGAGTCGGACGGCACCGAGGCCACCGACCTCAAGGGCTCACCCTGCCTGCTGCTGGACTACGAGGGGCGCCGCAGCGGTGAGTGGCGCCGTACGGTGCTGATCTACGGCCGCGACGGCGACGACTACCTGATCGTCGCCTCCAAGGGCGGCGCCCCCGAGCACCCGCTGTGGTTCAACAGCCTTGTCGCGAACCCCGAGGTGCACCTGCGCGTCCTCGGCGAGCGCTTCGCGGCCCGCGCCGAAGTGCTCTCCCCGCAGGACAAGGCCCGCGTCTGGCCCCACCTGCTCGAGGTGTACGCGCCCTACGACGACTACCAGAAGGGCACCGACCGCGACATCCCGGTCGTCCGCCTCTCCCGCATCTGAGGCGCCCGAGCCCGGGGGAGAACCCCCGGGCTCAACTCCGGGCCGCGGTACGGGCGGCGAGCCGGGCGAGGTTGCGCCGCCCCTCGGCGCGTACCCCGAGCGGGACCAGGGCCGCTCGGCCCGGCACCCGCAGCCCGCCCGTGAAGGCCACCGTGGTGCGACCGTCACCGTGGTCGGCCGCCGCGACGCCGATCAGCAGGAAGCGGCTCTGCAGCCAGCACCAGCCGGGGCGCAGCACCCCGCTGAAGCGCGCCCGCGGGCCGAACCTGCTGTGCGCGGACGCCTCCAGGCGATCGCCGTCCCTGCTGATCACCCGCACCCGCGCCATGTCCGTGACGATCCTCCCGAACTCCCCCTCCAGGTCGGCGATCAGCGGCCAGACGACGTCGACGGGCGCGTCGACGACCCCCTCGGTGACGTGGGCGTTGCGTACTCCCGCCGCCAGCGCGTGCAGCCGGCGTACGGGGTCGGGGTCGGCCGTCGGCCAGCCGGCGGTCATGCGGACCACGCCTTCCTGAAGGTGTCCCGGGCGCGGTGCAGCCGGGATTTGACGGTGCCGACGCGCAGCCCGAGGCGTTCGGCGGCGGTGCGCTCGTCGAGTCCCTCCAGGTCGCGCAGCACGAGAACGGCCCGGTGTTCGGGGGAGAGCCGGGTGAGGACGTCACGGATGTCGGCGCCGAGCTGCGGGTCGCCCGGCGCGGGCAGTTCCGCCAGTTCCGCGGGCACCGCACGGGCCGCCCGCTTGGCCACCCGCACCGCCTCGCGTGCCGCGACGGTCCGCACCCAGCCGTAAACGGCGGCCGGCTCCTTGAGGCCGCGCAGGCCGCGGAAGACGATCATCAGCGCCTCCTGCGCGGCGTCGGGGCCGTCGTCCAGCGCGATGGGCGCGCAGATCCGGCCGACGAAGGGCGCCAGCTCGTCGAGCAGGTCGTTCATCGCCAGCGTGTCGCCGCGCTGCGCGGCCCGCACCAGGCGGGCGGTGGCGCGGCGGTCGGCTGCCGCGGACTCGCCTGCCGCGTACTCGTCGTCCGCGGGCGGGTGGTCCGCAGGTGGGTCGGGTTCAGCCACGGATCGGGTCTCTTCCTCGCTGCGGCACGGCGGCCTCCTCGGACACGGCTGGTGCGTCACCCCTCAGAGGCGGCGGCACCGCGATTCGTTCCGTGGGCCGGAAGAGATTCTGGCCCACGGCCCACGGCCCCGGCCCTTAGCCGACGGCCCATGCGCACGGGTAAGGGGCACCCTCCTGGAGGAGTGCCCCTTACCCGTGCACGTCGCGCCTCAGCCCGCGTCGGCCCCCGCGCGGCCCGCTCCGCGGGCCGTCAGCGCGGCCAGCAGCACCTCCAGCACCAGCAGGAAGGCCAGGCCGAGCCCGAAGGCGTGCGGGTAGCGGCCCGGTGCGCCCGCGCCGACCGCGCCGTAGAAGACGATGCCGATCAGCGCGACGCCCAGCGCGCCGCTGACCTGCTGGATGGTCGCGACCACCCCGGAGGCCGCGCCGACCAGGTGTGCGGGGACGGTGCCCAGCGCGTCGTGGGTGAGCGGCGCGATCACCATGCCCATTCCCACGCCGTCGAGGAACAGCCCCGGCACCAGCTCCCACAGGCTGCCGCTGGTGCCCGACCCGTGCACCGCGGCCCACAGCGCGCCGAGCCCCGCGGCCATGAGCAGCGCACCGGCCGGGACCGTACGGCGCCCGAGGCGTTCCGCGAGGCGGTGCGCCGCGGTCGAGGTGAGCAGGTAGCCGGCGCCGATCGCCAGGAAGACCACACCCGACGCCAGCGCGTCCAGGCCCCGGCCGGCCTGCAGATACAGCGCGAGGATCAGGAAGAACGAGCCCTGCCCCGTCCAGAACACCAGCTGCGCCAGCGCTCCCGCGGCGAATCCGCGCTCCCGGAAGAGCGCCGTGTCCAGCACCGGGTCACCGCCCGTCGCGCCCAGCCGCCGCTGGTGCGCCACGAATACCGCGAAGAGCACCGCGGAGCCCGCCAGGCACAGCCACGTCCACACCGGCCAGCCCAGCGAACGGCCCTGGATCAGCGGCAGCACCAGGGCCACGACCGCGGCGGTGGACAGCGCCACCCCGGTGTTGTCCAGGCGCGGCCGGCGCGGCGCCCGCGACTCGGCCAGCGCCCGCGGCACCGCGGCCAGCGCGGCGAGCCCGACCGGCAGGTTGATCAGGAAGCACGCCCGCCAGCCGAGGCCCAGCACGTCCGCCTTGATCAGCAGCCCGCCGATCAGCTGCCCGAAGACCGCGCCGACGCCCATCGTCAGCCCGTACATGCTGAACGCCCTGGCCTGCGCCTTCCCCGTCCAGCCGGTCTGCAGGATCGCCAGCACCTGGGGGCCCGTCAGGGCCGCGGACAGCCCCTGCAGCACCCGCGCCGCCACCAGTGTCCCGGCGGTCGGCGCGAAACCGCAGGCCGCAGAGGTCGCGGTGAACAGCGCGAGCCCCACCGTGAACATCCGCCGGCGGCCGAAGATGTCACCGAGGCGGCCCGCGGTGATCAGCCCGGTGGCCACGGCCAGGCCGAAGCCGGCCACCACCCACTGGATCGCCGCGGAGCCGGCCCCCAGGTCGCCCTGCACCGCGGGTATCGCCACGTTGACGATGAAGATGTCCAGCGAGGTCATGAAGGTGGCGGCCAGCAGGACCAGCAGGCCGAGACCCGGCCGTCCGGCGTCGGGAGCGGCGCTCCTGGGTGCGGACGGGGAGAGCGTGGAGGCGGCCGAGGCCATGGCGGAACTCCTGTCACGTGTCGCAGGGGGAGGAGGGGGCGGGCCGCGGTCAGGCGGCGGCGGGCACCTTGTCGAGGAAGCCGAGGACGCGCCGCACCAGACCGTCGTCGCCGATGGCGACCACGTCGAAGCCGACGACCAGCGACTCGCCGCCGGCCGGCCCCAGCTCCCAGGTGAAGCGGGCGATGTCGTGGTGTGCGTCGACCGGGCCGAGGGTGAGGACCAGGCCGGGGAACTGCGCCTGCACCGCCGCGATCACCGCGTCGAGCGCGTCGGGCCCGGTGACGTCGGCCAGCGGGTCGGTGTAGCGCGCGTCGGCCGCGAAGACCGCGCCGATCCCGCGCCGCCTGGCGGCCGGGTCGGTCTCGTTCCACACCGCGATGTACTGCTCGACCAGCTGCTGGATGTCGCTCATGGCTGTCGTCTCCCTGCTGTCGCCGGCGCCGGGTTGCGCCGTCTCCTTGCAGGTCACGACGTTACGGAGCGGGCCGCACAGGGGAATCGGTCATCGTTAGGTATGCGCTGACCTGTCGCGTGGCCCGTCCTGGTCGAGGGTCTCCTTGAGCGCGTCGAGGGCGGCCGCGAGCCGCGGTGAGCCGCACTGCTTGGACAGCCGGGCGGCCTCCCGGCCCAGCGCCAGCGCGCCGTCCCGGTCGCCGGTGCGGGCGTGCGCCTCGGCGGCGTGCGCCGCGTAGATGCTGCGGTCGCGGATGTAGGACGGCTCCAGCTCGTCGAGCGCCCGGTCGAGCAGCGGTACCGCCTCGGCCGCCCGGCCGAGCGCGAGCAGGGCGAGGCCCTGCTGGGCCGTCAGTTCCGTGCCGTCCAGCCAGTACAGCCAGGCGGGACCGGGGCCGGCGCCCGCCGTGGCCAG
>NZ_CAJSLV010000080.1 GCF_907177275.1 Actinacidiphila cocklensis
GCGACCAGGTCATCCAGGCCAACGGCATCATCGCCGGCACCACCATCGACCTTGTCGGCACCATCGGACGAGCAGTCCTGAACCACCTCATGCCCGCCCGCCGCCTCCGCATCAGCCCCCGCGCCGTCAAACGCCCACTATCCCGATACGCATACAAAAGCCTCAAGATCGACCGGCGCACCTACAAGGCCACCCTCAACATCGCCATCCTGACGACAACACCGATCAGCCCCTAACTTCACGGCCTTGGGCTTTAGGCAGCCACCATGGGCCGAGCCTCGAAGATCGGGGCCCACTTCGGGCTATTGCGGGCAGGTCCACAGCCTGCCCGAGTCGCGCAAGCTTACGTGCCCCGATCTCTCGCCCCATGGCAGCTCCCGCCCAAACCCGCTCCACCGACCTCATTCCTCCTCGAACCAGCCGCCACGCTCTGCAACTTTTGATAGAGGAACTGTCTTTTCGGCTAGCGCCCTCCGCATGCTAACTTCCGCCATCCGAACCAAAAGGATTGGATACGCTACTGCATTACTTGCGATCTTGCGTGCTACCTCCAATGGAATTCCATCAGACGATCGCAGGTGTCCAATATGCAGCGCGTAATCGCCTACTACGCGATACCCGCGCTTAATTCTCTCGATTTCCACACCCCACTCCAGATGTCCGGATCGAAGTCTTTCGATCGCACTATTGAAGATAGCTTCATGAACAAAAGCTTCGTCTCCAATGTAACCGGACAGATATTTATCCACAAGTTCCCGTCGCATGCCATCGCTAGACCAAATCGTAAGAATGGCGGCAAGTCGAGGGCTCATCACGTCGGGCAGCAGGTCAAGGCGCACATCGCGAAATACGCGGAGCCATCCTCGGATTTGTTCAATGCTGCCCAATAGTCGGATGCTTTCCCGGCTACTTAGGCTCTCGACCACGTCGTCTAGTTCGCTGCAGACCTTTGCGAGGGTGGCAGGACCACAGAAGGCCAGAGCCACCAAAGCCCAAATCTGTCGTTCTTCTGAGGTCGCTGCTTCGAGTTGCCTTTTCCACCATGCGGCATTTCCTGCCTGCAGCCGCGCATATCTGACTCGGTCAACCACGCTTACTGAGTCATCAAACAGCTCACTGACTGGAATTTCATCTCTCTTGCCACGTTTGGACACGAGCGAAAGCGAGCAGGCCATACCCCACACGGGCCACTTCCGCCCCAGGATGACCTCAACTTGCTTGATATACTGATTGAATGCGCCGTCCGTCGATTGCAAGTCTTCTTGTTGGGGGCTATGCAAAAGCCCCTGAAATGATCGAACCACCGCATCAATTCTAGAATCCTGCACAGGAGTCAGTTCGCTCTGCGGAATGACGAAGCCAACTCGGCGAGTTAGGTTTTCACCATATGTGCGTCGAATGTCATGGTGATAGTTATTCAATAGAGCCATAGGATTGAGTGCCACACAAAGAAGATCGACCGTAATTTGACTCTTGCGCGGAATTCGGAACCCTGAGATGAAACCATTGAATAGGGCGTCTCGGAAATACGCAAGAAGATCGGGCCGCAGAGTAAAGTAGCTAGCTCTGCCCGCAGCGATGACCGCCTGGATTACCTCGTCGTGAAGAGGAACATCGAACTCCGTAAAGAGGCTGAGCAAGACATCGTCGCCCCGAGAGTTTAGGATCCCGAGGAAGTAGCCAGACCAAATCCAGGAAATTTTCTCGTTGATAGAGGAGAGGAGAGGAAATCCCTCCAGCCACAGGCGATAGAGCTCCTCACGGGTTCCATTCTTCTGCGCGAGTGCGGTAATTGAGACCTGGATGTCACGTGGCGGCCCTCCCTGTAGAACGCCCAGACAGCGCTCAAGGAGTTCGATGCGCCCGCAGCCATCAGGAAGAGTGATGGGCTCACCACCGCTGGTACTGTAATGATCATCGCCGAGGAGGGAGCGATATCCGTCCTTATCTAGGATTAGTTCAATCACTTTCTTGAGGCTACGTGGATTTTGACTGAAGACCCAGTCAGCCACAAGAGTTGCAGAAAGCGAACGAGGGTGAGATGTAAGGCCTAGATCGCTATCGACACAAAGAACCTCAAGCCTATCGACAAGTGACGGCAATTCGCCCTTACTGAAGCAGCCTGCGTAAAAGCGAGTCACGTTGAGCCAGTGGGTGTTCCGCGCTACAGCATCGAACCGCTCATCCTTTGTCCCACGCCTTGGGTTTCCCACAGGACTGTATGGAGCAGTTTCGTAGAGAAACCTGCCGGCGAAGTATTCTCGCAACGGCTGGACTTCAAACTCGAACAGACCTTCAACTGCACCTACGAGGAAAACGACCCGTTGTGCAAGGCCTGTAAACAGCTCCTTCGTCCAGGCGGGGTCTCTTCCTTCTGAGATGAGGTATTCTTTGATCAGTTCCCGAAGGCGACTGGCTTCGATTTTTCCAAGAGCTCTACCTGTTTCCGCCTCGCTGTGCAGGACCCAAGCTAGGTAGCGATGCAGGTCAATCAGCACCTCTTGATGCTTCTTTACAATTTCGCTTTTCTCGGCTTCGCGAGCCAGGAACAGCTCAACATAGATGTCGTATAGCGCTGTCCGCTTGTCGGGAAGACTTCCACCTCGTGTGTGAATTACTGTGAGCAAGATGGCGAGCTGCATAGGGTTACGCGCAAGGTCACGCATGTGCGGCTGGTCTAGCTTCTCAGCCAGCGTCTTGCGGAGATTAGCTGTCTCTTTCGGCTTCAGACGACGAGACTTCGCCCACCGCTCAGAGTATTCTTCGATTAGAGGCCGACCGAGTCGAGTCAAAGTCCATCGCTGAAATAGCTTGGATGGAAAATCAGAGACCTCGGCTAATGCTGAAGGCCTTGTTGTAACAAGCATTTGAAGAGCGGCGGCAGATTCTTTCATTCGCCTCGCCGCAGAACCAATCTCTTTCACCATGTCATTGCGGAGGCGGACTTCTGCAACTTCGTCCAGACCGTCAAGAACAATAAGAAGGGAGCTGGAACGCGCGACAGCAGACAGATCATCGACAGTGAAGGTACGGCCGCCCGACCTCTCACTGATTAAAGCGCTGATGAATGACTCAAGAGACTTGGACGAATTGGCTGGCCGCTCCGAATCAGCTTCTTGACTAAATGGGTTCTTGCCCGAAAGCCAAGTCGCGTACTCCCTCAAGTCAACTTTAATTGGGAAGCGAACAGATTTAGCTTGATGCGCTTTCGGAAGAGTCCTGAAATCGTGCTTTGCTAGAACACGCATCCTATGCACCTGGCACACGTACTGTGCCAGGGTCGATTTTCCTTGGCCGGGTCCCCCCTCTAGTACAACCAGGTCAGAAAGTTTCGCTATGTCGTCGTGGAGAAGAAGTCTTGCCGCACCAACAGGTTCATTTCGATCGTTGATCGATCCGTCGCGCTGAGCTATCTGTTGAACGATCTCGCGAATTTGTAGCGCCCGTTTTTCTTCCTTTCGGCGCCCCTCTTCGTGCGCGAGGTGAATAACCGCCGGAACATCGACGAATAGATTGAGAATCTCGTTACTCAACTCGACTTGCTTGAAGCGTACTTCGTTGTCCAGGTCGAACTGTTCCACAGCGAAGCTCCGCAAGACATCCAGGCGGTTACCCAACAGATCGCCCCCGATGGATTCTGCCAAAGCTTGCAGTAGATCGGTGCCGCGGAGCATGTCAGGGTACGCCCATCTGACGTCAGCATGCCCGTCACATCTCCGGTCTAGATCATCCCTCCACCACGCGCGAATAGGTACAGGGGAATCCGCATTCAGGAGCTCATTGAGCGTGTCAATCGATCCCGAACCAGGAAAAGCCGTCCCGGGAACGTTGGACACTAGAATATATTCGATCGCCCCCTTCTTGCGTTTCAGAATATCCAGAATCTTAGGAATTTCACCCTTCATTGTTTCAATAAGCCACTTATGGACGTCGTCGATACTGAGAGGATTCCTGACAAACTTGACCTGAAATATTCGATAGCCTCCCTGTGGATTCGCAAACATCTGGACGGCATCTCGACCTCCATCCCTTTGCCCGACAGGGAAACACTGCGTGCCAGGGTACTCAAGTGAGATAAGTGCCTGACAAAGTTGTTGAAACCGCTCAGGGTCCAGTTGCTCGTAGAGGTATGTCAACTTAGTCCAACCTTCCCAACTGGCCGTGCTCATGCGAGTCCTGACGACCTTAAGGATGCCAGGGTAGCGCCGTCAGTCCCAGGAAGGCGGAGATCTGGAAGGTTGACACTCACCCTGATGATCGACCGATCACGCCTCTTGGGTTCGCCAAGCATCGAACGCCGCCACTCAAGTGATCCCTGAACGTGATCGGCGGCACGTGGAGCCTGTCCGCCGTGATCATATTTCCGGGCTTCAGACATCCTGGCGTCGCAGGTTAGGTTCCCTTTCATTCACCAACGCTCATGAGCGTTCCGAGGGGACCGCCCATCTGACTTCCCCGCGGCCCAGTCACCCATGCATGCAGGTGAACTCCGTCGAACGGTTGTCCACTCGGCCTGGAGCTAATGGGGTTGGCGGCTTGTTACCGTTCCCAGGCAGGCCGGAGGGTGACGACTTCGGCGGCGTGGCTGAGGCCGGTGGGGTGCGGCGAGGCATACGCACGCCCGGTCGGTTGACTCGCCGTCGTGGCGCGGGCTGTCCTCGGCTGAGGTCCAGGCAACGAAGTCGGATCCTGCATTGATCGACTCTGGGCCGTCTGTGGGCCGTGCGCGGGTGCTCGCGGGTGCCTGACGACGACCAATGACGACCGCTCGCGAGTGGCCAGCAGTCGCTCTGAGCAGGAATGACGGCAGATCGCCGCGTCATCCCGCGAGAACCAGGGCACGAAGACGGTCGTAACTCGCCCGTTGATATTTCGCCATCCGCGGTAGCACGACTCCGGGTTCGTACGACGAGTGAACGTGGCTGCCTCCCAGCATGGTCGGTCCGGAGGCCAGTGCCCACCGGACGTGACCCAGGAGGCGCGCTCCGCGTCAAGAAGCCGCCCGCCCGCCGTCGCGATGGGCCGCCACGGCGCGCACCGCTTCGGCTAACGCGCGTGCGGCCGCCGCCGGCAACTGCAACCGGACAGCCCCTGAGCCGTCCGAGGCTGACTGGGCAACCGCCGTCACCCCCTCCACGTCCGGCCACAGGGCCGAGAGAGCCGCAGCCAGCTCAGTACCCGCCGCTACGGCATCCCGCCACCCTCCGACTTGTCCAGGCACCGGGGTGGTCCGGTCTCTCTCTTCAGTTCCGGAGGCGTCCCAACGGGCGCCCATCGGTCACTTTGTTCGTCGCTGCTTCGACTACGGGTGGCGGGCCGCCCAGTCGGCTCGGTAAGCGACCAGGCGGGGCCGAATGTCGTGCTCCAGCCGGTCGGCCTGCTTGCGCAACAGGGTGGCGAGTTGGCCCAGTTCGGCCGGTCCCAGCCCACTGATCCAGAAGTCCTCGATGAGGTGGATGTTGACGACGGGAACAGGCGACTGGCCGTCGTCGGGCTGCGGAATGCACTCGATGTTGCCCCCGAGGATCCAGGCGACCTCACCGGGTCCGTAGCCGCCCTGGGCCAAGCGGAGGGACTGGCGGTCGAAGGAAGCTCGGTGAATGACGTCGCAGACGGCATTACGCAAGGCCTCCTGCGGGATGCCGGTCCGACTCGGGTCTTCCTCCGCCCAACCTGGCAGGTATCCCCTGACCGTGTCCCCGTCAGCAGCCGTGAGTGTCCAGGAACGACCAGGGCGTGCCGGTGCCGTGGGCTTGGCCCGCCTCACACTGACGGCTTCGTGCTCGGCCCGGCGGGGTCGCCGGTCTGTGAACGTACTCCTCATGATCTTGACCTCCTGCCGGTGGGGGGACTCGGCCGGATGGCCATCCAGCCGGCTTCATATAGGCGTCCCAGGCGAGCGCTGCTGAGTCGTCGAGTGGGTCCGCCCCGGCCGCTGCCCGGTGAGGCCCAGACCGGGGTGGGTGGCACGCGGCCGGAGCGGAGTTCGGAGGGGCCTCACCGCGTCCGTCACCCGGACCCAGGGAGTGGTACCGGTCCGGCTGCCATGGACGGCCGCGGAGTCTGGTCGGCGGTAGGGAGCGGGCCGCCCTCGTGATCGAAGCGGCAGAAGACGCTCTTGCCACCCTCGTCGCGGGGAGCCCACCAGGCCGCGTCGGACAGGGATTGGATGATCAGCAGCCCCCGTCCGCTGTCCGCGAGCAAAGCACCAGCGGACGCCTCCGAGTCATCAGCCACGAGTAGGTCCCCAGCGGGGAGCATCGGAGGGGTGGAGTCCTCGTCCGACACCTCCAGGAACAGGCACGTAGGCCAGGCCCGGAAGGTCACCGCGACACGACGCCCACGGCTGGCCGCCGAGTGCCAGCCGTCGGGGACAGCGTGCTGCACCGCGTTGCCGACCAGTTCGGACAGGCACAAGGTGACGTCCTCGACGAGTCGGCGAAGTCCCCACTCGTGCAGAACCTCGAAGGCAGTGCGGCGAACGACCGACCCCGTGTCAGGCGCGTCAGCGTCGAGGGTCACCGAGCGGAAGCGTTCCGATCCAGCGAGAGCGCTGGGCTCCAGGGGATCGGGATGCGCCGTCCGCAGGGGCCAGCGGTGGGTCTCTCGCGAATCCATCGCGTTGTCCTCCGTCCGTCGGCGGCCGGGTGCGCCGCCGTGTGCAGCAAGTCAACGGCGACACGGATCCGAACGGCAGCGTTCACAGCGGGGTCCGCGTGACCACGGGGGTTCACGCGTCGCGAGGGGGGTTCGTTCGTGAACCCCATTGCAGTCGCGCATATGCGTGACAGGATGGGCACTTGCCGTCATCGTCTCTGGTGGCAGGAGAGATCATGAGGAAGGAACCGAATCACCGCTTAGCCGCGGTGATGGCCGAGGCCGGCGCCACCAACAAGGGCCTGGCCCGCCGGGTGAGAGACGTCGCGCTGCGCCACGGAGCACACGTCGGCACCACGCACGTGGCCGTGCAGCGCTGGCTCGACGGCAGCGGCATCCAGGCGGAAACCGCCGCATACGTCGCTGAGGCACTCGGTAGCAAGCTGGGCCGCCGAATCACCCCCCGCGATGTCGGCTTCTACGTGGCGACCGTGAGCCCGCTCCCGGTCGGTACGAGCTACGCGGCATCGCTGGGGGAAGCGCTCGGGATACTTGACGGTCTCACGCAACTGCGCCCAGAAGACGAGCCTCCCGGCGCAGAGTTATTGGCCGAGGGCGAGGTGAACTCCGCCGTCCTGTCATGGCTGGTCTCGCGCCCGGACGGGCTGCCGACCGAGGCGACAGGTTCCAGGCGCATCGGGATGCGTGATGTCGCAGCCGTCCGCACGGCAGCCGAGATGTTCATGCGCCTCGACTTCCTCTACGGCGGAGGACACGGACACAAGGCATTGCGGCACTACTTCCGCCACGAGGTGCTGCCGCTGCTCAGCGCCAGCTACAGCGAACGAGTGGGAACCGCTCTGTTCGGCGCTGCCACCGAGATCGCACAGCTACTCGCGTGGACCGCGTACGACAGCGGCAACCACAACCTCGCCGATCGCTACCTGCTGTCCACGCTGCGGCTGACGCAGGTCACCGGCGACCGGATGATGGGGTCACGCATCCTCGCCAACATGAGTCACCAGGCCAACTACCTGGGGCAGGCGCCCAAGGCCGCTCGGTTGGCTCGTGCCGCGGTGGAGGGTGGAAGCAACGGCCGCGCCACCGCACGAGCCATGGCCCTGTTCGCCGCTCACGAAGCCCGCGCGCTGTCCACAGCCGGGGACAGCAAAGGAGCGCACCGGGCCATGGGAGAGGCCGAGCGCCACTTAGGGGGCGCGGGGGCAGGGCAAGACCCCGAATGGCTGGCCTACATGGACGAGGCCGAACTCGTCGGCGAGTTCTGCCACTGCTTCCGCGATCTCGGCGACTCCACGCAATCGGTGGCGTACGCCGAACAGGCAGTCGCGCTCACCGATCCCAAGTACGCGCGAACGCTCGGCTTCTGCCGGATGGTGCTCGCGCAGAGCCAACTTCTCGACGGCCAGTTGGAGGCCGCCGTCACGACCGCGGGCCTGGCTGTCACGGAGGGAGACGCGCTCCAGTCGGCTCGCTTCCAGCGCTACGTCACGGACTTCCAGCGCGAGGTGTCCCCCCACATGACCAACCCGGCGGTCCAGCAGTTCAACGAGCACGTACGCATCGCACTCGCCGGCCTGGACGACGAGTAACGGACTCTGCTCAGCCGGGTTGCCAGTCCCGGGGCGCGGAGTCATCACGGAGCGAGGCGATACGGCGGGCGTACTCGTCCGCGATCTCCGCGCTCTCCCCGATGTTCTGCATGAGCCAGGTGGTCATCTTGAACTCCTGGATCGCCCGAAGCGTCGGGAAGCCGCTCCAGTCGCGCAGGTCTCGGCCATACGCGCCGATGAAGTCGCCGTACTGCTCAGACGTCTGCCACGAGAGGCTGTCGTGTTCGGTGGCGGTGACCATCAGGTCCCACTCGGGGTAGTCGAAGCTGAAGTTCTCGAAGTCGATCAGGACGACTTGGCCGTCGCGATCAACCATGAGGTTCTGCACGTGCGCGTCCCCGTGGACCGGCCCGCGAGGCGACTCGAACCGTAGCTCCGCCAACCGCTCGTGGAGTTCGCGGCTGCGTTTGCGCAGGAACTCGCGGTCGTCGCTCGGTATCCCGGCCGTCTTCTCGATGCGCAGCCCCGAGCGTCCGAACACGTCGTAGTGCGGCAGCTCCAGGTCCGCCGGCGGCCGGAGCGCGTGCAAGTCCCTTAGGACCCGGCCGAGTTCCCCATACGTCGGCTTGCGGTCGTTCTCCTCGATCAGATGCCAGAACGTCACCGGATGACCGGCCACGACGCGCGCCTGCTCGACGTCCTCTACCACCCGTGAAGCGGGGAAGCCCTCGGCCTCAAGCCAGCGTGAGACGCGCACCTCAAGCCGGGCCGAAGCCAGGTAATCGGCAGACCGAGCGATACGCACGATGATCGGATGCCGCTCCAACCGGAAGAGGGCGTTCTCCCCGAGCCGGATCAGCCGAGCCCCGTCCGACCCCAGACCGGCAGCGCGACACGCCTCGATCACCACTTGCTGCGCGCGGGTCGACGTGAACTCTTCCGACTCTCCGCGCGCAGCACCGGACGACGGCATACCGCAACCACTCCCTGAGACCATCACGTGCCGAACCGCTGCCGCGCGCAGCCGTGGCAGACGGCGGCACGCGGTACTGACGAGACTGACGCTACCCACAGATCTGACGAGCAGGCTCACACAGGACGTGCCCGGCGTGTGATCGCGGGTAGCTCGGCTCCCGTGGCAGTCGCCCGCCGACCTCGACGCGGCGGCCAGCAAGAGCGCCGCGCAGAAGAGTGCGTCACCGGGCTGTGGCCACCCGCCTCGTGCCCCGGCAGCGCCGACAAGTCGGCTGTCTGTGTGGTGTGGAAGGCTCCGACCATGACCTACGATCTCGCCGTCTGGGAGGGTGACCATCCAGCCGATGACGCCTCGGCCGGGCGGTGCTTCACCGACCTCTACTGTCGGTACATAGACATGGACACCGGAGTGGATCACCCGCCGGCTGTCCGCATAGCAGCGTACGTCGCGGCACTTCTTCAACGGTGGCCGGACATGACGGAAGACGAGCTCGACATATCTCCGTGGTGCAGCGGGCCTCTTATCGACGAGGCCAGCGGCCCGCTGTTCTACTTCGGCTTGCGCTGGAGCATGGCCGAGGAAGCCTCCGCCTACGCGGCTGAGCTTGCCTCGTCGATGGACCTGGTCTGCTTCGACGTATCCATGGATAAGCTCAGGTCAAGATCGTCGGGCATCGGATGATTTGACTGTATCCACTGATGGTTGAGAGCACGATGGCGCTGCGAGTAAGCACTGCCGCGTCGTCGGCAATGCCTGATGCCAAAAAAGGACTACGAACGAGGCTTGACGTGGATCAAGCCGTCGTTCCTGTGGATGATGTACCGCTGCGGGTGGGGCGCCAAGGAGGGACAGGAGACCATCCTCGCCGTCGAGATCTCCCGTGCGGGCTTCGAGTGGGCGCTGGCGCACGCCTGCCTGTCCCACTACGAGCACGGGCTGCACGCCGACCGGGCCGCCTGGAAGCGGCAGCTGAAGCGGGCTCCGGCGCGGGTGCAGTGGGACCCCGAACGCGACCTGCACCTCAGGCCGCTCCCCCACCGCTCACTCCAACTCGGCCTCGCCGGCGACGCCGCACGCCGCTACGCCGACGAGTGGACCGTCTCCATCACCGACGTCACACCCCTCGCCCGCAGCATCCACGCGCACGTCCGCAACGCCGAGTTGGACGCCGCATGGCAACTCCTGCCCCACGAGAGCCCCTTCCTCGTGGACGAAGAGGCCCTGGCGCATCTGCGCCCATGAGTCCGCCCGGAGGGGCACCTCCGCCCGTGGCACTCGGCACGACGAGTCGGTACGCCTAACGGCTCTGTTCCGCCAGCACCTTGTGGCACCTCGGGCAGGAAGCGGCCCGCTCGGCCCGCTCGTTCAGGAAGTCGGCGAACCATGCGGTCGCCAAGGCCGCCACCACCGCGGCGGCCACCCCGAGGCCGACCGGGTGGATCGCAGCCGGCCAGGAGACGAACCGTCGCCGCAGGCCCTTCCAGGCGTCCACCGTCTTGAAGCAGGCGACGACCGACACGATCACGGCGAACAGCTGTGCCGTCGCGACGAGCAAGGCGGCGTGCCACCAGAACCTCCGCACGACGGGCTTCACCTCCTGGTCGCAACTCCGGCAGAACCCGTCCGGGCCGACCCCCGGCCCGGTCTGCGTCAGCGGCACCCCGACCCGAGCGGCCCCCTGCGGCACCGGCCGCCCCCGGTCCACCCGTGCTCCGGCCCCACGAGGCTTCATGGCCATCCCCCCACTCCCCCACGGCAGTCAGCCCGATTGTCCACCTCGCCCCCGGCTCCGCGCAGCTCACATCGGGAGCCGCCACGGCCGACTGGGGTGGGCTTGACACCGGGCCGGGTCGAGGCGCCAAGGTTCTCTCCATGAACACCGAAGCCGCGGACATCAAGGCCATCGAACAGGTCGTGGCCACCGTCGAGCGCACGCAGCGCGCCAAGGACGTCGAGGGGTTCCTCGCACTCTTCCATCCCGACGCCCTCTGGACGACTGCTCACGGCAAGGTCCTCATCGGCTATGACGCGATCGCCGAGTTCACCCGCGCCGTCCTGCCGAACGCGAGCTGGGACGGCGAGGTCACTTACGAGGCAGTGCACACGCAGTTCCTGAGGCCCGACGTGGCGGCCGTCAAGGTCCGGCAGGTCTACCGCTCGGCGGAAGGCGACACGGAGGGAGCCCCGCTCTACGTCATGACCAGGCAGGCAGACGGCTCCTGGCTGCTGCACGCGTGCCAGAACACCGAAGTGCGTGTCGGCTGAGAGGTCCGCCCGAGCGATCCCCTTGCTGCAGCCAGCCCAGACAGTCGAGCCGATGATTCGGCCGACACCGCCGGTGGCCTCGCTGCTCCCCCTGGACCGCTTTCCGGGATCGCCTCGCGCCTGAACTGCCCCTAGGATGCCGACGAACTGCAGGTGGGGACGTTGATGCGGAGGCAGTGGGGTGGAGAAGACCAGGCAGGGCCAGGTCGGTCCTGAGGAGATGATCGCCGAGGCGCGCAAGGCCCTCTTCGTGATGGTCGGCTTCCTCGCGATCGTGTGGGGCATCCAGTGCCTCAACTGGGCGGACGATTACGCCCTCTCCCGCGACTACGGGTTGCTGTCCGGGGACGCCGGCCGGCTCCCCGACGTCTTCGCCGCCCCCCTCCCGCACTGGAGTTGGGCGCATATCGAGAGCAACTCGGGGCCGCTGTTCATTTTCGGCTTCCTCGCGGCATACCGGGGTGTGGCGCGTTTCCTGGCGCTGACAATGCTGGTGGCGGTGACGAGCGGGCTCGCCGTGTGGTTCTTCGAAGGCGCACGCATGGACACGGTCGGTGCGAGCGGGCTGATCTTCGGCTACTTCGGTTACGTGGTCGTCCGCGGGCTCTTCGACCGCCACCTCATCGACACGCTGATCGGCCTCGTCATGGCGGCCTCCTTCGCCTACCTGGTCACGGTCGCCGTCCCCGGGACGCCGGGTGTGAGCTGGCTCGCCCACCTCGGCGGACTGGTGGGCGGCGTCGTGGGGGCCTGGCTGCTGCGTGACCGGCAGACGGACGGAGCCGTGCGGCAAGGGCCGGGCGAGGTCGTCAGGCGACCGCAGCACCCCCGGGCCGACCTCCACAAGGAACTCGAGGATCTGGGCCTGCTGTAACAGCGGCGCACCGCCACCGGCCGTCCGGGCGCCAAGGAGCAAGTAGGGTGCGCCAGATGAACAACTCCCCCCTTCTCCCCCGCACCTTCCGCCTGATCGTCACCGGAGGAGGGACCGGCGGCCACACCTACCCGGCCCTCACCGCGGTCCGGACGCTGCAGTCCCGGCTCGCCGCCGGCGGCGGAACGCTCGACGTCCTGTGGATCGGCACCGACGACGGCCTGGAGGCACGGGTCGCTCCGGCGGAGGGCATCGCGTTCACCACCGTCGCCACGGGCAAGATCCGCCGGTCCAGCAATCCGCTCAAGATGGTGTCGCCGGCGAACGTACGGGACATGGCGCGGGTGCCGCTCGGTGTGGCACAGGCACGGAAGGTCGTCGCCGGCTTCCGGCCGGACGTCGTTCTGGCCACCGGCGGGTACGTCGCCGTCCCGGCGGGCCTGGCCGCGCGTATGTGCCACCGCCCGCTCGTCCTGCACGAGCAGACCGTGCGCCTGGGGCTGGCCAACCGCAAGCTCGCGGGCTCGGCAACGAGGATCGCGGTCTCGTCGGAGTCCTCGCTCCCGCTCCTGCCGCAGTCCGTACGGGACATCGCGGTGGTGACGGGCAACCCGATCCGCCCCGAGGTGCTGGCCGGTCACCCGGGCAAGGCAGTCGAGGCCCTCGGGTTGCACGGCTTCGACCCGCGCCTTCCCACCTTGTACGTCACCGGCGGCGCCCAGGGGTCGCAGCAGATCAACGACGTCGTCCGGGACGTGCTGCCGTGGCTTCTTGAACGCGCGAACGTGATCCACCAGTGCGGGCCGGCCAACATCGACGGCCTGCGCCGCCATGCGGCCTTCCTGCGGCCCGAGTTGGCGGCCCGGTACTACCTGACGGGCTTCGTCGGACCGGAGTTGCCCGACGTCCTGGCGCTGGCCGACATGGTGATCTCCCGGAGCGGCGCCGGCACGCTCGCCGAGCTGACCGCCCTGGGCAAGCCCGCGGTCTTCATCCCGCTGGCCTCGTCGGCCGGAAACGAGCAGGCGCACAACGCGCGGCACCTGGAGGAGTCCGGGGCCGCCGTCGCCCTGCTCGGCGAGGTCACCGCCGACACCCTGCGCGACGCGGCCGGCCCGCTCCTGACCGACCCCGCGCGGAGGGCCGCGATGGCGGACCGGGCCAGAGCGCACGGGCGACCGGACGCGGCCGACAGGCTCGTGGACGTCATCCTGTCCGCCGCGTCCGGCTGACCTGCGCCGGCGCCACGCACCCGGGAGGGGTGAGCGGGCGGATCACGGCATTTCCGGGTCGTCGATCAGGGAGAACCCTCCCCCGTTGCACGTCCCGCAGGGAACGCCGCCGGACTCCCCCGCTCCCCGGCAATCGCCGCACGACCCGTCGTGCAGCAGGGTCCATCGAGTGGGCTGCACTTCCCCGGTGTTGCCGACCTCGACCCGCTGCACCTTGGTGACCTGCAACGGGACGTTCTCCAACACTCCGCCGACCCGCAGGCTCTCGCCCACCAGGACCCTGCTGAGCAGACAGTCTCCACCCCGCCGCTTCGGCCGCCCTCGGACGACCCGGCCCTACGCCGGCGGCATCCCGTCGCAAGCCGGCCCCGGCAGGTCACTGCCTCTACGGCCAAGAAGTCCAGCAGAAGATCACCAGGGTTGCGACCACGCCGAGGATGCCCGCGAAAAGCCACATTGCGGCACCAACACCGAGCACCAGCCCGATGAGTCCACTGCATACGGTGATGCTCACGCCGAGCAGCAGCGCCTCCCGGAAGCGCCGGCCGTTGCCGTCGTTCAATGGGGCACCTCCTCCCGGTAGCGGCAACCGTGCAACCACCGGCCCTCAACCTACGTAGCCCGCCGTCAGGTTGGCGTGAGGGACGAGCCGTCTCACCGGGTCCCGGCCCGGGCACCGACCGTCCGTCCGACCGGCCGTTGGGCGAGGCAGGCAGGGCACAGGGCGGCTGGCAGCGGCTTCATGTTCATGAGCCACTTCCCCACCTACGCGAGCTGCGTCCCCCAAGCACAGGCCAACGCCCCGGTGCACGGTCCGGTCTACATCTGCGAGTACGGCACCAACGGCTTGTGCCTGCTCTGGATGCACTGAACCGACCCCGTCGCTCATGCGCGGACCCGCACGGCACCCCGCCGCGCGGGTCCGTTCCGCTGTCCGTACGGAACATCGCGGCTTCCATGAGCGGCACCGGCGCCCTACGCGATGATGAACGAGCGGATCCGACCATCGATTCACTCTGATCCGCCGACCGGCTACGGAAGACGCTGCAGTCGAAGGTCGCAGCGACCTGGGGGGACTGAGAATGGAAGTTCTGACGGAGACGGGGATATCGCTGTTATCCAGCGCCCTCTTCGTGCTGCTCGCATGGATATTCTCAAAGACGGCACGCCGCTTCGCCCGTGGCATCGCGGCCCACATGCTTCACCTCGACACCGAAGAGGTGTTCGCCAATGGCGGGGAGGCAGGGCCGGACATCAAGCGCGAGCTCAACCGTGCGCGGACGGTGTTCATCTTCACCAGCCGTGGAGCCGAACTCCAGCGTGAGACATTCGCCGAGATGATCGCCCGGAGCCACTCCCGCCGCTGCCACTGCCGCATCATGCTCCCGCAACTCACCGTACCCGCGGGCGAAGTCGACTGGATCGCCGATCGCGAGGCCGAGCTGCACGACTTCGACTCCGCCTTCGGCACGGACCTGCTCCGCCGGCAAGTCGCGGCCACCTACGACTATCTGTCCCCCCTCTTGGTGCCCGGCCACCTCGAAGTGCGCGGCTACAACATCCCTCACCTGGGTCGCGTTGTAGCAACAGAGCGGGTCCTCTACCTGACGCCCTATTCAGCAGACCGACACGGCAGCAGTTCGCCTGTCATCAAGTACCGCCGGGGTCAAACATACGATGTCCTGATGCGTCTGATGGACAAAATCTGGACGGCCAGTTCTCCTTGACGCCTACAGCACCACACGCGGTGCGCCCAGCGTGGACGTCGTAAGCGCGCGGACACCGTTCCGGCGGGCCGTACGGTGCCCGAAACACCTCACCTCACCTCACCGCACCTCAGCGAGACCTTCGGCGCACCTCCGGCCCGAGCCGGCAAGGCCTCCTACGCAGGGCGGCGCCGGCCGACGGTTAGTCGCGCGAAGGGCCGACCAGCACAGCCCCCGGGTAATCAGAGACCTTGGCATGGCGGTAGGCCTCCGTCAGCGGGGCGGGTTGCAGGTTCAACGCCTGGGCGACAGCCCAATGCCGGCTCTCGGCGAACATCTGCTCGTCCTTGTCCAGGCCCTCGCCCCTGAGCAGCGCGCCGAGCCTGTCGAGGTCCACGTCTCCGGTGCCAAAGGATGCGAACGCCTCCGGGTCAGCGCCACAGGGACCGCTCGGCAGAGACTCGTCGTCGGGGTCATAAAGTACGCCGCCCAACTCGACCTTCATCTCACCGTCGTCGTCCTCAAAGGGCGTTCCCAAGTACGCCATTTCCGACTGGTATTCGTGAACGCACTCCCCACCCCGGTAGACGTACAAGCTCAGCAGGTCCGAGTCGTACAGGCTGTGGGCGAGCACACTGAACCCGCAGGTGCCGCTGAGGTAACACCCCAGGTCGTCCACATCCGCGACGTTGTACGCGCCCTCACGCGGCAGTAGCGCGGTGCGTTCCAGACCGACAGGAGCAACGATCGCCGTCACCTCGGCCCGGATCAAAGCCGCGCGCACCTGATCGACTCCGGCCGCCACGAGTACGCCCTCGTAGCTGCTTCCCATGGATGACCCCCAGATCGCCGTACCTCCGCTGCCACGCGCACCATAGGGCGTCCCTATGACAACGGACCGGCAGCAGCAACCAACGACTGGCAAGCGTCGATACCTCTGCCGGCGGTCGCAGGACGGCTCCGTCAGCGCGCAGCCGCTCAGCATCGCGCACAGACCACCCCCGGGCACGGCTGCGCCCTGGCCACTCGGAAGCGACCGGGCACCATACCCGCAGGTCAGCGGCTTCCAAGGAGGCCGGACCCGGTAGGCCGTGTGGGACTCGAACCCACAGCCGATGGATTAAAAGTCCTGGTCAGCGCGTGCCGGGATGTGGTGGACGGTGAAACCGTCGTCCGAAAGCCGCAGGTCCGGTGGTGCCGCTTGCTACTACGTCCGCCGGGGAACAACGAGTGCCGACACATCCGCTCACGCAACCCACTACCCGCTGGGGAGAGGGCGGATCCAGACGCTACGCACATCTGAGAATAGGAGTACCATTAGGTACCAGGAGGCAGACACATGGAGATCGCAGAAGGAACGCGAAGTCGAGCAACTCGCACAACAGCACCCTTGAAAGTGGATGCGGCGGTGGACGAGCTGATCGCCGACGGTGCCCACTTCCTCGGGATGACCAAGAAGGACCTGGTCGCCGCAGCAGTCCGGACATATCTGGAGCTCCGCCGTGAGGAGGTCCGCGCCAGCATGAGGGAGAAGATGCGCAAGCTCGACGGATCCGTCGAGTCGAGCGTTTCGCTCTTGACCGGGCTATCACCTGAACGGATAAGGGAACTCGGCGGCGTAGGCGAGGACGACTGACCGTGCAGCCCGCTCGCCCCACCCTTCGCACGCTCCGTGAGGACCTGAAGCTTCCGCTGCCCTCCGCGCGGAAGCCACTCGACGAGTTGGACCATCCCCTCCTCGCGAAGGCGCGGGAACTCTTCGGCGACGACGAGACCAGCCACGAGCGGATCCGCGCCATCGACGACGAGGTCCTCTTCAAGATCAAAATCCAGAGGTGGCGCGGAGCAGCCTGGATCGACAAGGATCTGGACCTGCCCTGGCTCGTGGCCGCGGGTCAGCGCGAGGACGGGTCCTTAGATGACTTCTACGCCGCGCTGGAGACCAGCGCCCGGGCCGCACGAGCCCGCCACAACGCCGACCATCGCCGCTCCTTGGCCGGCAAGACCTACGTGGGCCATCTCCTGCCCGACCAGGACGATCGTGATCGCTACCAACTCGAAGCCGACACGCGCCTCGTACGCCGGCTCGCTTCGGCGATCCGTGATCTGACCCGCGGTTCACTGCACGACGGACACGAGCACGCCGTGGACTTCGCCACGTTCCGTCTCGGCGTCCTCGTGCGCGCCGAGGACGGCCATGAGACCTACGTTGCAGTACGCATCACCGGCTCCGTCCCCGACGACCTGACCGCCGTGGTCCTTCGCCATGTCCCAGGATGCGAGCCCACCGACTGGTACCCCGAATACGCCCTCCCCAGCCGCTCTCTCCTCCCCGCCGAACAGGCCTGGTCAACTCTGATGGACCCCAAGGCAGCTGCCGAACTCCTGAATGAGGAATGACCTGATGGGCCGCCTCCGCGCGAACCCGCGGCCGGGGCGCCCCGACCGCTAGGCGCTCCGCCCGGCCCGGCTCGGCGAGACGCTGAACGGCGTGAGGCCCACGGCGCCCTGCGGCCGGGCCACCGCATCAGGGGGCGACCAAGCCTCACCCATCGCTCACGCATGAGCCGGGCACGGCTGTGCCCCGGCCACTCGGAAGCGACCGGGCACCATACCCGCAGGTCAGCGGCCTCGCGCGAGGCCCAACCCGGTAGGCAATGTGGGACTGGAACCCACAGCCAAGCAGTGCGCGAAGGTCATCGAGCTGGCGCAGGAAGCGGATTGAACCGAGGTTGGGGTCCGCTGCAAGCACCTCGTGCGGCCTGGGCGGCCTGGGGACTGCGGTGGCCGCCGCGCTGGACGGAACCGCGGCGTGGCGGCAGGCCCGACGGTCGATCTTCACGACCATCACCCGGTGGCGGTTCATCGTGTCCGGGGTCAAGGGCTGGGTGCCGATCCTACTGGGCGGGGTCGGCGGGCCGCCCATTCCTTCCGAGTCCGGCCCCAGAGTCGGCCTGCCCAGCCGGTGAGGACCGCGGCGAACGCGATACCGCCGGTGATGTCCCACAGTCCGTGCCGGTCGAACGCAGCGATGAACGTGACGATGCTGAGGGTGGACATGATGAGGGCGCCTGTCGCACAGGCTGCGGTTCTCATATGGCGCACCGTACCGAACCCCCCCTCGCGGCGTCCCGCCGACGCCCGGTCTCAGCGCAGGGCGTCGATGGCGCGGACGATCAGGGCGCGCGCCTCTGCCCCGTACACCGCCTGCTGATGGAAGGCCGCGAAGGCTCGGACGTACTGAGCGACCTCGTCCGGAGTCGTGATCTTCATCGAGACGGACAGCGGTTCGCAGTGGACCCGCTCGTCATCGAACACGGTGGAGGTTTCAATCGGCCACGTCGTGCGCGCAGCAGCGAAGGGGACGACACCGAGCGATACGGCGGGCAGGTCCATGACCGAGAGCAGTAGCCCGAGTTGCCCAGCCATCACCCCTGCGTCGCCAAGCTGGTGCCGGAGGACGTTCTCCTCCATGAGTATCGCGAACTGGCTTCGTTCACGCTCAGCGGCAGCGTTGGTCGACGAGTTTGAGCAGCAGTCAGCGATTACTGGATCGATGAACGTTCACCAGTTTTGACGGCGCTTCACGTTGCAGTCGTGTCCGTCGCCAGGCAGGCCCATGACGTTCAACACGGGCTCCTCGCCCTTGGGGATCTCGAAGGTGAAGTTCGCTTTTGTCGGGATCGCCACGAGCGAGCGCTGGTCGCCGAAGGTCGGTGGCGGATGGGGCTCCCAGGGGCAGCTGGCCTTGTCCAGGGCGGAGACGACGTCTGCGTGCTTGAGCCCTGCGGGGAAGGTGCCCGTCCCCCCGACAAGCGACGGGGGGAGTTCGACGACGTCGCGCCAGGTCTGGACGCAGATGAGAGACACCTTGCGGCAGCGGCAGACACTCAGTTCGAGGTCTCCGTAGGCGAAGAGCCTTGGCCACGTTCTGTTCCGGCTCATCGTTCCGATATCCCACGGCTCGCCGAGAGCTGCCGTCACATCGTTCCAGTCGGCTCCGCTGGACACCGGGCCGAGTCGGCCTGTCTTCGCCATATCGGCCAGGACATCGAGGATCTCCACGAGACGGAGCCTGACAGGTGTCCTGACCAGCGGTCCAGGTTTCAGGATCAGCCCGCTGCGGGCTCTTCGGCTCGCGCCCGGGTGGAGGCGAGGCGGTAGGAGTCGGTGCCGGTCTCGATGATCGTGCCGTTGAAGGTGAGCCGGTCGACGATGGCCGCGCAGAGCCGGGGGTCGGAGCCCGCAGGCGGCCTCGGCCGCTCCCGGCCAGTCCTCCCCGGCTCCGGCCGACTCCCCCACTCCCGCACCGCCGAACCCGGGACGAAGGCGCTGACGCGACGACCGGCGAGGACACCAGTGATGACCAGCCCCACCCATGCCTTGGCCCTGCGCACGACGGCCTCCGCCTTCGACTCCCAGCGCGGCAAGGCCTGGTGGAGAGCGCCTGCCCGAAGGTGCCGCATTCCCCACCAAATGGCGATCAGCAGTTGTCGACTGGGCATGCGGGCAGGATCGCCTACTATGCGGTCGCAACGCCCAGGAAGCGCAGCACCGCCAGGACGCGGCGGTGGTCGGCGTCGGCCTTGGGCAGGTCGAGCTTGGTGAAGATGCTGTTGATGTGCTTGGCGACAGCGCTCTCGCTCACGACCAGCTCGGCGGCGATGCCGGAGTTGGACCGGCCGCCCGCCATCAGCTCCAGCACCTCCCGCTCGCGCGGCGTCAGCCGGTCGAGCGGATCGCTGTGCCGGCGCACCAGCAGCTGTGCGACGACCTGCGGGTCGAGCGCGGTTCCGCCGGCCGCCACCCGGCGTACCGCCTCGGCGAACTCCTCGACGTCGGCGACGCGTTGCTTGAGCAGATAGCCGACGCCCGAGGTGTTGGCGGCGAGCAGATCGGCGGCGTACCGCTCCTCCACGTACTGCGACAGCAGGAGCACGGCGGTACGCGGGTACTGGCGGCGGATCACCAGCGCGGCGCGCACCCCCTCGTCGGTGAAGCCGGGCGGCATGCGCACGTCGACCACGGCGATGTCGGGACGGTGCTCCTCGACGGCCGCCAGCAGCCCTTCTGCGTCGGCGACTTGGGCGCACATCTCGAAGCCGGCCGCCTCCAGCACCTTGACCACGCCGATGCGCAGCAAGAGGGAATCCTCGGCGATCACGGCGCGCACGGCAGCTCCACGGTGATGACGGTCGGGCCCCCGGCGGGGCTGCGGCAGGAGAACGCGCCGTCGACGGCCGCCACGCGCTTGGCGAGCCCGGCGAGCCCGGTGCCGCCGCCGGCCGCTGCGAGATCCGCGCCGCCCGCGCCGTCGTCCGCGACGACCACCAGCAGTGTCTCCCCGATCCGCTCCACGGTCACGTCCGCCCGGGTCGCCTGGGCGTGTTTGACCACGTTCGTCAGGGCCTCGGAGACCACGAAGTACGCGACGGCCTCGACCGTGGGTGAGGGGCGCTGCGGCAGGTCCACCGCCACGCGCACCGGGATCGGGAGGCGGGCGGCGACCCCGGACAGCGCGGCGTCGAGGCCGCGGTCCTCAAGGACGGCCGGATGCAGGCCGCGCACCAGGTTGTTCAGCTCGGCGATCGCCTCCTTCGCCTCGCGGTGCGCCTCGTCGATCACTTTGCGGGCGTCCTCCGGCAGGTCGCCGAGGGTGGCCCTGGCCAGGCCCAGGTTGACGGCGAGCGAGACGAGGCGCTGCTGTGCGCCGTCGTGCAGGTCGCGCTCGATCCGCCGCCGCTCGGCGTCGGCGGCGTCGAGCACGCCGGCCCGGCTCTCGGCGAGGTCGGCGACCCGCCGGGCGAGCTTCTCCGTGCGGCTGGGGCCGAGCAGGACCTCGGCCGCCCGGGTGTCCAGCCGCACCAGAGCGCCGGTCAGCCGGAGCCCGAGGAACAGCAGGGCGAGGCCGCCGGCGGTGATGTACGCGGCCTGCGTGGTGTACCCGAGGTCAGTGACCCGCCACTGCGGGGGCAGCGCCCAGATCCACACGTAGATGGAGGCGGCCACGAGAGCGGCGGCCCAGACGGCGAGGACGGCGAGGTCCAGGACGGCGAGCAGCGGACCCGCCACGGCGTGGTAGCAGACCTGCCGCCACAAGGCCCGGCCGGTCAGCCGGCGTACCGCCGACTTCCAGTTGCGTCCCCGCCCGGGTGCGGCGGGGCGCGGGAGGTCCTTGCCGACGAGTGCCCGGTAGCGCCGCCGCTGCCCGCCGGTCAGCAGGGGTGTCACCACGAGCGTGAGCAGCACGGGCAGCGCAGTCACGAGGGGTGTCACCACGAGCATGAGCAGCACGGGCAGCGCAGCCAGGGCCGGCGCCCCCGCCATCGCGCCGGCCAGCCAGAGCCACAGTGGCACCACGGCGAGGTGGAGCGGCAGGCCGGCGGCGACGAGCACGGTCCGGTGTCCCGCCCTGCGGAACGGCCGGCCCAGCACCAGCTGCAGCCACGTCGTGAGTTGCATGCGTCAAACGGTAAAGCCGCAGGCCATCCCCATGCCATGACGCTGCCGCCCGGTTCGGGGGTGCACTTTTCTCCACCCCGGGTCGGAACCCTGCGTGACTGACGGCGCCCCGGTGCACGCCGGAGGCTGGAGTACGTGAAGGGGACAGCCGACGACGAGCGGGGGAAGAGGATGCGTCAACTGGCGTTGTGCGATGAGGAAGTGGCCGGTGCCGAGGGCTTCCACTGCGCCGAGGTCATCCCGCTCCACGAAGCGGCGGAGGAGCCGCGCCCGGCGCGGGGCATGCGGCGGGCCGGGTGGCTGCTGGTCGCCTGCGGGCTCGCCCTGCTGCCGTGGCTGTACGTGCTGGCCACCGGCCTGCCGGCCACCGCGACCGCGGCGCACTGGCCGGTCGCCTGGGTCGGGCTCGACGCGCTGGAGGCGCTCGGCCTGATCGCCACCGGCCTCCTCGCCGCCCGCGGCGACCGGCGGCACGCCCTGGCAGCCGCCGCGACCGCGACGCTGCTTGTGGTGGACGCCTGGTTCGACACCACGACCGCGGCCCCGGGCGGCGACTTCGCCACCGCGGTCGCCATGGCGCTCGGCGCCGAACTGCCGCTCGCCGCGCTGTGCGGCCGGCTGGCGCTGCGGACGCTGAGCCGGCCCGCGTGACGCCGACCGCCCGACCGCATACCACGGACCGAATCGATCCACCGGAGAACACCATGCACCGCATCACCACCGCCCCCGTCGCCCCGATCCCGGCCCGGACCCGCTGGGCGGTCGCCGCCGGCGCGGGCGCCGCGTTGGCCGCCGCCTGGTGGCTGGGCGACACAGCGCCCTATCCGTACGCCCAACGCGGCCTCCTCGACGTGCCGTTGCCGTTCCTGAAAGCCGACCGGATGGACGCCGTACTGCAACCGCGGCCGGGGGAGCGGATGCTGGAGATCGGCCCGGGGACCGGCCTGCAGTCGCTGCACGTCGCCCCGCAGCTCGGGCCGGAGGGACGGCTCGATGTGCTGGACATCCAGCAGGAGATGCTCGACCACGTGATGTGCCGCGCCGAGCGGGACGGCCTGGCGACGATCAGGCCCACCCGCTCGGACGCACGTGAACTGCCCTACGCCGACGGGACATTCGACGCCGTATACGCCGTGACCGCGCTCGGCGAGATCCCCGAGCCGGATCGGGTACTGCGCGAGGCGGCACGGGTGCTGGCACCAGGCGGGCGACTGGTGATCGGCGAGTTCTTCGACCGGCACTGGATCCCCTTCGGCCGGCTGCACCGGCTCGCCGGCGCCGCCGGCCTCCACCTGACCGAGCGCCGCGGCCCAAGCCCGGCATACCTCGCCCGCTTCCGACCCTGCGGAGCCGACGCGCCCGCTCGCCAGGGCGAGCACCTCGCCGACGGCGACCGGGAAAACGACGACGGGCAAGCGTGAGCACCACACGCAGGGACCGCGATCACCGGGCTGAACAACCTGGTGCGCGGTAGGCCGCTCCAGGGGGCGAGGGGGCTCCGCCCCAGCCGCGGCCAGCCACGAAGACTGCGGCGCCCCCGCAAGGTGAGAGGGGAGTCCTGCGGCTTCTGCTGCGTAATTCCGGTCTCCGATCGTGCTGGGTCCTCTCCGGCAGCAACCCCGGGCGGCGGCGATAGGGCGGGTGCGTCCAACAACCCCGCGGAGTTCTGCGGGCGGGCCTGTGGTGGTGCAGTGCCGACTGGCCCATTCCGCGCGGTTTTCGGCGGTGCCACCCAGCCACAGGTGAGCGGGGCTGGTGTAGCCGTGGGAATCACAGTGGTGGCAGAATCCGGTCTTCGGTGCTGGACCAACCGAGCCGGGGTATCACCCCGTGGGCCAGTCGAAACGCGAACAGGTGGGCGGGGACAGTTGCCCGGCGTGGTTGACGGCGGACTTCGTAAGCTCCCCGCAGGGAGAACTACGAGGCCGCTGACACGTGATTTCCCGGGCGGACTGGCGGCGCGAAATACTGGTGGAGATCACCTGTTGCTGACGTGCGGTATTCACCGCCAGGCAGGGTTGCGGCTCGGCAACCACGGACCGAATAGAGACTCGTACTCGCCTGCATCGCTCGTGAGGACGAAGTCGGGCGCCGTCGCTGATGCCGCAGTGTGCAGGCGGGCCAACAGAGATGGGATGGCGCCGAGTTCCAAGCCCAGCGCATGAGAGACCGTTACTCGATCCGCGTCTGTCTCGGGCTCGTTCGCAAGCTCGTCATAACGAAGGTGATCGGCGGTGGTTCGCATGACCGTCAGATCGCCGGAACCCGAGAACTTTAGGCAGTCCCACCAGGACGGCAGCCCAACCGTGACCTCCAACGCTGCGGCCAGGCTGCTGCCGATCAGGCCAGCCTGTCCTTCGGAGCTGGCATAGAGCACAGGGCGGTCCTTGCCGCCCTCGCCGCAGAGGAAGAACGTTCCGCCCGTGTAGTCACCTGCGATGCCCTCCAAGGCGATCCCGGACGAAAGGCGGATGGGCTCGCCAGGATCGCTGCGTGAGAGATCAAACTCGCAGACACGCCAGAGCACCTCGGCGAGCCCGGAGTCCCGCCGGATCGAGTCGAGGATTGCCTCATCACGAGTCACCCGGCGGACGATAGCAGTGAAATCAACCCCGGCGATTTGCCTGCCCGCTGGGCTCTGGCAGGGATCGTTCCGGGCCTTCAGTTCCACGATAACTGCTTGCTTGGCTTCGTTCACGTTCAGCGGCAGCGCCGCCCGGCGGCGGCCTCCACCCCCTGAGCCCAAGGAACCACCCGATGAAACTCCGCCTGGCCCACCAAGGCTTCTCCCGGTGGCCCTTGCATCGTTCCTCCGGATCGAAGGATGACCCGACGTAGAGCAGTACGCCTGCCTCGTCGTAGAGGCGAGACACCGCTGCCGGGCGGTCGACCGCCGGCGCCGCCTTCTCCCTTGCCTTCCCGGTGGACACGTTCCGCTGCCTCCTTCTCCGAGTCGCGGCACGAACGAAAGGACGTGCCGCTGTGACCCGCAGCTTCGACAACGTGGTGGACAGGCTCGATGCGGAGTGGCCGCTGCTGCGCGGCCCGGACAGGAAGACCGTGGACCCCGGCCGCAATGCGGCCGGGGTCCACGGCGGCGCTGTGGCCGCGGGGTCTGGAAGTGCCGCGACCGGGAAGGGTGGTCGCGGCGCTTCCACCGTCAGACGAAGATGAAGTACTTCCAGGAGTTGTAGGTGGTGGTGTTGACGGTGTCTCCGGAGCCGCCGTTGATGTAGGCGGCGCGGACGCGGGCGCGGATGCCGGACTCGCCCGCGTGGCCGAGGTTGACGGCCGACTTGCCGCTGCTGCCGAGCCGGAAGTACTCGGAGCCTCCCGAGTACCACTTGCCCTTGTAGTAGATCTCCAGCTGCAGGAGCTGACTGCGGCCCTGGTAGTAGGTCATCGACGTCGTGACGACGGCGTCGGTGTTCTTGTGGAAGTAGTAGTACGCGGTGGAGCCGATCTTGCCGGTCCGGTAGTACCTGGACATGGCCGTGGAGACGCGCACGCGCGCGTAGGCCCTGGACATGACGGTCCTGCCGGCGTAGCGGGCGTCGCCCTTGTACACGGCGGCGAGCGCGGTGTCCCGGGTCATGGTCAGGGCGACCGACAGGTTGCCGTGGGAGTCGACCCTGCCGGACCGCAGCAGCACCTTCGGCCGGTCGGCGCCGTACTGGTCGGCCCAGATCTCGACCGTGCGGTTGGTGTACGTCGTGCCGAGGTGCGCGGTGACGACGACCTTCTTGGCGTAGTCGTACACGACGCCGTTGTTGGTCAGCGTCAGGACGGGTGTCACACGCGAGACGGCGACGGTGTCCGAGGCGGAGACCGGGATGTGCCCGGCGTCACCGGCGTACCGCACGGTGTACTTGACGGCGCCGCCGGCCGGCGGGACGTCGGTGAAGGAGAACGATCCGCCCGCCTTCGTGTGCACGGTGCCCAGCAGCTTGCCGCTGGGGCTGGCCAGGTCGACACGGGTGACCTGGAGCGCGGTGCCGGTGCTCAGTGCCACCGTCGAGGACAGCCTCCCCGTCACGGTGAGCGTCTTGCCGCGAGCGGCGCTCGCCGGGGCGGCCACCGTCAGGGTCGGGACGTTCTTCGTCGGGTCGGTGAGCGCCTTGAGGGTGTAGCTGGTGCCGTTCGCCACGATCGCGAAGATCCGTGAGGAGTCGGGCGCCCACGCCACCGCGGCACCGGTCCCGCTGAGGCTGTACCTGCGCAGCGGTTGGGTGGCGTTCGGCCGGTAGACCGACACGGTGCTGCCGGAGAGCTGGGCGACCAGCCCGTTGGCGGCGACGTCGGCGCTTCCCCCGCTGGGGTAGGTGCCGGCGGGGCTGAACTTCCCGTTCGCGTAGCTGTCGCGCTGGGAGCCGTTGACCAGCACCTGAGGAGCGCCGGGGACCAGGTCGATGTCCGAGATGCCGGAGTTCAGCGTGTAGTCGCCGTAGTACCAGGCGGTCGACTGCGGCGTGCCGCTGGAGACGTCGACGACGGCCATCGAGTCCGTGGAGATACCCGTCTCGCCGATCGCCAGCAGCCCCGGGACCGCGGGGTTGGTGTCGAGGATCCCCGGACCCCAGATGCCCGAGAGCTGCCCGAGCGTGACCGGGTTCGCCGGAGTCGGGTCCTGCGTCGGGGTGGGCGTCGGTGTCGGCGTCGCCGTCGGGGTTTCGGTCGGCGTCGGCTCCGCGGTCGCGGTCGACGTCGGGTCCGGCGTCGCCGTCTGCGTGGGGTCGGGCGTCGGGGTCTCCGTCGGCGTCGGGTCCGCGGTCGGACTGACCGTCGGGTCCGCGGTCGGGTCCGCGGTCGGACTGACCGTCGGGTCCGCGGTCGGGTCCGCGGTCGGGTCGGCCGTCGGGTCCGCGGTCGGACCGGCCGTGGGGTCGGCACTCGGGTCCGCGGTGGGCGTCTCCGACGGGTCCGCGGTCATCGACCGGGCCGCGGAAGAGGTGGCCGAGCGGACGGCGGACGGGTCGACCGAGGGGTCGACCGACCCCAGGTTGCCGTCCCACTGGTCGCCGTACGTGAACCAGACCTTGCCGGCGGCGAACGCCACGTAGCGCGGACCGGTGTTGGTGGCGACGGGATAGCGGGTCTTGACGTTCAAAGTGGCGGCGTCGAGGGCCACGATCTGGTGGTTGCCCTCGGCGGCCGCGTACAGGACCGTCCCGTCCTGGGACAGCGTCAGGCCGGAGACCCCGTTGATCCCGCCCACCGAGTCGACGAGCGTGCCGTTGTAGTCGGTGGCCAGGATCTTCCCCGAGGCGTGGTCGCCGACGAAGACCCGGTGCAGTGCGCCGTCGACGACGATGCCGCCGGGTGAGGTGACCACTGCCGACGCCGCGGCGGCGGAACCCGCCGCGGCGACGCTCAGGATCACCGAGCTGAATGTGACCGCGAGCGCTGTCGCGGTAGAAATGCTGCGCGTACGCACAGTGTGTGTTCCCCCCACAGGAAAACCGGCAACGGCCGGAGTTTGAGAGCGCCGCGTACCTCCCACACCGATCGCCGCAATGCGTGCGTGCGGGCGTGCAGGTGTGCTGTGCGCGGCTGCTGAGCGCAGCATATGACACGGCTATGTCAACGAACACACGTTTGGGCCGCCGGTGTCGCACCCGGCCCGTTCGATGCCCGTTCTCCACGTGTTCGTGGTCCCGTTCCCCGCCTGCTCCGTGCCCCTTCCGCGCGCGTCCGCCGTGGGCCGCAACTCGTCGGCGGCCCCTGCGGGAACGGCCTGGTGACACCCGGCGAGGAGATGACGTGAGCGACGGCCGGCAGATTACGGGGCGCCCGCCGGCCTCACACCTCGCCGGTGGCCGACCGGCTGCCGCCGTAGGAGGCGGCCAGGGCGTCCGCCACGATCGCCGCGTCCGCGTCGGCCACGTCCCCGGGGTACTCCGGCAGCAGGTCGTCCCAGATGACCATCCACGAACCGTACAGCTGGGCCTGCCCCTCGGGACGGGCGAAGAACCAGACGTGCAGATGGGCGCCGCCGTCCCCGATCCGGTAGACGTGGGCGCGCGCGATGTGCGGCAGCGCCTGCACATGGCGTGCGATGTGCGCGGTGAGCACTCCCAGTTCCGCCGCCAGTTCGTCGGGCAGGTCCGCCAGGTCGTAGTGGTCGCGCGGGTGCAGCATCAGCACGAGCGGCACGCCCACTCCGGTGATCCGGGTGAGCCGCCAGCGGTCGTCGAACCAGATCCCCTCGTCCCGGCTGCGGCAGGAGTCGCAGTCCGACGGGTCCTCGCCGTGCCGCGCGGGTTCCGGCAGAACCGGCGGGCGCAGCGGCGCGACGCGTAGCCCGTCCGCCTCGAACGGGCTGATGTCCCAGCCCGTCATACGGGCCAGCGGCAGCCGGGACTCACCGTCGGCAACGCTTCGGGCTCGGTCGTAGAACTCGTCAGGTCGCAGGGCCATCCCCAGAGGCTACTGGTGTTCGAGGACACCGGTTCTCCCGGGCTGCCGGGCTGCGCGGTGCCCGCGCATCAGCCGCGGCGGGGTTTCACCGGACGTTTCGCGGCAGGTTGCGGCAGAGGTTGCACGGGTGGTTGCGGCGGAGGTTGCACGGTGGGCGTAACCGGCTCTTCGCCGTCTGCCGCATTCGCCCAGGTCACCCCTGCAGTGCAACCGGTCTGAGAGAGTCGACACCTCCTTCCTGCGGTGGGGCACCGACGGAATAGCCGGATCGAGGTCCCCACTGCCGAGCTGGTGCGCGGGACGCGGAACCTGCGGGCAGCCGATGTCGGCTGCAGGCCCGGATACCTGACGGCCATGCTGCATGACCTGGGGCTGAACGCCTTCGGGCTCGACCTCTCCCCAGCCATGGTCGACCACGCCCGGCGGGCCCATCCGGCGCTGCAGTTGACGAGGCGCGGGTGGAGGCCCTGCCGGTCGAGGACGGCGCGCTCGGAGGCGTGCTGGCCCACGGAAGGTCATGGTGCGGGCCGCCGAAGTCCGCTGGGCGCGGGTGGTGCGGTCGGGGGCGACCACACCGGCGCGCTTTCCGTCGCGCCGACGATCGTCCGGCGTGCCGGGTCGTAGACGCTGACGACGTCGGTCACACCCGCCGTGGTGTTCAGCGGCACGTCCGCGAACCAGGCACCCCACCCGGGATCGCCCGCCAGCGTCAGGACGGTCCCCTCGGCCGTGGCCTCCCCCTGCCGTACGCGGACACCGACAGCGGTGCCGGGCGCGGAGAAGGTACCGGTGAGCGTCACCGACCGGGTGTCGGCCGGTACGAGAACGTCGCTGATCCGTACGTAGCGGGGTGCGCCACTGACCGGGGTGCAACTCGCAGCGCTCGTCGGGTCGTCCTGCCGGCAGAAACCGCCGTCCGCCGTCAGCCACACCTGCGTGGTGCCGTACACAGTCACCCTCTCGTCGGGTGCCAGGATCCGGACGTGCCCGGCGGTGCGCGGGGCGGTGCCGGTGTCCGGGAGGAACGCGTACGCCGCAGGTCCGAGCAGTACGGCGCCCAGCGCCGCGCCCGCGATCCGGCGGCGGCTCCTGCGCCGGTGCGACGCCCGCACGACGGCGGTCACGTCCACCGGTCCTACCGGCATCGTGTCGGCGAAGTCATCGAGCGCCCTGCGCAGTTGACCGGCTTCGGCTGGTGACGTCATCGTTGTTCTCCTGTAGGTGTCGGCGCATAGGCGGCCAGCGCGGTGTGGCCGCGCAGGGCTGCCAGCGCGCGGCGGGTGTGGACTTTGACCGAGTTGGGTGAGCAGCCGAGGATGTCCGCCGTCTGCGTCTCGGTCAGGTCGTCCCAGTAGCGCAGGACCACTGCCGCGCGCTGGCGGGTGGACAGTGACGCCAGCGCCTCCGTCAGCGCGACGCGGTGCTCGACCGTCTCGCTCTGGCCGCCGTCGCCCCGGTCCGGCACGGAGGCCGTCAGGAACTGGACCACCCGCTTTCTGCGCAGCCGGCTGCGGTGGTTGTTGACCAGCGCCCGCCGTACGTAGAGATCGACCTCCGCCTCGGGAATCCGCCGCCAGTGCCCGCAGACCTTGACCAGCGTCCCCTGGAGCAGGTCCTCGGCCTCGTGGAAGTCCCCGGTGAGCATGTAGGCGATCCGCAGCAGCCGGCGCCAGGACGCCGTTGCCCAAGCCGCGAATTCGGCGTCGCTGGCCGCCGTGGCCGTGCGCATCAGCGCGCGGCCCGCGGTGCCGCAGTCGAGGCGTGGGGGGCCTGTCTCGGCGCCGCCCGCACCGCGGCGGCGTCCGGGCACGTGGTGTGGTGAGTCCTGCGTTCCATGAGGGAGTTGGCATCCTTCCATCGAGGCGGCGTCGGGACGCCTGTTCACCCCCTACAACGCCGTCCGGCCGCCGTCCGGGTGACGTTCGTCGGCGGGGAGTTTCGTGGGGACGCCTCGGATCTGCGAAAGCGGGCGCCCTCGCGCTGCGCCTCATGGACGCCGGCCACCCGGCCTCCGCCGCGCTCGCATTCGCCGACCGCTTCCCGTCCTGGCGCGGCGCGGCGCCCGAAGCGCTCGCAGCGTTCGGCACGGCAACGGCATCCCTGTGGCGGGAGATCACCGAGCAGGACGGCACGGCGTGGAAGAGGGCGATGGCAGAGCACGCGACGGCCACCAGACCATGGGGCACTGGCAACCGAACGCAGCTGCGCCACCCGGGCATCCGTGATGCCGTCGGCCCCGTGCCGGACGCGTGATCGCCCCCCCGTCCGGCCCAGCAGCGGCCCAGCCACGGTCCACGGACCCCTCAAAACGCCTCGGAGCCCCGGTCAGGTGTGCTCCGACCAGGGCTCCAGCGGTAGGCCGTGTGGGACTCGAACCCACAACCAATGGATTAAAAGTCCTGGTCAGACCCTGCCTGGCGGTGGTGGACGGTGGTCCGCCATCCGAAACCCGCAGGTCAGGCGGACCGAGGTTGCCGCCCTGTCCGTGCCGCACCGCCCAGTGCCAGCACGTCCGCTCACGCATCGCTCACGCATCGAGCGCGAGAACTTCGACCGGGGAGACCGCTGATTCAGGCAGAGCCATGGCGGCTCCCTACTTGGCGGCGTGCATGTGGTGGAGCAGGAGAAGCGCGGCCACCGCATTGGCGGACCTGATCTCGCCGCGCTCGATGAGGGACGGGACGGAGGCCAGCGGGACCCACTCCCGGCGGTCGGATTCGAAGTCGTCCTCGGGGTGGCCGACGTATTCGGCGGTGGTGGACCAGTAGACGTGGTGGCGGCCGTCGGCGAGGCCGTTGGAGGGCTCGACGGTCAGCAGGTGCTGGAGGGGACCGGGACGCCAGCCGGTCTCCTCCAGCATTTCGCGAGCGGCTGCCGCTGCGATGTCCTCGCCGTGCTCGACGACCCCGGCGGCCAGCTCCCAGCCCCACGAGTCGGTGATGAAGCGGTGCCGCCACAGCAGCAGGGCCTCGCCTGCCTCGTTGACGGTGGTGGCGAGGGCGACCGGGCGCTGCCGGATGAGGTAGTGGTCGAGGTGGCGCCCGTCGGGGAGTTCGACATCGGCGAGGTTGAGAGTGAGCCAGGGGTTCTCGTAGACGGTCTTCTCGCCGTGGTTCTTCCAGACCGACACGTGCCCTCTCCGTACCTGATCGCCTGCTTCGGTGCCTGGGACGCTATCGCACCGGACAACCCCTGTGCCCATCACAACGGCAGCGACAGTGAGACGTCGATCTGCTCGACCGCATCACGGCCTGCGGCAGAACCGTGGTCAGCGAGCAGGCCACGGAGTCTGGTGAAGCGGTCCCGTAGCCGCCGCGACTCCTGCCCTCTGGCCAGTTCCAGTGCGGCCAGGCTGTGTGCGGCGGCCTGTTCGGGATTGCCGCGGCCGAGGTCGACGGTGGCAAGTGTCGCCAGGCGGTGTACGGAGCCGCGAGCGTGCGCGCGGGCTCGTACCGCTTCGGTGGCGTACGTCTGGGCCGGGGCCCAATCGCCCAGGCTGATGAGCGCTTCCGCCAACTGCGCTTCGACCAGGCCAGGCTGTACGTAGCCCAGCTCGGCCGGCTCGTCAGCGGGCCGGATGCGCGCCGCGGCAGATTCGGCGAGAAGCATGCAGCGGTGGGCCGCAGCCTGGTCACCCATGCGGGAGAACGCCTTGGCCTGCATGGCGTACAGGTCGGTGGCCAGCGCTGGGGACATGTGAGCGCCAGCCGTACGGATACCGGCTTCGGCGAAGGCCACCGCCTGCCGGAAGTCCCGCACGAACACGGCCTGGTTGACCAGTAGCGCTATGACGTAGCCGCCAAAGGCGCGGTCACCGGACGCCTTGGCAAGGCGTAACGCCTGGTGGAAGTAGCGCTGAGCGAGCCCCTGGGCGTCGGAGTCGTACGCGCAGATTCCGGCGACTGCTGCCAAGCCGCCCACCGCGCGGTGGAGTTCACGGCCAGTGGCATCCGTGTAGGCACCCCGAACGAGCGGGGACGTGTGCTCGGCGAGGAACCTTACGATTCGGCCTCGCGTGGCGACGCCGCCCGTCTGGCGGTACATCGCCTCGTAGTGCGTTCGGGCGGTGCGTAGCACCTCCACGTCGGCGCGCCCCACATGAAGGCTGCCCGCACGCGAGACGTCGAGGTCCTCCGGTGGGTTCTCCCACTCCCAGACCGGGCCGATCGCGGCCATGCCGGTGAGAAGTGGCGCGCACACGAGATCGTCACGCTGCTGACCGTCTCCCCGCCACAGCGCGGTGGAGCGCTCAATGAATCCGGCCAACGGCGAGGCGTGCCCACCGGTCCCGGGAAGGCCCATGCCGATGTCATCGAGGCTCACCGGTCGGCCCAGGCGCTCGGAGAGAACATCGCAGATCAGGTCGGGCGCGATGCCGCGTGGACGTTGCCCGCGCAACCAGCGAATCACCGAGGAGTGGTCATAGCGCATCTGCCTGCCCCGAAACCTGCCAGCGGCGTTCACGCGCGCGGCCAAGCCGATCCGGGACATGCCGGCTTCGTCAAGCAGAGCGTCGAGCAGGGTGTTCGGCTCCATGTAGTCCTCGCATCACTCAGTGCAGCCGAGCGTAACCAATTCGCCTTCACACAGTGTGTGTTCGCCAACCCCGTGCCCGGACCCCGCACACACTCCCGCCGGGCGGACGGTCGGCGGAGTCTCTTCTTATCGCTACGCCACCGGCGTGCTTCGTCTCCTCCCCGAAGGGTCTCCACGACATGTCACACACCATCGCGCCGGGTAAGGCGGCGCCCTCCGCTCCCCCTGCCCAGCCGAACCTGAGCGACCTGCGCCTCGCCTTCAGCCACGGATTCCGCGTGTCGGCGGACGAGGCGGCTGTCGCGGCGGCCCGGCGAGAAGTGCCCGCCGTGGCACGTGGCTGGGGCGTCCCGCTCACGGATGAGACGTTCAGCGATCTCGGCCTGCTGTCCAGCGAGGTCATCACCAACGCGATCCGGCACACCAACGCTCCGTGTGCCGTGGTCATGCGCTGGACCGGTACGCGGGTGCGGGTCGAGGTCACTGACGTCAGCCCGGTCCGGCCGAAGCCGCGGCACGGTTCACTGGACGCCGAGGGTGGGCGGGGGCTGCTGCTCGTGAACGCGCTCGCCGCAGACTGGGGCAGCATCGATGACCCCGCCGGGAAGGTCGTCTGGTTCGAACTCGGACCGTCCGACGGGACGCCTCCTCCCTGGAGCACTCCGGGGAAGTGGACGATCACCACCGACAGCGGATCGGCGACGTCCGGCTACCTCCCCGCCTGGGCAGAGGACGACCCGACCGAGGTCAATGTGCCCCTGGACCAGTTGACGGAACGGCTGGCCGGCATCAACCACCGGAACTTCTTCGAAGGCCCGATGCTGCCCCTCACCGCCCCGGACGTATGGGAAGGGGTCGAGGAGGACGCGGTCTTCGAGGGCAGCGTCGACTGCAATCCCTACGACCCGGATCCCGGCCTCCGTGTGCCGGTCGTCAACCTCCAGGTCTGCGTGGGGCGTTGGATTCTCGGCCTGGACCCGCACGGGCTCGCCGAGGTGGCCGCGAAGCTCCACGCCCACGCCGACTTTCTGGAGGCGAAGGTCCGCCCCGCGCTCGTCGCCGCCCGCGAGGACTGGGCCGCCCACCAGCCGCCTGCCCAGCAACGCTCGCCAGCCTCGGGCCCGTGAGGCCGCACATAACCGGCACACTCGCCGCCCCGGCCCCTCCCCCACTGACGCGGCTGTGCGAGCGCCCCTAGCGAGCCCAGGCGCCGGTGGATGTCGCCGATCGTCCGAACTGCACGACGTCACGCCTTCAGGGTGCCCCTGCGGGTCCCCAGCAGCTGGCTGGCGGACCAGAAGCCTTACTCACCCCCAGACTAGGAGGACAGCACCGTGACCACAGCCGTCCAGATCGACACCGGTATCGGGTTACGCACCCGGGACCCGAAGGAACTCCTCAACGCCGTCCAGCCCAACATCGCGCATCTGACGGTCAACATCCTCGACGGCGGCATGACCCTCTGGGACCGCGAGATCGCTCTCCTGCTGCGCGACCACACCATGGTCCGCGACATGGCCGAACGGATTCTCGGCAACGCCGTCATGTACACCCTCGCCTGCATCGAGCATCCGGACGTTCACCTCGGTGTCGGCAAGCTCGTCGACATCGGCGTCCACCAGCTCATCCTCGACACGCCCGTCTGGTTCGCCCTTTGCGACGTTTACAACGGCGGTCGGTACAAGCACCACGCCCCGTTCATCGAGCGCCGCAGCGACGGCCTGTGCCTGCGCACCGCCGACTTCCTCACCTCGATCGGATTCGACGTCGACGAGGAGCTGTGGGCGATCGACGGAGCGGACTGCTCGCCGTGCGACAACAAGGTCCCCGACAGCCACTGAACCGCACTGTGCCCTGCCTCTTCCGATGCTCGCGGGCATCATGGGGCGGGGCACGGCCCTTTCCCGCAAGCAGAGGACACAGATGCCTGCGCAACACGACATCACCGCCGAGACCGAACTCTGGGACACCTACGCCCGCAACGCCTTCAAGGACGACACCGAGCCGGTCTTCCGCTGGACGCAGTACGCCGGCCACGGCCCCGGCCCTGAGCTCCTGGGCGACCCGGGCAGCGTCCTGGAGATCGGCTGCGGCACTGGACGTGCGCTCGCACACCTGGCGCAGCACGGCGTGAAGGCCACGGGCGTGGACCTGTCGCCGGTGATGGTCGAGAAGATCGCTGAGCGCTGGGCTCCGACGGGAGCGCAGTTCCACTGCGCTGAAGTGCTGGACTACCTCGGCTCCACAGCGGAGACCTACGACGCGGTGTACTCGATCTTCGGCGCGGCCTGGTTCGCCGACCCGTCGAAGCTCTTCCCACTCGTCCGCCACCGGCTCAATCCCGGCGGGACCTTCGTCTTCTCCCAGCCACCCGCGATCCCGGGCGCCTACGGCCCACAGGGGATGTACAAGGGCGGCTTCGCGGGGAAGGCCATGTTCACCTACCGCTACAGCTACCGCCCGCCCGTGTGGGAGCGGCTGCTGACCCGATCCGGGTTCACCGGGGTCGAGGCCCGCGTCCTGGACGCCCCCGAGCCGGGCCACATCGGCACACTCCTGGTCCGCGCCGAAGCGTGACGCGCTCGGGCACCGACGGCCTGCACACCGCCGAAAGACCGAAGAGCCCAAGTCAGATGTGACCTGACACGGTTCCCGCGCGGTGGCGCAGAACGATCATTTTCAGCTTCTGCAGTCGGTGGTGTCGCCTGTGGCAGCCCATGAGAAGCCCCGATGCGTTCTCCCGGCAGTACGTGCCGTTACGGTTCACGGCGCCGCACAAAGCAGGGGCTTGAAATCCGGCGAACACGAACACGGCGAGCGACAAGACAACGATCACAGCAGGTGCTGCGCCGCGCCCCCAGGAGACGATCAGGGCAGCGATGGCGAGGTACCCCCAGTACACGCGAAACGCCTTCATGACGAGCGACATTACTGAGCGTTGCTTATCGTAGACAGTACGTGATCCGCCATGCGCTGCATCGGTACCCAGCCAATTCGCATGCCCCGGTTAGGCTCGCCGCATGACCGAGTTCGTGCAGGTGTCCACTGCTACCGAGGCGCGGGAGCAGGCTGTTCGGCTGGCGGAGTCTGCGGTGCGAGGACAGCTCGCGGCCGGGGCTCAGGTGGTTGGGCCGGTGGTGTCGGTGTTTTGGCATCGCGGGGAGTTCGGGACCGGTGAGGAGTGGCAGTTGCTGCTCAAGACCACCGTGGAGCGATATCCCGCGTTGGAGGCGCATCTGTTGGAGCACCATCCGTGGGACAAGCCCGAGGTGGTTGCGGTGCCGATCGTGGCCGGTTCCGAGACCTACCTGCGTTGGATCGCCGACAGCACGGAACCATCCGCATAGGTCAGACAGCTACGGCCTTCTCCAGTACCGCGTGCACCGCAGGGAGACCGCGGTGGGCGTCGAGGCGTTTGAGGAGTGGAGTCAGGCGGGCGCGGGGGCGGACGGATGCGACGCCTTCGGCGAGATCGAGGGCGCGGTTCGCTGTGGTGGCGGCTTGTTCGACTTCGCCTGCCGTCAGGTAAGAGTCGCCGAGCCAGGAGAGGTAGAGGGCTTTGTCGCGGGCGTTGGTGTCGTCGTACGCGGCCAGGGCGGTCTCCAGGACGGGGACGGCTCGCGGCGGGCGGCGTAGTTCGGTCCAGCAGCGGCCGGTCAAGATCTGGAGTTCGGTGGTGTCGACCCACGAGACCCAGTCGGGCTGGGACGCGTCGCCGACCGTAGCGAGGGCCGTCCCGGCGGCGGCAAGGGCGCGTTCACATTCGGTGGCAAGGCCCGCGACTGCGCAGGCCCAGGCGAGCCGTTCGTGCAGAAGGGCGCGTACCCCGGCGGGTGCGTCGGGGCCGATCGTCGCGCAGGACTGGGCCGCGATCTCCACTCCGGCCTTCTGGTCGCCGCTGACGGCTTGGTAGGCGAGGAAGGCCAGTGCGTTGCCTGCGAGGTCGGTGTCGCCGGCTTCGGTGGCGGCACTGTGGCTCTCCCTATCGCCACCCGAATCGCCGCGCGCGGTGCCACACACCGCTTGAACCGGGCGCCGGACTTCCCTGCGCGCGAGTCGGCGCTGTACGCAGAGGTGGTGGTGATCCTGCGCGGCATGGGCGTGCCCGTCCTCGCTATCAGCACAGGCGCCGCACCCGCCGGTGTGATTGCTGAGCACATAGCGGCCTACGCGCCCGCCGGGCTCGGTAGCGTCGCCCCTGATCTGGAATCCACGCGTACGCAAGGAGCACCACCGTCGTGAACGACGAGATTTGGACGAAGATCCACCAGCTCGTGCAGTGGCTGGACGAGAAGGACAACGCGACGCCGGCCCAAGCGCGACTGCTGCGTCTGCTCAAAGTCCAGGAGGAGGTCGGCGAGGTGGCACAGGCGGCGATGGGCGCCGTCTCCGCCAACCCCCGCAAGGGGCAGAGCCACACGTGGGAAGACGTCCAGAACGAGCTGTGCGACGTGATGCTCAGCAGCATGGTCGCGTTGGCGACCCTCACCCCCGGCGCGGCGAAGGTATTCGAAGAGCGGGTGAGCATCATCACCGACCGGTCACTGGCCTGAGCCAAGGCGGGTCTGCCTCGTCAGCGGGCCGCCGCCTTCCTTCGAGTGTCGCCCCGGCCGCACGCCGGCCGGAGCGACACCCCCAATTCCCCAGCAGCCGAGGAACCGCGCGTCGTGTCCATGTCCCGTATCGCCTTCGAGCAGCTTCCCGCCGACATCCGCCAGGCCGTCGCCGCCAAGACCGGCGCCGTGCACCAGGCGGTGGCCGCGCCCGGCGGCATGAACTCCGGCATCGCCTCCGTCCTCGACACGGACAGCGGTGCCGTCTTCGTGAAGGGCATCCCGGCCGACCATCCCCAGGTGAGAGCGCAGCACCGTGAGGCGGCGGTGGCCTCGCACCTGCCCTCCTCCTGCCCGCGCCTGTTCTGGCACCTGGAACTCGGTGGCTGGAGTCTCCTGGGCTACGAGGTGGTCGAGGGCCGCCACGCCGACTACGCCCCCGCCTCCCCGGACCTGCCCCTCGTGGAAGCGGCGCTCGCCGAACTACAAGGGCTCACGGCACCGGCTGACGTCGACATCAAGCAGGCCGTGGACCGGTGGGCGGAGTACGCGCCGCCTGGCACGTTGCAGCACTTCGACGGTGACGCGCTGCTGCACACGGACTTCGCCCCGGACAACGTCTTGATCGCCGGAGGGCGGGCACGGCTCATCGACTGGGCCTGGCCGACTCGGGGCGCGGCATGGATCGACCCCGGCGCGTTGGCACTGCGCCTCATAGAGGCAGGCCACCCGGTCGGGGCCGCGATGGAATTCGCCAACCACTTCCCGTCGTGGCGCGACGCGGCGCCCGAAGCGCTCACGGCGTTTGGTGCGGCGACGGCGTCCCTGTGGCGGGAAATCGCCGAACAGGACCATGCCCCGTGGAAAAGGGCGATGGCAGAGCAGGCGACGTCCCTGGCACACGCCCTCGATACGAGGCTGTAGCCGCGGACGACGCCGACGAGAGTCAGGTCCCGGGAGAGCATCGGCATCACGCTGGACGGATCCCTTGCGCCCGCGGTCCGCGGCTGACACGCGGACAGGCAGAGGCCGCATCGTCTCCCCCAGGACCCGGGCGCCCTCGCTCGGTACTCGTGTCCCCGTCCCCCGGCGGGGCACATGCGCAAGACGGGCCGTAGGACCGTCGCGCGCGACAACTTGCTCTGCTGGGGGTAAGGAGTCCTTACCCCACAACTTGCTGCGCCGCAGATCGCCTGCCCCGACGCTGCCCCGTCCCGGCGCTTCTTGTCGACGACCAGGCAACTCCCCCGCTTCGACGAGTTGAGCGTCACAGGATTCCCCACCCCAACGGTCACTTATCCCCATGCGGACGGCGGAGGCGATGCGCGTCCGGTTGAGCCGAGCAGTCTCAGACGGTGAACGCCGAGCCGTTCTCCACAACGTAGTGCTGGCCGCCTCCACCTGAGCCGAGGAAGCGCCAGTCTTCCCGTCCTTCACGCCCTGCCGGGAACACCTCCAAGGTCATGCCGGACGACAGCGTCAGGCGAAGGTCGAACTCGTCGCCGATACTCACGGCGTCGACCACCGGCGCTTCTGCGGCGAGAAGCCGCGTGACGCCCTCGACTCGGTCGTCGAACCGAGCGGTGCCGATCTCGCTCCCGGCAGCGAACTCTCCCGGGGTACACGCTCCCGGAACATAGAGATCGCCCTCCTCGACCAGCACCGCCGCGCCGCGGACGAGCCGCCACCGGCATTGCAGGTGAACAGCTAGTTCGCGCACTGCCTCGTCGCCCCGACGATTGACCCATGGCACTTCGCCACCGAAGGTGAGCCAGACGAGCGTTGCAGCTCGGCCGATGGCAGTGAAGGGACGCCCCTCCAACTCACCGAGTGCTGCACGGGTTTCCCCGAGGCTCGACACAGCGCTTCCCCCTTCTCTGATACTGACGGGCGTCTCGGCTGCACGCGCAGGTAGGGCAGCAGCATCAGGAGAGCAGGATAAGGAGCGCCGTCTCGGGGATCGGGGGAATTACGTGACTGCGGATGTGGGGAATTGCGTGACCGTCCACACTTCTCCGAGCCCGTCCCCGGCCGTTTCCATGCCGGAGACAGCGCGCGACCCGTCCCACCCGTTGCGTTCCTGGTCAGCCTAGGTACGGGTGGAATATTGATGCGGGTCGACCCGTTGCGGGACAACGACCCGTCCCCGCGCTGACCTGCACGGGGACGGGTGGGGCGGGTGGATGCGGGTCAGCGCTCGCCGCCTGGAGCCACCTCCTGCCGAGGGCAGTAGCGAGCCCAGGCGTCGGCGAACTGGTGGCGGGCGAAGCCTCGGCGTTGGCTGCGGTCGGGGAAGCGGCGGTTGGCCGAGCCGATACCGAAGTCCTTCAGCAGCAGTTGCAGGCCGCGCGCGGTCAGGCCGTGGGAGCCGTGCTCGCGCCATGGGGCCTCGCTGTCGGCGTGCAGCGCGGCGAGAAGCTGCTCGGTCGACAGCAGCGCCGGGTCACCACACGCGGCGAACACGGCACGAATGTCGGCCAGGATGCGGATCGCCAGCGCCGCCTCCTGGTCGTTGCCTTCCTCGTGTGCCGTCAGCACGCGGCACGCTTGCCGGGCGCGCTGCGGCCACGCATCTCCGGCGAGGTCGGCGACGACAACCAGCGGCTCCCACGTGTCCGCCGCCCGGTCCTCGACCGGCATCACCGGCTCCATAGACGCCGCCACGTCGGTCAGGGGCACGAGCCATCCCGCCAACCGGTCCCGCAAATCGTGCAGCTGCGGAGTGTCGCGACGGGAGCGGAAGGGCAGCACCTTCTCCCCTGGTGCGCGCCTCCGCATCCGGATCACCACCGCCCTGTCCATGATCGTGTCCGGCAGGTCTCCGGTCCCGGCCAACGCAGCCATGGCGAAGGTGCGGAATTTGGTCGGCTTGTGCTCCGGCCCGACAACCCGGGTGGTCGGGCGGTTTCGCTGGTGCCCGGAGTTGAGGAGTCCGCGCATCTCCTCGTTCTTCTCCGCGACCTTCACGCTGCCGAATATCGTGTCGGCCTCGTCCACCAGCAGCGTCGACGGCTGCTCCGTGATCGACCGGAAGATCGCCGCCGGGGTCGAGTTGACCGTGATGAAGGGGTCGTGGACGGTGTCGTGCAGCACGTCCAGCAGCCGCGATTTCCCACATCGCTTCGCGGGGCCGACCACCGCCAGGCGCGGCGCGTGCTGCCACGCCGGTTGCAGATGAGTGGCCGCGACCCACAAGGTGACCGCGTCCAGGGCCTCGCCGCTTGGCATGACCACGTACCGGGCAACCGCTGACCGCAGCTCGGTCAGCAGGTCAGCGCCTTCCGAGAGCGCGTCGCCCGGTGGCGGACCAACTGGCCCGGTCGGCTGACCGACCGCGGTGACCGGCTCCCGGTCAGTGACCGCGGTCAGGCGACCGGCTGTTCCGGTCAGCCGGTCGCTGGCCGGAAGAGGCCCGGTCACCACGGCCGACTGGGCGGCGGACGGCTTTGGCTCGGCCGTCAATTCCGCGAGCGGCTGCCGCGTCGTACGGTCCGGCTGACCGGGTACGGTGACCGGCGGCCAGGTCACCGCAGGGGATGCGTCCCGGACAGCAGCTGTCATAGGCTGCATGCGTAGCTCCTCGACCGATGGGTGCAGGCTGGCCGGCCCGCCCCACCTGGGTTGAACGTTTCCGGCGTACAGGGGAGTTGTGAGCCTCCGGCGTTGGCGCGTCGGGGGCTCGTTCGTTCTCGACGGTTGGCGCCGCGCGAGCGACCACGGACAGTACGACGAACGCCTGCCGCAGTCCACGGGATCTTGGGCGGCGCCCAACGGGCGCGCGTACCGGGACCACGCACATCACACCGCGAGCCCGAGCAGGACCTGCAGCTCGGCCGTCACCACTCGGTACGAATTGCCCAACCGCAGAACGCGGCACGGGTACTGGCCGCGCTTGGCCAACTCGTAGCCCTTGCTTCGCCCCAGCCCGAGTGCCCGGTTCGCCGTCTCCAGGTCCACAGCCGCCGGCAGCGCCAGCAGTTCGTCCTTGGCCATCCCCCTGACCACCGGCCGGGTCGTATGGCTCTCACGCATAGCCGCCTCCTCCATATACAGCTCTCGGCGAACGCGGTCTCGCATCCGGCTCCAAGCCCAGGTCAGGAGGGTGCACCAAGCTACTGCGTCGCCATGACACAACGCAGTGCTGATGCTGGGCGGAATGAAGACAACGCCCCCGAGTGGGCCGACCAGGTCGTGGCGACGGTGGCAGCCGAGGTCCGCCGACTTCGGAAGGAGCTGGGCATGAGCGGCGAAGACCTGGCCCGCGCCTGCGCCGATCTCGGGTACGCCATCCCGCGCAACGTCATCGCCAACATGGAATCCGGCCGCCGTGCCCAACTGCCCTTGGTCGAGGTCATGGTGCTCGCCAAGGCCCTGCATGTGGCGCCGATCTGCCTGATCTATCCCGTCGGCCTCCTGGACCGCGTGCAGGCGCTCCCCGACGAGGAACCGACCGACACCTTCGCGGCACTCCAGTGGTTCACCGGCGAGTCGTACGACTACGACGGCCCCAGCCCCCAACTGCGCGAGCGCAGAGCCGCACCGCAACGGACCTGGTCAATGGATGCCGAGGGCAACATCGTCTGGAAGGACGCCCCGGCAGACGGTCTCTGAACCTGCTGGGGGAAGCACCATGAAGGGCTCGACGCACCGCCGCTGCTACTGCCGTGACACCGAAACCGGCCGACCGCTCGGCAGCAAATGCCCCAAGCTCGCGAACCGCAAGCACGGCTCCTACTCCGTGCGCCAAGAACTCCCGCCCCGCGAGGACGGCACCCGCCGCTCCTTCAGCCGCGCCGGGTACGACAGCCTCAAGGCGGCCCAGGCTGACCTGGACCACGTCCGCACGCTCCTCGGCCTCGCCGACACCGACGACCAGGACAGCGTCGAGCGCGTCGCGGCCCTGCTGGAACGCCTTGTCGAGGAGAAGGCGCCGCTCCCCGACGTGGAGGAGATCCGCCGACGCCTCCGCTCCGGGCTTGACCTACGGGGTGGTACGACGGTCGGGGAGTGGCTGGACCTCTGGTTCGCGTCCAAGAAGCGCCGCAGGACGACCCTCAACGGCTACGCCTCGCACATCTACGTCCACCTCAAGCCGCGCATCGGCCACGTACGGCTTGACCGGCTCAACGTCGGCCACCTCGTGGAGATGTTCGACGGGATCGCCGACGCCAACGAGGCCATCGCGGCCGAGAACGAAGCCCGTCGGGCACAGATCGCGCGCTGCAAGTCGAACGCGCCGGGGCGGCCCGTTGCCGCCGAACGGGCACGGCTGGCGGTAGAGCGGGCGAAGCTCGCCGAGATGCCGCCCTTCCGCAAGCTGACCGGCCCGTCCACCCAGCAGGCGATACGCCGCACCCTGCGCGCCGCGCTCAACTCCGCCATCGCGCAGCAGCTCATCACCTTCAACTCGGCCTCCCACGTCGAACTCGCCTCGGGCCGCAGGCCGAAGCCCTTGCTGTGGACGGACGAGCGAGTCCGGCGGTGGCGGCAGACCGGCGAGATACCCGGCCCGGTCATGGTCTGGACACCACAGCAATACGGCATCTTCCTCGACGCCGCCCAGGATGACCGGCTGTACGCCCTCTTCCACCTTGTCGGCTTCCGCGGCCTGCGTCGCGGCGAAGCCGTCGGCCAGGACTGGAGCAACGTCGACCTCAAGGCCGGCCTCATCACTCCGGCCAGGGAGATCGTGGTCGACGGCTGGGATCCATACGAGGCCGAGCCGAAGACGGACGGCAGCGCCAACACCATCGCCCTGGACAGCCTGACGATCGCGGCCCTCCGCGCCCACAAGAAGCGCCAGAAGAAGGACCGCAAGAAGTGGGGCGAGGCCTGGAACGACACCGGCAAGGTCTTCACGCGCGAAGACGGCTCCTGGCTCCACCCCGAGATGGTCTCCGAGACCTTCCGCCGCATCCACGCGACGACCGACCTCCCTCCGATCACCTTCCGCGACCTCCGCCACGTGGCCGCGACCCTCACCCACGCGGGCGGCGGCGACATCCACACGGTGAAGGAGGTGCTGCGCCACTCCACGATCGCGTTGACGTCAGACACGTACACAAGCCTCCTGCCCGAGCTGGACAGGGAAGTTGCGGAGAAGGCCGCGAAGCTCGTCCCTCGCGCGAAGGCACGAACGGCTTGACGGCCCGCTGACCAGGTAGCTCAGGCCCGAAGGGTTTCTCCCTGTGGGTCGTAACAGACGAGCCCGTGCTCGCGGGCCAGGGCGGCTGCGTACTCGGAGACCTCCTCCGCCCTGCTGTACGTCATCAGCAGATAGACGATCGGCCCGGACGCCTCATCGATCACCGGCGGTGACGCCCAGGCACTGCGAGGGACATCATCTGGATACCGCTCCACGAGTGCCTCGACGTACGCCTCGATACGCGGCGACGGCTCGACAGCCACGTCATCCGAATCGAGATATTGCTCGTAGAACTCGTCGAACACCCTGCTCGCTTCATCGTCGCCGGGCGGCTTCTCGCCATCCCACACGGCTAGGTCATAGCTCACGCGCGAATGATCGCAGGCGCCTCCCTGCCCTGGTTCGGCAGCCCCAAGGGTCGGCAACCATGAGCGTAGGAGCACTCCTAGAAGGGCGGCTCGTCGAAGTAGCCGCCGTCCCAGGAGTCGAGGGTGGTAGGGCCGGAAGTGCCACCTGGGGTAGCGAGGTCCCGGGCGCCGTCCTGCCAGGCGCGAAGGCCGCCAAGGGCGGAAGCTCTGAATCGGTGGTCGGTACTGGTGGCGAGCAGTTGCTCTGCAAGCCGCATCAGTTCAGCTCGGTAGCTGGCGAGTTCTGGATCCTCCGCAAGAGGTATCGCGGCAGCCAGTGCAGCGTGGCGCACGACGAGGTCGGCGTCGAGAAGATACTCGGCTACGGCGTGGAAAAGCGTGGGGCGCAGGGCACGCAGGGATTCCATGTGCGGATCTTCAAGGCCGTACCGCCTCGTGGCCGCCAGGCACTCGTCGTTGGCGTCGAGGGCGAGGAGATGCAGCCAGTCCAGCAGAGCAGCGCGTAGCGGGAGTTGCCGACGCTCCCGCTGACGGCGCTGCATCAGCTCGTAACTGCCGACTGCGGTGGTTCGCGGGTCGGACAGGATCGCGGCTAGGTAGAGAGCAGTTGGTGGTGTAGCCGAATAGATCGAGTTCTGGTGGCGTACGGGCTCCAGGCCATGGTCCAAGGCTCGGGACCGAGCTGCGGGATCCGGGGAAAGGAGTGCGCTCAGCGCGGCTGGGATGTCCTCGGCGGTCCCCCTTGCGTGGTCCAGAGCCACCCAGTCGGTCTCGCGGAGCAGCGTCTCGGGCTCGGGCAGTCGGGCTGCGGCCGACTCGCTCAGGTGATCACTTCCCTCGGTCACCGCTGAAGGCTATGACGCGCTCGTTTGCCTGCCAACCGTCCATCGACGTCGCGAACCGGACCCAGCGAGTCGCTGCCGGGCATAGCCGCCAGCCCAGCATGGGCCGGACCGACCGCTCACGCATCGCTCACGCACGGCCCCCGGCACGGCTGTGCCCCGGCCGTCCGAAGACGACCGGGGCACCGAACCCGCAGGTCAGCGGCCTCCGAAGAGGACCGACCCCGTAGGCCGTGTGGGACTCGAACCCACAACCAATGGATTAAAAGTCCACTGCTCTGCCAATTGAGCTAACGGCCCGCACCGACAGCATAACGGTGTCTCCGGAGGGGCTCAGCAGGGTTGTGGGGTGTCGGGGCCTGGCGGCCCCGACAGGGTGGGGTCAGAGGAGGGTGGAGTACATCTGCCAGCCGGCGCCGAGGCGGACGCGGGGGGCGAGGTAGCCGCCCTTGCCGTCGCCGTTGTAGCGCCACAGGAGGCCGGCCGCGTCGCGCGCCACCAGGTCGGGGTGGCCGTCGTGGTTGAGGTCGCCGACGACGGTGAGGGCGTTGTAGCCCTGCCAGCCGCTGCCGACGCGGACGCGGTTGAGGACGCCGCCCTTGCCGTTCCCGGCGTAGCGCCACAGCACACCCGCCGCGTCGCGCGCCAGCAGGTTGCCCGCGCCGTCGCCGATGAGCAGGTTGTAGCTCCGCCAGCCGTTGCAGATCAGGACCCGGGAGGAGAAGGAGCCCGTGGCGGTGGCGGTGTAGCGCCACAGCGCGCCCGCCGCGTCGCGGGCCACGAGGTCGGGGCGGCCGTCGCCCGTGAGGTCGCCGGGGGAGGCCAGGGTGTTGTAGATGTTCCAGCCGCCGCCGATCGTGAAGTGCGGCGAGCTCGGGGTGATGCGGCCGGAGCCGGTGTAGCGGGTCAGGATGCCCGCGGAGGAGCGGACCAGCAGGGAGTTCAAGCCCTGCGAGCCGGCGTCGCCGATAGGCAGGTAGCGTGAGGTGGTCGGCCAGCCGGTGCCCTGCTGGCCACTGCCGGCCGCGAGGACGGCGCCGGTGCCGGTGCCCCGGTGGACGTCGAGGCGGCCCGCCGGTGTCAGGCCCAGCACGTCGCCGATGCCGTCGTCGCTGTAGTCGTGGGGCATGGCGAGCGACTGGTGGACGTCGACGGTCCCGGTGCGGACCAGGTCGGCCCCGAGTCCGTTGGCCGGGGTGGCGGTCAGCGACCAGACGTAGCTGCCGGTGGGCACGTAGCGCCCCGCCGGGTCCTTCCCGTCCCAGTACGTCGCGATTCTCGCGTCGGTGGCACCGCCGCTGATCGTCCGGACCGTCGCGCCGCCCGTCTTCGGGCGGAATGCGAGCTTCCAGGAAGCGGCGGGGCCGGACAGCAACTCCGAGATCTCCCAGCCGGACCGGGCGTAGAACCATGGGTCGATGTCCAGCACGTTCTGCGCGTCCAGAGTCGAGGGCGCCGTGCCGGAGGGGATCAGATGGGTGGTGGCGTCGGGTGCGGTGTACGCGATCTGGCCGCGGAACTTGTCCACCGTCCAGGTGACGCGCCGGTCGCCGCCGGGGAGCGCGGGGTCCGCGGGCAGCGCGGCCACGGTACGGGTCGCGCCGGTCCTGCTGTCGGTGACCTGGAGCTCATCGCCGGGGTGCCGCAGCACGAAGCCGTCGCCGAGCAGCGCCTGTCCCGCGGGCACCGCTACGGACTTCCCCGCCTTGCGGTCGTAGACGCCGGCCGGGCCGTTCGCGCCGCACGACCAGTAGAGCCAGTTGTCCAGTGCCTGGACTTCCTTGATCGCGCAGGGCGCGTCGGTGGTGACCGCTGTACGGGCGACGGGACCGTCGGTGTAGCGACTGCGCAGGTCGAGTTGGTCGACCTTGCCCTTGGCGGCGGACGCGGTCCACAGCGTGTCGCCCCACAGGGCCGCCGCGGCGATCGGGCGGGTGAGGACCACGGTGCCGTAGCCGATGTTGATGACGTACTGCTTGCCGTTCGAACCACTGTTGTACAGAACGTAGTTCTCGGACGCGTCGACGATCCGCCCACCGGTGGAGTCCAGCGGGACCCCGCCGAGGCCGAACCTGTTCGCCGCGTAGACGGTGTCCTTGCCGTTCGCGGCGCGCGCCACGTAGGCGACGTCACCGTACGAGCCGCCGGAGACGAGGCCGACCGTGCAGTGGTGCTGGGCGTCGCAGTTGCTGTCCGGATCCGGGATGGGGAGGCTGACGCGCTGGGGTGCGGATGTCAGCTGCGGGACCGGGCCGACGCCCTCGTTCTGGTAGAAGAGCCTGCCCGAGGTGAGGCTGTCGACGGTGTCCGGGATGCCCTCGAGGAAGCGCAACCGGCCCTGGGCGAGCGAGAGTCCGTACCGCACCGGGTTCAACTCGCGGATGTCGAAGAGCTTGACGGGCGCCCCGCCGCCGGGAGCGATGCGGTACGCGCTCCAGTGGGCCGCGTCCGGGCCACCGCGTACGAACGCGCCGCCGTCCCGGGAGATCCGCAGATCGGTGGCGTCCGGGAGGAGTTCGGTGGCCGGCCCACCGGTCAGCGGAACGGAGTAGAGCGGGTCCATCACGCCGTCGTTCCAGGCCGAACCGCTGCGTACCGCGAGGACGGCGCTGCCGGTCAGCGTGACGACGTAGTTCGTGCTGTCGGCGTGGAGTTCCGGCGGCAGGGTGATCGTCCGGCTCTCCGCAAGGGGGTCGGTGAACGCCGCCATGTGGACAGTGCCCGCCGAGTACCAGCCGATCGAGTCGGCAGTGGTGACGACCTGGCGTGTGCCGTCCTCGGGAATGTAGCCGGGCAGGCTGTCGACCGCTCCGGTGAGCGGGTCCACCAGGCTGATGTCCCGTCGGGTTCCGATGTCGTACGTCAGCAGCAGCCGCCCGCCGGACTCGGCCGTCTGCGTACCGCCGAGTCCGGTCAGCCCCGTCGTCGGAATGCCGGTCAGTACGGTGTCGGAGGTGACGGTGGTACCGGTCACCTTCAGCAGGTGGTACGTGTTCACGTAGCCGGTCGTGGAGCTACCGGTCCGCGAACGGGTGACCATCGCCCAGCCGTCGGGCGTCCCGGTGGCCGCCAGGAGGGCTCCGACGGGCTCAGCCGGCGTGACGGTCTCGACGTTCCCTGTCGCGGGATCGTCCAACCTGATCAAGGTGCTGCTCCACAGGGAGGTGAGCCGCTCCGCGCCGTCGGGCAGCCGTATCGCGAACTGCGATGAGCTGCCCCCCATGGGCACCGGCGAGCCGCCGCCGTACGGCACCCAGGTCTCGGCACCGTTCGGTGCGATCCGCTGGTAGCCGGTGGCTCCGCCGAATCCCACCCTGTCGTTCATGAGGCGGGGCGCGTTCACCGGCGGGACCACGACGTCGTAGGACGGCGGAGCGGACGCGGCCTGCGCCGGGGCCGCGAGGCCGAGGAAAGGTGCCGCGAGCGCGCAGGCCAGCGCGGCCGTCAGGCCGGCCCTGGTCAGGGCGCGGGACGTCGAACGTGCCACAGATAAGCCTCCGTTGACCGGTGCGGGAAAGCACGGGACAAGCGCAGGAGTGGAGCGCGCCCGGCGCGGGCGGCATGGCATCGAGCCGCCGCTGCGCGTCGCGCGTGGAAAGTGAGCCCCCCGGCCCCCGACAACCCCCCGGCGGCCCCCCGGCCGCCTCCTGCGAATCGCCGCACTCTAGCAGCAGGCCCGCAGCAAGCGGAACGGGTCCCCCGCCTGCGAAGTCGCAGGCGGGGGACCCGTTCTCAGGAAAGGCGCGGCCGGTCAGCCGTTGCGCTTCCAGCGCGGCTTGCGGTCGTTGTAGGACGAGGACGAGGACGACGGGCCGTTGCTGTCGCGGGTGTACGACGGGCGGCTGTCGCGGTCGTCGCGGTTGCCGTACGACGGACGCGAGTCGCTGCGGTTGCCGTAGGACGGGCGCGAGTCGCTGCGGTCGTACGAGGACGGACGGCGGTCGTCACGGTCCCGGTTGCCGTAGGACGGACGCGAGTCGCTGCGGTTGCCGTACGACGGACGCGAGTCCGAACGGTTGCCGTAGGACGGGCGCGAGTCGCTGCGGTCGTACGAGGACGGACGGCGGTCGTCACGGTCGCGATTGCCGTAGGACGGACGCGAGTCGCTGCGGTTGCCGTACGACGGACGCGAGTCCGAACGGTTGCCGTAGGACGGGCGGGAGTCGTTGCGGCTGCCGTACGAGGAGCGGCGGTCGTCGCGGTCGCGGTCGCCGTAGGAGGGACGCGAGTCCCGGCGGTCGTAGGAAGGACGCGAGTCGCGGCTGTCCCGGCTGTCCCGGTTGTCGCGGCGGTCGAAGTTGCCGCGGTCGTCCCTGCGCTGGTACGAGGACGACGACTGCTGGCGCTCCTCGCGCGGCGCGGGCACGGAGGCCGCAGCCGCCGCGGCTTCCGCCGCGAGTTCGGCCATCTCCGCGGCCTTGGCTGCGATCGCCTCGTCCGGGTCCTCGCCGCGCTCGCGGGCCGAGCGGGCGGTGAGGCGGTCGGCCTCCTCGCGCAGTTCGGTGGCGCGGCGCTGGACGCGCTCCAGCTGGCGGGTGAGGTCGGCGACCTCGCGCTCGGCCTGCGCGGCGGCGTTCTGCACCGCGTCGGCCTGGACGTCGGTGAGGGAGCGGGCGCCGGTGATCTTGGCGACGTCCTCGTCGAAGACGCCGGCGCCGCCGATGATGTGGCGCGAGGCGTCCACGCCCGCGTCCTCCATCAGCCGGAAGATCTGCTTGCGCTGGTGCGGCAGGGCCAGCGAGACGACCGTGCCGGACTTGCCGGCGCGGGCGGTGCGGCCGCTGCGGTGCAGGTAGTCCTTGTGGTCGCCGGCGGGGTCGACGTTGAGGACCAGGTCGATGCCGTCGACGTGGATGCCGCGGGCGGCGACGTCGGTGGCGACCAGGACGTTGACCTGGCCGGCCTTGAAGTCCTCCAGGGTGCGGGTGCGGGCGCCCTGCGTCATGCCGCCGTGCAGCGCGTCGGCGCGCACGCCGGACTCGATGAGCTGCTCGGCGACCCGGTCGGCACCCATCTGGGTGCGGACGAAGATGATCGTGCGGCCCTTGCGGGCGGCGATGGCGGCGGTGACCGGCGCCTTGTCCTTGGGCTTCACCACGAGCACGTGGTGGGTCATCGTGGTGACCGCGCCCTGGGCGGCGTCGACCTCGTGCGTGACCGGGCTGACCAGGTAGCGCTTGACGAGGCTGTCGATCTCGTTCTCCAGCGTCGCGGAGAACAGCAGCCGCTGGCCGCCGGCCGGGACGAGGTCGAGGATCTCGGTGACCTCGGGCAGGAAGCCCATGTCGGACATCTGGTCGGCCTCGTCCAGGACCGCGATCTGCACCTGGTCCAGGATGGCCGCGCCCCGGTTGATCAGGTCGCGCAGCCGCCCGGGGGTGGCGACGAGGACGTCGACACCGCGCTCCAGGGCGTAGATCTGGTTCTGCATGGACGTGCCGCCGCAGACGACCTTCATCTTCAGGCCGAGGACGTCGCCGTACGGCTGGAGCGCGTCGGCGACCTGCATGGCCAGCTCGCGGGTCGGGGTGAGGATGACACCGCGCGGGCGGCGCTTGTCGGTGTGGCCGCCGGACAGCTGGGTCAGCAGCGGCAGGCCGAAGGACAGCGTCTTGCCGGAGCCGGTGCGGCCGCGGCCCAGGATGTCCCGGCCGGACAGGGCGTCCGGGATGGTGGCGGCCTGGATCGGGAAGGGGGTGACCACGCCGTTCTGGTTCAGCTTGCGCACGATGGCCTCGGGCAGGCCCAGGTCGGCGAAGGTGATGGTCGGCTCGGCGGGCTCGGTCGTTTCGACGGTCGTCTCGACGGTCGGCTCGACGGCGGTTTCTACGGTGGCGGCGTCGGCGGCGTTCTCGGGCATGGCGGAACGGTCGGCACTGTCAATGGACATGCTGAAGCTAAACCTCTCGGAGACTTACGGCACGCGCCAGCTCCACAGGTTGCTTACAACCGCCTCGATGCGGTCAGCCAAGGAGAAAAGGAACGCGCCACGCGGCGCGCAACGGATCAGGCGCCAGGCAATGGGATCAGGAAATCAGGGGATCAAACGATCTACCAGCATACGCATCAGCGGCCGCTTTAGCGAATCCCCACCATGGGGGCGACCTTACCTGCTGGTACCCGCCCACTATACGCCCTACGGCGCGGTGGTCGGCTGACCGCCGTCCGGGCCGGTCGGCGACGCGGACGGGTCGCCCGGCGGCGGGGTCGTCGGATCCGCGGTCGGCGGGGCCGTGGTGGTGGGCTCCGCGGCCGGCGGGGTGCCCGCGGTGGGCTGCGGTACGGACGTGCCGCCGGCCGCGGTGGGCAGGGGGCGGCTGCTGCCGGGGCGGCCCGGGGACGGCGGCCCCGACG
>NZ_CAJSLV010000081.1 GCF_907177275.1 Actinacidiphila cocklensis
GGCCGGTTCCGGGGTGGAGGGCGGCGGCGCCGGGGCGGGGAACCTCGCGGCCAGGCCTTCGAGGAGCCGGGCGTAGGCGGCGCGCTGCGGCGACCGCGGCTCGGTCCTTCCCGACTCCCAGTTCCCGACGGCCTCTCGGCGCGTGTCGACCGCGTGCGCGATCTGGGCCTGGCTCAGCCCTGCGGCCTCCCGCAACCGCCGGCGCTCGGCGGGCGGCGGCAGCACCTCCGCGGCCGCCACCTCCTCCAGCAACGCGTCGACCGCACTGAACAGCTCGTTCTCCGTGGGCATCACCCACCTCCGCGCGCCAACCTAGCAAGGTTCGCGCACCGGATCGCACGCGAATCGCTCGAAGGGCGGGCCGTCACCGCCGGGCAGGTACCAAGCGGTATGGGCGCACGCGGCACCCCCCGCCCCTTGCGGGAGCGGGGGGGTGCCGGTTGCAGGTGAGGCCCGGTCAGGCCGTTTCCGGTGCCGCAGGGGCGTCACCGTCAGGCCGGTGGCCTGGGCGAACTGCCCGATCGGCAGCAGGTCCTCGGTGTCCACGGGGACCAGAGTGCGGTCTCGGGCAAGGCGAGAGTCACGGGGGATCGCCCGCCCGTGCGGGGCGGTTGCACGGCCGGGCCGCGGTGCGGCCGGAGCGCACCGCGGCGGAGGCCGGCATCATCGGACGGGCGAACCGTTACGGGGCGTACTGCCTGCGGCGGTGGCGTACTCCTGCCGTCGGGGTCAGCGGACGCGGGACTCCGACTCCTCGTCGTTGTCCTCGCCCGGGATGTAGACGTCGCGGACGCTGACGTTGATCTCCACGACTTCCAGGCCCGTCATGCGCTCCACCGCGTTGGCGACGTGGGAGCGGATCTGGGCGGCGGCGTCGGCGATCTCGGTGCCGTAGAGGACGACGACGTCCAGGTCCACCGCTGCCTGCTTCTCGCCGACCTCGACCTTCACTCCGCGGGTGAAGTCCGTTGAGCGCGACACCGTGTCGCGTACGGCCCCCATCGCGCGGGTGGCGCCGCCGCCCATGGTGTGGACGCCGTCGACCTCACGGGCGGCGATGCCGGCGATGACCGCCACCACGGAGTCGGCGATGGTGGTCCTGCCGCCGATGTCGCTGCGACGGCTGGAGACGGACCTGGACGCGTTCTCGTTCGCCATGGGAATACCCCTTAGCTGGGAAGGGTGGATCGTCGTACCGGCCGGGCCGTTTCGCCTCGTGCGGCGGTACCTCGCGGGCCTCGCGCGGTGGTGCCCGGCAGGCGGGCGCCTGGCGCGCGAACGGGCTGCTCGGCCCTCTCGTTCCACTGTGCGGCCGGTGCTGCGAGGGCGCCACTTCACGCGGGTGGGCGCAACGCCCCGGAACGTGCGGACGCCGCCGGGCGCGGGGCCTCGGCGGCGTCGTCGCGGTGGTGCGGGAGCCCGGGGTCAGTCGATGTCGACCTTGCCGTCGCCGTTGCCGCGGCGGCGGACCTCGACGGCACCGGAGGACGCCGCGGCGCCGTCCTCGCCCAGGTTCTTGCGGACCGAGTCGAGGATGGTCAGCCCCTGGCTGACCAGGCCCGCGGCGATCTCGCTGAGGCCGTCGGCGCCGTTGAGAACGTTGACGTTCGCGCCGGACAGGCCGGCGGCGGCCTCCTTGACGATCTGCGGCAGCTGGTCGATGAGCATCCGGTCCAGGGCGACCCGGTCGTGGGACGCGGCCGCGGCGGCCTGGATACGCATCCGCTCGGCGTCGGCGACGGCGAGCACCCGGATGCGCTCGGCCTCGGCCTCCGCGGGCTTGACGATCTCGGCGACCAGTTGCTGCTGGCGCAGCTCCGCGGCCCGCAGCGCCAGTTCGGTCTGGGCGGCGAGCACCTCCTGCTGGGCGTGGGCCTGGGCGAGCGGGCCTGCCTGGGCGGCCTGCGCCTGGGCGCGGTCCACCTGGGCGGAGTACTCGGCCTGGACGACGGCGGTCTGCCGGGCGTACTCGGCCTGGTTGCGGGCGGCGGCCTGCTGTGCTTCGACGGAGGCCTGGGTGGCCTGGGCCTGGGCGATCTGCGCCTGCCGCTGGATGGCGGCCTTGTGCGGGGCGGACATCGCCTCGATGTAGCCGGTGTCGCCGTCGTCGATGGACTGGATCTGCAGCGAGTCGACGCTCAGGCCGATCTTCGCCATCTCCGTCTTGGAGGTCTCCAGTACCTCGGTGGCGAGCTTCTGCCGCTCGGTGACGATCTCCTCGACGGTCATCGAGCCGATGATGGACCGCAGGTGGCCGGCGAAGATTCGGCCGGTGAGGATCGACATCTGGTCCTGGTCGGACAGGAAGCGCTGGCCGGCGTTGACGATGCTCTCGTGGTCGTTGCCGACCTTGAAGGCGATGACGGCCTTGACGGTCAGCGCGATGCCCTGCCGGGTCACGCAGGTCTCGGCGACCTCGGACTCGCACATCGCCAGGGTCAGGAACCGGGTCTTGCGGAAGACCGGCAGGACGAACTTGCCGTGCCCGGTGACCACACGGAAGGGCGCACCGCCCAGTCCCCTGCGACCGCCCGAGATCAGCATCGCCTCGTCGGGTGCGGGTACGCGATAACCGAACATCCTTGACTTCTCCTTCGTCTGCGCGGCTCAGCCGGCCGGGGCGTCCAGCGGGTCGGCCCAGTCGATCACGTCGACCTGACGCGTGCCGCGGGAATCCACCACGAGCACCGTGGCGCCCTTCGGCAGCGGATCGTCGGACCATGCGAGGAAGGCCTCGGTGCCGCCCCTGACCCGCACCAGGACCTCGCCGGGTCCCTGGGTGCCCCGGGTGCCGACCAGCAGTTCCCCGGTACAGCCGATCACGGCATCGTCCCGTGCCACCACCGGCCGCCCTCTCGTCGTCGTCCGAATGCCCGGCCGTCACCATCCTCCCACCAGGGGACGTCCGGCGGATACGTGTCCACCCACCGGGTCGGCGTGCTCAAGGGGGCCTGGCCGTGCCAGGGTGTCGCTGTTACTCGAACAGCGGGAGGCTGGATGTTCCGGGGCTTTGCCACGCCCTTGACAGGTCGGACCGAAAGGGAACGCTCCGGTACGTCGTCGCCGTGGGCGTACATCCGGACCGAGACCGGCAGTGCGGCGGTGCTGCTGGCCGCGACGCTGGCGGCGCTGGTGTGGGTGAACATCGCGCCGGGCAGCTACGCGTCGGTGTGGGAGACGCATCTGTCCGTGCGGCTGGGGTCGCACGCCATCGACATGGACCTGCGCGAGTGGGTGAACAGCGGCCTGATGACGCTGTTCTTCCTGGTCGTGGGGCTGGAGGCGCGGCGCGAGTTCGACATGGGGGAACTGCGGGACCGGCGGCGCATCCCGCTGCCGCTGCTGGCGGGGATCTGCGGGATGGTCGTGCCGGTGGCGATCTACCTGGCGGTGAACGCAGGCTCGTCCTCGGCGCACGGCTGGGGTGCGGCGATGTCGACCGACACGGCGTTCGCGCTGGGCATGCTGGCGCTTCTCGGGTCGCGCTTCCCGCGGCGGCTGCACACGTTCATCCTCACGGTGGCGGTGGTCGACGACTTCGTGGCGCTCGCGGTGATCGCGGTCGCGTACAGCGAGCACCTGTCGTGGACGCCGCTGCTGATCGGTCTGGGGGTGCTGCTGGCGACCGCGCTGGTCCGCAGGACGGGGACGCGGCGGGGGCCGGTGTACGCGGTGCTGGCGATCGTGGCGTGGGGCGCCTTCCTGCAGTCCGGGGTCGACCCGGTGGTGGTGGGTCTGATCATCGGCATGCTGTCGTACGCCTACCCGGCGTCGCGGGACGCGCTGGAGCGGGCCAGCGGTCTGTTCCGGTCCTTCCGTGAGCAGCCGACGCCGGATCTGGAGCGGGAGGCGCGGCAGGGCATCGCGTCGGCGCTGTCGCCCAACGACCGGTTGCAGCGGCTGTACCACCCGTGGACCAGTTATGTGATCGTGCCGCTGTTCGCGCTGGCCAACGCCGGTATCGAGATCAACGGGTCGCTGCTGTCGAGTGCCTTCACCTCGCCGATCACGCTGGGCATCCTGCTCGGCTACGGTCTGGGCAAGCCGATCGCCGTCGTGGGGGCGTCGCTGCTGGCGACGCGGCTGAGCGGCGGCCGGATGCGACCGCCGGTGGGCTGGGGGGCGGTGGTCGGCGGCGGGACCATCGCCGGTATCGGCTTCACCGTGTCGCTGCTGATCGCGACGCTGGCCTTCGACGGGCGGGAGCTGGACCAGGCGAAGATCGGCGTGCTCAGCGCGGTGGTCTTCGCGATGCTCGCGACCTCGCTGGTGGCGCTGGTGATGTCGCGGCTGCCGAGGGAGCGCAGGGCGCTGGCGCTGCTGGGCACCGCGGAGTCGGTCGTGGACCTCGCGGAGCCGGTGGACCCCGACCGCGACCATGTCCGCGGGCCGATGGACGCGCCGGTGACGGTGGTGGAGTACGGCGACTTCGAGTGCCCGTACTGCGGGCAGGCCGAGCCCGTGGTGCGCGCGCTGCTGGCCGACTTCGGGGACGTGCGGTACGTCTGGCGGCATCTGCCGCTGACCGATGTGCACCCGAACGCGCAGCTCGCGGCGGAGGCGGCGGAGGTGGCAGGGCTGCAGGGCGCGTTCTGGAACATGCGCGACCTGCTGTTCGAGAACCAGGACCGGCTGGGGGTGAAGGACCTGCTGGCGCACGCCGAGGAGCTGTCCTTGGACCTGCACGCCTTCCGTGAGGCGCTACGGGGCCGCAAGGGCGCGGCGCGGGTGGAGCGGGATGTGGAGTCGGCGGACCTGAGCGGGGTGTCGGGCACCCCGACGTTCTTCATCAACGGGCGCAGGCACCAGGGGGCGTACGACATCCAGACGCTGTCGGCTGCGGTCGTCGCCGCCCGTGACCGTGCGGTGCTGATCGACGGTGCGAATCCTGGCAAGGCACGCTGAGGAGGTGACGCGACGGGGTCAGCGGCGTACGCAGCGCACGGCGAGCGGGGCGTCGGGTGACTGGTGTCCGCCGCTGGCGACCATGCGGACCTCGCCGTCCGCGCTGATCTCGGCGCGGACGATGCCCGTCTCGTCCTGGTAGATGGGGTAGCCGCCGGCTCCTGACCGGTCGGTGCGGTGGACCAGCACCGCGTCGTCCTCGACGGCGGCGGCGTGGAAGACCAGCTCGTATGTTTCCGGATAGTCCATGCGGATACCTCCCGACGTGGGCTGCCGGTCCCCTTCATCATCCCTCGGGCGCGGCGGGTGCGCCTCTCAGCGGCCGGGGGGTGGGGTCCTGGCCGGTCGGTCGAGCAGGCCGGCCTTGTCCGCGGCGGCCACTGCGGCGGCGCGGTCGCGTACGCCGAGCTCGGCGTACAGGTGCAGCAGGTGGGTCTTGACGGTGGCCTCGCCGATGAACAGGCGGCGGGCGGCTTCCTTGTTCGTGGTGCCGGCGGCGACGAGGTGCCGTGGCCTTCCCTGATCTTGGGGCGGCCCTTCGCCGCCGTGGTCAGAGAGTCCCGCGCGGGGTGGCACCGGCGGATCGACCACCGGGGTGCGGTGCGGCGGCAGGTGGCGGACGGCGGCATGAACCGATCGGTTGACGGGCGCGCGGGTGGGGCGCCTGGCTCAACGGGTGCGCAGCCACTGCGCGGCGGCAGCCGGGGAGGCGACGGCGGGCACGCCGGGAGGCGGGGGCGGGCGGCGGACGATCAGTACGGGCAGGGCGGCCTCGCGGGCGGCGGTGAGCTTGGCTGCGGTGGCGGGGCCGCCGCTGTCCTTGGTGACCAGGACGTCGATGCCGTGCCGGCGCAGCAGGGCGCGTTCCGCGTCGAGGGTGAACGGGCCGCGGTCGAGCAGGACCCGGCAGTGCGCGGGCAGCGGCGGGGGCGGCGGGGCGATCGAGCGGGCCAGGCAGCTCAGCGGAAGCCCGGCGAAGGCCGCCAGGTCCTGGCGGCCGACGGTGAGGAACGGGCGGTGCCCGAGCGCCGGGAGCAGGGCCGCGGCCGCGGCGAGGGTGTCCGCCCAGTGCCAGCGGTCCCCCTCCCCCGGGCTCCAGCCGGGCCTGCGCAGCGCGAGCAGCGGCACGCCCGCCGCGTCGGCCGCGAGCGCCGCGTGCCGGCTGATCGCCTCGGCGAAGGGGTGGGTGGCGTCGACGACGGCGTCGGCGCGCTGCTCGCGCAGCCACCCGGCCAGGCCCTCGGGGCCGCCGAACCCGCCGATCCTGACCTGCCCGGCGGGCAGCCGCGGCTCGGGCGTCCGCCCGGCAAGCGACGTGGTCACCTCGACCCCGGGCTCCGCGGCGACCAGTTCCGCCAGAACGCGGGCCTCGGCGGTCCCACCGAGAATGACGACCCGCCGCATCACCACGCCCCGCCGCGCCCGGCGACCACCGCTGCCGCGCCGTGGATCAGCGCGCGGCGCCGCGCGGCCGCGCCGGGCACGCCACAGCCCGCCGCAGCAGGTCGATCCCCGTATACCGAGCCCGCGAGAGGCCGCCTCAGCGGGCGGCACCCGGCCACTGCGGGCACACCACCATCTGCCGTACGGACGCCCGCTGCACCGCGGCACTCACCACCTACCGCGCCCGTCACGTCAGGAAGCCTCCACGCAGGGCGGGACCCTGTCGCGCGAGGCCCGCCACAACCGCCGTACTGACGCCCACCGCACCGCCGCACTCACCGCGGACGGCGCCCGGGCCGCCGAGAGGCCGCCGTGCGGGGCGCGCGCCCGAGCCCCCGCCGCAGCGCGGCACTCGCCGAGTGCCGAACCCGGGCCGGGAGGGCTCATCGCGGGCCGCCGCCCTGCGAAAGGGTCTCGCCGGGGCCGGGCGAGGAGGCCGGCTGAACCGTCCTGCGGAGCAGGTACGTGTCCATGATCCAGCCCTTGCGGGTGCGGGCGGCGGCGCGGGTGGTGCGGATGCGGTCGGCCATCTCCTCGGTGAGGGGGCCGGCGAGGAGGATCTCATCGGGGGTGCCGAGGTAGGCGCCCCAGTAGATGTGCAGGCCCTGGCCTGCGAGGGCACCGAAGGCCTGGCGGGCGTCGAGCATCACCACCACGTCGTCCACGCCGTCGGGCAGCCCGCCGCCGTCGGCGAGCCGCCGGCCGGTGGTGATCTGGACCGGGCGGCCGACCTGGTTGAGCCCGGTGCGGTGCCGGGCGGCGAGCGTCGCGACGCTGCTGATGCCGGGCACCACCGTCCAGTCGAAGTCGGTGCCGCCGCGGGCGTGGACGTCCTCCAGGATCGCCAGCGTGCTGTCGTAGAGGGCGGGGTCGCCCCAGACCAGGAACGCCCCGCAGCCGCCGTCGGCCAACTCCTCGGCGATCAGCCGCTGGTAGATGTCGCCGCGGCGGCGCCGCCAGTCGTCGACGGCCGGTGCGTACGACCCGGTGGCGGCCGTACGGTCGCGGTCCGGGTCGGTGGCGACGACCACCCGGTGCGGTTGGGGCGCGTGCCGTTGCAGGATCTCCTCGCGCAGCCGCACCAGGCCTGCCTTGTCCTCGCCCTTGTCGAGCAGGAAGAAGACGTCGACGCGCCCCAGGGCGCGTACCGCCTGCAGGGTGAGCTGCTCGGGGTCACCCGCGCCGATGCCGATGACGTAGATCTGCTTCACGCACCGGAGTGTGGCACAGCGTGCCATCCGGCTCGTGGCGGCGGTCCCGCTCATGCGGTGGGGGCGCGCAGGGCGCAGTCGCCGCACAGGGCGCCCCTGCGGTCGGGGGCGGCGCGGTAGATCAGGCAGCAGCTGCGCCGCCGGAAGGCGCCGGTGGGCGTACGGGCGCCCTGCGGGCGCAGCGGCGGCCGTTGCAGCAGCTGGGCGGCGAACGCATGTGCGGGGGCGGCCAGTTCGGGGCGGGCGGCGGCCAGCGCCGTCGCGGCGCCGTTGACGGCGGAGGCGGTGTTGCCCAGCAGGATGTGCGGGGAGACGCCCAACGGCCGGAAGTGGTCGGCGAGTTCGGCGAGCGGACCGGCCAGCAGCCGGCGGGCCACGGCGTCGGCGAGTTGCTCGGGCGTTGCCGCACGCGGGTGCAGGGCGTCGTCCGGCAGGGAGAGCGGGACAGGGCCGCCCAGCGCCGGCTGCCAGCGCACCGCGCCGAGGTGGTAGCCGAACGGCCGCCCGTGCAGGACCGCCGCGGCCAGCGCGGGCGACACCAGGCGTGCGGCCAGGCCGAGATGGGCGACGGAGGCGGCGACCCGCAGCTCGACCGCGGCTGCCGGCTGGCCGCCGGCCGCGGCCAGATACGCCTGGACGGCGGCTGCCCGCTCGGCCGGCAGCGCGCCGGCCATCGGCTGCCACGGCTCGCCGGGCGGTGCGCCCGCCGGGTGGGTGGTGACGGCGAAGAACGGCCCGAGCGCGGCGATCTCCTCGACCACCGCGCCCGGTGCCGCCGTTGCGTGCGGGGGGTGCGTCATACCGGTACGGGCGCCGCCCCCGGGGCGGCCGCCTCGGCCCGCGGCTGCAGGACGCGTTCGGCCAGCGGTGCGAAGACCAGGCCGATCGCCGACCAGAGCAGCAGCTGGGCCGCGACGGAGTAGCAGCGGAAGGAGAACAGCACGTCGGCCGGGAAGCCCGGGTAGACGATGCGGCCGTGGCCGTCGGTCAGCGGCAGCGGCGTCTCGGTGGCGTGGTTGCCGAAGTGCTCCTTGTTGTACGCCAGATGACCCACCGAGGGCAGTACCAGCATCACGGCCCCGATGGCGACGACGAAGGCGCCGGCCGCCAGCAGGGTCGCGTTCCAGTTGCCGACCCTGGGTTGCAGCCGCCTGCCGAGCCAGGCGGCGGCGACCAGGAAGGCCACCGAGAGCACCACCATGAGCAGGTACAGGCCGCTGCGCGCCCTGATGGTGTCCTCGTGGCCGATGGCGGGCGGGTTGGCCGGGTACTTCAGGAACGGCACCAGGTACATGCCGAGGAATCCGCCGCCGGCGACCAGCAGGGCCAGGCTGCGGGCGCGCAGGGCGCCGACCCGGCCGAGGCAGACGGCGTAGGCGACGGCGAACAGCGCGCCCATCGCCATGCCGAAGACGATCATGCCGGCGCCGATGCCGACGTCGGCCTGGACGGTGCGGCTGAACAGGTCGGGGTCGGCCGCGGCGGCCGGCAGCCCCGCGGCCTTGTCGAGTGCGGCCTGCGCGGCGTCCCGGCCGCTCTCGTAGTCGATCGCCTTGCTGATCTGCGGCTCGGCGAAGATGCGGGCGAAGAGGAACGCGAGCAGACCGGCGGCTGCGCCGGCGAGGATGCCGCGCAGTATGAGCTTCTTTTCCATGTCGAGTTGTCCGATACCTCGGGTTCCGGCGGTGTCAGTGGCAGGGGAAACCGAGGAAGTGCCGGGCGTCGTGGACGAACTCGTGGACGTGCATGTCCTTGCCGAAGACCGAGACGGCGCCCTGGTCGACACCGACGAAGTAGTAGGCGATCAGCGCGAGGGCGGCGGCGCCGAACATCCACAGTGCGGCTTTGGCGGCGGGCAGGACGACCGGCGTGGCTGCCGGGCGGGATGCGGAAATGCTGCTCAAGGTGAGCCCTCCTTAGGGGATCGTGCGTCCCTGTTCCATGGGCGTCGTGATGAGCGGCTGTCTGACTCCCCGTTACGCCGGTTGCGGCGGCGGGTCACAGTGGCGCGACCGTGCTGGAATTCCACCAGCTTCCCCAGTCATCACTACACAGCGAGCGTAGGGCTCGGTTCTGTCATGCGTCAATCAGGACGAACGGACATCGGCCACGCTTTCCCGGCAGGTGTGATCAGGCTCTCCCGGGGCGCCCGCGGCGCGCTGACCTCGGGCGGGTTGAACGGAACGGAGCAGGGGCAGGCTATTGCGAGTCATTCGCAACAAGTAGTCTGTTGCGGTAAGCGCCCCCAGCCGCTCCGACGGAGGACGAACGTATGACCACCACCACCGAGGCCGCCGTCGCCACGGGGTCCCGCTGGCGCCGGATACGCAGCTCGATGACCCGGGCGGAGTGGACCCGGCTGGGCGGGATGGCGGCGTTCATCGTGGCGCTGCACGTCATCGGGTGGTTCACGCTGGTGGCGATCGTGGCGCCCGAGCACTACAGCGTCGGCACCAAGTCCTTCGGTATCGGCATCGGGGTCACCGCCTACACCCTGGGCATGCGGCACGCCTTCGACGCCGACCACATCGCGGCGATCGACAACACCACCCGCAAGCTGATGCACGAGGGCAAGCGGCCGCTGTCGGTGGGCTTCTGGTTCTCGCTGGGCCACTCCAGCATCGTCTTCGCCCTGGCCTTCCTGCTCTCGCTGGGCGTGAAGTCGCTGGCGAACCCGGTGGAGGACGACGGCTCGGCGCTGCACAGCGTCACCGGCTGGATCGGCACCACGGTCTCGGGGACCTTCCTCTACGCCATCGCGTTCGTCAACCTGCTGATCCTGGCAGGGATCTGGAAGGTCTTCCGGCAGATGCGCGAAGGCCACTTCGACGAGGCCGCCCTGGAGGAGCAGCTCAACAACCGCGGGCTGATGAACCGGCTGCTCGGCCGGCTGATGAAGTCGGTGACCAAGCCCTGGCAGATGTACCCGATCGGCCTGCTGTTCGGCCTGGGCTTCGACACCGCCACCGAGATCGCGCTGCTGGTGCTGGCGGGCTCCGGCGCCGCCTCCGGCCTGCCCTGGTACGCGATCCTGTGCCTGCCGGTGCTGTTCGCGGCCGGAATGTGCCTGCTGGACACCATCGACGGCTCGTTCATGAACTTCGCCTACGAGTGGGCCTTCTCCAAGCCGGTGCGCAAGGTCTACTACAACCTGACCATCACCGGCCTGTCGGTCGCGGTGGCCCTGATCATCGGCACCGTCGAACTGCTCGGCCTGGTCAGCGAGAAGGCCGACCTGCACGGCGCCTTCTGGGACTGGATCGGCGGCCTCGACCTCAACATCGTCGGCTACGTCATCGTCGGCCTGTTCTTCGCCACCTGGGCGGTGGCCTTCGCGGTGTGGAAGTTCGGCAACATCGAGGAGAAGTGGACCGCGGGCCTGCGGATGGCGGAGCAGCAGGACTGAGCGCCCGCCCGCCGGCTCACTCCGCGCCGGCCGGCGACCGCCGCTCCAGCGCGGTGCGCAGCGTCGCCATCGTCGCGGCCACCTGATCGAGCCCGCCGGACGGGACGCCGACGGTCAGGGCCGCCAGCTCCGCCTCGACCACAGGGCGGGAACGCTCCAGCAGCGCGGCACCCTCCGCCGTCAGCCCAAGGACCGAGGAGCGCCGGTCCTGGGGGTGCGCGCTGCGCACGCACCAGCCGGCCGCCTCCAGCCGGTCGACCGCCTTGCTGGTGGCCCCCACGGTGATCGCCACCTCGCGGGCGATGTCGAGCACCCGGCAGCCGGGCACCCGGTCGATGATCGCCATGAACTCGAACTGGCCGAGGCCCAGCCCCAGTTCGGTCTGGAGCCGGGCGTTCACGGCGTTGTAGAGCCGGGTCTCGACGCGGACGAGGTCGGTGAAGACCTGGGTGACGTAGGTCACAGAGAACTCCTTTAGATTCCTGGGAATCATCTTCCCTGGCATCCAGTTGGCATGTGGCAGATGCATTCCGAGGAATCCATCATCCCATCGTGCCCCCTGGAGGCCCGCATGACCCGGCAGCAGCGCGACACTCTGGACGACCTGCTCCGCAGCATCCCGCGCACACCGGACCCCGAACCCGAGGCCGCCCGCCTCGCTTTCGCCCGGGGCATCACCCGGCCGGCACCCGACGGCGTCGCCACCCGCCGGACCGTCCTGGGCGGGCGCCCGGCCCTCGAACTGGAGCCGGCCGGCGCCGCGGACCGCGGGCGGCTGCTCTACCTGCACGGCGGCGGATACGTCATCGGCTCGCCCGACACGCACGCGGGGCTGGTCGGCGAGCTGGTCCGCAGGGCCGGGATCCGGGCCACCTCGCTGGACTACCGGCTGGCGCCCGAGCACCCCTTCCCCGCGGCGCTGGACGACGGGCTCGCTGCCTACCGGGCGCTGCTGGACGGCGGCACGGACCCGGCGGAGCTGGTCGTCGCGGGCGACTCCGCGGGCGGCGGACTGGCGATCTCGCTGCTGGTCGCAGCCCGGGCCGCGGGGCTGCCGCAGCCGGCCGCGGTCGCCGTGCTGTCGCCCTGGACCGACCTCACCCTCGGCGGCGACAGCATCCGCACCCTGGAGGCGGCCGACCCGATCTTCGTCGCCGAGGACCTGGCGGACTACGCCGGGCACTACCTCGGCGACGGCGACCGGGCGCAGCCCCTGGCCAGCCCGCTGTTCGCCGACCTCACGGGACTGCCCCCGCTGCTGGTGCAGGTCGGCGCGCACGAGCTGCTGCTCGACGACGCCGTCCGGCTGGCCGGGCGGGCCGGAGCCGGCGACGTCGAGGTCACCCTGGAGGTCTGGCCCGGGGTCCCGCACGTCTTCCAGCACCACTACGGACGGCTCGACGACGCGGACGCCGCCCTGGACCGCATCGCCGGCTTCCTCACGGCCAGGCTGACCGCCCCTCAGCTCGCCGCCCGCTGACCGGCAAGATCACCCGGACGGACGGGTGCCGATGACGACGGTCGCCCCGAGGTCGTCGTCGGTCGCGACCCGGGGCAGCAGGCCGCCGCCGGCCAGGATGCCGGCGGCGGCCTCCGCCTGCCGCTCGCCGGACTCCACCAGCAGCGAGCCGCCCGGGGCGAGCCATTCCGCGGCGTGGGCGGCGACCCTGCGCATCACGTCGAGACCGTCACCGCCCCCGTCGAGGGCGATCAGCGCCTCGTGGTCGCGGGCCTCGGCCGGCAGCAGGCCGACCGCGGCGCTGGGCACGTAGGGCACGTTGGCGGCCAGCAGGTCGACGGTGCCGCACAGGCCCGCGGGCAGCGCCGCGAAGAGGTCGCCGCGGTGGACCTGCCCGCCGGCCCGGGCGAGGTTGCGGGCGGCGCACGCGACGGCCGCCGGGTCGAGGTCGGCCGCATGCAGCCGGGTACGCCCCAGGGCCGCGGCCAGGGCGGCGCCGACCGCGCCCGAGCCGCAGCACAGGTCGAGCACGACGGGCTCGCGCCCCTCCCGCGCGGCGGCGCGGCCGAGCGCGACGGCTTCGCGCACCAGGAGTTCGGTGCGGCGCCGGGGCACGAAGACCCCGGGGTCGACGGCGATCCGCAGTCCGCAGAACTCGGCCCAGCCGACGACGTGTTCCAGCGGCAGCCCGCCGGCCCGGCGGGCGACCATCGCGGCCGTCTCCTCGGGTCCGGTGGCGGCGGCCAGGATGATCCGCGCCTCGTCCTCGGCGAAGACGCAGCCCGCGGCCCTGAGTTGCGCGACGACGGTGGTGTAGGTAGCCGCGCGCGGCAGCGGCATGAGGGAGTCCGACATGTGAACCTCTCGGGAAGCCTGGTGGCCCTCCCCCGGCTCCGGTCAGGAGGCCGCAGGCCTCGCGAGGCCGTGCGGTGGGAGCGCCCGGTACGAACCAGCGGTAATCGGTCCCACCTCCTCAGCTTGTCGCGGCGTGCTGCCGGTCGGCGCCCAAGCTACCCCACCGCACTGCGGCCGTCTGCACCGACCCGCTGTGTAACGGTTAAGCATCAGCGCTGAATCAGTCCCTTTACCGGCCAACAACCCAATGCAATAGTGCCGTCGTTCCGTTACTGAAACGCTTAAGTAACCGCGCTGCGCGTCGTCCCTCCTGTCACTCGCTAGGACGGCGTCGAAACGGAGATGGTGCATATGAAGCGCACAGCACTCGCCGGTTCGCTGCTCGCCACCATGGCGCTGCTGGCCACGGCCTGTGGCGGCGGCGGCTCGTCGTCGTCCGGCGGCGAATCGGCCGCCTCACCGACCGACCCGAGCAAGGTCACCGGCGACATCAAGGTCCTGACCCAGCGCACCGACCTGGTGCAGGACGGGACGATGAAGAAGTACGCGGCCGAGTTCAACAAGCTCTACCCGAAGGTCCACGTCACCTTCGAGGGCATCACGGACTACGAGGGCGAGGTCAAGATCCGGATGAACACGTCGAACTACGGCGACGTGCTCATGATCCCCGCGGCCATCAAGACCGACGACTACCCGAAGTTCTTCGCCTCGCTGGGCACCGCCGACGAGTTGGGCAAGAAGTACACCTTCACCGAGAAGGCCACCGTCGGCGGCAAGGTCTACGGCATCGCCAACTTCGCCAACGTGGACGGCTTCGTCTACAACAAGGCCGTCTGGCAGCAGGCCGGGATCGCCGACTGGCCGAAGACGCCCGACGAGTTCCTGACCGACCTGTCGGCCATCAAGTCCAAGACGTCCGCGACGCCGTACTACACCAACTACAAGGACGGCTGGCCGCTGACCGGCTGGACGCAGGTCCAGGGCTCGGTGACCTGCGACCCGAAGGCGACCGACGCGCCGGCCTCCCAGTCCGACCCGTGGCAGGCAGGCACCGACCTGAACGTCGGCGACACGCTGCTCTACAACATCGTGCACGGCAAGCTCTCCGAGCAGGACCCGACTACCACCAACTGGGAGAACAGCAAGAACCTGCTGGCCACCGGGAAGATCGGCACCATGTGGCTGGGCTCGTGGGCCATCGTGCAGATGCAGGACGCGGCCAAGAAGGCCGGCAAGGACCCGTCCGAGATCGGCTACATGCCCTTCCCGTCGCAGAAGGACGGCAAGTTCTGCACCCCGGTAGCGCCCGACTACCAGGAGGCGGTGAACATCCACTCCGGCCACAAGGCGGCCGCCCGGGCCTGGATCGACTGGTTCACCGACAAGTCCGGCTATGTGCAGACCAACCAGGCCGTCCCGACGCTCAGGGGCGGCGCGATGCCGACGGCGCTGAAGCCCTTCCAGGACGCCGGCGTGCAGTTCGTGGAGATGTCGCAGGCGCAGAGCGCCAAGGTCACCAGCATCGACAACCAGTCCGAGATCGGCATGACCAACAAGCCCGACTACCGCCAGCACCTGATCGACGTGGCCCGCGGTGCGGCCGGCGGCGACCTGCCGGGCATCTTCGCCGACCTCGCCAAGAAGTGGTCCTCCGCGCAGAAGACCGCAAGCCTGTGACCCGCGCTCGGGTCTGGCGGACCGTGACGCCGTGGCTCTACCTGGCGGTGCCGCTCGCTCTGCTGATCACGTTCACCTACATACCCGTCGGGAACATGATCAGGGACAGCTTCACCGACTGGGACGGGGTCAGCCCCGACCGCGACTACGTCGGGACCAGGAACTACGTGGAGCTGTTCACCAGACCCGAGCTGTTCCAGGTCTTCTTCGTCAGCATCTACTACCTGGTCGCGTCGGTGGTGCAGATCGTGCTGGCGCTGTACTTCGCCACCGTGCTGAGCTTCGACCTGCGGTTCAGGAACCTCTTCAAGGGGATCCTGTTCTTCCCCTACCTCATCAACGGGGTCGCGATCGGCCTGGTGTTCCTGTACTTCTTCCAGCCGCACGGCACCCTCGACACGGTGCTGAGCGCCTTCGGGGTGCACGGGCACCACTTCTGGCTGGGCAGCGGGCGGATGGCCAACACCTCGCTGGCCGGGGTGTCGGTGTGGCGCTTCATGGGCCTGAACTTCGTGCTCTTCCTGGGCGCGATCCAGTCGATACCCGGCGAGCTGTACGAGGCCTCGGAGCTGGACGGCGCCAACCGCTGGCAGCAGTTCCGGCACATCATCGCGCCGGGCATCAAGCCGGTGCTGAGCCTGAGCGCGATCCTGGCGATCTCCGGGTCGCTGTCGGCGTTCGAGATCCCGTTCATCATGACCAACGGCGCCGCCGGCACCCAGACCTTCGTGATCCAGACGGTGAAGCTGGCCTTCGAGTTCAACAAGATGGGGCTCGCCTCCGCGGCGGCCGTCGCCCTGCTGGTGATCATCCTGCTGGTGACCTGGCTGCAGCGCGTCGTGGTGCCGGACGAGAGGAACGATCTCGTATGACCCGCAAGGCGCTGCTGAGGGCGCTGGTGTACCTCTCGCTCCTGCTGGCCGGCGCGGTGGTGCTGCTGCCGCTGCTCGCGGTGTTCCTGACCTCGCTGAAGACGTCCGAGGAGATCGGCCAGGGCAGCGGTGCGCTGACGCTGCCGCACAACTGGCTGAACTACCACAACTACGTGACGGCCTTCCGGGCCGGCAAGATGCTCAGAGCGTTCTGGAACACCGCGTTCATCCTGGTGTTCTCGATCGGTGGGACCGTGCTGATCGGGTCGATGGCGGCGTTCGCGATCGACCGCTTCACCTTCCGGCTGCGCCGGCTGGTGATCGCGCTGTTCCTGATCGGCTCGCTGGTGCCGAGCGTGACGACCCAGGTCGCGACCTTCAAGATCGTCGACAACTTCGGGATGTTCGACAGCCGCTGGGCGCCCATCGTGCTCTACATGGGCACCGACATCGTCTCGATCTACATCTTCCTGCAGTTCATCAGGGGCATCCCGATCTCGCTGGACGAGGCGGCCAGGATCGACGGGGCCAACACCTTCACCATCTACTGGCGGATCATCCTGCCGCTGCTCAAACCGGCCATCGCCACCGTGGTGATCATCAAGGGCATCACCGTCTACAACGACTTCTACATCCCCTTCCTCTACATGCCGTCGGAGAACCTGGGCACCATCTCGACGTCGCTGTTCCGCTTCAAGGGTCCGTTCGGCGCCCACTGGGAGGACATCTCGGCGGGCGCGATCCTGGTGATGGTGCCGACGCTGGTGGTCTTCCTGTTCCTGCAGCGGTTCATCTACAACGGCTTCACCCGGGGTGCGACGAAGTAGCCCGCGGCCCGGTACCGGCCCCGCCGTCCCGCACGGCCGCGTTCACGCAGGAGAGCGCGGCCGCTGCGGCGTCCGGCGAGGGCCGGTCCCAGCCGCTCACGGTGATCGTCACGCTCTCGCCCGGCAGCAGGGTGGTCAGGCCGCGGTCCGCGCCGGCCTCGGGGCCGAGCCGGTCGGCCTGCAGCAGCAGGTCGCGCAGCAGGGTGCGGGCGGTGACGGTCACCGCTGCCCTGCCGTCGGGGCGTACGGCGACGTCGACGTCCCAACTGGGCTCGGGGTAGCCGAAGTCCTTGTCGCGCACCGGGAACCAGAAGGCGCGCTCGTCGCCGACCCGTACGGTCAGCAGCTCCTTGCCGCTGCCGGCCGCGGGCAGCACCTCGGCGGGCAGCGCGATCCGCGCGACGGTCCTGGGCGCCGCGGTGAACGGCAGCCGCACCTCGGCGAGTACGGCGCCGTCCACCGCGACCCGGCACAGGACCGCCGTGCCCGTCCAGTCCTGCGCGGTCTGGTTGACCAGCGCCGCGACGAGCCCTTCGGGGCGCGGTTGCACGGTGATCAGCCGGTCGGCGTAGAGGCGCTTCAGCTCGTGGTAGAGCGGCTTGGGGCGCTCGTCACCGTCGATGGCGGCCCAGGAGGTCACCGGCCAGCAGTCGTTGAGCTGCCAGACGACGGTGCCGGCGCAGACCGGCCAGTGCGATCGCCAGTGCTCGATACCGGTGGCGATCGCCCGCACCTGGTTGACCTGGGTCAGGTAGTGCCAGGTGTCGAAGTCGGCGGGGACGGGGAAGTGGTGGGCCAGGCCGCGGGCGAGCTTGCCGTTGCCGTCACCGGCCTTCTGGTGGTGCAGCATGCCGGGCGAGTCGGGCGTCAGCGGATCGTCGGACAGCGCGCGGCGGGCCGTGGCGTACGCGGGCGGCGCCTGCCAGCCGAACTCGGCGACGAAGCGCGGGACGTCGTCGAGGTAGGCGGTGTAGTCGACGCGGTTCCACACCTCCCAGGAGTGCGCGGTGCCGTGCCGCGGGTCGTTGGGGTGGTGGTCCCAGGAGCCCGACCAGGGGCTGCCGGCCCAGTAGGGGCGGGTGGGGTCGGTCTCGGCGACGATCCTGGCCAGCAGGCCGAGGTAGTAGCCCTCGCCCCACGAGTCGCCGGCCAGGGCCTCCTCCCACTCCCAGTCGCGGAAGCCCCACAGGTTCTCGTTGTTGCCGTTCCACAGCGCAAGGCTCGGGTGGGCGGCGAGCCTGCTGACGTTCTCCCTGGCCTCGGCCTCGATCTCGGAGCGCAGCGGCTGCTCCTCGGGGTAGGCGGCGCAGGCGAACAGGAAGTCCTGCCACACCAGCAGGCCCAGCTCGTCGCAGGCGACGTAGAAGTCGTCGCTCTCGTAGATGCCGCCGCCCCACACCCGCACCAGGTCCACGCCGGCCGCCGCGGCCTGCTCCAGGCGCCGCCGGTAGCGGGCGGCGTCGATCCTGGTGGGCAGGGCGTCGTCGGGGATCCAGTTCACGCCGCGGGCGAAGACCGGGGTGCCGTTGACGACCAGGGTGAAGGCGGTGCCGTGCTCGTCGGGCGAGGTGTCCAGGGTGACGGTGCGGAAGCCGATGCGGCGCTGCCAGCGGTCCAGCTCGGCGGCGGGGCCGCGGGCCTGCGCGTCGAGGAGGGTGACCTCGCAGTCGTACAGCGGCTGCTCGCCGTAGCCGTGCGGCCACCACAGGTCGGGCGCGGCGATCTCGGCGACCGCGGCGGCCCGGTCGGCGCCGGCCGGCACGACGGTCTCGGTGACGGTCCCGCCGACCCGCAGCCGTACGGTCAGCGGCCGCTCCGCGCCTGCCGCGGTGCGTTCCAGTTCGACACGGGCCTCGACCCGGCCGGTGCCGTCGGTGACGGTGACCAGCGGGGTGACCCGGGCCAGCCGGGCGGTGGACCAGTGTTCGAGGCGCACCGGCTTCCATATCCCGGCGGTGACCAGGGTCGGCCCCCAGTCCCAGCCGAAGGAGCAGGCCATCTTGCGGATGAACTGGAACGGCTCGGGATAGGCGTTGGGCCGGTCTCCCACCAGCGACCTGACCCGCTCGGCCTCGGTGTAGGCCGAGGTGAAGGCCACGGTCAACGGCACGCCTGTGCCCGGGAGTTCGCCGGTGACGTCGAAGCGGTAGGAGCGGTGCATGTTGCGGGTGCGGCCGAGGACGCTGCCGCCGAGGGTGATCTCGGCGACGGTGTCGAGCCCGTCGAAGACGAGGTCGCTGCGCTCGTGGGTGGTGGCGTGCGGGGGCAGGACCGTCTCGTACGTCCAGTCGGTGCGGCCGACCCAGGCGGCGTCGAGCTCGTTGCGGTCCAGGAAGGGGTCGGCGAGCAGGCCCGCGGCCAGCAGGTCGGTGTGGACGCAGCCGGGGACGGCGGCGGTGACCTTCTCCCGGCCGTCCTCGCCCGTGCCGGCGCCCCTGAAGTCGCCCGGCAGGCGGAGGTTCCAGCCGTCGACCACCGGCGTGACGTCCTTCATCGCTACTCCTTGCCTCTTGCCTACGGCGTCGGCTGGTTCCCTGGCCCTGGCCTGGCCGGGTCCATTAAACGGTAAAGCACGGCAAGTGCAGATGGGAAGCGGGGGGTTGGGACGAAGAAGCCGTATTTACTTAACCGATACAGATGCCGCTCGCGAGGGCGCGGGGCACGGGCCGGCCCCGGTGGGCGGCCCGGCGGGGAGCGCTGACCTGCGCGGCAGGGCGGCGTCAGGGGCGGTGGCGCAGGGAGAGGGCGACGCAGCCGGCGGTGGCGGCCAGGGCGAGGGCCGCGGGCAGGCGTGCCCAGGCGGTGTCGGCCACGGGCGCGGTGGACGCGGCGAAGACCACCGCGGCCGCCGCGGTGGCGGCCAGTGCGGGAGTGGCGCGGTCGACGCCCGCGGGAGCGGTCGCTCCCATCGTCCAGCCGTCGGTGAGCAGCAGGTAGGCGACCAGCAGGCCGGTGACGCAGGCGGCGAGCCAGACCGCCGGAGCGGTCAGCGCGGCCAGGACGACCGCGCCGGCCGCCAGCAGCGTGTTGCGCCGGTGCACCGCGACCGCGGCCCACCGCATGGAGTTGAGCACCGGGCGCGCGTCGACCATCGGCGCGGCCCACCAGGCGGCGCCGGACGCGGCAAGGACGAATGCCCAGCCGGCGAGGGACCCGTCGAGGGCGCGGGGCGGGTTGCAGGCGGTGACGGCCAGGGCGACGCCGAGGATGCGGGCGGTCAGCCGGTGGGCGTCGAAGTCGCGGCTCACGGGCGTCCTCCGTGGATACGGGTGCGCAGCAGCGGCGCGAGGGCCAGGTCGAGGGTCTCGCCCGGCCGGTGGGCGATGAGGGCGATGCCGCGCTCGGTCAGCGCGAAGCGCATCGCGTCGCGGTCGGCCCGCCACAGCCGCAGGGCCAGCTCCGCGGTGCGGTCGCCGGGTTCGACCTCGGGGTCGCCGGTCGGGATCTCCACCACGACCAGCGGGTTGGCCCGCGACCTGACCTGGTCGAGCACCTCCAGGATGCGCTGGTCGATGAGCGGCGTGAAGACGTAGACCAGCGCGCTCTGCGGCAGTGCGGGCGGCGGCAGCCTGTGCAGGCTGCTGGAGCGGTGGCCGAGGTCCTTGCGGACGTCGAGGACGCTCTCCACGATCCGGTAGAAGTAGCTCTGGCCGCTGCCGGGTTGCAGCCAGCGGGTGGTGCCGCCGACCGAGACCACGCCGATCCGGTCGTGGGTGCGCAGATACGCGCGGACCAGTCCTGCCGCGGCGCGGAAGGTCTCGTCGAGCGAGGACGTGCCGGTCGCCGGGTCGCGGACGTCGGCCAGCACGTCGAGCAGGACGACGGTGTCCGAGGCCCTCTCCGCGGCGAACTGGTGCAGCTGGAGTTCGCCGCGCCGGGTGGTCGCGGGCCAGTGGATGCGCCGCTGCCGGTCGCCGCGTACGTACGGGTGGATGCCGGTGACCTCGACGCCCTCGCCGCGCTGGGCGGAGGTGTGCTCGCCGAGCCGCTGCGGCAGCCGTACCGGGATCGGGGTGAGGCCGGTCGCGGTGGGGACCGGGAAGACCGCGACCTCGCCGAGGTCCACGCGCAGGGTGCGGCGGGCGGCGCCGCCGGTGTCGTAGACGTCGAGGTCGACCGTGCCGACCGTCCAGCGGCCCCAGCGCTGGGCGGTGAAGGTCAGCCTGACGCGCGCTTCGGTGACGCTGAGGTCGTCCAGCCGCATGCCGGGGCCGAGGGTGAGGCCCGGGTCGAGGCGGCCGGCCGCGCCGTCGTGCGCGAGGGTGAGGGTGGCGGTGATCTGCTCGCCCTCGAAGCAGCGCCGCGGCTCGACGTCGACGGCGGCTGTGAGCCGCTGCGGCCGGCGGCCGGTGGGCAGCGCCAGTGCGAGCAGGGCCAGCGGGGCGGCGGCCGCGGCCAGCAGCCAGGCGTGGCCGGTGACCAGGGCGGCGGCCAACGCGACCGCGCCGACCGTGCCGTAGCGCAGGGTCCGCTCGCTCGCCCGCCAGCCGGGCGGCGGCGCGGGCGGCGGTTCGGTGGGCGCGGAGGTCGCACCGCCCAGTGCCCGGTCCAGGGCGGCGGGTCGTCCGGTCATGACGCGACGGGGCTGCGGGGCAGGGTCTGCGGTGCGGCGACGGACTGCACGATCTCGCCGACCACGTCGTCGGCGTCGATCTGCCGGACCCACAGCTCGGGCTTGAGGGTGATCCGGTGGGCGAGGGCCGCGACGGCGACGTCCTTGACGTCCTCGGGGGTGGCGTAGTCGCGCAGGTCGAGGACGGCGCGGGCGCGGGCGAGCTGGACCAGGGCCAGGCCGCCGCGCGGTGACGCGCCGACCTGGACGTGCTGGTGGGTGCGGGTGGCGCCGACCAGGGCGACGACGTAGTCGAGCAGGTCGTCCTCGACCTCGACCTGCTCCACGGCGGCGCGCATCGCCAGCACCTCCTTCGGGCCGCTGAGGGTGCGCAGCACCGCCTCGGGTGCGGCGCGGGCGATCCGGGCGCGCAGCATCCCGGTCTCCTCGGACGCGGTCAGGTAACCCATCCGCACCCGGAGCAGGAAGCGGTCGAGCTGGGCCTCGGGCAGCGAGTAGGTGCCCTCGTACTCGATCGGGTTCGCGGTGGCGATGACGACGAACGGGTCGGGCAGCGGGCGGGTGCTGCCGTCGATCGACACCTGCGACTCGGCCATCGCCTCCAGCAGCGACGCCTGGGTCTTGGGCGGGGTGCGGTTGATCTCGTCGGCGAGCAGCAGGTGGGTGAAGACCGGTCCGGGCCTGAAGACCATCTCGGCGGTGCGCTGGTCGTAGAAGGGGGCGCCGGTGACGTCGGAGGGCAGCAGGTCGGGGGTGAACTGGATACGCCGGAAGTCCAGGCCGAGGGTGGTGGCGAAGGACCGGGCCAGCAGGGTCTTGCCCAGCCCCGGCAGGTCCTCGATCAGGACGTGCCCGCCGGCCAGGATGCCGAGCATGACCATGTCCAGCGGCCGGGGCTTGCCGACGACGGCGGTACGGATCTCGGCCAGGACCTCCGCGGCCCGCTCACCGGCCTGTCGCGGGGTCAGGGCGTCGTGGTCGTCTGTGCGGTGTTGGCTGGTCACTGCTGGTCCTCACTGTGCCTGGTGGTGGTACGGACGCACGCCGGTCGCGGGGTTCACAGCGCCTCCAGCCGGTCGAGCAGGGCGCGCAGCACCCGCTCCGGCTCGTCCGGGCGGTGCGCCGGCCGGCGTTCCGGGTCGATCCAGGGCCACAGGTCGGCACCGACGAGTGCCTCGGCCCGCTCGGGCCTGCGGTAGAGGTCGACACCGTGCCGCTCGGCGAGCCGGGCCGCGAAGAGGCGCTGCAGCTGGGGCCTGAGCGTGGCGTTGAAGTGCACGTCGCTGCGGTCGCCGACCGACTTGTCGACGACGCGCTGCCATTCGCCGAGCGCGGGTGCCCGGCTGCCGAGCAGCCGCACCGAGCGGCGGAAGCCGCTGTCCTGGGCGCCGGAGCCGCTGACGTAGCGGGCGATGGCGAGGCCCGCGACGGTGCACACGGCCAGCCCGGTGGCCGCGCCGGGCAGTCCCTCCGCGAGTCCGAGCACGACGACACAGACGGCGCCGACGGCGGCGAGCAGGGTCAGCGAGTGGCGTACGGAGCCGGGGGCGCCGGGCTCGGGGCGTTCGATCACCGGTGGGCTCCCGCCCTCGGTTGCGGACCCCCGGTGCCGCCGGCGGGCGGGGTGTCGGACGGGGGCTGCGGGTCGTCGGCCGCGGGCTGCGGGTCGTCGGCCGCGGCGGCGCGTTCCGCGAGCTGCGCCGCGATGGCGTCGAGCGCGGCGGCGGCCCGGTCGCGGTGGGTGCCGTCCATGGGATGCGTGGAGTAGCGGGCCTCGCGGAACAGCGCCGTCAGGTCGGTGGCGTGCGGGCCGGTCAGCAGGCCGCTGCCGGCGGCGCGGGCCAGCAGGTCCTGCGGGCTGTCGGAGGCCCTGCGGGCGATCCCGGAGTGGGCCAGCGAGGTCTCCATGGCCGCGTAGCAGGCGATGACGGCGGCCCGGGCGTCGGTGCCGTCGAGCAACGCGCGCCGCCCGGAGTCGACGGCGTCGGCGAGCACGTCCTGCTCGGCAGGGCGGTAGGTGCCTGCCGGCGGGGGCACCTCGGTGCGCCGGAGCTGGCGCCACAGCCGGTATCCGGCGACGAGCAGCGCGAGGACCAGCACCGCGATCCCGGCCACGACCAGGAGGTGCGGCAGGGTGATCGAGGGGACGTGGCCGGCCCCGCTGCCCGGGTGTGGTGTGAACGGTGGCAGGGTGCGGTGCGGGAAGTCGTCGTCGCCGGTCTGCTCGGGGGCCGGGCTGCCGCCGCCGGAAGGGAAGTCGTGCATGCTGAGCAGCAGCACCGGCACCACCACGGCCGCGGCGATCAGGGTCACCCGGACCGCGTCGGCGAGCCGCTGCTCGAAGGACGGCAGGTTCTGGTCGTAGCCCAGCCGGGAACGGTAGTGGCTGCTGAGCAGCACTCCCGCGGCCAGGCAGCCGAGGGCGATCAGGATGACGACCGCGGAGTTGTCCAGCGGCCCGCCGCTCCTGGCCGTCAGCGAGCGGCCCGGGCGCAGCAGCACCGCGCCGAGCGCGGTACCGGCGACGGCGACGACGGCCAGTGCGGCACCGGCCGCTCCCGGCCGGCCCCGTCCTCCCGCTGCCGGCCGGTCCTGGTGGTGCTCGCCGGCTTGTCGCGTCCCGGTTGTGGCGTCGTGCTCGTCCACCGCCGCCTCCCCTCCTGGCGGTCGGCAGCTTCGCACACGGGTCCGCCGCCGGCTGCGGCGGCCCCTGGTAGCGGACGTTCCGCTTCGCCCGGCGGGCGCGCGGGCCGCAGGAGGCGGTCTCGCCGGCGCTGTCGGCGAGGATGACCACGACCGCGTTCAGGCCGCCGGCCTGCGCGGTCGGCACGCCGGTGAGAGGTCGTCCAGCGCGTCGCCCTGGCCCTCGGGCGGACGGGACCTTGCGGACCCGCCCAAGGGCCGCCGCCCCTCACGGCGCGACCCGCGGCGGGCGCCCGCAGCACCCGGTGAGCCGTACGGGTGAGGGCCGGCGGGCGGTCCCGGGCGGCTGTGCCGCCCCTCGCACAAGCTGCGAGGGGCGGCACATTGATATATCCATGAAGAGACAAAGGGACGACCCGGGGGACGTCACCGGCACACGATGCCGCCGCCGAAAGGGCAATGCCATGCATGCGCCGATCAGCCCCGCCATCCTCGCCGACCTGCGCCGGCCGCGGCCCTACCCCGCCGTGTCGGTGCTGCTGCCGACCCACCGCCGCGAACCGGACAACGCGCAGGACGCGGTACGGCTGCGCAATCTACTGGAAGAGGCCAAGGACGCGGTGCACAACGACCCCGAGGTGTCCCGGGCGGACCGGATCGACGTGATCGGCCAGCTCGACCAGGCGCTCGGCGAGGTGGACCTGGTGCACGCGGAGGACGGCCTGGCGATCTTCGCCGCGCCCGGCGAGCACCAGGTGTGGACGCTGGCCAGGACCGTCCCGGCCCGGGTGCTGCTGGCGCAGACGTTCCTGACCCGCAACCTGGTGGCCGCGCACGTCGCCAACCAGCCGTTCTGGGTGCTGGCGCTGTCCGCGGACGTCGCGACGATGTGGAGCGGGACGAAGGGACGGGCTCCCGAGCAGTTCACCGGGACCTTCCCGGTGCGGCGGGTGCCGGAGGACTTCGACCCGGAGCGGGAGGAGCGGATCGGCGACACGCCGAGCACCTTCAACGACGAGCGGACCCGGCAGTTCCTGCGCGAGGTGACCGAGAGCGCCGGTGTGGTCGTCGCGGCCGACCCGCGGCCGATGTACGTGGTCGGCGAGTCGGAGGCGCTGGCCGCGCTGGACGACGCGGGCAAGCTGGTGAAGGAGGCCGCCGGGCTGATCACCCAGGGCGGGCTGGCCGAGGGGCCGGCGGAGGCCCTGCGCCAGGCGCTCGCCACCGCCGCGGGCACGCGGGCGCAGGAGGAGGTCGCGGGCGTGCTGTCGGAGCTGGACGACGCGCGCAGCCGCAAGGCCTTCGCCGGCGGCGTGGACGAGGTGTGGCAGTCGGTCGCGGAGGCGCGGGTGGCGCTGGTCGCGATCGAGGACGGCTACCGCACGACGGTGCGGGACGACGGCGACCACCTCGTCCCGGCGGCCTCGGGCGACCGGGGCGCGCGGGACGACATCGTCGACGAGATCGCCGAGCAGGCGCTCGACACGGGGGCGAGGGTGCGGTTCGTCCCCGACGGCGAACTGGCCGATGTCGGGCACGTCGCGGCGGTGCTGCGCTACTGAGCCGCCCGTCGGGCGCGGGCCACGGCCCCGCTCAGACCTGCCAGAGCTGCTTCTTGCGGTAGGAGCGCTGCCACAGGAGCTTGTTGACCGCGCGGACCGGGGGAGGGAACGCGGACAGGAATTCGCGCTGCTCCTGGGCGGTGGTGCCGTCGGCGACCCACGGGACGTAGACGGCGACGCCCTTGACGCCGAGGTTCCTGGCGTTGGCGAGACCGAACTTCCGCCACTCGGCAGGCGTCAGCACGTCCTGGATCAGCGGCAGCGCACGGTCCTCCTCGTGCGCGAAGTGGTGGTCCATCACCAGGTAGAGGTCCTCGATCCTGGCCGGGAGGTCGTCGGCGCCGGCCCTGAGCGCGGTGTCGACCTCGGCGATCCGCGGGCCGAGTTCCGCGTGCTCGGCCTCCATGGCCTCCATCAGCCGCTGGTCTTCCGGGCGGTCCTCGATCCTGGCCTCGACCTGGGGCCACAGGGCCGCGTCCTCGACGGAGTGGTGGTTGTCGAGTTGGAGGCTGAAGTTCTCCCAGCCGGCCAGGACCTGCGGCGTGCCGGCCCGGCCCGCCTCCACGGCGGCGGCCAGCCGCCGCAGGTCGCGCCGGAAGGCGCGGTGGGTCGCGTACATGATGGTGAAATCGATGTCCTGCTGCGTGTCGGCCACGGCGGACTACTTCCTTCGGTACGTCGTTGGGGTCCTGCCGTCCCGGGCGGGGCGGCAGGGGGCGTGGCCATGGACCGGCGGCTCCCCTCCAGCACCCGTTTCCGGGCTGCCGCCGGGCCGTCGGCCACGCCCCATGCATCACAGAGTCCCCGCGCCGCCACGATGTGACATCCGGCCCGCAGCGGGTCCGCGGAAACGGCCGGGCAAACACGCCCCAGCCGCACATTTAGGCCACCGAAGGAGACGCACATCACATTTCGGCCATCCGATGTCACGCTGGAAGGTGCGTGCACCCTCTCAGGGCCAACGGGGAAACGCACCACAGGAGGCTCCATCGTGTCCGACACTCCGACCCGGCAGCTGGCGGCTGCCCCTGACAACCGCGCGACCGCGGTGTTCGTCAGTCACCGGGAGCTGCTGTTCTCGGTGGCCTACAACATGCTCGGCAGCGTCTCCGACACCGAGGACGTCCTGCAGGAGACCTGGCTGGCCTGGACCCGCCGCAGCGGGAGGCAGACCGGCGCGGACATCGAGAACCCGCGCGCGTACCTGGTCAGGATCGCGGTCAACCAGGCGCTCGCGCGGCAGGCCAGCATCAGCCGCCGCCGCGAGACGTACGTCGGCCCGTGGCTGCCCGAGCCGCTGGCCACCGGGGCGCAGCAGACCGCGGACCAGCCGCAGGCGGCGGAGGCGGCGGACGTCGCCGAGTCGGCGCTGCGCAGCGAGTCGGTGTCGATGGCGATGCTGGTGGTGCTGGAGACGCTGACGCCGCTGGAGCGGGCGGTGTTCGTGCTGCACGAGGTGTTCGGCTACCCGCACACCGAGATCGCCGAGATCCTGGAGCGCAGCCCGTCGGCGATCCGGCAGCTGGCGCACCGGGCGCGCGAGCACGTGCAGGCCCGCAGGCCGCGCTACCAGGCCGACCGGCGGCTGCAGCGGCAGGTGACCGAGCGGTTCATCGCCGCGGCGCTGGGCGGGGACCTGACGGAGCTGATGAGCCTGCTCGCCCCCGAGGTGACCCTGTGGACCGACGGCGGCGGCAAGGCGAACGCGGCGCTGCGGCCGGTGTCCGGCCAGGAGAAGGTGGCGAAGCTGATCACCGGCTACGCCGCCAACCGGCTGCCGGAGTCGGTCGACATCCGCTACCGGCAGGTCAACGGCGACCCGTCGGTGGTGGTGTTCTCCGGCGACTCCCCCACCGCTGTCATGGTCGTGGACCTGGACGCGGACAGCGACAGGGTCACGGACATCTACCTGGTCACCAACCCGGACAAGCTCTCCGGCGTCTCCCCGCAGGAGGGCGGCCCCGCGGGGCCCTGACCGGCACGGCGTCCCGCAGACCCCCGGACATGCGGGAGCCCCGGCCGGGACGGGGGGACCTGGCCGGGGCAGTCACGCATGACGGGCTCGGGGGCGCCGCGTCACGTTGTTAGTTTAACACTCAATGAGCGTAGTCGAATCCACCCGGCGCGGTGCGCAGCGGTGTCGCGGCCGGGGCGCCGGGGTCACCGCCGGACCCGCCCGAGGCGGGCACCTGCGGGCCGTGCAGCGGGGCGGCTGCGGAGCCGCCGAGGATGTCGCCGAACTTGCGGGCGTCGGCGGGCAGGTCGCGCCGCCACGCCATCGCGACGACCGGGGCGAGCAGCAGCAGCGCGGCACTCAGGCAGCTGGTCACGGACAGCCGGACCATCGTGCCGTCACCGTGCGGGATCAGGTCGAAGCCGTACACGGGCACCTGGGTGCCCAGCGGGCTCCACATCCGCTGCCCGCGGAAGACTATGCGTCGGCAGGGCTCGAAGTGGTCGCACACCAGCCGGTGCGGCCGGCGCCTGCCCGGGTATCGGTAGCCGTACGCGGCGTCGCGGCCGGGCAGCACGTCGTCGGCGTCCACGGAGGTCACCCCGGAGCTCCACAGGGCGAGATTGCGGGCGTCGGCGAGAAAGTCGAAGACCTCGGCGTCCGGCCTCGACACGAACACGCTCGTGGACACGCTCGGCATCACAAACCTCCCCGGTAGCGGCGTGGGCGGCGAGCCATGACACGGGCACGGACCTGACCGCGGTGCGCACGCCGGCCGGTGGGACGCTGCCTGTTTCACTCCTCCTGGAAAGCGTGCCCCGCAAAGGTGCCCATGTCGTGGCAATACACCCATTGGGGTGACCACGCTGCGTGGTCGGGGATGAAACCGCAGGCCGCAGGCCGATAGCCTGACCGGGTGGACGAGCAGAAATCCCCGACACGATTCGAACGCGGGACCGACGGGCCGAAGGTGATCGTGGCCGGCCTCGACGGCTCCGACTCGTCCTGGCGCGCCGCCGCCTATGCGGCGGGGCTGGCGCGGCGGCAGAACGCCCTGCTGGCCCTCGTCTACGTGCAGCCGTACCTGCCGGGCGGCGCGGCGATGGGCGTCCCGGTGTCGGAGGTGGACACCGGGATCGCGGCCCAGCTGGTGGCCGAGATCCGCGCGTCGGTGGAGCGGCTGAGCGGGACCTTCGAGGTGCGGTGGGAGTTCCACACCTTCCGCGGCGACCCCTTCGGCGGTCTTGCCGCGGCCGCCGACCAGCTGACCGCGGACGCGGTCGTGGTCGGCGCCTCGGAGCGGGCCGGCCACCGGCTGGTGGGCTCGGTGGCCGTCCGCCTGGTGAAGGCGGGCAAGTGGCCCGTCACCGTCGTGCCGTAGCCCCCTGCTGCACCCGGTCGCCCTGCGCGGGGGCGTACTTGTAGCCGACCCGGCGCACGGTCACGATGCTGCCGCGGTGGTCCGCGCCGAGCTTGCGGCGCAGCCGGGCGATGTGCACGTCCACGGTGCGGCCGTCGCCGACGTGGCCGTACCCCCACACCGTAGTGACCAGCTGGTCGCGGGAGTGCACCCGGTGCGGGTGCGCCACCAGGTGTGCCAGCAGTTCGAACTCCAGGTAGGTCAGGTCGAGTTGGCGGTCGTCGACCGCCGCGGTGCGGCGGTCCTCGTCGATCCGCACCCCGCCTGCGGCGAGCGGCTGCTCGGCGACGGCGGGTGGCTGCGGCGACGGCGCGCCCGGCTCGGCGGGCACCAGCACCAGGTAGCCGACCATCGGGGCGCCGCCGGCGACCGCGGGCAGCACGTGCCCGGGCGCGGGCAGCCAGGTCGCGCCGGGCGGCAGGAAGTCGGGGGCGGGGGGCACCTCGTCGGGGCGTACCGCACGCAGCCGCTGCCGGTTGCCGGCGGCGGAAGGGGTGGGCAGGGACGTCAGGGAAGGCAGGTTGGACATGGGTTCGGCTCTTTCGCGCGAAGGGTCGTGGGACTCCGTTGTGCGCGGGACCGGTTGCCGCCGTACGGCCACCCGTTGCCGATGAGGCAGGGCTGCTGGCAGGTCAGCGAGGGACGCGGGTCCGCGCGGGGATCGCGCGGCAACACCAGCGGTCGAAGTGGTGCTCCTGCCGGGACGGCCAGAAGGGCTCGAGGTCGTTTCGACCTGTCCCGGTGTCAGTAGTGCTGGCCATGTCCCCCATTGAAGCAGACGGCGGCGCGCAGGTGTGAGGGGGCGGGGCGGCCCGCGGAGTGTGCCCGGTCACCCCGACCCCCTGAAGCGCCCCGTATCAGCTGGTACAGGGCATTTCGCAGCTGCCCGGTGGATCTTCCTTCTGCCTATTCTCTGCACCATGACGTGGTTGCGTGCGCTGCGGGAGACCGCCAGGTCCGGCCTGCGGGTGGAACGGACCCGGCTGGAGCCGCTGGTGGCGCTGCGTGCGGCCTGCGGCGTGGCGATCGTCGTGGGCCTCTCGCTGTGGCTGTGGTCGCCGCCGGTGGCCGCCTCGTCGGCCTTCGGCGCCTTCGCCGCGGGGATGGCGACCTTCCAGCGCAGCTGGCGGCCGAGGCCGGTGCTCGCGCTCGCCGCGGGCGCGGGGCTGGCGGTGAGCACCTTCCTGGGATACCTGGCCGCCTCGCATGTGGCGGTGTTCGTCGTCCTGCTCGCGGTGTGGGCCTTCGCCGCCGGCATGGCGTGGGCGCTCGGCCCGACCACCGGCGTCGTCGCGTCGCTGACGGTCGCGGTGATGCTGGTGACGGTCACTCTGCCGACGTCGACGCTGAGCGCGTTGCACCACGCCGCCCTCGTCGGGCTCGGCGCGCTGGTGCAGGCGGCGCTGATCGTGGTCTTCCCGATCCGCCGCTGGGGCGCCCAGCGCGACGCGCTGGCCGACGCGTTCGCCGCCGAGGCGGACTACGCGCGCCGGCTGCGGCACGACCCGCTGGCGCCCTTCGACCCCGAGCCGCTGATGACCGCCCGCAGCGCGGCCGTGGTGAGCGCCCGGCAGGCCAGGCGGCGGCCGGAGGAGCTGCACGGCAACCGGGCGCTGGCCGAGCGCATCCGCCCGGTGCTCGCGTCGCTGGCCGACCCGACGGTGGGCGCCGCGGCCGAGGGCCCCGAACGGGACCGGGCGCGCGAGGTGCTGGCGGTGGCGGCGACCGTCCTGGACGCGGTGGCCCGGGCGATCAGGAACGGCGGGCCGGTACGGGTCCCCGACCAGGCCGACGCGCTGCTGCGGGCCGACGCGCCGGGCACCGAACTGACCGGCGCGGCCCGCAGGTCGGCGACCCGTCTGGTGTCGCTGCTGAGCGCCGCGGTGGAGCGGGCCGAGGGCTCGGGTCCCTCCGACGCGACCGGCACCGCGCATCTGCTGCGCCCGTCGGTCGGCGAGATGCTGCCGACCGCGGTGCGCACCGTGCGCCGCCAGGTCCGCTGGGACTCGCCGGTCTTCCGGCACGCGCTGCGGGTCTCAGCGGTGGCCTCGGCCGGTTACCTGCTGGGCACCGCGCTGCCGCTGGGCCACGGCTACTGGGCGCCGCTGGCCGCCGTCATGGTGATGCGGCCGGACTTCACCCAGACCTACGAGCGCGGGGTCGCGCGCTTCGCCGGGTCGCTGGTGGGCGTCGCGCTGGCCACCGCGATCGCCCGGGTCGCGCACCCGGGCACGTACACCTTCGCCGCGCTCGCGGTGGTCAGCATCGGGCTGATGTACCTGCTGCTGCGCATCGGCTACGTGGTCGCGCAGGCCTGCGTGGGCGCCTACGTGGTCTTCCTGCTGGGCATGGGCGGTACGCAGCTGGAGCAGACGGTGCGCGACCGGGTGCTGCTGACGCTGCTCGGCGGGCTGCTGGCGATGGCGGCCTACGCGGTCTTCCCCGCCTGGGAGACCCCGCGGCTGCGGGACCGGCTGGCCGACTGGATCGAGGCGACCGCCGGATACGTGGCCGCGGTGATGGAGGCGCACGCCGATCCGTCGCGGCGCCGGCCCGGTGCCGTACGCCGGGCGCTGCTCGATCTGCGGGCGGCGGGCGCGGCCTGGGACCAGGCGGTGACCAGGGCCGACGCGGAACCGGTGCGGCACCGCGGCCTGTCGCGCAGCGCGGTGCGGGACGCGGACGCCGCGCTGTCGGCGGTGGGCCGGGTGGGCCTGGTGATGGAGGCGCACCAGCCGGGCAAGGACAGGGCGCCGGTGCCGGAGGCGGCGCGCTTCGCGGCGGCGCTGCGGGAGGTCACGGCGACCGCGGCCGACGAGGTCAGGGCGCGCAGGGCGCCGGACTGGCAGGCGCTGCGCGCCGAGCTGGCCGGCTGGCAGTCCGATCCGGCGGGCGACCGGGTCGTACGCCGTGGCGCGGAGCTGCTGGTGGACACTCTCGACGAGCTGGCCGAGGCGCTCCGCCCCAGGTCGGCGGGGCAGCGACACCCGGCCGGAGGCTAGGGCGTGCCCGGGGGCGGTGTGGCATGCGGGCGGGTCTACGCTGGTGGGCCGGACCAGAAGGAGCCTTCCCATGCACATCGGCACGATCCACGACGTGACGAACCTGGCGCTGTCGAACTCGCCGGGCCCAGGGCCGGTGATGCGCACGGTCATCGTCGTCACGGTGGTCGGCGTGGCGCTCATGGCGTGGTTCCTGCTGCGGGGCTACGGCAACGACAAGTAGGCCCGCGGCCCGCCGTACCCGCTGAAGGGGACGGCGGGCCCTGAGCCGGTCAGCGGATCGGCACCCCGGACAGCGTCCTGGCGATGACCAGCCGCTGGATCTCGCTGGTGCCCTCGAAGATCGTGTAGATCGCGCTGTCGCGGTGCATCCGCTCGACCGGGTACTCGCGGGTGTAGCCGTTGCCGCCGAGGATCTGGATGGCCTGGGCGGTGACCTTCTTGGCCGTCTCGCTGGCGAAGAGCTTGGACATCGACCCCTCGGCCGAGGTGAAGGGCTTGCCCGCGGTCGCCATCCAGGAGGCCCGCCACACCAGCAGCCGGGCCGCGTCGATCTGGGTGCGCATGTCGGCGAGCTGGAAGGCGACGCCCTGGTTGTCGATGATCGGCCGGCCGAACTGCTCGCGCCCGGTGGCGTATTCGAGGGCGTACTCGTACGCGGCCCGCGCGGTGCCCACCGCCATCGCGCCGACCGCGGGCCGGGAGGCCTCGAAGGTGGCCATGGCGGCGTTCTTGCTGCCGCCCGCGCCGCCGGACTTCGCCCGCTCGTGCGCCCTGGCCAGCCGCTCGTCGAGCTTGTCCTTGCCGCCGAGCAGGCAGTCGCCGGGGACGCGGACGTCCTCCAGGACGACCTCCGCGGTGTGCGAGGCGCGGATGCCGTGCTTCTTGAACTTCTGGCCCTGCGAGAGTCCCGGCGTGCCGGGCGGCACGATGAAGGAGGCGTGGCCGCGGGTGCCCAGCTCCGGGTCGACCACCGCGACGACGACGTGGACGTTGGCGATGCCGCCGTTGGTGGCCCAGGTCTTGGTGCCGTTGAGCACCCACTCGCCGGTGGCCTCGTCATACACCGCGCGGGTGCGCATGGCGCCCACGTCGGAGCCGGCGTCGGGCTCGGAGGAGCAGAACGCGGCGACCTTGACGTCGGCGGCGTCGCCGTACATCTGGGGGACCCAGGTGCCGATCTGCTCCTCGGTGCCGTTGGCCAGGACGCCGACCGCGGCCAGCCCGGTGCCGACGATGGACAGGGCGATGCCCGCGTCACCCCAGAACAGCTCCTCCATCGTCATCGGGATGCCGAGCCCGGTGGGGTCGAAGAACTGCTGGGCGTAGAAGTCCAGCGAGTACAGGCCGATCTTGGCCGCCTCCTGGATGATGGGCCACGGGGTCTCCTCGCGTTCGTCCCATTCGGCCGCGGCCGGGCGCATCACGTCGGCGGCGAAGCCGTGGATCCAGTCGCGCACGGACCGCTGGTCATCGTTGAGATCGAGCGTGAAGTCGCCCATCGTCCCCTCCACATGCTAGTTACTTGCGGTAACAGCAGTCTGTTACCGTCTGGTAAGCGATGTCAACTCGCCAAACTCCGCGTGAGCGCCCGTGCCGGGGGTGTTACGTTGCGCAGACCACCGGCAATCGAACAGCGGGGAGGCGCGGTGGAGACCGGCCAGCGGGGTGACCAGCGGACGGCCGCACAGCGGCGGCGTACCGAACTGCTCGAGGCCGCCGAGCGGGTGGTGCTGCGGGACGGGCCGGAGGCGTCGATGAACGCCATCGCGGCCGAGGCCGGCATCACCAAGCCCATCCTCTACCGCCACTTCGGCGACAAGAGCGGCCTGTACCGCGCACTGGCCAAGCGGCACACCGACGCCCTGCTGGCCACCCTGCGCGCCGCGCTCGACTCCCCCGGCGACCGCAGGGACCGGGTCGAGGCGACGCTGCACGCGTACCTGTCGGCCATCGAGACCCGGCCGCAGGTCTACCGCTTCCTGATGCACCCCGCCGAGGCCCCCTCGGACGAGAAGGGCTTCGACGTCGGAAGGCACTCCGTCCCGCTGCTGCGCCGGATGGGCGAGGACCTCGGCGAGGTGATAGCCGAACGGCTCGACCTCGGCCCCGACACCCGCCAGGTCGCCAGGGTATGGGGGCACGGCATCGTCGGGATGATGTACGCGGCGGGCGACTGGTGGCTCGGCGAGCGGCCGCTGTCACGCGATCTGCTGGTGCGTCACCTGGCCGACCTGCTCTGGGGCCGACTCGCCGAGACCGGCGACCGGGCGGGCAGCCGCGGGCTGTGACCGCGGGCCGCCTCCGGGCAGCGCATTGCCGGTCCGCGGCGCGAAGTCGATAGGCTGGCCTCGACCGGAACTTGCCGGCCGCCGCAGCGGCCGCCCGGGGGACGGAAAACCGGCCGCCGCAGGCGGCATCGCGGCCGGAGTCGAGGAGGAAGAACAGACGATGGCAGGCAACTCGGAGCCGCTGTCGCCACGGGCGAAGCTGGCCGTGACGGCGGGCAGGGCGGCGGCGGCGGTGTCCCGCGCGGCGGGCAAGGGCAGCGGGTCGGTGATCGGCGGCAAGGTCGCGCTGCGTTTCGACCCCGACCTGCTGGCCAGGCTCGCCCGGCACCTCGATGTGGTGCTGGTGTCCGCCACCAACGGCAAGACGACCACCACCCGGCTGCTCGCCGAGGCGCTGCGGGCCGGCGGCCCCGTGGTCTCGAACGCGCTCGGTGCCAACATGCCGGCCGGCATCACCTCCGCGCTGGCCGGCGGCTCCGACGCCCGCTTCGGCGTGATCGAGGTGGACGAGAAGTACCTGGCCGGCGTGGCCAGGGACGTCGCCCCCAAGGCCATCGCCCTGCTGAACCTGTCACGCGACCAGCTCGACCGGGCCGCGGAGACCCGGATGCTGGCGGAGAAGTGGCGCGAGGGCCTGGCCGGGTCCGAGGCGATCATCGTCGCCAACGCGGACGACCCGCTGATCACCTGGGCCGCGTCCTCCAGCCCCACCGTGGTGTGGGTCGCGGCCGGCCAGTCGTGGAAGGACGACGCCTGGTCCTGCCCGTCCTGCGGCGGGGTGCTGCAGCGCCCGGGCGACGACTGGTTCTGCGGCGAGTGCGGCTTCCGCCGCCCCACCCCGACCTGGGCGCTGTCCGGCGACCACGTCGTCGACCCGTACGGCGTGGCCTGGCCGATCCAGCTCCAGCTGCCGGGCCGGGCCAACAAGTCCAACGCGGCCGTCTCCGCCGCGGTCGCCGCCGCCTTCGGCATCGACCCCAAGGTCGCCCTGGAGCGGATGTACAAGGTGCAGGCGGTCGCCGGGCGCTACGACGTGGTGTCCTTCATGCAGCGCGACCTGCGGCTGCTGCTGGCCAAGAACCCGGCCGGCTGGCTGGAGACCTTCTCGCTGATCGACGGCCCGCCCACCCCGGTGATCCTGTCGGTGAACGCGCGCGGCGCCGACGGCACCGACACCTCGTGGCTGTGGGACGTGGACTACACCCGGCTGGCCGGGCACCCGATCCTGGTGATCGGCGACCGCAAGCTCGACCTGGCGGTACGCCTGGAGGTCGCGGGCCTGCAGTTCAGGGTCTGCGCCGACCTCGACGAGGCGGTACGGGCGGCGCCGCCCGGCCGGATCGAGGCCATCGCCAACTACACCGCCTTCCAGGACCTGCGCCGCCGCGTCGGCAACTGACCCGCGGCGGGACGCACCGCCCGCCGCCCCGTTCGCCGGCCCAGCCGCTGCCGCCCGACAAGGAGAAGCACGAATGAGTGAGTCCAGCCTGCGCCTGGTGTGGGTCTACCCCGACCTGCTGAGCACCTACGGCGACCAGGGCAACGCACTGGTGGTGGAGCGCCGGGCGGTGCAGCGCCGGGTCCCGGTGACCCGGGTGGACGTCCGGTCCGACCAGGTCATCCCGACCTCCGGCGACATCTACCTGATCGGCGGCGGCGAGGACCGCCCGCAGCGGCTGGCCGCCGAACGGCTGCGCCGCGACGGCGGGTTGAACCGGGCGGTGGCCAACGGCGCGATCGTCTTCTCGGTCTGCGCCGGCTACCAGATCCTCGGCCACGAGTTCATCAACGACCTGGGCCGCCCCGAACCGGGCCTGGGCCTGCTCGACGTGGTGAGCACCCGGGGCGAGGGCGACCGGTGCGTCGGCGACGTGCTCGCCGACATAGACCCGCAGCTCGGCCTGCCGCCGCTGACCGGGTTCGAGAACCACCAGGGCATCACCCACCTCGGGCGCACCGCGCGGCCGCTGGCCCGGCTGCGGGTCGGCAGGGGCAACGGCACCGGCGACGGGACCGAAGGCGCGTTCAACGACACGGTCTTCGGCACGTACATGCACGGTCCGGTGATGGCCCGCAACCCGCACATCGCGGACCTGATGATCAAGCTGGCCCTCGACGTGAACGCGCTGCCGCCGGTCGACGACCAGTGGTACGACGCGCTGCGCGCCGAGCGGATCGCGGCGGCGGTGCAGCCCGCCTGACCGGCGGCCCGTCACGCTGCGAGACGGTCGCCTGCTGTTCGGGTAATCGTCAGGTGTCCGCAGTGCGGTCGGCGTGGAGGCGTGCGCCATGGGCTCGGTAAGCTTTGCCGCGATCCATCCGGACGAGGGGGTCCGGCCGTCCGGTCGAGTTGCGGGAGTATCGAGAGCATGCGTATTGGTGTACTGACCAGCGGCGGCGACTGCCCCGGGCTGAACGCCGTCATCCGGTCCGTGGTGCACCGCGCCGTCGTGGACCACAATGACGAGGTCATCGGCTTCCACGACGGGTGGAAGGGGCTGCTGGAGTGCGACTACCGCAAGCTCGACCTGGACGCGGTGAGCGGCATCCTGGCCCGTGGCGGCACCATCCTCGGCTCGTCCCGGGTGCAGCCGGCGCATCTGCGCGGCGGTGTCGAGCAGGCCAGGGGCCATGTCGCGGACCTGGGCCTGGACGCGATCATCCCGATCGGCGGTGAGGGCACCCTCAAGGCGGCCCGGCTGCTGTCGGACGCAGGCCTGCCGATCGTCGGGGTGCCCAAGACCATCGACAACGACATCGCCTCGACCGACGTCACCTTCGGCTTCGACACCGCGGTGATGGTCGCCACCGAGGCGCTCGACCGGCTCAAGACCACCGCGGAGTCGCACCAGCGGGTGCTGATCGTGGAGGTCATGGGGCGGCACACCGGGTGGATCGCGCTGCACTCGGGCATGGCCGCGGGCGCGCACGCGATCGTGGTGCCCGAGCGGCCCTTCGACATCGCCGAGCTGACCGCGCTGGTCGGCAAGCGCTTCGAGGCGGGCAAGAAGTTCGCCATAGTGGTGGTCTCCGAGGGCGCCAAGCCGCGCGAGGGCACCATGGAGTTCTCCTCCGGCGCCACCGACGTCTACGGGCACGAGCGCTTCAGCGGTATCGCCAACCAGCTGTCGGTCGAGCTGGAGGAGCGCCTCGGCAAGGAGGCCCGCCCGGTGATCCTCGGCCATGTGCAGCGCGGCGGCACCCCCACCGCGTACGACAGGGTGCTGGCCACCCGCTTCGGCTGGCACGCCGTGGAGGCCGTGCACAACGGGCGGTTCGGCATGATGACCGCGCTGCGCGGCACCGACATCACCCTCGTGCCGCTCGCCGACGCGGTGCAGCACCTCAAGACCGTGCCCGCCGACCGCTACACCGAGGCCGAGTGCGTCCTGTGAGCCGCTGACCACCGCAGCGCACAGCACCGGCGCCCGCCGCGCGTCGACGCAGCCGCCCCCGCCCGGACCTCCGGAGGGGGGCGGTTCTACTCTGGAGCGGGCACTACGGTCGAATCGGCCTGCTGCCGGTCGGCGCGAGCAAGGAGTGAACGGATGGACCACGGTGGGCACGGCATGCACATGGACCTGCCGCCGTTCACCCTCGGCCGGGGGCTGGCCTTCAGCAGCGGCGACCCGTTCTTCCTGATCGGCTGCATCCTGCTGCTCGTGCTGTACGGCGTGGCGGTGCTGCGGCTGTACCGGCGCGGCGACCGCTGGCCGGTGGGGCGTACGGTGGCGTTCGCCGTCGGGGTGCTGACCATCGGGCTGACGATGTGCACCCGGCTCAACGACTACGGCATGGTCATGTTCAGCGTGCACATGGTGCAGCACATGATCCTCAGCATGCTCTCGCCGATCCTGCTGCTGCTCGGCGCCCCGGTGACGCTGGCGCTGCGCGCGCTGCCGACGGCCGGCCGCAACCGGACCGGGCCGCGCGAGCTGCTGGTGAAGCTGCTGCACAGCCGGTACCTGCGGGTCGTCACGCATGCGGCGTTCACCATCCCGCTGTTCATCGCGAGCCTCTACGCGCTGTACTTCTCGCCGCTGTTCGACTTCCTGATGCGCAGCGAGGCCGGCCACCTGGCGATGATGGTGCACTTCCTCGCGGTGGGCCTGCTGTTCTTCTGGCCGATCATGGGCGTCGACCCAGGACCGCACCGGCCGGGCTACGTGATGCGGATGCTGGAGCTGTTCGCCGGCATGCCCTTCCACGCCTTCTTCGGCATCGCGGTGATGATGGCGAGCGAGCCGCTGGTGACCACCTTCAAGCACCCCGCGGCGTCGCTGGGCATCGACCCGCTCGGCGACCAGACCGCGGCCGGCGGTATCGCCTGGGCGTTCAGCGAGATCCCGTCGGTGATCGTGCTGGTGGCCCTGCTCTTCCAGTGGTACACCTCCGAGCAGCGCCAGGCCCGCCGCAAGGACCGGGCCGCCGACCGGGACGGCGACGCCGAACTCGTGGCGTACAACGCGTATCTCGCCTCGCTCGAGGCGCGCGGACGCGGCTAGAGCCCTCTCGCGGGGACCCCTCGGGCACGCGGATCGCCGACACGTGGCCGGCGTGACCGCCGCGCGCTGGTCGCGGCCGGTGGGCGGGCACTACTCTCTGCCGGGGCGCGGGTGGACCGGCGCAGCGCGGCCCGGGCGTTCCGGGACCTGTGGAGGGGGAGGTGCCCGTGTTCTACCGGGTGCTCAAGTACGTGATTCTCGGACCGCTGCTGCGGCTGCTGTTCCGGCCGCGGATCGAGGGCATGGAGAACATCCCGGAGACCGGTGCGGCGATCGTCGCCGGCAACCACCTGTCCTTCTCCGACCACTTCGTGATGCCGGCGATGCTGCCGCGCCGGATCACCTTCCTGGCGAAGGCCGAGTACTTCACGGGTCCCGGGCTCAAGGGCCGGCTGACCGCGGCCTTCTTCCGCGGGGTGGGCCAGATTCCGGTGGACCGCTCGGGCGGCAAGGCCTCGCAGTCGGCGATCGACGCGGCGCTGGGCGTGCTGGGCCGCGGCGAGCTGCTGGGCATCTACCCCGAGGGCACCCGCTCGCACGACGGGCGGCTCTACCGCGGCAGGACGGGCGTGGCGGTGATGGCGCTGCGCGCCCACGCGCCGGTCGTCCCGTGCGCGATGCTCGGCACCTTCGAGCTGCAGCCGCCCGGGCGGAAGATCCCGCGGATGGGCCGGGTCACCATCCGCTTCGGCGCCCCGCTGGACTTCAGCCGCTTCTACGGCATGGAGGACCGGCGCGAGGTGGTGCGCGCGGTGACCGACGAGATCATGTACGAGGTGCTGGGGATGTCGGGCCAGGAGTACGTCGACCGGTACGCGGGCGAGGTGAAGGCCGAGCAGCAGGCGCAGCAGAAGGGCGTGGCGGCGCGGCTGCGCCGCAAGTCCTGACCGCCCGCCGCCGCCCGGGGCCGGGCGAAATCGCCTCGCACCGCGGGCGGCGGTCCGCATAGCCTCGGCCCATGAGCGCACGGCTGCGGAACATCGCCCGGGAGAACGAACGGATCGTCAGCGAGGGCGGCTACCGCGGCCCCGCCGGGCAGTGGGTCGGCCTCGGCCCTGCCGTGGCGGCCGCCGCCGACGGCACCCGGCTGTTCGGTCCCGGCCCGGTGCCGGCGCCGGCGCCGCCGGAAGGACCGGGCGCGCACTGCACGGTCACGCCGGAGGACAGCATCGCGGCCGCGCGGCGGCTGACCGCTGCGGGCACCGCGCCGGTCGCCGTGCTGAACTTCGCCTCCGCCCGCAACCCCGGCGGCGGCTACCTCAACGGCGCGCAGGCCCAGGAAGAGGCGCTGTGCCGGTCTTCGGCCCTCTACACCTGCCTGCTGCGCGCGCCCGGCTACTACGAGCACCACCGCGCGCACCGCGACGCCTTCTACTCGGACCGGGTCATCCACTCCCCCGCCGTGCCGGTCTTCCGCGACGGGCGGGGCGACCTGCTGGACGAGCCGTGGACGGCCGGCTTCCTCACCTCCCCCGCGCCCAACGCCGGGGTGATCGCGCGGACGCTGCCGAAGCGTACGGCCGAGGTCGGTCCCGCGCTCGACGCGCGGGCCGAGCGGGTGCTCGAAGTGGCGGTCGCGCAGGGCTACCGGCGGCTGGTGCTGGGCGCCTGGGGCTGCGGGGTCTTCCGCAACGACCCGGCCAGGGTGGCGGAAGCCTTCGCGGTGCTGCTGCGGCCGGGCGGGCGGTTCGCGCACGCCGTGGACGAGGCGGTCTTCGCGGTCCTCGACCGCCGCCCGGACTCGCCTGTACGTGCCGCCTTCGACGCGGCCTTCCCCGTCCCCGTGGTGCGCTCCCCCGCCTGACGCGCCGAGGGCCGCCGCCCGCACCCCTGTTTCCGGTGCGGGCGGCGGCCCCTGGTCCGTGCGTGGATTACGGCACGGGGGTGGCGTGCGGTCCGCACACCACGTCGTGCCCGTCGAGCGTGCCGTGCAGCAGGTAGTCGTCCACGCGGGAGTTGATGCACGGGTTCACCAGGTTGGTGACGCCGTGCGAGCCCGCGCCCTGCTCGGTGATCAGCCGCGACCCGGCCAGCCGGCGGTGGGTCTCCAGCGCACCGGGATACGGGGTCGCCGCGTCGTTGGTGCTCTGCACGATCAGCACACCGGGCAGCCCGTGGTGCGAGCGGACGTCCACCGGGGTCTGCTGGCGGACCGGCCAGGTGGCGCACGGCAGGTTCATCCAGGCGTTGGACCAGGTCAGCAGCGGGTACTTCGCGTGCAGCGCGGTGTTGTCGCGGTCCCACCTGCGCCAGCTGGTGGGCCACTTGGCGTCGGTGCACTCCACCGCGGTGTAGACGGCGGTGCCGTTCTCCGCGGTGGTGTTGCCCGCGGTGTCCGACAGGTCCGGGCCGGCCGCGTCGACCATGGCCTGGGTGTCACCGGCCGCGTAACGGCTCCACACGCCGGCGACGGTGGCCCAGGTGGAGTCGTAATAGGGGGCGTTGGTGAAGAAGCTGAGCAGCTCGTTGGGGCCGACGACGCCGCCGATCGGATGCGCCTTGGTCGCCGCCCGCAGGGCCTCCCACTTCGCCTGGACCTGGGCGACGGTGCTGCCCAGGTGGTAGACGGAGTCGTACTTGGCGACCCATGCCTCCCAGTCGGCCCAGCGGCCCTGGAAGGCCACGTCCTGGTCGAGGTTGTTCTGGTACCAGACCTGGTCGCGCGACGGGTCGACCACGCTGTCGATGATCATCCGCCGCACGTGGGTCGGGAAGAGCGTGGCGTAGACCGATCCCAGGTACGTACCGTAGGAGACCCCCAGGTAGTTGAGCCGGTCCTCGTGCAGGGCCGCCCTGATGACGTCCAGGTCGCGCGCGGTGTTGGGGGTGGTCATCTGGGAGAGCATCGCCGCGCCGGTGCGCTCCAGGCAGCCCTGGGCGTACTCGGCGGCCAGCTTGCGCTGGGCCTGCTTGTCGGCGTCCGTGTCCGGCACCGGGTCCGCCTTCGGCGCAGAGACGTACTCCGCCGGGTCCTCGCAGGAGATCGGCGCCGAGTGGCCGACGCCCCGCGGGTCGAAGCCGATGAAGTCGTACGCCTTGGCGGTCTTGGTCCACAGCGGTGCCCCGGTGGCGCTGCGCACCGGGAAGCGCAGGCCCGAGCCGCCGGGGCCGCCCGGGTTGTAGACCAGTGCGCCCTGCCGCTCGCCGGCCGTACCGGTGCTCGCCGCGCGGTCCACGGCGAGCTTGATAATGTCGCCGTACGGTTTGCGGTAGTCGACGGGTACGGTCACCCAGCCGCACTGGACCGGGGCCGCCAGGCCCCAGCCGTCGGGACACGCCGCCCACTGGATGCCCTCGTGCCGGGCTTCGCCCGCGGCGAGGACCACGCCGACGGACTCCGGTACGGTCACGGCCGGCAGGTGGTGCCTGCCGGCGGTCTGTGCGGTGGCGGCCGGCGCCGCGGCGATGGCGCCCGCGATCAGGGCGCCGGTGGAGACGAGCACGATCGTGCGTCTCACGTCGAACCTCCCCCTCTGGACCGTGGCTTGTGACCACGGTTTTCACAGTGATGAGGTGCGAATCCTTTCCCCTGTGTGGCCGCTGTGAACAGGCCGCCCGGGTGATTCTTCATCAAAGCGTGATTTCGCCTGCGCGTTGGCCTGCGCCGCATGGGTGACGGCGGCCTCGGCGAGCGCGGTGAGGAACGGATGCGGGTCGGTGCCGTCGCCTGCCAGCTCCGGCTGGAAGAGCGTGGCCAGGTAGAAGGGGTGGCCGGGCAGCTCGGCGATCCTGGGCGCCCCCTCGCTGTCGTGGCCGGTGAAGCGCAGGCCCGACTCGGCCAGTCGCGGCAGCAGCGCGGGGACGGGTCCGTAGGCGCAGTGGAAGCGCTCGACGCTCTCCCGGCTGCCGAGCAGCTGCTCCGCGCGGCTGCCGGGGACGGTGGTCAGCCGGCCCTCGTGGCCGACCAGGGAGCAGGCCAGCGGGCCGATCAGCAGGTCGCCGGCCTCCTCAGGGGTGCGCGGGTCGTTCTCGGCGTGCCGGGCGGTGGTCAGGCCGCACACGTTGCGGGCGAACTCCAGCAGCGCGTGCTGGAAGCCGCCGCAGGTGCCGAGGAAGGGGATGGCGTTCTCGCGGGCGGTGCGCACCGCGGTCAGCGCGCCCGCCTCGCTGCGGTACGGGCTGCCCGGCAGCAGCCACACGGCGTCGAAGCCGCGGACGGCGCCGGGCGACTGCGCGTCCTCGGTGGGGATCCAGTACGCCTCGACGGGCAGGGCGTGCCGGCGCCTGAGCGCGTCGAGCAGGCCGGGCACGCGCTGGTGCGACCGGACGGACGGGCTGCGGTCGCCGACCAGGGCGATACGGGCGGTTGCCTCAGGGGCGCGGGCGGTACGGGAGTCCGGTGTCATGGCGCTCATCGTGGGCCTGGAGGCGACATCACGTCCAACGATTCATGCTGCTTCCCGCATCAGTGATACTGATGGCCATGGATCCCCATCTGCTGCGTACGTTCACCGCGGTCGCCCGGCTGGGGTCCTTCTCCGCCGCGGCCCAGGAGCTGGGCTACACCCAGTCGGCGGTCTCGCAGCAGGTCGCCGCGCTGGAGGCGGACCTCGGGGTGGCGCTGCTCGGCCGCCGCCCGGTCGCCCCCACCGAAGCGGGCGCCCGGCTGATGGAGCACGCGGGTCTCCTGCTCACCCGGCTCGCGGCGGCCCGCGCCGACGTCCTGCGGGTGGCGCGTACGCCGGTGGTACGTCTGGTGGTGGGTACGAGCGGCTGCGCGTTCGGGCCGCGGGCCGGGCGGGCGCTCGCGCGGCTTCGGGGCGCGATGCCGCGGGCGGAGGTGGCGGTGCGGGGGCTGGAGCGGGCCGCCGCCGTTCCCGCGGTGGTCGCCGGCGAGGTCGACGCCGCCCTGGTGGACGGGGCGGTGGCGCCGACCGACCCGCTGCGGCTGCCGCAGGCCGAGGGGCTGACGGTGGCCGGGGCGGGCGAGGAGCCGCTGGCGGTCCTGCTGCCGCCCAGGCACCCGCTCGCCGGCCGGGACGGGCTGCGCCTGGCCGACCTCACCGACGCGCTGTGGCTCGACGCGCCGGGCGCCGCGGTGCCGCTCGCCGACCTGCGGGCGGCGCTGCCGGGGGCGTATCCGGTGGGGGTGCCCTACACGGGCGGCGACGCGCGGGTGCTCCACGAACTGGTGCGGGCCGGGCACGGCCTCGCCGTCCTGCCGCGCTCCGCAGCGGGTCCCGCGGCCGTACCGCTGGCCGCACCGCACCTCGTCCACCGCGTGGAACTGGTCCACGGCGCCGTCGCGGGCGCCGCCGTCACGCTGCTGGCCGGGGCTTTTGCGGATGCGCCCTAACGAGCCAGGGCGGCTGCCGTCGAGGTGAAGGCGGGGCGCGGGGCGGTGGAGGTCAGCAGGAGCGCGGGGCCGGCGGCGAGCGGGGTGAGGGAGCTGAGCGGCGGCAGGTCGAGGTCGGCGGGAAGGTCGGGCGGCGGGACGAGCAGGAGCTGGCCGAGGGTGCGGTGCCCGCCGAGGACGGCGGGGCCGTCCCAGCCCGGCGCGGCACCGGGGCCGAAGGCCAGCGCCTGGTCGAGCAGCGTACGCCCGTCGTGGTCGACGGTGAGCCGGGTCGTGAGGTGCCCGGGGGCCTCGCCGTGCCGCCCGAGCACCAGCTCCTCGCGCAGCACCAGCCTCGCCCCCGCGGCCAGCCGCACCCGGGTGGTCATCCGCAGGTCGCTGCCCCCGGCGGCGATCACCGGCTCCGGCAGCCAGCGCAGCTCCGCGCCCTCACCGACCGTCAGCCGCACGTCGTAGAAGGCCGGCCGGCCCTCGTGGTCGGGCAGCGAGACGGTCGCGGCGGCCGAGTCGACGGTCAGCCGCGCCCCGGCGGCGACGTCCACGTCGATACGCAGCCGGTCGCCGCCGAGCGGCGCGCTCATCGCGCCGACCACGGTGACCCGGGCCTCACCGCCGCGGGACGCGCGGGTCCTGCGCAGGGCGAGGGCGCCCGCGCCGGCGAGCACCGGCAGCGCCGTACCGCCGGACCGGTCGCGTACCGCGCCGATCCGGGCCGTGGAGGTGACCGTCATGCGGTCCAGGCCGCCAGCCGCTCGCCGATCCACGCCGCGACGGGCGCGATCCCGTCGCCGCGGGCGACGGAAGTGAAGACCACCGGCAGCGCGCCCCGTTGGGCGGCGGCGTCGCGCGCCATCCGGTCCAGGTCGGCGCCGACGTGCGGGGCCAGGTCGGTCTTGTTGACGACCAGCAGGTCCGCGGTGGTGACCCCGGGGCCGCCCTTGCGGGGGATGTCGTCGCCGCCGGCCACGTCGATCACGAAGATCTGCGCGTCCACCAGGCCCTTGGAGAAGGTCGCGGTGAGGTTGTCGCCGCCGGACTCGACGAGCACCAGGTCGAGCGGTCCCACCGCCTCCTCCAGGTCCTCGACGGCTTCGAGGTTCGCCGAGATGTCGTCGCGGATCGCGGTGTGCGGGCACGCGCCGGTCTCGACGCCGACGATCCGCTCGGGCGGCAGCACGGCGTTGCGCAGCAGGAACTCGGCGTCCTCGCGGGTGTAGATGTCGTTGGTGACCACGCCGATGGCGAGCCGGTCGCGCAGGCTGCGGCACAGCGCGGCGACCGTGGCGGTCTTGCCTGATCCGACGGGGCCGCCGAGGCCGATCCGCAGGGCGCGGCGGCGGCCGTCGGGGCCGACCGCGGCGGAGGAGTGGGCGTAGCGCTCGGGGAAGACCTCGGGGTGGTCACGGTGCATGTCGGGCTCCGTCGGTCATGAGGCGAACAGCCGTACCGGCCAGGCCGCGTGGTGCTCCGCGCCGATGTCGAGCAGGGGCGCGGAGGCGGCGGGCAGGGCGGTGGGGCCGTGGGTGAGGGCGCGGCCGGCGGCTTCGGCGGCGGCGCGGGCGGTGGTGTCGATCTGCGGGGCGAGCCGGGCCAGGACGGCGGCGGCGTGGAAGGGGTCCAGGCTGAGCAGCCGGACCGCGGCGGTGGCCGGTCCCGCGGCGGATTCGTACGCGGCCGCGTGGGCGGCGTCCAGCGGGCGCAGGCCCGCGGCCCGCGCGGTCACGCCGAGGACGACGGGCTGGTGGGCGCCGCGCGGCCGGGCCGCGGCGAGCGCGTCCAGGTCGGCGCCGGGCCAGGTGGCGCGGGCGGCCCGCATCAGCTGGCGGCCGAGTCGCCGGGAGACGGTGCGCAGCGCGAGCGAGGGCGTACGGGCGTCCGCGGCGTCGTCGAGCACGAGCGGGTCGAGTCCAGCGGTCGTCGCCGCGGCCAGTGCGGCGGCGACCAGTCCTGTGGTGTGCAGCCGGCCGCGGCAGAAGTCCGCGAGGCCGGCCGCGTCGCGGATCCGCCCGTCGGCGACCGCCGCCTCCGCGCCGCCGGAGTGCGCGTGGCCGCCTGCTGGGAAGCGCCCGTCGGACAGCAGCAGCAGCGCGGAGAGCGCACCGGCGCCGGACCCTGCGGCTTGGGCGGCTTCGGCGGTGGTCGTCATCGTCTCCGGCCTCAGAAGAGGAAGTACCGCTGGGCCATGGGAAGTTCGGCGGCGGGCGCGGGCTCCACGACCTCGCCGTCGATCCGTACCGTGAAGGTGTCGGGGTCGACCCTGACCTCCGGCAGTGCCGAGTTCTCCCGCATGTCGGCCTTGGTGACCGCCCGGGTGTCGCCCGCGGCCGTGAAGCGCTTGCCCAGGCCCAGGCGTTCCGCCAGGCCGTCGTCGAGTGCCGCCTGGCTGGTGAAGTTGACCGAGTTCCCGGCTGGGGCGGCGCCGACGCCGCCGAACATCGGCCGGGGCAGCACGGGTTGCGGGGTCGGGATGGACGCGTTCGCGTCGCCCATCTGCGCGTAGGCGATCTGGCCGCCCTTGAGGACCAGTTGCGGCTTGACGCCGAAGAAGGCCGGGTCCCACAGCACGAGGTCGGCGAGCTTGCCCGGCTCGACCGAGCCGATCTCGTGGTCGAGGCCCTGGGCGACCGCCGGGTTGATGGTGTATTTGGCCACGTACCGCCGCGCCCGGTGGTTGTCGGCGGCGCCGTCGCCGGGCAGCGCTCCGCGGCGGCGCTTCATGACGTGCGCGGTCTGCCAGGTGCGCAGCGCGATCTCGCCGATCCTGCCCATGGCCTGCGAGTCGGAGCTGATGATGCTGATCGCGCCGAGGTCGTGCAGGACGTCCTCGGCCGCGATGGTGGACGGGCGGATCCGGGACTCGGCGAAGGCGAGGTCCTCCGGCACCGCGGGGTTGAGGTGGTGGCAGACCATCAGCATGTCGAGGTGCTCCTCGACGGTGTTGACGGTGTGCGGCCGGGTCGGGTTGGTGGACGACGGCAGCACGTTGGAGTGCGAGACGACGCTGATGATGTCGGGGGCGTGGCCGCCGCCGGCGCCCTCGGTGTGGTAGGCGTGGATGCCGCGCCCCGCGATGGCGGCGAGGGTGTCCTCGACGAAGCCGGCTTCGTTCAACGTGTCGGTGTGCAGCGCGAGTTGCGCCCCGGTCCGCTCGCAGACCGCGAGGCAGGCGTCGATCGCGGCCGGGGTCGCGCCCCAGTCCTCGTGGATCTTGAAGCCGACGGCTCCGGCCCGCAGTTGGGCGTGCAGAGCTTCCGGGTTGACGGTGTTGCCCTTGCCGAGCAGCCCGACGTTGACCGGATACGCCTCCAGGGCCGCGAACATCCGCGCCAGGTGCCAGCTGCCCGGGGTGATAGTGGTGGCCTTTGTGCCCTCCGCGGGTCCCGTGCCGCCGCCGAGCACCGTGGTCACGCCGGAGGCGAGGGCCTCGTCCATCAGGGTCGGCGAGATGAAGTGGACGTGGGCGTCGACGGTGCCCGCGGTGAGGATCCTGCCGTTGCCCGCGATGATCTCGGTCTCCGGGCCGATGACCAGGTCCGGGTGGACGCCGTCCATGGTCTCCGGGTTGCCGGCCTTGCCCAGCGCGGTGATGCGGCCGTCCCGCAGGCCGACGTCGGCCTTGACGACGCCCCAGTGGTCCAGGACGACCGCCCCGGTGATCACCGTGTCGGGCGCCCCCTCGGCGCGGGTGGCGCGGCCCTGGCCCATGGACTCGCGGATGACCTTGCCGCCGCCGAAGACGGCTTCGTCGCCGGCATTTCCAGGACCGCCCGCGAGGTCGCGCTCGACCTCGACGAGCAGGTCGGTGTCGGCGAGCCGGATACGGTCGCCGGTGGTGGGGCCGTAGAGGTCGGCGTAGACGGGGCGGGGCAGTTCAGCCATCGAGCGCTCCCCCGGTCTCGCCGCGCAGGCCCGCGACCACCCGGGCGCCGGCGATCGGCACCAGTTCGACCTCGGCGGGGATGCCCGGCTCGAAGCGTACGGCGGTGCCCGCCGCGATGTTCAGCCGCAGGCCGCGGGCGGCGGCGCGGTCGAAGCTCAGGCCGGGGTTGGCCTCGGCGAAGTGGTAGTGGGAGCCGACCTGGACCGGGCGGTCGGCGGTGTTGACCACCGCGAGCCGGGTCACCGGGCGGCCGGTGTTGAGTACGACCGGCGCGTCGGCGTGGACAATTTCTCCGGGAATCACGACGCCCCCTCAGACGATCGGCTCGTGCACGGTGACGAGCTTGGTGCCGTCGGGGAAGGTCGCCTCGACCTGGACGTCGTGGACCATCTCCGGGATGCCGTCCATGACGTCGTCGCGGGTCAGGACGCTGCGGCCGGACTCCATGAGTTCGGCGACGCTGCGTCCGTCGCGGGCGCCCTCCAGGATGTGCGCGGTGATCAGCGCGACGGCCTCGGGGTGGTTGAGCCGCAGGCCGCGGGCGCGCCGCCGGTCGGCCACGTCCGCCGCGACATGGATGAGCAGGCGTTCCTGCTCGTGGGGGGTCAACCGCACAGCCGCACCTCACAGTCTCTGGCCAGGCCCGTGAGATTAGTTCGGCGGAGTTTCGCCCGCGTTAACGGCTGTTACGGTCGCCGGTCGCCCGTGTCGGGTCCGCGGTGCTCGGCGGCGATGCCGAACCTGCGGCGTTCGCCCGTGGCGGACGCCCGGGAGCCGACGGTGGACACCGTACTGATCACCTGCTCCTCCGGCTGCTCGTCGAGCTGGCGCAGTCGTTGCAGGTCAGCGGCGGAGACGAGGGCGACGAGCGGCTTGCCGTGCCGGGTCAGCACCACCTGTTCACCGCCGTAGACCACGCGGTTGATGAGGTCGGCAAGCTCTGCCCGCGCTTGTGTCACCGGGACGTCATGGGTCATGCTCCCCATCATAACGAGATGTACGTCCTGTACATTTTGAACGCATGGAGGTGCTTGCCATGTTCCGACCCACCGCCCGCTACGTGCTGCCGGAGTTCACCGAGCGCAGCAGCAACGGCATCCGCACCATGGACCCGTACTCCAAGCTGCTCCAGGAGCGGATCGTCTTCCTGGGCACCCCGATCGACGACACCTCGGCCAACGACGTGATGGCCCAGCTCATCCACTTGGAGAGCGCTTCCCCGGAACAGGACATCCACCTGTACGTCAACTCCCCCGGCGGCTCCTTCTCCGCCATGACCGCGATCTACGACACGATGCAGTTCGTCACCTGCGACGTCGCGACCGTGTGCATCGGGCAGGCGGCGTCGGCCGCCGCGGTGCTGCTGGCGGCGGGCACGCCGGGCAAGCGCATGATCACCCCGGGCGCGCGCGTCCTGATCCACCAGCCGTCACTGGGCGACGTGGTGCAGGGCGACGTGTCGGACCTGGAGATCCAGGCCAACGAACTGCTGCGCACCCGCGAGATGTTGGAGACGCTGCTGGCCCGCCACACCGGGCAGGAGATCGACCGCGTCCGTACCGACATCGAGCGCGACAAGGTCTTCGACGCCGAATCCGCGGTCGCCTACGGGCTGGTGGACCGGCTGACCACCAGCCGCAAGACCAACGGCCCCGCCTACGGACTGCGGTGAGGCACCGTGGTGCCGGAACTGCCGCCGCTGCCGGCGCTGACCCGCTCGGAGGGCGAGCTGATCGACTGCTACCTGGAGGTCGTTGACCTGCTCGGCCGGATCAACCCGTCGCGCACCACCGACACGTACGGGGCACTGCGGGCCGCCCAGGCGCTGGTGGGCAGGGCGGTCGCGCTGCGCGAGGCGCTGACGGTGATGCATCTGCGCGGCGAGACGGATCTGCACCACGCCACCCTGGGGCGGGCGCTGCGGGTGCTCGACGGCGAACGCCGGTCGTCGCTCGCCGCCGTGCCGCCGGAGGCGGGTGGGGCCGCGGACTGAGCGAACCGGGCGGGTGCGGCGGCAAGGCCGGGACGGCGGCCGCGATCGTCACCGTGCGGCGCGGCCGCCCCCGATTCGGCCGAACATCGGCTCAGCCCATTGGCGGATCGGCAACCCGGCGCGGGAGGGCGGCGCGGTTGCGCGCCCGTTTGCCGACAGCCGACAAGCCCGCAGGTCACACGGGCCGCCGAACGGAAGGACCACCCGGACGGCGGAGCGCCGCCACCCGGAAGGACGCACTGTGATGAAGGTCACAACGGGCGTTTCCCGCCCGGTGCCGGCGCGCGGCGTGCGTCACGATCCGTGGTGACGACAAGCCCCCGCCGCCGTGGCGGGGCGGTCCGCACGGACGCCGAATCCCGCCGGCGTGCGGATGCCAGGTCGACACGAGCGCAACGGCGGGAGCGGAGGACCCAGGCACGACGAGGCGGCCGCCCTGAGCACGAAGGGCCGCCTCTTGGGGTGAAGCCGCTGCATGCGGCCGGGCATCTTCGCCTGCTCGAACCCGACAGGTCATCCTTCGCAGGCTGACGACGAAGGGTTGCGCATGACCGCGCCTATCGCACTGTCCGCACGGCTGTCCCGATTCGGGGCCGCGTCCGTGCTCACCGCCGCAGCGGTCGCCGTCCCCGCGCTGCTGCCGGGCGCCGCACAGCAGGCGGGAGCCGCCACGCTGGCCGTGAAGGCCCTCGGGGTGGCGGCCTCCAAGCAGGGCTCGCCCTACCAGTGGGGCGCCACGGGCCCCAGCCGCTTCGACTGCTCGGGCCTGACGCTGTACTCGTTCAGCCAGGCCGGCAAGAAGCTTCCGCGCACCGCTGTGGCGCAGTACGGCAGCACCAGGCACATCGCGGCGTCCGCGCGCCGGGTGGGCGACCTGGTGTTCTTCCACTCCGGTTCTTCCGGCTCGTCGGTCTACCACGTCGGGATCTACGCGGGCGGCGGCCGGATCTGGCACGCTCCCAAGACCGGCGCGCGGGTCCGGCTGGAGCGCATCTGGACCAGCAGCGTGTGGTACGGACGGGTATAGCCGCCGCCGGCGCACCGGACGTGCGGCCCGTACGAGCGATGACCTTGGAGAGCGCTCTCCCGGAAGGGTGGGGAAAACCCGCCCGGGAGAGCATGTCCGGACGGGTCAGTGGATGAGCTGGTAGTTGCTGTCGAGGACGGCACCCTTGCCCGGCTGGGACTCGTCGTAGCCGTGGCCGTCGCACTGCAGGCCGCCGTTGATGCAGTGGGCGACCATCGCGGACTGGGTCGCGGTGTCCCAGTCGGCGAAGAAGTCGTAGTGGAAGGAGTAGCCCGCGCCGCTGGCCAGGTGCACCTGCGACATGTCGCCGTTGACCGGCCAGGCCATCTTGAACTCGATCATCGGCAGGGCGACCGGGTGGTCGGCCGGGCAGACGTTCTGGTTGGCGCCCCACGCGACCGGATAGGCCATGTGGCTCTTGTGGTCAGGAGTGTCCAGGTGGATGCCGTCCCAGCAACTGGGGGCCTGCAGACGGATGTTCAGCTGCGTGTCCTGGGTGCTAGGGCAGGACGCCGGGAAGTTCCAGTTGTGGTAACTGGTGCCGCACTCCCAGCCCTCGACCGTGCCCTTGAGGTTCTTGAACTCGTCCTGGGTCTGCATCGGGCTGCCCACCACGAACCGCAGCCCCTTGGGGAAGGGCCGCACCGAGGTGTAGTCGTTGACCGACGACTTGTAGTAGATCGTCTGCGGCCCGATCGGCAGGATCTTCTGGTCGCCCTTGAACAGCGAGGGCATCCAGTACGCCGACTTGTCCCCGGGCGCCAGACACGCGGTGCCGCCTGCCGCCTCCAGCGACGCCGTCGTGGAGTTGCCGTTCGTGCTGGTGTTGCCCATGAAGGTGTGGTCGTGGGACTTGCCCGGCTGGCCCGGGTACACGATCGGGTCGTCAGGGGCGGTGTGGTCGGGCGCGCACTTGGCCTGGAACTCGTGGAAGTACGCGTGCGGCGGGTCGTACGTCGACGGAGTCACCCCGGTCACCGGCGGGTTGGCCATGATGTAGCCGTCGCCGTCCGGGTCGTCGCCCGAGGTCTGGTTCGACACCGCCATACCCGGCATCTCCGCCATCGCGTTGCCGGCGGGCGAGCCGTGGGACGCGGCAGCCGACGAGCCGGCCGGTGACGCGGTCGGCGTGCTCGCCGCCGCGTTCGCGGTCAGCAGCGCGCCGCCGCCGACCGTGACCAGCGCGAGGGCGACGAGCAGCCCGGGGATCTTTCTCGGCCTCCGTGGCATGGAAACCTCCTTGTGCGCAGGGGGGATGTTATGGGCATGACAGCCCATATGCCCGGAATACGCGGTTTCGGCGATCCGGGAGTCGGGAGAGCGCTCTCCCGGCCTCGGAATGTTCCGCCCGCACTACGGATGTGTCAACAGTTGATGAAGGGACACAAACAGCCCCACCACGGGCTCTCGCGGCCCGAACACCCGCTCACCTGGGCGGCGTTCCATTGGTGAGGATTCTGTGAAGGCTTCCGGTTTCCGCGTGCGGCCCGGCACTCGGCCGTCCCTCCGGCGGTTCAGCCGACCGGAACCGCCCACGGCAGCATGATCCACACGGTCTTGCCCCCGTCGTCGGTCGGGGTGACCTGGAGGCTGCCGCCGGACTCCGCAGCGAGGTGACGGACGATCACCATCCCCCGTCCGTTGTCCTCCTGCACGGCCGCGGCCTCCTGCCGGGGCCAGCGCGGGTGGCTGTCGGTGACCCCGATGTGCAGCTGCTCGGAGCGTTCGAGGCGCACGTCGACGGTGAAGGTCGGCGACAGCCCCGAGGTGTGCAGCACTGCGTTGGTGGCCAGCTCCGAGACGATCAGGCGTACGGCGTCGACGGCCGGGGACTCGGCGGGCAGCCCCCAGTCGGCCAGCAGACCGCACACGTAGCGCCTGGCCGTCGTCACCGACGCGGGGTCGCTCGGCAGGGTGATGGATGCTTCCTGAAGATCTGCCATGGCGACGCTTCCCTTTCCCGCCGTGACCTGGCTCCGGTGCGCACCTGCGCCGCAGCGGGGCGCCCGAGAATTGGGCCGCCTCGCTCACGTCGGGTTCGCGCCAGAATGACACTCATCGTGCCGCCAATACGGACGTTCCACAGGTGTCTGCATATATCTGTCGCTCAAAACGGTGAACTCTGCTACGTGAGAACGCATTTGGTCGGCAGACTGTCGTATCGGGTGAATAGGGCGGCGTGCTGGGCGGCATGCCGCATACCGAGGAGGCGCGAGAGACGATGGAAAGAGTGCCGGCAGTACGCCGGCGCAGACTCGGCGCGGAGCTGCGGCGATTGCGCGACCTGGCGGGACTGACCAGCGGCGAGGCCGCGGACCTCGCCGGGTGGCACCAGTCGAAGGTCAGCCGGATCGAGACCGGCCACAGCAGCGTACGAGCCGAGGACGTCAACCTGCTGCTGGACATCTACGCCGTTCGCGACCGCGACGTCCGCGAGCTGCTGCGCACGCTCGCCGGGTACGGCCACCAGCGGGGCTGGTGGCACGACTTCCGGGAGGTCCTGCCGGTGGAGTACCGCGACTTCATCAGCCTGGAGACCGGGGCGACCCGGGCCAGGTCGATGGAGACCAGCGTCGTTCCCGGGCTGCTGCAGACCCCGGCGTACGCGCATGCGCTGACCGCGGACGTCATGCCGCAGCTCGGCTCACGCGAGGTGGCGGCGCTGGTCGATGTGCGGATCGCCCGGCAGGCGGTGCTGCAGCAGGACCCGCCGCTCGAACTGACCGCGGTGCTCGACGAGGCGGTGCTGCGGCGCGAGGTCGGCGGCCCCGAGGTGATGGCGGGTCAGCTGCGGCGGCTGGTGGAGGCGGCGGAGCTGCCGCATGTGTCCCTGCATGTGCTGCCATTTGCCGCGGGCGGGCACATAGGGGTGACCGGCTCTTTCGTTATCTTCTCCTTTCCGCGCATCGCTGATCTGGATGTGGTTGTTCTCGACCATCTGACGAGTAGTCTCTGTGTCGATCGGAAAGAGGACATCACCGCTTACGCCGCCGCGTTCGCCCGATTGCGTGATCGCGCGCTTCCCTGTGCGGAATCGGCTGCGATGATCGCTGGAATCGGTTCCGAGTTCTCGCGGACGCCGCGGCCCACCAAGGAGGCACACACATCATGACCGCGCTGTCCCCGTCGCCCTTCGGGCATGTTTCCAACAGTGCGACGCTCGCGGGCGTCGCCTGGCGGCGCAGCAGCCACAGCACGGCGGCGAACAACTGTGTCGAGGCGGGGGTGTTGCCCTCGGGAGAGGTCGCGGTCCGCGACTCCAAGGACGTCACGGGGCCCGCCCTGCTCTTCCCACCTGGGGTGTGGGGGGCCTTCGTCCGCGCCCTCGCGGACGAAGGCCTCAGCGCCTCCTAGGGCCTTCCCGCCCGTCCCCGGAGGATGTCTGCCGACCTTCTCCCGGTGGCGGGCCGGTCGTTCCTGGCACACCTGACAGCTCGCCCTCTCCTGCGGAGGGCGAGCTGTCAGGCTCCCGGGGGCGCGGTCGCGACGACCGTGGACACCGCCGTGGCGATCTGCTCGTCGGTCAGGCCCGCGTTGGCCGTCAGGCGCAGCCGCGAGACGCCGTCGGGCACGGACGGGGGGCGGAAGCAGCCGACGGACAGGCCTGCCGAGCGGCAGGCGGCGGCCCACTCGACGGCCGCGGATGGCGAAGGTGCGCGGACCGAGACGACGCAGGCGTCGGGCGCAGTCGCGTCGAGGCCGGCCGCGGTGAGCAGCCGGTGGAAGGTGCGGGCGGCGGCGAGGGCGCGGCCGGCCCTCTCGGGCTCGCGGCGCAGCAGCCGCAGCGCGCCGAGGGCGGCGCCCGCGGCGGCCGGGGCGAGGCCGGTGTCGAAGATGAAGGTGCGGGCTGCGTTGACGAGGTGGTCGATGACGGCCGCCGGGCCGAGCACGACACCGCCCTGCGCGCCCAGTGCCTTCGACAGGGTCGCGGTGCACACCACGTCGGGCGCCCCCGCCAGGCCCGCCGCGTGGACGGCGCCGCGGCCGCCGTCGCCGAGGACGCCGAGGCCGTGGGCGTCGTCGACCAGGAGGGCTGCGCCGTTCTCGCGTGCGGCGGCGGCGAGTTCGGCGAGCGGTGCGGCGTCGCCGTCGACCGAGAAGACCGAGTCGCTGACGACGACGGCCCGTCCGGTGTGCCCGGCGAGCGCTTTGCGTACGGCGTCGGGGTCGGCGTGCGGCACGACCTCGGTGCGTGCCCTGGACAGCCGGCAGCCGTCGATCAGCGAGGCGTGGTTGGCGGCGTCGGAGACCAGCAGGGTGCCGTGCGCGGTGAGCGCGGTGACCGCCGCGAGGTTGGCCGCGTATCCGGAGGCCAGGACCAGCGCGGCGTCGAAGCCGGTGAAGTCGGCGATCTCCGCTTCGAGTTCCGCGTGCAGCGCGGTGCTGCCGGTGACCAGCCGGGAGCCGGTGGCCCCGGCGCCCCAGTGCAGGCACGCGTCGGCGCCGGCCCTGGTGACCTCGGGGTGGCGGCTCAGGCCGAGGTAGTCGTTGCCCGCCAGGTCCAGCAGCGGCGACTGCGCGGGCCGGGGGCGCAGTTCGCGGTGCAGCCCCGCGGCGGCGCGTGCGGCGGTCTGCTCCTCGATCCAGCCGAAGGGGCTGTGCGGCGCGGCGGTCGGTGTGCTGTTCACTGCGGTCCCCGGGGGTCGTGGCGGTCGGCTGGCCTTGGCCGACCGCGTCCACCTGCAACGTACTGGCCCTCAACCGTGCACAGGGTGTGGTGATGCACACACCACGGGCCACCGCTGTTGTGCGGTCCGTCATTGGCCGCGGGCCGTCCGATACGCGAGGATCCCCCCATGGATCTGCTGACCGCACTGGTGGACAAGGGGCTGCGACGCGAGCTGCCCAGCCGTGAAGAGGCGCTGGCCGTGCTGGCGACCTCCGACGATGACCTGCTGGATGTGGTGGCCGCTGCGGGGCGCGTGCGCCGCCAGTGGTTCGGCCACAGGGTGAAGCTGAACTACCTGGTCAACCTCAAGTCCGGGCTGTGTCCCGAGGACTGCTCGTACTGCTCGCAGCGGCTCGGCTCGCAGGCCGGGATTCTGAAGTACACCTGGCTCAAGCCCGAGGAGGCCGCCGCCGCGGCGAGCGCGGGGGTGGCCGGCGGTGCCAAGCGGGTCTGCCTGGTGGCCAGCGGGCGCGGCCCGACCGACCGGGACGTGGACCGGGTCTCGCAGACCATCGCGGCGATCAAGGACCAGAACGAGGACGTCGAGGTGTGCGCCTGCCTGGGCCTGCTGTCCGGCGGCCAGGCCGACCGGCTGCGGGCCGCGGGCGCGGACGCGTACAACCACAACCTGAACACCTCGGAGGGGACCTACGGGTCCATCACGACCACCCACACGTACGCCGATCGGGTGGATACCGTGCAGCAGGCCCAGGCGGCCGGGCTCTCGGCGTGCTCGGGGCTGATCGCGGGCATGGGCGAGAGCGACGAGGACCTGGTCGACGTGGTGTTCGGGCTGCGCGAGCTGGACCCGGACTCGGTGCCGGTGAACTTCCTGATCCCCTTCGAGGGCACCCCGCTGGCCGAGCAGTGGAACCTGACCCCGCAGCGGTGCCTGCGCATCCTGGCGATGGTCAGGTTCGTCTGCCCGGACGTGGAGGTGCGGCTGGCCGGCGGGCGCGAGGTGCACCTGCGCACGATGCAGCCGCTGGCACTGCACCTGGCCAACTCGATCTTCCTGGGCGACTACCTGACCAGCGAGGGCCAGGCGGGCCAGGCCGACCTCGACATGATCGCGGACGCGGGCTTCGAGGTGGAGGGCGCGGACACCGTGACGCTGCCCGAGCACCGTTCGGCCGGTGTGTGCGGTACGCACGAGGCCGGTTGCGGGAGCGGCGGCTGCGGCGAGGGCGACGCGGGCGGCTGCCACGACACCGCCGCGGAGCCCGCCGTGCCGGCCGCGCGGACGGATCTGGTGGCGGTACGCCGCCGCGGCGCGGGGACGGATCTGCCGCCCAATGCCTGAGCACTACCCGGCGCTTTCCCCGCTGCCGCCCGAGGCGCTGCTCAACCTCGACCGGCAGCACGTCTGGCATCCCTACGGCCCGATGCCCGGTCGCCAGGAGCCGCTGGTCGTCGCCTCGGCGTCGGGCGTGCGGCTGCGGCTGGCCGCGCCCGCACACGGGCGCAGCGAGCTGGTCGACGGGATGTCGTCGTGGTGGTCGGCGATCCACGGCTACCGCCACCCGGTGCTGGACGCGGCGGTGCGCGACCAGCTGGGCCGGATGAGCCATGTGATGTTCGGCGGGCTGACGCACGAGCCGGCGGTACGGCTGGCGGCGCGGCTGGTGGAGATCACGCCGGAGCCGCTGCAGCACGTCTTCCTCGCGGACTCCGGTTCGGTGTCGGTCGAGGTCGCGGTCAAGATGTGCCTGCAGTACTGGCGTTCGCTGGGCCGGCCGGCCAAGCGGCGGCTGCTGACCTGGCGCGGCGGCTACCACGGCGACACCTGGCAGCCGATGTCGGTGTGCGACCCCGAGGGCGGCATGCACCAGCTGTGGTCGGGGGTGCTGCCCGAGCAGGTCTTCGCCGACGCGCCGCCGCCCGGCTTCGACGCCGAGCCGGACCCGGGGTACGCGGAGCATCTGCGGGAGCTGATCGGCCGCCACGCCGCCGAGCTGGCGGCGGTGATCGTGGAGCCGGTGGTGCAGGGCGCGGGCGGGATGGCCTTCCACTCCCCCGGCTACCTGCGGGTGCTGCGGGAGGCCTGCGACGAGCACGACGTGCTGCTGGTCTTCGACGAGATCGCCACCGGCTTCGGGCGTACCGGCGAGCTGTTCGCGGCCGGGCACGCCGGGGTCAGCCCGGATGTGATGTGCGTGGGCAAGGCGCTGACGGGCGGGTATCTGACGATGGCGGCGGCGCTGTGCACCGGCCGGGTCGCCGAGGGGATCTCCCGCGGCGAGGTGCCGGTGCTGGCGCACGGCCCGACGTTCATGGGCAACCCGCTGGCCGCGGCCGTCGCCAACGCCTCGCTCGACGTGCTGCTCGGCCAGGACTGGGCGCAGCAGGTCAAGCGGATCGAGGCGGGCCTGCGGGACGGCCTGGCGGAGGTCGCCGGGCTGCCGGGGGTGCGCGACGTGCGGGTGCTGGGCGCGATCGGGGTGGTCCAGCTCGACCACCCGGTGGACATGGCGGCGGCGACCGCGGCCGCGGTACGGGCCGGGGTGTGGCTGCGGCCCTTCCGCGACCTGGTCTACACGATGCCGCCGTATGTGACCGCGGACGAGGACGTGGCGCGGATCTGCGCGGGCGTCAGGGATGCCGCGCTGGCGGCGTGAGCGCGGCACGGTTGGGCAGGGTTCCCGGGGCGCCGTGCGCGGCGGCCAGGGCAGGGGGGCAGGCACGACGACGAGGAACGGAGCGACACCCATGGCCATCGTGGTCATCACCGGTACGGGCACCGAGGTCGGCAAGACGATGGCGACCGCCGCGGTGGCTGCCGCGTCCCTGGCGCAGGGGCTGAGCGTGGCGGTGCTCAAGCCCGCGCAGACCGGGGTCGCCGAGGGCGAGCCGGGGGACGCGGCCGAGGTGGCGCGGCTGGCGGGTGCGGTGACGGCGGTGGAGCTGGCCCGCTACCCCGAGCCGCTGGCGCCGGCCACCGCGGCCGCGCGGTCCGGGCTGCCCGCCGTGGGTCCCGACGAGATCGCCGAGGCCGCCGCGAAGCTCGCCGCGGTCCACGACGTGGTGCTGGTGGAGGGCGCGGGCGGGCTGCTGGTGCGCTACGACGCGCAGGGCTCGACGCTGGCGGACGCGGCCGCGATGCTGCGGGCCAGGGTGCTGCTGGTGGCGCAGCCGGGGCTCGGCACGCTCAACGCGTCGGCGCTGACCGCCGAGGCGCTGAGCAGCCGGAAACTCAGCTGCGCCGGGGTGATCTTCGGCAGCTGGCGCGGCGACCCGGACCTGGCCGAGTGCTGCAACGTCACCGACCTGCCCGCGGTCGTGGGAGCGCCGCTGCTGGGCGCGCTGCCCCAGTCGGTGGCGGGCCTGTCCCCCACCGCCTTCCGGACCGCGGCGCCGGACTGGCTGGCGCCGCAACTGGGCGGCACCTGGGACGCGGAGGCCTTCACGCAGGCGTACGCACCGCCGGCGTACAAGCACTAGAGCCGGACCGCGCGGGTCGGCGGGGGCCGCGGGTCAGACGGTGACGGTCCAGGCGCGCAGCTCGTCTGCGATGCGGTGGACGCTCACCGAACCGTCCTTCACCAGCCGGGCCAGGTCGCGGACCTGTTCCGGTGTGGTGGTGACGTGCAGCCCGCCGGCGACCAGGTAGGCGTAGGCGACGGCGGCGGCGAAGAGCGCGTTGGAGCGTTCCAGGGCGGGGATGTGCAGCAGCAGCTGGAGCAGGGCCGCGGCCCGGGTGTGGTCGTCGGGGTAGACGGGCAGGCCGAATATCTCGGCGTCGTGCCGGCCGACCGCGGCCACCAGCGCACCCCAGTCGGTGACCTGGGGGTCGCCGGGGGTGTTGTGCTCGGCGACCATGAGCAGCCAGGCCAGGTCGATGCGCAGGCTCAACGGGTGCCTTCACCCCGGTTTTCCTCGCGGGTGCCGAATTCCTCGGCGAAGACCTCCTCGTACTGGCGCATGAAGTCGGCGGCTGCCTGCACGAAGGCCCGGCCGTTCTCGCCCTCGTCCCGCTGGACCAGTTCCTCGATGTAGCGGTTCACACTGATGCCGCGCTGCGAGGCGCGTTCCCGCGCGGTCTCGGCGGTGGCTTCGTCCACCCGCACGTTCAACTGGGTCTTGGCCATGAAACCAAGCTAGCGCTGATCCGCTAGTAGCGGCAAGGGTGCCGGTCGGACGTACGGCGGCCGGCCGTCTCGTATCGCGGAATTACGGGCTCCGGGCAGCGGGCCGGTGGTGGGATGGCGGGCATGACCGCTCCACGTATCAGGGCCGCGGGCGCCGCCGACGCCGCGACCGTCCTGGCCTTCTGGCGGGTGGCCGCCGAGGGCACCAGCATCAGCGACGACGAGGCCGGCTTCGCCCGGTTGGTCGGCACCGACTCGGGCGCGCTGCTGCTCGCCGAGCGGGACGGCGTGCTGGTGGGCACGGTGATCGCCGGTTTCGACGGCTGGCGGTGCCACCTGTACCGGCTGGCCGTGCATCCCGACGCCCGCCGCCAGGGCGTCGCGCGGGTGCTGCTGGACGCGGCGGAGGAGCGGTTCGCCGCGCTGGGCGGGCGACGCGGCGACGCGATGGTGCTGGAGCGCAACGAGAGCGCCCACCACGCCTGGCGGGCCGCGGGCTACGCCCCCGAGCCGCACTGGCGGCGCTGGACGAAGCCGCTGCGCCGCGCCTGACGGGGCGTCGCGCGCTGCAGGCGGGGTGCGGGCGGGCGGCGGCTGACCGATCATGGGACCGAGGTGTCCGATGACCGAAGCGCTGCTCCTGCTCGTGGCCCTGCTCCTGAGTCTCGCCTGCGGTGTCTTCGTCGCGGCGGAGTTCTCGCTGACCACCATCGAGCGCGGCGAGCTGGAGCGGGCGGTGCAGCGCGGTGAGCGGGGCGCGGCCGCGGCACTGGCAGGGGTGCGGTCGCTGATGGTGCAGCTGTCGGGGGCGCAGCTGGGCATCACGGTGACCGGGCTGGTCATCGGCATGCTGGCCCGCGGTTCGATCGCCGAGCTGCTGCGCGGGCCGCTGCGCTCGGCCGGGGTACCGGGCTCCACGGCGTCGTCGCTGGCACTGGTGCTGGGCACGGCGCTGTCCACGGTCGTGCTGATGGTGGTGGGCGAGCTGGTGCCGAAGAACTGGGCGATCTCCCGGCCGCTGCCGGTCGTCAAGGCCGTCGCGGCGCCGCAGCGCGCCTTCACCACGGCGTTCGGGCCGCTGATCCACCATCTGAACAACACCGCCAACCGGGTGCTGCGCCGGATGGGCCTCGAACCGGCCGAGGAGCTGGCGTCGGCCCGCGGCCCGCAGGAGCTGGGGGCGCTGGCCCGGCACTCGGCGAAGGCCGGGGCGCTGGAGCCGGACACCGCGGAGCTGTTCGTCAGGACGCTGAGCCTGGCCGACCTGACCGCGGAGAACGTGATGACGCCGCGGGTCCAGGTCACCGCGCTGGAGGCACAGGCGACCGCCGCGGACGTCGCGAACGCCACCCGGGCGACCGGCCTGTCCCGCTTCCCTGTCTACCGCGGCACCCTCGACGCGGTGATCGGCACGGTGCACATCAAGGACGTCCTGGCGGTGCCGGCCGGCCGCAGGCCGCGCACGCAGGTCACCGAGCTGCTGCGGGACGCCCTGCTGGTGCCCGAGTCGCTGACCGTGGACCGGCTGCTGGACCGGTTGTCGGAGTCCCGTTCGATGGCGGTGGTCATCGACGAGTACGGCGGTACGGCCGGTGTGGCGACGGTGGAGGACATCGTCGAGGAGGTGGTCGGCGAGGTCACCGACGAGCACGACCCGCAGCAGCTGCCCGACCTGCTCTTCGTCCGCGAGGAGGCGGACGGCCGGCGGGTCTACGACGCGGACGGCGCGACCCGTACCGAGGACCAGCTGCGGCGGATCGGCCTGCAGGTGCCGGACGGGCCGTACGAGACGCTGGCCGGCCTGGTCGCGGCGCGGCTCGGCCGCATCCCGGTACGCGGAGACGCCGTACGGCTCGCGGGCTGGCTGATCGAGGTCGTGGACGACGCGGGGCACCGGGCGGCACGGGTGCGGCTGGTGTCGCCGCCGGACGGGCGGCAGGGGCCGTACGTATGACCGTGGTCCAGCTGGTCGTCGGGCTGCTCACCCTGGTGGTGAACGCCTTCTTCGTCGGCGCCGAGTTCGCGATGATCTCGGTGCGGCGCGGCCAGGTCGAGTCGGGCGCCGAGGCGGGCGACAAGCGGGCGGGCAGGGTGCTGTGGGGCCTGGAGCACCTGGCGCCGCTGCTGGCCGCCGCCCAGCTGGGCATCACCGCATGCACCCTGGTGCTCGGCATCGTCGCCGAGCCGGCCATCGCGCATCTGCTGGAGCCGGTGCTGCACGGCGCGGGGGTGCCGGACGGCGCGATCCACGTGATCGCCTTCGTGGTGTCGCTGGCGCTGGCGACGTATCTGCACATGCTGTTCGGCGAGATGGTGCCGAAGAACATCGCGCTGGCCGACCCGGTGCGCTCCGCGCTGCTGCTCGGGCCGCCGCTGGTGGCCTTCACCCGGGCGTTGCGGCCGGTGATCTTCGGGATCAACGCGCTGGCCAACGGGCTGCTGCGGCTGCTGCACGTGGAGCCGCGCACCGAGGTGGCGGCGGTCTTCTCCGACGACGAGCTGGCCCGGATGGTGGGGGACGCGGGGGCGGCGGGGCTGCTGGACGAGCGGGCCACCGAGCGGCTGCGGGACGCGCTGGAGCTGGGCCGCCGCCCGGTCGGCGAGATCGTGCTGCCGGCCGACCGGGTGGTGCGCGCCCCGCTCGGCATCACCCCCGAGGGGCTGGAGGCGCTGGCGGCGCGCTCGGGCTTCTCGCGCTTCCCGGTGGCCGACGGCGACGGCCGGGTGCTGGGCTACCTGCACGTGAAGGACGCGCTGGACGCCGAGCCGCGGGAGGCCGCCTTCCCCCGGGCCGCGCTGCGCCCCATCACCCGGGTCGGCGCCGCGACCCCGCTCGACGACGTCCTGACCGCGATGCGCGCCGCGAGCGCGCACCTGGCGGCGGTGGTGGACGAGGAGGGCCGCGGGGTCGGCCTGGTCACGATGGAGGACGTGCTCAAGCAGCTGGTCGGCCCCGGCATCTAGGGCCTGTCCGCGGTCACCAGGGCAGGGTGCCCTCGGCGGTGACGTAGCCGCCGGTGGGTCCGTCGGGACCGAGCCGGGCCATCCGCACGATGATCTCGGCGCCCTGCTCGACGGTCTGGACGCCGGTGTTGCCGTTCAGGTCGGTCCTGGTGAAGCCGGGCTCGACCGCGTTGACCCGGAAGCCGGGGAAGGCCTTGGCGTACTGCACGGTGAGCATGTTGACCGCGGTCTTGGACGCCGGGTAGGCCACGCCCGGGTAGTCGTACGCGTGGGTGCCGGGCGCGGAGAGCGTCGCGAGGGAGGCCAGGCCGCTGCTGACGTTGACCACCACGGGCGCGGCGGAGCGCCGCAGCAGCGGCAGGAAGGCGTGCGTCACGCGGACCGTGCCGAAGACGTTCGTCTCGAACGTGGCGCGCATGATGTCGGCGGTCAGGTCGGCGGCTCCGACGACGGTGCCGTCCCGGTCCATCTCGTGCTGGACGCCGGCGTTGTTCACCAGGACGTCCAGGCCGCCGTCCGCCTCGACCGCCTTCACCGCGGCCGCGACGGACGCGTCATCGGTGACGTCGAGCCGGACGGCCCGCGCGCCCAGCCGCTCGGCGGCCAGCCTGCCGCGTTCGGCGTCCCTGCTGCCGATCCAGACGGTGTGGCCCGCGGCGACGAGCCGGCGGGCGGTCTCGTACCCGAGGCCCTTGTTCGCTCCGGTGATCAGTGTCGTTGTCATGCCTCCAGGGTGCGGCGGCGGTGCCCTGGCGGCCATGCCCCTGGGCTTCCTGGGACCGGCAGTACCAGGACGTCCGTGCTGCCGCGGTGCGAGAGTGGGTGTCATGGCGACCACGGAATTCGGGCATCTGCTGCGGCGCTGGCGCGACCGGGTGTCCCCCGAGACGGCCGGGCTGACGGTCGGCGGCCACCGGCGCGCGGCGGGGCTGCGACGCGAGGAACTGGCGCTGCTCGCCGGGATCTCGGTCGACTACATCACCCGGCTGGAACAGGGCCGGTCCGCGAACCCCTCCGAGCAGGTCGTGGAGGCGCTGGGGCGGGCGCTGCGGCTGTCGGGAGGCGAGCGCGAGCAGCTCTTCCACGCCGCCGGGCTCGTGCCGCCGGGCCGCGGCACGGTGCCGGCGTTCATCCCGGCGAGCGTGCAGCGGCTGCTCGACCGGCTGTCGGGGACGCCGGTCGCGGTCTCCGACGCGTCCTGGACGCTGCTGCTGGCCAACCCGCTGTGGACGGCGCTGATGGGCGAGCTCCACGGCAAGGAGCGCAACGCGGTGTGGCGCACCTTCCTCGGCTCGACCGCACGTACGGTGCACACACCCGAGTCGCTGGCCTCGCTGCACGTCTCGCAGGTCGCCGGGCTGCGGGCGACCGCCGCCCGCTATCCGGCCGACCAGCGGCTGCGCCGGCTGATCGCGGAGCTGCGGGCCGGCAGCGAGCACTTCGCGCAGCTGTGGGAGTCCCGCGCGGTGGACGAGCACGACGGGTCGCACAAGACCATCGACCACCCCCAGCTGGGCCTGCTGACCCTGGACTGCGACCTGCTCAGCGTCGCGGGCAGCGATCTGCGGATCATGGTCTACACCGCGGAGCCCGGCACCGAGGACGCCGAACGCCTCGCGCTGCTCGGCGTGCTCGGCACCCAGACGATCGGCTGACCGGTGCGCGCCCGGCGGGCGCGGGGCTGCGGCTAGGATCTTCTGGCGATGGAGAACGATCTCACCTACACCAGTTTCGTCGCCGTCGGCGACTCCTTCACCGAAGGCATGTCGGACCTGCTGCCCGACGGCAGCTACCGCGGATGGGCCGACCTGCTCGCCGCACGGCTGGCCGCCCTGCCGCGCCCCGCGGACGAGGGCTTCCGGTACGCGAACCTCGCCGTGCGCGGCAAGCTGATCCGGCAGATCGCCGACGACCAGGTGGACACCGCGGCCGCCATGGGCGCGGACCTGGTCACGCTGGTCGGCGGGCTCAACGACGTGCTGCGGCCCGGCTGCGACGTGGACGTGGTGTGCGGGCACCTGGAGAGCGCGGTGGAGCGGCTCGCGCCGTCCTGCCGGCAGCTGGTGCTGATGCGCAGCCCGGCCCGCCGCGGCCCGGTCGCCACCCGGTTCCTGCCGCGCATGGAGCAGCTGTTCGCGTTCGTCGACGACCTGGCGGCCCGGCACGGCGCGGTCGTCGTCGACCTCTACGGCGCCGAGGTGCTCGGCGACCAGCGGATGTGGGCCGACGACCGGCTGCACCTGACCGCGGAGGGGCACGAGCGGGTCGCCGAGGCCGTCTGGCAGGCGCTCGGCCTGCCCGCGCAGGCCGACTGGACGCTCTCGCTGCCGCCCGCGGTACGCCCGGGCTGGGCCACCCGGCGCGGCGCCGACCTGCGCTTCACCCGCCGCCACCTGCTGCCGTGGATCGGCCGCCGGCTGACCGGCCGCTCCTCGGGCGACGGCCGCGCACCCAAACGTCCGGCACTGGAGCCGTATCTGGAGTGATCCCACGGTGACTCACCGGCCGCCGATGCGCGGGCTGATTGCCCGCCGCATGGTGCTGAAAGCCCAAGAGCCGGAGAGCTATCGTTCCAGCATGCGATGTGGGATATGCGGTTCCGAGCGTTTGAGCCCCGTCGGGAAGCTGGTCTCCGGGGTGCAGGTGAAGGACCGGCTGCGGCTCAGGTTCGCCCGTCCGGGCATCTTCAGGCGTCGGCAGACAGTTGAAGCCGACATCGCGCGTGCCTGCCTCGACTGCGGGGCCTTGTACCCCTTCCTCAGCGCGTTCGACCGGCAGCGGCTTGGAGCCATCGTGGACGGCCTGACTGACGTGTGAGGGCGCAGGCGAAAGCGCCGCTGGGCGCCGACCATGCACAGCGCGGCCAGCGGGAGTGAGCGCCTCCCCTTTCTGGTCATTCCTCGGGCGACGGCCGCCCCGCCAAGCGCCCGCAGCTGCTGCCGTACGCGCCCGAGCCGGTGCCCGACGAGGCCCGCGGCTGACGGGGCCGCCGCCCGGCGGCCCGCCGCGGGACCGGCCGCACCGCCGCGACCAGTAGAATCTGCACACGTGACAGCCAAGCCGCGTATCCCGAACGTCCTCGCCGGCCGCTATGCCTCCACGGAGCTGGCCGCCCTGTGGTCCCCCGAGCAGAAGGTGGTGCTGGAACGCCGGCTGTGGCTGGCGGTGCTGCGGGCGCAGAAGGACCTCGGGATCGAGGTGCCGGAGCAGGCCGTGGCCGACTACGAGCGGGTGCTCGAACAGGTCGACCTGGCTTCGATCGCCGAGCGCGAGAAGGTCACCCGGCACGACGTGAAGGCCAGGATCGAGGAGTTCAACGCCCTCGCCGGGCACGAGCAGATCCACAAGGGCATGACGTCCCGCGACCTGACCGAGAACGTCGAGCAGCTGCAGATCCGGCTGTCCCTCGACCACGTGCGGGACCGCACGGTGGCGGTGCTGGCCCGGCTCGGGCAGCTGGCGGGGCAGTACGCCGAGCTGGTGATGGCGGGGCGCTCGCACAACGTCGCGGCGCAGGCCACCACCTTGGGCAAGCGGTTCGCGACCGCGGCGGACGAGCTGCTGGTCGCCTACGAGCGGGTCGAGGACCTGCTGGGCCGCTACCCGCTGCGCGGCATCAAGGGCCCGGTCGGCACCGCGCAGGACATGCTGGACCTGCTGGGCGGCGACAGCGCCAAGCTCGCGGAGCTGGAGCAGCGGATCGCCGCGCACCTGGGCTTCTCGCGGGCCTTCACCTCGGTCGGCCAGGTCTATCCGCGCTCGCTGGACTACGACGTGGTGACCGCGCTGGTGCAGCTGGCGGCGGCGCCGTCGTCGCTGGCGAAGACCATCCGGCTGATGGCCGGGCACGAGCTGGTCACCGAGGGCTTCAAGCCGGGCCAGGTCGGCTCGTCCGCGATGCCGCACAAGATGAACACCCGGTCCTGCGAGCGGGTCAACGGGCTGATGGTGATCCTGCGCGGCTACGCCTCGATGACCGGCGAGCTGTCCGGCGACCAGTGGAACGAGGGCGACGTGTCGTGCTCGGTGGTGCGCAGGGTCGCGCTGCCCGACGCCTTCTTCGCCTTCGACGGGCTGCTTGAGACGTTCCTGACGGTGCTGGACGAGTTCGGCGCCTTCCCCGCGGTCGTCGCCCGCGAGCTGGACCGCTACCTGCCGTTCCTGGCGACGACGAAGGTGCTGATGGGCGCGGTGCGCGCCGGGGTCGGCCGGGAGATCGCCCACGAGGCGATCAAGGAGAACGCGGTGGCGTCCGCGCTGGCGATGCGCGAGCAGGGCACCGAGCGCAACGAGCTGCTCGACCGGCTCGCGGCCGACGAGCGCATCCCGCTGGACCGTGCGCAGCTGGACGCGCTGATGGCCGACCGGCTGTCCTTCACCGGTGCCGCGGCCGGCCAGGTGGCCGAGGTGGTGCGGCGGATCGAGGACGTCGTCAAGGCGCACCCGCAGGCGGCCGCGTACCGCCCCGGGGCGATCCTCTGACACCGGAGCAGCTCGCCGCGGCCCGCGACCGTACGCTCGACGACCTGCTCGCGGGCGGGCTGCGGGTGCTGTTCTGCGGGATCAACCCCGGGCTCATGTCGGCCTGGACCGGCCACCACTTCGCGCGTCCCGGCAACCGGTTCTGGCCGGCGCTGCACGCCTCGGGCTTCACCCCGCGGCGCTTCGCGCCGGCCGAGCAGGCGCAGCTGCTGGGGCTTGGGCTCGGGGTGACGAACGTGGCGGCGCGGGCCACCGCCAGGGCCGACGAGCTGAGCACCGAGGAGCTGGTCGAGGGCGGCAGGCTGCTGGCGGCGAAGGTCGCCGAGCACCGTCCCGCGTGGCTCGCTGTGCTCGGCGTGACCGCCTATCGGGTCGCCTTCGCCGACCGGCACGCGCAGGTCGGCCCGCAGCCGCGCGCCCTCGGCGCGACCAGGATCTGGGCGCTGCCCAGCCCCAGCGGGCTGAACGCGCACTGGACGCCCGCGGCGCTGGCCGAGGAGTTCGCCCGGCTGCGTACGGCCGCCTTCGACCTGCCGGAACAGGCTGGCTGACGGGCCGTCAGCACGGGCCGTGCGGGCCGGCCGGCGGGACCGGCGGCGATGCCGCACAAACGTAACGGGACCGCACTCGCCGCGAGGCCCCTGGCCGGGTACGATCCGCCACACACAGGCACAGTCTGGGAGGACATACGTGGGGCGACTCACCGGCGGGGACCCGTCCCTGCTCAGGCGGATCAACTCCGCGGTCGTCCTGGATGCCCTGCGCGGGGCGCAGACCCCCACCCTCACCGAGCTGGTCCACAGCACCGGCCTGTCCCGGCCCACCGTCGAGGGCGTCATCGAGGGGCTGACCGAGTCCGACCTGGTGGTGGAGGTCGGCCCCGAGGCCGGCGACGCGCGCAAGCAGGGCAGGCCCGCCCGGCGGTTCCGCTTCCACGCGGAGGCCGGGCACCTGCTCGGAATCGAGATCGGCGCGCACCAGGTGCGGGTGGTGCTGTCCGACCTCAGCGGCCAGGTACTGGGCTCGCACGGCCGCGACGTGGACGAGGCGGCCTCCGCGGACGACCGGCTCGAACGGGTCCGCGGCACGGTCGCGGAGCTGCTGCGCAAGGCCGGGGTGGCGCGCAGCACGCTGTGGGCGGTCGGTGTGGGCAGCCCCGGCATCGTGGAGGCGCACGGCGAGGTGCGGCTGAGCACGGCGCTGCCCGGCTGGACCGGGCTGCCGCTGGGCGAGCGGCTTCAGCGTTCCTTCCGATGTCCGGTGCTGGTGGAGAACGACGCGAACGTCGCCGCGGTCGCCGAGCACTGGAAGGGCGTCGCGGTCGGCACCGACGACGTGGTCTTCGTCCTGGCCGGGCTCAGCCCGGGGGCCGGCTCGCTGATCGGCGGGCGGCTGCACCGCGGCTTCGGCGGCGCCGCAGGCGAGATCGGCGCGCTGCACCTGCTGGGCCGCGACGTCACCCCCGAACATCTGCTGTCCACCACGGGCGAGCCGCTGCACCCGCTGGACGAGCCCGCCGTGGAGCGGGTCTTCGCGCTGGCCAAGCAGGGTGACGTGCAGGCCAAGGACGCCGTGGAGCGCTTCCTGCGGCGGCTGGTGCACGACGTGGCCGCGCTGGTGCTGGCGATCGATCCCGAGCTGGTGGTGATCGGCGGCTGGGCCGCGGGCCTCGACGGTGTGCTGGAGCCGCTGCAGGCCGAGCTGGCCCGCTACTGCCTGCGGGCGCCGAAGGTGACGCTGTCCGCGCTGGGCCAGGAGGCCATCGCCACCGGGGCGCTGCGGCTGGCGCTGGACCATGTCGAGGAGCAGCTCTTCGCGGTGGAGCAGACGTCGATGCAGCGGCGCTGACGGCGCTGCGGACAAGGCCCGCCCCGGTCGCCGGGGCGGGCCTTGCCGCGTGAGCGGGCTGCCGGGTCAGGAGGCCTGGCGGGTGTCCTGCTGGTGGTGGGTGACCTCGAACGCGCCGGCGTCGCCGAAGGTCAGCCGGCAGGTGTCGGCGCGGTAGGTGGAGACCGACGCGGCGGCCACCCGCCCGCCGGTGTAGTAGCGCGAGGTGACGACCAGCACGGGCGCCCCGGGCAGCCGGTCCAGCTGCTTGGCGTCGTCGGCGCGGGCCGAGCCCAGCTCGACGGCGCGGTCCTCGCCCTCCAGCTCCAGGGCGTGCAGCTCGCGCAGCACGGCGGGCGCGTGGGCGGCGGGCGACAGGTCGCCCGGCAGGCCGGGTACGGACGCCGGCGGTACGTACAGCAGCTCGGCGGCGACCGGCTGGCCGCGCATCACCCGCACCCGGCGGATGGTGTGCACGGCCTGGTCGCGGCCGGTGCCGAGCAGGGCGGCGATCGCGGCGGGCGCGACGGCCTCGACGCAGCCGACGGTCTCCCAGGAGTCGCGGCCGGCACCGGGCCAGGCGTTGGCCGACGGGCCGACCGACACGCCCATGCGCGGCGGGGCCACCGTGGTGCCGACACCGCGGCGGCGCTGCAGCCGGCCTTCGAGCTCCAGCTGTTCGAGCGCCTGGCGGAGCGTCGCCCGCGCGACACCGAAGCGGGCGGCGAGGTCCCGCTCGTTCGGCAGGATCTCACCGACCTCGAACTCCGAGTCGAGGGCGTCGTTCAGCACGGTCTTGAGGTGCCAGTACTTCGGCTCAGGCACCGATTCGAGCTGCGTGGTCCCCACCCTGTCCTCGCAATCAGCTCAAGGCTTGTTCAGCCTTGTTTCCTAACCAGTCTTTATTAAAGGTCCTTGCACTACTAGGGACGATAGAGCCGGGCGCCGAGCTTGGTCAAGACCAATGCGGTAGCGTGCGTGATCATCGAGCTGCCGCGCACGGGGACGGCGGCAGCCAGTGCACGAAAGGCGGAAGGTCGATGGGCGAGGTCACGCTGGTCACCGGCGGGAGCCGCGGTATCGGGGCGGCGGTGGCCGTACGCCTGGCGGCCGCGGGGCACCGCGTCGGCATCGGCTACGAGCGCGCCAAGGACGCGGCCGAGGACGTCGCCCGGCGCATCCGCGAAGAGGGCGGCGAGTGCCTGCTCTTCCAGGTCGACACCAGCGACGCGGGCCAGGTCGACGCGTTCTTCGACGCGGTCAAGGAGGACCTGGGGCCGGTCACCGGGCTGGTGAACAACGCCGGGATCACCGGTCCGCTCGGCCGCTTCACCGAGACGCCGGTCGAGGTGATGCGCCGGGTGGTGGACGTCAACCTGATGGGCGCCCTGCTGTGCGCCCGGCGCGCGGCGCTGGAGATGTCCACCCGCTACGGCGGCGACGGCGGCGCGATCGTGAACATCTCCTCGGGCGGCGCCACGTTGGGCAGCCCCGGCGAGTACGTGCACTACGCGGCGAGCAAGTCCGCGGTGGACGCGCTGACCGTGGGGCTGTCCAAGGAGCTGGGTCCCGACGGGGTGCGGGTCAACTCGGTGCAGCCGGGGATGGTGGTCACCGACATCCACGCCGCGATGGGCGACCCGCAGCGGCCGTGGCGCAACCCCGAGCGGGTGCCGATGCGGCGCCCCGGCCAGCCCGAGGAGATCGCGGGCGCGGTGGCCTGGCTGCTGTCGCCCGAGGCGTCGTACACCACCGGCGCGGTGCTGCGGATCGCCGGCGGCCTCTAGTCCCCGCCGTCCCCGCCGTCCCGACGGGTCATCGGATGCCGGTGAGCTTGCCGGGGTTGGTCAGCAGGTAGACGCAGGCGATCCGGCCGTCCCTGGTCTCCAGGGACACCACGGTGTGCGGCCTGCCGTACGAGGTGATGACGACCGCCGGCGCCCCGTTGACCTCGCGGAAGGCGACGCCCATGGCCGGCGGGACGTCGTCGGAGATGGCGTGCAGGAAGCGGCCGACGTCGGCGGCGGACGCCAGGATGCGGCGCGGCGCCTTCTGCACTCCGCCGCCGTCGCCGATGAGCCGGACGTCGGGGGCGAGCAGCGCCAGCAGGCCGTCCAGGTCGCCGCCGGTGCAGGCGGCCAGGAAGCGCTCGGTGAGCCGGGCGCTGACTTCCGGGTCGGCGTCGAAGCGCTGCTCGCGGGCCTCCACATGCCGTCGGGCGCGGCCGGCGAGCTGCCGGACGGCGGGCTCGGCCCGGTCCAGGATCGCGGCGATCTCGGCGTAGCGGTAGCCGAAGGCCTCGCGCAGGACGAACACCGCGCGTTCCAGCGGGGAGAGGGATTCGAGCAGGACGAGCATGGCGAGCGAGACCGTCTCGGCCAGCAGGACGTGCTCCTCGGCGCCGGCCCCGGCGTCGGTGGTGAGCGGTTCCGGCAGCCACTCGCCGACGTAGGCCTCGCGGCGGGACTGGACGTGCCGCAGCCGGTCGATGGCCAGCCGGGTGGTGGTGCGGACCAGGAAGGCCCGCGGTTCGCGCACCTGGCTGCGGTCGGTGTCCGCCCAGCGCAGCCACGCCTCCTGGACGACGTCCTCGGCGTCGGCGAAGCGGCCGAGCATCCGGTAGGCGACGCCCGTCATCACCGGCCGGTGCCGTTCGAAGGTCTCGGCGGCGGCCGATCGCGGCCCGGTGCGGATCTCGTCGCTCACCTGCCCATCCCAGCGGAGGGCGGGGGGCGCTGTCCAGCCGCCGGGCGGGCGCGGCCGCCGCGCCTGCGGGGTGCCGTGCGCGGCAGTTCGTGTCCGTACCGCCGCCGTCGCAAGTGTTGACCTGACCATGGCCGAAACCCGACGGTGATACCGGGTAACGCCGCGGAAACCCGCCAGGACCCGCAGGCGAGGACAATCCGTGTGCTCCGCCCGCGGAGCACGTACGCGGCGAGGCCGCAGCACCGGTTCGCACAACCAGAGGAGCACCATGCCAGGACCCGTCGTGGACACCGAGAAGCCGGTGTCCGCACCGCCGCCCGGAGGCAACGCGCTGGACCGCTACTTCCGTATATCGGAACGCGGTTCGACACCGGGACGGGAGATACGCGGAGGTTTCGCCACCTTCTTCACGATGGCGTACATCCTCGTGCTCAACCCGATCATCCTCTCCGGTGCGACGGACAAGTTCGGGCACCACCTGTCGACCACCCAACTGGTCACCGCCACCGCGCTGGTGGCCGCGGTGATGACCGCGATCATGGGCGTCGGCGGCAACCTGCCGCTGGCGGTGGCGGCCGGGCTCGGACTGAACGCCGTGGTCGCCTTCCAGCTCGCACCCAAGATGAGCTGGCCGGACGCGATGGGGCTGGTCGTCCTCGAAGGGCTGCTGATCTGCGTCCTGGTCGCCACCGGGCTGCGCGAGGCGATCATGAACGCCATCCCGCTGCCGATCAAGCAGGCGATCAGCGTCGGCATCGGCCTGTTCATCGCCTTCATCGGCTTCATCGACGCCGGTTTCGCCAGCCGCATCCCCGACGCGGCCAAGACGACAGTGCCGGTGCAGCTCGGCGGCACCGGCACCCTGACCGGCTGGCCGGTGCTGGTGTTCTGCCTCGGGGTGCTGCTGACGGTGGCGCTGGTGGCCCGCCGGGTCAAGGGCGCGATCCTGATCAGCATCGTGGTGATGACGGTGGTGGCGATCATCGTCAACGAGATCGCCGACCTGCCGGCCGGCGCGTGGGGCCTGACCGCGCCCAAGGTGCCCGACGACATCGTCGCCAGCCCGGACTTCGGGCTGATCGGCCACTTCAGCCTCTTCGGCGGCTTCTCCGAGGCGGGGGTGGTGACGGCCTCGCTGTTCGTCTTCACGCTCGTGCTGTCCGACTTCTTCGACGCCATGGGCACGATCGTCGGCATCTCCAGCGAGGCGGGGCTGCTCGACGAGCAGGGCCGCGTACCGAACATCGGGCGGGTGCTCTTCATCGACGGCGCCGCCGCCGTCGCGGGCGGTGCGGCGTCCGCGTCGTCCAACACCGCCTACGTCGAGTCCGCCGCGGGCGTCGGCGAGGGCGCGCGCACCGGGCTCGCCAGCGTCGTGACCGGCGCGCTCTTCGCGGTGGCGCTCTTCCTGTCGCCGCTGGCGGCGGTCGTGCCCTCGCAGGCGGCGGCGCCGGCGCTGGTCGCGGTCGGCTTCCTGCTGATGGCGCAGGTCCGCAACATCGACTGGACGCAGTACGACATCGCGATCCCGGCCTTCCTGACCATCGCCACGATGCCCTTCACCTACAGCATCACCAACGGCATCGGGGCGGGCTTCCTGTCCTTCGTCGCCATCAAGCTGGCGCTGGGCAAGGTCCGGGAGATCCACCCGCTGGTGTGGGGTGTGTCGGTCTGCTTCCTGGCCTACTTCGCCATCGACCCGCTGCAGCAGGTGCTGGGCGTGAAGTAGCAGCGGCGGGCGGGGGGGTGCGGGAGCCCGTGGCCGCTCCCGCGCCGCGCCCGCCCGAGGAGGGGCGGGCAGACGTGGTGCGGCCGCGGCGCCCCGACCGAGACGGGGGCGCCCGGTCGGGGCAGTTGGCCGGACCGATGCCGCGCACCGGCCCGTACTGACACAACTCCCCCCAACCCACCGGAGTTCCCGCCGCCGGACAATTCCCCCGAGTCGTTCTCACTGGCGTACGGGGGCCGGCCGGACCGGCGGCCCGGCCGGCTCCGCGACCGGCTCGGGCTGCCGCCCCGTACGCGCCGGGCGGCGGCTCGCGCCGACCGCGACGCCCGCGGCGACCAGGGCGCTGCCGGTGAGTTGGGCGGCGCCGAAGGTGCCGAGCGCGACCAGCGGCGCGGTCAGCGCGGCCGACACCGGGATCAGTCCGGAGAAGAGGGTGGCGCGTTCCGCGCCGAGCCGCTGCATGCCGGCGTACCAGCACACGAAGCCGATGACGGTGGCCACGACCGCCTGCCAGCCCAGGGCCGCCGCCTCCGCCCCGTCCGGTACGCGCAGCGCCGCCCGGCCGTCCTGGACCGCGCCGAGGACGGCGGCCTCCGCGGCGGCCAGCCCGCACACGCAGGCGGACAGCGTCAGCGGCCCCAGCGGGGCCACCAGGGGCGCGGCGAGCAGCGCGAAGCCCACCTCGCCGCCGAGCGCCGCCACCGACCACAGCAGCCCGGACGCGTCCGTACCGCCCCACCCCTGGACGACGAAGGCGCCGGCCGCGACCACGACCGCGCCCGCCGTTCCGGCCCGGGTCGGCCGCCGCCCCGCCACGAGCGGCACCAGGACCGCCACCACGACCGGCGCGCAGCCGACCAGGACTCCCGGCACGGCGGGTTGCGCGGTGCGCTCGGCGGCCAGCACGGAGAGGTTGAACCCGACCATCCCGACGCCGGCGACCCCCGCCGCCAGCGCCCACTGCCGGACCCTCAGCGCCCGCAGCCGCGCCCACCCCCCGGCCCGCCGCGCGGGCCACGCCAGCAGCAGGCAGGCGACGCCGTAGCGGACGGCCTGCCCGCCGGCGTGCGGGTACCCGACCAGCGCGCCTCCCGCGGTGAAGGACGCCCCGACCAGGACGCAGGCGAGGGCGGCGAAGAGCATCCCGGCACGGTGTGAGGAGGAGATCATGCGGCCACGCTAGGGAGCGGGAGTGGTCCGGTTTAAGGTCCAATCCCATGGCAGAAAACCGGACCAGTGGAACGCCCCTCCCCCGGCCGGCCCCTCAGCCGGGGGCCGAAGTGGCGTGGGAAGTGCTGGTGGACGGGGGTGTGGGGCAGGGACGGGGCAAAGGGCGGGGGCTGGAGGCGGGGCTGCGGGAGGCCGTGCGGGCCGGGCGGCTGGGAGCCGGGACGCAGCTGCCGTCGAGCCGGGAGCTGGCCGCCGATCTCGGGGTGTCCCGGGGGCTGGTGACCGACGCCTACGCGCAACTCACCGCCGAGGGCTACCTGATCAGCCGGCAGGGCGCGGGCACCTGGGTGGCCGACGGGCGGCAGGAGCCGCCGCGGGCCGCGGCCACCTTCGCCGCCGACGACCGCGGCGGCCCCGACGACCTGCGCCCCGGCCTGCCGGACCTCGCCCTCTTCCCGCGGGCGGCCTGGTCGGCCGCGTACCGCCGGGCGATGACCGCGCTGCCGCACCGCGCCCTCGGCTACCCCGACCCGCGCGGCCTGCCGGAGCTGCGGGCGGCGCTCGCCGCGCTGCTCGCCCGGCGGCGCGGGGTGGCCGCCGAGCCCGACCAGGTGATGGTCACCTCGGGGGTGGCCCAGGCGCACACCCTGGTCGGGATGGTGCTGCACGCCCGCGGACAGCGGACGACCGCCGTCGAGGACCCCGGCAGCCCCGAGCACATCCGGCTGCTCGCGGCGACCGGTCTGACCGCCGTACCCGTCCCGGTGGACGCTGAGGGGCTGTCGGTGGCGGCGCTGGCCGCGAGCGGCGTACGGTCCGCGGTCGTCACGCCCTGCCACCAGTTCCCCTCAGGGGTGGCCTACTCCGCCGCCCGGCGGTCCGCACTGGCCGGCTGGGCGCGGGACAGCGGCGGTGTGGTCGTCGAGGACGACTACGACGGCGACTTCCGCTACGACCGGCAGCCGGTGGGCGCCCTGCAGGGCCTGGCGCCCGGGCACCTCGTCTACACCGGATCCGCGAGCAAGTCGCTGGCGCCCGGGCTGCGACTGGGGTGGCTGGTCGGGCCGCCCGACCTGGTCGCCGAGGCGGCGGAGCGCAAGCGGACGATGGACCTGGGGCACTCGGTGGTCGAGCAGGCGGTGCTCGCCGACTTCCTGGCCTGCGGCGCGTACGACCGCCAGCTGCGGCGCTGCCAGCGGCTGTACCGGGCGCGCAGGGACGCGCTGGTCGCCGCGCTCGCGCGGTACGCGCCCGGCGCCGAGGTGAGCGGCATCGCGGCCGGGCTGCACGCGATCGTCACCCTCCCCGAGCGCTACGGTCCCGAGCCGCGCTTCCTGGCCGCCGCGGCCGCGGCGGGCGTCACCGTCCGGCCGCTGTCGCACTACCGCACCTCCGCGGGGCCGCACACCGCCGCCGACGACCGGGTCAGGCTGGTGGTGGGCTACGCGCATCTGCCCCCGGAGGCGATCACCCGCGCGATACGCCTCCTGGTGCCGCAGCCGGTACGCACGGCCCGTAGATTGTCCTGCGAGGCAAGGGAGGCCGGCAGATGACCGTCGAACTCGCCGTCCCCGCGCGGGACGGCAGGCCGGGGCTGCTGCTGCGCCCGTGGGCGGCGGACGACGCGGCGGTGCTGGCGGACGAGCACCGGGACGCCGGCATGCGGCGCTGGCTGATGACCACCCTGGACGGCACGGAGGCGGCCGGCCGGTGGATCACGTGGCAGGCCGAGTCCTGGCAGGCCGGGCTGCGCTACAGCTTCGCGGTCGTCGAGCAGGGCGGCACGCGGCCCGTGGCGCACGTGACGGTCAAGCGAAAGACCGCGGAGGCGGCCTCGGCGGAGATCGGCTACTGGACGGCGGCGGCAGTACGCGGCCGGGGCGTCGCACCCCTGGCGGTGGACGCGGTGGCCCGGTGGGCGCTGGACGGCGGCACAGGCGGTCCTGCGCTGGCCCGGCTGGAGCTGCTGCACGCGGTCGGCAACGCGGCCTCCTGCCGGGTGGCGGCGAAGTGCGGCTTCCCGCTGCGGGAGGAGCTCGCGCCGCACCCGCCGAAGTTCCCCGAGGCGGGCCACGTCCACGTCCGCGAGCCCGGCGCCTGACGGGCGGAGGGCCGGGAGCGGCACATGCGGGTGGCGATGGCGACGGCGGCGAAACGGGCCGGCCGCCGTAACGAGGACTTCACCGGCGCCGTGCCGGGCGCCGCGGTGCTGGTCGACGGCGCGGGCATCCCCGGCTCCGAGTCGACCTGCCGGCACGGCGTGGCCTGGTACGCCGGCCACCTCGGAGGCAGCCTGCTCGGCCTGCTGGCGCTCGCGCCCGACCGCGGCCTGACCGCGCTGCTCGCCGAGGCCGTCACGCACGTGACCGACCTGCACCGGGACACCTGCGACGTCGCCGACCCCATCAGCCCGTCCGCGACGGTGGCCGTGCTGCGGATCGCGGACGGCCTCGCCGAGTACCTGGTGCTCGGCGACTGCGTCCTGGTGCTCGGCAGAGCCGGCGCGGAACCGCTGGTCGTCCGCGACCTCCGCGAAGTTGTCATCAGCGGGTCCTACGAGCCGGCGCTGCGTGCCGCGGGCGAGGGCAGCGATGAATACCGCCGCGTCCTGGGCGAGTTGCGCTCCCACCGCAACGGCCCTGGCGGCTTCTGGGTGGCCAAGGACGACCCGCGGGCGGCGGACGAGGCGGTCACCGGCAGCTGCCCGGTGGCCGCGCTGACCGCCGCCGCGCTGCTCAGCAACGGGGCCAGCCGCGTCGAGGACCGCTTCCGGCTCGCGGCCTGGCCGGCGGTGCTGGCCGGCCTGGAGTCGGACGGCCCCGGCGCGCTCATCGAGCGGGTCCGGCAGGCGGAAGCGCTGCACTCGGTGGCACCGGACGACGCCACCGTCGCCTACTGCACCGACCTCGCCGGGTCCTGAGCGCCGCGCCGTCAGGACCCGCGGGCGGACTCCAGCAGGGAGGCCGCCTCGTCCCGGCGCTGCTCGGGCACCCGGCCCGCCACGTCGGCGTACTCCGCGGTGACCGACCGGGCGCGGGCCGCGGCGGACTCGGTGCGGGCCAGGTCGAGTTCGAGCCAGCCGGCCAGCAGTGTCGCGGCGGTGCGCCGGTCGCGGCCGGTGCCGCCCAGGGGTTCGAGGGCCGCGGCCGCCAGGTCGGCGAGCACCACGGCCTCGTCGTAGGCGGGGACGGCCGACGGGTCCTCCGCCGGGGGGCCGTCGCAGGCGTGGACGAGCAACTCCGCGGTCTGCCGGTAGCTGTCGGCGAGGTCCACACGCAGCCCGACGGCGGCGTCGCTGCCGGCGGGCGCCGCGGCCAGCGCGCTGCTCGCGGTCTCGACGGCGGCGTCCATCAGCGGCCGTGCGGCGGCCGGTCCGCCGCGGCCGGACCGCAGTTCGAGCCAGCCGCGGGCGCGTTGCGTACGGATGACCGCGTGCGGGTCGCCGATCCCCCGCCACAGCTCCTCGGCGCGCGCGTACGCGCTGACCGCCTCGCCGGTGAGCCCGGGGGCCCTGCTGAGGGCGTCGGCCGCGAGGTGGGCGAGCATCGCGTGGTCGTGCGGGTCCTCCCAGCCCTCGGCGATCCCGGCGGCCAGCAGGAACTGCTCGGCGGCCTCGCGGGCTTCGCCGAGGTCGAGTTGGCACTCGGCGAGCCACCACCTGGCCTGGACGACGTCGCCCTCGCCGTGGCCGCGGACGAGGTCGGGCAGGACCGATTCGAGGACGGCGACGGCCTCCGCGGTGCGGCCCAGGTGGCGCAGGGCGCCGCCGAAGACCAGCCGGGCGGTGGCCCCGCTGCCGTCACTGTCGCCCGCCTGGTCGGCCCACTGGCTCGCGTCGAGGGCGTGGTCCGCCGCCGCCTCGTGGTCGCCGAGGGTGCTGGACGCCTGGGCGACCAGCAGGTGCAGGTGGGCGCGGTGCGGGGGTTCCAGCAGGTCGCCACCGTGGTCGAGGGCGGCGAGCCCGTGGCGTACGGTGTCCGCCGGCTCGCCGTGCCGCAGCGACAGCTCGGCCAGCACGCTCTCGGGGTCGGCGGCGTACCAGGGGCGCTCGGCCAGGTGGTAGAGCCCGGCGGCCCGGGTGAGCAGTCCGATCGCCGCGTCGTGGTCGCCGCGGCCCGCGGCGAACCGGCCGAGCATGGCGGTGGCGTCGGCCTGCCTGGCGGCCAACCTGGGGTCACCCGGGTGCCGTTCGCACAGCTCGGCGGCCTCCGCCGCCTGCTCCGCAGCCGCGGCCAGCGCCTGGTCCCTGACGTCGGCGTCCCTCGCGCACTGCACCAGGGCGCGGCTGCGCAGCAGCAGGGCTCCGGTCAACTGCCGTACGGACGCGTGGCCTTCGGCCTGGAGGATACGCAGCAGGGCGCACTGCTCCTCGACGGCGGCCAGGCCGCCCGCGGTGTCGCCGGCCAGCACGCGGGCGTGACCGCCGCGCGCCCGGCAGGCGGCGGCCTCGCCCGGCGCGTCCGCCTCCTCGAACAGCTCGGCGGCGCGGGCGAACAGCGCGGCGGACCGCTCGGGTTCCTCGACGGCGGCCATGCCCGCGTGGTCGGCGACCTCGGCGCGGGTCCCGGCGTCGAGCGGGGTGCCGGTGGCGTCGGCGGCACCGTCCACGGCGGCCCAGGCGGCCTGGGCGTGCGGGCTGCCGCTCTCGGTGAGCCGCCGCGCCTCCGCGACGAGCGCGGCCACGTCGGGCTCGGGCGACCCGGCCGCGGGTGCCGTCTCGGGGTCGGTGGTGGCCGTCGCCGTCAGCCGGGGGGCGCGGACGCCCAGCGGGAGCGCGGCGAGGAGCGGGCCGCGGGCCATCCGCTCGCGGACGGCCGCGGAGACCGTGCCGGTGCCGTTGCGCCGGTCGAACCGGCCTGCCAGGTCCAGCGCCTGGGCCGCCGCGTGCTCGTGCAGTGCGGCCGCGGTCCACAAGGTGCCGTCAGGGCCGGGGAGTTGCTGCTCGGCGTGGCCGAGTGCGCGCAGCCGGGCGGTGAGCAGCGCGGTGGCGGAGAGGTAGTCCATCAGGCTGTCGGGGTCGCCAGTGGCGGTGAAGTACGCGGCGTGCTGGGCGAGGATCTCCAGGCCGCGGGCCTCGTTGCCGGTGAGCGCGCAGAACTCGATGTGCTGGGCGACCGAGGCGCGCATGCTCTCCATGGTGCGCACCATGCGGTAGCCGCGCAGGTGGTGGGCGCGGGCCTCGTCTGTCCTGCCGAGCCGCAGCAGCGGCAGCAGCGAGCTGGCGAGCACCGCGTGCGGCTCGTGGGCGCAGGTCAACTCGCCGCCCAGCACCGGCCGCCAGCTCTCCAGCGCCTCCGCGTCCTGGCCGAGGTGCGCCTGCCAGGCGCCCTGGAGGTGGAGTTCGCAGGCGTGGCAGTCGCTCATCCGGTCGCGGTCGGCGGACTGCCAGGCCGCGTAGGCCTGTTCGGCCCGCGGCTGGTCGCCGATGTGCCGGGCGATACGGAACTCGCCCTGCCGCACGGCCCGTTCGGAGTAGCCGGCGAGCCGGTAGCGGTGCGCCATCTCGCCCTGCCACTTCTCGATGGCGGCGAGCGGGATGTGCGGCTGATCGAGCATGCCGCTGGAGACCCACTTGAAGTACCAGTGCAGGCTGTGGGCGGCGAACTCGTCGAAGTCGGCGGGGTCCTGGTCCCACATCGTCAGTGCCCTGGCGAAGGGCACGAACTTCTTGTCGGACTCCGAGCTGTAGTTGTACGCGACCAGCAGGTTGAACAGCGCGTCGATGAGCAGCGGGCGGTCGCCGGCGCGTTCCGCCTCCTCGGTGAGGCGTTCGGCGCGGGCGTTGCGTGCGGCGCCCTCGGGCTCGGCCCGGTTCTCGTCGATCGCCCGGCGTATCTCGTCGACGCCGCGCGGGGTCCCGTCGGTCACCGTCCGTCCTCCCGCCGGCCGTCGCGGTCGCCGTCCTGGTCCGCGGTGCGGCCGGGGGTGTCGGCGGCGGTGTGGTCCGCGGCCCATCGCAGCAGGTCGAGGAACGCCCGGTTGAGCAGGGCGGTGTCGGCCGGGCGCAGCGGGCGCTGGGACATCAGCAGGGCCTGGCCGTAGAGCGCCTCGACGGCGGTGCCGGCCAGCTCGCCCGAGGCGAGGGAGCCGATCCTGCGGACCAGCGGGTTGAGCTGGTTGAGCACCAGGCGGGCGCGGGGGGCGTTGCCGCGCAGCGAGCCGAGGATGCCTGCCCACAGGTCGTCGGCCTGCTCCTGGGCCTCCTCGCGGGCGCGTTCGTGCCGGGCGGCGCGGTCGTCGAGGTGCAGTGCGGGCACCGTCATCGGGTGGAAGGACCGCAGGACGACGTCGCAGCCGAGCGGGTCGAGGGCGGCGCGGGCGGCGGCGAGGAAGCCGGCCAGCGCCAGTTCCTGTGCCGGGTCTACGGTGTCGAGGTGCGCGGTGACGGTGTCGGCGTCGAGTTCGGCGACCTGCGCGCCGGCCTTGACCAGCGGCAGCATCTCGACCAGGTCGGCGTCGTAGGTGTAGCCGCCGTTGACCACGCCGATGCCCTGGGCCGCGGCGATCCCGGCGACCTGGCGGAACTCCTCGACGGTGCGGGTGAAGTGCACGACGGGGTGCCGGTCGGCGAACTCGTCGAGCGGCAGCTGCCCCTGCGTGGTCTCGAACGGCAGCCAGGGCAGCATCACCCGCAGCAGCGCCGGGTCGTGCCGGGCGAGGGTCTTGACGCCGAGGTGGTGCACCGACAGGAAATGGCCGAGGCGTTCCGGCTCGGCGGCGGCGAGTGCCGTCATCCACTCCTTGATCCGGTCGCCGAGGGCGTCGCGGACGGCGGCCAGCGTCTCGTCGGCGTAGAGGTGCTCGCGGGACGCGGTGGGGCGCAGGCTGTCGGTGTCGATGACGCAGCGGACGAAGAACGCCCATTCCGGCAGGAGTTCGGTGGCCTGGTCGGTGAGCAGCATGCCCTTGAGGTGCACCCGGTGGCCGGCCCGCTGGGCGGGGCTGACCGCGGACGGCAGCACGTACGCGACACCGCGGACGCCGGCGACCGGCACGTCGAGGTCGATGCAGTCGAGCGGCAGGAAGCCGAACTGCCGCTGGCAGTACCGGGAGAGCTCCACCCGGCGGGCACCGGGACCGGAGTGGGCGCGGTCCCACACCGGCGGGCGCTCGGTGACGGCGGTGCCGTCGACCTGCACATCATAGGGCAGCAACGCGCCGAAGTCCCTGGCCAGTTCGGTGACCCGGGCGGAGCCGAACCACTCGTCGGAGCCGGGCCGCGCACGGAGGTGGACGGTGGTGCCGGGCTCAGGGCGGGCGTCGTCGGGCAGGGTGCGCACGGTGTACGAGCCGTCGTCGCGCGCGGTCCACTCGACCGGCGGCGCCTCGGGCGTACGGGCGGAGCGGCTGACCACCCTGATGGTGTCGGCGACCACGAAGCAGGCCAGCAGCCCGATGCCGAACTGGCCCAGGAAGTCGGCCCTGGCCGACTCCAGCCCGTCGCGCTTGGAGCTGCGGCCGATGGTGGCGAGCAGGCTGTGCACGTCGGACTCGGTCAGGCCGATGCCAGAGTCCTCCACCCTCAGTCCGCCGGGCTCGGTGTGCAGCAGGACCTGGCCGGGCGGCGCCGCCGGGTCCTCGGCGCGGCGCGCGGTGACGGCGTCGACACCGTTCTGCAGCAGTTCGCGCAGATAGACCCGTGGGCTGGAGTAGAGGTGGTGGGACAGCAGGTCCACCAGGCCGCGGAGGTCGACCTGGAAAGTGTGCGGTGTCTGTTCGGCAGTCATCGTCGCAGCGCCGGTGGGGGTGGTGCGGCGCGGGTAGGGCGGCACTGGTCCGCGGGAGGGGCGAGGTCGGGCCATCGTAGGGGGCGTGGGCCGTAGTTGACCACGGTTCCGCGCCCCGGTGCGGGCGGCGGGCGTGCGGTGGTCGGTTTCGTACCGGCAACGGACGGTTAAGACGGTGAAAAGGTAAGTTAACCGAGAAGATGCGTCCTTTACCGTCTGGTCACGGCATGTTCGTGATCACGCAACACGGCTTCGCCATTCTAGACGTATGCCTCATACGACTCCCGTGGCCCCTGTTCGGGCCGCAACCCGGCGCCGACACTGGGGCCGCGACCTCACCGAAGTGGCCGCGCTCTTCACCGCGATGGCCACTGCCGACCTCATCGCCGACCTGGTGAACGACGGACCCGACGGCGGGTTACTGCTCATGACGTCGGCCGCGGCGCTGCTCGCCGCTGCCGCGGTGCACCTGTGGTGGACGCGCCGCTCCGGGCGGGCGGCGGCCGCGGCCGCCGCCGCCCCGGCCGTAGCCGCCGGGGACACCGGTCCGGACACCGAGCCGGCCCTGTGGCGGCTGCGCACCACCGTGCGGGACGCCCCGGGAAGCCTCGGGGCGGTGTGCACGGCACTGGCCGGCAGCCGCGTGGACATCGTCACGCTGCAGACGCACCCGCTGGCCGAGGGCACCGTCGACGAGTTCCTGCTGCGGGCGCCGGCGGCACTGCCGGCCGCGGCGCTGGTGATGACCGTCGCCGACGCGGGCGGCACCGACACCTGGCTGGAGCGGGCCGACGCGCACGACCTGGTCGACACCCCGACCCGGATGCTCACCCTGGCCACCCGCACCGCGCTGGACGCGGCGGAACTCCCCCTGGCGCTGCGGGAGTTGTTCGGCCGCTGCACCATCAGGTCCACCCCCGCACCCGCCGACGGGGAAGGCGGCCCTGCGCAGGACGCGCTGCTGGACACGGTGATGCGGCTGCGTGACCCGTCGGGCGGCACGATCACCGTGCAGCGCGACCATCTGCCCTTCACGCCGACCGAGTTCGCCAGGGCGCGCGCCCTGGTGGAGCTGGACGCCAGGCTCGGGGTTCGGATGCCGGGGAGCCGCCACGTCGTGACGCTGCCCGAGGGCAACGAGCTGACGGTGCGCAGGGCAGGACCCGAGGACAGTGCGGCGGCGCTGGCGATGCACGAGCGGTGCTCGGCCGACACGCTGGCGCTGCGGTACCACGGTCCTGTCGAGGACGCCGACCGCTACCTCGGCCACCTGCTCAGCCCGCGCTTCGGCCAGTCGCTGGCCGTCGAGACCGCCTCCGGCCGGTTGGTGGCGCTCGGCCACCTGCTGTGGGACGGCGACGAGAACGAGGTCTCGCTGCTTGTCGAGGACGGGTGGCAGCGCCGAGGCATCGGAGCGGTGCTGCTGCGCAAGCTGGTCGAGCTGGCGGCGGAGGCCGGGCGCGACAGCGTGTACGCGGTGACCCGCGCGACGAACACCGGGATGGTGGCGACGATGCGGGAGCTGGGGCTCCCGCTCGACTACCAGGTCGAGGACGGGACGCTCGTCATCACGGCGAGCCTCCCGACGGCGGCGTCGCCGTCGGCGGCGAGCCTTCCGTGGGTGGCCGAGCGCCACTAGCCCGCGCGGGCCGCGCCGGTGGGGTGGGTACCACTTTGCTATGGCGGTGCTTCTTTCCCGGCGTCCGGGCTTGGCGCGTACTTCCCCGCACCCCTGAAAACGCTCACCCTCTACGGAAGAGGGCAAGGCATCAGGGGCGCGAGGAACTGCGCGACCCGCCACCGGGGGAAGGTCCCGGGAGGGGGCGTGGGTACCCCAGGGGCTACGCCGAAGCCAGCGCCGCGTCCAGGTCGGACCAGAGGTCGGCCTCGTCCTCAAGGCCCACCGACATGCGGAGCAGCTGCTCGTTGACACCGCCGCCGGCCCGCGCGTCCGCGGGTACGACGCGGTGGCTGATCGAGGCGGGGTGCTGGATCAGCGTGTCGACGCTGCCGAGGCTGACCGCAGGGGTGATCAGGCGTACCCCGGCGATCACCGCGTGCGGATCGCCGCGCACCTCGAAGGACACCATCGCGCCGCCGATCCGCGGGTAGTGCACCGCGCTCACCCGGGGGTCGGCGGCCAGCCGGGCGGCGAGCAGCGCGGCGGTCGCGGACGCGGCCCGTATCCGTACCGGCAGCGTGGCCAGGCCCCGCAGCAGCAGGTATCCGGCCAGCGGGTGCAGCACCGCGCCGGTGGCGAAGCGCACCTGGCGCAGCGCACCGGCGAACTCCTCGTCGCAGGCCACGGCCCCGCCGAGGACGTCCCCGTGGCCGCCCAGGTACTTCGTGGCGCTGTGCAGCACGATCCTGGCGCCGGACTCCGCGGGGCGCTGCAGCACCGGGGTGGCGAAGGTGTTGTCGGCCAGCAGCGGCACAGAACCGCAGTCGTGGGCGACCGCCCGCAGGTCGATCTCGGCCAGCGTCGGGTTGGCCGGGGTCTCGACCACGACCAGGCCGGTGTCCGGCCGGATCGCGTCCGCGATGCCCGCCGGGTCGGTCCAGGTCACCTCGGTGCCGAGCAGCCCGCTGCTGAGCAGGTGGTCGCTGGAGCCGTACAGCGGGCGTACCGCGACCACGTGCCGCAGCCCGAGCGCCGACCTGGCCAGCAGGCAGGCGCTGAGCGCGGCCATGCCGCTGGCGAAGGCGACCGCTGCCTGGGTGCCTTCGAGGCGGGCCAGCGCGGTCTCGAAGCGGGCGGTGGTCGGGTTGTCGACCCGGGCGTAGACCGGCGGTCCCTCCAGCCGGGCGCCGGTGGCGGCGAAGGCGTCGATGCGCCGGGCCTCGCCCCTGCTGTCGTAGGAGGGGTAGGTGGTGGACAGGTCGAGCGGTGCGGCGTGCACTCCGAGCGCCGCGAGGTCGTCGCGGCCGGCGTGCACCGCTTCGGTGGCCAGCGCCCTGCGCTGTGTGGTCTCCATACGGTCAAGACTGAACGGAGGCCGTCCGCTGGAGGCGAACCCCCGTGCTACGTTCGGCCGATGTCCGATTCCGTCGTACTCGATCCGGTCGATCTGCACATACTCCGCCTGCTGCAGAACGACGCCCGGACCACGTACCGCGACCTGGCCGCGGCGGTGGGCGTGGCGCCGTCGACGTGCCTGGACCGGGTGGCCAGGCTCCGCCGCAGCGGGGTCATCCTCGGGCAGCAGCTGCGGCTCGACCCGGCCAAGCTGGGCCGCGGCCTGGAGGCCCTGCTGCTGGTACAGGTGCGGCCGCACCGCAGGGACCTCATCGACCCCTTCGTGGAGCGCGTCCGCGGGCTGCCGGAGACCCGCGCGCTGTTCCATCTGACCGGCCCCGACGACTTCCTGGTGCAGGTCGCGGTGACCGGGACCGGCGACCTGCAGCGGCTGGTGGTGGACGAGTTCACCGCGCGGCCCGAGGTGGCCAGGGTCGAGACCCGGCTGATCTTCCAGCAGTGGGACTGCGGCCCGCTGCTCCCGCCGGGCTGAGCACCGCGGACCTGCGACACGCCGGTGTCAGGTCCCAACGTCACAGTGATGGTGACGCGGGGCCCGATCTCGTACGAGGATGGCTGTATGTCCACTCTCACCAGTTCCTCGCTCCCGCGCCAGGTCGCCGACGCCTACGTCGACGACCTGATCGCACTCGACCCGCTGCTCGGCACCTACCTCGGGGTTCCCGGCTCGGCCCGGCTGCTGCCCGACTTCTCGCCGGCCGGAGCCGACGCGCGGGCCGCGCTGGCCCGCAGCACCCTGGACCGGCTCGCCGAGTCCGAGTCCGTGCCGGGCGCGGACAGCGACGCGGAGCGGCGCTGCGGGCGGCTGCTGCGTGAGCGGCTGACGGCCGAACTGGCGGTGCACGCGGCGAACGAGCACCTGCGCTCGGTGAGCAACATCTTCTCCCCCGCGCACCAGATCCGCGAGATCTTCGCGCTGATGCCGACCGAGACCCCCGAGCACTTCGCGGACATCGCCGGACGGCTGCGCGCCGCGCCGGCCGCGCTGGCCGGCTTCCGGGCCTCGCTGGCCGAGGGCCTGGCGCGCAAGCTGCCCGGCGGGCCGCGGCAGGCCGCAACGATGGTGCAGCAGCTGGGCGAGTGGACCGGCGCGGACGGCTCTGCGAGCTGGTTCACCGGGCTGGTCGCGGACGGCCCCGAGGAACTGCGCGCCGAGCTGGACACGGCGGCCGAGGAGGCCACCGCGGCCTTCACCGAGCTGCGCGAGTGGCTGCGCGACACCTACGCCCCGGGGATCGAGGGCGCCCCGGAGACCGTCGGCCGCGAGCGGTACGCGACCTGGTCGCGGATGTGGAACGGCACCGACCTGGACCTGGACGAGGCCTACGCGTACGGCTGGTCCGAGTACCACCGGCTGCACGGCGAGATGGTCGCGGAGGCGGCGAAGATCCTGCCGGGCAAGGACCCCTGGGAGGTGCTGGCGCACCTCGACGAGCACGGCCAGGCCGTCGAGGGCGTGGACGAGGTCAGGGACTGGCTCCAGGCGCTGATGGACGAGGCGATCGAGGCGCTGGACGGCACGCACTTCGAACTGGCCGACCGGGTCAAGCAGGTCGAGGCGCGGATCGCCCCGCCGGGGGGCGCGGCGGCGCCGTACTACACCGCGCCCTCCGAGGACTTCTCCCGGCCGGGCCGCACGTGGCTGCCGACGATGGGCAGGACCCGCTTCCCGGTCTTCGACCTGGTCTCGACCTGGTACCACGAGGGCGTGCCCGGGCATCACCTGCAGCTCGCCCAGTGGGTGCACGTGGCGGGCGACCTGTCCCGCTACCAGGCCAGCGTCGGCATGGTCAGCGCGAACGCCGAGGGCTGGGCGCTGTACGCCGAGCGGCTGATGGACGAGCTGGGCTTCCTCTCCGACCCGGAGCGGCGGCTGGGCTACCTGGACGCGCAGATGATGCGCGCGGTGCGGGTGATCATCGACATCGGCATGCACGCGGAACTGGCGATCCCCGCGGACTCGCCCTTCCACCCCGGTGAGGTCTGGACCCCTGAGCTGGCGCGGGAGTTCTTCGGCCGGCACAGCGGCAGGCAGCCGGAGTTCATCGACAGCGAGATCATCCGCTACCTCGGCATTCCCGCCCAGGCGATCGGCTACAAGCTCGGCGAGCGCGCCTGGCTGCTGGGCCGCGAGGCCGCGCGCACCGCGCACGGCGACGCCTTCGACGCGAAGGCGTGGCACATGGCGGCGCTGTCGCTCGGCTCGCTCGGCCTGGACGACCTGGTAGCGGAGATCTCCGCGCTGTAGCCCGCGCCGCGCCGCGCCCCACCCGGGCGCGGCGCGGCCCGTCCCCCTCCCGCACACCCGTGAACTCCACTCCCCGACAAGGCGGTACGGCTGGATGACCCTGCACGCTTCCCTCGACGGCGGACGACTGGTCCTGACCCAGGGCCGGTTGACGTTGCGCGAGCAACTGCCGCCCGACGCAGCGCAGTTGGCGGACGGCAAGCCGGCCGGGCTGACGTGGATCGACGAGGTGCCCGGCGAGGGCACGATCGGTGCGGCCTCGATGACGGTCGCCGCGGCCGCGGCCGGGGTCTACCGGCCCGGCTGGGGCGTCTTCGCGATCCAGCGGACGCTGGACGGCACCGCGCTGGGCGGCGCCGGCTTCCACGGGCCGCCGGACGCCGGTGCGGTGGAGATCGGCTACGACCTCTCCACGTCGGGCCGCGGCGCCGGATGGGCCACGGACGCGGCGCGCGCGCTGTGCCAGTGGGCGCTGGGCCAGCCCGAGGTCGACCTCGTCCTGGCCACCACGGAGCCGGCGAACGCCGCGTCCCAGGCGGTACTCACCCGGGTCGGCTTCCAGCGGGTGGCCGACCGTGGCGAGTTGTGGGCGTACGAGCTGCGCGGCCTGCCGGCCTGACCGCCTCGCCCGGCAGCCGCCGGGTGGCCGCGGGCGGCGCTCAGCAGCCGCAGGCGGCGGCGCCGAGCGGGGCGGTCAGGCCGTCGGTGTCGCGGCGGCCGGGGCCTTCGGCCGTCTCGTAGCCGAAGCCCTCGCGGATCCAGTACTCGATGCCGCCGAGCATCTCCTTGACCTGGTAGCCGAGTCCGGCCAGCGCGGCCGCCGCGCGCACCGCGCCGTTGCAGCCGGGGCCCCAGCAGTGGACGACGACGGGCACGGACCGGTCGAGAAAGGTGCCCGCGAGCTGCGGTATCTGCGCCGTGGGCAGGTGGACGGCGCCGGGTATGTGGCCCTGGTCCCACGCTTCGGTGCTGCGGGTGTCGACCAGGACGAACCCGGGGTCGGTACCGGCCTGCGCGGCTTCGAGCGCCGCGGCGACGTCGGAGACGTCCGTGTGGAAGGCCAGGCTCGCCGTGAAGTAGGCGGCAGCGTCGGCGGGGGTCGCCGGCGGTACCCGCAGGACGGCGTTGACGCTGGTCACAACGGGTGCGGCGGTGGCGGCGGTGGCGAGGTGCGTTGTCATGCAGGAAAATCTACGGTCGGCGACCCCGGCCGAGAAGTGGGATTCCCCGGAATGCGGCTTGATCCGCCGGGCTTTCCCCTGGTATCCCTCGGGGATGACCGCTTATTCCCTGGACTCCACCGACTGGCAGCTGCTGGAGGCCCTGCAACGTGACGGCCGCGCCAGTTACGCCGAGCTCGCCCGTGCCGTGGCGATGTCGCCGAGCGCCGTCACCGAGCGGGTGCGGCGGCTGGAGGAGGCGGGGGTGATCACCGGTTATTCGGCGGTGATCGACCACGAGCGCGTGGGCCTGCCGATCCTGGCGATGGTCAGGCTGCGCTACCCGACCGGCAACTACAAGCCCTTCAACGACCTGCTGGCGAGCACGCCGGAGGTGCTCGAAGCACATCACGTCACCGGGGACGACTGCTTCGTGATGAAGGTGGCCGCGCGCTCGATGCGGCATCTGGAGGAGACGACCGGCCGGATCTCCGGACTCGGCGCGGTCACCACGAGCATCGTCTACTCCTCGCCGCTGGAGCGCCGCCCGCTGGTGCTGTGAGGGCGGTCAGCGGCTGCGCTGCCGTACGGCGGAGCCGTCGCGGCCTTTGGTGACCTGGAGCTGGGCGGGGATGCGGTCCCGCAGGTCGGCCACGTGGCTGACGATGCCGACCGCGCGGTCGCGGTCGCGCAGCCCGTCGAGGACGTCGAGGACCTCGTCCAGGGTCTGCTCGTCGAGGCTGCCGAAGCCCTCGTCGATGAAGAGGGTGTCCAGGCGCATGCCGCCCGCCTCGTCGGTGACCACGTCGGCGAGGCCCAGGGCGAGGGCGAGCGAGGCGAAGAAGGTCTCGCCGCCGGAGAGGGTGGCGGTGTCGCGCTCGGTTCCGGTCCAGGCGTCGACCACCCTCAGGCCGAGGCCCGACTTGGTCCTGCCGCCGCCGCGGGCGTCGCTGTGGACGAGGGTGTAGCGTCCGCTCGACATCCGCTGCAGCCGTACGCCGGCCGCCGCGGCGACCTGTTCGAGGCGGGCGGCCAGGACGTAGGTCTCCAGCTCCATGCGGTAGCGGTTCTCCGCGGAGGTGGCGGAGGCGAGGTCGGACAGCCGGGCGATACGGTCGTACGCGGCGCGGGCCGGGGCGAGTTCGCGGACGACGGCCGTCGACTTGGCGCCGAGCCGGTCGAGTTCCGCGCTGCGGGTGGCGGCCGCGGACTCGGCGGCGGACGCCTGGCGCAGCCGCAGGTTGGCGGCGTCGAGCGCGGCCTGTGCGGCGACCGGGTCCGCGGGCGGCAGTTCCGCGGCCGCGGCCGGCTGCGGTGCGCAGAGGTCGGCCTCGGCGGCGGCCTCCTCCTTGGCCCAGGCCGCCAGTTGGCGTTCCGCCTCCCACAGCCGGGGCGGCGGTAGCAGGGCCGCGACGGCCTCGGCGGCGGAGCCGAAGCCCGCGCGGGCGGCGGCCTCGGCGAGGGCCGTCTCGGCTTCCGCGAGCCGCAGCCCGCTGTCGGCGCGCTCCCTGACCGTGTGCGCCGCGCGGTCCAGCAGCCCGATGGCCGCGGTCAGCCGGCCCCTGCGGGCGGCGACGCTCGGGTGCCCGTCACGCGCGCGGGCCAGCTCGTCGCTCAGCCGCTCGTGCTGCTCGTCGAGTTCCTCGCGGCGCGAGGTGCGGGCGGCGGTGCGGTGCAGGGCGTCCTGCTGCTGTGCGGTGCGCCGGTCGCGCTCCTCCTCCGCACGGGCGAGTGCGGCCCTGGCCTCGGGCACGGTGGCCGCCGCGCGGGCCGCCGCGTCGTGGGCCGCCTGCGCCGCGGTGTGGGCGGCGGCGAGTTCGGGCTGCGGGTTCTCGCCCGCGGTGGCGGTGGCCGCGTCGAGTCCGGTACGCAGCCGGGTGACCGTATCGCGGGCCGCGTCGTGGTCGGCGGACCTGCGCTGGAAGCCGGCATAGGCGGCGTCCTCGTCGGCGCGGGTGACGCGGTCCTCGGCGGGGCGGGCCGGTGCGGGGTGCGCGGCCGACCCGCACACCCGGCAGGGCTCGCCGTCGGTCAGCGCGGCGGCCAATTCGGCGGCGATTCCGGCGATCCGGCTCTCCCTGAGGTCCTGCCACGCTTCGCGGGCGTCCCCCGCGCGGTCCCGCGCGTCCCTTGCCGCCTGCTCGGCCCGCGCCAACTGCTGGGCCAGTACGTCCCGTTCCGCGGCCGCGTCGCGCCGCTGCCGGGCCTGCGCCAGCTCGCCTGCCAGGTCACCTGCGCGGGCCGCGGCCTCCAGCGCGCTGTCGAGCCGCGCCTGCAACCCGTCGCGCACCCGCGGCCATTCGGCGAGCCAGCCGTCCGCGTCCCGCACGGCCTCCTCGTCGGACCGCTCCTCGTGCTCCAGCCGCTCCCGGCGCGCGGTGACCTCCGCCATCCGCGCCTCGACCTCCCCTGCGGAGACGAGCCCGCCCACGACCTCCCGCAACTCCCCCGCCCGCCGCACCAGTTCATCGGCGCCGAGCCCGGCCGCGCGCCCGCCCGCGAGCTGCGCCACGGCCGGACCCGCGGCCTTGAGCGCGGGGCGACCGCCGGATTCCGGCTGCGCCGATACGCCGGGCGCCGAGCCGCCCGGGTCCCGGCGGCCCTCGGCGTCCCCGGCGGCCTGCCCGGGGGATGCCCCGCGGGACCCGGACGCCTGCCCGGGTACTCTCCCGGCCGCGGGAACCACCGCCGATCCGCCGGACCCGCCCGCCGGCCCGGGCACCCTGTCCCCGGTCGCGGGGACCTCGCCGGACCCGCGGTGCTCCGACGCCGGGTCCCCAGCTGCCCGTTCGGGCGAGCCCCCGGCCGCCTGCGGCGGCACGGCGCCCGAGGTCCCGGGAGCCAGGATCGCGCCCCGCACGATGTCGGGTGCCGACAACAGGGCCGAGGTGGCCTCGTGTTCGAGGGCCAGGGCCTCGGCATGGCGGGCGGCGAGCTTGTCGCGGTGGGTCAGCGCCGGGTCGATCGTGGTGGCGCGCCGGGCGCGGTCCAGGGTGGCGCGGGCCGCGGTGCGGGCCGGCTGCTGCTCGGCCAGGGCGGCGGCGCGGCGGACGGCCTCGGCGTGGCGCTGCTGGAGCGCGGACACCTCGCGGGCCTGCGTCGCGGCGGCCTGTGCGGCCGCGTGGGTCAGCTCGGCGCGCTCCAGGGCCGTGCGGGCGATGTCGTGCTGCTCGCGGGCGGTACAGCGCAGCACCGCGGCATGGGCGAGGAACTCGGCGGGCGGACCCGGTTCGGCGTCGGAGCCGGAGCCGGTGTCGCCGGCCGCCTGCCGCATCCGGGCGGCGAGCCGGGCGATCTCCCGGTCGCCGTGGACGAGCCGCTGCGCGGCGTCCTGCTTGCCGTCCCGCAGCCGGTGCTCGACCGACCTGAAGCGGCGGGTATCGAAGAGCCGGCCGAGCAGCGCGGCCCGTTCGGTGGCGGTCGCCCGCAGGAAGGTGGCGAACTCGCCCTGCGGCAGCAGCACCACCTGGCAGAACTGCTCGCAGCTCATCCCGACCAGCTGCTTGATCTCCTCGCCGATCTCCTGGTGGGACCGGGAGCTTGCCCGCCACTGCCCGTCGCGCTGCTCCCGCAGCAGGGTGACGGCCTTCTCCGTGGTCACCCCGCTGCCGCGCTTCTTGGCCCGCGGCTGCTCGGGCCGCCGGGTGATCTCCAGCCGCCGCCCGGCGAGGGTGAGTTCGAGCACCACCTCGGTCGGCGTGCCGGGGTCGGCGTGGTCGCTGCGCAGCCGGGTCGCGGGCCGGGTGCCGGGCACCTGGCCGTAGAGGGCGAAGCACACCGCGTCCAGGACGGAGGTCTTGCCGCCGCCGGTGGGGCCGTGCAGCAGGAACAGGCCGGCGGCGGACAGCTCGTCGAAGTCGACGCTCTGCTCCGCGGCGAACGGGCCGAAGGCGGCGAGCCGGAGCCGGTGCAGCCGCATCAGTCGCGCTCCGCCGTGGCAGCGGCGGCGCGGACCGCGTCGAGGGCCTCGCGCAGCACCAGCCGCTCGTGCGGGTCCGGCGCGCTGCCGCGCACGTGGGCGACGAAGTCCTCGGCGACCTGCTGGTCGCTGCGGCCGGCGAGCCGGCGGGCGTAGGAGGCGGCGGGGTCCTGGTCCCCGCCCTCGGGCTCGAAGCCGAGGCTGAGGATGTGCGGGAAGCGCTTGGCGAGCGCGGCCATCGGCTCGTAGGGGCGTACGGGGTCGGTGAGGACGGCCTCGACCCAGGCGCCGGTGTGCGGTTCGTGCGCGGGGTCGGCGAGCAGGTCGTCGAGCCGGCCGCGGAGCCGGGCGAGCCGGCGCGGCACGGGGGTGTCGACGCGTTCCGCGGTGATCTCGCCGTGCGCTCCGAGGTCGACCAGCCACATGCTCTTGCGGTGGTGCTCCTCGGAGAAGGAGTAGGCCAGCGGTGAGCCCGAGTAGCGGATGCGCTCGGTGACGGTCTGGCAGCCGTGCAGGTGGCCGAGCGCGGTGTAGTCGATGCCGTCGAAGAGGGTGGCGGGCACCGAGGCGACGCCACCGGCGGTGATGTCGCGCTCGCTGTCGCAGGGTGCGCCGCCGGTGACGAAGGCGTGGGCCAGCACGACGCTGCGGGTGCCGGCGGGCCGGGCCGCGAGGTCGGCGCGTACCCGGTCGGCCGCGGCGCCGAGCACCGCCGTGTGGTCGGCCCGGTCTGCGCCCATCTCGTCGCGCACCAGGGCGGGTTCGAGGTACGGCAGGCCGTAGACGGCGACGTCGCCGTACGTGTCCTGCAGCACGACGGGCAGGTGGCAGGTCGCCGGGTCGGTGCGCAGGTGGATGCCGGCCCGGCCCATCAGGCCCGCGCCGACGCCGAGCCGGCGGGCGGAGTCGTGGTTGCCGGAGATCATCACGGTGGGGACGCCCAGTTCGGCGAGCGCGTGCAGCGCGCTGTCGTACAGCTCGACGGCGGCCAGCGGCGGCACGGCGCGGTCGTAGACGTCGCCCGCGACGAGCACCGCGTCGACGTGCTCGGTGCGGACGGTGGCAACGAGGTGGTCGAGGAAGGCCCGTTGGGCGTCGAGCAGGCTCACCCGGTGCAGGGACCGGCCCAGGTGCCAGTCCGATGTGTGCAGCAGTCTCACTCGGCCGCCCCGACGTGCACGCTGGTCCTCGCCGTTCCTCGATGTCCGCGGTGATCCGGATTCTAGGCGGTTGCGCTGCCCCCGCGGGCCGCACCCCGGGACACGGACGGTATCGAACCTTTCGTCGGAGGTATCGAAAACTACCGCTCCCCATCGCCGCCAACTCGCCGTACATTCCTGGCAAATCGGTTGATTCGACGACGCCTTCGACGGCCTTCGCTCCGATCTCCCGCCGACTGCGTCGTCGCGGCGCCCGCCGTTCACCTCCTGACAGCCCGTGGCCCACCGGCACCGATACGACCTGGCCATTGACCGGTCAGCAGGGGCGGCCTAGAGTCCCTCAGTATTCGCATTCATGATGAGCGTTCATATACATGGACAATGTGAGGCTTCAGTGCTCGACGGCGTGCTCTTCTTCCCGGTGACCCCGTTCACCTCAGAAGATTCGGTTGATCTTCCGATTCTTTCGGAACACGTACGGCGAGGAGTGACCGCCGGAGCCGGCGGCGTCTTCGTCGCGTGCGGCACCGGTGAGTTCCACGCGCTGGAGCCGCGGGAGTACGCCGACGTGGTGCGCACCGCGGTCGCCACGGCCGGCGGCAGGGTGCCGGTGTACGCCGGGGCCGGCGGAGCGCTGCCGCTGGCCCGGCAGTTCGCCAGGGCCGCCGCGGAGGCCGGCGCCGACGGGCTGCTGCTCATGCCGCCGTACCTGGTGCAGGCCCCGCCGGCCGGCCTGGTGGCGTACGTGACGCAGGTGGCCGCGGCCACCGACCTGCCGGTGATCGTCTACCAGCGCGGCGGCGCCCGCTTCGACGTGGCCTCCGCCCTCGACGTGGCGCGGCTGCCGCGGGTCGTCGGCTTCAAGGACGGCCTGGGCGACCTCGACCAGCTGTCCCGGATCGTGACCGCGGTCCGGGCCGAGACCGAGGCGAGCGGCAAGGACTTCCAGTTCTTCAACGGCATGCCCACCGCGGAGGGCACGGTCCCCGCCTACCGCGGCATCGGCGTGGACCTCTACTCCTCCGCGGTCTTCTGCTTCGCCCCGGAGATCTCACTGGCCTTCCACCGGGCCGTGACCGGGGGCGACGACAAGGCGGTGCAGCGGCTGCTGGCCGGCTTCTTCCACCCGCTGATCGCGCTGCGCGAGCGCACACCGGGCTACGCGGTCGCCCTGGTCAAGGCGGCGGTGCGGCAGAGCGGTCTGGACGTCGGCGGCGTCAGGCCGCCGCTGACCGACCCGACGCCGGAGGATCTGGCCGAGCTGGCCAGGATCGTCGAGGCCGGCCGGGCGATCTGCGCCGCGGAGGCCACCCGATGAGCGGCGGCATCCGTATCACCGGGGTCGACATCACCCCGGTCGCCTTCCACGACCCGGCGCTGCTGAACGCGGTCGGCGTCCACGAGCCGTACGCGCTGCGGGCGATCGTCGAGGTCCACACCGACCAGGGCATCACCGGGCTCGGCGAGACCTACGCCGACGACGGGCACCTGCGCCGGCTGCGCGCGGCCGTCGAGGTGATCACCGGCATGGACGTCCACACGCTGGGCGGCATGCACCGCAGGATCTCCGAGGCGCTGGGCGGCGACACCGGCTCCGACGGCCACGGCCTGACCGGGATGATCACCAGCAGCAGCACCGCCGACCGGGTCTTCGCCCCCTTCGAGGTCGCCTGCCTCGACATCCAGGGCAAGGCGGCGGGGCTGCCGGTCAGCGACCTGCTCGGCGGCGCGGTGCGCGACCGGGTGCCCTTCAGCGCGTACCTGTTCTACAAGTGGGCCGGCCACCCCGGCGCCGAGCCCGACGGGTGGGGCGAGGCGCTCGACCCGGACGGCATCGTGGCGCAGGCGCGGCGGATGACCGCGGAGTACGGCTTCGGGGCGATCAAGCTCAAGGGCGGTGTGATGCCGCCCGAGGAGGAGGTCGAGGCGGTGCGGGCGCTGCACAAGGCCTTCCCCGGGGTCCCGCTGCGGCTCGACCCCAACGCGGCCTGGACGGTGGAGACCTCGGTCCGGGTGGCCGGCGAGCTGGACGGCGTCCTGGAGTACCTGGAGGACCCGACCCCCGGCCAGCAGGCGATGGCGGAGGTGGCACGGCGGGCGCCGATGCCGCTGGCCACCAACATGTGCGTGGTCGCCTTCGACGAGCTGTCCTCGGCGGTGGCCCGCGACTCGGTGCAGGTGGTGCTCTCCGACCACCACTACTGGGGCGGCCTGCAGCGCTCGCTGCTGCTCGCCGGCATCTGCCGGACGTTCGACCTGGGCCTTTCCATGCACTCCAACTCCCATCTGGGCATCAGCCTGGCCGCGATGACGCACCTGGCCGCGGCCACGCCGAACCTGACCTACGCCTGCGACACCCACTGGCCGTGGAAGTCGGAGGAGGTCGTGGTGCCCGGCGCGCTGGAGTTCGCCGACGGGGCGGTACGGGTGCCCACCACCCCCGGGCTCGGCGTCGAACTGGACCGCGACGCGCTGGCGCGGCTGCACGAGCAGTACGTGCGCTGCGGGCTGCGCGAGCGGGACGACACCGGCTACATGCAGCGGATCGACCCGTCGTACGAGCGGAAGTCGCCGCGCTGGTGACGGGGCGTCCCGCAGGTCACACGTCGACGTAGGCGCTGCCCTGGGCCTGGCAGCCGGCCGCGCCCGAGGTCACGTCGGCCAGCCAGGATGTGAAGGCGGCGACCTCGCCCTCGGGTACGCCGAGGGCGAGGGTCACCTCGGCGCCGTAGCGGACGTCCCGCAGGACGTGGCCCGCCGAGCGCAGGTCGTTCTCCAGCCGGCCGGCCCTGGCGTGGTCGACGGTGACGGCCAGCAGCGTCAGCCGGCGCCGCTCGACGGTGCCGATCTCGTCCAGCGCGGCCGACACCGCACCGCCGTAGGCGCGGGCCAGGCCGCCCGCGCCGAGTTGGACGCCGCCGTAGTAACGGGTGACGACCGCGACGGTGTCGCGGACCTCCCGGCCGAGCAGCACCTGCAGCATCGGGGTGCCCGCGGTGCCGCCCGGCTCGCCGTCGTCACTCGCCCGGTGCAGCCGCCCGTCGGGGCCGATGACGTACGCGAAGCAGTTGTGCGAGGCGGTCGGGTGCGCCCGGCGTACGTCACGGATGACGGCCTGCGCGGCCTCCTCGTCGGCGGCCGGGGCGAGGGTGCACAGGAAGCGGGAGCGCTTGATCTCGCTCTCGTGGACGCCTGCTCGCGCCACCGCCAGATACCGGTCGACCATCGGTCCAGAGTAGGGCGTGCGGCAGGGGGAATGACGGCGGGCGTTCTCCGGTTTGACCAGGAAGGACGAGAGGGCGGAGGACGGCGTGTACGGCGACGCGGCGACGGTGCGGAAGATCCTGGTCGAGACGGGCGACACCTGGGCGGTGGTCGGCCTGTCGAACAACGCCTCGCGGGCGGCGTACGGCGTCGCCGCGGTGCTCCAGCAGTTCGGCAAGCGCGTGGTGCCGGTCCACCCGAAGGCGGAGACGGTGCACGGCGAGCAGGGCTACGCCTCGCTGGCCGACATCCCCTTCCCGGTGGACGTGGTGGACGTCTTCGTCAACTCCGCCCTCGCCGGTCCTGTCGCCGACGAGGCGGTCGCGGCCGGCGCGAAGGCGGTGTGGTTCCAGCTCGGCGTGGTCGACGAGGCTGCGTACGAGCGGACCAGGGCGGCCGGCCTGGACATGGTCATGGACCGCTGCCCCGCCATCGAGATCCCCCGGCTGGGCTGACCCCGGCCGTACCGGCGGGCCGCCGGCTCAGATGCCGAGGCCCTCCAGGACCACCGCGCCGGGCAGCCCCGCGAGGACCTTGCCGGGAATGATGAGCTTGCCGCGGCGGGCGCCGCTGCCGACGAGCACCCATGGCAGGTCCGCCACGGCGGCGTCCACCAGCAGCGGCCAGTCGGCGGGCAGGCCGACCGGGGTGATGCCGCCGTACTCCATGCCGCTGCCGTCGACGGCCGCGTCCATCGACGCGAAGGACGCCTTGCGGGCGCCGAGGTGGCGGCGCACCGCGCCGTTGACGTCGACCCGGGTGGTGGACAGCACCAGGCAGGCCGCGAGCGTGACGTCCCCGCCGCGCTTGCCCGCCACGACCACGCAGTTCGCGGACTGCCCCAGCAGGTCCTCGCCGTAGGTCTGCACGAAGACCGCCGTGTCGGCCTTGGCCGGGTCGGTGTCCACGTGGACCATCTCGGCGGTGACCGCGGCGGCCACCGGCGGCGGCAGCAGGTCGCGGCGTTCGGTGGCGGGCAGGGCGTCGTCGAAGTGTCCGATCGGTGCGCGCATAGCCAGAATCTAACAAACCGCGCGAGCAGGTCAGGCCGTCGCCCTCAGGCCTGCTGCTCGAACTCCCCGGTGTCCAGCAGCTGTTCGGGAGAGGCCTCGGCCGGGAACGGCACGGGCGCCGGGGTGCGCAGCGGCGGCTGCCAGTTCGCGGTGCCCTCGTCCCAGCGGCGTACGATCCTGGCGGGGGCGCCCGCGACCACCGCGAAGTCCGGGACGTCACCGCGTACGACGGCGCCGGCCGCGACCACCACGTTCCTGCCGAGCCGGGCGCCGGGCAGGATCACGCAGCCCGCGCCCAGCCAGCTGCCCGCGCCGATCTCGACCGGTGCGGTCCGCGGCCACTGCTCGCCGATCGGCCGGGCGATGTCGTCGTAGGAGTGGTTGATGCTGGTCAGGTAGACATACGGGCCGCAGTAGACCTTCTCGCCCAGGGTGATCGGGGCGAGCGCCACCACGTGGCTCCCGCGGCCGAGCACCACGCCGTGGCCGAGCCGCAGGACCGGGTCGGGGCCGAAGCCGGGGTCGTCGCCGGGCAGGGCGTCGGTGGGCATCAGGCCGACGGTGAGGGTGACCTGCTCGCCGATGATGCAGTGGTCGCCGAGGTGGATCCAGCGCTCGCCGAAGACCGTGCCGAGCGGGTGGGCGAGCCGGGTGCCGGGGCCGATCCGGCCGAAGTGCAGCAGCCCGGGCCGCTCGGCGGTGACCGCGCCGGCGTTCTGCACCCAGCGCCTGGCCCGGTGCACCAGACGTGACGCGGCGCGCCGCCGCCAGGAGGTGGCGGCGCCCGCGGCCGAGGTCACAGCCGCGGTCGCGGAAAGGAACACGTTCTCATTCCTGGGCACGGATTCACCGTATACGGTGCCGGAGGACAGCGGCGGACCGGCATGGAGGCGTGCAGCGATGACAGACCGTACGGGTGAGCGGGCCGGCGAGCCGTCCACGGCGCCGGGCGCGCTGGTCGCCGGCCTCCTCGGCGCGCGCCCGCAGATCGACCCGACCGCGTATGTCGCGCCCACCTCGGTGGTGCTGGGCCGGGTGTCGCTGGGCGCGGGGGCGAGCACCTGGTACCACGCGGTGCTGCGCGGCGACTGCGAGTCGATCACGGTCGGGGCGGGCTCCAACATCCAGGACAACTGCTCGGTGCACGCCGACCTGGGCTTCCCCGTGGTCGTCGGGGAGGGCGTCTCCGTCGGGCACAACGCGGTGCTGCACGGCTGCGTGATCGAGGACGGTGTGCTGGTCGGGATGGGCGCCACCGTGCTGAACGGCGCCCGGATCGGCGCCGGTTCCCTGGTGGCCGCGCAGGCGCTGGTGCCGCAGGGCATGCAGGTGCCGCCGGGTTCGCTGGTCGCGGGTGTCCCGGCCCGGGTGCGGCGGGAGCTGACCGAGGAGGAGCGGGCGGTGGTCCGGCTCAACGCGGAGCACTATGTGGCGCTGGCCGAGGTGCACCGCGACGCGGTCGGCGACGGGCGGGGCTGAGCCCGAGCAGCGGCGCCCCCGGTTGCCCGGGCCGGGCTCACTCGCCGGGCTGCGCCGCCGCCACCTCGACGTCGGGCGCGGGCTCCGCCATCTCGGCCTGCACCTTGGCGGCGCGGCGCTTGACGAGGACCAGCGAGCCGATGCCAAAGAGCACCGCGATGCCGAGCCCGACGTAGCCGAACCGCTTCAGCCACGGCTCGGCGACCTGGCCGACGTAGTAGATGACGGCGGTGATGCCGCCGGCCCAGACGATGCCGCCGAGCGCGTTGGCGATGAGGAACCTGCCGTAGGGCATCTTCAGCACGCCGGCCAGCGGCCCCGCGAAGATCCGCAGGAGCGCCACGAAGCGGCCGAAGAAGACCGCCCACATGCCCCAGCGCTGGAAGGAGCGCTCGGCGGTGGCCACGTGGCCGGGCGAGAAGTGCGAGGGGAATCTCTTCCCGAGCCGCACCAGCAGGGGCTTGCCGCCCTTGTGACCGATGGCATAGCCGATGGAGTCGCCGCCGATCGCGCCGACGATCGCGCAGGCGGCGACCAGCCAGGGGTTGGCGTGTCCCTGCGAGGACATCAGGGCCGCCGTCATCAGCACGATCTCGCCGGGCAGCGGGATGCCCAGGCTCTCCAGGCCGACCACCAGACCCACCATCAGGTAGACGGCGACCGGTGGGACGTCGTTGAGCCATTCCTGGACGTGCACAGCCGGTCCCTCCCCACGACGACGGTCGGACGGGTCCGCACGGGGCGAACCCTCAGGAAGCCTAACCGACCCGCCGGACAAAGCATTCCGGCCGGTCGGCGGCCCTCCGGCCTGCCGCTGCGGGCGGTCAGCTGTTGGGGCGCAGCGTCCACACGATCGTCATGTGGGAGGTCTCCGCGCCGTCGGCGCGCTGCACCGACACCTCGACGGGGAATTCCGGCCGGGTGCCCGCGTCCAGCTCCGCGACGACCTCGCCGGCCGGGCGGCCGAGCACGGCGGTGGCGGTGAGCGGCCCCCTGGCAAGCTTGGTCCAGCCGATCTCCGCGCGGACCGGCAGCGGCACGGCCCGGCCGAGCTGGTCGCCGAACGCGGCGAGCACGACGGCGCCGCTGGCGGACTCGGCGAGGGTGAACATCGCGCCGGCATGCGGCCCGGCGACGTGGTTGTGGTAATCGGGGTCGTCGGGCAGCGCGAGGACCGCGCGCTCCGCCGTGGTCTCCAGGTACTCCAGGCGCAGGGTGCGGACCATCGGCACGGTGGCCGTCAGGAGTTCGCCGATCGAGGGCAAGGTCTCGGACATGCCCGCATGTTACCAGTCAGTAGGCCGATCCGGCGTGGAACCGTCGCAGCCGCTCCCCTAGTGTTTCCAGCCATGTGGCCAGGAGAGCAGCAGCCCGGGGGACAATCCGGCGGACAGCAGTACCCATCGGGCAATACGCCTCAGCAACCGCAGGGGCCGTACGGGCAGCCGCCCGACCCGTACTCCCAGCCCGGCTACCAGCAGCCCGGCTACCCCCCGTCAGGACAGCAGCCGCCCGCGCAGCCTGGACCGCCCCCGCAGCAGCAGCCGTACCCGCCGCAGGGGCCGTACGGGCAGCCGCCCAACCCGTACTCCCAGCCCGGCTACCAGCAGCCCGGCGGCTACCCCACCCCGCAGGCCTGGGGTCCGCCGGTGCCCGGCGGACCCGACGGCGGCCCGCCGCCCGGCGGCCGCAGCAAGGCCACGGTCGCGGTCGCCGTCGGCGCGGCCCTCGCGGTGATAGCCGCGGTGGTGGTCACCGTGGTCCTGGTCTCCGGCGACAAGAAGAAGGCCGACGCGCACGACACCACCTCGCCGAGCGTGACGGCCACCACACCGCCCTCCCCGACGCCCACGCCGACCGCGACGCAGGACCCCGACTCCAGCGACGCCGAGGACGACCCGCGCGGCCCGGCCGGCTCGACCGACGTCAAGCCGGTCATAGCGGGCTGGCAGCCGGTCAAGCGCGAGGCGCGCAACTCGGTCTTCGACGTGCCGGCCGACTGGACGCTGGACAGCGAGTCGATGAGCATCGGCTACGCCGACGACTCCGGCAAGCCGCAGATCGCGGTCGGCGCACCGGCGTACTTCAAGAAGGACGTCTGCGTCAACGGCAAGAACAGCGTCGCCAGCGCGACCGCGGGCACCAAGGGCGGGGCGGGCGCGTCGAGCATCCGGGCCGCCGCCGAGAACGAGGCCACGGCCTGGGCGAAGTGGGCCTTCCAGGAGGGCGGCAAGGGCACCGTCTCCAAGCCGCTGAACAGCAAGGCCTTCCACAACTCCTACGGGATCACCGGCTGGCAGGCGCAGGCCACCATGACCTCGGTCCCCAAGGCCAACAAGTGCTCCTCGAACGGCATCGCCTACACCGTCGCCTGGCTCGACCCGGCCCAGGCCAAGCCGACGCCGGTGGTGTGGGTGCTGTGGGCGCGGCAGGGCGTGCCCGACCAGATCACGCAGTCCGTCATCGACAAGATCAAGAGCTCCATCCGGCCGATGAAGAAGTGAGCCGCGGCGGCGGCCGTACGGTGTCGGCCGCCGCCGTCCGTTAATCGGTTGGCAGTGGGCGGGGTGTCGGCGATAGTCCCCAGGTGAAACAACACGGCGACGTCCACCGGCTGCGGCTCCCGGCATGGGCCGGGCGGAACTTCCGGCTGCTGGTGGGAGCGTCGTTCGTCACCGGCATCGGCAATTCGGGTGCCACCATCGCGGCGGCCTTCGCGGTCATCGAGTCCGGCGGCAGCGCCACCGACGTCGGCCTGGTGGCGGCCGCACGCACCCTGGCGATGGTGGTGCTGCTGCTGGTCGGCGGCGCGGTCGCGGACCGGCTGCCGCGGCAGCGGGTGATGGCGGTCGCGAACCTGGCCAACGCCAGCTCGCAGGCGCTGTTCGCGGTCCTGGTGCTGACCCGGCACGCCACGCTGTGGGAGATGGCCGCGCTGACCGCGGTCGGCGGCGGCGCGCTGGCGTTCTTCTCCCCCGCCGCGCAGGGCCTGGTGCTCTCCACCGTCGACTCGTCGAACGCCGGGCCGGCCTTCTCCCTCTACCGGCTGGCCACCAACGCGGCGACGGTCGGCGGCGCGGCGCTGGGCGGCGCGCTGGTCGCCGCCTTCGGGGCCGGCTGGGTGCTCGCCATCGACGCGGCCGGCTTCGCGGTGGCCGCGGCCATGCGGGCCGCCATCGACGTCCCGCACTCCGCCAGGGGCTCGGCGTCCGGCGGCATGCTCGACGAACTGCGCGCGGGCTGGCGGGTGGTGGCGGCCACGTCCTGGCTGTGGGGCATCGTGCTGCAGTTCTCCGTGGTCAACGGCATGTTCGGCGCGGTCGAGGCGGTCTACGGTCCGCTGGTGTCCAGGGAGCGGCTGGGCGGCGCAGGCCCGTGGGGGCTCGCGCTGGCCGCGGCGGGCGTCGGCACCGCGTGCGGGGCCGCGCTGATGATGCGCTGGCGGCCGCGCAGGATGCTGCTGGTGGGCACGCTCGGCGTGCTGCCGATGGCGCTGCCCGCGGTCGCCCTGGCCCTGGTGGTGCCGGCGTGGGCGCTGGCCGCGGTGATGTTCGTCGGGGGCGTGGCGATCGAGGTCTTCGCGGTCAACTGGATGCTCGCCCTGCACCAGGAGATCCCCGAGGACCTGATGTCCCGGGTGGCCGGCTTCGACTGGCTCGGCTCGGTCGCGCTGTCCCCGCTCGCACTGGCGCTGGCAGGACCCGCGGCCTCGGCCTTCGGGCGGCCGGGTGCGCTGTGGGGTTCTGCCGGGCTGATCGTCCTGCTGACCCTCGCCGTCCTGCTGCTCCCCGACGTCCGCCGGATGGAACGCCGGCCGCGCCCGGCCGACACGCCACCCGTACCCGCCGACGCGGTGGCCGGCCCGGCGCTGTGAACGGCGGCACGGGCGTCAGCCCACGGTGAAGGCGCCCTCCGGGGGCGGCGGCGAGGCCGTCGCCGAGGCGTCGGTCACCGCCCGGGCGCGACCGGTCAGCCGGGAGAGGTCCGCGCCGTGGACGACGCGGGCGGGGAAGGCGTCGGCGGCGCACAGCCGGGACAGCGCCCCGACCGGCAGCGGACGCCGGCTCGCCACGAGCACGGCGTTGCCGAACCGGCGGCCGCGCAGCACCCCGGGCTCCGCCAGCAGGCACAGGTCGCCGTCCCCCAGCGCGGCCCGTACGGTCGCCAGTTGCGAGCGCAGGAAGGCGAAGGGCGCCGCGTCGGCGACGTTGGCCAGATAGAGGCCGTCGGGGCGCAGCACGCGCAGCGCGTCACGGACGAACTCCACCGACGTCAGCGCGGCGGGCACCCGGGAGCCGCCGAAGACGTCGGCCACCACGAGGTCCGCGGACGCCGGGTCCGCGCCCGCGAGCCAGCCGCGCGCGTCCGCGGTGTGCACGGTCACCGCCGGGTCGGGCAGCGGCAGCACCTCGGCGACCAGCGCGGCCAGCCGCCGGTCCGCCTCGACCACCTGCTGGCGCGAGCCCGGCCGCTCGACGCCGAGCCAGCGCGCCAGCGTCATCGCCCCGCCGCCCAGGTGCACCGCGTCCAGCGGCCGGCCGGCGGCGAAGGCGGCCTGCACGGCGTACGCGATGCGCCGCACGTACTCGAACTCCAGGTGCGCGGGGTCTTCCAGGTCCACGTACGACTGCGGCGCCTCGTCCACGGTGAGCAGCCAGGCGCGGTCCCGGTCGATGTCGGGCAGCAGCCTGGCGGTCCCGAAGTCGACCGTCCGCACCACCGGCACCGGCTCCGGCCGGTCGTTGTCCTGATCCACCCGCCCATTGTCGCGTGTCCCGCGCGCGCCGCCCGCCGCTGCCCGGTACGTGACGACGTACCGGGCAGCGGCGGGGCTCAGATCAGCGCGGTCACCGTGCCCGCGCCGACCGTGCGCCCGCCCTCGCGGATCGCGAAGCCGAGCCCCGGCTCCAGCGGCAGCGCCCGGCCGAGGTCGACGGTGACGTCGGCGGTGTCACCGGGCAGCGCCATCGCGGCCGCGCCGAGGTCGACGTCGCCGACGACGTCCGCGGTGCGGATGTAGAACTGCGGCCGGTAGCCGGTGGTGACCGGGGTGTGCCGGCCGCCCTCCGCCGCCGGCACGATGTAGACGCGCGCGGTGAAGCGGCGGTGCGGTGTGACGCTGTCCGGCGCCGCGACGATGTCGCCGCGCCGCACCTGGCCGCGCTGCACACCGCGCAGCAGCAGCGCCACGTTGTCGCCGGCCTGCGCCGAGTCCATCGGCCGCCCGAAGGTCTCAAGACCGGTGACCACGCTGGTCAGCACCTCCCCCGCGGCCGTGTGCACCTGCACCCGGGCGCCGGGCGCCACCGTCCCGCGCTCGACCGCCCCGGTCACCACCGTGCCGCGCCCGGTGATGGTGAGCACGTTCTCCACCGACACCAGGAAGGGCGCGTCGGTGTAGCGCACCGGCACCGGGACGTACGCGTCGACCGCGTCCAGCAGCTCGCCGACCGCGGCGGTCCACCGCGGGTCGCCGTCCAGCGCGCGCAGTCCGGAGACCCGTACGACCGGCAGCTCGTCGCCCGGGTAGCCGTGGGCGGTGAGCAGTTCGCGCACCTCCAGCTCCACCAGGTCGGTCAGCTCGGGGTCGCCGGCGTCCGCCTTGTTCAGCGCGACGACGATGTGCCGTACCCCGATCTGCCGGGCCAGCAGCACGTGCTCGGCGGTCTGCGGCATCACGCCGTCGAGCGCCGAGACGACCAGGATCGCGCCGTCCAGCTGGGCCGCGCCGGTGATCATGTTCTTGACGTAGTCGGCATGTCCGGGCATGTCCACGTGGGCGTAGTGCCGGGTCGCGGTCTCGTACTCGACGTGGGCGATGCTGATGGTGATGCCGCGGGCCGCCTCCTCCGGCGCCCGGTCGATCCGGTCGAACGGCACGAAGGTGCCGCTGCCGCGGTCGGCGAGGACCTTGGTGATGGCCGCGGTGAGGGTGGTCTTGCCGTGGTCGACATGACCCATGGTGCCGATGTTCAGGTGCGGCTTGGTGCGGACGTACGCCTGCTTGGACATGACGGTGTCTCCTCCTGGGACGCCGATCGGTCGTGGACCCCTGGGCCTGGCCGACCCTCCCCGTGCGGGGTCCTACCGGACGTCGGTCCGGGGAGGGTCAGCGTCGGGCGCCGTCGAAGGATGCGTTCCGGAGTGCCGGGGCGGCGGATGCGGCCGGGGCAGCGCAGGCAGCCTTCGACGCGACCGCTGCTGCGGTGGCGTCTGCGAGGAAGGCGAGCCGGAACATGGCACTGATCATGCCGGGCGCAACAGCCGCGCGTCGAAGGGTTTTCCGCGCCCCGCCTTGCAGCCGTCACCGGGTCGTCGGCCGCCGGTGACGTGGCGGAACCAGTCGGGTGAGAGAATTTGTTTCGCTGTTGAACTTAGACTTGCCGACCCGGCGGCCCGCCGTCCCCACCAGCACGAAGGAAGCTCCATGCCCCTGGCCATCCTCGCCCTCGCGGTGAGCGCCTTCGGTATCGGCACCACGGAATTCATGATGATGGGCCTGCTGCCCGACGTCGCCGGCGACCTGGGCACCTCGGTGCCCACCGCGGGGTATCTGGTCTCGGCCTACGCGCTGGGCGTCGTCGTGGGCGCCCCGCTGCTCACCGGGCTCGGCGCGCGCATCCCGCGGCGGCGGATGCTGTTGCTGCTGATGGCGCTGTTCACCGTCGGCAACGCCGCCTCCGCGGTGGCCCCCGGCTACGGCACGCTGCTGGCCGGGCGCTTCCTCGCAGGCCTGCCGCACGGCGCCTTCTTCGGCGTCGGGGCGGTCGTGGCGGCCCGGATGGTCGCCGAGGACCGCAGGGCCAGGGCGGTCGCCTCGATGTTCCTCGGCCTGACGATCGCGAACATCGTCGGCGTGCCCGCCGCCACCCTGCTCGGCCAGCACCTCGGCTGGCGGGCCACCTTCCTGGTGGTCAGCGCGATCGGGCTGCTCTCGCTGGCCGCGCTGGCGCTGCTGGTGCCGCAGGAGCCGGGCGAGGAGCGCGGCGGCGTCGGCCAGGAGCTGCGGGCGCTGCGCGAACCGCAGGTGCTGCTCGGGCTGCTCACCGCGGTCTTCGGCTTCGCCGGGGTCTTCGCCGTCTACAGCTACCTCGCCTCGATGATGACCGAGGTCACCGGTTACGCCGACGGCACCGTGACGATCCTGCTCGCCCTCTTCGGCATCGGCATGACGCTCGGCGCGCTCGCCGCGGGCCCGCTCACCGACCGCGCCCTGCGCCCGACGCTGTACGGCTCGCTGGCCGCGCTCGCCGTCGTCCTGGTCGGCTTCCACTACGCCGCCCAGTCCAAGGCGACCGCCCCGATCGCCGTCCTGGTGCTGGGCGCGGTCGGCTTCATGACGACCACACCGCTGCAGATGCTGGTGATGAACAAGGCCCGCCGCGCCCCCACCCTCGCCTCCGCCTCCAACCACTCCGCCTTCAACCTCGCGAACGCCGGGGGCGCCTGGCTCGGCGGCGTCGCCATCTCCGCCGGCTGGGGCTGGACCTCGCCCGCGCTCGTCGGGGCCGCGCTGACCGTGGTGGGCCTGGCCGTCGCGGTCACCGCGGGCGTCCTGGACCGCGGTACGCCCTCGACCCCGGTGGCCGCCGCCGTGCCGGTCGAGCAGCGGGAGTCGGCGGCGGAGGGGGCGTAGGGACGCGGATGGCCGGTTCGTTCGTCAGCCGAACGGCGCCAGGAGCGGTTACGCTCCCGGAGTGCCGCACCCCGTAGGTCTCGCCGTCCGCTGCTCACGCGCCCTGCTGTCGCCGTGGGCCAGGTTCGCGGTGCTCGTGCTGCTGCTCGCGGCGGCCGGCGCCGTGGTCATCGCCTGGCACCCGCAACGGCTGCTGACCGCGCACGGCTGGCAGCCGCACACCTCGGGCGGTACCGCGGTGCTGCTCTTCGCCGTCGCGTACGGCCTGGCCACCGTCGCCTTCGTACCCCGCCCCCTGCTCAACGCCGCAGCCGGGGCGCTCTACGGCATCCACGCCGGGCTGCCCGCGGCGATCGGCGGCACGGTGCTCGGCGCGGGCCTGGCCTTCCTGCTCGGGCGCTTCCTCGGCAGGGACGCGGTACGCCCGCTGCTGCGCGGCCGGGTCGCGCTGTCCCTCGACCGGCAGCTCAGCAAGCACGGCTTCCGCAGCACCCTGGCGCTGCGGCTCTTCCCCGGAGTGCCCTTCGCCGCCGCGAACTACGCCGCCGCCGTCTCGCGGGTCCGGCTGCTGCCCTTCCTCACCGCGACGGCCGCGGGCAGCGCCGCGAACACCGCCGCCTACGTGGTGGCCGGCAGCCGCGCGGCCTCCCCGACCTCACCGGTCTTCCTGCTGGCGCTGGGCTTCCTGGGCGTCACGGGTGTGGCCGCCACGGTCATCGCCCGCGGCGCGCACACCCGCTCCCGCGCAGCGGCCGAGGCGCTGGTCGTCGACCCACCGGCCGGCGTACCCCCGCAGGACCCGGCGGTCAGCGACGCCGGCCCTCGTGCCACTCCTGCACGGAGATCCGCTTGATCTCCAGCACCTCGCCGAGGGTGCTCCACTCGTCCTTGCCCAGCCGGGCCAGTGGGCGCAGCTTGTGCACGTCCGGGTGCCCGTCGGTCATCATCGCCTCGGACACCGCCGCGTGCACGACCCGCCCGAAGACCACGGTGGAGTCCCCCAGCCTGACCGTGCTGTGCAGCTCGCACTCCAGGGCCACCGGCGAGGCGGCGACCCGCGGCGGCTTCACACGCAGGCTCGGCTCCCTGGCGATCCCGACCTCGTCGAACTCGCTGACCCCGTGCGGGAATTCGGTGCCGGTGGCGTTGATCTCCTCGAAGAGGTGCTCGGGCGCCAGGTTGACCACGAACTGCCCGGTCTCCTCGACGTTGCGCACCGAGTCCTTGCGCCCCACCGAGGTGAACTGCACCACGGGAGGGCTCACGCAGGAGATCGAGAAAAAGCTGTGCGGCGCGAGATTGTCCGTGCCCGCCGCCGACGTCGTGGACACCCAGGCGATCGGCCGCGGCACGACCGTCGCGGTGAGCAGCCGGTAGAAGGTGGTGCGGTCCAGCTGGGCAGGATCGAAGTCGATTCGCATGCCAGCCAGTATCCATGCGGGGCCGTCGGATCCCGACGGCGCATCGCGGGGGCGGCGAGCCCGGTGCTCCGCCGCCGCGGCCGCCGGCCCGAACCCACGCGAATGGTGCCGCCCCACCGCGGCACGACCTCACGCTCCCGGCACGTGGCCCGAGCCCGCGGCGTCACCCGTTCGACCTGCTGTCCGCCTATGTTCCCCAGCGGCCCGGGGCGTACGTGCGTATCTCCTCGGACCGCTTCGGACTGGAGGCAGGGGTCGACCGGCAGAACGACGACGCCGAGGACACCCGAGGCCGGCTGGGGTGGGGGCGCTCGCGAAGACCTACGTGGAGAACGACACCTCGGCGTTCAACAAGCGCAAGGTCTTCCGCCCCGACGGCTCGACGAACCTGTGGACGTCCCCCCGTTCAGGGCGTCCAGGCGCTGCGGCGCCAGGCGTCCGCGCCGGGGGCGGGAACACCGGTCATCACGAAGGGCCGGGCGGGCGGGTGGGCGGCAGCCCCCCGCCCGCCGACGCGAGCGGCCACCACCACGCGCTCCGCGGCCGCGGTCAGCCCTGCCCAGACCACCAGCACGGCCGCGAGCTCCTCGGCGGCCGGCGCGCCGCGCACCACGCGCACGTCCACGCCGCGAAGCAGCTCTCCGTTCGCTTCTCCGCCCGCTCGGCGCACCCGCGCGGGTGTCGCCGTCCACCGCGCACCGGCGGCTTCGTGTGCGGCGCTCACAGCGGGATGTTCCCGTGCTTGCGGGGCAGCCGGGTGATCCGCTTGTCGGCCAGGGCGCGCAGCGCCAGTGCCACCTGGCGGCGGGTCTCCCGCGGCATGATCACCACGTCCACGTAGCCCCGCTCGGCGGCCCGGTAGGGGTTGCACAGCGCCTCCTCGTACTCGGCGCGCAGCCGCTCGCGTGTCGCCTCGGGATCGTCCGCCTGCTCGACGGCCTTGCGGTGCAGCACGGTGACCGCGCTCTGCCCGCCCATCACGGCGATCTCGGCCGTGGGCCAGGCGAGGTTGACGTCGATGCCCAGGTGCTTGGAGCCCATCACGCCGTAACCGCCGCCGTACGCCTTGCGGGTGACCACGGTGACGGTGGGGACGGTGGCCTCGGCGTAGGCGTAGATGAGTTTCGCGCCCCGGCGGATGATGCCGCCGCGCTCCTGGTCCAGGCCGGGCAGGAACCCGGGGACGTCCACGAAGGACAGGACGGGGACGTGGAAGGCGTCGCAGGTGCGGATGAAGCGGGCGGCCTTCTCGCTGGCGTCGATGTCGAGCGCGCCAGCCATGACCAGCGGCTGGTTGGCGACCACGCCGACGCTGCGGCCCTCGACCCGGCCGAAGCCGCAGATCACATTGCGGGCGAAGAGCGGCTGCACTTCAAGGAGTTCGCCGTCGTCGAGGACAGCCATCAGCACCTGGTGCATGTCGTAAGGGCGGTTCTGCTCGTCGGGGACGAGGGTGTCGAGTGCCAGGTCCGCCGCGCTGAAGCCGTCGAGGTCCACCGCGGGGGCGTACGCGTCCACCGGCGCCTCGGACATGTTGTTGCTCGGCAGGTGGCCGAGGAGCAGCCGGACGTACTCGAAGGCGTCCTTCTCGTCGCGGGCCATGTAGTGGGCGTTGCCGGAGACGGTGCTGTGCACGGTGGCGCCGCCGAGTTCCTCGCGGTCGATGCGCTGGCCGGTGACGGCGTGCAGAACCTCGGGGCCGGTGACGAACATGTGCGAGATGCCGTCGACCATCACCACGAAGTCGGTGATGGCCGGTGCGTAGACGGCGCCGCCGGCGCAGGGCCCGGTCATCAGCGAGATCTGCGGGATCACCCCGGAGCCCTGGACCTGGCGCTTGACCAGCTCGGCGTAATAGGCGAGCGCGACGACGCCCTCCTGGATGCGGGCGCCGCCGGAGTCGTTGATGCCGATGACCGGGCAGCCGGTGCGCAGCGCCAGGTCCATGACCTTGATGATCTTCTCGCCGTAGACCTCGCCCAGCGCGCCGCCGAAGACGGTGAAGTCCTGGGCGAACAGGCACACCCGGCGCCCGTCGACGGTGGCGTGGCCGGTCACCACACCGTCGCCGAAGGGGCGTTGGCGCTCCATGCCGAAGTCGTGGCTGCGGTGCCGGGCCATCGCGTCCAGCTCGACGAAGCTGTCCGGGTCGACCAGCGCCTCGATGCGCTCGCGGGCGGTCAGCTTGCCCTTCTCGTGCTGCTTGCGGACGCTCGGCGCGTCCTCGGCCGCCGCGCGCAACTGCTCACGGCGGCGCTCCAGTTCGGCCAGCCGGGCCGCGGTGCCTGACCGTTCCTGCGGGGTCGGGCGGGGGGCTGCGGGTGTGTCCGACACGGGCGGGGTACCTCCCTGGGTACGCGGGCGGCGGGAAGAGCGGCGGATCAGCGGGCGCCGACGGCCGCCGCCGCGAGCGTGCCGTCCTCGTACAGGCCGCGGGCGGCGCGGCGCTGCACCTTGCCGCTGGTGGTCTTGGGCAGGCTGCCGCGCCGCACCAGCAGCACCTCAGCGGTCTCCAGCCGGTGGTTGTCCCACACCGCGTCGCGCACCAGTCGGCGCAGCAGCGCCGGCTCGACCGCGCGGGCGGTGCGCCCGTCCACCTCGACCACCACGACCAGGCGCTCGGTGGCGCCGTCGTCGACGGAGAAGGCGGCGGCGCAGTTGGGGTGCAGCCCCGGCGCGCTGGATTCGGCGGACAGTTCGATGTCCTGCGGGTAGTAGTTGCGGCCGGTGCGCACGATGACGTCCTTGAGCCTGCCGTTGACGAACAGCACGCCGTCGTGCAGGAAGCCGAGGTCGCCGGTGCGCAGGTAGGTGCGGCCGTCGGCGGGGCGGGCGGCGGGGCGGGCGGCGGGGCGGGCGCGGAAGACCTGCTCGGTCAGCTCGGGCCGGCCGTGGTAGCCGCCGGCCACGCAGGGGCCGCTCACCCAGATCTCCCCGATCGTGTCCTCGCCGGCCGGCACCAGGCTGTCCGGGTCCACGATCAGCACCCGGGTCTCGCCGACCGGCCTGCCGCAGCCCACCAGCGGGCTGGCGCCGGGAGTTCCGGCGGGCCGGGGCGTGACCCGGCCGTCGCGCCGGGCGTCGTCGGACAGCCACAGGACGGTCGGCGGCTTGTCACAGCGGTCGCCGGTGGCCTTCAGGGTGTTCTCGGCCAGGCCGTAGCCTGGGCACATCGCGCGCGCGTCGAAGCCGTGCGGGGCGAAGGCGGCGGTGAACGCCTCGATGGCGCGCCAGCGCACCGGCTCGGCACCGTTGGCCGCCACCCGCCAGCAGGACAGGTCGAGCCCTTCGGGCACCGCCCCGGCGTCCGCGGCCTTCACGCACAGTTCGTAGGCGAAGCTGGGCGCGGCGGCGTGGGTGCCGCGGAACCGCGAGATCGCCTCCAGCCAGCGCGCCGGGCGGCGGATGAACGCGTCGGGCGCCATCAGGTGGGCGGGCACCCCGGCGAGCAGCGGCAGCACCACCCCGAAGAGCATGCCCATGTCGTGGAAGAGCGGCAGCCAGGAGACCACGACCCCGTCGGAGCCGCACGGCCACGTCTCTTGGGTTTCCACCGCGTTGTGGAGGAAGTTGGCGTGGGAGACGACGACGCCCTTGGGGTCGCCGGTGGAGCCCGAGGTGTACTGCAGCAGCGCCGGGGCGTCCTGTTCCGGCGGCGGCAGCAGCATCGCGGTGTCGATGCCCGAGGCCACCGGCAGGGTGTCGGTGGCGACCAGGTCCAAGCCGGCGAGCTCGGGGCCGTCGCCGAAGCGCTCCAGCAGGTCGGCGCGCACGGCGGCGGTGGTCAGCACGGTGCGGGTGCCGGCGTCCCGGGCGACGCGCCGCACCCGGTCCAGCGAGCGAGCCCGGGTGGGCACCTGCAGGGGCGCGGCGATCACGCCGGCCCTCATGCAGCCGAGCAGGGTCCGCACGAACTCCAGGCCCGAGGGGTAGAGCAGCAGGGCGGGGCGTCCGGCGAGCCCGAAGGCGACGAACGCGGCGGCGCGGGAGGCGGCCGCGTCCGCCAGCGCCCCGTAGGTGAGGGGCGGTTCGGGATGTTCGCCGTCGCGCAGGAAGACGTAGGCGGTGTCGTTGGGCTGCTTCTCGCCGCGGGCGGCGAGGGCGTCGATGAGCGTGTACACCCCGTGGGTGACGCGCTCGGTGAGCTCGGCGGTCATCGTTCGCACTCCTTGTCGAGCCGGGCGAGCCGCCCGCGGTAGAAGGTGAGGGGGCCGTCGCGGTCGGCCGCGGCGCGCTCGCCGAGGACGCCCAGGGCGGTCACGGCGCCGACGACGATCCGGTGGTCGCCGCCGGGGTACTCCTCGGCGAGCCTGCACTCCAGGTAGCCGACGCTGCCGCGCAGCACGGGGGCGCCGGTGGCGCCGGTCAGGCAGTCCAGACCGTCGAAGGACGGCAGGCCCTTCGCGGCGAAGTCCATGGCCACACCGCTCTGTCCGGCGGCGAGGATGCTCACCGCGAACTGCCCGCCGGCACGGATCGCGGTCAGCAGCCGCGAGTCGTGCCGAAGGCAGAACAGCACCCAGGGAGGGTCGAGGGAGACGGAGGTGAAGGAGTTCACCGTCGCGCCGATCCAGCCCTCGTCGGCGACGGCGGTGACGACGGTGACGCCGGTCGTGAAGTGGCCGCACACCCGGCGCATGGCAGCAGGGTCTGGGCTCATCGCCTCGCCGCCGAAAGGCGGTTCGGTACCGCCGTCGGCGAACTCGCCGCCGTCCGCCGGGTCCTGGGCGTTCGCACCGGGGCCGTTCGGCGACGGGGCGTTCAGGGTCTGGCCGTTCCGGGCCTGGGCGAGGGGCGGCGGGAGCAGGGTTCGCGCACCGGGGTCACTCGCCATGGCCGAGGTCCTTGCCGCCGCCGCGCAGCCCGTAGGGGCGCACCAGGCGCTGCACCGAGGGCTGCGCCTCGCCGCGCACCCAGCGCAGGGTGCGCAGCCGGCCCCGCAGGCTCAGCACGTACTCCAGGTCGTCCGGGTCGCCGAATCCGTAGATCGGCGGGACGATCCGGTCCTGCCGCAGCCGCAGCATGATGCGGTCGGCGGCCTGCCGAGGTCCGGTCTCACCCTCGGCCACGCCCCGGCACAGCGCGAGGGTGAGGTCCAGCAGCTCGACGTACTCCGGGACGGTGTAGTGGCAGGCGCCGAGCGCCGGGTCGGCGCGCAGCCCGGCCAGCGCGGACTCCGAAGCGCCCGCGGCCAGTTCCTTGGAGCTGCGCTTGAGGGACAGCGCGTCGAACATCGTACCCAGCAGCCACACCCGCGCCAGCGCGCTCCACAGCTCGAACGAGCCGCTGGCCGTGAGCGCGGCGCCCACCAGGGCGTCGTGCCGGTCGGCCATACCGTGCTGGAGCCGTTCCAGGTAGCGGAAGCGGCCCGCGGAGAAGTCGCCGTCGCGGGCGGCGGCCAGCACGTCCCCGGCGGCCACCAGAACCAGTTGGGCGGAGGCGTACAGGTCGCGGCCGAGCAGCGGATCGCCGCCGAGCGCGGCCCGGTCGAGCAGCAGCATCCGCTCGCCCGCGGTACGCGAGGCCCGCCAGTGCGTCGCCTCGTCGCTCCACGAGGCGGTCGGCTGGGCGCCGGCGAGCTGGGCGGCCATCGCCGGGTGGCGCTCGGCATGCCGCAGCACCTCCCGCCACAGTTCCTCGGTGCGGTGCCCGGCCGCCGCGGGATGGCGGCCGGGGTCGAGGGACAGGGTGACGACCGCCGGCACGTTCGGCGCCGGGGTGCCGTCGCCGTTGCGGAAGTGGCCGACCTGCAGCCAGCCGCCGTCGAAGACGTGGGTGAGGACGCCGTGCGACCACGGGTGGGAGCCGGCCCGCGGCGGCGCCAGCCGCTCGTAGGGCTGCACGCCGACGGCGTGGAAGCCGTAGCTGCGGGTCGCCAGGACGCTCACCCGCTCGGCGCCGATGGCGCGGGCCACCGCCGAGTCGGGGCCCTCGGTGTCGACGACCATGCCGGTGCGCAGCTCCTGCCCGGACTTCAGGGAGAGCCGCACGCAGCCGTCCTCGACGACCGCCTTCTCCACCCGGGCGCGCTGCCGCACCCGCACGCCGCGCTGCACGGCCCTGGCCAGCAGCCAGGCGTCCAGGTCGGGCCGGTGGAAGTGGCTCTCGCCGTGCTCGGAGGGGACGTTGAACTGGAGGCTGCGGCCGGCCCGGTGCTCTTGGCCGGGCTCGTGGTGGGCGAAGCCCCAGGTGCGGTGGACGCCGGAGCTGTGCGAGACCTCCGTTCGCACCCGGCCTGCGTCGGCGAGCAGGGCGGCCTCCGGAAGCCCGAAGCGGGCGGCGATCAGCTCGTAGAGGAACGAGGTGCACGGCAGGGTCGCCTCGCCCCCGACGACGCGCGGCACCTGGTCCTCGCCGAGCAGTTGCACCGCCAGGCCGCCTCGGGCGAGCGCGGTGGCCAGCAAGGTGCCGGTGATTCCGGTGCCGAGGATCGTCACGTCCGCGTCGTGCGCCGCGCGGTCTCCGTGGTTGTCGGGTTGGCTGGTCATCTTCCCCATCACCTGCTCGGATCGGGCACGGTTCGGTGTGCCGGTCGGGTGCTGCCGCGCGGCGGCCGCGGCCGCGCGCACCTGCGGGTCAGTCGCGGCCGGGCACGTGCTCGCGGGCGAAGGAGCTCATCGCGCCCGTGATCGTGCCGGCGATGTGCGCGGGCGCCTTGGTCCTGGCCCAGACCGCGGTGCGGGCCATGCGCGGCGGGGTCGCGTGGAAGAAGTGGTTTTCCGGACGCGCCAGTTGCAGCGGCGGCGGCAGGAAGTCGGCCTCCCCGAGCAGGCCGAAGATGCGCCGGGACGCCTCCTGCGGGTCCAAGGTGCCGTCCTCGACCTGGTCGCTGAGGGACGTGGAGGCGCGCAGCAGCTCGTTGGTCGCGTCGTGCGTCGGGAACGGCGAGCCGAGGTACTTGGCGTTCTCCAGTTCCAGCAGCGGCTGCACGTCGCCGGTGCGCCGCAGCCGGTCGTACGCGGTCTGCAGGCCGAAGGTGCCGAGCACGGTGGAGATCGCCCAGACCCGGAAGACCGCGTTCCACAGGTCGTAGTCGCGGAAGGCGGTGAACGAGCTGTGCACCAGGTCGTCGTTGGCGTCCAGCAGGCGCTGCTCCAACTGCTCGACCAGGGCGAAGCGTTCGCGGGAGAAGTCGTCGTCGCGGATGGCGTCCAGCAGCCGGTGCGCGAGCACGTTGACGACCTCCAGGGTGTTGGTCATCCCGCGCGAGTAGAGCGCGTCGATGAACCCCGCGGCGTGCGCGGTGACGCAGTACCGGTCGCCGACCGTCCCGGTCGCCGAGTACTGCAGCCGCCCGGTGGACACCCACTCGCGTACCGGGCGGGCGTCGCGGAACTGCGGGGCGATGTCGGGGAACCGGCGCAGGAAGTCGTCGAACTCCTGCTGCGGCGGACCGTCCGGGCGCGGGTGGCGCCGCGGGTCCAGCGTGAGCCCCACGCTCACCAGTGGGTTGGTGCCGTCCTTGGTGTTGTCGAAGGGGATGACCCACAGCCAGCCGCCGTCGAAGACGTGGTGCAGGGTGCCCTGGTGCCAGGGGCTGGGGTTGCCGTACGCCTCAGGGTTGCGCATCACCTCGTCGTAGGGGGTGACGTTCACCATGTGCGTGAACAGCGAGCGGGAGTGGTGGCGGAAGCGGGTGGGGGTCTCGCGCAGCCCGAACCGCTCGGCGACCGGGGAGCGGTGGCCGCTGGCGTCCACGACGTAGCGGGCGAGGAATTTCTGGCCGCCGGCGGCGTTCAGGGTGACCCCGGAGCCGTCGATGTCGATCTCCTCGACGCGGGTGTTCTGCCGCAGGACCGCGCCGTAGCGGACGGCGGTGTACGTCATGTAGGCGTCGATGTCCTGCCGGAAGAAGTGGTTCTCCGTGTGCAGCATCTTCGGGATGACGAACTGGTTGACCTCGTCGGGTCGTTGGGCCTGGCCCTCGCGCTGGTAGACGAAGCCGAAGTTGCGCTTGACCCCGCACGCGCCGGTGACGTTCCTGCGCACCGAGCTGAAGCTGGACAGGTGCGCGATCTCGGGCACGCCGTAGCGGGCGGCCACGACCTTCAGCAGGACGGAGGTGTAGGGGATGGTGGACTCGCCGATCGCGAACCGCGGGTGGCTGCCGGCGTCCAGCAGCAGCACCTTGGCCCCGTTGCGCGCGAGCACCGACGCCAGGATCGAGCCGGCGATGCCGGCCCCCAGGATGGCGACGTCATGGCGTTCGGTCATCTGATGCCTCTCTCGTCCTTGTGCTGCCGGTCGTGTGCTGAGCCGCCGGTGTGGTGCCGGCGGGTCGCTGGTGGTGCCGGGCCGGCGGCGTCGCGGCCCGGCGGGTTCAGGGCTCCTGCGGCGCCGGGTGCTGCCGGGCCACCTCGTCGCCGAGCAGCCGCCCCCAGCCCTCCGCCGGCACCTCGAAGAAGGGCCGCGGTTCCAGGCGCAGCGCCAGGTCCTTGCGGTAGCGGGTGATGAGCTGGCTGACGCCGAGGGAGTCGAGGCCCATCTGCAGCAGGTCGATACCGTCGGTGATCTCGGCGCGGGGCACGCCGAGCTGGTCGGCGAGCGCGTCGCGCACGTAGGCGTCGAGCAGGCCCTCGCGCCGGCCGGCGGGAGCGGCGAGCACGCCGGCCAGCAGCGCGGAGGGCGCGGCGCCGTCGCCGCCGGGTGCGGCGGCCGCGATGCCGGCGAGCAGCGGGCGGGCGCGGCGCGACTCCAGCAGGGGCTTGAGGGTGTCCCAGTCGGCGCCGGACACCACCGCGTGGACGTGGTCGCCGGCCAGCAGCCCGCCGAGCTGGTCCAGCCCGGCGCGGGCGTCCAGGGCGCGCAGCCCGAGGGCCTCCAGCCGGGCCAGCAGGTCGTCGCCGCCGAGGCCGCTGGCGACGTTCCACGGGCCCCAGCTGATGCTCAGTGCGGGGCGGCCGGTGGCCCTGCGGTGGGCGGCCAGGCCGTCGAGGAAGCGGTTGGCGGCGGCGTAGGCGGCCAGGTGGGCCGAGCCCCACACCGACGCGATGGACGACATCAGGACCAGGAAGTCCGGTTCTGCGTCGGCCAGCAGCCGGTGCAGCGTCCAGGCGCCCTCGACCTTCGGCCGCAGCACGGCGTGCAGTTCTGCGGGGTCGGCCTCGTCGATGTTCTGCGCTCCGGCGAGTCCTGCGGCGTGCACGACGCCCCGCACGGGACGGCCGGCCACGGCTGCGACCCTGAACACCTCGCGCATCGCGGCCTCGTCGGTGACGTCGGCGCGGGCGACGGTGACCTGCACGCCGCGGCCTTCCAGGTCGCGCACGGCCCGCACGCGGGCGGCGGTCGCGGCGGACGGCCCGTCGGCGCCGGAACCGGTGCCGCCCGACACGTCCCACTCCTCGCGCGGTGGCAGGCCGGAGCGCCCGGTGAGGACGACGTGGCGGGCGCCGCGGTCGGCGAGCCAGCCCGCAAGGGTCAGGCCCAGGCCGCCGAGGCCGCCGGTGATCAGGTACGAGGCGTCGGGGCGGAGCACGGGCGGCGCGGCGGCTCCGGCCGGCTCGGGTACGAGCCGGGGCACCAGGCGTTCGCCGGCGCGCAGTGCGACCTCGTCCTCATCGCCGGGCCGCAGCAACTCGTCGGCCAGGGCGTCGATTCCGCCGCCGGCCGGGTCGAGGTCGATGCTGCCTCCCCACAGCGCGGGCTGCTCCAGCGCGGCCACCTTGCCGAGGCCGACGAGCATGCCGCCGGCCAGGCCGCCGGTCTCGTCCTTCTCGCCCGCGGCCTGGGCGCCTCGGGTGACCAGCCACAGCCGCGGCGGGCCTTCGGGGCTGCCGCCAGCGCCGTCGGCGAGCGCCTGCAGCAGGTGGATCGCGGTCTCCGGGCCGGTGACGCGGGCATCCGCGAGGTCGGCGGTGGTGGTGGCGTCGCCCACGGGCACGTCGAGCGAGGCCAGGTGCACCACGCGGTCCAGCGGCGCGTGGGCGGCGAGCAGGGCGCGCAGCCGCGCGGGGTCGCCGGCGGGCACGGCCCCGGAACTGTCCGCCCGCCCTCCCGCGGGGACGAGCCGGGCGGTGAAGACGGTGCCGCCGCGCGCCCTGAGGCCGGCGGCCAGGTCCTCCGCGACGCCGCCGGAGTCGGCGAGCAGCAGGGTGCGGCCGGCCGGTACCTCGGCACCTGCCGCGGCGGTCGGGGCCTGCTCCCACCTGACGGTGTAGCGCAGGGTGTCCTCGGCCGGGTCCCCGGCGGCGGCGCGGGTGCCCGGCCCCGCGAGTCCGGTGGCACCGGCCGCGGCGAGCGGGAAGGCCAGCGCGCGGCGCTGGAAGGCGTAGGTGGGCAGGGGGACGTGGCGCGGGGTTCCCGTGCCGTGCAGGGCCGCGAGGTCGACGGGTGCGCCCCAGGCGAACAGTTGGCCGAGGCTGTCGAGGACCTGCACGCTCTCCTGCCGGCTGCGGCGCAGCGAGGGCAGCCACAGAAGGTCCTGGTCGGGCAGGATGCGGCCGCCGAGTCCCAGCAGGGTGCGGCCGGGTCCGACCTCGACGAACGCGCCGGCCCCTGTGGACCCGGCGAGCGCGAGCATGCCCTGGTGGAAGCGGACCGGCTGCCGGGCGTGCCGGACCCAGTAGCCGGGGTCGGCGAGGGTGGTGCGGTCCAGCTTCTCGCCGGTGAGGTTGGAGTACACCGGGATCCGCGGCTCGCGGAACTCCACGGCCGCGGCGGCCTCTTCGAGCGGGCGCAGCACCGGGTCGAGCAGCGGCGAGTGGAAGGCGTGCGAGACGGCGAGACGGCGGCCCTTGACGCCGCCGGCGGCGAGTTCGGCGGCGATCTCCTCGATGGCGTCGGCCGCACCTGACAGCACCGTGTCCTGGGGGCCGTTGACGGCAGCGAGCGACACCCGGTCGGTGCGTGCGCCGACGGCGCGCAGCGCGGCCTGCTCGCCGAGCGGCACGGCGAGCATCGCGCCGGGGGTCGAGACACCGTCCATCAGCCGTCCACGCAACGCGATCAGCCGCAGCGCGTCGGGGAGTTCGACGGCGCCGGCGACGCACACCGCCGTGTACTCCCCCACGCTGTGCCCGATCAGGGCGGCCGGCCGCACGCCCCAGGAGCGCCACAGCTCGGCCAGGGCGTACTCCACCGCGAACAGCGCAGGCTGCGTCCACGCGGTGCGTCGGAGGTCGCTGCCGTCCGGGTCGAACACCACGTCCAGCAGCGGCCGTTCACCGCCGTCCGCGAGCAGGGCGCCGCAGGTGTCGAGCGCGTCGCGGAAGACCGGCTCGGCGTCGTACAGTTGCCGGCCCATGCCCGCGAACTGCGCGCCCTGGCCGGGGAAGAGGAACGCGGTCCTGGCGCGGTGCGCGCTGAGCGCGCGCCGCGGCGCCGGGCCGCCCTCGCCGTCGGAGAACGCCCGAAGGCGTGCGCCGAGTTCGGGGAGGTCCGCGGCGGCAAACGCGATACGGAACTGCTGGGCGGCCCGTCCGGTGGCGGCGGTGCGGGCGACGGCGGGCAGCGGCGTGTCCGGGTGGGAGTCGAGGTGGTCGGCCCACTTGCCGGCCAGCGCCCGCAGCGCGTCCTCGCCCCGGGCGGAGGCGACGACGAGTTCGGCCGGGCGGGCCGGGACGTTCGGGGCCTCGGCCACGGCGGCGGGCGGTTCCTCGACCAGCAGGTGGACGTTGGTGCCGCTGGCCCCGAAGGAGCTCAGCCCGGCCACCCGCGGCTGCCCGTCGGACGGCCAGGCGGTGTACTCGGCAGCGACCGCGAGGTGGAGCCGGTCCCACGCGACGTTGGGGTTGGGGGTCCGGAAGTGCAGGCTGGCCGGGATCTCTCCGCGCTGGACCGCGAGCACCGCCTTGATCAGCCCGGCGATGCCGGCCGCGGCCTCCAGGTGGCCGATGTTGGTCTTCACCGAGCCGACGAGCAGCGGCCGCCCGTCCGGCCGCCCCGCACCCAGGACCTGCTCCAGACTGCGCAGTTCGATGGGGTCGCCGAGGACGGTCCCGGTGCCGTGGGCCTCCACGTAGCCGACCCGGTCGGCCGTCAGCCCGGCGTCCTCCAGGGCGGACCTGATCACGTCCTGCTGGGCCTGGGCGCTGGGTACGGAGATGCCGCTGGCGCGCCCGTCGTGGTTGACGGCGCCGCCGCGGATCACGGCCAGCACCCGGTCGCCGTCGGCAAGCGCGTCGGACAGCCGCTTGAGCACCACGATGCCGCAGCCCTCGCCGCGGCCGTAGCCGTCCGCGGCGGCGTCGAACGCCTTGCAGCGCCCGTCGCGGGCGACCGCCCCGGCCTTGCTGACCAGCACGAAGCCGTAGGGCGACAGGATGACGTTCACGCCGCCGGCGAGGGCGAGGTCGGTCTCGCCGAGCCGCAGCGACTGGCACGCCTGGCGGACCGCGAGCAGCGAGGACGAGCAGGCGGTGTCGACGACCTGCGCCGGGCCGCGCAGCCCGAAGGTGTGGGCGATGCGGCCGGCGATGAAGCTGTTCTCGCCGAGGATCTGGTAGCCGTCGATGCCCTCGGGCGCGCCGAACTGCTGGCGCATGCGCACGTAGTCGCCGGTGCTGGCACCCATGAACACCCCGGTGCGCGACCCGTCCAGGCCGTCAGGCGGCAGCCCCGCGTCCTCCAGGGCCTGCCAGGCGACCTCGAGCGCGATGCGCTGCTGCGGGTCCATGCCGGTGGCCTCGGCGGGCGCGATACCGAAGAGCTGGGCGTCGAAGGTGTCGACGCGGTCGAGGAAGCCGCCATCCAGAACGTAGGCGGTGGCGGGTGTCTCCGGGTCCGGGTCGAAGTAGGGCGCGGTGTCCCAACGATCCTCGGGGAACGGGCCGATGGCGTCCACGCCGGCGCTCAGCATCCGCCACATGGCCTCGGGAGAGTCCGCGCCGCCGGGGAAGCGGCAGCCGATGCCCACGACCGCGATCGGGGCGCGGAGGGCGCCCTGCTGCTTCTCGACCATCGTGCGCAGCTTGGAGATGGTCCGGCCGGCCTGGGCTAGCAGGGCTCGCAGCTCGCCGTCGGCGGCCGCGGTGGGCTGGTTCATCGCTTCTCCTGCTCGAACAGTTCGGTGACGGCGGCCAGCTCGGCGGCCAGCCCGGCGGCCAGCTCAGCGATGTCGCCGGTGTCGGGGGCGGCGTCGGGATCGCTGTCGGGGTCGGAACCTTCGCCGGCTGCCCGACCGGTGCCGGATGCGGACCCGGGGCCGGCGTCGGGCGGGGCGCCGGCCGCGCGGGCGGCGGGGATGGCCGCGGAGGGATCGGTCGCGCTGCCGGAGGGTGAGCCGCCTGTCTGGATTCCTCCGGCAGCGCCGTCGTGGGGGCCGCCGTTCGAGGGCGGGGCGTCGGCGCCCACCACCTCGGCGGCCAGGAAGGCGGCGAGCGCCTGCCCGTTGGGGTACTCGAAGGCGAGCGTGGCCGGCAGCGGGCAGCCGAACCGGCGCTCCAGCCTGACCTTCATCTCCAGGGCCGTGATGGAGTTCAGCCCCAGTTCGAAGAAGCCGCGCCTCGGCTCCAGTTCGTCCGAGGCGTCCAGGCCGAGCACCACCGCGACCTCCTCCAGCACGCAGTCGAGCACCAGGTCGGCGCGGGCGTCCGCGGGCAGCGTGCGCAGCTTGTCCAGCAGCGCGTCGGCGTCGCCGGGCGCGGACTTCTCGCGCTCTGCCAGCACGTCGAACAGCGGGAAGGGACGCGCCTGCCGGTAGAGCGGCAGCAGCAACCCCCAGTCGACGTCGGCGATCTCGACCTCGGCGGGGCCGAACGCGGTTATCTGGTCGAGGAGTTCGCGGGCCGCGGCGGTGGGGAGCGGGGTCATGCCGCTGCGGGTGAGCCGCTGGGCGCTGTCCCGGTCGAGCAGGCCGACCTCGCCCCACGGCGCCCAGGCCACGGAGGTGGCGGGCAGCCCGCGGGACCTGCGGTGGGCGGCGAGCGCGGTCAACACGGCGTCCACCGGGGCCTGCGCTCCGGCGCCGATCGCGCCCCAGCTTCCCGCCACGGTGCTCCACACCTGGAACAGGTCGAGCTCCGTGCCGGTCCGCAGGCACGCGTCGTGCAGGAGCCACGCGCCGCTCGCGCGCTCGGTGAGCGCCGCCTCCAGCTCGCGGGCGCCTGGCGGGCCGCCGGCCGGCAGGTTCCAGTCGGCCCCCAGCCATACGATGCCGCCGACCGGGCAGCCCGCGGCCGCCTGGTTCTCCATCAACTGCCGTGCGTGCGCGGCCCCCTCGACCAGCGGGACGCTCAGCACCTCACCGGCGCCGCGTTCGGCCAGCCACCCGGCCACCTCCTCGGCGAGCGGCCCGCCGCAGCCCGCGACGAGATAGGCGCGCCCGGGGTCCAGCCGCACCGGTGCGAACAGCGCGGGCGCGGCGGGGGCGGGCAGCAGCCGTGCGGCCAGCCGCCGCCCGGAGCGCAGCGCGAGCCGGTCCTCCGCGGGTTCGTCGCCCCCGGTCAGGCGCCCGTCGAGTTCGGCGAGGACGGCGTCGGCGTCGGCCGCGGGGTCCGCGGACAGCGGGTCCAGGTCGAGCACCCCGCCCCAGGCGTTGGGCTGTTCCAGCCCGGCGACGACGGCCGCCTGCCGCAGCGCGGCCTGCGCGGGGGCCGGCTCCTCCAGGTCGTCCACGGCCACGGCGCCGCGGGTCACCCACCACACGCGGGCACCCGCCCCCGCCGCCGCCACCGCGGCGGTCACTTCGGCGGCCGCCGCGCACGCCCCGGCGACGACCCCTGCGTCGGGCGCCCCGCCCGCAGGCAGATCGAGCCCCGCCAGGTGCACCACGGCCGCACAACCGTCCCCCGCGGCCAGCTCCTTCAGCGCGCCCCCGATCCGCTCCCGCACCCCCGTCCCGACCCCGGCCACCACCCGCACCGGCGTTCCCCGCCGCTCCAACCCCGCAGCAATCGCCTCGCCAACACCGGACCCATCCCCCACCAGCAGAACCGCCCCACCGGCGGCCCCAGCCCGACCACCGTCGACCACCCCGCCACCGAGCTGAGCGGAGTTGGCGTGAGCGCCCGACGGGCGTGCCGAGGCGCCCACCGCGGACGCGGACCCGGCGACACCGGGCGACGCGGCAGCGGACAGAGCACGCGCTCCGCTCGCCGCAGGGGGCATCTCGGCCGGCCGCGAGGGCAGTTCGTGCCAGGTGAGGGTGTGGACGTGGGTGGTGTGGCGGCGGGCGGCCTCCGGGGGGAGGGGGTGGGCGGTGGGAGTGGAGAGGTGGATGCCGATGAGTTCGATCAGGGGGCGGCCTTCGGGGGTGGCGATCAGCACGTCGGCCACAGGCGGCATCCCGTCGCCGGCCGTGGACTCGCCGTCCGACGTGGGACGGTCCGCAGTGGGTGAGACGTGCAGGACGACGCGCTCGCCGGGGACGTCGTGGGCGGTGACGGACGCGATCGACGCGGGCAGCGGCAGCGGGGCCACGGGCTCCGGGGCGAGCAACGTCGCTGCGGACAGGGCGAGTTCGACCAGGCCAGGCGCCAGGTGCCACCGCATGGCGGCCGGGCGGCAGCGCAGTTCCAGGGTGAGGCGGTCGCCGTCGGTGCGGACCGCGACCACCTCGGCGGTCGCTCCGGTGAGCGCGGCGGCGCGTGCGAGCAGCCCGGCGTCGGCCTCGGTCCGCGCGGGGGCGGGGGCCGGTCCGCGCAGGCCCGCCGGGCGCGCGGTGCCGGCGGCGAGCCGGAGCAGGCTGGCGCCGCCGGGCGCGGTGACCTCGAAGCGGTGGGCGCCGGGCGCGTCCGGCGAGCGGGTCAGGGAAAGGGCGACGGTGCGCGTGCCGTCGGCGGGCGCGGGCAGCGCCGCGTCGAAGGTGACGCCGGTCAGCCGGACGATGCGGTCAGGGCCGAGCGCGGATCCGGCGGCGGCCACCGCCAACTCCAGCCAGGCGGCGGCCGGTACGCGCGGGGCGACGGCGGCGGGGTCGGCACCGAGCGCGGTGACGATCGCCGCGTCGAGGTCGGCCTCCACCACGGTGGCGCCGTGCGTGCGCACGGTGCGGGAGGTCAGCGGGTGGCCGGTGCCGGCCGCTGCCGGGCGGTCGTCCACCCAGTAGCGGCGGTGCTCCCACGGGTAGCCGGGCGTGGCGACCGGCCGCGCCGGGCGGGGGTGCAGTCGTCGCCAGCCGACCCGGGCGCCACCGGCGTGCAGCGCGCCGAAGGCGGTGAGCAGGGCGAGTTCGCCGTCCACGTCGCGCAGCAGCGTGGGGACGAGCAGCCCGTCGGTGCCGTCGGCCCGCAGTTCGTGCTCGATCGGGGTGAGTTGGATCGGGTGCGCGGACAGTTCGAGGAACGTGTCGTGGCCGTCGCGGGCGGCGGCGCGCACGGCGTCGGCGAACCTGACGGGCATGCGCAGGTTGTCGCCCCAGTAGCCGGCGTCGAGCGGCCGGTCCGCGACCGCGCCGCCGTCCACCGAGGAGTACATCGGGAGGCGCGGCGGCACCGGGTCGAGCCGGCCGGTCAGCGCCTCGACGAGCTCGGCGCGCAGTGGCTCGACCCACGGGCTGTGCGCGGGACCTCCGGCGTCCACCGCGCGGAAGAAGACGTTGCGCTCCTTGAGCCGGCCGCCCAGTTCCGCGAGGGCGGCGCTCTCGCCGGAGACGACCGTCGAGCGGCGGCTGTTGACGATGGCGACGCACAGCCGCTCGCCGTAGCGGGCGATCTCGCGTGCGGTGTCGTCGGCGTCGAGGCCGACCACAGCCATGCCGCCCTGGCCGACCAGGGCGCGCAGCAGCCGGGTGCGGCGGACCATCACCTCGGCGGCCTGGGGCAGTTGCAGGGCGCCGGCGCACATCGCAGCGGAGACCTCGCCCATGCTGTGCCCGACGACGGCCGCGGGCTCCACGCCGAGGTCGCGCCAGGCGGCGACGAGGGCGTGCTGCACGGCGAACAGCAGGATCTGGCGGTCGAGTTCGTCGGCGGGCTCGGCGCCGGCGGCGATCACCCCGGCCGGCGACCAGGTGAGGAACGCCGACAGCGCGCCGTCGGCGTCGTCGAGGGCGGCGCGGAACACCGGGTTGCGGAGGGCGAGCGGCCGCGCCATGCCGGGCCAGTACGAGCCGTGCCCGGAGAAGACGAACACCGGCCCGCGGTCGCGGTCGGCGGCACGGGCGAAGGCGGTGCCGGGAGCGTCGCGGCCCTCGGTGAACGCGTCGAGCCGCTCGGCGAGTTCGGCGCGGTCACGGCCGACGACGACCAGGCGGTGCTCCAGGTGGGAGCGGCGCAGCGCGAGGGTGGACGCGAGGTCCGCGACGTCCGGTGCGCCGGGGCCGGACAGCAGGTCGCGGTGGGTGGCGGCCCGCACCCGCAGGGCGCGCACGGACGCGGCGGAGAGGGCGAGGACCTGCGGTGCGCGGTCGTCGCCGGTCGCCGCTCCGGCTGCCGGGCGCGACGCCTCGACGGGCGTCCCGGCGGTGGCGGACGTTTCCCGCACACCGACGGCGGGCAGCCCCGCCACGGCGGACTGCCTGGCCCGGGAAGGCTCTTCGGCGGCGCGCATCCCGGCGGAAGGCGCTCCCGGCCCGGCCGTCACGCCCCCGGGCGCCCCGACTGCGGCCAGGTCGGCGGCCGGTGCCTCGGCGAGCACGATATGGGCGTTGGTGCCGCTGAACCCGAAAGCGCTGACGCCCGCGACCCGGCGGCGGCCACCCCGCGGCCAGGGCCGCGCCGCGGTGGGCACCCGCAGCGGCAGTTCGTCCCAGGGCACTGCGGCGCTCGGCTCGTGGAAGTGCAGGTGCGCGGGAAGCGTCTCGTGGTGCAGTGCCAGGACGGTCTTGATCAACCCGGCGATGCCCGAAGCGGCTTCCAGGTGGCCGATGTTGGTCTTCACCGAGCCGACCAGGCACGGGTCCAGGTCGGCGGGCCGCTCGCGCAGCGCGGCACCGAGGGCGTTCAGTTCGATCGGGTCGCCGAGCGGCGTGCCGGTGCCGTGGGCCTCGACGTAGTCCAGGTCCGCGGGGGTCACTCGGGCGTCGGCGAAGGCCGTGCGCAGCAGGTCCTCCTGGGCGGGGCCGTTGGGCGCGGTGAATCCGCTGCTGGCCCCGTCCTGGTTCACCGCGGAGCCCAGTACGAGCGCCAGCACCCGGTCGCCGTCGCGCCGGGCGGCGGACAGCGGCTTGAGGACGACGACGCCGCAGCCCTCCCCGCGGGTGTAGCCGTCGGCCGCGGCGTCGAAGGTCTTGCAGCGGCCGTCGGCGGCCAGTGCCCCGGCGGCGCCGCTCGCGCGGTGGATGGTGGTGTCGAGGATGAGATTGACGCCGGCGGCCACGGCCAGGTCGCTCTCCCCCACGCGCAGGCTGGCCGCGGCCAGGTGGATCGCGACGAGGGACGAGGAGCAGGCCGTGTCCACGGCGAGGCTCGGGCCGCGCAGGCCGAGCAGGTACGACAGGCGGCCGGCGGCGGCGCTGAACGAGGTGCCGGTGCCGTAGAAGGCGTCGACGCTGCGGGCGGCCACGCGCTGGGCGTAGTCGGTGGAGTTCATGCCGACGAACACCCCGGTGCGGGAGCCGTCGAGCCCGGCGGGCGGGATACCTGCGTGCTCCAGCGCCTCCCAGGCGACCTCGAGGAACATCCGCTGCTGCGGGTCCATGACCTTGGCCTCACGCGGCGGGATCCGGAAGAAGGGGGCGTCGAAGCCGGCGGCTTCGTCGAGGAAGCCGCCCCACCACAGCCGGGCGTCGTCGAAGCGGCCCTCGGGTGCCCGCCGTACGGCGTCCACGCCGTCGGTGAGCAGCCGCCAGTAGGCGTCGGGGCCGTCGGCACCGCCCGGGAAGCGGCAGCCGACGCCGACCACGGCGATCGGCTCGGGGGCGGCGGCCACGGCGGCGGGACGACCGGCAGGCACAGCCGGCGCCTGCCGGTCGAGCAGGTCGCCGAGGTGGGCGGCCAGGCGCTGGACGGTGGGGTAGTCGAAGGCCGCCGTCTTGGGCAGCCGCACCCCCAGCGAACGCTCCAGCGCCTTGCACAGCTCGACGGCCCCGAGGCTGTCCATACCGAGGTCGGTGAAACCACGGGCACGACCGACTGCCGCCGCGGAGGCGAGGCCCAGCACCCGGGCCGCGGCCGAGGCGACGAGGTCGGCCAGCGCGGCCTGGTCGGGGCGCGCGGGGGCCGGCTGCGCGCCGGCGTCCGCGGTCACTCGCACGGCCGGAACGCCCTGCGCGTCCCCTTCCGTCGCGTGCCCGTACGGCGCGAGCCCGGCTGCCGCATGCCCGGCTGCCGCGCCTTTGCCGGGGTGTGCCCCGGTCCGCAACCGCAGCCCGTCCGTCTCGGCGACAAGCCGCCCTTCGGCGTCGAACAGCCGCAGCTCACCGCGGAGTTCAGCCGGCAGCGCCGCGCCTGCGGGATCCGCGTCGACGGCCGCCATGCCCTCGCCTCTGGCGCCCTCGGGCACCTCGAACCACAGCGGCTCGCCCTGCCAGGGGTAGCGGGGCAGGTCGCGTGCCGGAGCCGGGTCCGGCTCGACGTGCTGCCAGCGGATGCCGGTGCCCGCGGCGTACAGCTCGGCGAGCGCGGCACGGGAGGTGCGCACGGCGTCGGTGTCGCGGCGCAGCGTCGCCACCACCGCGCCGTCGGCGCCCGCGGCGGCCATGGCCTGCACGATGGGCTGGGCCAGCACCGGGTGCGGCCCGATCTCCAGGAAGACACGGTGGCCGGCGTCCAGCGCGCGGCCCATCGCGTCGGCGAACCGCACCGGCTCGCGGACGTTGCGCCCCCACCATGCGCCGTCGAGGGCGGGCTCCGGGTCGTCCGCAGCGCCGAGGGTGCCGCTGGTCCGCAGCAGCGGCACACCGGGCGCCGCGGGTTCCAGGTCGGTCAGCAGGCTGGTCAACTCCGCCTGGTGCGGGGCCATCTGGGGACTGTGGAAGGCGTATCCGCCGGGCACGTCGCGGCAGGTGACGCCACGCGCGGACAGCTCGCCGGTGAGTGCGGACACGGCGGCCTCGGTGCCGGACACCACGCACGAGGACGGGCTGTTGACGGCAGCGAGAGCGAGGTCGTCGCCGAACGGAACCAGCAGCGGCAGCAGTTCGGCTTCGGGCAGTGCAACGGTGGCCATCCGGCCCTGGCCGGCGGAGCGTTGCAGGAGCCGTCCGCGGTGGACTGCGACCCGGACCGCGTCGGGCAGGGTCAGCGCCCCCGCCACGTGGGCGGCGGCGATCTCGCCCATGCTGTGGCCGATGACGGCGGCCGGCTCGACGCCCCAGGACCGCCACAGCGCGGCGGTGGCGACCTGCAGGGCGAAGACGACGGGCTGGGCGATCTCGGTGTCGGCGAGCCTGGACTCCGCGGCGCCGGCCCGCAGCTCGTCGGCGGGCGACCATCCCGCGGCCTCCCGCACGAGCGTGTCGACCTCGGCCAGCGCCGCGGCGAACACGGGCTCGGTGTCCAGCAGTTCGCGGCCCATGCCGGCCCACTGGCCGCCCTGCCCCGAGAAGACGAAGCAGACCGGCAGGCGTTCGCCGTCGTCGTCGGGCAGCGCCGCCCCGGCGTCGTCGGCGGGCGCCGGGGCGGCGAGGAACTCGTCGATCTCCGCGACGAGTTCGGCGGTGGTGGCACCGGTGACGGCGAGCCGGTGCTCGCCGTGGTGGGTGCGGAGCCTCGCGGCTCCCGCGGTCCAGGCGGCGAGGCCGCCGGCGGGTCCGGCCAGCAGGCGGTCGCGGTGGGCGCGGGCGAGTTCGCGCAGCGCCTCGCCGGAGCGCGCGGACAGGGCGAGCACCCGGGTGGCCGCGCCGGAGGGGACGCCCGCGCCGGCAGCAAGCGCCTGCCGCGGGGGCGCCTCGACGAGCACATGGGCGTTGGTGCCGCTCAGGCCGAAGGCGCTCACGCCGGCGAGGCGGGGCGTGTCCTGCGGCCAGTCGGTCAGTTCCACGGGCACGCGCACCGGCCAGCGGTCCCAGCGGATCGCCGGGTTCGGGCGGTGCAGGTGCAGGTGCGGCGGGATCTGGCCGTGGCGGACCGCGAGGGCGGCCTTGAGCAGCCCGGCGACGCCGGCCGCGCCGTCGGTGTGGCCGAAGTTGGTCTTGAGCGAGCCGACCAGCAGCGGGGCCGCCGGGTCGCGTCCTGCGCCCAGCACCTGGGCCAGGGCGCTCATCTCCAGCGGATCTCCGAGCGGCGTGCCGGTGCCGTGGGCCTCCACGAAGCCGACCTCGCCGGCCGCGGCGCCGGCGTCGGCCAGCACGTCGTTCAGCAGGCGTTGCTGCGCGGCGGCGCTGGGCACGGTCAGGCCGGCGCTGCGCCCGTCGTGGTTGACCGCGGAACCGCGGATCACTGCGAGCACCCGGTCACCGTCGGCGAGCGCGTCACCCAGCCGCTTGAGTACGAGCACCACGCACCCGTCGCCGCGGACGATGCCGTCGGCCGCGGCGTCGAACACCTTGCACCGGCCGTCCTTGGCCATGGCGCCGACCTTGGACATGAAGATGGTCAGCTCCGGGGCGAGCAGCACGTTCACCCCGGCGACCAGCGCGGTGTCCGACTCGCCGGCGAGCAGGCTGCGCCGGGCGAGGTGGGCGGCCACCAGGGAGGAGGAGCAGGCCGTGGTCAGGGCGACACTCGGCCCGTTCAGGCCCAGCAGGTACGACAGCCGGCCGGGCCCGAAGCTCGCCTCCTTGCCCGACGCATACCAGGGGTCGATGCCGGCGCGGCCGGCCTCCTGCGCGTGGCGCAGGAAGTAGTCGGCGCCGAGTCCGCCGGACCACACCGAGGTGCGCGTCCCGGCCAGGGTGCCGGGCACGATGCCGGCGTCCTCGAGCGCCTCCCAGGCAACCTCGATCAGCAGCCGCTGCTGTGGGTCGATCTGCCGGGCCTCGCGCGGCGCGATGCCGAAGAAGGCCGCGTCGAAACGGTCCGCGTCCGGCAGGAAGCCGCCCCAGCGCGCGTACGTCCGCCCGGGTGCGTCCGGGTCGGGGTCGTAGACGCGGGCCAGGTCCCAGCGGGAGGGGGGGACCTCGGTGATGACGTCGGTCCCGTCCCGCAGCAGGCGCCAGAAGGAGTCCGGGCCCGTCACCCCGCCGGGGAAGCGGCAGCCCGCCCCGACGATCGCCACCGCATCGGCTGCTGTCCCGGTCATTTCAGCAGTGCCGCCCCTGAGGGGGTGGTCAGGCTGCCGAGGTGCTGGTGCCACAGATGGTCGGGGTCGCTCTCGACCGCGGCGACGATCTTGCGCATCGCCTCCAGCGCCCGCGGCTCGTCGTCGTCGTAGACGTCGCCCTGGAGCATCTTCAGCACGTCGAGCCGGTACCGCGGGTCCTGCACGAAGGCCGTGAACAGGATGTTGAGGCGGTAGTAGATGCTGATGAACTCGTACCAGTTGCCGACCCCGCGGCGCAGCGTGCGCTCGTACTCGGCGAACCGCGGCTTGCTGAAGTCGCCGGCCTCGGCGGCGGCGATGATGTCCTTGGTGGCGATGCGGGCGCTGTTGAGCGCGACGCTCACGCCGCTGGAGAAGATCGGGTCGACGAAGCGGGCGGCGTCGCCGATCAGCACCCACTTGTCGCCGGTGATCTCCTTCATGCCGTAGCTGTAGTCGCCCTCGGCCTTGAACGGGCGGACCCGCTCGGACGCCTCCAGCGCGCTGCGCAGCTCCGGCCGGCTGCCGACGCAGTCCCAGAAGAAGCCCTCCAGGTCGTCCTTGGAGGCGGTGAAGTGCTTCTTCTGCGTCACGACGCCGATGCTGGTGATCGTGTCGGTGATCGGGATCTGCCACACCCAGGTGTCGGTGATCGGCAGGAAGTGGATGAAGATGTAGTCGGCCTTCTTCTTGTCGTGCGACAGCGCGGTGCGGTCCAGGCCCTCGAACCAGGCGTGCACGGCGTACTGGTTGAAGACCGGGTCGGGCACCTTCAGCTTCATCTGGCGGCCCAGCATGGTGCCGCGTCCGCTGGCGTCGACCACCATCCGCACGGTGTAGCCGGAGTCCTTGCCGCGCACCGGGCGCAGCACCGGGTTCTCGCCGGAGAAGTCGACGCTGCCGATGCGGGTGTCCTCGAGGACCTTCGCGCCGCAGGAGTTGGCGTGCTGGAGGAGGAGCTGGTCGAACTTGCCGCGGTCCACGTGGTAGGTGTGGGCCTGCTCGACGCCCGGCTGGTCGCGCTCGTCGAACTCGATCTCGGCGGCGCCCAGTCCGTGGGACAGGCCGGAGAACCCGAGCGTGGGGATGCCCTTGGGTGCGGCCGAGGTCCAGGCCGCACCGAACTTCTTGGGGAAGCCGGCCTTCTCGACCAGGTCCAGGGCGCCGATGTCGCGCAGTACCGGAGTGGTGGCGGGCACCAGGGACTCCCCGACGTGCGGCCGCGGAAAGGTTTCACCCTCGAAGACCGCCACGGACAGACCGGCGCGGGCCAGGTAGCTGGCTGCGGTCGAGCCCGCGGGGCCCCCGCCGATGATGCCAATGTCGTAGTCGACTGCGGACAAGGCTGCTCCTCAAACGATCGGTGTGGGTGGATCAGGCCATCGCCGCGGGGTCGCCCTGCAGCCGGAAGACGAAGGAGCTGATCGCGTCCAGCGTCTTGAAGTTGCGGCCGACGATGTGCTCAGGCGGGATGTAGAGCCGGTACTGCTCCTGTATGTGGGCGATCAGCTCGGTGGTGTTCAGCGAGGTGAGGATGCCGAGCTGGAGCAGCGGGGCGTCGGACTTGAGGCTCGCGGTCCCTTCCGGAAGGAAGCGCCTTTCGACGAACGAGGTGAGTTCAGCGAGGATCTCGTCCTGCGCGACGGTCTCTTCTGGCATGCCTGCGGCCTCCGGGGTCCGGGCGGGTAACGGCGTGACGGCCGGATGCGCCGTGGCGGGTCCCCAGCTGTGCGGGGTGCCCGCCGCGGACGCTGGGGCCGGGGCCCGTCGGCTGCTGGCGCTCGACGGTTTCCCCGCAGGCCGTTCATGGCGGGCCGGCCGCGGGTTCCGGCGACCGGCTGTGCGCCACCGTATGCAGAGGGCCGCGGCCCCGGCTTCAGCAGACGTGATGAATTACCAACGGGGCCGTGCCGGCCGGTTTCCGTCCCAAAGGGGGAGGGCGGGGCACGGCCGCAGGTGCGAGCGGGCCGAAAGGATGAGTACCCGCGGCCGTCGCCGCGGACCCTCCCGAGCGGTCAGGATCGACGCGGCTGTCCGCTCGCCCGCGGCCGGCGCCGCGCGTGGCGGCGGACGGCGCCGGGTGGTGGCCGGACGGCGGCGGGACGGCCGGTGCGGCGCCTGGCTCCCGCTCATGCACCCCGCATGTCTCCCCCGAGTTACCCGAGTTACCCGAGTTACCCCGGCGATTCCTGGAGGTCGACGCAGTGCTGAGCGCCCGGTCCCTTCCCCGGCTGCTGTGCCTGCCGCACGCGGGCGGCAGCGCGGTGATGTTCTCCCCGTGGCGGAGCCGCTTCGCCGACCGCGCCACGGTGATACCGGTCGAGCTGCCGGGACACGGCGGCCGCCGTACCGAACCCCTGGTCCGGGACACCGGCGAGCTCGTCGCACGGCTGGCCGACGAGCTGACCGCCACCGCGGACGGCCCCTACGTGCTGTACGGGCACAGCTTCGGCGCGCTGGTCGCCTTCGAGCTGGCCCACCGGCTGGCCGGGTCGGCGGCCGGCGCGCCGCTGGCGCTGGTGGTCTCCGGCCGCAACGCCCCCTCGATCCCGCACCCGCGGGCGGCGCTGCACGACGCGCCCACCGACGAGCTGCTGCGCGGCCTGCGAACCCTTCAGGGCACCCTGCCCGCGGTGGACCGCAGCCCGGAGCTGCTGGATATCTTCCTGCCGCCGCTGCGCGCCGACCTGCGGATGGCCGAGACCTACCGGCGGCCGGAACTGCCGCCGCTGTCCTGCCCCGTGCAGGTGGTGGCCGGCGACCTGGACCCCCTGGTGGACGACGCCGGGCTGGCCGGCTGGCAGCAGGAGACGGTGGGGCCGTGCCGGGTGGAGCGGGTCCGCGGCGGCCACATGATGCTCGACTCCCCCGCCCTGCACCTCTGCCTGGACGACCTGTTCGCGCTCGTCGCCCGCTGAGACGGCACCGGACCCGACCGCCATCCCCGAACTCCCAGGAGGCATCGTGGACTTCCACTTGAGCGCGGCGCAGTCGGCGCGCCGTCAGAACACCCTGCGGCAGGCCGCCGAGGCGTTCCCGCCCGGGCGGCAGCCGGGCGCCTTCGACCGCGAGGACTGGCACACCATGGGCGCGCTCGGCCTGCTGGGCACCTGCCTGCCTGCGGAGTTCGGCGGCGGCGGGCTCGGCGCGCTGGACACCGCGCTGGTGATCGAGGCGTTCGGGCGCGCGTGCACCGACACCGGCCTGGTCTTCGCCGCCAGCGCGCACCAGTTCGCCTGCGCGGTGCCGATCGCCGAGTTCGGCTCCAAGGCGGTCCGCCTGCGCTGGCTGCCGGACCTGGCCTCGGGGGCGGCCATCGCGGGCAACGCCATGACCGAGCCGGAGTCCGGGTCCGACGTCTCCCGGCTCAAGGTGACGGCACGTCAGGTCGACGGGGGCTGGCGGCTCGACGGCACGAAGAGCTTCGTGAGCAACGGCCCGGTCTGCGACGCCCTGGTTACCTACGCCACCACCGACCCGGACATGGGCCACCTCGGCCAGACCGCGTTCGTGGTGGACGCGCAGGCGCCCGGCGTCCGCAGGAGCGAACCCTTCGACAAGATGGGCCTGTGGTCCTGCCGGGCCGGCACGGTCGACTTCGAGAACTGCTTCGTGCCCGACGACCATGTGCTGGGGCAGCCCGGAGCGGGCGCGGCGATCTTCCAGGCGTCCATGGGCTGGGAGCGGGCCTGCCTGTTCGCCGGATACGTCGGGCTGCTGGACCGGCTCGTCGACCGGTGCACCGCGTTCGCCCGCGAGCGCCGCCAGTCGGGCCGTCCGATCGGCTCGTTCCAGGCGGTCTCGCACCGCATCGTGGACATGAAACTGCGGCTGGAGAGCGCCCGGCTGCTGCTGTACCGGGCCTGCGCCGAGATGGACTCCGGCAGCCGCGCGGTGCTGCCGGTGGCGCTGGCGAAGCTGGCCGTCTCCGAGGCGGCCGTGGCGAGCGCGGTGGACGCGGTGCGGGTGTTCGGCGGTCGCGGCTACCTCGCCGACCACGGCATCGAGGCGGCGCTGCGCGACTCGGTGCCCGCGGTGCTGTTTTCGGGCACCTCGGAGATGCAGAAGGAGATCGCGGCGAAGGAGCTGGGGCTGTGAGGCTGTACGAACCCGTCGTCGAGGCGGCCCGCAGGACGCCGCACGCCCTGGCCGTGGACGCGCCCGACGGGCGGCTGGACTACGCGGCCCTGGACGCGCTCGCCGGCCGCTACGCCGCCGCGCTCACCGCCCGGGGGGTACGTTCCGGTGACCGGGTGGTGCTGTGGTCCGCCAAGAGCCTGCACCTGGTGGCGCTGATGCAGGGCTGCCTGCGGGCCGGCGCGCTATACGTGCCGGTGTCGGCCACCAACCCGCCCTCTCGGCTGGCCCGGATCGCGGCGGCCTGCACGGCCGCGCTGGTGGTCACCGACAAGGACGGTGCCGAGACGGCGGCGGACTGCGGCGGCGAGGCCCCGGCGTGCACGACCTTCGAGGAACTGCTCGCCGGCGCCGAGGGCGCGCCGGTGCCCGCGCCGGTGGCGGGGTCGCCGGACGACGCGGCGTACATCCTGTTCACCTCCGGCTCCACCGGCGATCCGAAGGGGGTGTGCCTGAGCCACCGCAATGCGCTGGCCTTCGTGCGCTGGGCGGTCGACGAGTTGGGCATCGGCCCGCAGGACAGGCTGTCCAACCACGCGCCGTTCAACTTCGACCTGTCGGTGTTCGATCTGTACGCGGCCTTCCTGACCGGGGCGAGCGTCCATCTGGTGCCGGAGCATCTCGCCTATGCGCCGCCGCAGTTGCTGCGGTTCATCGCGGACCACGAGCTGACGGTCTGGTACTCGGTGCCGTCCGCGCTCATCTTGATGATGACCCGCGGCGGGCTGCTGGAGCGGCCGGTTCCGCCGTCACTCAGGGTCTGCGTCTTCGCCGGCGAGCCGTTCCCGATCCCGCAGCTCCGCCAACTGCGCGGCGCCTGGCCCAAGGTGCGGCTGTTCAACTGGTACGGACCCACGGAGACGAACGTCTGCACCTCCCACGAGGTCCGCGACGCGGACCTGGAGACCGGGCGCGCGCTGCCCATCGGCACCGCGTGCTCCGGGGACACGCTGCACTTCAGCGAGGCGGAGCCGGAGCCGGACCGGCGCGGGCGCGAACTGCTGGTGTCCGGGCCGACGGTGATGCTCGGCTACTGGGGCCGGCCGCGGCAGCAGGGCCCGTACGCCACCGGCGACCTGGTGGAGCCGGACGGCGAGGGGCTGCTGGAGTATCTGGGCCGGCGCGACCACATGGTGAAGATCCGTGGGAACCGGGTCGAACTCGGCGAGATCGAGGCCGCGTTGGGACTTCATCCGAAAGTACGCGAGGTGGCCGTGCTGGTGGTCGGCGAGGGACTGTCCGCCCGGGTGCACGCGGTGGTGGTTCCGGGAGCGGGCTCCGAGCCCGGCCTCCTGGATCTCAAGAGGTGGAGCTCGGAGCGGCTTCCGTCCTACATGATGCTGGATTCCATGAGCGTGGTGAGCGAACTCCCGCGCACCGACAACGGGAAGACGAACCGCCGCCTGCTCATGGAATCGCTGCAGGCGGACGGCTCACAAGGCTGAACGGACATTGCCGCCGGCTCTGACGATTCCCTTCTCGTACGCGTAGATCACCGCGTGGACCCGGTTTCGCAGGGCAAGCTTGTCCAGCATGCGCTGGACATGGGATTTCACCGTGCTCTCACTCAGAAATAACGCTTCCGAAATCTCCGCATTGGAATACCCACGGATAATTAGCTCAAGCACGTCGCGCTCTCTCCGGGTTATTCCGACGGCTTCCAGATCCGGTTCCGATAAGCCTGCCGGCATGGTTTTTGCGGGCTTTGCGGGCTCTGCGGGCTCTGCGGCATTCTGCTCCTCGGTCTCGCAGTGCGGCACGACCAGCCGGTAGCCGGCGCTGATCATGCGGACGGCGGCGGCGATGCGCTGGGGGCTGGCCCGGTTGTCCAGCACGCCCCACAACCCCGCCGCCTGCCAGTCGTGCGCGACCTGGTCCAGTCGCGACACGATGGCCAGCACTTTCGGCTGCTCATCGGCAACACTGCCGATGAGCAGCCGTAACTCCGCGGATGAAGCCGTTTCGAGGTCCTGCCCGTCGATGATCACGACGTCCGGTGAGAGTCTCGTCAGATTCGGCAGGGCGCTTGTCAGATCGGCGGCGCTGCCGACCACGTCCAGATCGGCCTCCCGGCCAAGCAGCACACTCAGCCCTACCCTCGAAACAGCCCGCGAATCCACCAGAAAAACCTTGGCGGCTTCCTCTTGCATCGCTTGCCCCCGAACTTCAGCTGCCTACAAGCGGAACCCGACCCTAGCATGGGCACTCCGGCCCTACAACCAGAGTTTTTCGAATTGCTACCGCCGGTTTGTCAAACTTTTCGGCGCAATGCCGCACGGCGGGCGACACGCTGATGAGTTGCCAGGAGTGGCGGTCCCGGTCGGCACAACCCCCAAAAGGAGGAATGGCCGCGGGACCCCCTGCTCATTCTTTCGGCCCGGTACTCGTCCCGACAGACCACACGCGCCGCGCGCACCGCGCGCACCGCGCGCACCGCGCCTGGATTTCATCCCAACTGCCGTTACGCGCGGGGCACCGGAGCAAGCAGAGTCTCAGTCTGCGCGCGCAGGCACGCCGCGCCGGCCGCCCACTCGACCCCGACGGGCCGCGGGACTGCGGACCTGCGTCGCCGCGGCAGTCCTCCGCTTCCCCTCAAGGCAGGAGTCCCGTATGTCCACGTGGTTCCGAGACCTCCCGCCCGACTGCGTGGCGCTGGCCGACGTCGCGGTCGCGGTCATCGCCGGCGCGGCGCTCATCCGGGCCACCCGCAGGCTCCGCCAGCCCGCGGTGATCTGGGAGATCGCCACCGGGATCGTCCTCGGCCCCAGCGTGCTGGGGGTGTTCCCCGGCCATCTGGACACCCGCCTCTTCCCGGTGGCCCAACGCCCCACGCTCACCGCGATGTCCGAGCTGGGGCTGGTCTTCTTCATGTTCCTGGCCGGCTGGGAGATGAACCCCCGGCTGCTGCGCAGCGGCCGGTCGGCGGTGGCCGTCACGGCGGTCTCGGCGATGGCGGTGCCGTTCCTGATGGGCGCCGGGCTGGCCTTCGCCCTCGCCTCCGACCACCGCGGCCACACGTCGACGTCCGCGTTCGTGCTCTACTTCGGCACCACGATGGCGATCACCGCCTTCCCTGTGCTGGCCCGCATCCTGCGCGACACCGGCCTGGACCGCACCCCGGTGGGTGTGCTGTCGATGACCTGCGCGGCGTTCGGCGACGGCATCGCCTGGTGCCTGCTGATCGTGGTCGTCGCGGTGGCCGGGTCGGACGGCGCCGGCCAGGTGTGGCACACCATGCTGCTGGCCGCGGTCCTGGGCTCGCTGCTCTTCGGCCTGGTGCGACCGCTGCTGGCGCGCTGGGCGGCCGGGACCGAGCAGGAGGGGGCGCAGGGGGCAGAACCGGGCGAGCGGCGGCCGGACATGGCGGTCGACACGGCCGGCAACCGCGCGTTCCTGCTCGCCGGCTCCTTCGCGCTGCTGTGCGGTTGCGCCACCGCGTGGATCGGCATTCACCCGATCCTGGGCGCGTTCGCCGCAGGAGTGGTGATGCCGCGCACCGTCGGCCCGCGGATCCGCGAGGCAGTGGAGGTGCCGCTCGCGCGCGCCAGCACCCTGCTGCTGCCGGTGTACTTCATCGTCACGGGCCTGTCGGTCGACCTCAAGACGGTCGGCTGGGCGGGCGTCGGCGAACTGTGCGTGATCGTGCTGGTTGCGGTGGCCGGAAAGTTCGTCGGCGCGGTGGTCCCGGCCCGCTCGTTCGGCATCTCCTGGCAGGAGTCCGGCGCGCTGGGCATCCTGATGAACACCCGGGGCCTGACCGAGCTCGTCGTCCTGGGCGTCGGCCACGACCTCGGCGTCATCGACGACCGGCTCTTCTCGATCATGGTCATCATGGCCCTGGTCACCACGGCGATGGCAGGACCGCTACTCCGGCTGATCGGCATCCAGGCGCCCGGCATCCCCGAGTCGCCGGCCGAACTCGCCGACGCCCCCTCCCTGTCAGGCAGCGCCGGCACCGCGGGGCCGGACCGGGCGTAGCGTGTCAACAGGCGTTGACCTACGGTTGTGGGCCTGACAGCCGCACCCGCTGTGCGCGGCGGCCAGGCCGACCGGCCCCGCCGGACGTTCGCCGCGGTCCCGCCCCGCCGCCGGTGCGCCGCCCGCACGCTGACCGCCCCGTACGTCCGAACTCGCCCAGGGCAACGGACTCACCCAGTACATCAGCCACTACCAGCCGGGCAACGGCTACCAGCGCCTGGAACGCGTCGACTTCACTCCCTGAGCCGGGGCGGGTGTGCCCGGCGGGCCTTCCCGGGTGTGTGCCGACGCTCGACTCCCCCTCCCTCGTCGGCACACACACGCTCGCTTCACCGAGCGGGAGACCGCATCGAGGGGGGACGGGAGGATGTCGGACGGACGGTCACAGAGCCGGGACGACGTTGCCGCCGGCCCGCACGATGCCCTTCTCGTACGCGTAGATGACGGCGTGCACCAGGTTGCGCAGCGCGAGCTTGTCCAGCATGCGCTGGACATGGGATTTCACCGTGCTCTCACTCAGGAAGAGGGCTTCGGAGATCTCCGCGTTCGAATAGCCGCGGATGATGAGTTCGAGGACGTCGCGCTCCCTCTGGGTCATTCCGATGGCCTCCAGGTCCAGTTCCGATAGAGCGGCCGGCTCGACGTCGACGGGCTCTTCGGCCCTCGGTTCCCCGGTCTCGCCCTTGCAATCCGGAACGACCAGCCGGTAACCGGCACTGATCCTACGGACCGCCGCGACAATGCGCTGCGGGCTGGCCCTGTTGTCGAGCACGCCCCACGAACCCGCCGACTGCCAACTCCGCGCGACCTGGTCCATCTGCGGCACCATGGCGGGCACTTTCGGATTGACGTCCGCGACGCCGCCGACAAGCAGCCGTAACTCCGCGGAAGAAGACGGCTCGAGGTCCTGGCCGTCGATGATCACGACATCCGGTGAAGGCCTTGCCATGCTCGACAGGACGCCTGCCGCGTCAGCCGCGTCGCCGACCACGTCGAGACCGGCTTCCCTGCCCAGCAGGACGGGTGGGTCGTGCCCAAGCCGAAGGCCTGCAACTGACCGGTGAGGGCGGGCTGCTGCAGCAGCTGACGAAGCGGCTGCCGGAGTCCGCCCTTGAAGGCGAGATCACCGACCACCTGGGCTATGACAAGCACGACCGGCGGGCGCCGGAAGCGGCAACAGCCGCAACGGTATCCGCTCCAAAACGGTGCTGACCGACGTCGGTCCGGTCGAGATAGCCGTCCCGCGGGATCGGGAAGGCAGCTTCGAGCCGCAGATCGTCAAGAAGCGTCAGCGACGTCTGACGGGCGTGGACGAGATGGCGCTGTCCCTGTCCGCGAAGGGCTTGACCACCGGCGACATCTCCGCCCATCTGGCGGAGGTCTATGGCGCCGAGGTCTCCCCGTCAGACGATCTCCACAATCACTGACAAGGTCATGGGACAGCATGGCCGAATGGCAGAGCCGGCCGCTGGACGGCATCTACCCGATGGTCTTCATCGACGCGATCCACGTGAAGATCCGGGTTCTGTCGACGATCTTGCGATGCGGACGGCGAAGCGCCAGGCCGTGGTGGTTCGCGATCATGCACTGCGTGTTCTCGTGATCTCTTGCAGCAGTTGTTCCCGCACCTGTCCGCGGTTGTCATCGACGAGGTCGAACGAGGCCCGTCTGCCGTGGTGTTGAGGGCACGGGTGGCTGTGGAGGGCGGCTGGTGCCGGTGCGGGCAGTGGTCTGGTCGGGTCCACGGCCGCTATGTCCGTAGCCTTCGAGACGTTGCAGTGGGCGGCGTCGGCGGCACGACCGTCGCGGTGAGCAGCCGGTAGAAGGTGGTGCGGTCCAGCTGGGCAGGATCGAAGTCGATTCGCATGCCAGCCAGTATCCATGCGGCGGCGACGGATCCCGGCAGAGGACACCTCCCGTCGCGTATCCGGCCAAGCGCGACGGTGAGGCCGGCGACAAGGCCGGCGGTCCTGCCTTGGTGCCGCTCGGCGATGCGGTGCTGATGCCCGACGACGCCATCGCGTCCGGCGGGCTATTCCGGGTGGCGGGCGAGGTTCAGCAGGACCAGGGCGCACAGGGTGGCTCCCATGGCGACCGCGGACAGGACCGTGGTCAAGGAGAGGTGCTCGAAGAGGATGCCCGCGACCGCGTAGGCGATCGGGCTGGCCACGAAGACGGCGGCGCCGAAGACCGGGACGACGTGCGGGCGCAGGTGCTCCGGTGGGCGCAGCATCAGCAGGGCGACCGCGGGGGCGGTCACCGCGGGCAGGAACATGCAGCTCGCCGCGACCGTCAGGCCCGCCAGCACGGCCGGTTGGTGCCAGGGCAGCAGCCACAGCACGACGGCCGCGCCAACCCCTCCGCAGGCCGCGAACCGGGTCGGCGGGATGCGGCGCGCGAGCCGTGCGACGACGACGGTGCCGATGGCGGTGCCGCCGCCCCACGCGGCCAGCAGCCAGCCGGCCACATGGGGGTTGGAGTCGTACCGGGCTCTGGCCAGGACCGGCAGTGCGAGCAGCACCACGGGCATGAGGGTGCCGTAGCCGAGGGCGGCGAGCGCCATCGTGCGCAGCACCCTGTCACGGAAGAGATACGACGCGCCCTCCGCCATCTTGCCGGCCGACAGCGGCTCAGGGTCGACCTCGCGCCGCGGCAGCCCGATCAGCAGCGCGGCCGACACCGCGAACGTGGCCGCGTCGAACCACAGCACGTCGAGCGCCCCGAACCAGGCGATCAGGAACCCGGCGATCGCCGGGCCGACCAGTCGCGCCGACGACGTCGCCGTCTCGAACAGGGCGTTGCCCGCGGTGACGGCCCCTTCGTCTGTACCGATGGTGTCGGTCAGCAGCATGCGCTGCGCGGAAAGGTAGCCCGACGCTACGCAGCCGATGAGTGCGACGAACACCAGCAGCAGCCAGAACGGCAGCATGCCCGCCAGATACAGCGTGGGCACGGCCGCCATCAGCACCGCGTCGATCAGGTCGCCGACGATGGTGATGCGGCGCGCGCCCCACCGGGCCACCAGCAGCCCGGCGGGCATGCCGAGCAGCGGCACCGGCAGGATCTGGACGACGAACACCAGCCCCATGCGCGCCGTCGACCCGCTGGTCATCAGCACGAACCAGGGCAGCGCCAGCGTGGTCATCTGGGTGCCGACCGAGGAGATGAACTCCGCGGCGATGACCCGGCGGAACTGCGGGCCCCGCAGCGGCGAAGGCTGCACCGCGACCGTCTCCGGGTCCTGAACGGGGTCCGCGACGCAATCCTGCGCGGGACTGTCCGCACTGTCCGCCGGACCCTGCACGGAGCCCTTCACCGGGCCGCCCGCACCGACGGCGGGCGCATGTCCGTCCACGCCGCCTCGACATAGCCGGTGCAGGCGTCCCGGGTGTCCGGGCCGAACACCGGTGTCCAGCCGGCCGGCACGGCGATGTCGTGCGGCCACATGCTGTGCTGCTGCCGCCCGTTGACCAGCACGCGGTACGCGGCCTCGGGGTCGTCGAACGGATGCGCCATCGTGCTCTCCTCGTTGCGGCGGTTCGCGCTGCCGCCGGTGTCCGGTGCGGCCGGGGCGGGGTTCATCGGTTGCCTCCACGGCCGCCGTCGTCCCCGTCGGCCCGCAGGAGGTCACGCAGTTGCGACACCGTGAGCTGCGGCCGGGACGCCACCAGCTCCAGCACCAGCGGCCAGCGGCGTACGAGCGCGCCCATGACCGGCGGCGCGACGGAAGCCGGCTGGTAAACCCACAGGCCGCGCAGTTCGCCCTCGATCTCGCGGGCCACCAGGTAGAGGTCGAGATTGTGCGGCTCGATCGCGGCGACCAGCTCGGGCAGCGGGGTCTCGTCGCCGATCCGTACGTCCAGCGGTGCCACGTCGAGCCCGTCCAGGGTCATCGCGTCGCTGGGCACGCCGAGCAGGTTGAACATCACCCGTAGCGGCAGCTGGTTGCCGTCGCCGACGACGCCGTCGTGCATCAGCGCCCGCAACGGCACGTTCTGGTGCGAGTACGCGTCCAGTTCGCCGCGCAGGACGCGCTGGGACAGTTCGTGGAAGGTCGGGTCGTCCGCCATCCGGGACCGGTTGAGGATGATGTTGATGAACGGGCCGACCATCCACTTGGTCTCCGGCCGCTCCCGGCCGGCCAGCGGGTGGCTCACCGCGATGTCCGTGGCACCCGAGTAGGCGTGCAGCAGGACGTGGAAGGCGGCCATCAGCATCATGAACAGCGTGACGCCCTCGCGGCGGGCGGCCTCCCGCACGGCCGCCATGACCTCCGCGCCGACGGTGAAGCTGTGGGTGAAGCCCTCGACGAAGCCGTCCAGTTGGTGCTCGGGCGCGTCGAAGTCCAGCTCACGGGCGGCGCCGTCGAGCTCCTGGCGCCAGTGCTCGACGTGCTCGTCGAGGGCGCCCGCGGCCAGCAGCCCCTGCTCCCATGCCGCGTAGTCCAGGTGCTGGACCATCACCTCGGGCAGCCGGGGCCGTCGCCCCGCCCTGTGGGCCGCGTACAGTTCCGACAGCTCGCGGGCGAGCACGATGAAGCCCCAGTGGTCCACCAGAATGTGGTGGGCGACGAGGACCAGCGCGTGCTCCCGGTCGGACAGCCGTACGAGCAGGCCGCGGACCAGGTTTCCGTCCTCGATGCGGTACGGCGTGGAGGCCTGTGCGGTCAGCAGCACGCGCAGCTGCTCGTGCTGGGCCTCCCCCTCGTACGCGCTCAGGTCGACGGTCGCCAGCGGCCATACGGGCTTGCCGTCGGCGAACTGCACGGTGGCCGAGCCGCGGTGGACGTAGCGGGTGCGCAGGATGTCGTGCCGCTGCACCAGGTCGTCCAGGGCGCGGCGCAGGGCTGCTGTGTCGACTTCGCCGCGGAGGCGCCATGCGGTGACGACGCCGTGGTGCGGGTGGTCCGGGCCGACTGGCTGGAGCAGGAACTCCAGCTGTCCGAAGGACAGTCCGGCGCCGTCGCCGCGGTCGGCCCGCGGGATCGGGGCGTGCAGCAGGTCGGTGGCGCTTGCGGCGGCGGCGCGCTCGGCGCCGTCCTCTTCCGCGGCGAGCAGGACCGTACCGTCCTCGACCGCGCGGGCACACCGCGCGACGGCCCGCAGTGCCTCGAACCAGGCGTCGGCGAGGTCGCGGACGTCGTTCTCGGTCAGCACTCCCGACCAGCTCCAGTTGGCCACCAGCTGCGGGCCGTCCGGGCCGTCCTGGGTGACGGCGTTGACCTCGATCGGGTAAGGCAGCGGGCGGCCGACGGTGGGGCCGGGCGCGGTGTCGTCCCGCAGCGGCAGCCACGGCGTCTCCGCGTCGGTGACGGGGACACGGCCGAGGTAGTTGAAGAGCACCTGCGGCGTCGCCAGTTCGGCGAGCCGCGGCCCGGACTCCGGGTCGAGATAGCGCAGCACGCCGTAGCCGAGGCCGCGCTCGGGGATCGCCCGGAGCTGCCGGCCGGTGCGTACGACGGCCGCCGCCAGATCGCCGCCGGCCTCGGTGACCGTCTCCCACGGGAGCCTGGCGCAGTCCAGCCTGACCGGGTGGACGCTGGTGAACCAGCCGACCGTGCGGGACAGTTCGGCGCCGTCCACCAGGTGCTCGTGCCGGCCGTGGCTCTCGACGTCCAGCACCACCGGGCCTTCCGCCGCGGACCGGCGGGCGCGCCAGCGGCCGGCTGCCAGCCCGAAGGCGGTCAGCAGCACGTCCTGGATGCCGCTGCGGAAGGCCGCGGGCACCCGGCCGACCAGCGGCGCGGTGTCCTCGGCGGGCAGGGTCACGGTCACCCGTCCCTCGCCGCCGGTGGCCTCGCAGCGGCCGGCGACCAGCGGCACGGCGTCTCGCAGCACGTCCTGCCAGACCGGGAGCTCGGCGCGGTGCCGGGCGACGGCGTCGCCGGCGGCCACCCGGGTAGCCCAGCCGCGCAACGAGGTCGCCACCGGCGTGAGGACGGGTTCGCGGCCCGCTGCGACCGCGTCCCAGGCGACGGCGAGGTCGGACAGCAGGATCCGCCACGACACGCCGTCCACCGCGAAGTGGTGCACGGCCAGCAGCAGCCGGCCCGCTCGTTCGGGCCCGGCGTCGAACCACACCGGCTGGAGCATGCCCCGGGCCGGGTCGAGCCGCTCCTTCGCGGCGGCGGTCTCCGCAGCGATCAGTCCCCGGGCGTGCGTGGCCGACAGCCCGGAGGTGTCGACGCGGCGCAGGACGTCCGCGATCCGCAGCGCGCCCGGCTCGTCGGCGTGCAGCGACCACCGGCCGTCGGGCACGGTCACCAGCCGCATGCGCAGCGCGTCGTGGTGGTCGGCCAGCGCCTGGAGGGCCGCGGTCAGCCGGCCCTCGTCCGCGCCGGCCGGCAGGCCGACGGTCGCGGACAGGTCGAAGCCGGTCACCGGGCCGCCAATCCGCCGCTGGCGTTCCACGACGGGCAGCAGCGGGATCTCGCCGGTGCCGGGCTCGGTGACGGCCGCCGTGGTGCTCTCAGCTGCCGGCCGGGCGACCCGGGCGAGTGCTGCCACCGTCTGGTGGGTGAACACGTCCCGGACGGTGAACACCAGCCCCGCGGTACGGGCCTGGGCGACGAGCTGGGTGGCCTGGATACTGTCGCCGCCCACGTCGAAGAACCCGACCTCGGCGCCGACTGCGGGCACCCCGAGCACATCCGCGAACACGGCGCCGAGGGTCAGCTCGACGGGGGTGGCCGGCGCGCGGGACCCTGCGGTCGCGTCCAGGTCGGGGGCGGGCAGTGCGCGGCGGTCGAGCTTGCCGTTGCCGGTCGTCGGAAACGCGTCCATGACCACCACGGCGGCCGGCACCATGTACTGCGGCAGCCGCTCGGCCAGGAAGGACCGCAGGTCCGCGGGCTCGGCGTGCGCGCCGTCCGCGAGCACGGCGTAGCCGACGAGGTCCTTGCCGCCGCCGGGCTTGTTCCGTACGACCACCGCCGCGTCCGCCACCGCCGGGTGGCTGCCGAACGCGGTCTCGATCTCACCGGGTTCGATGCGGAAGCCGCGGATCTTGACCTGCGCGTCGGTCCGGCCGAGGTACTCCAGGAGGCCGTCGGCGCGCCAGCGGGCCAGGTCACCGGTGCGGTACATCCGCTCTCCGGGCGGCCCGTACGGGCAGGCGACGAATCGCTGTGCGGTCAGGCCGGGCTGGCCGAGGTAGCCGCGGGCCACACCGTCTCCGGCGAGGTAGAGCTCGCCGGGGACGCCGACCGGTACCGGCCGCAGCCGCTCGTCGAGGACGTACGCGCGGGTGTCGTCCATCGGGGTGCCGATGGGTACGGTGCCGCCGGGGGTCTGGCGGGTGCGGTGGAGTACGGCGAAGGTCGTGGTCTCGGTGGGACCGTAGCCGTTGGTGAGCACGGTCTCCGGCCAGGCGGCGAGCGCCTTGGCGACCACCGGCGGGGACAGCGCCTCACCGCCGGCCAGCACTTCCCTCATCCCGGCCAGCGCGGACACATCGCGCTCGACCAGCAGGTTGAACAGCGCCGCCGTGAAGAACGCCGAGGTGACGCCGCGTTCGCGGACGGTGGCCAGCAGCGTGTCGGGGTCGAGTTCGCCGGGTGGGGCGACGACGACCTCGCCACCGGACAGCAGCGGCACCCACAGCTCGTAGGTGGAGGCGTCGAACGCGGTCGGCGCGTGCATCAGGACGCGGGTGTGGTTGCCGCCGCGCCACCCGGGGTCGGCGGCCAGGCTCACCACGTTGCGGTGGGTGACGGCGACGCCCTTCGGCCGCCCGGTGGAGCCGGACGTGTACATGATGTAGGCGGTCCGGTCCGGGTCACCGGCGGGCGCATCGCCCGGATCCTCCGACGTCCCGTCCGCGGCGGCGAGTTCGGCGGACACGTCCAGCACCCGCATCCCGTCCGCCACCGGGTGCGCCGGCCCCGCCCGGTCCACGAGCAGCACGCTCGCCGCGGTGTCTGCCATGATCAGCCGCATTCGTGACTCGGGGTAGCGCGGGTCCAGCGGTACGTACACCCCGCCCGCCTTGACCACGGCCGCTATCGCGACCGGCAGCCGTACCGAACGCTCCATGAGCAGGCACACCGCGTCCTCGGCGCCGATCCCCAGGGAGCGCAGCCGTGCAGCCAACCGATCGGCCCGGACGACGAGTTGGCGGTACGTCAGGCGCTCGTCGCCGCAGCTCACCGCGACGGCGTCCGGGGTGCGGACCGCCTGCGCGTCGAGCAGCCCGGCCAGGCCGGCCGCGGGCGCCCGGCCGCCGGTGCCGTTCCACTCCTCCAGGACGCGGTACCGTTCGGCCGGGGTGAGGAGGTCGGTGTCGCCGATCGGCCGGTCGGGGTCGGTGATCGCGGCCAGCAGCACCTGGCGCAGCCGGCGGGACATCGCGCGGATGGTGTCGGGGTCGAAGACATCGGCGTTGTACTCGATGCCGCCGTCGATGCCGCCCGGGGCGCCGTCGCCTGACAGGTTCTCGTGCAGCAGGAAGACAAGGTCCATGCGGGCCGTGCCGGTGGCCATGACCATCGGGGCGACCTCGATGCCGGGCAGGTCAAGAGACTCGCCGGTCAGGGTCTGCAAGGACAGCATGACCTGGACCAGCGGGTGGTGGGACATCGTCCGGGCCGGCCGCAGGCTCTCCACCAGGGCCTCGAAGGGGATGTCGCCGTGGGCGAGGGCGTCGAGGGTGCGTTCGCGGACCGCCGCGAGCAGGTCGCGGAAGGTCTGCCGGTCCCGGACCTCGGCGCGCAGTACGAGGGTGTTGGTGAAGAACCCGATCAGGTTCTCGGTGGCCTGGTCGTCGCGTCCCGCGGTCGCCACGCCGATCGGGATGTCGCTGCCGGCGCCGAGGCGGCTGAGCAGCACTGCCAGGGCCGCGTGGAGCACCATGAACATGCTGGCGTCGCAGGCGCGGGCCAGGCGGGCCAGCCCCTCGTGCAGGTCGGCGTCCCAGCGGAAGGTGACCGTGTCGCCGTCGTGGGTCGCCTCGGCGGGGTAGGGCCGGTCGGTGGGCAGGGCGATCCGCTCGGGCAGGCCGTCCAGCGCACCGCGCCAGTGGTCGAGCTGGCGGGACCAGGTACTCGCGGGGTCGTCGGGGCCGCCGAGGTGGCGGCGCTGCCAGAGGGTGTAGTCCGCGTACTGCACGGGCAGCGGCGCCCACCGGGGGGCGTGGCCGGCCAGCCGCGCGCGGTAGGCCGTCGTCAGATCGTGCCGCAGCGGCGCGAGCGACCATCCGTCGGCGGCGATGTGGTGGACGACGACGGCCAGCACGTGCACGTCCTGGCCGGTCTCGAACAGCTCGGCGTGCAGCGGGATCTCGGTGGCCAGGTCGAACGGGTGCCGCACGGCGGCGGCCACCGCGGCGTCCAGTCCCCCCGCGTCGACCCGGGTCACCGGCAGCACGGGCCGCGCCTGCTCGGGGGCGAGGACGTGCTGGTACGCGACCGTGGCACCGGTGTCGGGGAAGACGGTCCGCAGCGACTCGTGGCGGGCGACGAGGTCGGCGAGGGCGGCGCGCAGGCTGTCGGCGTCCAGCGGACCGGTGAGGCGCAGCACCACCGGCAGGTTGTAGGTGGCCGAGCGGCCCTCGATCCGGTGCAGGAACCACAGCCTGCGCTGGGCGAAGGACATCGGCAGCGGGTCCGGGCGGGGCTCCCGGCTCAGCGCGGGCCGCGTTGCGCCGCCGCCCTGCCGCAGCAGTGCGGCCAGTTCGGCGACGGTCGGCTTCTCGAACAGGCCGCGCACGGGCAGTTCGACGCCGAGCGTGGCGCGGATCCTGGCCACCAGCCGGGTAGCGAGCAGGGAGTGCCCGCCGAGGGCGAAGAAGCTGTCGTCGATGCCGACCTGGGGCACGCCGAGGACTTGGGCGAACAGCTCGCACAGGGCTTTCTCCTCGGCGTCGCGGGGCCCTGTGTACGCGGTCGCCGCGCGGCTGTCCTGGCCGAGCTCGGGCACGGGCAGCGCGTTGCGGTCGGTCTTGCCGCTGGGGGTGCGCGGCAGCGTGTCGAGGAACGCGAAGGCCGACGGGACCATGTAGCCGGGGAGTTTGTCGGTCAACGCGGCCCGCAGGCGGCGGAGCAGGTCCTCGGCGGGCCCGGCCTGCGGGTCCGGGACGACGTAGGCGACGAGCCGACGGTCACCGGGACGGTCCTCGCGGACCACGACGACCGCCTCCTTGACCTGATCCTGCCACATCAGCACGGACTCGATCTCGCCCAGTTCGATGCGGTAGCCGCGGAGCTTGACCTGGTGGTCGATCCGGCCGAGATAGTCGACGGCGCCGTCGACCCGGCGGCGTACGAGGTCGCCGGTGCGGTAGAGGCGGTCGGCGAGGTCGGACGGGAAAGGGTTGGGGATGAACCGCTCCGCGGTCAGCTCCGGCCGGTTGTGGTAGCCGCGGGCCAGTCCGGTACCGCCGATGCACAGTTCACCGGGCACGCCGGGCGGCACCGGGCGGCCCTCGGAATCGAGGATGTGCACCTCGGTGTTGGCGATCGGGCGGCCGATGGTGACGGAGCCGTCCACGATGCGGGTGCCCAGCGAGTAGATGGTGGTCTCGCTGGGGCCGTACATGTTCCACAGCTCCACGCCCTTGGCCAGCAGCCGCCTCGCCAGGTCCGGGGGCAGCGCCTCGCCGCAGATCAGGCCGCGCAGCCCGGGGCGGCCCGGCCAACCGGCGTCCAGCAGCATCCGCCAGGTGGAGGGGGTCGCCTGCATCACGGTCGCACCGGTGGCCGCCATCTCCTCGGCCAGCAACCGGCCGTCGGTGGCGGTCTCGCGGGTGGCGAGCACCACGCGGGCGCCCTCGGCCAGCGGCAGCAGCAGCTCCAGCGTGGCGATGTCGAACGACAGCGTGGTGACCGCGAGCAGGCTGTCGCCGGCGTCGATGCCCGGCCACTGCTTCATCGCCCAGAAGAGGTTGCGCAGCGCGCGGTGCGGGAGTTGGACACCCTTGGGACGGCCGGTCGAGCCCGAGGTGTAGATGACGTAGGCGAGGTCGCCGCCCTCGACCGGCTCGCCGAGGACTTCGGCGGACTCGGCGGCGAGCTCCTCGCGCAGCTCGTCCACGCACAGCGTCACGGCAGCGGACTTCGGCAGCCCGGGCGCCACGGAGCGCTGGGTGACCAGCACCGGCAGCCCGGCGTCCTCGATCATGAACGCCATGCGGTCCTCGGGCAGTCCGGGGTCGATCGGTACGTACGCGCCGCCCGCCTTCAGCACCGCGAGCACCGCAGTGACCATGTCCAGGGACCGTTCGAGACAGACCCCGACCATGACGTCGCGCCCGACGCCGAGGCTCCTGAGCCGGCGGGCCAACCGATTTGCGGCGGCGTCGAGTTCGGCGTAGGTGAGGGTCCGCCCCTGGCAGTGGACCGCTTCCGCGTCGGGCCGCTGCCGGGCCTGCTGCTCGAAGCGCTGGTGGGTGAGGAGGTCGTCGGGCCACTGACTGCGGGTGTCCTCCCGCTCCTGGCGCTGCTCGCGGGACTCGGCCTCGGTGAGCAGCGCCACATCGAGGATCGGCTGCTCCGGGTCGGCCAGCAGGTTGTCCAGCAGCACCTTCAGATGGCCGCCCATGCGGTCGATGGTCGCCGCGTCGAACAGCTCGGCGTTGTACTCGAACCAGCCGCCCAGCTCGTCGCCCTGCTCGAACACCTGCAGTTCGAGGTCGAACCGCGCCGTGGAGCCGGCCACTTCCATCATCTCCAGGCGCAGCCCGCCGACCTCGAACGCCGGCATGGCGATGTTCTGGAACACGAACGACACCTGGAAGACCGGCGACCTGGAAAGGTCGCGCTCCGGGTGCAGTTCCTCCACCAGCCGCTCGAACGGCACTTCCTGGTACGCGAAGGCGTCCAGCGCGGCGCGGCGCACCCGGCCCAGCAGCTCGGTGAAGGCGGGGTTGCCGGACACGTCGTTGCGGATCGCGAGGGTGTTGACGAAGTAGCCGATGAGCCGCTCGACCTCGGACTGCCCGCGGTTGGCCACCGGCACGCCGACGACGATGTCCTCCTGCCGGCTGTAACGGTGCAGCAGGACGACATATGCGGCGAGCATGGTCATGAACGGGGTGACGCCGGCGCGCCGGCTCAGCGCGCGGACCCCGTTCATCACGTCGGCGGACAGGTGAAAGGGCCGCGAGCCGCCGGCCGTGCCGAGCACCGCGGGCCGCGGCCGGTCGGTGGGCAGCTCCAGGATCGGCGCCGCTCCCTGCAGGGTCCTCTTCCAGTGCCCGAGTTCGGCGGCGAAGCCCGGGCCGGCCAGCTTCTTGCGCTGCCAGGCGGCGTAGTCGGCGTACTGGACGGGCAGTTCGGGCAGGTCGGCCTTGGTGCCGGTGAGGAAGCCCCGGTAGAGGGCGACCAGTTCGCCGAACAGCACGGAGGTGGACCACAGGTCGGCGACGATGTGGTGCATCGTGACCAGCAGCACGTGCTCGTCGGCGGCCAGGCGGAGGAACTTCATCCGCATCAGCGGCCCGGTGCGCAGGTCGAAGGGCCGGGCGAACTCCTGGCGGGCCAGTTCCTGGAGGGCCGGCTCGCCGTCGGGGCCGCGCAGGTGGGCGCACTCCTCGACGGTCAGTTCCAGCTCGCCGGAGTCGTGTACGACCTGGACGGGCTCGCCGTCCGACTCGTCGAAGGTGGTGCGCAGCGACTCGTGCCGGCGGACGATCTCGGCCAGGCTGCGGCGCCACAGCTCCACGTCGAGGGGACCCCGCAGGCGTACCGCGGCCGGGATGTTGTACGCGGCGCTGCCCGGGTTGAGCTGGTCGAGGAACCACATGCGCTGCTGCGGGAAGGACGCGGCGAAGCGGCGTCTGCGCGCCGGCGGCCGGGGGTCGCCCTTGCGCCGCAGCCGCTCCGCCAGCAGCGCGCGCTTCTGCTCCGGGGTCAGGCCGGCCAGGTCGATGTGGGTCATGCGCCGATCTCCTGATCGTCGTTCGCGGCGGCGAGCTGCACAGCGGCGGCGCCGGCGATCACGGTCATGAGCTCGGCGGCGGCGGGGTGGAGGTAGAAGTGGCCGCCGGACACGATGCGCAGCCGTGCCCCGGCGGAGGACTGGTCGCGCCAGCCGTCCAGGTCCCGCACCGGTACCAGCGGGTCGTCCGTGCCTCCGAAGACGGTCAGCGGCACCGGCAGCGGCCGCTCAGGGCGGTACTCGTACGTCTCCAGGACCGAGAAGTCGGCCCGGACGGTGGGCAGCATGAGCTCCATCAGCTCCTCGTCGTCCAGGAGTTCCTCCGGTGTGCCGCCGAGCACCCGCAGTTCTTCCAGGACGTCGGCGTCGGGCGCCCAGTGCACCGGCGGCCGGGTGCGCTGGACGTCCGGGGCGGCGGCAGCCGAGACGAACAGGTGGACGGGCAGCGGCAGTCCGCGGCGGCGCAGCGTCCGGGTGACCTCGAAGGCGAGCAGGCCGCCCATGCTGTGGCCGAACACCGCGTAGGGCCGGTCGGCATACGGCGCGAGTGCGCCGGCAACCGCGTCAGCCATCGGCCGCAGCCGGGTCAGCGGCGGCTCGCCGATGCGGCCGCCGCGACCGGGCAGTTCCAGCGGGCAGACCGCCAGCCGGGCCGGCGCCAGGGCGTGCCAGCCGCGATAGGCGGACGCGCTGCCGCCGGCATAGGGCAGGCAGAACAGCCTCACCGCGGCTGCCTGTTCGGGCTCACCACGGCCGAACCACGGGTTGCGCACTTCGGTCCTCCTTCGCCTCGCGGCCGCCGCGTGCTCCGGCGCGTGCCGCTGGTCAGTCCGTCAGTTTCAGGGCGCCCGACGGACAGCGCCGCACCGCGTCGCGTACGTCGTCGAGCTCCGGGTCCGCCGGAACGGGCCGCAGCACCACGACCGTTCCGTCGTCCTGCGACTGGTCGAACAGGTCGGGCACGGTCAGGGCGCACATGCCCGAGCCCACACAGAGCTCGGGGTCGGCCTCGATGACCATCAGCGGCACCGTCCTTTCCACCGGCGGGCGTCGGGGGGGCAGGGACGGATCACGGCCGTCACCAGGCCACCGGCAGCTCGTGCACGCCGTAGATCGTCATGTTCTCCCGCATCGGGATCTCGTCGGGGTCAACGGCCAGCCGCAGGTCGGGGAACTCCCGCAGCAGCGTGGTGAAGCCGACCTTCAGCTCCTGCCGGGCGAGCTGCTGGCCCAGGCACTGGTGGATGCCGTGGCTGAAGGTGAGGTGGCCGATGGCGCCGCGGGTGATGTCGAGCCGGTCCGGGTCGGGGAACCGCTCGGGGTCGCGGTTGACGCTGGGCAGGTGGATCAGCGCGGTTTCGCCGGCCCTGAGGGTCACCCCGGCGAGTTCGACGTCCTCGGTGGGGGTGCGCTGCACGCCGATGTGGACGATGGTCAGGTAGCGCAGCAGTTCCTCGACCGCGTTGTCGATGAGGGACTCGTCGGCGCGCAGCTTGGCGAGTTGCTCGGGTTCACGCAGCAACGCGTAGGTACCGAGGGACAGCATGTTGGCGCTGGTCTCGTGGCCGGCCACGAGCAGCAGCAGGGTGACGCCGATGAGTTCGGCCGGCTCCAGCTGGCCTCCGGTGACCAGGCCGGTGAGCAGGTCGTCGCCGGGCTCGGCGACCTTGCCCATGGCGACCTCGATCAGGAGGTTGACGATGGCGTCAAGGACGGCCTTGCTCTCCTCCGCCTTCACGTCCAGGCTCAGCGCCCGGAAGGAGAGCTCCTCGAAGCGCCCGCGGGCGTCCTCTGGCACACCCAGCAGTTCGCAGATGACCTGCGCCGACATGGGCACCGAGAAATCACGTACCAGGTCCGCGGACTGGCCCTTGGCGCGCATCGCCGCCACCCGTCCCGCGGCGATCCGCTCGATCTGCGGCACCATCGCCTTCATCCGGCGCAGCGTGAACTCGCCGGTGAGCAGCTTGCGGAAGCGGGTGTGCTCCGGCGGGTCCATGTGCTCGAACTGCCCGGGCGGCAGGTCCTTCTCGATGTCCAGCTCGGTAGCCAGTTCCGAGGCGAAGGCCAGGTGCTTGAGCGAGCCCTGGGAGCTGAACCGGGAGTCGGTGAGGATCGTACGGGCGTGCGCGAAGCTGGTCACCACCCAGCCGCGGGCGCCATCGGGGAACGTCATCGGCGCGATGGGCCGGTCGTCCCGCAGTTGTCCGAAGATCGCCGGCGGGTCGAGGGGGCGTTCGCGGACTTTCGGCAGACCGTTGGTGATCGGGCAGACCATGTCGTTCATCGGGTGCCTTTCTGTGGGTGTGCGGGTTGCTCTGCGGCGGATGGCGGCGGGATCAGGTGGCCATGCCCCCGTCGATCTGGAAGGTGGCTCCGGTGATGTAGCGGGCCCGGTCCGACACCAGGAACGACACGAGGTCGGCGACCTCCTCCGGGCGGCCGAAGCGGCCGAGCGCGATCGCTTGCGCGAACCGGTCCCGTATGTCCTGCGGCAGGGCGAGTACGGGGTCGGTCTCGACGAAGCCCGGCGCTACGGTGTTGGCGCGGATGCCGTAGCGGCCGACCTCGCGGGCCAGGGATTTGGTGAAGCCGACGATCCCGGCCTTGGACGCGGCGTAGTTGGTCTGCCCGGCGTTACCGTGCAGGCCGGCCACCGAGGACAGGGTGACGATCGCGCCGCGGCGCCGTTCGATCATGTCGCCGACGACGGCCCGGCAGACGTGGAAGACGCCGTCGAGGTTGGTGCGCAGCACCTTCGTCCAGTCCTCGTCCTCCATCAGCGTCAGCGGTTGGTCGCGCAGCACCGCCGCGGAGGTGACGACGGCGGAAACCGGGCCCAGCGCGTCCTCGACGGCGTCGACCAGGTCGTCCACGGCGTCCGGATCCGCGACGTCGGCGCGTCGGACGAGGGCGCGGCGGCCGAGCGCGCCGACCTCCTTCTCCACCGAACGGGCCGCGGAGTCGTCGGCGGCATAGCACACGGCGACGTCGTAGCCGTCCTGGGCCAGCCGTACGGCGACCGCCCGGCCGATGCCGCGGGAGCCGCCGGCCACCAGGGCGACGGGGGCGGCGCCGCCGTTCGTCAGCTCGCTCACGCCTTGTTCTCCCCTTCGGCGGCGTCCGCGGCCTCGGCGGCCAGCAGTTCCAGCAGTTGGGCCTCGACTTCCTCGTCGCTCAGTTCGGCCAGCGGGTCGCCGGCGGCAGCCGCGAAGTCACCGGCGCCGAACTCGGACTCCTCACCCGCTTCGCGGGACAGCACCTCGATCGCGTCGCCCGAAGCGGCTCGCGGGACGCCGGTGCCCGCGGAATCCAGGAGTTCCGCGGTGCGGGCGACGGTCGGGTGGTCGAAGAAGGCCCGCAGGTCGAGTTCGGCGCCCAGCGATGCCTTGAGGCGGGTGCCGATCTGCACGGCGGCCAGCGAGTGGCCGCCCAGGGCGAAGAAGTCGTCGTCGACGCCGACCCTGTCCACGCCCAGGATGTCCCGCCAGATCTCCGCGACGGCCTCCTCGCCCGGTGTGCGCGGCGCCACGAAGGGGGTCGGCAGGTCGGGGCGGGGGTGGGTGGCACCCGGCGGGGCGAGCTGGTCCATCTCCTGGGCGAGCAGCGCCGGGTTCAGGGAGCGGGCCAGGGCGCGTACGCCGCCGAAGTCCCGGTGCGAGACGACGACATGGCCTGGCAGGTCCGCGGCGGCCAGCAGCTGGGCGAAGACGTCCTTGCCCTGCTGCTCGGTGATCCCCTCCGCGAGGGTGCGCAGCGCCACGGCCCCGGCGCCGCCGTCTTCGCCCGGACCGGGCGCAGGCTGCTCAGCGGCGCGGGCGATCCGGTCGCGCAGCCCCTCCGTGTCGTTGATGCGCTTGATGGTGAAATCCGCGATCTGTACCAGGACCCGGCCGCCGGGGTCGAGGATCTCGATGTCGCAGGTGCTGGTCTCGCCCGCGGAGTCCTCCGGGGCCTTCAGCTCGACATAGGCGTGGACGGTGCTGGTCAGGCCATGCCGGAAGCGCAGGCTGCGGTAGCTGAACGGCAGGTAGTAGGTGTCGGTGACGTGGACGCGGGCGGTGCCGCCGGCCGCGTCCAGCAGCGACGGGTGCAGCAGGTAGTGGTCGAGGTCGCCGTGGTACTCCTCGTCGAGCCGCAGGGTGGCCAGCACCCGCCGCGGTCCGACCTGGATCTCGCGCATGCACTTCCAGCGCGGCCCGAAGGAGAACTCGATCGGGCCGCCCTTCTCGAAGCGGTCGAGGCGCAGCCCACGACGGATCGCCTCGCCGGTGTCCAGGACCTCCGTGACACCGACGCCGGCCAGCAGCGCGTCCAGGTCGCGTACGGTGTCGGGCTCAGGTTCCGGGAAGGCGACGGTGCCCCGCGCGTGATCGGTCCACACCGCGGCCCCGGGCGTCCCGGTACGGCTCTGCACGGCGAAGTGCCAGCGGCCGTCGCGCTCCTCGACGGTGGTGAAGACCTCCCGGGTCTGCCCGTCCGGCACGACGACCGGGACGGTGTACTGCACCTCGCCGATCTCGATGTCGCGCCCGGCGGCCTGTTCGGCCACCGCGGCCCGCACCAGCTCCAGATAGGCGGTGCCGGGGACGAGTCCGTGCCCCTGGATGCGGTGGTCGCCGACGATCCAGCTGGTGTCCGTGCTGAAGACGCTGGCGTACGTACGGGAGACCGGTGTACTGCGGACCAGGCGCTGCAGGAGGGGGTGGCCGGTCAGCGGGGTGCCCGTGCCGATTCCGAGGCGGGCGCCGAGGCCGGCGGCCATGCCTGTCTCCTGCCATGTGTCCCAGCCGACAGCGGTGACGGGCAGTCCGCTCTCACGGCGCTTGGCCTGGGCCCACGCGTCGAGGAAGGCGTTGGCGGCGGCGTAGTCGCTCTGGCCGGGGCCGCCGAGGACGGCGGTGACCGAGGAGCACAGCAGCAGGAACTCCAGGTCGTCCTCGGCGCAGACCTGGTCAAGGACGAGCAGACCGCGCGTCTTGGCGGCCAGCACCGTCCCGGTGCCGGCCGGGGACCTGGTGACGATCATGCCCTGGGAGGGCAGACCGGCGGCGTGGACGACGCCGTTGACCGGGCCGTCCGCCGCGGCGCGCAGGTCGCCCACGGCCTGCCTCATCTGCTGCACGTCGGTGACGTCGGCCTGCAGCAGGACGACACGTGCGCCGAGGTCGGCCATCTGCCGCAGCCGCCGGATGCGGACACTCGTGGCGTCGTCGGCGCCGTATGCGGCCAGCCATCCATCCCACTCGTCGGGCGGCGGGAAGGCGGAGCGGCCGAGCAGGCCGAGCACCGGCTGCGCCACCGCGGCCGCGATGTGCTCGGCCATAGCCAGGCCGAGGCCGCCGAGGCCGCCGGTGATCAGGTAGACGCCGCCGTCGCGCAGACCGGTGCCGCCGTCCGCGAGCGGGGTGGGCTCGAAGGTGCGGCGCCACCAGTGGCGGCCGCGCAACGCCAGTTCGGGCTCGTCGCCCGCGCCGGTCAGGGCGGTCAGCAGGGCGTGTACGGCGGTGTCGTGCGGCGCGCGGGGGTCGGTGCCGGCGATGTCCAGCACCCGGCAGGCAGTGTCGGCGGTCTCCTGCGGGATGACGGCGGCGGCGCCGAGCAGGAGGGCGTGCTCGGGAGCGAGCGGTTCATCGCCGGTGACGTCGTACACACCGCGGCAGAGCACGTCGAGGGTGACCGGGACGGGCGGCCGGGCGGTGCCGAGCGCCTGGGCGAGGGCGAGCAGGCTGTCGAAGCCGGTGCGGCGGGCGGCGTCCAGGCGCTCGCCGGTGAGCGGGCCGTCCGAAGGCTCCTCGGCGGTGCTCCACAGGTGGACGAAGCGCAGGCGCCACCCGTCCACCGCCTCGGCGGGCGGCGCGGCCAGCGCGGAGACCAGTGCGCTCAGATCGTCCCGGGCAGCCGGGTCGAGCGTCCATATGTCGTCACCGGTACGGGCCGGCTCCGCGCCTGCGGTGACCCGTACGACGCGGTCGCCGGTCGCCGCGAGGCGGTCGGCGAGGGTGTCGCCCAGGGCGAGTCCGGCGCCGAGGACGACCCACACGTCGCCGGTGGCCTCGGCGGCGCGGCGGGCGGGCAGGGTGAGCCGCTGCCAGCCGGGGGCGTAGAACCAGCCGTCCGGGCCGGTGGTGCGCGCGGCGGTACGGGGGGCCTCGGCGGGTTCCACCCAGTAGCGGCGGCGCTGGAAGGGGTAGCCGGGCAGCTGCACCGCGCGGTGCCGGTCCGTGCCCTGGACGGCGGCCCAGTCGACGAATGCACCGGCACTCCACACCGTGCCGAGGGCCGCCTGCAGCAGCGCGTCGTCGGGAGTGTGGTCGCCGGGGTGCCGCAGGGACGCGGCGGCAGCGCGGCCCGGGGTCCACGCGCCGTGGGCGCGGGCGAAGTCGGTGAGGTTGCGACCGGGGCCGACCTCCAGCGGGACGAGCCCGGGGTCGGCCAGCAGCACACCGAGGGCGTCGCGGAACCGTACCGGCTGTCGCAGGTGGGTGCCCCAGTAGTCGGGGCTGGTGGCCTGCTCGGCGGTGATCCAGGTGCCGGTGACGTTGGAAAGGAACGGTACGGACGGGGGGTTGAGGGCGGTGCTGCGGACCTCGTCGGTGAAGGGCGCCACGGCGGCGTCCATGGCGGGCGAGTGGAAGCCGTGCGAGGTGTGCAGCCGTCGGCACCCTACGCCGTCGCCCTTCAGCCGCTGCTCGAGGGCGTCTACGGCCGCCGCGGTGCCCGCGACCACGGTGAGCGAGGTGGAGTTCACGGCGGCCAGGGCCAAGCCGTCACCGAGCAGGGCCGCGGTCTCCTGCTCGGGCAGGAAGACGCTCAGCATCGCGCCGGCCGGCATCTGCTGGACCAGGCGGCCGCGGACCGCGACCAGGCGTATCGCGTCCTCCAGCGAGAACACGCCCGCCAGGCAGGCCGCGGTGTACTCCCCCACGCTGTGCCCGGCCATCGCGCGCGGCCGCACGCCCCAGGACTGCCACAGCTTGGCCAGTGCGTACTCGACGGCGAACAGCGCGGGCTGGGCGATCCGGGTCTGCCGCAGCCGGTCGGCGGACGACTCGGTGTCCTGGGTGTCTGGCGGGCCGAGCACCAGCGGGCGCAGGTCCTCGCCCAGGTGCGGGGCGAACAGGCCGGCGCAGCGGTCGAATTCGGCGGCGAAGACGGGCTCGCTCTCGTACAGGCCGCGGGCCATGCCGGGGTACTGCGCGCCCTGGCCGGGGAAGAGGAAGGCCACCGGGGCGCTGTCGGGTGCCGGAGCCGCCGGGACGTCGGTGGCGAGCCGCCGCAGCGCAGTGACGGCTTCCTCGGCGGTACGGGCGACCGCGATGCCGCGGTGCGGGAAGCGGGCGCGGCGCCGGGCCAGGGTGTGGGCGACGGCCTCCAGCGGGGTGCCGGGGTCGGCCTCCAGATGGTCGGCCAGGCGGGCGGCGGCCTCGGCGAGCGCCGGCGCGGACTTCGCGGAGAGCGGCAGCAGCAGGGCCGCAGGGCCGGCGGCGGGGTCTTCCGCGGAGCCCACCGGGGATTGCGCGGGGGCCTCCTCCAGCACGACGTGGACGTTGGTGCCGCCGATACCGAAGGAGCTGACGCCGGCCCGGCGCGGTTCGTCCTTGCGCGGCCAGGCGCGCAGTTCGGTGTTGACGTAGAAGGGGCTGGTGTCGAGCTCCAGGCCGGGGTTGGGCCGGTCGCAGTGCAGGGTCGGCGGGATGGCCTCGTGCTTGAGGGCGAGGGCGGCCTTGATCAGCCCGGTGACGCCGGCAGCGGCGTCCAGGTGGCCGACGTTGCTCTTGACCGACCCGATGGCGCAGAAGCCCTGGTCGTCGGTGCCGGAGCGGAAGGCCCGGGTGAGGGCGGCGATCTCGATGGGATCTCCGAGCGGGGTACCGGTACCGTGCGTCTCGACGTAGCCGACGGTGGCCGGGGCGATGTCGGCCAGCGCTAGCGCCTCCGCGATCACGTCGGCCTGCCCGTCCACGCTGGGCGCGGTGTAACCGGCTTTCAGGGAGCCGTCGTTGTTGACGGCGGTGGCGAGGATGACCGCGTCGACGCCGTCACCGTCGGCCCGCGCGTCGGCCAGGCGGCGCAGCACGACCACGCCGACGCCGTTGCCCGCGACCGTACCGGCGGCGTCGGCGTCGAAGGCTCGGCAGGTGCCGTCCGGGGAGAGGATGCCGCCGGGCTCGTACTGGTAGCCGCCGCGCAGCGGGGACGTCACGGCGACGCCGCCGGCCAGTGCGATGTCGCACTCGCCGTTGGCCAGGCTCTGGCAGGCCAGGTGCACGGCGGTCAGGGAGGTGGAGCAGGCGCTCTGCACCGTGACGGCCGGGCCGGTGAGGCCGAGCTTGTAGGCGGCGCGGGTGGCGAGGAAGTCCTTGTCGGAGGCGAGCGCGACCTGGTACATCCCGGCCGACTCGACGACCCGCTGGTTGTTCATCAGGTTGAACAGCAGGTACGTGTTGAGCCCGGCTCCGGCGAAGACGCCGATCCGGCCTTCGAAGCCGGCCGGGTCGACGCCGGCCGACTCCAGTGCGTGCCAGGCGCATTCGAGGAAGACCCGGTGCTGGGGGTCGAGGAGTTCGGCCTCACGGTGGCTGTAGCCGAAGAAGCTTCCGTCGAAGAGATCCGCGCCCTCCAGTACGCCCTTGGCCTTGACGTAGCCGTCGCGGGCCAGCAGTTCCGGGTCGGTGCCGGCGGCGGCCAGTTCCTCGTCGGTGAAGGAGGTGATGCCGTCCTTGCCCTGTTCGAGGTTGGTCCAGAAGGTGTCCACGTCGCCGGCGCCGGGGAAGCGCCCGGCCATGCCGACGATGGCGATGCGGTCGAGGTCCCGGTCTCCTTCCTGGTCCACCTCCCGGTCCCCGTCCTGCTGCGCGTCGAGCTGCGGCTGTGGCTGTGGCACTTCGATCACCTGTCTCCGCGGGAGGACGCCCGGCGTTCGGCTGCCTGCTGCCGCCGGTTGCGGGACTGACGACGGTTCTCGGCGCGCTGCCTCGCGCCGTGCGCGGCGGTCTCGCGCCCGGTGCGGGCACCGCCGAGGTACGAGGCCAGCGACCCGACGGTGGGGTGCTGGAACAGCTCCACCATGGTCAGCTCGTGACCGAGCGAAGCCAGTCCGGCCCGCAGTTCGGCCATGAGAAGGGAGTGACCGCCGAGGTCGAAGAAGTTGTCCTGCGTCCCGACCCGTTCGACACCGAGCAGGCCGCGCCACATGTCGGCGAGCATGTGCTCCAGGCCGTCCTCGGGGGCGACGAACCGGGTCCCGGACTCAGGCCGCTCGGACGCCGGCTCGGGCAGTGCCTTGCGGTCCGCCTTGCCGCTGGGGGTCAGCGGCAGCGCCTCCAGCACGGTCAGGGACGCAGGGACCATGTAGTCGGGCAGGTATTCGCGCAGGTGCGCGGCCAGCTCCGCGGCAGCGGGCGCGTCCGGCCCGGCGGCGGTGACGTACGCGGCAAGGCGGACGTCACCGGGGGCGTGCTCGCGGGCGGTCACGATGGCTTCGCGCACGGTGCCGTGCCGGCACAGGACGGCCTCGATCTCGCCGAGTTCGAGGCGCTGGCCGCGCAGCTTGACCTGGTGGTCGAGGCGGCCGAGGAACTCCAGGGCGCCGTCGGCGCGGTGGCGGGCGAGGTCGCCGGTGCGGTAGATGCGGGCGCCGGGCAGGAAGGGGTCGGCGGCGAAGCACTCGGCGGTCAGATCCGGGCGGCGGAGGTAGCCGCGGGCCAACCCGCGCCCGCCGATGCACAGTTCACCGGCCACGCCGACCGGCACGGGCCGGTCGTGGCGGTCCAGGACGTACGTCCGGAGGTTGGCGATGGGCCGGCCGATGGGAACCGGGCCGGGTTCGCCGCCGGGGCTGCAGTGCCAGGCGGTGACGTCGATGGCGGCCTCGGTGGGGCCGTACAGGTTGTGCAGTTCGGCCCGGTGCAGGGCGAGGAATCCGTCGTGCAGGTCGCGGGGCAGTTCCTCGCCGCTGCAGAACACGCGGCGCAGGCCGGCCGACCGCTCGGGGGGTTCGGTGAGGAAGAGCCGCAGCATCGACGGTACGAAGTGGACGGTGGTGATCCGCTCGGCGGCGATGGTGTCCGCGAGGTAGCCGCTGTCGCGGTGGCCGCCGGGCCTGGCCATGACGAGGGTGGCGCCGGCCATCAGCGGCCAGAAGAACTCCCACACCGACACGTCGAAGGAGAAGGGCGTCTTCTGCAGCACCCGGTCGCTCGCGTCCAGGCCGTGGGCGTCCTGCATCCACAGCAGCCGGTTGCGCAGCGCGGCGTGGACGTTCAGCACGCCCTTGGGCCGGCCGGTGGAGCCGGAGGTGAAGATGACGTACGCCAGGTCCTCGCCGTCCACCGCGACCCCGGGGTTCTGCGGCGACTGCTCGGCCAGTTCGGCGGCGAGGTCTTCCGTCCGCAGCACCGGGCAGTCCAGCGCGGGCAGTCGCCCGGCCGCCGGACCGTGGGTGAGCACCACGGGCGGCCGGGCGTCCTCGGCGATGGCGGCGAGCCGGGCGGGCGGCAGGTCCGGGTCGAGCGGTACGTACGCGCCGCCGGCCTTGAGGACGGCGAGCAGCGCGACGACCAGGTCGAGGGAGCGCTCCATGGCGACGCCGACCAGGACGTCCCGGCCGACACCGCGACCGCGCAGCAGGTGCGCGAGCCGGTTGGCGCGCTCGTTCAGCTCCGCGTAGCCGAGGCAGGCCCCCTCAAGGCGGACGGCTTCGGCCCCGGGCGTGCGGCGGGCCTGCGCCTCGATGCACTCATGGACCAGGCCGCCGGTGAATTCCCGCTCAGTGGCGTTCCATTCGGTGACCACACGGTGGTGCTCGGCGGCGTCGAGGAGGTCCAGATCGCCGATGGCTGTGCGGGGCGCGGCGGTGACCTGCTCGACCAGTCGGCGGAAACGGGTGGCGAGGCGGACGATCGTGGCCCGGTCGAAGAGGTCGCGGTCGAACTCGAACCAGCCGGTGAGACCGCCGTCGGTGTCGAACGCCTGGAGTTCCAGTTCGAATCGGGCACCCTCGCTCCGCACCTGCAGCCGGGTCAGGTGGGCGCCGGCCATGGCGAGGGTGGGCACGGGCTCGCGGCCGTAACTGAAACTGACCTGGTAGACCGGCGGACGGCTGAGGTCGCGGGGGGTGTTGAGGTCGGCGACGATCAGCTCGAAGGGGACGTCCTGGTGTTCGTACGCGCCCAGGCACGCGTCGCGCACCCGGGTGAGGACCGTCTCGGCGGTGGGATTGCCGCTCAGGTCGCCCCTGATCGGCAGGGTGTTGACGAAGTAGCCGATGAGCGGCTCGACTTCGGCACGCCCGCGCAGCGCTGTGGGCACGCCGACGACGATGTCGTCCTGGCCGGTGAGGCGGTGCAGCAGGATGTGGAAGACGGCCAGCAGCGCCATGTACGGGGTGGCGCCGTGCCGGGCGGCGAGGGCGGCCAGCTCGCGGACCAGGGCGGGCGGCAGGTCGATGGGCACGGAGCCGCCGTTGAAGCCCTGGACAGCCGGGCGGGGGCGGTCGGCGGGCAGTTCGAGGACGGGTGGCGCGCCCGCCAGGTGGTCGCGCCAGTAGGCCAGGTCCCGCTGCCAGCCGCCGTCTTCCAGCTGCTGGTGCTGCCAGGAGGCGAAGTCCCCGTACTGGACGGTCAGTTCGGGCAGCACCGCGGGCCGGCCCGCGATGGACGCCTCGTACAGCTCGGACAGTTCGGCCAGGAAGACCTCGGAGGACCAGCGGTCGGAGATCAGATGGTGCATCCCCATCACGATCACCGACTGCTCGGGGCCGGTGCGCAGCAGCCGGACCCGCACCAGGGGCGCGGTGTCGATGTCGAAGGGCTCGGCGAGGGCGTCGTCGATCCACTTCTGCCGGTCGGCCTCGGTGTGGCCGGGGCCGGTGAGGTCGGTCTCGGGGACGTCGACGGCCACATGGCGGTGGACGACCTGGACGGGGGCGCCGTCGCGCAGCTCGAACGTGGTCCGCAGGGCTTCGTGGCGCCGGACGACCTCGGCGACCGCTACGCGCAGCAGGCCGCTGTCGAGGGGACCCTCGACGCGGACGGCACCGGGCACGACGTAGCCGGGGTTGCGGGGGCGGAGCTGTTCCAGGAACCAGGTGCCGCGCTGCAGGACCGCCAGCGGGAAGGTGTCCTCGGCGGGGGCGCGCTCGGCGAGCAGCGCCTCGAAGCGGGCGCGCTGCTCGGGGGTGAGGGCAGCCAGCCGAACGGCGAAGTCGTCGTCGGTGGCGCCGGTCACGGACGCACCTCCGTGCCGGGCTCGTGGGCGGCGGAACCGGTGAGTTCGGCGAGGAGTCCCGCGGCCACGTCGGCGCTGACGTCCGCGGCGCGGGGTAACCGCCGGATCGCGGTGGGTGCGCCGGCGTCGTCGCGCGGTGCGGAACCCGTCGCGGCGAGCCCCTCGACGATGCGCCCGGCGACGCTGCGGATGGTCGCGCCGCCGAGGAAGTCGGTGATCTGCAGGGTGATGCCCAGCGTGTTCCCGATCTCGTTGCGCAGTTCGACGGCCATCAGCGAGTCCAGGCCGAAGCCGGTCAGCGGCTCGTCCAGGCCCACGTCGGTCGAGGTGGAGCCGAGGACGTCCTTGACGGCGAGCAGGAGCCGCTGAGCGAGGGTGTCCAGCCGCTCGGCCTCGGCCAGCGCGAGCAGTTCGGGGGCGGAGGGGATACGGCCCGCCCGGCGGCGGGCGCGGCGCGAGGCGCGCGTCTGACGGACGGGGGCGTCCTCGTCCTGCGTCGAGGCGCCGTCGGACACGGTGCTTTCGGTGGCCGACGCGCCCATCCAGCCCTCCCCCGGCTGCGGCTCCGGCCAGCAGTGGACCGGGTCGAAGGCGTACGTGGGCAGCGGCGCCTTGGCGCGGGCGTAGTCGGCGTCGAAGCCGGCCCAGTCCACACCGGCGCCGGCCGCGTACAGCTCGGCGACGGTCGGCAGCAGCACGTCCCAGTCGTCCTGCCTTGGCCGCAAGCTGGGCAGCAGCAGGTCGTCGTGGCCGGGCGGCAGGGCGTCGCTGATGGCGCCCAGCAGGGTCGGCGCCGGGCCCACTTCCAGGAAGGTGTGGTAACCCATGCCGCGCAGGGTGCGCACGCCGTCGGAGAACCGCACGGTCGCACGGACGTGCCGGGCCCAGTAGTCGGGGCCGGGGGCCTGGTCCCAGGGCCACAGTTCGCCGCTGACGTTGGACACCAGCGGGATGCGCGGAGCGGTGAAGGTGATCTTCTCCGCGGCGCGGCGCAGCGGTTCGACGGCCGGTTCCATCAGCGGCGAGTGCCCGGCGGAGGCGATGCGCAGCGGTCTGGCCCTGACGCCGCGGGCTGCGAAGGCGGCGCAGACGGTTTCCACCAGCTCCCGGTCTCCCGAAATAGTAGTGGCGGCCGGGCCGTTGACGGCGGCGATGCTCACCCGGTCGCGGTGGGCGGTGATCTCCGCGGCGACCTCGGCCTCGGGGGCGAAGACCGCGGCCATGGTGCCGGGCAGCGCGTGCTCCTGGATGACGCGGGCGCGTTCCACCGCGAAGGCCAGCCCGTCCTCCAGGGACATCGCGCCGGCGACGCAGGCGGCGACGCACTCCCCGAAGCTGTGGCCGAGGACGGCCGCGGGGGTGATACCCCAGGACTGCCACATCTGGGCCGTCGCGTACTCGACGGCGAAGGTGGCGGGCTGGGCGTATGCGGTCTCGTTGATCAGGGTGTCCGCGGGGTCGTCCGGGAACAGCACCTCCAGCAGGGGCCGGTCGAGCAGCGGCCGTAGGATGCGGGCGCACTCGTCCACCGCGCGGCGGAAGGTGGGCTGGGTGTCGTACAGGCCGTGGGCCATGCCGGGGCGCTGGGCGCCCTGCCCGGTGAAGAGGAACACCACGTCGGAGCTGCCGGCCTCGCCCTGGACCAGGCCGGGCGCGCTCTCGCCCCTCACAAAGCCGTTGAGCAGGCCGGCGACGTCCTTGCGGGTGGCGCCGACCGCGGCGAGGCGGTGGCGGAAGTGGGAGCGGCCGGTGCCGGCCGAGTAGCACAGGTCGGCCAGCGGGGTGGCGTCGCCGTCGGTGAGCCGGTCGGCGTAGCGGCCGGCGAGGGCTGTCAGCGCGCTCTCGGTGCGGGCGGACAGGGCCAGCACGCAGGCGGGCCTGCGCTCGTCCGGTTCCGGCGTCGGCGGCACCGGCGGTGCCTGCTCCAGGATCAGGTGCGCGTTGGTGCCGCTGAGCCCGAAGCTGCTCACCCCGGCCGCCCGGGGGCCGTCGGTCCGCGGCCAGGGGGTGACCTCGGTGGGAACCGCGAAGGTGGTGCCGTCGAAGGAGATGTTGGAGTTCAGCCGGGTGAAGTGCAGGTTCGGCGGGATGACGGCGTGCGACAGGCACAGCGCGGCCTTGATGAATCCGGCGATGCCGGCCGCGGCCTCCAGGTGGCCGATGTTGGTCTTGACCGCGCCGAGGTAGACGGCGGAGCCGTGGCTGCGTCCGTACACGTCGGCCAGCGCCTCGGCCTCGATAGGGTCCCCGAGGCGGGTGCCGGTGCCGTGCGTCTCGATGTAGCCGACCTGCTCCGGACGGACCCCGGCGGCGGCCAGCGCCCGGCGGAAGACGTCCGCCTGCGCGGCGCCGTTGGGCGCGGTGATGCCGGCGCTGCGTCCGTCCTGGTTGACGGCGCCGCCGCGGACGACGGCCAGCACGCGGTCCCGGTCGCGTACCGCGTCCGACAGCCGTTTGAGCACCACGACGCCGCAGCCCTCGCCACGTACGTAGCCGTCGGCGGTGTCGGAGAAGGTCATCGCGCGGCCCTGCCGGGACACCGAGCCGAACTGCGACTGGGAGATCATCAGGACGGGTGACAGCACCGCGTTGACGCCACCGGCCAGCGCCAGGTCGCTCTCCCCCGACCGCAGGCTCTGGCACGCCTGGTGGACGGCCACCAGTGAGGAGGAGCACGCGGTGTCGACGGTGATGTTGGGGCCGCGAAGGTCCAGCAGATACGCGATGCGGGCCGGCACGAAGCTGGCGGCGGCCCCGGAGCTGGTGTAGGCGGTGATCTCCTCGGGGCGGCGGATGCGCGAGGTGACGTAGTCGGAGCTGGCCGCGCCCATGAACACGCCGGTGCGGCTGCCGGCCAGACCGGAGGGGGCCTGCCCGGCGTCCTCCAGGGCCTCCCAGGCCACCTGGAGGGTGAGCCACTGGTGCGGGTCCATGGCCATCGCCTCGCGGCGGGAGATCCCGAAGAAGTCGTGGTCGAAGCGGTCCAGGCCGTCGATGAACCCGCCGGAGCGGGTGTAGACCTTGCCGGGCCTGCCGGCCTCCTCGTCGTAGAACCTCCTGTGGTCCCAGCGGTCGGCGGGGATCTCGCCGACCCCGTCGGTGCCGCCGAGCAGCATCGACCAGTACGAGGCCGCATCGGTGACCCCGCCGGGGAAGCGGCATCCGACGCCGACGACGGCGACGGGCTCGGTCCTGGCCCGCTCGTACTCCTCCACCTGGCGTTGCAGCCGTTCCATCGTCAGATAGGCGCGCTTGAGCGTGTCGGCCGATACCGTGCCGGCTCCGGGCGGCGTCATCGCTGGTCCCCTCCGTTGATCTGCTGGGTCCTGGCCAGTAGCAGCGCTTCGAGTTCCGCGGCGGACATCGAGTCCAGGTCCGGGGGGTCTGCCGGCCCCTGGGCAGCCCGGGCCGCGGCGGCCGGTGCGTGGACGGGCTCCTCGGCGGGCTTCGCGCCATCGGCCCGACCGGGCTCCAGCTCGATCTCCATCCGCTCGGCCAGGTACGGCACCATGACGTCGATGGTCGGGAAGCGCCAGGTGACGGTCGACGGGAGCTGCACCCGCAGCGACGACTCCAGCGACTTGCGCAGTTCGAGGGACAGCAGCGAGTCGAAGCCCAAGCCGGTGATGGGGGCACTGGTGTCGATCCGCTCCGGCTCGATGCCGACCACCCGGGCGGCGGCAGCACGGCAGTGCTCGGTCAGGACCGCCCGGCGGCGGCGGCCCGGCTCGACCGCGAGCATCCGGCGTCGTACCTCGTCCAGCGGCCGGCGGTCCGCGTCCGCGTCCGCGTCCGCCAGCAGGGTGCGCAGCAGGCCGGCGCCGAGGTGGCCGCGCAGCTTGTCCCGGTCCAGCGGCAGCACGCACACATGGGCGGAGGGGGCGCGTAGCAGCAGGTCGAGGGTCGCCATACCGTCGCCCGGGCTGATACTCCCGATGCCGCGGGCGGCCAGGGCGCCGCCGCGGTCGGGACGGGCGGCCAGACCGATCTGCGCCCACGGGCCCCAGCCGACGCTCAGCGCGGGCAGTCCGCGCGAGCGGCGGTGGTGGGCGAGCGTGTCGAGGAAGGCGCTGGCGGCGGCGTAGCTGCCCTGGCTGGCCGAGCCGAGTACGGCGGCGGCCGAGGAGTACAGGACGAAGAAGTCCAGCGGGCGCTCGGCAGTGGCCTGGTGCAGGTGCCAGGCGGCGGCGGACTTGGGGCCGGCGACCGTACGGAACCGCTCCCGGTCCAGGCCGGTCAGCAGGCCGTCGTCCAGGACGCCTGCGGCGTGCACGACCCCGGCCAGCGGTGGCATGCCCGCATCGATCCGGTCCAGGATGGCGTCGACGCCCTCGCGTGCGGACACGTCGGCGGCGACCACCGCGACCTCGGCGCGGCCGCGCAGTTCGGCGAGGGCCGCTTCCGCTGCCGCCGAGGGCGCACTGCGGCCGGCCAGGACCAGGTGCCGGGCACCCTGGTCCGCCAGGTAGCGGGCAGTCTCAAGGCCGAGGGCGCCGAGGCCGCCGGTGATCAGATACGTGGCGCCCGGCCGTACGGGAGGGGCGCCCGGGGCGGTGGTGATCCGCTCGCCAGCCTCGGGGCGCAGCACCAGCTTGCCGGTGTGCCGGGCCTGCGCCATGGCGGCGAAGACGGCGGGGGCGTCGCCGAAGGGGTGGACCGTGACGGGCAGGGCGGTGAAGTCGCCGCGCTCGAAGCCCGCGACGACATCGACGAAGAGGTCCGCGACGTCCGCCGGCGCCTCCCGGATGGTGCGTTCCAGGTCCACCGCGAGAAAGGCACGGTTGTCCTTGAAGAAGTCCAGGCCGATGTGGCTGTCGCCGTAGATGTCCCGCTTGCCGATCTCCACGAAGCGGCCGCCGGGCGCCACCAGCCGCAGGCTGCGGACCATTGCCTCGCCTGAGGTGGAGTTGAGGACGACGTCGACACCGCGGCCGCCGGTACGTTCGGTGATCTCGTCCGCGAAGGCGAGGGTGCGCGAGTCCATGGCGGCTTCCACGCCGAGGCCGCGCAGCAGTTCGCGCTTTTCCTCGGTGCCGGCGGTGGCGTAGACGCGGGCGCCGCGGCGGCGGGCGATCTGGAGGGCGGCGAGGCCCACGCCGCCGGTCGCGGAGTGGACGAGAACGCTCTCGCCTTTGCGTAGCCGGGCCAGCCGTTCCAGGGCGTGGACAGCGGTGAGGAAGGCGACGGGCACGGCGGCGGCCTCGTTGTCACCGAGGGATGCCGGCGCAGGGGCGACCAGGTGTTCGCTGACCGTGGTGAAGGCTGCCATGCTGCTGCCGCCGACCGCGATCACCCGGTCGCCGACCGCGTGGCGGGTGACGCCCTCGCCCACGGCGGTGACCCGGCCCGCGCATTCGGCGCCGAGCGGGACGACGCCCTGCGCGCCCGGGTAGCTGTCCAGTGCCTTGAGGACGTCGCTGAAGTTGAGTCCGGCGGCGGCGACTTCGATCTCGACCTGGCCGGGGCCGGGCGGGGTGCGCTGCCACCAGGTGGCGGTCAGGCTCGCCAGGCTGCCGGGCCGGGCCGCCAGCAGCCGGTGGTTGCCGTCGCGGCCGGCGTCGAAGGTCCAGACAGGCCGCGCTTCGGGGTCGGCGGCGGGCGGCGTCCAGCGCTGGAGCGCCGGGGTGAGCCGCTCGGTGCCGCGCAGGGCGACCTGGTCGTCGTCGCCGGGGCGCAGCAGTTCGGCCAGTAGCAGCTCGGCCTCGCCCGCCGGCCGGACAGGGTCCAGGTCCACGACGGTGGGCCGCAGTTCCGTGTGCTCCAGGCCGATCACCCGGGCCAGCCCCCACAGCGGCGACTGGCCGGCCGCCAACGTGTCGCCGGCCGCGGCCCGCTGGGCGCCGCGGGTGAGCAGCACCAGCCGCGGCGCGGGATCCTGCCCGGCCCGGGCGAGCTCCTGCACCAGGTGCAGCACGGGGCCGGTGACGGCATCCTGCACGGCTGGTAACTGCTGCGGGCCGCCGCCGTCGGTGAGTTCGACGTCCAGCGCCCAGGCGTGCACGATCCCGGCGAGCCGGGTGCCGGCCGCGGCCAGGTCAGCCAGCAGGGCGGCGACGTCCTCGCGCCGCGCCGGGTCCAGCTCGTAACGGCCGCCGTCCAGTTGCCGGTAGGCGGCGCCGGCGGTGACGGTCACGCAGCTGCCGCCGGCGTCGCCCAGTACGGCGCCGAGCGCGGCCCCGGTCCCGCCCGCGTCGGCGAACAGCAGCCAACTGCCCGGCGGTTCGGCCGCGGGCTGCTCGGCGGGGGCGGGCAGCCAGGTGATCTCGTACAGGGACCCGGTGACCGGGTCGGCGTCCTGGCCGCGCTCCAGGCGCCGCAACGCGATCCCGGTCATCTCGCCGACGGCAGTGCCGTCCTCGGCGTACAGCACGACCGAGGCGCCGGCGATCTCCGCGGCGCCCGGCTCGGGTGCGGTGGCCGCGGCACGTGCCCAGCGGGGTTCGGCCCGATCGGTGAAGAGGGTGAAGCCGCCCACCCGCACCGGCAGATAGGTCGCCGGCGGCTCCTCCGGGGTGCCGAGCGCGGCGGAGAGCACCTGCACGGCGCTGTCGAGCACGGCCGGGTGGACCAGGTGTTCGCCGCGGTCGGCGGTCAGGGCGGCCAGGTCGCGAAGCCGGCCGACCGCCTCGCCGTGCCCGCGCCACAGCTCTTCGACACCCTGGAACGCGGGCCCGTACTCCAGCCCGGCCCGGTGCAGCCCGGCGTAGTGGTCGTCGGCCGCGACGGCGGTCGTGCACCGGTCGCGTGCCACGGACAGCGGCTCGACGTCGGGGGCGCGCGGGGCGCGGCGGAAGGCGCCCCGGGCGGCCTCGGTCCATTCGCCGTCGGCGCCGGCCCGGGTGTGGACCCGTACCGAGCCGGTGCCCTCGGTCTCGGGGACGAGCACCAGTTGCAGCGTGGCGTCGTCGGCCTCCTCCGGTACGACGGTCAGCCGGGTGAGGTCCACGTCGGTGAGCGCGGCGCCGCCACCGAGGTGGAGGCGGGCCGCGGCCAGCGCCGCCTCCAGCACCAACGCGGCGGGCAGGACGGCGCCGCCGCCGACCCGGTGGTCGGCCAGGTAGGGGAATCCGGCCAGGTCCACGGGCGCGGTCCAGTGGGCGGCGTGCGGCGCGAGGGCCGAGCGCACGTGGGAGCGCAGCACGGGGTGGCCGCGATGCCGGCCGACCGGCCGGTGCCGGGTGCCCTCCTCGAACCAGTGCCGGGAGCGCTGCCAGGGGTACGTGGGCAGGTCGGCCATCGGGCCGGCGGGCCCGTACACCCGGGTCCAGTCGACCTGGTAGCCCGCGGTGTAGAGGCGGCCGAGTTCGGTGCGGACGGCGGCGCGGCCGGGCTGGTCGCGGTGCAGCGAGGAGACGGCGGCCGTGTGCCCGTACGAGGACAGGCGCTCGGTGACGGCGTCGGTGAGCATCGGGTGCGGCGACAGCTCGACGAACACGTCGTGGCCGGACTCGGCGAGCGCGGTCACGGCGGTGTCGAACAGCACCGGCTGGGTGAGGTTCGACGCCCAGTACTCGGCGCCGAGCAGGTCGCCGTCCACGGACCGCCCGGTGACCGTGGAGATCATGGGCAGGGCGGCGGTACGCGGCCGCAGGTCGGGCAGCAGCCGCCACAGCTCCTGGGCGACCGGCTCCATCAGCGGGCAGTGCGAGGCGAATTCGACCGACTCCAGGACCCGGCAGTAGACGCCGTCGGCCTCCAGGGACTTGGCCAGCGCCTCCAGGTCGGCGCCCGCGCCGGAGAAGACGGTGGAGTTCGGGCTGTTGCCCGCCGCCACCCACACCGCGCCCCGGGGGCGCTCGGCGAGGATCTCCTGTGCCCGGTCCAGGGTGACTCCCGCGACGGCCATACGGCCCTTGCCCGTGACCGCTTGCAGGGCGACGCCGCGGTGCAGCGCGACGACGAGGGCGTCCTCCAGGGCGAGCGCCCCGGCCACGTGGGCAGCGGCGATCTCGCCGACGCTGTGGCCGACGACGGCAGCCGGCTCGACGCCCCAGGAGCGCCACAGGGTGGCGAGCGCGATCTGCACTGCGGTCAGTGCGGGCTGCCCGACGGCGGTGTCCAGCAGCCGGGAAGCAGCCGGGCCGGCGGTGAGCTGCTCCAGCAGGGACCAGTCGGTGCGGCGGCGCAGCAGCGCGTCGCAGCGTTCGAGGACCGCCCGGAAGACCGGCTCCTCGTCGAGCAGGTCGCCGGCCAGGGGCCACCAGCGCGGGCCCTGCCCGGAGAAAACGAACACCGTCCTGGGCCGCCAGCCCACCCGCCGGACCCCGCTGGACAGGCCTCCCGCCTCCTCACCGCGGCCGAACGCGGCCAGCGCGGCGCGTAGTTCCCCGGCCGAGGAGCCGGCGACGGCCAGCCGGTGCTCGTGGTGGGTGCGGCGGACCGCGGCGGCGCAGGCGAAGGCGGCGAGGTCCAGACCGGGGGCGGCGAGCTTGCCGGCGTAGGCCGCGGCGAGGTCGCCCAGCGCCCTGTCGTCGCGTGCGGAAACGGTCAGCAGTACGGCGCCGGCCGCGCTCTGCGGCGGGGTGGCGGGGGCGGGCGGCTGCTCCAGCACCAGGTGGGCGTTGGTGCCGCCGAAGCCGAAGGAGCTGACGCCGGCCAGCGCGGGTGCGCCGTCCGTGCCCGGCCACGGCTGCAGGGTGTCCGCGACCCGCAGCGCGAGGTCGTCGAAGGGGATGTGCGGGTTGGGCTCGCGGTAGTGCAGGGTGGCCGGCACGGTACGGTGGCCGACCGCCAGCGCGGTCTTGATCAGCCCGCCGATGCCGGCGGCGGCCTCCATGTGGCCCAGGTTGGACTTCACCGAGCCGATGAGGCACGGCGCGGCGGGGTCGCGGCCGTCGCCGAGGACGGCGCCGAGCGCCTTGGCCTCGATCGGGTCGCCGAGGATCGTGCCGGTGCCGTGCGCCTCGACGTAGCCGATGTCCGCGGACCGCACGTCGGCCCTGCGGTGGGCTGCGCGCAGCACCGCCTCCTGGGCCCGCGGGTTGGGCGCCATCAGGCCGTTGCTTGCGCCGTCCTGGTTGACCGCGCCGCCGCGGATCACCGCGTACACCGGGTCGCCGTCTGCCTGCGCGCGCTTGAGCGGCTTGAGGACGACGACCCCGGCGCCCTCGGAGCGCACATATCCGTCGGCGCGGGAGTCGAACGGCTTGCAGCGGCCGTCGGCGGACATCACGCCGGCCTTGCTGAAGTTGATGGCGAGGGCCGGGGTGAGCACCAGGTTGACGCCGCCGGCCAGGGCCAGGTCGCAGTCGCCGCGCTCCAGGCTCGCGCACGCCTGGAGCACCGCGACCAGCGACGAGGAGCAGGCGGTGTCCAGCGCCATGCTGGGGCCGCGCAGGTCCAGCAGGTACGACAGGCGGTTGGCGGCGATACTCGGGGCGCCACCGGTGCCGCTGTAGCGGTCGATGGCGTCGAGGTCGCGGAACTGCTCGGTGGCGTACTCGAAGGTGGAGATGCCGACGAAGACGCCGGTGGCCGAGCCGGCCAGCCCGTCGGTGGGCACCCCGGCGTTCTCCAGCGCCTCGAAGGCGACCTCGGCCAGCAGCCGCTGCTGGGGGTCCATGCGGGCGGCTTCCTGCTGCGGGATACCGAAGAAGGCCGCGTCGAACTGGTCGATGCCGTCGAGGAATCCGCCCCAGCGGCTGTTGGTCCGCCCAGGGGCGGACGGGTCCTCGGAGGTGAACTCGTCGACGTCCCACCGCTCGGCGGGCACCTCGGTCACCGCGTCCCTGCCCTCGCTCAGCAACCGCCAGAAGCTCTCGGGTCCGTCGACACCGCCGGGGAAGCGGCAGCCGATGCCGATGATGGCGACCGGTTCCGCGGGGGCGGGGGTGCCGGGGACGCCGCGGAGGGCGGCGGGCGGGGTGACCGGCGCGGCGGCGGAGGCAGCCGGGGTGACCGTGGCGGCGGGTGCCTGCTCCGGGGCGCGGCCGGCCAGGTACTCGGCGAGGTCGGCGGGAGTGGGGTGCTCCCAGACGACGGTGGACGCGAGCGTTGCGCCGAAGCGCCGTTCGAGGTCCCCGACCATCGTGACCATCTCCACCGACCGCAGCCCGTACGCGGCGAAGGGCAGCCCGGGATCGACGGTTTCGGCCCGCACGCCGGTTGCTGCGGCCAGCGCCCCGCGCAGCCACAGTTCGACCTCGGCGGCGTCCAGGGCAGGTGCGGCGGAAGCGCTGCGCGCCGTACCGGACTCCCGCGCGCCGCCGTCCGCGGCCCCGTCGGGGGAGGAAGGAGCCCCGCCGTCCGCCGGCACCCCGTCCGCCCGCCACTCGTACAGCGGGTTCAGCGTGCCGGCCAGGACCGCGTCGAGGCAGGCCCGGCGCTGGAGCTTGCCGCTGGAGGTCTTGGGGACGGTGCCGCTGCGGGCGAGCACCACCATGAACGCCTGCAGGCCGTGCTCGCGGGCGATCGCGGCGCGGATCCCGGTGGCGACCCGGGCCGGTGCGTCCGACGAGCGGCCCCCGCGGTACTCCTGGACGACGATCAGGCGTTCCTCGCCATCGATCTCCCGGACGCCCGCCACGCCGCAGCCGGGCCGCAGGCCGCTGCCGACGCCCTCCACGGTGCGCTCGATGTCCTGCGGGTAGTGGTTGCGGCCCGCGACGATGATGACGTCCTTCATGCGTCCGGTGACGTAGATCTGGTCGCTGTCGGTGAAGCCGAGGTCGCCGGTACGGAGGAACGGGCCGTCGCCGCTGCCTGCCAGATGGGCACGGAAGGTCTCCTCGCTCTCCTGCTCGCGCCTCCAGTAGCCCTGCGCGACGCTGGGCCCGGCGACCCACAGCTCGCCGACCCGGCCGTCGGGCAGCAGGACGTGGGTCTGCGGGTCCACCGCGACGACCCGCTGGTCGTTCATCGACATGCCGCAGCTGAGCAGGGTCCGCGCGGGCTCGTCCGGCCCGGCATCCTCGGCGGTGCCGGCCAGCAGCCCGGCCGTCCGCAGCCTCCTGCTGAGCGGCGGGGACAGCACGTCGCCGCTGGAGACCATCAGCGTGCCCTCGGCCAGCCCGTACGAGGGGGCGTGCATGGCGGGCCGGAAGCCGCTGGGGGCGAACGTGCGGGTGAAGTGCTCCAGGGTCTGCGGCCGGACCGGCTCCGCACCGTTGGCCGCCAGCCGCCAGGTACTCAGGTCGAGGGTCTGCCGCTCGGTCTCGGTGATCTTCGCGGCGGCGAGGTCGTAGGCGAAGTTGGGGGCGGCGCTGGCCGTGCCGCCGACGTCGGAGATCGCCCGCAGCCAGCGCAGCGGCCGCTTGAGGAAGGAGAAGGGCGACATGAAGGTGACCGGGAAGCCGGCGTAGGGCGGGGTGAGCAGCCCGAAGATCAGGCCCATGTCGTGGAAGGGCGGCAGCCAGCTCACCACGTGCTGGTCGCGCTCGCCCAGCAGCACCCTCTGGAAGATGGCGCCGATGTTGTGCAGCAGGTTGGCGTGGCTGACCATCACCCCCTTGGGGCGGCTGGTGGAGCCGGAGGTGTACTGGAGGAAGGCCAGGTCGTCGCGGCGCGTGCCGGGGTGGCGCCAGGCGTCGGCGGCCGCGGTGTCGAGTTCGTCCACGGCGACCCAGGCGATGTCCCGCAGCGCCGGGGCGAGTTCGGCGATACGGTCGGCCAGCGCGGTGGTCCCGGCCGGCGCGAGTACGACCGCGGGCTGCGCGTCCTCGATGACGCCGGTCAGCCGCGGCAGGGTGCGCATCAGGAAGGCCGGGTCGGGCGGGTAGACGGGCACCGCGACGAGGTCGGCGTAGAGGCAGGCGAAGAAGGAGACCACGTAGTCCAGGCCGGCCGGGCACATGATCAGCGCCCGCTCCCCGGCCGGGAAGCGCTCCCGCAGCACCGCGGCGATCGTGCGGGCACGCAGGTCGAACTCGGCGTTGGTCAAGGCGTGCGGCTCGCCCTCGCCGTCCACCAGGAACCGAAAGATCTGTTGCTCCGGATGCCTACCGAAGACCGTACGGAAATGGTCGACAAGCGATTCTGAATCGCGGCCCAGCATCCGACCGTCCTCTCAGTGCTCGACACTTGTGCGCGCGTGCCCGGCGGAACCGGCACATCTCCCGGCTCTTCCACCGCATTCACCGCGGCAACACCCGATACCTGACGTGGATTACCGCAAATCGTTCTCGAACTTCGCCGCTGGAATCGACTGTCGCAGCCGATGAGATCGCACCGCCGACCATTCACGGGGCGGTGCGGGGAACACCGATCCGGTGTTACCTGAGGTTTACCGATTCCTCTGGTGTTTCCCGTTATTCGCGAGTCAGCTTCCAGGACGCCCTGCGCTCCGTCAAGACACTGCCGCCCGCGGTCGTGCCGGCCGGATCCGGGCGGCGTGTTCAACTGACCGGACCGGACAGTTGAACTTCCTTTGACACAGGCGGCGGGGGGCCGTGACGGCTGGACGCCCCGGTCGCCGGGTGCCAGCATGAGTCACACTCGCGCCCCCACAATTCGGCAGGATGACAGCGAAACGGACATCCCCGAGCGGCTGATTTCAGCTTCTACATCTGGTAAACGACATCACTCGTTACCCGTGTCGCGTTTGTTCGCGGACCGAGCCGGAAAGAGAGCCGGACATATGCAGGAGATTCTTGAGGCGATCCTCGCGGGCGCACCCGGCGACCTGGGGCGGCTTCCGGTGCCGGAGTTCTACCGGGGGGTGACGCTGCACGCCGACGAGGTGGCGATGTTCGACGGGCTGGCCGGCCAGGACAAGGACCCGCGCCGGTCGCTGCACCTGGAAGAGGTCCCGACACCGGAGCCTGCTGCGGGCGAGGTGCTGGTCGCGGTGATGGCCAGCGGCATCAACTACAACACGGTGTGGTCCTCGATCTTCGAGCCGCTGCCCACCTTCGGCTTCCTGTCCCGGTACGGGAAGACCTCACCCCAGGCCGCCCGGCACGACCTGCCCTACCACGTGCTGGGCTCGGACCTGTCCGGGGTGGTGCTGCGCTGCGGCGACGGCGTGGCCGGCTGGCAGCCGGGCGAGGCGGTCGTGGCGCACTGCCTGTCGGTGGAGCTGCACCATCCCGACGGCCACGCGGACACGATGCTCGACCCGGAGCAGCGGATCTGGGGATTCGAGACCAACTTCGGCGGGCTCGCCGAACTCGCGCTGGTGAAGGCCAATCAGCTCATGCCGAAACCGGAACACCTCTCCTGGGAGGAGGCCGCCGCCTCCGGGCTGGTGAACTCCACCGCCTACCGGCAGTTGGTCTCGGACAACGGCGCCCGCATGAAGCAGGGCGACACCGTACTGATCTGGGGCGCCACCGGCGGTCTCGGCTCGTATGCCACCCAGCTGGCGCTGAACGGCGGGGCGACCCCGGTCTGCGTGGTGTCCAGCCCGCAGAAGGCGGAGCTGTGCCGGCGGATGGGCGCGAAGCTGGTCATCGACCGGGCCGCGGATGGCTACCGGTTCTGGAAGGACGAGCACACCCAGGACCAGCGGGAGTGGAAGCGGTTCGGGGCGCGGGTACGGGAGTTGACCGGCGGCGAGGACCCGGACATCGTGTTCGAGCACCCGGGGCGGGAGACCTTCGGCGCCAGCGTGTACGTGGCCCGCCGCGGCGGCACGATCGTCAGCTGCGCATCCACGTCGGGCTACGAGCACACCTTCGACAACCGCTACCTGTGGATGCACCTCAAGCGGATCATCGGAACGCACTTCGCGAACTACCGCGAGGCGTGGGCGGCCAACCGGCTGGTCGCCCAGGGGAAGGTGCACCCCACGTTGTCGGCGGTGGTGCCGCTCGAGCGCACCGCGGACGCGATGGAAGCCGTCCACCAGGGCCGCCACCAGGGCAAGGTCGGCGTGCTGTGCCTGGCACCGCGGGAGGGACTGGGCGTCACCGACCCGGAACTGCGGGCCGACCACGAGCCGGCCATCAACCGCTTCCGTACCGGCAAGCCCGTACTGGCGGCGCGATAGCGCATGGGCCGGCCACCCCCGCCGCAGCGGTACGGCGGCCGGCCCGCCGCAACTACCCTGTCACACGCGTGACTTCATACCCCCGGCGACAGCGAGGTCACCCTGGCCTCGCGCCGGCGACCGCTCTCCGCCCTCTGCCCGCCGCACTTCGAGGTCGCTGGCGAACTGCAGCCAGCGGTCGGCGCACAACCGCGCCGCGTTGGCGACGTCGGCGGCCCGGTGCGCGGGGACACCAGCTGCCAGGCCCTGCCGCTGCTCGTCGGTGAGCAGGTGGGAGGCGAGCAGGTGCAGCAGTTCCCGGCCCGCCTGCGACATGCGCAGGCTCGGGTCCCGGCGCATGCGGGCGAGCACCCTCTCGGACAGCACACCGGCCGGTGCGGGCTCCGGTCGGGCGGGCTCGAGCGGTGCGGGCGGGGCAGGCTCCAGCGCGGCGTCCTGCGTAAGATGCCCGGCGGCCGGCCGGAGTTTGGGCGGCACGGGGTCCTGCCCCAGCCGCATGCGGTTGCGGACGTCCCGGGCCGTGGCGAGGGCGACCCCGGCTCGTCTGGCGATCTCCCGCAGCGGGGCGTCCGGGCTCTCGGCGATCGCCTTGCTGGCCGCGATCCGGCCGGCGGCCCCGTTCACCGGGCGGTTGCGGCCGTCCAGGCCCGTCCGCAGCCCGAGCTGGGGCATGGGCACGGCGGCCCGGTTGCGCAGACTTCCCACCGCGCCCGGCGACAGACCCGTCACCGAGGCGATCCGGCGGTCGGACCAGTGCGGATGGCTCTCAGCGATGCGGATCGCCGCCGCCGTACGGTCCTGGCGGGAAAGCGGCAGACCGTGCTCGGCGTTGAGGCTGACGGCGAGGACGAAGATGTCCTCGTCCGTGCCGTCCACCAGCCTGGCCTCGATGTACTCGTCACCGCGCAGGACCGCAGCCAGCAGCCGGTGCGTGCCGTCCACCACCCGCATCGTGGCGCGGTGGACGACGATGGGCGGCAGCGGCGCCTGCGACTCCGCCAGGGCGCGGGCGTGCTCCGCCGTCTCCCCCGCCAGGCGCGGGGAGTCGGCGGGCAGCAGGGAACTGATGGGAACTACCTGTGTACGGCGGCGTGAGGGACTCTCGGAGAGGGAATCCCAAGAGTCATCGCCGCTCGGTAATAAAGACACGTGGCCCCTTCTTGGCGCTTGTGAGCGCAACTGCCCGGACTGGCCGGACGCATGCACTCAAGAACCGGGCAAAGCCTTCGGTCGGTGGGTCGATAACCTCCTTCTCGCCCTGGCGCACGCGTAGCCGAGGACGTTACGTTCGCGCCGCCCCGGCCGGTGCCCGGTGCGCCGACCGCGGGACAGACCGCGCCACTCGATCAGCGGCTGACGGCCTGTCGGTTCATCGCATGCCTGCGACGTCGATCATCAGCCCGGGCAGCACTGCGCCGGCCCGGGGCCCCCGTGACGGGAAGGTTCATACGGCTTCTTAGCGACAGCTCCGCAGGCGTGTCAACCGTCCGCCGCCCTGCCCGGTCCGGCCGGATCTACGCGCGTCCCGCGGCATTCATTGCGGCGCCTGGTACCCGCCCCGCGCCCGTCTCGGACAACCTCCCCCTGAGCGCGGTTCGGTGAGGTTCACCGGCGCGTCCCTCGGCGTGGCGCACTTCGAACACGGGTCGTCCTGGCGGACCGCCGCGCACGAGCCGCGGCGGCCGGCCCGGTCTACCCCTACGGCATGCGGCGAGGTGGCAGAGACCATGAGCGCCAGGGAGTACGGCCGGGCGGCCATGACGGCCGACCTGATCGCGCCGGCGCCGGGAGTGCGCCTCTTTGCACCCGATGTCCTGGCGATTATCGGTCAATTCTCTCCCGAGTCCTCACACCGACATGGGACCCCGGGCTGTGGCATCACCTCGTTGCCAGGGGGACAAGGCTCGACTAACGTCTGGCTGCCTGTGCCGCTTTCCACCGAACGTCGCAGGCACGAGATTGTCCGTCCCCGCCGCCGACGTCGTGGACTGAGCTTGATCCGCTTTGACGGACATCCGAGATCAGGGGTTCTGCCCGGGCAGGATGTCCATCATGGAGAGCATGGGGAAGAAGAAGCCACGCCCTCGCCGCTCGTTCACGTTGGAGTTCAAGACCGAGAGCGTCGAGCTGTGCCGGCGGGGTGACCGATGTCGGTCGGCCGCACTGGACAGTGCTGGGACAACGCCCTCGCCGAGTCGTTCTTCGCCACGATCAAGCGCGAGTTGCTTCACACCAACACCTGGCCCAGCCGGGCCGCCGCCCGCACCGCGATCTTTGATTTCATCGAAAGCTGGTACAACTTGCACCGTCTGCACAGCAGCCTCGGCTATCGCAGCCCCGCCGAATACAAGACGGCACTCGCAGCCTGACCACCACACCAGAGGTGTCCGTCAAAGCGGAACAAGCTCAGAAGCCGGTGTCGTCGATGATCGGGACGCCGTCGCTCTCGCCGAGCTCGTCGGTGACATATTGCTGGAGATCGTCACGGATGCCGTCCCGCTCCCACTTCGCACCGGCCAGCAGGTGCTGCAGGCCGTCAGGGGTGGAGTGGCCGGCCTGCTCGGCCGGCTGCCGGGCCACGGGAACATGCAGCACGCGTACGTAGTCACGCATGCGGCGGCGAAGCTCTACACGGCCGAAGCGGTGGCCGACGAGCAAGAGGAGATCGTCCGGTTCGAGTCCCAGTGTGCGGCGGCATACTCGGTGATCACCCTGGGAGGCTGCCCCGCCACCGTCACTACCTGCGGCGGTGCCGCACGTTCGAGGGACGGTCTCCGTGCGACCGCTTCTGCACGTTCAGAGTCCCGCTACACTCCCGCCACCCGACGAAAGCCCCGATTTCCGGCGGCCGTGGTGTCAACGGTACAGAGAAGTTCTCACTCATCAAGGCCCTGGCCGACTCCCTCGGCACGGCCGTCGGAGCCTCATGGGCCGCCGTCGACGCAGGCTGGTACCCGCAGGTCGGCCAAACCGGGAAGAGCATGTCGACGCGGTTGCATGTCGCCTTATCGGGCGCCGACGGGATGAGCGGTGGTACCCGATTCTGACCGGGCAGTGTGAAGAAGTTGCAGCACAGAATGCGGCGGAGTTCGGCGGCCAGATCCCAGCCAGCGAGTGGCGCGAAGACAGGAGGCCGTCTACCCTAATATCCGGAACTAGTTCCGCTTGAAGGTCGTGATGCGAAGGGAGTCGGGTTGACCGGCAATGAGGAGGCTACAGCACGCTCCCGCCGACCGCTGCGGGCCGACGCGCAGCGTAACGAGGACCGACTACTGGAGGCGGCGGCAGTCGCTTTCGCCCGCGAAGGCATGGGCGCCTCGGTCAAGGACATCGCCCGCGCCGCTGGTGTCGGCGTGGGCACGCTCTATCGTCGGTTCCCGTCCAAGGAACTGCTCGTCGCGGCGATCTACCGACTCGAGGTGCAGCGCCTGTGCGATGCCGCGCCGCAACTCGCCGCTACACAGCCACCCGTGGATGCGCTGCGGACTTGGATGGAACGCTTCATCGACTTCATGGCTGCCAAGCAGGGGATGGCCGACGCGCTGCGCGTGGTGCTGACCAACGATAGCGAGAGACTTGAGACCCGGGCCATGCTCACCGATGCTATCGACCACCTACTCACGCCGACACAGGGCCCGTCGGCGATGCGGGCGGAAGTCAGTGCCCAGGACGTGCTTATGGCTCTCGGAGGAATCAGCCTCATGGCTGGCAGCGAGCGCCGGCACGATTTGGCCACCCGGCTCATTGACCTGTTCCTGCACGGCATCGTGAAGAACTGACCAACCAGGTAGACGCAGGCCGGCCTGCGGGCTCTTGGAGTGATAGCGATATAAGGTTCATCACGTCGGGTGTGTCCCGTAGAGGACGGATCCAGTTCTTGCAAAGGGCCTTTTTTGGGTGAGGCGGCCTTCTAAGGTGATCTGGAAGGCGTTCAGGGGCGCCTTCCAGCACATGGTCCATCGCTTGCGGCCCTTGTCGGGCAGGTCGAGGCTCACCAGCGCCGTGGCCCGCCGACCCGGTGCGGGAGGTGCACTGGAACGGCATCCGTCGCCCTCGGGGATCCAGGGTCAGACATCGCGATAGTGCTCGCCCTGCGACGGAGCGGCAAGATACGGGGCGAGTGTCCATCGCCAGGTCTGGAATTGCTCTGACTGACGAAACTTTTCGTGGGTCGACACGTCCTCCCATTCGACGAGCAGCATGAATCGGCTGGTCGACTCGACTCCGCGGACCAGGCGTATCTCGTGCACTCCGGGATGCGTGAGTACGGACCGGCGCACCTCTGCGTATGCCGCCGTGAATTCATCCTCGGCCCCGGCACGGATTTCCATGGCCGCGATCTCCAACACCATGACGTGATCACTCCTAGCGATGACGATGCGAATACACGATGCGGGCTTCCGCCCATGGTCGGTGCTTTGAGCGACGGGGGGTGGGGACGGAGGCCAGGAGACCTGAATCGCAGGCTGTCAAAGGGCAGCGCTGGCTCACATCTGGTCTGGACTCTTCCGCCCCGAGCCCCTCACTACTGGGTGGGCTGGTTTTTGTGGTAGTCGGCAAGGAATTGTGTGGCGATGGCAGTGACCGGAAGGCTGATCTCCCAGCTGTGGGCCTCCTGCAGGGCGAGAAGGAGGTCCTTGTAGCCGAGCCCTGCCAGGTCGGACTGACGGCCCATCTCAAGGAGCGCTTCACGGTTGGTGCTCATGAAGCTGGCGCCAGTGCCCGCGTTGACGACCTCAAGCACGGCCTCATAGCTCAGGCCCGCTGCGCGTGCCAGTGCAAGCCCCTCGGCGATCGCGACGCTGTTCACGCCGGCGAGCATGTTGTTGATGAGTTTGGCGCGCTGGGCGGCCCCCGGCTCACCTACTCGTATCGTTCCCGATCCAAGGGTCTGCAGCACCGGAGCGCATCGTGTGACAGCAGCTTCGGTGCCACCGACGATGAACGAGAGAGTTCCTTCCACCGCGCCCTTGATGGAGCCGGTCACGGGTGCGTCGAGTAGCGCGATACCCCAGTCGGCCAGCCGCTGGGCCGCGGTAGCGACGGCCGCGGGAGAGATGGTGCTGTGGATGAGGACCACCGCTCCGGATTCGAGATAGTCGGCGATGCCTCCGTCCGGTTCGCCGAAGAGTACGGCGTTCACCTGTTCCTCGGTGCGCACGATGATCTCCACGATGTTCACCGTGCGTGCGAGTTCTGCGAGTGACGGCGCGACGGCGGCGCCGGAGGCCCTCAGTGGCTCGGTGGCCTCGGTCCGGACGTCGAATACCGTGACAGGAAAGCTGGCTCTCAGCAGGTTCTCGACCATCGGTCGACCCATCGCGCCGAGTCCGATGAAGCCGATGCGCAGCTCGTGCTCGGTCATCTTGTCACCTTTTCCTGAAGCGAAGATTGTTGTGTAGTGCTTGGTGTCCGGTATTCGCGGGGCCCCGTTTGGCCGGGCCCCGTGCCCGGACCGACGAGGGAGTCGGAGGGCCGGTCGCGCGGGTGAACTGGTGCCGCAGCGGCAGCGGTCAGGAGATCCCCATGGCCGGGTGGGGAACGTAGGGTGCCTCGAGTTCGGCCACTTCTTCGTCGGTCAGGCTGACGTCCAGGGCCGCAAGGGCGTCCTCAAGGTGGCCGGGCTTACCCGCCCCGACGATCGGAGCCGAGATCACCGGGTTGCGTAGCAGCCATGCCAGCGCGACCTGCGCCCGGGCGATGCCTCGTGCAGCAGCGATCGAGGCGACCTTCTCCACCACAGCCTTGTCGGCGGCCTCGGTCGCGTCGTAAAGGCTGTTGCCAATGGGGTCGGCCGAGGAGCGATCAGTGACAGTGTCCCAGTCCCGGGTGAGACGGCCGCGGGCCAGAGGGCTCCAGGGGATCACCCCAATCCCCTGGTCGGCGCACAGGGGCAGCATTTCGCGCTCTTCTTCCCGGTTCAGCAGGTTGTAGTGGTCCTGCATGGACACGAAGCTGACCCACCCGTTCGCCTTCTGCAGGTGGAGGGCCTTGCTGAACTGCCAGGCGTACATGGAGGAGGCGCCGATGTAGCGGACCTTCCCCGACTTCACCACATCGTGCAGGGCCTCGAGGGTTTCCTCCATCGGCACCGCGGGGTCCAGGCGGTGGATCTGATAGAGGTCGATGTAGTCGGTGCCGAGGCGGTTGAGGCTGGCGTCGATCTCGGTGAAGATCGCCTTACGCGACAGTCCGCCACCGTTCGGCCCCGGGCGCATGGAGCCTCGGACCTTGGTGGCGATGACGACCTCGTCACGGGAAGCGAAGTCCCTGATGGCGCGGCCGAGTATCTCCTCGCTGGAGCCGGCCGAGTAGACGTTCGCGGTGTCGAAGAAGTTGATGCCTGCGTCGATCGCTTGCTTGAGGATCGACCGGCTCTCCTCGTCGGGCATGCTCCACGACGGGTAGCCATGCTCCGGTTCTCCGAAGGTCATACAGCCCAGGCAGATGGAGGAGATGTCGAGACCGGTGTGGCCGAGCTTCACATATTTCATTGATGTCACTCTCTGCGTATCACAGGCGGTGGAATGCCACCGCGTACATCTCTGATGTCTCGTCAGGTACGCGTGGTGGGGCCGGTCGGTATGGCACGGATACCCGTGCCAGCGTAGGAGTCGCCGGCGCCGGCACGGGGCCGTACAAGGAGCGACGGGAAAAGGGCCCGTCCAGAGGCGTAGAGCCGACCTGTTACCAGGTCTGCTCGCTGGCGCGGACCAGGATCTCGTTGACGGCGACCCGGCGGTCCCGGGTGACGATGTAGGACACCGCGTCGGCGATGTCCTGCGGCTGCAGCAGTTCCATACCCTGCACCTGACGCTCCACCGCCTCACGCACACCGTCACGAAGATGCGAGCTGAGCTCGGTTTCCACCGTGCCGGGCTCCACAAGACTGACCCGCACTCGCTTCTGCATGACCTCCTGACGCAGGGCCTCGGTGAAGCCGTTGACGCCGAACTTGGTCAGGTTGTAAACCGCGGTGCCCGGCCGGGCCACCCTGCCCGCGGTAGAACTGATGTTGACCAGGTCGGCCACCTTGCGCGGGGAGTCCTCCGCGGCGCGCAGCAGGTGCGGCACCGCGGCATGGGTCACATACAGCAGGCCCCGCACGTTGATTTCGACCATCCGCTCCCACTCCTCGAGCGGGGAGTCGACCACTGGTCCGACGCCCATGGTCCCGGCGTTGTTGACCACTGTGTCCAGGCGGCCCAGTTCGGACACGACGCTCTCCACCGCGGCTGCGGCCTGACGCTGGTCGGTGATGTCGGCCGCGACGACGATCGCCGTCCCGCCTTCGGCTCGCACCTTGTCCGCAAGCTTTTCCAGCCGCTCGCGGCGCCGTCCGAGGACAGCTACCGCTGCCCCCTCAGCAGCAAGGGCACGCGCCGTCGCCTCACCGATACCGCTGCTCGCGCCGGTCACCAGCGCCACTGTGTCCTGCAGTCGTCCAGCCATGTGTCGTTTCTCCAATCTCGTGCCCGCAGCCTCTGTAGGCGGCGGGATACAGCGGGCGCACGATCGACAGACCTCGCGGGAGTCCCCGCCACCAGCGGGGCGCGGGACATGACTTGCCGCCAGTACTGTCGGATCTCGCCCGTTACCCGGTGGCCGGATGCTGGAGTTGTCCCAGGTCCTTCGCGGCCGGCGTGCGAGCGAGCGTTTGTGGGGTGAGCTGCCGTTTCAATGGGTGTGCTGCAGCAGTTCGATAAGGTTGCCTTCGGGATCAGCCACATAGGCGAAGCGAATGCCCGGCCGCCGGGCTGGCGCCGGCTGCGAAACAGTGCGGGCGCCGTGGGCGACCGCAGCGGCAAGCGCCGCGTCTAGGTCAGGCACAGTCAGTGCCCAGTGGAAGTAGCCCTGGATGCCCGCTCCCTCGAGGGGATTGGCGAAGTGCTGCGCTGCCGAGTCGACGCGCTGGGTGAACTCGACCGCGGCACCGCTGGGTCCGCTGAGTAGCGCTATCCGGACACCGGCGTCAGGGATCTCGGTCCGGTGCGTCTCGCAGAATCCGAATGCCTCGGCGTAGAAGCGGCACTGTCGTTCGAGGTCAGCGACCGACAGCCCGATGTGATCGAAGGAAGCCACGGACATAGCTGATGCTCCATTCTCTGATCAGCGAGCCGTGTACCCGCCGTCGACAGGGACGGTCGCGCCGGTGACGAAGCTGGACTTGTCGGAGCACAGCCACAGGACGGCGTCCGCAATCTCCTCGGGCTCGGCAATCCTGCCGATCGGGTGCGCGGCCACTCGGGCCGCCATCACTTCCGGCGAGCGCCCCTCGGCGATCAACGGTGTGTTGACCAGGCCGACAACGAGAGCATTGACCCGGATCCCTTCCGGGCCGTAATCCAGGGCGGCTGTCCGAGTCAGCCCGACGACCCCGTGCTTGGCCGCGGTGTACCCGGCGAAACCCGGCACACCGACGACACTCGCCCCGGAGCCGACATTGACGATGGAGCCGAAGCCCTGGGCCTGCATCTGGCGCAGCTGGTACTTCATCGACAGAAACGTCCCCCGTAGGTCTGTGGCGATCATGCGGTCGAAGGCCTCGACGGAGTAGTCGGCGACTTTGCGAAGATCATCCCCACCGCTGATGCCGGCGCTGTTGACGCCGAAGTCCAACCGCCGCGAGCTACCGATTGCCACATCGACCGCGTGCGCGACCGACTGCTCATCGCTGACGTCGCACTGCACGAGGCGGGCAGCACCTCCAGCCTCGGTGATCATCCCAACGGTCTCTTCCAGACTGGACACCGTGCGCCCGGCGACCGTCACCGCGCAGCCGGCCGCGGCCAGGGCAAGTGCCGAGGCCCGGCCGATACCCGTTCCACCGCCGGTGACCAGCGCCGTGGTGCCTTCGAAAAACTCGTCCATGATCCCTCGCCTGTCTTTCCTGATCATCCCGTTCAAGCGGCACGGCGGCGTGTAGACCCGGCCAAAGGGGAACACCGAGTGTTTGGTCGTCAGCGATGTCGACCAGCCACACCGGAGATCTTCAAGCGGGTCTGCTGGGGCTCGCGCCGCCGCTTGCTTGGTTCCGAAGGCCGTGAGGGGTCGTGCGTGGCTCGCGTTCGCCTACGTTCGAGCCGGTCGCACTGCAGCCGGGAGCCGCAGTACCCTCATATCCGGAATCGGTTCCGCTTGAACGATAACCGGAACTAGTTCCGGTTGCAAACGCAGCATGAGAGGGAACAGAACATGGCGCCGAGACGAGCGTGACGTGGTGGTGCCGGCCTGGCCGGGTACGGCCTTCGAAGTGGGCCAGGCCCAGGGCCTGTTTCATCTCGCGGTGGTCGTTCTCGATGCGCCAGCGGACCTTCGCGGTGCGCACGAGGACAGGCAACGGGGTGGTCTCGGGCAGGTTGGAGAGCCAGAACTGCACGGGCTCGTCCTGGTCGGCGGGCTATTCGGCCAGCAGCCAGCGGACCACGAAGCGCGAGTACATGCGCTTGTGCCCGCTGCGGCCGCTGCCGGGCCGTGAGCCCTCCCCTGCTTGCTCAGACGGGTCGTGCGCCGCTGGTAACGCTCCAGCACTCCAGGTATCTGCTCACGAAAGGTCTGCCGGCACCCGCGCGTGGGAACACACCAGACGCCGCACCCGCACACGGACCGCCACGCGCCGTTCGTCGACCGGCACGTCAGCCACCGTTCGTAGATGAAATCCGTGCACCCGGCCCGAAGGCACCCCGCACACCGGACAGACCGCGACGCCCCGCGGGGTCCGCGCCCGTGTCACGATCCGCTCACCCTCGTCGGCCGCATCCTCCACGACCAACGGGGAAAGGCCCGAAAACACCACCTGCACAAGCTCGTTGACATCCCACACGCCAGCGTCAACGACCCTCACGACTCTCCGTCACCACCGAATATGAGACAGGGCCACTCGTGTGACAGTCCCCTGTGAGCGGCGTGACTGGCTTCCTACTCCTGCACTATCGCAGCGGTTTGGAGGCGTTGTGCGTCCTGGACTGGCGGGGCTCCGAACATACGCCGGTACTCCCGGCTGAACTGCGATGGACTGTTGTACCCCACGGTGGCTCCAATCGCGGCGACGTCATGTGGCGCTGCGATGAGGTGCATGCGGGCCTTTTGCAGTCGCAGTTGCTTCTGGTACTGCAACGGACTCATGGCGGTGACCGCGCGGAAGTGTCGGTTGAGTGAGGACACGCTCGTGCTGACTTCGTCGGCGAGGTCGTCGATCCGGATCACTTCGTCGTAGTGGGTCTTGATCCATGTGATGGCGCGGGCCACGAGGGACACACGGCTGTCGGCCAGGCCGATCTGTCTGACCAGGCCTCCTTGGGGTCCGTTCAGCAGGCGCCAGTGAATCTCGCGTTGCACGCCAGGCGCGAGAATCGGGATGTCACGTGGCTCGTCCAGCAGGCGCAGCAGCCGGACGACAGCATCCAGCAGTTTGTCGTCGGCGTTGCTGGTCGCGATGCCGACCCCGTCGTGAGGGCGAATCGCAGTGGGGCCGGCTTCCACCAGCAGTTGGGCGATGGTGGTGGATCGTAGCGGGAGTCCGAACGCGAGAAACGGCTCGTCGAACGTGGCGCGTGTGATCTGGGAGGTCAGCGGGAGGTCGACGGTCACAACGAGGTACTGGCTCGCGTGGTAGTCGAGGATGCGGTCGTTGAGGATGGAACGTTTCGCTCCCTGCACGACCAGAGCGAACGTGGGTTCGGCGACCATGCCCAGCGGTTCGGTCACGTGCTGGGCCGAGAACACCGTCATTCCCTCGATCGCCGACGGCCGCGGGCTGCCTGCGGCAAGTCGTGCGATCCGGTGACGCAGTTCATCAAGGTGATCCACCACGCCAGTAGACCATGACCGTCTGCGCTCGGGCAACACGATTCGAGCAGATTTGAGCGGATCATGCAAAGACTTGCGCGCCTTGTTCTAGGCGGATCGCGTTGCGTCGGCTCCAATGGAGGAACACGGAGAAACGGGCATCCAACCCGCCGCCTCATCGCACCGGCCACCGGATCGCGGACGCGGTCGGATGACGGATGCGCCGAGGCCGAGGAGCCTGCCGTTTCCCGTGATGACCTACATCCCCATCAGCTTGGAGTTTCACAATGACCCTCGATTCCTTCGCCACGCTGGGCCGCTCGGGAGTGCGCATAAGCCCGTTCACGCTGGGCACGATGACGTTCGGTGAGGATCACGGTTGGGGTTGCAGCCCGGAAGAGGCCAAGAACATCATTGCCGCCTATCTGGACAGGGGCGGTAACTCGATCGACACGGCCAACATCTACACCAACGGCCACGCCGAGAAGATCGTCGGCGACTACTTTGCCGATCGGCCCGGTCTTCGTGACCGAGTCGTTCTGGGCACGAAGTTTTTCGGCAACCTGTACGAAAACGACCCCAACGGCGGCGGAGCCGGCCGTAAGGCAATCGTGCAGCAGCTCGAGAACTCGCTGCGGCGCCTGCAGACCGACTACGTCGACATCTACTGGCTGCACAACTTCGACCCCTCCACGCCCGTGGAGGAGACCCTTCGCGCCCTGGACGACTTGGTCAGCGACGGCAAGGTCCGCTACGTCGGCTTCTCCGACGTGCCCGCGTGGGCGACGGCCGAAGCAGCCACCATCGCGCGCTTCCGGGGCTGGGCTCCCATCACGGCATTGCAGCTGGAGTACTCCCTGCTCGAGCGGACCTCGGAGGGGGAGCTGATCCCCATGGCCCAGGCCCTGGGCATGGGTGTCATGGCCTGGGGGCCGCTGAAGAGCGGGTTCCTGTCCGGTAAGTACTCCAGCGCCAGCACCGGCCCCGTGGACACTGCTCGCGCACAGTTGGTCGGCACCCCCAGCGAGACCGAATACGTCATCATCGACGCCCTCAACGCCGTCGCCGGCGAGGTGGGCGCGAGCCCCGCCCAAGCAGCTCTGGCCTGGATCCAGGCGCGCTCCGGAATCACCTCCACTCTGATCGGCGCGCGTCGCCTGGACCAGTTCGAGGCCAATCTGCGTGCCCTAGATGTCGCCCTCACCGAAACTCAGAGCGCCACCCTCGACGAGGTGTCTGCCCCCGCGCTGAACTTCCCGGCCGACAACAACAGGATGCTGGCCCGCATGCTGCAGTTCGCGGGAGCCACAGTGGACGGAGCCTCGTCGATCGTGTCGCCGCTGCTGCAGGTCAACGATGCCCGCTACTGACGCCTGCTACTGACCCCGCTCCAGAGTTCCACAGACGCAATGTGACAAAGAAGGACAGACATGACCAAGCAGTTTACTGGCAGGTCGGTGCTCATCACCGGCGGTGGGAGCGGCATCGGGCGGGCTTCAGCCCTGGCGCTGGCCGCCGAGGGGGCGCTGGTGACGGTCGCGGGACGTACGACGGAGACCCTGCAGGAGACCGTCCGCCAGATTGAGGCCCACGGTGGCTCGGCTCGCTACGTGGTGCAGGGCCCCGGGGAGAGTCCTGTTCGCCCCGCTTGATCACGTGTAGTCCGGCCCGGTTCAGGATCAGAGTTCAGTCGGCGGCAGGCCGAGGAGGTCGTGCCATGCCTCGCGTCCTGCGGGTGTCACGAGGAGAGCGCGGGTGGTGCCGATGCGCGTCATCCATCCAGAGGTGAGTGCGTGGGTGCACAGCGCGGCGCCCACGGCGCCAGCCAGATGGGGACGGCGCTCGGTCCAGTCGAGGCATGCGCGTACCGGTGGTCGGCGTGAGCCGGTGGGCACCGTGATGCCGGTCTCGGACAGCCAGAGGGCGCCGTTGCCGGTCAGGGCCGGCTCGGGTCCCCACTCCAGCAGTCCGCGCTCGACCATCGCGTCGGTGATGGCCAGTGCGACGGTTCCGGCGAGGTGGTCGTAGCACAGCCGGGCGCGGGCCAGTGCCTGCTGTCGGCCGGAGGCCGACAGGGAAAGTGGCCGGGCGTTGCGCTGTGGAGCCAGCGCAGCGAGGCTCTCGATGAGTTCGACCACTCTGCGGTCGGCTACCCGTACGTAGCGGTGGCGTCCGTGTCGCTCCTCGACGAGGAGTCCGCCGTTCACGAGCAGGTTCAGGTGTGACGTCGCGGTGGACGCTGCGATGCCGGCGTAACGCGCGAGCTCGTTCGCCGTCCACGCCCGGCCGTCGAGCAGCGCCAGGCAGAAGGCAGCCCGGGTGCCGTCGGCCAGCAGCTTGGCCACCCCTGCCAGGTTCACCCCCACGTCCTGACCTGCGCGCTGAATGTCCACGGTGTCCATTGTCTCCGACGTCCCTTCGACGTCCGTCGAAGCGTCCCCGTCCTAGCGTCAGCACGTGCGCCGGGCTCGCCCTCACCGCACCCGCGCGCAGGGCCGAACCGCCTCCGCCCACACATTGGAGCAATCATGACTTCGTCCGACACTGCCGTCACCGGCTCCCACCAGTCCGAACCCCGCACGGGCTTCGTGCTCACCGACGCCCCCACCCCACAGGACGTCGCAGCGATCTCCGACGCGCTGGACCGCTTCAACATCGAGCACACAGGAATCGAGGACCGCAGATCTCTGGGCGTCCTGGTCCGTGATCCCGCAACGCGCCAGGTGGTCGGCGGGCTGACCGGGCGGACCTCGCTCGGGCTGTTCTTCCTCGACCTCTTTTACCTGCCGCCCCGGCTGCGTGGCGGCGGGCTGGGAACACGGATCCTCCGGCAGGCCGAGGACGAGGCCCGCGCCCGTGGCTGCCGCACAGCCGTGCTCTACACGATCACCTTCCAGGCCCCCGGCTTTTACCAGAAGCACGGGTGGAAGCGTCTGGGCGAGGTGCCCTGTGATCCGCTGGGTACCAGCCGCGTCTTCATGACCAAAGAACTCACCGCACCGAGCGGCGCATCAGTTCGGGCCCGGTAAGGTCGCCGTGCTCGTTGCGCCGTCATCCTTCCCGTCCGCTCCGCTCCTGCCGCAGGCCGCGTCCGGGGTCTCACGGGCTGAGGCGTTGGTGCCGTCCGGGCTGCTCGACGCGCTGGCCCGGGTGCCCGATCCGCGTAATCCGCGCGGGGTGCGGTTCCGGCTGGCAACGTTGCTCGCGGTCGGGGTGTGTGCGCTCACCAGCGCCGGACACAACTCCCTGACCGCCATCGCCGAGTGGGTACGCCACTGCGACCAGGATGTCCTGGCCCGCCTGGGCTGCCCCTTCGATCCCTTCACCGGACGGTTCAAGGCGCCGGGCGAGCGCACGCTGCGCGACGTGTTCGCCCGCCTCGACCCCGGGCTACTCACCGCCGCCGGTTTCACCAGGCTCACCGCACCCCAGCCCTGCCCGGTCAGCCCGACCGGCCCGGACGGGACCGTCGAGCGCGAGCAGCGCCGCGCCCACCACACCGCCCGACGCGAGACGGATCGGCCGCGACCGCGTCGGGCGGCCTTCGCCGTGGACGGCAAATGCCTGCGCGGAGCGGTCCGCGCGGACGGCAGCCGCGTCTTCGTCTTGACCGCCGTGCGCCACCACGATGCGCTGACTGCCGCTCTGCGCGAGATCGGCGCGAAGTCGAACGAGATACCCGAGTTCGCTCCGCTGCTGGACACCCTCGATGATCAGGAGCTGGCCGGCTCCGTCGTCACCGTCGACGCACTGCACGCCCAGACGAGCCACGCCCGTTACCTCGTCGAGGACCGACAGGCTCACTACTTGCTGTCGGTGAAGAACAACCAGCCCACCCTGGCTCGCCAGTTGACGAATCTGCCCTGGAAGCAGGCACCGGTCCTCAACCGCTCCCGCGACCGCGGACACGGCCGTGACGAGGTCCGCGAGGTGAAGGTGGTGAGCGTGGACGGCCTGCAGTTTCCTCATGCCCGCCAGGTTGTTCGCATCCACCGAAAACGCCGCCGAACCGGCACATCGAAGTGGCAGACCGAGACGGTCTACGCCGTCACCGATCTCGCGGCCCACCAGGCGTCTCCTGCTGAGATCGCCGCCTGGGTACGCGGCCACTCGATCATTGAGAACACCGTCCACTGGACCAAAGACGTGACCTTCGCCGAAGACGACAGCCAGATCCGCCGCCACCACACCCCCGCGGTCATGAGTGCCCTGCGCGATCTCGCCCGCGCCACCCTCCACCGCGCCGGATGGGCCAACATCGCCAGCGGCCGACGAGCCCACACCCATCCCGCAGCCACCCTCACCCTCCACGGAATTCCATGATCAAACCGGGCGATCGCGACTCTCCCCGGGGCCCTGCTACGTGGTGGCGGACATCACCGAGGAGTCCCAAGTGGAAATGGCCGTCCGGGCCGCGGCCGACGGCATAGGCCGCCTGGACCTCGCCGTGAACAACGCGGGCTACGACGGCGAGTACCAGCTCACCACGGAATACTCGACCGAGATGCTCGACCACATGATCGCCCTCAACCTGCGCGGCGTCTTCCTGTCGATGAAGTACGAGCTGCAGCACATGGTCGCCCAAGGGGCCGGCGTGATCGTGAACATGTCCTCAGGCGCAGGGCTGGTGGGCGTCCCGGGGTTCTCCGGCTATACGGCCACCAAGGCCGCGGAGATCGCGATGACCAAGAGTTCTGCGCTCGAGGCCGCACCGCACGGCATCCGCATCAACGCCGTATGCCCCGGCCTCGTGGACACTCCGATGATCGCAACCCTGGACGACCAGGCCCGGAAGTCACTCGCCGACGCTCACCCCCTCGGCAGGATCGCCCGTGCCGACGAGATCGCCGACGCTGTCGTCTGGCTCTGCTCCGACAAGTCGAGCTTTGTTACCGGCATCGCACTGCCCGTCGACGGCGGCTACTCCGTTCCCTAACGGTGGGCCCGGAATCTCCGGCCGTCCTGTGGCCATCCGCCGTGGTGGATGGCCACAGGCTCCGTTGCCGGAATCGGTGATGCCCCGGGCGGGCGGGGCCGAAGTCGCCCGGCGGTATGAGGACCTGCGGGCCGCGGTCCTCGGCGTGCCCGATGGGGATCGCGGCATGGCTGGGCGGTGCTGGCCTGTTCCGGCATGGCCGCCTGGATCAAGGCAGTCGTCAAAATCCCCGTTCCAGTACCAGCCGTTCGGCGCGAACCGTCGGCGCCGGTCGCGGTGGCGGGCGAGTTGCTGGAGGTGCTGGCGCGCATGGCATGGACGGCGGACGGGGGCTGCCGCAGCGGATAACCGCAGCGACGCGGCGAGGAGGGCGCGGTGAGTATCGAGCAGAGTGGGAAGGTCACGGCGGAGCATCTGCGGCGGGATGCGTATCCGTATGTGTGCCAGTCCTCGCTCAGGCAGGTCGTCAACAACAGCGAGTCGGCCCAGCGGCAGTACGCCCTTCGCGGCCGGACCGACTCCCAGATCATCGTGATCGACTCCGATCAGGGCCGCACGGGGGCATCGACGGCGGGCCGGGGTGGTTTCCAGCACCTGGTCGCCGAGGTCTCCATGGGAGATGCCGGGATCGTCCTCGGGCTCGAGTGTCCCGCCTGGCCAGGAACAACACCGACTGGCACCGGCTGCTGGAGATCTGTGCGCGGCCCGGGACCTGATCCCGGACAGCGACGGATTCTACGACCTGCGGACTTTCAACGGCCGCCTCGTCGTCCCCGCGCGAGGGGGGTTTGTAGGCACTCTTTGGGCACCAGCGCACCAGCGTTTCGGGGCTCACTGACGTACCAAGTTGATCTGGCTCCACCGGTATGACAACACAGTTCAGGCCCGGGTCAAGAGGGCCTGTGCATCGCATCTTGCGGCGTAATCAGATAGGCGATGACGTCGTTCCGGACCGGTAAGCGGGTACGTTTGCGCGGTATCGAGACCGAGGACTGGTCGGCCGTTCGGTCGCCGGGCACTCAACATCGCGCCGAAAGTCGCCCCGGTCGGGCACGTCAGAGAAGCTGGAGCACCTCGGCCAGCGCACCGGGACGCTGGTCAACGGGCAAGGGATCGACTAGGTGGACCCGGCACCCCAGCGTGGCAGCGCCGACGTCCGCAACACGCTCGTCTCCCACCATGAGTGCATCGCCGGGCGCCACTCCGAGCTTGTCGCACGCCATCTGGAAGATCCGGGGATCGGGCTTCTTCACTCCGCACTCGAAGGAGAGGAAGTAGGCGTCCACGAGATCATCGACACCGTGGTCGCGGAAGACACCGCGCATGTCCCAGCCGATGTTGCTGACGACAGCGACCGGGATGCCTCGCCCGCGCAGGGCGCGGAGGGTTTCCTCGGTGTCGGGATAAGGCAGCCATGCCCCGGATACTTGGGAACGTTCATACAGGGCCTCGGCCAGGTCAGCCGCAGGCAGCTGCGCTTCCCGGGTAAGGGCTGTGAAGGCAGCCCGGTGTCGTTCGGCGGTCAGATCGCGCTCCCGCCACAGTGCCTCAAGATGGGGCGGCACCGTGCGCGGAGGAACCCCTCCAGGCTGAGCTCCGAACTCTTCCAGCCGGCTGACGCACGCGTCGAGTTCACCCTCGGGCACGTCCAGACCGGCCTTCGTTGCCACCGCGCGCAGCCACTGCGCGGCCGATTCGATCCGGAAGAGGGTCCCGGAGAAGTCGAACATCACACCCTTGATCATGCAGCCGATCCTGGCGGCGTCGACGAGCCGGCCGCAAGCCCAAGACGATCAAGATCTGCAACCCGAGCAATCCACCAACGTCCTCAGGCCCTCGATGTCCGAAGTGGGGCCGAATCACCTTGCTACAGGGGCGTGAATCACACCGCCACACGCCCCTGCGACCCGCCAGCGGGGCCAAAACAACTTCCTGCACTGGAGCCAAAACAAGTGCTTACAGACAAGGGGTTCTCCGCAGTCAGGGCAGCGGTTGCGGGCGGGCTGGCCGTCGTCCCCGCGCGAGCGGGGGTCCTCCGGGCTGCGCTGTGTCCGTCGGGAGCTGCCGGAAGGTCGTCCCCGCGTGAGCGGGGTTCTACCCAGGTGGCTTGTCTCCGGCCCCTGCGGGTGCGGTCGTCCCCGTGCGATCGACTCCGCAGGAGCTGCGCCTCCGGTAGAGCAGCGGGACCGTTGCGACGACCCGCCGCGACGACTGACGTTCCCCGCTTACCGACACCGCTTTCCGCCGAACCTCGCAGGCGCGAGATTGTCCGTGCCCGCCGCCGACGTCGTGGACACCCAGGCGATCGGCCGCGGCACGACCGTCGCGGTGAGCAGCCGGTAGAAGGTGGTGCGGTCCAGCTGGGCAGGATCGAAGTCGATTCACATGCCAGCCAGTATCCATGCGGGGCCGTCGGATCCCGACGGCGCATCGCGACGCCACCACACCCCGCGTTCCGCGGCACCCGCCACCGGAAGCCACGAGCACCCGGAGCTGGGCGCACGGACACGGGGTGGGGGTAGGGGCGTCCGCTGCCGGGGTCGGGGGCGGGGGCGCCGGTGTGGTGGTCGGACTCGGGGCGGTCCCGGTGGGCTGCACCATCGTGCGCACGCATCAGCACGCGGCATCGGCCTGTAGAAAAGGGCCCCGGCCGGCGAGCCCCACGACCATGCCACCGGCCGCTCCCGCACAGGACTGAGCACCAGGGTCTGCCGCACCGCAGACGGCAACCGCCGGCTCCAGGGTCAGGAAACCGGCAGTGCGATGCTGTCGATCGCGGCGTCGGCGATTCGGTTCCTGGTCTTCGCGTCGACCCCTGCCTTGGCAAGCGCTTCGAGCCCGCGATGCGTGGTGAGGATCAGTCCGCCGAGCGCCTCAGCGTCGGCGGCCGGATCCAGGTGCCCGGCACGCTGCGCCTGCTCGACAAGCTGGCGGCAGCTGTCGAGCAGTATTTCGTACGCCGCGAGTGACCTGGTCGCGACGGCGTGGTTCTCCGACGCCAGTTCGGCCGTGGCCTTGGCCAGCAGACAGCCAGGCTGACCGGTGTGGCCGTCCGGCGACGTGAGCCATGCGCGGAGACGGTCGAGGGCCTGGTCCTCCGGGCCTTCAAGCCGGGCGGCGGCGCCCTCGTCGGAGCTTGCGCAGTACTCCTCGAATATTCGCAGGAACAGGGCCTCCTTGTCGCCGAACGCGCCGTAGAGGCTTCCCTTGCTGAGTCCTGTCGCGCGGGAGAGATCGTCGACCGAGGTGCCGTGGTAGCCGGTTTCATTGAACTGCTGGCGCGCAGTGGCCAGGACGTCTTGCTCGCTGAATTTCCGTGGTCGCCCCATGCCTCCATGATACGCCGTTCTGAACCATCGGTCCAAAAGCTATTTTGGACCGATGGTTCAGAACCTGTTATAGTGGACCGTATGTTCAGAACTAGCGTTTCACCCGACCCCACCGAGTTCGCAGGAAAGCGCGCGATCGTCACGGGAGGCAGCCGCGGAATCGGCGCAGCCATCGTGCAACGACTGCTCGACGGCGGCGCCACCGTCGTCACCACGGCGCGTAACGCCTCCGACGAGACGCCGAAGGCCGCCACCTTCATCCGGGGCGACATCGGCACGCTCGCGGGCGTGCAGGCATTCACTGCGGCAGCGCTCGACGAACTCGGCGGCGTCGACATCGTGGTCAACAACGCGGCGGCGGCACGCGCCCACATCGGAGGCGTCGCGTCCATCCCCGATGAGGAATGGATCGACGCACTCGACCTCAACTACCTCTCCGCCGTGAGGGTCAACAACGCGCTGCTGCCGGCGCTGCGCGAGGCCGGGTCGGGCGGCGCGATCGTCAACATCTCATCGGGAGCGGCCCTCACGCCGCCGCCACCACTGGCTCACTACGGTGCCGCCAAGGCCGCCCTCAACGCCTACGGCAAGGCGCTCGCTTCCGAGCTCGCGCCCGCCGGAATCCGCGTCACCACGATCATCCCCGGCAACGTGCTCACCCCGGGCGCCGACGCGATCCGCCAGAACTTCGCCGACGCGATGGACGTCCCCCTTGAAGCCACCACAGCGAGCATCCCTATGGGTCGCCCCGGGGACCCGCGCGACATCGCCGAGGCCGTCGCCTTCCTCACATCGGACCGGGCTCAGTGGATCACCGGAGTAACCCTGACAGTCGACGGCGGTGAACTCCCCGTCATCTAGGTGCTCTGACCACATGGGTTCGCCGGGTCGGCAATCGCAGCGGTTGGATGTTGCGTGACGTCCGATCCGACGGCTGGGGGGTGTGGTGGCTGAACCTGTCCGCGTGCGCAAGTTGACCGATCAGGAGGGGCAGAAGCTGCAGCAGATCGTGCGCCGCGGCAGCACCAGTTCGGTGCGCTACCGGCGCGCGATGATGCTGCTGGCCTCATCCGGCGGGAACCGCGTCCCGGTGATCGCGAAGCTGGTCCAGGCGGACGAGGACACCGTCCGCGACGCCATCCACCGGTTCAACGAGATCGGTCCGGCCTGCCTGGACCCTCGGCGGGCGGGAGGCCGTCCCCGCCTGCTCAGCTCTGACGACGAGGACTTCGTCATCCAGACGGCCACCACCCGCCCGACCGAACCCGGCCAGCCTTTCACCCGCTGGTCGATCCGCAAACTCGCCGCCTACCTGCGGAAAGTGCACGGCCGCGCGATCCCAGACCCGGGCACTGCACGCCTATCTGCGCTGGCGCAACGAAGGCATCCGCTGGGGCGGCAGACCCATCACCGCCGCGGCCTGAACAAACAGCACAGCCGCACCACAACGTGCCTTGCGAGGAGAACCGCATGGACCACCAAGACGTGCAGGCCGCCATGGCGGAGATGCTGGAGATACTGGGGCCTCGCACGGGCGAGGACTGGACGGTGCCGGCCGGCCCGCTGGAGTGGAGCTGCCGGCAGACGGCCGCGCACATCGGCCACGACCTGCTGGCCTACGCGGGCCAGCTCGCCGCGCGCCCGGCCGACGCCTACCTCCCCTTCGATCTGCACGTGCGCTCCACCGCCTCGCCTGCCGAGGTGCTGCAGGTGGCCGCCGCCTGCGGCGGACTGCTCGGCAGCGCGCTGGCCACCGCTGACCCGTCCCTACGGGCCTGGCACTGGGGCCCGTGCGACCCGACGGGGTTCGCGGCGATGGGCGTCGGCGAGATCCTGCTGCACACCAACGACATCACCCGCGGATTGGGCGTGGACTGGCTGCCGCCGGCACCACTCTGCGCAGCCGTGCTCGACCGGCTGTTCCCCGACGCCCCGCCCGGCGAGCCCGCCCGCGTGCTGCTGTGGTGCACCGGACGCGGGGACCTCGGCGGTCTGCCCCGCCGGACGTCGTGGACATGGAAGGCGGCACGGCCCGGCTGAACGCACTTAGCACGGTGAACCTGTGCGGTCAGAGCTCTAGCTCCCGGTTCGGTCAGTGTCGGCGTACACGTGAACGTCCCCCGTCTCGTACGGATGAATAGGGACAGATGCTGATGCGGTGAGACCTGCTGCTCGGCACTCTGCTGCTGGGTCGATTCCGGTGGCGGAGGGGGCTGGCAGTGGTCTTGGATCCGCAGCGTTGGCTGGAGCTTCGGCGCTTTCGTGGCTTGCTGGAGTCCGGTGCGATGAGCCTGTCGGAGATCGCCAGGGAGACCGGGCTGGACCGGAAGACGGTCCGCAAGTACCTGTCGGCGCCGGGGCCGGCGACCCCTCCGCGACGGTCGCCGAGCGGGCGGTCGCGCGCAAGGGTGATCGACGAGTTTGGGCCGCTGATCGACTCAATGCTCCGGGCCGAGGTCCTGATGAAGGCCGCGGTCATTCACGAGCGGCTGGCCCAGGAGTACGGCTTCACCGGCAACTATCAGCGGGTCAAGCTCTACGTTCAGACGGCCCGGCCCAGGATCGCCGAGGAACTCGGGATCACCCCCAAAGAACTGGCGGGGATGCACCGCCGGTTCGAGGTGATCCCAGGTGCCCAGGCCCAAGTGGACTGGGGGGACGAGGGCAAGATCCTCGCCCACATGGGCATCGCGAAGGTCTACTCCTTCCACATGACGCTGTCGTACTCGCGCGACCCGTTCTGCTGCTTCGCCACCAGCCAGGACCTGCAGACCTTCTTCGACTGCCACCGCCGGGCGTTCGCGCACTTCGGCGGGACCCCAATGACGATCGTCTACGACCGGACCAAGACCGTCGTCCGCCGGCACGTCGCTCCTGGCGAGACGGTCCCGCTGCATCCGGAAGCGGTCGGATTCGCCGGCCACTACGACTTCGATATCGACGTCCTGGCCGCCTACCGGCCGCAGGGCAAGGGCCGGGTCGAGCGGCAGGTCCTGATCGTCCACGACCACGTCCTGCCCGGCCGGTCGTTCTCCTCCGTCGAGGAGATGGACGCCGCATTCACCGCGTGGGTGCCGCAGAGGCGGGCCCAGATCCACAAAACCCACCGGGAGGTCATCGCAGAACGGGCGGCGAGGGATCACGCCGCCCTCAAGCCGCTTCCCGCGACTCCGTATCTGGTGGCCGAACGGCAGCTGCGGCACGTCGGCAAGGACTGCCTGGTCGCCTTCGACGGAAACCTCTACTCCGTGCCAGCCCGCCGAGTCCGTGCTCGCCAGGTGGTCGAGATCCGGGCGACGAAATCCCAGGTCACGATGCATGCCACCCTCGCCGACGCCCACGGCAGCACGTTACTGGCCTCCCATCCCCGGGCCATTGGACGCGGTGCCCGTGTCATCGACGAGTCGCACTGGGACGGCCTGCCCACCGGCGGACGCCGAACCACCACCGGCGACGTCCCGGTCCAGCCTCGTCCGGAGCGGCCGCAGGGCGAGGAGGTCGGCCCCTTGCAGGCCCTGCTGAACAGAGCCGCGGCCACCCGGATCGAGGTCGGCCGACGGCCTCTGTCGGTCTATGACGAGCTGACCGGCAACCGCATCCGCACCACGGCCGGCAAGCTCGGCCTGCCCCACCTCGCGGAAACCATCAACGAGTTCACCCGCCGGGCGGACGAGGCATGATGGGTTACCTCGACCTCCTCGACCTGGTCCTCTCCGAGGAACTGGCCGTCCGCGACGACCGCCGCTTCCGCCAGGGCCTGCGACTTTCCCGGCTGCCGCACCAGACGCTCGATAAGCATGACTTCCCCTTCCAGCCCGACCTCGAGCCGCGCAAGGTCAAAGACCTGGCCACCCTCTCGTTCCCTACCTGCGGCCGGGCGTCCTCGTGGTCGACGACGTGGGCTACGAGATCCTCGAACGCGGAGAAGCGAACCTGGACCTCCAAGTCCATCTCAAAGCGGTACGAAAAGGGCTCGATCATCCCGACCTCAAACAAGACCTTCGGCGAATGGGGACAGATGTTCGGCGATGAAGTCCTCGCCGCAGCCATCCTCGACCGCCTCCTGCACCACTGCGACGTGATCTCCATCAACGGCCCCAGCTACCGGCTCAAGAACCGACTCAAGGCCATCGAGCGAGACACCGACGTGGCCTGATCCGGGCCGGATATCCGACGAGGAACATGTTCCTTGCCGATTCGGAAGGTATGCCACACCTCGCGATCGGTGACACTTGGTGATCGCACGGATTCAATCGAGCGCTCGCAGGACGAGGACCGTCTGCCGCGCAAGGGCCTGCTGGCACATTGGGTCCCGCTTCTCGTCTTCAGCTGTGACTCGCCCAGTCAACTGGGATACCAGGATTGCCTCGTAGCAGCTGGACAGGCACTCCAACGCTTCGTCGGCCGGCAGGAAGCCGCCATGCGCTTCGAAGAGTCGAACCAGCGCCATCAGGAAGGGGCCGACCGCTGGCCTGGTGGGGACATCCGGCAGAAGGTCGTATTGGGTCAGGAAGTCTCGTGCGAAAGCCGTGTCGTCCCACCAGCTCGCTGGAGCTTGTGTGCGCAGGGTCAGTACGGACTTGACCAGCTCGCGGTGCGGTTCTGGGAAGAAGTCGTCGAACGGCGGCTCGAAAAGCGGCATCGTCGATGCCACCACGTCCAGAACGAGGTCGGCCCGCGTGCTGTTGTCCAACGCCTCCAGCTTCTCTCCGTACGGCGCGACGTTTTGGTCCCACAGCTCCAACCCAGTCCTCCAACGCTCTGCTACCCCTGAACCGTAGACGGGGACGTTCATCCGTACACAACTGGGGAGCCCAGGTTGTACGCCGACAGTCAGCCTCTTGTACGGCCCACGACGACCCCGGCGGCGCGGTCGAGCAGCTGACCGACCAGGGTCGGGCCCGTGAGTACTCCGCATCCAGCAGTCTTTTCAGGGGGTAGCACGGTGGTGGTTTTTCTTGTCCGCGTGATCCACGGTGGATTTATGGACCGCACGGTCAAAAATTGGTCGCGCGAGCGTCGGCAGCACCGTCAACGAGCGTCGTCCCACGGTATCGCCTTGTTGTGGCGGGGGTCAGCTGGTGGAGGACGCGCCGGTTCCCGACAGCGGCAGCATCGTGGATGCGCGCCCCCCTCCGTGCACTAGCTGGTGGGGGCTCCGCGGTACTACGGGCTCGGGCAGTGCCCACTCGCTCTGACGGCAAGACGGCGGTTGTAACCGGCGGCTCTGGATGCAGCCGTAGCCGAGATCGCGACATCGCCGACTTGGCGACCTCGACCGGCTCTGCGCAGCCGTCGCTGAGCGGGCGTCACCGGCACCGAACTGTTCGTCGACGGCGGCCTCAACCAGATCTGAGCCGCAGTAGGCGAGTTGTTGCCGGTGCGGTGAGATACGCGCAAGGCCGCACGTTGACTGACGTCGAGAGGGCCAGGCGGGAGCGGATCCGGCTGGAGGCCGTGGAACGCTTTGAGGGCGGGGAGAAGAGCCGGGAGATCGCCGCCGTCCTGCGGGTGTCGGAGCGGTCGGTGGAGCGATGGCACCAGGCCTGGCCCGAATGCGGCAAGACGGGGGTCGCGTGCAAGGGTTCGCCGGGCCGACCCAGGCTCAGTGACGTGCAGATCGTCCGGCTGGAGCGGGAGTTGGAGCGTGGTCCGCTGGTCCACGGATGGGCCGATCAGCGGTGGACGCTGGCACGGGTGAAGACGTTGATCGGCCGGCTGGTCCTGGCAGCAGCCGGCCCGGCGGTCCATCGAGCGGGACGACGAGGCGGTCGAGGCATGGAAGAAGGAGACCTGGCCGCGGGTAAAAGCTGTGCGGTGGAGCACGGGGCCTGGATCGTCTTCGAGGACGAGGCCGGGCAGTCGATGACTCCGCCGCGCGCCAGATCCTGGGGCCGCATCGGTCAGACTCCGGTCGTGCGCGGGCGAGGCTCCGGGCGGGTGTCGATGGCGGGAATGACCTGCTTCAAACTCGGTGAGCGATCTCGACTGATCTACGCGATTCGGGAGTACCGGGGCCACAAGGACGAGCCGAAGTGTTTCGGCTGGCGGGACTTCCGCGACCTGGTCGTCCGCGCCCGTGCCCAACTCGGAGGCCCGATCGTGCTGGTCTGGGACAACGCCCGGATCCACCTGACCGCGGCCAAAAGGGAGTTCATTCACGCGAACGCCGGATGGCTCACCATGTTCCAGCTACCGGCCTACGCACCTGACCTCAACCCCACCGAGGGCATCTGGTCGCTGGTCAAACGCGACATCGGCAACCTCACGGCCGCCGACCTCGGTCAGGTCACCCGAGTTGTGAAGCACCGGCTCAAGAAGATCCACTACTGACCGCACCTCGTTGATGGTTGCCTCACCGGCACTGGCCTGATCATGGACTGCTGACCGACGTCACGAGCTCAAGCCCACGATCGGCGCTACAAGGCGGTTGTCCGCTCTGCTTCCGCGAGGTCCGGAATGTGAGTCAGGCGGTGAGCGTCGCGGGACCACATCGACGGCTACTGGTACCAGGCGTCGCCGCCCTCGGCGAGTGAACGGCCCAGGTAGTCCCTCAGGTCTCCTGCGACCCAGCGGCGGCTGTCGGTCTCGTGCTCCCAGACGAAGATGTCCGGGCGCTGGGGTGTCTGCACGAAGGCGAACTGATCCCCGCCTCCGTTGTCCCCGAAGAAGAGAAGAGCGTCGAAAGACATGTACAGCTGGGCGAAGGAGCTGTCGGTGCGGAAGAGAAGGTTCTGGGCAACGATCTGCTCGACGGACCAGACGGTGTCCACCGCGGTGTGCCCGATGATGCCGTCGCACTCCAGGAGCAGCTGCCTCAGATCGTCCGGCAGCCCGCGTCCGAGACGATGCTCCGCGTCAGCGAGGGCTGCCACCTCCGCGGGACTCCGGAACCCCGCCTCATGAAAGACCTCAAGAGCCGCTTCTATCCACATGTCCCGGAGACTACCCAGCGCCCCGCAGAATCTCGAACGGAGAGGTGGTACCCGGCACGCTAACCTCGGGCTTTCACGAGCAGGCTTGTGCGGGTCTTGATCAGACAAGCGGAGAGTGTTTCTGACCTGCAACGATGAGACGTTTCGAGGGTCCGGTCAGCTGCAAGGAGCAACACCTTCCAGGTGAACAAGCGCATCGGGCCGAATCCACCTGTCCGCGCCCCTGTCAGCGGGGCGGGGAGTCTTGCAGGCCGGCGCTGTTCATGGCCGGGTTGGACGCGGTGATATCGGCGGCGCTGATGCCGCGGAGCAAGCCGCGTGCTGCGGACGATCCGGGCAAGGTGCCGCCGCACCGACGGAATGTCATGAAAGGTCGAGGTTAGACGGCAGCAGCGTTCTGCACGCCGCCCATGAGCGCGAGCTGTCTGTGGGTGACTTCGGCCACCACCGGATACGGGCCGCCACCACGCATCGCGGTCTCAGTTCCACGGCCGTCTCCGACACGGTGGCGGTCGTGGCGGACGTCGTCGGAAAGGCGCGTTGTGCATGACCGCGGACCATGCGCAACTTCCCCACTGCGCGGAATTCGAGCAGGTCTTCATCCCTCTCCCACGCTCGGCAAGCCACTCACGCGGCAACGTCGTGAGCCAGCGGGACCGCTTGGAGTGCCCATCCTGACAGGTTCCAGGGACGGGTGGACGCTGCCGCCGCACCTACGGCACAGTTTCGGTCTGTGACCAACGAAGCCGTGGAATCCGAGCCCGCCACCACGAGCCATAGGTTCTCGTTGTGGCGCAACCGGGACTTCATGCTCCTGTGGAGTGGTCAGACGATCAGCGATGTCGGTTCGGCGGTCACGCAGTTGGCGATCCCGTTGGCCGCTGTCGTGCTGCTGAAGGCCACCACGCTGCAGATCGGCATTCTGAGCGCCATGGCGACGCTCCCGTTCCTGCTCGTCTCGCTGCCTGCGGGCGCGATCGTCGACCGCAGGGCAAAGCACAGGCTGATGATGTGGTGCGACATCGGCCGCATGCTGCTGGTCGGCTCTGTCCCGCTCGTCACGATCCCCGGCCTCGGCCTGCATCTGACGTACGTCCACCTGCTGGTCGTGGCACTGCTCAACGGCATCCTCACGGTTTTCTTCGACGTCTCTTACCACAGCTACCTTCCCGTCCTGCTGGAGCGGGAGGAGCTGATCGACGGCAACAGCAAGCTGGGGACGACGGGATCGTTCGCGCAGTTCGCCGGGCCTTCCATCGGCGGCGCCCTGATCGCCCTGCTGGGTACGGCCCGCGCCATTGCCACCGACGCCTTCTCGTACGGCCTTTCGGCCCTGTCGCTGTCCCTGATCCGCAGGCCGGAACCCGCGCCGGAACCGCGCGCCGAGGGACGGAAGCTGCGGCACGAGATAGCCGAGGGCCTGAGTTTCGTCCTCAGGCACCCGATCCTCCGCAAGGTCATCGCGGCCACCGCGACCTCGAACTTCTCCTCCTCGATCTCCATGGCGATGTCCATGGTCTTCCTGGTCCGCGTCCTGCAGGTGAAACCCGGCTACGTGGGCCTGATCTGGTCCCTGACCGCCATCGGCGGCATGGTCGGCGGGATGACGGCCGGGAAGTTGTCCAAGCGTTTCGGCAGCGCACGGCTCATCTGGATCGCACCGCTGTTCCTGGGACTGCCGGTGCTGCTGCAGCCGCTGGCGCAGCCCGGTTGGGGCGTCATCCTCTATGCGGTCAGCTACTTCTTCTTCAGCTTCTACGCCATCGTCTACAACATCGCTGCGATCTCCTACCGCCAGGCGATCACCCCGCCGGAACTGCTCGGCCGGATGACCGCCAGCTTCCGCTTCATCGTGTGGGGAACGCTTCCCATCGGCGCGGCGCTCGGAGGCGTGCTGGGTTCGCAACTCGGCGTCCGCCAGACGATCTGGATCGGCGTCAGCGGGATCTGGCTCTCCGGGTTCTGGGTCCTTTTCTCGCCGCTGCGCAGGATGCGGGACATCCCCTCCTCGTCTGAAGAGGCGGACAGCGAGTCGATGGAAGCCGAGTTGGTGCAGTAGCTTCCGGGATAGCCTCGGGGCTTCACGAGCGGTGACTGTTCGAGACTTGATCAAATGAATGAGAGTGCTGCTGACCTGCAACGATGGGACTTGTCGAGGGTCGTGTCATGCGCAAGGAAAGAAGCACTTTCCAGGTGAACAAGCGCTCCTCCGCGAGTCTTTGGACCTTGTGCGGGCCGCACGCGCGATGCTGCCGAACGGGGTGGCGGATATCCCCGCATGAGCCCGCCCGTCGCTCGCTTACGAAGATCTGCGGCAGGCGCGCGTCTTTCGCAGCAGACGACTGGCTTCCCATCGGTGATCGAGCGTTCACTGCGCCCCCCGCCGCGGCCGGCCATCACGCCCGGAGGGTCGACTGGCTTCTCTGCTTGCCACATTTGCCACATAAAGGCAGTTCTCGAAGTTGCACGTATAGGACGAATCGTGAAAAAGCTTACCGCAGGGGATGATCCGATTTCGGAAGAGTGTCGCGGCAGCCACCGCCCCTATGGAGGGTCCGACAAAGTAGATCCAGAGAGTTGCCCACAATTCCTCGAGTAGCGCAGGACCAAAACTGCGAGCCGGGTTTAGGCTGGCTCCGGAGTAGGGGAATGAGAAAAACGCGAGGAAGATGCCGAAAAGGCCACCTGCCGCAGCGGTAAAGTGCGCGATCCTGGGTCTTATGATAAATGTCAGGATGAGCGACATGAAGAGGAAGGTTGCCAGCGTCTCGATTCCAAGGGCTACCCATATGCCGGCGTGCCCCGGAAGCGTGGCTCCGAGGCGGACGTTGGAAGCTCGCGCGCCCCAGACGAACCTCACCGCTGCCGTGCCCGCGACGGCCCCGGCGAACTGCGCGACGATGTACGCAACGGCGGCTTTCGTCGTGAGTTTGCCCAGTCTGAAGAATGCCAGGGTAACGGCAGGATTTATGTGACCGCCGCTGATGCGGCCGAGTGGCGAATAAATGATCACAGTTGCCGATGCAGAGAAAAGAAGAACGCTCAAGAATCTCCTGATGTAGTCGTTCGGAACCAGCGTGAGCAGGGGTGACCCGGAAGAGAAATTGAAAATAGCAGCGCTGAGGCCGCATGCGAGCAGTAGGGCGGTGCCCAGGAATTCCGCGATAATTTCGCGCCGCCCGATCACTGCACTGCCACTCCCCACTGATTTCTGCCGGGCGCCAGTTGTCGAGTCCCGGAATGCGGCCCGGTGCGGATGGTCAATTCGGGTACTCGGACCCTCCAAGCGGCTCCTCGCTCCGGACACCGGCGCGGCAGGGCTGGTGCAGAACCGCATGTCGTGAAAACCGACCCGGGTCGACGGTCAGTGCACGAGTTCAGCAACGGCGACTGCCTCGAGACGCGCTTCCTCGGGGCTGGCGCAGTCATCCAATGCCGCTAGATACCGCTCAGCGTCCAGGGCGGCGGCGCATCCGATTCCCGATGCGAGGATCGCCTGCCGGTACTCGTGGTCGACGACATCGCCGCACGCGAACACGCCGTCCAGGTTGGTCAGCGTGGAGCGGCCGTGTACCGCGATGTAGCCGGCGTGGTCCAGAGCGACGCTTCCCTTGACGAGGCCGACCTGGGGGTCGTGTCCGATGGCGACAAAAAGACCAGTGACCGGCAGTTCGGTCTCCTCCCCGCTCCGAACGTCCCGCAGGCGCACGCCGGTGACCTTGTCCTGCCCCAGGATGTCGACGACCTCGCTGTTCCATTCGAAGACGATCTTGTCGTTGCGGCGTGCCCGCTGCCGCATGATCTTGGAGGCCCGCAGGCTGTCGCGGCGGTGCACTACGGTGACCTTGCGTGCGAATTTCGTGAGAAATGTCGCCTCCTCCATAGCGGAGTCCCCGCCGCCGACGACTGCGATGTCCTGGTCGCGGAAGAAGAAGCCGTCGCAGGTGGCACACCAGCTCACGCCGCGCCCGGTCAGCCGCTTCTCGTTCTCCAGCCCCAACTCGCGATAGTGGGATCCCATCGCCAGGATCACGGTTCTTGCCCGATGGATCGTCCCGGTGCTGTCGACCAGCTTCTTGACCTCGTCCTCAAGCGCGGCCTCGACAACATCATCGACCACGAAGTCCGTGCCGAACCGCTCGGCCTGCGCCCGCATCTTCTCCATGAGGTCCGGCCCTAGCACACCGTCAGGGAAACCCGGGAAGTTCTCCACTTCGGTGGTGTTCATGAGCGCGCCTCCGGCGGCGATGGCCCCTTCGAACACCAGGGGATTCAGGCCGGCGCGCGCTGCATACAGGGCTGCGGTATAGCCGGCGGGACCGGAACCGATGATGATGACCTCGCGGACGGCGTCAGTCACGTTGATCGCCTACTTGATGAATCGAGAGGGGATCAGCCGGTTCCTCATGGGGGCGAGGACCCACCGTCCCTGGCGTGGCGTCCGCGGGAGGTTCAGCCTGGCGTACGCCTGTTCGATCACCACGGGGTAGCGGGCCTCGGGTGAGCGGTCGTACTCGACGAAAGCCGCCGCGGCATCGGCGCCGACTGCCAGTTCTCGCACCAGCCTGTCATGGGTGCCCGCGTTGCCGAGGATCCAGCCTCCGCCGTGCACGTACAGGATGATCGGGCAGCCCGGAGGCGGCACCGACCGGCTTGACTACGCGCACCCGCACGTCGCCTACGTGTCGCGCCAGCGATTCCTTGGGCTGCCGACTCGAGAACGGGCTTGCCCATCGTCTCTCCTTGCTGCTGGGCCCGCAGTTCCGTGCCCGCGCTCAGAGGACGGACGACCTTGCCGGAGCGCAGGATCCCCCTTGGCCAGTCTGACGCCCGCGATGATGAAGCGCATCCGGGGCGACGTGAACAGGCGCTCACACTCCCGGGACAGCTTTTCCAGTCACCCAACGGCCGCGTCGTACGGACAGTCGCAGACCTCGAATCAGGGCCAGGGCAGCGGACTCATGCCTGGGCAGCTGACTCAGCGCGGCACGTCCTATTCGTTCAGCGCGCCTTCCTGCTGTGCATCCTTCACACAAGAGCCGGACCAGGACCGGTCAGCGCCTGTTCGACTTCCCCGGTATGGAGAGTGCAGGCTGACCGCTCAGCCGACCGGGCTGACGCCCTCCTGGAAGACGTTGATGAAATTTCCGTCGTTGTCCCTTATCGCGGTGGAGATGCTTCCGTCGCCGAGGTCCATCTGCTCCCACACGATCGTGACGCCCAGCTCGCGGAAGGTCTGCGTGACGCTGCCCAGGTCGTCCACGCGGAAGACGAGGGCCTTGTTGCCGATCGGCCGGATGTGGGCGGGCGGCTCCGCGGTCAGCTCAGGGATCCGGAAGCCGTCGGCGGGCTGGAGCAGCTCGAGCCGGAAGCCGGGGCCCTGCAGGAAGGCCACGTCAGCGCCGATGGCGTCGAAGCGGGACCTCGCCAGCAGCGTGAGGCCGAACACCCGGTTCCACCAGCTGATGGAAGCGTCGAGGTCGCTGACGGTCGTCGTGACGTTGTGCAGGCTGTAGGAGAAGCGCGGCTGGTCGCTGGTGGTCATGGTGATCCTTCGTTGAACTGCGGTGGGGCCCCGGCTGTGAGCGCACGTGAGGTGCAAATCGCGATGCCGGCACACCGGAGTGCGCGGGCGCCGAGGAATGCGAATTGGCGTCACTGAGCGTGACCACGCAATGGAGCGATGATCGGTGCCGGCAGCGGGTGCAGCGGGCGGGCGTACCGCACACTCACAGGTCCAGAACGACCTCTCCGGCGGGTTTGGAGCAACAGATCAGGATGTTGCCATCGCCCGGGGGCTCCACGGGATCGGGAGAGTAGTCGACGGACCCGGACATCAGGGCGAGTTCACAGGTGTGGCAGACGCCGGTGCGGCACGACCACTGGACCGGTACGTCGCAGGCCTCGGCGAGTTCGAGCAACGACTCCTGGGCGTCGTTCCAGGGGACGTTCAGGCCGCTGCGAGCGAACGACACCTGTGGGCCGGCGCCTGCCGGACCCGCGGGTTGGTGGGGCGCGGCTGCCGCAGCGGCGCCTTTGATCCCGGGGGTGATGGCAGCGCCTGAGCCGAAGATCTCGGTGTGGACGCGGGAGGCGTCAAGGCCGTAGTCCACGAGCGCGGCGGTGAGGCTGTCCATGAAGGCGGTCGGCCCGCACAGGTACGCGTCGGCGTCGGTCGGCAAGCCGAGCCGGCGGACCGGCTCGGGCGCCAGTCGGCCGGTTGCGGCGTAGTCGACACCCTGCCGGTCGGCGCTGTTGGGTTTGCTGTAGTAGACGGTCGACCGTGCGTCGGGGAGTGCCGAGACCAGGTCGTGGCTTTCCTGTGCGAAGGGGTGCTCGGTGCCGTCGCGGGCTCCGTGCAGCCACCACACCGGGCGGGTGGAGCGGTCGCGTGCGAGGGCGTGCAGCATGGCCAGGACCGGGGTTGCGCCGACACCTGCGGACAGCAGGAGCACGGGGTTGTCACCGTCGGCCAGGCAGAACGTGCCGCGGGGCGCTGCGGCTTCCAGCCGGTCGCCGACGCGGATATGGGCGCGCAGCTCGTTGCTGGCGGCGCCGTGCGGTTCGACCTTCACGCTGATCCGGTACGTGCCGGTGCCCGGCTCGCCGGAAAGCGAGTAGCTGCGGATGAGGGGCGGAGCGCCGCCTTCGGGCTGGACCTTGACGGTGATGAACTGGCCCGGAAGGGCGGCCGGGAGCTCCGAGCCGTCGGCGGCAGCCAGACGCAGGGAGAACACGCTCCGGCTCTCGGGCTGGATGTGGGTGACGGTCAGCGGGCGGAAGCCGGGCCAGGCGGGCGGTGGCGCGGTGGCTGCGGCGTTGAGCCCGGCGCTTCCGGAAGAACCCCCGGCTTCCTGGCTGTCGTCCTGGTCCAGGAGGGTCTTCATGGATTCTTGCCAGCCGGGGCTGAGGGCGGGGATCCGCAGTGCCCTCTCGACCTGTTCGCGGGTGTGGCCCGGCAGGTAGAGCACCCGGTCGAGCTCTTCGACGCTCATGGCCTCCGGGCCGGTGGACTCCTTGACGATGTCCTGCCCGGCCTCGACCTCGCCTTCCTCGATGACGCGCAGGTAGAAGCCGGGGCGGTGGTGGGCGACGAGCAGTGCCGCCATCTGGGGCTCGCCCATGCGCAGACCCACCCGATAGCAGGTGACTCGCGGCTGGGTGACCTCGAACAGGGCTCCGCCGATGCGGTAACGGTCGCCGATGCAGACTTCGTCGTCGGGCAGGCCGTCGACGGTGAAGTTCTCGCCGAACGCGCCGGGGGCAAGCTCGTCGCGCCCCAGCTTCTTCTCCCAGAAGCGATAGGAGTCGAGCTGGTAGACCAGCACCGCACGCTGCTCACCGCCGTGCCCGCCGAGATCTCCCTGGCCGTCGCCGTCGATGTTCAGCCGCCGCACCATCCGCGGCCCGGCCACGGTCTGCTTGTAGACGCCGGTGTGCACGGTCTTACCGTGCCAGGGAACGTCTTTCGGCATCCCGACATTGACTGCTGTCAGTGTGGCCACCACGCCGCCTTCCCTGGGACGCGCTCACCGTGCCGCTGCGGCCGGGAGGCGCACCTTCTCAACCGCCGCGTCCGCTGACGGACTGCCGGCGCGGATGTGTCTGGCTGCGGCCTACGTGAGGACGCGTCCGAGGAATCCGTGGATGTATCCGCTGATCGCGTCCAAGTGCGTCTCGAGGGCGAAGTGACCGGCGGGCAGCAGGTGGACTTCGGCGTCGGGCAGGTCACGGGAGAAAGCCCGCGCGCCGTCCGGCCCGAATATCTCGTCACGCTCGCCCCAGACCGCGAGCAGCGGCACCTGGCTCGTGCGGAAGTACTCCTGCAGTTTCGGATAGCCGTCGATGTTCGTGGGGTAGTCACGGAACAGCGCCAGCTGGATCTCGTCGTTGCCGGGCCGTTCCAGCAGGAGCTGGTCGAGGGTCCAGGTGTCGGGGCTGACGAGGCTGGTGTCGGACGCGCCGTTCTCGTACTGCCAACGTGTCGTGCTGGGGCTGAACTTGGCCCGCGCGCCCGGCTCCGTCTCACGGCTGGGATCGGTGGCGTAGGCGAACAGGTCGTCCCAGAAGGGCTTGGCGAAGCCCTCCATGTAGGCGTTGCCGCTCTGCGAGATGATCGCGCTGACGTCGAAGGAAGGGTCGAGCGCCAGGCGCCAGCCGATCGGCGCTCCGTAGTCGTGCACGTAGATGGCGAAGCGTTTGATGCCCAACTGGTTGAGAAGTCCCGCAGTGATGCTTGCCAGATTGTCGAAGGTGTAGTCGAACGCGTCCACCTTGGGCATGGCCGAGTGGCCGTATCCGATGTGGTCGGTGGCGATCACGTGATAGTCATCGGCCAGCGCGGGGACGAGGTGGCGGAACATGTGCGAGCTGCTCGGGAATCCGTGGAGCAACAGCACGACCGGTGCGTCGCTGGGACCCGCTTCTCGGTAGAAGACCTTCTGGCCGTTGACGGTTGCCGACTTGTGTCGCGTGGGGAGCACATCAACCTCCTGCGCCGTCCGGCGCGGAAATGCGTCAAATCCACCCGCTTGCGGCTCACTCGATGCATGCAGCGAAGGGGCGGTCGTCGCGGAGCCCCGGGGGCGATTCTCCCCCTAGGCGATGTTATGGCCCCGCGGCAGATGACGCCGACTGCCACCTCCCACGCTAACCCTGACCTTCGGGAGGGACAACGCGACACAACAACATCAGGGATCTCCCGGCCCGCGAGCGGTGCGCGAAATGACAGAAGCCGACACCTTGTGGAATGAGAAGATTCCATAGCGTCACGACAGGCCGTCGCAGGCCGCCCCGATCTACGCCTCTCCCGTGGAGTGATTCTGATCGTTTCAGGCAGTGTCATCACCTTCACGGCGCTGTTCTGCGGCGGCTGTGCGGCTACGCTGGGGAGCGAAGGTTTCTGAGAACCAGCGCGCGACAACGCGATGTCCGTGGCCTGCTTCGGCGCGGTATGGGCATCACTTCGACCGTATATTCGACCGTATAGCGGCGGTGCTCGATTTAACTGACAGTAGTGAGGAATAGCTCAATGCGCCATTCTCGTCAGGCTTCCTATCATGAGGGTGAGTTGGCCGCCCAAGAGCGCGCTGGATTCCGTGAGAGCGCTGAACATCTGCGCGCGATCATCGATGACCGTCTTCCACGCGGTGCGGCGGGCTTTCTGGCTGAGCTGCGATTCCTTGTTGTGGGTGCGGCCGCGCCCGATGGTCAGGTCTGGGCGTCGATTCTGTACGGACGTCCGGGATTCCTTCGGGTGCTCGGCCCTCGTGAGGTCCTTGTCGCAGCGCGCCTGCTGGACACGGATCCGTTGGCGGCGGCATTGGCCGACGCCGCGCAGGTGGGGACCCTGGCCATCGATCTTCCTCACCGGCGGCGTCTGCGAATCAACGGTCGCATGGAGGCCGCGCAGGATGGGTTCAGGCTTACCGTGGATCAGGCATACGGCAACTGCCCCAAGTACATTCAGAGCCGGGAGCCGCAGAAGGCCGCACCCGCCCACGCGGTGCCCCATGTGACGCAGGGAAGCGAACTGCGTCCAGAGCAGCGGCATATGATCGACACGGCGGACACGTTCTTCGTTGCCTCTACCTCCACAACGGGTGATGCGGATGCCTCCCACCGCGGGGGGAACCAGGGGTTCGCCAACACTCCCACTCCGCAGCGGGTGCAATGGCCCGAGTATGAAGGCAACACGATGCTGATGACTCTGGGTAATCTCACGGTCAATCCGGCCGCGGGCCTGTTGTTCGTCGATTGGCGGTCCGGCACGACGCTGCAGTTGACAGGCACGGCCGAGATCGACTGGAGTATGGGCACCGCCGCCGATATCCCCGGGGCGGAGAGAGCAGTGGACTTCCACGTAAATCAGGTGGTCCAGACCGACCTGCCCGACGGCTCACTGATCTGGTCCGCGCCGCAGTTTTCGCGCTTCAACCCGCCGGCGCCGCGCGGGGCAGCAGGGTGACGGCCGCGTCCAGCTCGGCGCCGGCCGGCTTCAGCGACAGCCCGGTCGGCTGGTGCACCACGTGGAACAGCAGTTCGTCGTGGTGCACCCACTCCTCAGGAGCCCGCTACAGGGAGAGCAGCGTGCCGGTACGCATGTAGCGGGCGTAGTCGTCCTCGCCCTCGCCGCTCAGGATCGGTTTGGAGTAGTCACGAGCCGTTGTCCATCTCCTTTCCCCTGGTTACCGGTGACCGTCGAAGGCCGCGAATCGAAGTTCGCTGGTGTAGGACGAGCCACCGACCCGTAGCCACAAGTCGTGCGGGGCAGGCAGCATTTCGGAGAACTGGACCTCGCCGGCCCGCCGCGCGAACCGGATCAGCTCGCGCACCAGCAGCGGGCTGTCGAGGTCGACGTAGACCGGCTTGCCCTCAGCGTCGGTGCGGGCGAAGACGTGCTGCGGCAGGCCGATCCGGTCGCGCAGCCGGCGCAGCGCCAGGAACGCGTCCCGCCCGTCCTTGGCAACCACCTGCGCGGCCGGAACCGACCAGGCCCGTCGGGACAGCACCAGGTCGCCGTACTCGACCCGGCGCAATGTACCGCCGGTGGGCACCTCGAACAGCGAGCCGGTGCGGCGCTTGGGGAAGCCGAAGACCTGCATCGGGTTGTATTGCAGCCGGAGCCAGTGCAGCGGCACGGTGATCAGCCGTACCGTCCGGCTGGTGGCCCGCTCCACCAGGCGCAGACCGTCCGGGTCCAGCCGCACCAGCAGGTCGGCGTAGTGCCGGCGCAGCTCGGCGGGCAGCGGCGAGCGGTCGGCGGCCTCGATCTCCGGGCACTGCGGGGGGTACCGGACGAAGGTCTTGTCCAAGTGGCGGACGGTGGCGTTCCAGATTGTCTCGCCTTCGCCGATGAGGTCCTGATAGGACGCCAGCACCTGTTCGGCGATGTCAGGGTGCTTGGCAGCGACGTAGGGCGAGAACATGCCGTGGGTCAGCAGTTCCTCGTCGGCGTGCACCTCACCGACCACCAGCCGGCCCGGTTCGGCCAGTCCGGCGGCAGTGGGGGCAGCAGCCAGCATGAGGTCGATGTTGCAGACGGCGGGTATCCGGGGGGCATGGGTGGCAAGGAACTTCTCCAGGCGGGCCTTCCGTTCGTCACCGTCACCGGGCCCCCCTTCAGCGGAACCGAACGCGCCGGCCGCCTCGGCCAGCCGGTCGTGCCAGGACGCCAGGGTGTCGGTGACCTGGGCGAAGGCCGGCGCCAGGCTGGCTTCGTCGTCGGCGTAGCCGCGCAGGTAGTCGTTGACGGAGGCGGTGCCGGACGGGAAGCGCTTGGCGAACCAGTCGGCCAGCACATCGTGTTCGAGCCGCTGGCTGAGCCGTGGCAGGAACAGGAAGGCGTCGGTGATCAGCGGCAGTGCCCGCTCCACCCGCTCGGTGACGGGCCGGCCGAGCACCACCGGATCCAAGCGGCCCACACTCTCCTGGTAGACCGGGGAGCGGTCCTGGTAGAAGCCGCCATGGCCGCGCTCGGCCGAGACGCCGACAGTCCGCTCCAACAGCCGGCCGAGCCGTTCCAGCGCCGCTGCGCGCGCGGTGCGGTCGCCGTCGGCGTGCAGCCGAATCGCCTCGGCGCAGCAGGACACCAATTCCCGGAGTTCCGGGGAGTCCTGGGTTGCGGCCAGGTCGGTCAGCAGCGGCATCACGTCGGCCAGCCCGTAGGGCAGTTCCGGGCCCGGGATGACCAGGCCGCGGTCCGCCAGCCTCCGCAGGCCCGGCCCGGCGTCCCGACCGAGAGTCGCGCCGATCTGCGCGACGGTCCGGGTGCCGTCGCAGTACACCAGGATCTCCCGGTCCTCCGCCGTCAGCTGGACATCGGGATCGCGCGGGCCGACGATGCCGGCGACCCGGCCACGCTGGTCGAAGTCGAACCGCAGGTGGTCGACGACAGGCCCGTCGAACGCCACTCCGGGAGCCCGGCGCGGAACCATACCGGCGCCGCCGTCCGCCGCGTACCAGGCCGTGATCGCCTCGGCGGCCCAGCGGGACAGAAACGCCAGGTGCCGCAGAGGGACTTCGGCCCACTGCGATTCACCCTCCGGATCGAAGGTGCCGACGGTGAACGGACCGGCGTGGCCCGTCGAGTCGTTCTTGGCGCAGACCCGCTGCAGGTAGAGGGTGAGCGGGTCCACCCGGTTGCGGTCCTTGGACTTCCAGGCGGCCGGATCGGTCCGGTCCAGCCAGTGCTCGATGAGGGCGCAGGCACCGGGGTTGAGGGCGAACACCGCCTCGCGCAGCGACTCGTTCCGGGCGAAGCGCTCGAACACGGTCAGCCGTTCAGCGGCGAGCGCGGTGTCATAGCGGACCCGGTACTCCGCCGTCGCCCGGTCCACCACGGCAGCGGCGGCCGCCCGGTCGGCGGTCGACCCGCGCTCGGCCGCCAGCACCTCGTCCGCCGCGACGGCGGTCTCGGCGTCGGCCAGCTCGGTCAGCCACTCAAAGGGAAATCCGGCCATCCGCAGGACGAACGGCTGTGCACGCATACCAGCGGTCTCCTCTCAACTCGCCTGGGTGTGAATCGTTTGGGCGCAGACGGCTCCGACCGCGCGCTGGAACCGGTCCATCGCGTCCGGCCGCTGCTCGTGCGGCCGCGGGTGGTCCACCACAACGTCGGTGAACCCCAACTCCGCGCAGGCTCCGGTGAGATCGGCCAGCCGGTCCGGACTCTCCCAGGGGTCGGCGGAGATCCGGCCCAGGTGCACCAGCCGGCGCAGGCTGCCCGGGTCCCGGCCGACCTGGGCGCAGGCCCGCTCCAGCCGGTCCAGTTGGGTTCGCAGCGTGCTGAGCGCCTGCTGCCCGGTCTCGGCGCCAGGCCGGCGCGGGTCGCCGATCGTCACCCAGGTGTCTGCGTGTGCCGCGGTCAGCCGCAGCCCGCGCGGGCCGGTGGCGGCGACGGCGAACGGCACCCGGGGCGTCTGCACGCAGCCCGGGACCATCGGCACGTCCACCGCCTGGAAGTAGCGGCCGTGCCGGGTGGTGACCGGCTGGCGCAGCAGTGTGTCCAGCATCGTCACGAACTCCTCGAACCGGTCCGCGCGTTCGGCCGCCGAGAGCTCCTTGGCGCCCAGCGCGTCCGCGTCCGGGCCGGCCACCCCCGCGCCGAGCCCGAGCACGAACCGGCCGCCGGACAGGTGGTCGACGCCCATCGCCTGGGTCGCGGTGGTCACCGGGTGCCGGAAGTTCGGGCTGGCCACCAGCGTGCCCAGGGTCATCCGCTCGGTCCCGGCCGCGGCTGCGGCCAGTAGCGTGAAGGAGTCGAACCAGGGCCGCCCCCGCGCGCCCCGCCATGACAGGTGGTCCAGTGTCCAGGCATGGGCGACCCCGAGCTCTTCGACCCGGCGCCACATCCGGATGCCCTGCGGGCCGCTGAACTCGGGCAGCACCACCACGCCGACCCTCACGGCTCGGCCACCAGGCTGCTCAGGCCGGCCCGGGACAGCGCGCTGACGATCCCCGGCTGGTGATCGGCCACATACCGCCCGAAGCAGCCCGCTCCTCCCCCGTCGATGACGAACGGGCTCATCACCGGGTTGGCCGAGACCCGGACGATCTCGCCGGACTCCTCCAGCACGTCGACCGGCATCGGCACGGACGGCACGACCTCCTGCACGATGTGGCTGTCGCCGGCCACCGCCCGCTCCACCAGCGCGGCCCACTCGGCTGGCTCGGTGCGGCCGCCGAAGTGCACCTGCGCGCCGGACATACCGGTGAAGCCCTTGATGACGAACTGCTCCGGGCGCTCCACCAGCAGCTTCGGCAGATCGTAAGAGGCGCCGCGCCACACCGTTTCGCGGTCGCCGAGGATCCGGGTCCACGGCAGGTAGCGGGCGGCCAACTCCCGTTCCCGGTCAGTCATCCAGGGCTGGCCCTCGGACAGCAGGCCCAACTGTCGCTTGGTGTGCAGGAGCCAGGAGCTCGCTGACGGGAGCAGCCGGAAGCCGCGGGCCTGGGCCGCCCGCACCGGGCTGATGTCGTAGCCGAGTTGCTCGGCGTCGTGCACGTCGAACTGCGCCAGGCCCAGCGGGTGGCGCAGTGGGCCGCCGTCGGCCGGGCCGATGCCGTCGACCAGGTCCTCGAAGTCCAGGTGTACGGCGTTGATGCCGTGTTGGCGCAACAGGTCGGCCTGCTGCCGGAAGTGCCGCAGCGGGGTGTTCGGGCCCCACTCGCGCGGCGTGCCGACCAGCACCACCGACGGCGGCACGCCCAGCTCCCGGCAGGTGTCCTCGATCAGCCGGGCCAGCCGCGGGTAGGCGCCGACCGAGACGAAGGCCGGCAGTCCGGCCTCCTCCCGGATCCGCTGCCAGCCGCGCTGGTAGAGCTGGAAGTGCAGCAGGCCGCCGAAAGCCCCGCTTACGTTGAACTCGACGAACTTCGGCCCGTCCGGGCCGAGCACCACGTCCGGCCGGGCCAGGTCGGCGCAGTGCCGCAGCTCCCAGGCCTCGTCGTCGGTCCAGTAGGGACAGTCGGCCCGGTCCAGCCGCAGCGCGGCGATCCGGCCGGCGGTGTCGGGCCCGGCCAGCTCGGCGGAGCGGCGGATCAGCGCCAGCAGGGCGGCGGCGGCGTCGATCAGCTCGCGGTAGGCCGGCTGGGGCAGTACGAACGGCTGCAGCGCCATCGGGTACGGCGGGAACGGCAGTTCCCGGAATTCCTCGCGCATGATCTCGGCGATCCGCGCGACCGGCAGCCCGATCTCGGGGGGCTCCGACCGGGCCGACAGCCAGGGCGCCGCGACAGGCGCGTTCACGCCGGTGCGGGGGGCGGCGGTACTCATGGCTTGCTCCTTGCTGGCAGGAAGTCGTCGAGGTGGACGGTGCGGTAGCCGGGGCTGTTCGGGCAGGCGTGGGCCAGGTCGAGTCGGGCCGGCCGCTGGTCGTCGTGGAAGTAGACGGCGCCGAACTCCTGGTCGCCGACCAGCTCCAGCACCGGGTTGGCGACCAGGAAATCGCGCACGGCCGGGGTGTCGCGGCGGGCGTGGAACCAGACCCGCAGCCCGCCGAGGTGGTTGGGGGCCAGCTGCAAGCGCGGCGCGAACCGGCGTTTCCACTGGAACAGCCCGCGGCTCAGCCACGCCTCCATGCCGCCCAAGTCGACGTTCCTGTAACCGTGTTCGTCGGCCCATTCGAGAAGCAGGTGGTAAAGGGCCTTCATAGCGCCCAGCTGGTACATCTCCTCGGTGCCGTCGAGGACGCCGAGCAGCCGGACGGTGATGGTCGCTCCGTCCGCGGAGCGGCGGCACAGCACGCCGGCCACCCGTTCGCCGTCGACGGTGACAAAGGCCAGCACCCCGGATCGGAACAGGTTTTCCAGCGCGCTGGCCTCCGGCTCGCTGCGGGTCCGCGCGCCGTGCCGGGAACGCATGGTGGGCACGTGCATCCGACGGTAGAAGAACCGGAAGGACTCCTCGTCGGTGGCCACGTCGAACGCCCAGACACGCTCCTTGCGGCGCGCGGAGAACCACTGCCGCTCCCGCTTGGACACCGCGCGCTGCCACTGCTCCCGGCCGCCTGACAGGCCGACCACCAGGTGCAGGCGGAAAGGCAGCACCAACGCGTGCTCGGTCGGCAGCTCCGCCGCCTGCTCGGCGTGGCAGCCCACCGCGACCAGATCGGCGTCCGGCAGCACGCCGCCGAACAGGTCGGCACGCCGCACCCGGCCCCGCCGGACGGCGGTCGTCGGCGCGCCGCCGGCCTCCCGGCATGCTTCCAGGGTCTGCCGGACCCGTCCGATGCCGACCGGAACGCCGGCGTAACCCAGACTGGGCCCGTTCGGATCGGCCGAGGACACCGTCGAGACCAACGGCACCAGGTGCCGCTGCAACGCGCCGCGCACGCCGAGCAGCGCCGGATGGTCACTCTGCTCCCAGGCGTACCGTGCCCGCAGGGGCACGCCCCAGGCCGTCGACGCACCCGAACCGCCCGCACCAGTCATATCGATCAGCCCCTTCACCCCGGTCCCCCGCTCCTGCCGTTCACTCCGGTCATCCCGGTGCCTCCAGCTGCCGGCGGGTGCGCAGCGCCCACCGGCTGGCCGGCACCGTCGGCAGCGCGCCGGCCAGGAACACCCCGGCCAGCGTCAGCCAGCCCGCCACGCCCCAGCCGACCAGCAGCGTGGTCATCACCATCGGGGCGAAGCTGAGCGCGGTGGCCGAGCCGGCGGCGAACGTGCTCTGGTACTCCCCGTGCGCCTCGTCGGGGGTCAGCCCGACCGACAGACCCCAGCCGCTGGCCGAGAACAGCAGCTCGCCGAAGGTGTGCACGGCTGCCGCCAGCAGCAGCACCGCGACCACCACCATGCCGCCGCGCTGGTAGCTCAGAGCGAACAGCAGGCAGGCGACGGCCAGTGCCACACCGCTGAAGGTGCCCAGTCGGGCAGCCCCGGCGACCTTGTCGGCCGCCCGGCTGACCCGGTTCTGGAACGCGACGATCGCCACCGTGTTGCCCGTGACCAGTACCCCGATGGTCCACAGCGGCGCCTCGGTATGGGTGGTGACCCACAGCGGCAGGCCGGTGTCCAGCACCCCCCAGTTCAGCGCCAGCACCCCGCTGAGCGAGGTGATCAGCAGGAACGGCCGATCGCGCAGCACCCGCATCCCGGGCCCGCCGGGGGTCCGGGGCACCGGGGGCACCCGTTCCACCCGCAGGGTCAGCATGGCGGCTGCCAGGTTCAACACGGCGTACAGCACCACCAACGCCAGGTAGGCCGCCCGCCGGTCCAGAACCAGCACCAGCGCGCCGAGCGCCGATCCCACCGTCAGCCCGACATGCTGGATCACCCGGTTGGTGGAGATCGCCTGCAGCCGGTCGCCGCCGGTGGTCAGTCCGGCCACCAGAGCGACCCGGATGCCCGGGGCGATGCGCTGCGCGGTCACCGCGACGAGCGACACCGCCATGAAGCCCCAGAACTCCGAGACCAGCAGGTAGCCGAGGGTCGCCAGGCCCTGCACCATGCCCAGGCAGACCAGCACCTCCCGGGTGCCCAGCCGGTCGGCCAGGTAGCCCAACGGGCTGCCGAGCACCAGCGAGACAACCCCGGCCGCGGTGACCCCAGCCCCGAACGAGGTCGCGGACAGCCCGACCGAGCGGGTGAAGAAGACCGCCCAGCAGGTGAACCAGGCCCCGGTGCCGAGGGTCAGCACCAGGGTGGCGAGCTGCACCTCGGCCAGCGGGCCGGACACCAGCCCGGCCAACCGGCCGGGCTGGCCGGGGGATGACGCGCGGGCCGACCGCCGCAGGATCCGGCTCACGGCGTGCCGATGGCGGCTTCGGCCCCGGCGGCGACCGCCCGGCGGGTCACCTCCAGCAGGCCCGCGACGTCGGTGACCGCGGTGCGCCGGTCGGGCGGCAGCGCCACGAAGTCCCTGGTGCTGTAGGTGCCCGAGCCGTGCACCAGGATGTCGGTCTCCTCCACCAGGCCCCGGTCGATCGCGTTCAGGATGCCGGTGAGCGCCATCACCAGCGACCATTCCCGCAGGTCACGGGGGTCGACCGGGATCTTGACGCCGACCCGCCCGAGCATCCCGCGCAGCACCGGGTAACGCTGCAGCACCTCGTGGAGCGAGACCACGATCCCGCCGCCGCCCTGCCGCTGGATGATCGCGTTCATCTCGGTCGAGGTCACCGGGCGGCGGGTGTAGAAGGTCGGGTCGAGGATCTCGGCCGGGTCGAAGGTGGCGGCCGGAAACCGCGGGTCCTGGTCCTGCCGGTACAGCATGCTGGCCTCGTCCAGCGTGTACGTCGGCCGGCCGGCCGGGTCGGCGGAGCCGTGGTACAGGTTGAGCACCATGTCGGCGGTGTCCAGGTGCTGCACCAGCAGGTAGTGCGCGGTCGGCTTGCCGCCGGCCGCCGCGGCCCGGCGGCGGGCCCCCAAGTCGTGGCCGAGCAGTCCGTAGGCGCTGGAGACGGAGTGCACGTGCAGCCGGCCCACGGCGGCGGGCAGGAACTCCTCCTCGGCCGCGGCCCGGATCACGTCGGCCACCAGGTAGTTGCCGATCTCCAGCGTGTACCAGAGGTGCACGCCGAACTCCGCCAGGATCTCGTCGGCGTGCTGCTCCACCAGGGCTTGGGCCAGCGCCTTGACGTCGGCCCGGTCCTCCCCGTCGAACGTGACCACCGGGTTGCGGGTGCGCAGCACCGGGTCTGTGGCCAGCGGCGAGTCCCAGAGCTTGTGCGCCGACGAGCCCGGCACCACCACCACGATGCCCAGCTGCTCGGGCGTGGCCAACCCGGTCTCGTAGGCGCGCAACACGGCGTCGCGCAACGCGGTGACCTTGTTGCCGGAGGAGGGCGAGACCAGCAGGACCGGCTCGCCGGTGCGCTGGATGAACTCCACGGCACGCGCCACGATCATCAGCGAGGGGCCGGTCTTGGTGGTCCGTGCCCGCGGGTTGCGTGACAGGTCCAGCAGCCGCAGCCGCCGCCCCTGGTACTGACCGAGGTCGGCAACCGCCAGCTCGCAGGCGGACAGGTAGCTCCGCAGCCGGTCGTCGACCGGTGGCAGGGCGAACCCCGGGTTGAAGGCGGTGGCCTGCGGGTCGCGGTCCGCGCCGAGGGCTTCGAGCGCGCCGGTGACGTCGTCGGCGTAGCGCAGCAGGGCGTTCTCGATGACGACGGTCTCCGCCGGGGCGACGGTCGCGGCGCCGGTCATGGCAGTTCCTCTCGGTTCGGGGGTCTGGTCGCGGGTGGTCGGGGCGGTCAGCCGGCGACCACGCGGTCACCGCGCAGCAGGCCGGCTTCGGGCGCCTGAGCGGCGGGTCCGGTGCCCTTCGCGGTCACGGGCACGGCGGCCGGGTCATCGCCCTCGTGCAGCGCCCGGTTCTCCCCGTCCACGAAGACCACCTTCGGCGCCAGTTCGCGCGCTTGGTCGTCGCGGACCGAGGCGTAGCTGATGATGATCACCAGATCACCGGGCGAGATCAGCCGGGCGGCGGCGCCGTTGATCCCGATCACGCCGCTGCCGGCCGGCCCGGGGATGACGTAGGTGGTGAGCCGGTTGCCGTTGTCGATGTCCACCACGTCGACCTGCTCGCCGGGCAGCAGGTCGGCGCGCTCCATCAGGTCCGTGTCGATGGTCAGGGAGCCCACGTAGTGCAGGTCGGCCTGAGTCACGGTGGCACGGTGGATCTTGGATTTCAGCATGGTGCGGTACACGGGACCCCCAGTCGGACGGGTGCTTGTGGTGGTCGAGGTGGTCAGGCCAGCCGGACGTTGTAGGTCCGCATCCAGATGTCGGCCTCGAGCAGCGGCAGCAGCAGGTGTGCCGCGTTGAGCCAGGTCATGGTCTTCTCGGCGCGGGTCCGCAGCTCCTCGACGCGCTGCCGGTCCAGCGCGCCGAACAGCGGTGAGGACCGGTCGGCGAGCAGCTTGTCGATGCCGCGGATGACGTCGACCTCGTAGGACGGGTCATGGGTGCCGGGGTAGGCGCTTTTGGGCCGGGTCAGGGTCTGCTCCGGGACGAGGCCCCGCGCGGCCAGCCGCAGCGGCGACTTCTCCCGGCCGTCGGCGATCTTCATCTGCCACGGGATGTTCCAGGCGTACTCGACCAGCCGATGGTCGCAGTAGGGCACCCGGACCTCCAGGCCGTTCGCCATGCTCATCCGGTCCTTGCGGTCCAGCAGGTAGAGCAGCGGCCGTTGCATGCTCAGGAAGAGCACCTCGCGCATCCGTGCGCTGTGCGGATCCTCTCCGGGCAGTCGCGGCACCCGGGCCAACAGGGTGCGGTAGCGGTCCTGTTCGGCCTCGTCCGGCCGGATCCTGGCAGCCACGTCGGGTGCCAGGCAGTCGGTGAGCCGGGGTGCGTCGCCCAGCCATGGGAAGCCGTCCCAGGAAGTGGTGCGCGGGTCGTGGTACCAGGGGTATCCGCCGAACAGCTCGTCGGCGGCCTCGGCGGACAGCCCCACCGTGGAGCGCTTGCGCATCTCGGCGAAGAGCAGGTACATCGAGGTGTCGAACTGCCCCAGGCTCGGCAGGTCGCGCGAGGCGCGGGCACCAGGCAGCACCTCGACCAGGTCCCGGGTTTGCAGCGTCACCGGCACGTGGTCGGTGCCGAACTGCTCTGCGGCCAGGCGGGCGTAGGGGGCGTCGATCTCCGGGCGCAGCACGGTCGGGCTGAAGTGCTCCTCGTCGCCCTCGAACTGGACGCAGTAGGTAGTCAGCGGGTCGTGGCCGGTGCGAGAGTACTCGCGGGCGGCCAGGGCGCTCACATAGGTGGAGTCCAGGCCGCCGGAGAGCATCGACGACACCGGGACGTCGGCTACCAGCTGACGCCGCACGATGTCCTCCAGCAGGTCGCGGACATGGCCGACGGTGGCGTCCAGGTCGTGCGGGTGCGGGGCGCTCTCCAGCGCCCAGTAGCGGTGTTCCCGGGCGCCGCTGCGGTCGATCCGGACGATGTGCCCGGGTTGCACCTCCTTCAGGCCGCGCAGCGGCGTCTCATGGGGCAGCCCGAGGCGGGCGTTGAGCAGGATCGGGAGGTCCTGCTCGTCCAACAGCGGGGTGAAGCGCGGGTTCGCCATGATGCCCTTGGGCTCGGAGGCGAACAGCACTCCGTTCGTCATCTCGTAGTAGTAGAGCGGCTTGACGCCCATCCGATCCCGGATCAGCACCAGCGCCTCGTGCTCGGCGTCCCAGACCGCGAAGGCGAACATCCCGTTCAGGTGCTCGGCGCAGGCCGCCCCCCACTGCCGGTAGGCGTGCAGCACCACCTCGGTGTCCGAGCGGGTCTGGAAAACGTGGCCCAGGTCGGCCAACTCCGAACGCAATTCGGGAAAGTTGTAGACCTCGCCGCTGTAGACCAGCACGGTCGGGCCGCTGGGCCGATCCCGGTCGGCCAACATCGGCTGCCGGCCGCCCTCGATGTCGATGACGGCGAGCCGGCGGTGGCCGAGGGCGGCGTGAGCGGATACCCAAAGTCCGCTGTCGTCAGGACCGCGCAGCCGCATTGTCTCGACCATTCGGTCCAGAATCGGCCGATGCGTTCTGAGGTCCTCGCCGAAGTCGACCCAGCCGACGATTCCGCACATTGGTCCGCCCCTGACTGAGGATCACCTATGTTCCTCAATTCGCCTGGCCGTTAGTATCAGCGCGATCGGCGACAGTTCGACGACACTGCGTCGACAGCAACGATGGAAGAAGTTCCCGGACCACAAGTCCGAAAGGGAGGCCTTTCCCATGCTCTTATGCCTTTTGGGGCCATTAGCGATCGTCGATGACTCTCATGCCGAGATCGTCCTGCCGCACGGCCGGCTCAGGACCTTACTGGCCGCGTTACTGACCCGGGCGAACCAGACCGTCCCGGTGGACGAGCTGGTGGATATCGTCTGGGACAGCCAGCCGACCGCGGACGCCGAACGCACGGTGCGCAGCTACATGGCCCGGCTGCGCCGGGCGCTGGGCCCGGCTGTCAGCGCCCGGATCCATACCGGTTCCCCCGGCTACCAGTGCGAACTGGACGTCCACGAGCTTGACCTGTCGCGCTTCGAGCAGCTCTGCGGGCAGGCCCGGGCGGCTGCGGCCGAGCAGGCCTGGCCGCTGGCCACCCGACTGTTCGCCGAGGCCCTGGGGCTGTGGCGCGGCACTCCGCTGAGTGACATCACCTCAGATCTTCTCCAGGCGAGGGAAGTCCCGCGCCTTGAGCAACTGCGATTACAGGCCGTCGAGGACCACATCGAGGCGCAGGTGCACCTCGGCCGGCACCAGCACCTGATCCCCGAACTGCAGGACTTGACCACGCGTTTCCCGCTGCGCGAGCGTCTGCACGTTCAGTTGATGCGCTCGCTGGCCGGTGCCGGCCGCCGGGCCGAGGCGCTTGACGCCTACCACAGCGCCCGCCGGACGCTGGTCGACCAACTCGGCATCGAGCCGGGCCCGGAGCTGCGCCGGCTGCAAGAACGGATCTTGGACGGCGACACTTCGCTGCTGGCCCCGCGTCGGCCCGGCGCGATCCGGGAGTTGGACGCGGTGGTAGCCCCCCGTCAATTACCGTCTTCAATTCGGCACTTCGTTGGCCGTGAATATGAACTATTGCTGCTGAACCAATTGTTGACCGAGCAGACTGATGTCGGCGGCGGGGCCGTGATCGCAGCGATCGACGGCACGGTCGGCACCGGCAAGACCGCGCTGGCCGTGCACTGGGGCCACCGGCACGGCGACCGTTTCCCCGACGGGCAGTTGTACGTCGACCTGCGCGGTGCCGACCCGTTCGACGTGCCGGTCACGCCGGCGGCCGCGGTGCACGGGTTCCTGGTCGCGCTGGGCGTGCCGGCCCGGCAGATCCCGCTGGACGTCGGCGAGCAGCTCGCGCTGTACCGCTCGCACCTAGCCGCCCGCCGGATGCTGGTGCTGCTGGACGACGCCCGGGACGCCGACCAGGTCCGGCCGCTGCTGCCCGGCTCGCCCGGCAGCGTCGTGCTGATGACCAGTCGTACCCGGCTGACCGACCTGGTGGCCCTGGACGGCGCGGTGCCGATCACCCTCGACCCACTGGCTGATTCCGAGGCGCACGACTTGCTGGGCCATCGGCTGGGCACCGAGCGGGTGGAACGCCAGGGACCGGCCGTCGCCGGGCTGACCGAGCTGTGCGCCGGCCTGCCGCTGGCGCTCAACATCGCCGCGGCGAAGGCCATCGCGGAACCGGACCGGCCGCTGGCCGAGCTCGTCGGGGAGCTGCGGGCCGCGCGCCGGCGGGTGGGCCGTCTCCGCCCGGACGGCGACGGAGACGGCAGGGACACCGGGGATCCGGATCCGCTCCCGGACCACGGCGCGACCGACGAGCGCAACGCGGCCCTATGGGCCGTCCGGACCTTCGCCCCCGAGGTGAACCGGGCGTTCCGAATGCTGGCCGTCCAACCGGGGCGGGAAGGCAGCGTGCCGGCGCCGGCCGTGCCCGACACTCCCGCGCCGGGCGTCGCCGGCCTCGGCACCGTGCCGGCCCCCGTCCCGGGCGTCGCCGCGTGCCTGCCATGCCACTGCGCGGCCGAGCACCCGGGCCTGCCGCACTGCTCCCTGACCCGCCTGGCGGCACCGGCTCCGCACACCCAGCCGCACCTGCCCCCCGCCGTCCTGAACACCGCCTGGTCGGAGGCCGAGTACGCCAACCTGGTGGCCGCCTGGCTGGCCGCCCTGGCCGCCGCCGATCGACTGTCCGACCCGGTGACTTGGATCCGGGCCCGCCGAATGATCGGCCACGCCTACGGCGAGTTGGGCCAGTACGATCAGGCGCTGAACTACCTGAGCCAGGCACTCGCGCGGATCGCCGAGCATCCCGATCCGCTGGAGCAGGCGCACACCCACCGGCAGCTGGCCCGGACCTGGGACGGCCGCCGGGATGACCGCCAGGCACTGCACCACGCGGCCTGTGCGCTGCGCCTGTACCGCAGACTCAACCAGCCGATCTGGGAGGCGTACGCGCTCAACCAGGTCGGCTGGTACGCGGCCCACCTCGGCCATCCCGACGCGGCGCGCGGGCACTGTTCGGAGGCGCTGACCCTGCACCGCCGGCACGGCAACTTGGACGGGGAGGCGAACACCCTCGACAGCCTCGGCTTCATCGAACACCTCACCGGTGGCCACGAGCGAGCAGTTGAGCACTACCGGTCTGCCCTGAACCTCTACCAGGTGCTCGGCAACGTGCCGCAAGCCGCTACCATCCTGGGCAATCTCGGCCATGTGTACGCCGACTCCGGGGACCCCTCGCAGGCCCGGCAGGCCTGGACCGAGGCGGCGGCTCACTACCGGGAGGTGGGGCGCACCCGGGACGCCGAGCAGGTCGAACTCCGGTTGGCCGCAGAGCCCGGGTGAACAACCGACGGCGGGGACTCCAGCGCGAACCACGGACACCGGCAGCTGGTCGACTTCGCCCGCGACATGCTGCGGATCACGCACACTCCCCGGTCCCGGACCAGTGTCCCAGGGAAGGCACGTGTGGCTGGCGTGAAGCAGTCGCGTGCAACGTGTTCAGTTACGGACCCACGCCTGGGTGCCGCTCGGTGCGTCCGCAGAGGGACATCTCGACGTGGGTATCATGCCGACGTCATCTATCGAGGGAGTGAACGGTTCTGTCCAGCCGATCAGCTGCCGCGCTCCGGTCGCGGTACGTGGAACAAGCCGCTTCGGATCTGGAGGAGAACCGTCGGCGGCAGCAGGAGCTGGCGGAGAGGCTCGCAGTGCTGAGGCAGGAGGAGGCCCTCCTGGGAGAGATCCTCAACCTCGCCGAGCGCTACAAGGGCTTCGCGGACAGGTCACGGCTGCCGGAGCAGTTGCAGGACGAGGTCGTCGTCGCGAGGGCGAAGCAGGCCCCTGCCGCGGCCGGTTCACGGCGCGAGGCTCCGGCCAGGACCGCCCCGGCGAAGACGGGCACGAAGGGGAAGTCGCACCAGCCTCTGCTCGGTGACCTCCTGCAGGACCTGCTCGGCAACCACGACGAGCCGCGCTCGGCGAAGGAGCTGCGGGACGAGCTTCTGAAGCAGAACCCGGACCGCAACCCCACGCCGCAGGTCGTGCGGAACACCCTGGAATCCCTTGTCGCCAAGGGAAGTGCGCAGCGGCACAAGCAGCAGCACTCCGTCATGTACACCCTCGTTGCGTCGGCTCGTCGCTAGAGCCGCGCAGTCCGCCGGGGAGCCTTGAAGAGTGCGGAATCCTGTTCATGCCGCACACCGGAGTCCAGCACTCGCCGCCGACGGGGCCGGCGCCGACCACGATGACGTCACAGTGGGGGTGTTCTCGGGGCAATGTGACCTCAGGTGGACGGGCGGATGCCGAAATACGTCGGCGCCGTAGGCGAGGTCCTGCATACGGCGCGGGGGGCCGGTTGCCGAATCGGTGATCCGTCCCATTTGGTACCGTCGGATCATGGCTGATGAGTCGGATGCGGGCCAGGTGCCCGCGACGTTGCGGCAGAGGATCGTTCAGGCCGCCGCCGGACTACTGGAGGAAGGCGGGCTGGAGGCGGTCTCGACCCGCGCGGTGGCAACAGCCGCGGGAGTTCCGCCGCCCACCATCTTCCGGACCTTCGGAGACAAGGACGGGCTGCTGGAGGCCGTGGGCGAACACGGTTTCCAGATGTACCTGGACTCCAAGCTGCGGCTCACATCCATCGCGGACCCGGTGGAGCAGTTGCGCGCGGCTTGGGATCTGCAGGTCCAGTTCGGACTGGCACATCCGGTGTACTACACGCTGGTCTACGGCCAGGCGCGCTCCGGCCACCTCCCGCGAGCCGGCCGGCAGGCCGTCGAGGAACTGCGGCGTATGGTGACGCGAGTGGCCGCCGCGGGGCGGCTGCGGATGAGTGTCGAGCGAGCCGCCGATGTCATGCACGCCGTAGGCGTTGGCACGATCATCACGATGATCAGCGTCCCCGAGGAGTCGCGTGATCTCGTGGTGTTCGACGTGGCACGCGAGCTTGTGCTCGGCGCCCTTGTCACCCCGCCCCGTGCAGCTGACGAGGGGAAGTACGAGGGCGACAGCCTCGTAGCGAGCAGCGCGATGGAGCTGCGCGCGGCACTGGGCCCCGGTGCCGTCCACGCCCTCAGCAGGGCGGAGCAGCCCCTGCTCGTCGAGTGGCTCAACCGCCTCGCGGACACCGTGCGGGAGCAGCCGGCCCGGCCGCGTACCTCCCTGGGCCCCGGCGACGGCGGGTGAGACCACCCGCGTCCGGTGTCCGGTTCCGGGCAGTACCCGGTCGGTCCGGGATGACGTCGAGGGTGTAGGGGCGCGGGCCGGTAGGGCCGGGCCGGCTCCGCGGCGGGCGCCCGCCGGTTGTCAGGGGCCGTCGCCCGTGGGCGTGTGCAGCAGAGCGTCAGCCGCCTGTGCGGCCAGCCAGGCCGCGCCGTCCTCCCAGCTCCAGCCGAACCCGCGGACGGTCCGCCATGCCCCCTGACCGAAGTAGAACCAGAGGATCTGCTCGGTCCGGACCGCGTCCGGGCGGACCGCCCGCACAGCCACCAGGTGGTCGGCGACGAGTGCCAGCCGTTCGCGGTAGCGCTCGACGGAATGTTCGGCCGCGGCGGCCACCGCTGGGTCGGTGGTCGCGTTGTCGCGCAGGAAGTTCAGCACACGTTCATGGCGGCGGGTGACCTCGCCGGTTCTCTCGGACGTCAGGCGCAGGATCTCCCGGCCGTCGGTCACGGCCCGCAGAGCGGTGAGGGCGGTCTCGATCTCCTCGTCCTCCGTGCCCTCCCGGGCCAGCGCCTCCACCAGCGCCGGCTTGCCGCCCACACTCGTGTACACGGTGTTCAGCGCGACCCCCGCCCGCTCCGCGATGGCGGAGACCGTGGCCCTCGCGTATCCCCGCTCCACGAACAGCTCCTCCGCGGCCACGAGGACGGCGGAACGTGTCTGACCGGCGGCGATGGTCCGGACCGTGGAACTGTACGTGCGCTTCGTCATCTCACTACTATCACAGGCATCGATTGATATTAATCAGAGTACTATCAATAGATGCTCATTAACCCTGACTCCCCTGTCGACAAGCCCGAGATCCAGCAGATGAAGGTCATCCATCAGGCCATGCGACGGGAGTTCGACCGACTCCCGGGTCTCGTTGCCGGGGTGCCCGCCGCCGACACCGCCCGTGCGCGCCTGCTCGGTGAGCACCTCTCCCTGGTTCTGGGCTTGCTGCACGAGCACCACGAGGCCGAAGACGAACTGCTCTGGCCGATCCTCGTCGAACGTGTCCCGTACGAACGCGACCTGATCGCCACCATGGAGAAGCAGCACACGGCGATCGCCGACGCCGTCGCCGCCGTAGCCGCCCAGTTGCCCGCCTGGACCGCCGAGGCCGACCCCGCGGCCCGGGACCGGCTTGCCGGCGCCCTCCGGGATCTCGGCCCGGCCCTGGCCGAGCACCTGGACCTGGAAGAGGCGGATGTGCTTCCGCTCATCCACGAGCACATCACCGTGGCGGAATGGCTGGCGCCGCAGAAGCACGCCATGAAGAACGGCCCCAGGACGCTGTCCGGCAAGCTGACCCTGGCCGGCATGATCCTGGAGGACGCCACGCCGGGCGAACGCAGCTGGTTCCTCTCGGAGATGCCCGCCCCGGCCCGGCTGCTGTGGCGGACAACGGGTGCCCGCCGGTACGACGACCACGTGCGGCGGGTACGAGCCGGCGCGTCGCGCTGAAGCCCGTGCCGTCATGTCACCGAGCGGGGCCCCAGCATCAGCCGGGAGTGCTCGGTGGCACCGATGCCGTGCTGCGGGGTGTCCTCCACCTGCAGGGCGGTGATCTCGGCCTTCGCCTCACCGGCGACGCGGACGGCGCTGTAGGCGGTCCTCCGCACGGTTCCACCGGTGACGCGGACCTCGGCCCGGTCGCCGACCAGGATGCCGTTGCCCTCCGCGCCCCACACCACGGTGCCGGCGACGACCGCCCGGGGGGAGCCTCGCACCGGCGGCTCCGGCACCGGTCACCTCGTCACCGGTGATGCGCACACCGCCGGTCCTGTCGTCCGCGGCGCGCGGTGCTGCCACGGGCGCCCCAACGGGACCGTCAGCGTCAGCCGGTGGCCCGCTCCGCGGGCCCAGGCAGGCCGCAGCGGCTCGGGAGGAGGGCCGGGCCACCACCCGGGTCACCCGCCTAATTCACCGATATCAGAAATAACGAACCATCGATTCGACTCACTGGTATAGTGAACTGCGGATCGATGGTTCGCGAAGGATTGGATGATCATGTCTGCGCGGAAACCTGCCGGCGATGTCCTCGCCGGCGGCGGCGGAACGGCCGCGTGGCGTGCCCGCCGCGCGTCTGACCGGGAACGCCGAGGTCCGTGTGCTGCTACTGGAGGCCGGTTGGTGGCAGGCCCAGGTCGAGGTCTTCCGGTTCGCGGGCGTCACACCCGACCCCCGCACCCAGCCTTCCCCGGCCGCGGGCACAAGGCCTGGCGACCATGACGTCGGGGCGCTCCCTGATCGCCGGGAGACTCGCGCCTGCAGCGACCACCGTCGGAACCGCCGAAACAGCACGGTCAAGTTACCTATGTGCGACGGCCGCACAGCGACAAAAGTAGGTCGGGCCAGCCCCAGGCCCCAGAAAAAGGATCCGCCCGACATGAGCGCTCACCAATCACGGGTCCACACCCAACGAATGGCATCGCAAAATCATCCCGAGCTGATCTTGGACATCGAGCGCCTGCTGGGCATATCCACCCGGCAGGCGGTCAGGGCCACCTTCCGGTTCGATCCGACGTGCCCCTCGACCGTGTCCGTGGAGTTTCTCGTCGAGGGCGGGCCACGGGTCCGGTGGCGTATCGGGCGCGACCTCATCACGCAGGGGCTGTACTCGGTGAGCGGACTCGGTGACGTCCAGATCTGGCCGACAAGCCTGGGAGAGGGCGCGACCGCATGGCTCCGGCTGGCTTCGGGTGACATGGCAGCCCTGTTCGAGCTGCCCGTGCCACCACTGGAAGAGTGGCTGGAGCACACCTACGAGGTCGTCAACGCGGATCGTGAGCTGGCCGGGATCGACTGGGACCTCGCCGCGAACCTGCTCCGGAGCCCCGGGGTTGACTCCGGCTGACGCGGGACCCGGCCGGGGAGGGCGAGCCCGCCCGACCCAGGCCGACGGTCAGTCCGGGGGCGTCCGGCGCAGCACGTCCCGCAGCGCCACCCGGGAAGCGATGCCGAGCTTCGGGTAGATCTGGTACAGGTGGGCGCCGACGGTGCGGTGCGAGATGAACAGGCGCTCCGCGATCTGCCTGTTCGTCAGACCGGTGGCGGCCAGCTCCGCGATCTCGCGCTCCTGTGCGGTGAGGGCAGCCGTTCCCCCGCCATCGGCGTACGGTACGACCCGGCCCGCCGCCCGCAGTTCCTTGCGTGCGCGCTCGGCCCAGGAGGAGGAGCCCAACTGCTGGAAAGTCTTCAACGCGGCCGTCAGAGGGCCTTCGGATTCGGACAACGCCCTTGCCCTGCGCAGCCGTTCGCCCTGGGCCAGGCGCACCCGCGCCTGGGCGAACGGCCACCGGTCCGTGTCCGGTGCGGCCAGCGCTTCGGTGAACAGGCGGGCCGCCTCGGCGTCGTCCTCCGTCACGAGGGCCTCGGAGCCGGCGGCCAGCAGCCCGAGGCGGGGAGAGAGCCCGGCGACGTTCGTCTCGCGCAGGGCGCGCACGTGTGCGGCCGCCTGCGGGCGCCTGTTGGTGCGCACCGCGGACTCCACCAGGTCGAAGAACACCCAAGTCGCGTGCGCGACGTACGGCGGGAAGCTGCCGGCGGGGCTGACGGCGTTGACGTGGCCGAACGCCGCGTCGAAGTTGCCGCCGGCGATGTCCGCGAGGGCGTGCACCTCCCGGGCGCCGTAGACGGCCTCCCGTAAGCCGCGGGGCACCGCCCAGTTCGTCATCGCGTCCGCGAGTGCGTGTGCGGTCTCGGTGTCGCCCTGGGACGCGGTCACCAGGCCCTTGGAGTACTGGAAGAGCCAGGTGCAGACGGTGTACCCGGACTTCGAGCACAACGTCAGCCCCTCCTCCGACAGTTCCAGGGCCTCGGCCCACCTGCCCCGGTGGTAGTCGTCCAGGCACAGGTGCAGGAGGGCGCCGATGTGCCGGCGGACCGGGCCACCCTCGCGCCCCTGCCGGACCAGCCTCCAGGACGCCTCACGGACCGCCGCCAGCCGGTCCGGGTACAGCGCGGCGGTACCCACCCGGACGACCCGGGCCGGGTCCGTCTCCTTCGTCGCGCCGTCGATGATCTCGTCCAGCTCACGCAGCGTCGCCGCGTCGGCACGGGCAGGGTCACCCCAGGTACGCGCGGCCACCAGCAGCAGCGGCGGCGGGGCGGGGCGCAGCCGGGAGACGGCTGCGTAGTAGGGCGCCCACAGCTCCTCGCGCGCACCGTAGTTGCACAGCAGCAGCAGGAAGTGCAGCGCGTCGTTGAGTGCCGGGTCCTCGGCGTCGTAGCCGTGGTCGCCCTGCTCGATGGCGCCGACCAGCAGGCGGTGCGCCGTCGCGAGGTCCCCGTCGCTGTTCAACACGAGCTGTACCGCGGCGGTCGCGGAGCGAAGGGACGCACCGTGTCCGGGATCCGCGCGCCAGGCGTCCTCCAGCAGCACGGACGCGCCGCGCAGCGCGCCGATCGCCTCGGCGCCGACGTAGGCGGCCTCGGCCAGCCGGCGCGCGCGGTCGGTGTCCAGCGGGCTGAGGTCCGCGGCCCGGGTCAGCGCCGCGATCGCTGCCACGGCGTCGCCGCGGTTGAGAATGCGGTGCGCCGTCCGCTCCAGCAGGAGGGCCACCTCCTCGTCGGGCTGCAGCGTCGCCTCTCCCAGGTGCCAGGCCCGCTGCTCCGGCTTGTCGCCCAGAACCTGTGCCAGGGCGCGGTGGGCCGCGCGCCGGCTACTGCTGGTGGCCGTCTCGACGACGGCCGACATGATCAGCGGGTGCCGGAACACCAGGCGGCGCGAGGACTCGTCCACCCGCACGAGCCCGTCATGCTCCGCGGCGTCGAGATCCCGCAGGTCCGTCTCGCCGTCCATCTCCCGCGCGGCCTTGGACAGCACACCGAGGTCGCCGGTGCCGTCCAGGGTGGCGAGCAGGAGAAGGGTGCGGGTCGCGGCAGGCAGGGACCGGACGCGGGAGCCGAACAGCGACTGCAGGTGTTCACCCAGCGGCAGGACCGCCGGCAGGACCTCCTGGGCGGCGCGCTGTTCCGTGCGCAGCGCGCCGGGCAGTTCGAGCAGTGCCAGCGGATTACCCCGCGCGGCATCCAGCAGGCGCTGGCGCACCGGGTGCGCCAGGTCGGGAAAGCGCAGGTCGACGAGGTGGGCGGCGGCCTGTGCGTCCAGGGCGGGCAGCACGTAGGACGGCACTCCGCTGCCGTCGAAGAAGCTGCCGACACCCGTGCGGGAGGCCGCGAGGAACCGGACGCGGTCACCGGTCGACCGCCGGGCGACGAAGGCGAAGACGGCGGCGCTCGCCCGGTCCACCCACGGCAGGTCGTCCACGACGAGCAGTACCGGGCCGTCCTCGGCTGCTGACCGGAGCAGAGCCAGCGCGGCGTTGCAGACGACCAGACGCTTCGGCGGCGGACCGGATCCGAACCCGAGCGCGACGCTCATGGCCTCTCTGCTGGGGGCGCTGAGCCGGTCGAGGACGCTGTGCAGCGGCAGCAGAATCTGGTTCAGCACCGAGTAACTGACGTCCGCCTCGAACTCGGCACCGGCGGCGCGCAGCACGCGGGTTCCACTCCTTGCGGCCGCCGCGGCCACGGCGTCCAGCAGCGCGGACTTGCCGACGCCGGGATCCCCGGACAGCAGAAGGGCGCCGCCCTCGCGCTGCCCGAGCAGTTCCCGGACGCGGTCGAGGTCGACGTCCCGCCCCACCAAGGAGTCGGCGGAGCCGACGCGCAGCGAGTCACTGGACTCCACGGGCCACCGCCCTCGCCGTACGGCCCGGGGCACGGCGTACAGCGTCGCCCGCCGAGCGCGTGTCCGACGCCATCGAGGCGGCCCTGGGCGGCGACGCGTACGTCGTTCGCGTCCTCGCAAACCGTGCCATCTGCGTTCCTCCATGGGTGCCCGGCCATTGTAGGAGCGCAGTGCCCGTTCCGTGCCGCCGTCAATGCGCGGGAGTCGATCCAGGTGCGACCGGGGACGTCGTGGAGACCGCCGGTGATCGGTGGCCGCAGGGCCGGACCACCCGGGCGTCCGAGGGACCCGGGACGTGTGAGGCGTCCGGAAACCTGCCGACCCGCGGCCCGTGGTCATCAGGGCGCCGACGAGGACGGGGAACGCGGCGGACTCCTCCGCGTCGTCCTGCGTCGCGTCCTGGCCGTCCGGCGACTGTTCGTGGATCGCTCCGATCCGGCACCGTGGGACGGGGATCCCCGATCGCGGATCCCTGACCGTCGTCCTGTGGCCACCCCACCTGGTGAACTGCGGCTGGGAAAGTACCGGGTTCCTGCTCTCCAGTGAACGCCGCTCGACCGGTACTGATGATGGCTCCGAATGGCTCGGAGCACGTCGAGTAGGGCAAGGGCTCTGGTGTGTCTGCTGTCTGACCTGCAATAAAAGGCGGTCGCCGCCAATCTGTGGGCTGCCGCCCGATCGGCAGAGACGTCCGAGGAACGGACGATCCGCGGACGAGATCGTACTCATCCACAGGTGACTCACACGTGTGTCATCGATCACAGAGGTGCCACGGGGTCTCCGTGTGCCGCGGGCAGGGACTCCCCGGCAACACTCGCGACCCTTGACATCGCGTCGCCACAGACATGTTTCCTCCATCGTCTCCGGAGCGACCAGGCTGACGCACCGGCCCGGGTTTCGGCCCGCAGATTCCCGGACGGCGGGTCGCCGAGCGCGACAAGCAGGCCGCCACCGTCCGGAAGGCGGCGACCTGGACCGAGATGGAAGAGCCCGGGCGGCCGTGGGCGAGGGTTGCATCTGTTTCGAGGACGAGGCAGGCTTGACCCGCCGACCGCCCCGAGGACGTACCCGGGGCCGGCGCGGAGTGACCACTCATCCCTCAGGCAAGGCAAGCGCCGGCTTCCGTCGCATACGGGAGTAAGGCTCGGGTGTGTCGGCGAAAGGGCATGGAATAGGTGTCGCGAAGAGCACTCTCGGCGCCGAGAGCCGACGCCGGCGACTGAACCTGTTACGAGGCACGGCACGTGTGATGAGCGGAGTCGGCGCACCGCACTTCGCGACGTGCCGCGCAGCTGACAGCGGACCGCTGGTTCCGTCCGGCCCCCGACAGAGGAGGAAGCAGCCATGAGCCATACGCACCGGACGGTGCTCGTCACGGGCGCGACCGACGGACTCGGCCGGGTCCTCGCCCACGCGCTCGCCGTACACGGCGACACGCTGATCCTGCACGGCCGTAGTGCGCGAAAAGACGCCCGCCACGCACAGTTCGTTCCCCGTGGCGTTACGCCTCCTGTCACGTAAGCACGCATCCCGGGGAAGGAACACCTACGTGAACACCAGCGGACAGCCCCTGACATACGCCGGCTTGAGGGCGGAGCGCCACGGCGAGCCGGACGGCCGCCCGCCGTTCGTCCTGCTGCACGGACTGGGCGGGGACCGAAGCCAGTGGGGCCCGCTGCTGCGGGCACTGGAGGTCTGCGATCCCGGCCGCAGCGTCCTCGCCGTCGACCTGCCCGGCCATGGGCAGTCGCCGCTGCTCGGCCGGCAGGGGCTGGACGACGTCGCGGCGGTCGTGCACCAGGCGGTCGGTGAGGCCGGGTTGGCCGCACCGGTCGTCGTCGGGCATTCCCTCGGCGGTGCGATCGCCACCGCGTATGCAGCGGTGTACCCGGTGCTCGGCGCGGTCAACATCGATCAGCCGCTCTGGGTGGCCGGCTTCGCCGCCATGCTGCGGGACAACGAGCAGCTGCTGCGCGGGCCCGGCTACGGCACCCTCTGGAACCGGCTGGCCGGCGGCATGGGCATCGACGAACTGCCGCCGGACGTCCGCGGCCTGGCCGGGCAGAGCACGGTGCCGGCACAGGAGCTCCTGCTCGGATACTGGGACGAGCTGCTGTCCACCCCGGCGCCCGAACTGCAGGAACGGCACGCCGAGCGCCTCGCGCGGATCGCCGCCGACGGCACCGCCTACCACTACGTCGCCGGTGCGGAGCCCGACCCGGAGTACCGGCGCTGGCTGTGCGCCGCTCTGCCCGAGGCGATCGTCACCGTCCTGCCCAAGGGCGGCCACTTCCCCCACCTCGCCCACCCGGAGCGGCTCGCGCGCCTGCTGGCGTGAGCGCACCGGCCGAGGCCGACCCGGCGCCGCTCGCACGGGTCCGCCCGGCAGCCGGGCGGACGGTGCGTCAGCGGAGATGTGTCACGGGGCGGTGCAGCATGTCCGTTCGTCCGCTCGGCGATGGCTGGGGCGCCTGCCGCTGGCGGGCCGCGGCGCCCACCTGGCCATGTCCGCCGCCGACCTGCTGACGCTCCTGGTCCAGCAGCGAAGCGGCGGTCCGGACCCGCGCGCCCCTGAAGCGGCCCGCGGCATGCTGACGCGGGTCAAGGAGTACGTCCTGCGTCACCTGGCCGACCCCGGCCTCTCCCCTGACGGGATCGCGGCGGCTCACCACGTGTCGGTCCGGTATCTGCACAAGCTCTTCCAGTTCGAGGGCGTCACCCTCACCCGCTGGATCCAGCGCGAACGGCTGCGCATGTGCCGACGCGACCTGTCCCGCGCATCCGGCGCCGCCCCCACGGTCGCGGCAGTCGCGCAGCGCTGGGGGTTCGTCAGTCCTGCCCATTTCAGCCGGGTCTTCCGGGCCGCTTACGGGCTCTCACCGCGCGAATGGCAGGTCGTCGCGCGTACCGGATCCTCTGAACCGCCTGCCGTGGTGGACATGGATGTACGGACCTCGGTCTGAGGGTCCCGCGATGTCCGGCCGGCCGGGCCACGACGTGCACGGGCAGGGTGAAGGCAGTGCACACAGCGTCAAACACGCAGGTCATCGACCCCTAGCGTGAACGTCAGCAATGACGTAACCCCTACTTCCGAGGAACTGCACATGTCCGACGTGACGACACCTGTCCAGCCCGTTCTCGAACCGGAGGCCCTGGCCTTCGCCGAGGCGACCGCCAACCCGCCGTACCTGTTCGACCTGCCTCCTGCCGACGGCCGCAAGGCCGTGGACGAGGTGCAGTCCGGTGAAATCGACAAGCCTGCGGTCGACGAGGAGTGGATCACCGTCACCGGGGGAGCCACCGGCAGCGTCCGTGCCCGGATCGTGCGGCCGGCCGGGGCCACCGGTGTCCTGCCGGTGATCCTCTACATCCACGGCGCGGGCTGGGTGTTCGGCAACTCCCACACCCACGACCGGCTGATTCGCGAACTGGCCGTCGGCGCCCGAGCCGCGGTTGTCTTCCCCGAATACGACCTGTCGCCCGAGGTCCGCTACCCGGTGGCCATCGAGCAGAACTACGCCGTCGCCCGGTGGGTCGTCACCGAGGGGGCCGCCAAGGACCTGGACGGCACTCGGCTGGCGGTGGCCGGCGACTCGGTCGGCGGCAACATGAGCGCCGCGCTGACGCTGATGGCCAAGGAGCGCGGGGATGTACCCCTGGTGCAGCAGGTGCTGTTCTACCCGGTCACCGACGCGAGCTTCGACACCGGTTCGTACCACCAGTTCGCGACCGGCTACTTCCTGCGCCGTGACGGCATGCAGTGGTTCTGGGACCAGTACACGACCGACGAGGGCGAGCGCGCGCAGATCACCGCGTCCCCGCTGCGGGCCACCACCGAGCAGCTCACCGGACTGCCCCCCGCCCTTGTCATCACCGCCGAGGCCGACGTGCTGCGCGACGAGGGCGAGGCCTACGCCGCCAAGCTCCGCGCCGCGGGCGTCGCCGTGACCGCCGTCCGCGTCCAGGGCGTCATCCATGACTTCGTGATGCTCAACGCGCTGCGTTCCACCCACGGCGCCGAGGCCGCCATCACCCTGGCAACGGCCACCTTGCGCACCGCTCTCCACCCGGCCTGACCCCGGCCTGCAGCCCCGATACGTGAGGAACCCCTCGTGACCCAGCCATCCACCACCCCCACCATCGTCCTGGTACACGGCGCGTTCGCCGACGCCTCCAGCTACGCGGCCGTCATCCCGGAGCTGCTGGCCGACGGCTTCGACGTGGTGGCGCCGGCGGTGCCCAACCGCAGCCTCATCGGTGACGCCGCCTATATCGCCTCCGTCGTACGGAACATCCCCGGACCGGTCGTCCTGGTCGGCCACTCCTACGGTGGCGCGGTCATCACCGTGGCCGGTGTCGAGGACAACGTGAAAGCCCTGGTCTACCTCGCCGGCTACGCCCTTGAGCAGGGCGAGAGCCTGGGCGAGCTCCAGGGCCGCTTCCCCGACTCCGACCTGGCCGCCGCACTCGTGTACACCCCCTTCCCGATCGAGGGCTCCGCCGAGGGCGGCACCGACGTGACGGTGGACGCCGGGAAGTTCCCCGCGATCTTCGCCGCCGACGTCGACCCGGAGCTCGCCGCGGTGCTGGCCGTCTCCCAGCGCCCGCTGGCCGCCCAGGCGTTCGCCGACCGGGCACCGGCCGCGGCCTGGGAGACCAAGCCCTCCTGGGGTCTGGTGTCCGCCGCCGACCACACCATCAATCCCGACGTGGAGCGCTACGGCTACCAGCGCGCCGGGATGACCACCGTCGAGGTCGACTCCTCGCACCTGGTCATGCTCGCCCACCCCAAGCGGGTCGCCGACCTGATCCGCGAAGCCGCTCGCACCTCGGCTCACTGACCACAGCGCCCGCCGAAGGCTGCTGCCGCACGGACGGACGGCAGCAGCCGGCAGCGCGTACCCCCGTCCAGGAGATCACATCAGCGGTCAGCCGCTACTGGAGCTGCCAGGTGCCCGCCCGCCGGGCGATGGAGCGCGACGACGCCGGGGTGGCCGGCTGGGTGAAGGAGACCCGGCCGGACGGGGAAGGACCGTGGCGGCGCTCGACGGCCGGCTCGTCTTCGAGGACGAGGCCGGCTTCTCGATGACCCCGCCGACCACCCGCACGTCATCGCGCCGCGGTCACACGCCGGTCCTCCGCGTGAGAGGACGCTCCCGCCGCCGCTTGCCGTTGGCCTCACCACCGGGATGCGCCGCAACATCGCCGAACAACCCTCAGGGCCGGGATGTCAGTGGCCCGTGCAAGGGTGCCCCCATGGACTCTTCAGGAGTGGTCGAGGCATTGTGGGATCGGATCCAGGCGCGCGACTGGTCAGCTGTCGCCGACCTGGTCGCGGAGGACGTCGTGGTCGAGTGGCCGATCAGCGCGGAGCGCATCGTCGGCAACAAGAACTTCGTCGCGGTGAACAGCGAATACCCGGAGGGCTGGTCGATTCGGGTACTGCGGATCGTGGCTGACGGCAACGAGGTGGTCTCCGAGGTCGAGGTCCCGCACGACGAGTTCGGCGTGTTCCGCGCGGCCTCGTTCTGGACCGTCCAGCAGGGACGGATCGTGCGTGGCCGGGAGTATTGGACGAGTGTTGGGGCTGATCCGCGCCCGGAGTGGCGGGCGGCTCTGGTTGAACCCATGTGAAGCGGCTGGGAGCAGGCCGCGCGGACCCAGCTCAGCTTCACAACTCACTCAACCTGCGCGGCCCTTCTCATGTCACGGCCAAATCAGCCGGAACGTCGCCGCGAGCAGCACCAGCCGAAGCGCCGGGCCAGCACGTCCCGACCTCAATTTTCCCCGAGGTCGTAATTCACGGCTCCTCACCGTGTCGTCCCTTGGAACACTTCCCCAGGATGGCTTCGGCGGTCCGCCGGTCCCACAAGGCGCGGATCCGGCGGAGGAGTTCCTCCATGAGTCGGCAGTGTGGAGGCGCCGGCGTACGGCTTCCAGGCCGCCAGCGCGTCGCGCCGCCACTGGACCGGCGACATTCCGTAGGCCTCCCGGAAGACCCGGCTGAAATGGGCGGAACTGGTGAACCCCCAGCGGGCCGCGACGGCGCCGACCGCGCGCCGGGCTGCCTCGGGCCGGGCCAGTTCCTCCCCGGCGGCCGCCAGTCTGCGGGCGCGCACACGGGAGTTGACCGTCATGCCCTGCCGCTGGAAGAGCAGGTGCAGATAGCGCAGGGAGATACCGTGCTGGTCCGCGATGTACTGCGGAGTCAGGTCCGGATCGCCCAGCCGGGACTCGATGAACGCCTCGATCCGGGAGAGCAGGGCCGCCGTCGGTGCCGGCTGCTCCGCCACCCGGTGCAGGGCGAGGACCGCGATCACGTCCGCGGCCGCGCGGGCGAGTTGCTCGCGACGGTCATCGGGAGCGGCCACGGCCTCTTCCGCCAGGCCGGACAGCAGTGGCAGCAACAGCGCTTCCGGGCCGTCCTCGGTATCGTCCAGCGTCGTCGCGGTGAGACGACGCAGTTGCGTCTCCCGCAGACGCAGCAGGGCACGTGGGAGCGTCAGCACCCGGGCGCGCTGGTCGCCGCCGAGCACGAGCCTGAACGGCCGGCTCGCGTCGTAGAAGGCCAGACCGCCGGGGACCAGCCGGGCCGAGCGCCCGTCCTGCAACAGCAATGCGCTGCCGTCGAGCTGATGACGCAGCATCAGCTGGTCACGCCCGTCCGCGGCACCGCTGCGGACCACTTCGGCGGGTCCGGACTCCTCGGTGACGATCCGCAGGGACTCGAAGTGCTCAGCACGCAACGTACCGCTCCACGTCCCCGCGGATTTCACGGTCACGCGGAGGTGGCCGAACGCCCGGGAGAGTGCCGCCTGCCAGGCGGCACTTCGTGCGTGCGGGGGGACGGCCAGGGTGGAGAACGCGAATGCTCCGCTGCCGGTCAGGCGGTCGCCGGCCACGGCTGCTCCCCACCGTCACGCCGGATCCGCTCCTGCCGCAGCCAGTCCGTCGGGGACAGGCCGACGGAGGCACGGAAGACCTTCCCCAACTGGGACGGCCCGCTGAAGCCCCATCGGTGGGCGATCTGCCCGAGGTCGGCGCCGACGTCAACCGTCGTGGCCAGCTCCCGGCGGCACTCCTGGAGCCGCAGGTCGCGGATCCAGCGGCTCACCGTGGTGCCCTCGCCCTCGAAGAGCCGGTGCAGGTACCGGACCGAGATACCGTGGGCCCGGGCGATGGCCTGCGGGCCGAGAGCCGGGTCGGCGAGGTGCCAGCGGATGTGACCCTGCACGCGCAGCAGCAGCACCCGCTCGGCGCCGGGAAGGTCATCGGACGGCTCGTCCAGATCCTCGGCGACGGTGGCTGCCAGCAGGTCGGCGACGGTCGCCCCGAGCCGTTCACCGACCGCGGCGGAGTAGGACTCGGAGGCGTCGGCCAGCCGGGACAGGTACGGGGACAGCAGCGCGGGCAGTCCGCCGCTCGGCCGCAGTGCCCGCCCGGTGAGAGCACACAGGTCCGCCTCACCCCGGCCGAGCATTTCGCGGGGCACGGCGAATATCTTCTGCTGGAAGCGTCCCGGGTAGGTCGTGCGGAACGGCCGGACCGTCTCGAAGAAGCAGATGTCGCCCACCCGCAGTTCGGTCATACGTCCGTCCTGTTCGGCCTGCGTCAGGCCGCTGCCCTGCACCGCGACGAAGACCTGGCTCCCATCGCCGCCGGCAACGTAACGGGGGGATCGGTCGACCCGGCCCGGGTCGCAGTCGACCGTGATGATCTGCAGACCGCCGAGGCGGTCGGTGCGCATCGTGGCGTCGTACGTACCGCCGGGGGCGCTGATGTCCATACCGACCAGAGCGGTGAACACCGCGTCGTGCCAGAACTCCATGCTCTCGTGCAGCGGAACCGAACGGGTGGACAGCACACGTGCCCGCGGCCCTGCACCAGGGCGGTCCCGCCCACTGTTCCCCCCACCAGGGCTGTTCTCTTCTGCCATGGGATCAGCCTGCGCGAACAGCACAACCCGGCTCAATACGTCGGCCGACTGGTCCCCCGCCCAGCAACTGACCCGTACACATCAACTTGGTTCGTTCAGCAGCTTCGCACACAGGAAATCACAGCCCTGACGCACCGCTGCCCGGGTGGGCGGGCTGTCCCGCAGAGCCGCGAGGGAGACGAAGTCATGGATGGTGCCCAGGAAGCGCATCGCGCTCGCCTCGACCCCCGCAGCACGCAGCCGCCGCGCATACTCCTCCCCCTCGTCTCTGGCGACGTCGGCCTCGGCCGTCACCACCAGCGCGGGCGGCAGCCCGGCCAGCTCCGCGCGGGTCGCCCGGAGCGGGGAGGCCGTGGGTAGGCGCATCTGCCGCGGCTTGGCCGCATACTGCTCCCAGTACCCCCGCAGGGCCTCGCGAGTGAGCAGGTAACCGGTGGCGAAGCGCCGTTGGGACTCGCTGTCGCAGCGGGAGTCGGTGAGCGGGTAGTAGAGCACTTGGGCGCGGATCGACGGTCCGCCGCGCCTACGCGCCAGCATCGTCAACGCGGTGGCCAGTGTCGCCCCGGCGCAGTCGCCGGCCACAGCGAGCCGTTCGGGGTCCAGCTGCAGTTCGTCGGCGTGCGCGGCGGTCCAGGCCAGCAGGGCATAGCACTCCTCGAGCGCCACTGGGTAACGGGCCTCCGGGGTGCGGCTGTACTCGGGGACGATCGCCATGGTGCCCAGCTCCCGGACGAACTCGCTGATCAGCCGGACGTGCGTCTGGGCGTCGCCGAGCATCCAGCGGCCGCCGTGGACGTAGAACAGCGCGGGCAGCGGCCCGGTGGTGCCCCGGGGGCGGAAGATCCAGAAGCCGACGAGTCCCGAGGGGCCGACCGGCGCCACGCGGAAGGCGGCGTCCATATCGAAGTCGTCGATCCGGTCGGCCTGGGACTCGCGCAGCGCTTGCCGGCCGAGGACCGGGCCGAGTTCGTCGAGGAACGGCGGCGCGGCCAGGGCGGTCACCAGCCGTTCCACCGCCGGGTCGAGCACGATCCCGCACGGCGAGGGTTCGCCTGCGCCGTCGCAGGAGTCCGACTGCATGGGTGGCCCTCATCTCTCGCTCAGCCCTCGGGCATCTCTTCGTCGCCCCAGCTGCCAGGAGATGACGAATCACCGGCACCTGCGCGTGCCGCACGCTGGCACATCCCTCAGCCGGCGCCGAGTTCGACCTCGGTCAGCAGGCTCCGGAGCTGGTGGCGGCGGCTCACTCCGAGCTTGGGATAGATGTTGTACAGGTGCGTTCCCACAGTACGCGGCGACAGATAGAGCCTCTCCCCGATCTCCCGGTTCGACAGACCGCCGGCTGCCAGTGTGACGATCTGCCGCTGCTGTGCGGTCAGTTCCGCCAGCGCGCCTTCGGGTTCCGCGGCGGCACCGACTCCACTCGCCCGTAGCTCCGCACGGACGGCCGCGGCCAGGGGTACGGCACCGAGTCCTTCTGCCAGCTGCAGAGCCGCGGTGAACTGCTCCCGCGCCTCCAGCGGGCGGCGGGCGCGGCGCAGCCAGATCCCGTAGCCGAGGCGTGCCCTGGAGCGTTCCCACGGCCAGCGCTCGCCCTCGGGGTTAACCACGGCGAGCTGGAAATGCTCCTCAGGGTCGCCGTCCGGCTCCAGCAACGCGGCGGCATGGTGCAGCAGCCGCGTCATCCGGGCCGTCGGCCGCTCGCCCTGCTGGTCGCGGACCTGGACGAGCACCCGCGCCGCGTCCGCCAGCCGACCCGTGCGCAGAGCCACGGAGGCGAGGTCGGCCACCGAGATCGGCGACAGGAACGGATGCAGCGGCGAGCCGTCCGCGTCGAAGAGCATCCGGAATTCGCGGTAGGCACTGGACCAGTCGCCGTGGACCACCGCCGCCAGTGCCCGGGCACGGAGGATGCGGGCGTGCGTAGCCCGGTTCTCCGCCAGGTCGAGAGCACGCCAGTTCGCCTCCGTTCCGGACGACGGCAGGATGGCCTGACCGCGCAATGCGGACAAGGTCAGCGTCAGCGCGTCGAGGTCGGCCCGGACCCGGGACTGGCCGAGTACGGCGGCATCGCCGCTTCCCTCCCTGAGCAGCGTCTCGGCTTCCGCCCACAAGCCCGTCGCCAGCAGCGTGTCCGCCATCGGCGCCAGGGACCATGCGCGCAGGCCGAGGGCCTGACGGGCGCGCAACTGGGCGTCGGCCTTGCGGTACTGCCGCAAGCAGGTGTCCGGCTCGTCCGCCCGATAGGCCACCCACGCCACGGCGAGCCGTCTGACCAACTGGTCAGGAGTATCCGGGAGCGGCCCGAGGCGAGGAGGATCGAGCCTGCGCAGCAGCCGGGTGGCCGAGCTGTCGGGCGTCGCCACCACGGACACGCAAGCGTGCAGGGCCGACGCCGCCTCAGACGTGCCGAGCCGGGACAGCGGCCCGGCGCCGCGGACCGGGGGCCGGGCTTCGTGGTCGGTTCGCGCGAACAGCGCCCTCATGTGGCCGCGGTGCTCCGGCCGCGCGGACTGATCGGTGACCGCCGCGCCCACCAGGGCCAGCGCGAGCGCTTCGGAGCCGCCATCGGGGCATGCCCGCTCACTGACGTCGAGCAGCAGGTCGAGGGCCTCCTGCTGGAGTGAGGACAGCGAAAGTGCGGTGCTCATGACGGCGGCGGCCACGCAGGCCTGCCCGGCGTCGCCACCGGACCGGGTGAAGTCACGGTAGAGGTCGGTCACCCAGTCGGCGTCCCCGACCAGGTGGGCGGCGGACAGCGCCTCGGCCAGCCGGCGCGCGCGGTCGCGGGCGTCGGGGCTGAGTCGGGCGGCCTCTTCCAGGGCGGCCGCCGCGGTGAACGCGTTCTGCGAGTCCCGGGCAGCCGCTTCGAGCGCGCCGGCGATCGACTCGTCGGGGCCTAGTGCGGCAGCTGCCAGGTAGCGGGCACGGGACGCCGGTGCGACGGCCGCCTCCGCCAGGTTCAGATAGGCCGCGCGACGCGACTGAGCCGGCTGGCGCGCGCCGACGGCGCGGCGCATCAACGGGTGCCGGAACCAGACTCTCCGGTCTGTCACGGTGACGATGCCCGCGGCCTCGGCGGGAGCCCACACGCCCAGGTCCTGGGCGCCCGCCGCGGTCGTGACAGTGGCCACGTCCTCCCCCAGGTCCGCGATCGCCGCGTGCAGCAGCGCGCCTTGCGTACCGGCGGGCAGGGCGGCGAGCACGTCCTCGACCCCGTGCCGGGGCAGCGGATGCCGGGGCCGCCGGTTCCCCGGCAGCATCCGTTCGACGTCCGGCTGCGCGAGTCGGCACAATTCCAGCAGGGCAAGCGGATTCCCCTGCGCCTCCCCCAGCAGTTCCAGCCTGCGCCGGCCCCTGGGCGCACCGGGCTGCGCGTCCAGGAGCGCGGCAGCCGCCCCCGGGCTGAGCGGCGGGAGGTGCATCACGCCGACTTCCGTCGGCAGCCCGGTCGGAGCGGCCTCACCGCGAGCGGCAAGAAGCACCGACACCCCGTCGCCCAGATGGCGCAGGACCGTACCGATCAGGTCCACGGAGGCGCGGTCACAGTCCTGCACATCGTCCACCGTCACCAGAACGGGCCTGTCGGCGGCAAGGTGCCGGAGCAGGAGCAGCACCGCCCCCTGCACGGCCGGCGGGTCGGGCAGTGACGGCCCCGGCGTCCCGGTGACCACCGCGCCCAGCACCTGCTGGTGCAGCTCCGGCAGGACGCCGATCTCCTCGGCGATGGAGGCGAGCAACTGGCACACGCCGGCGTAGGGCCGTTCCCGGTCCCCGGCCCACCCGTGCGCGGACAGCACCAGCGCGCCCCGGCGGCCTGCCTGCTCCCGGGCGGCACGCAGCAGCCGCGTCCTGCCGATCCCCTCTTCGCCGAGCAGCAGCAGACCCCGGGGCGACGCGCCCTGCACCGGCCCGGAGCCGCGAAGAATCCGTTCGAGTTCGGTGTCCCGGCCGACCAGCCCGTGGCCCGCCTCCTCGTCCCACTCACAGGGTCCGACTGCCACGCCCCCGCCCGCCCTGCCTGCTGCCTCGATCATCATTCGCGCACCCCCGGACACTGCACTCGTACGTCCCGGCGGACACCGGCACACTGCACAACGATCTTCACGGCGCCCGGGGTGTAGTGCATCTGTCGAATGACCAGTCGTCCGCGACGACTCGCTGACCTGGCAGAATGACCACATCGGATCAGGCGCCAGAGATGAGGAAGCCCGTGCATCCCCCTGCCGCACCCCCGCCTCCACCGCAGATCGTGGGGAGGGACCGGGAAATGGCCGCTATGCGCCGGCTCCTGGAGGCCGCGGACGGCGAGGGCCAGAAGGTCCTGGTGCTCACCGGTGAGCCGGGCGCCGGAAAGAGCACCCTGGTCGACTGGGCGGCCACCGAGGCCGGGGGCCGGGACCTGCGGACGCTGCGGGTCCGCGGCAGTGAGGGCGAGTCCGGCCTGTGTCTGGCGGGGGCGCACCAGCTGCTGCGCCCGCTGCTGAGCGGCGTGGACGAACTGCCGGAGCGGCAGCGTGCCGCGCTACGGAGCGCATTCGGCCTGGGGAAGGCCTTCGACGCGGAGGCGGCCGACCCGTTCCTGCTCCACCTCGGGGTGCTCACGCTGCTCTCCGACGCCGCTACCCGGCAGCCGCTGCTGCTCCTGGTGGACGACGCCCAGTGGCTGGACCTCGCGACCCTCGACCTCCTTGCCTTCGTCGCCCGCCGTCTTGACAGTGAGCGGGCGGCACTGCTGCTGGCGGCCCGCGAGGAGTCGGTCCCGTCGCGCTTCGACCGCGACTTCCCGCACCTGTCCGCCGGAGCGCTGGGGCGGACGCCGGCGGTGCAGCTGCTCGACGCCCAGCCCGAACCGCCCCGGGGTCGTGCCCGCGTACACATCCTGGAGCAGGCCGCAGGGAACCCGCTGGCCCTGATCGAACTGAGCCGTGCACACGCGCAGGGCAGAACCGCGCCCGCCGGTCCGGCCACCCTGCCGCTCACCAGCCGCCTGGAACGCCTCTTCGCCGCCGACCTGCCCGGGCTTCCCCCCGACACCCGGCAGGCGCTACTGCTGGTGGCCGCCTCGGGTACCACCCGGCTGTCGGACGTCCTGCGGGCCGCGCCGGATCTCGACGGGGTACGGGTCCTGCTGCCGGCCGAACAGGCGGGTCTGGTCCGGGTCGCGGACGGCCAGGTCGCAGCGCGCCATCCACTCGTACTCTCCGCCGTCTACCAGGCGGCCACCTTCGCCGAGCGCCACGCCGCGCACCTCGCCCTGGCAAACGTGCTGGTCCAAGAGCCGGACCGCCGCGCCTGGCAGCTGTCCGCCGCCACGATGGAACCGAATCAGGAGGTCGCCGACGCGCTCGCCGAGAGCGCCGGGCGGTCCCGCGACCGTGGCGGCCACGCCGCCGCGGCCACGGCCCTGGAACGCGCGGCAGAGCTCAGCCCCGACCCCGACCAGCACGCCGGGAGGCTGCTCGCGGCGGCACGGTCCGCCATGTACGCAGGCCACCCGCAGTGGGTCAGCGACCTCACAGGCCGGGTCGCCGACCTCACCGAGGACCCCCGGCTCCGGGCCGAGGCGTCGCTGTGGCGCGGCTGGGCGCTGGGGGTCACCCTCGCGCACGATGAGGCGATATCGGTCCTGCTCCCCGTCGCCGAGACCATGGCCGGCCCGGCACCGGCCCTGGCCCTCGGCGCTCTCAGTACGGCGGCCACCTCCGCCTACAACTCGGGAGACCCCTACTACCACGGCGAGTTCGACCGCATCGCCGGGCGAATCGACCAAGAGCAGGCCGCCATCGACGCGGCCTGGAGCCATGCCGCACTCCATCCGCACACCCAGCACGCCGACGCGCTCTCCCGACTGCGCCGCGCGCAGGGGGCCATGGCGAAGGACTCCCTCAGCGAACTCGCCCAACTGGGCGCCACCGCGTGGGTCCTGGACGAGACGGAACTGGCCGTACGCCTGCTCGGTCAGGCGATGGACCACCTGCGCCGCACCGGAACCGCCGGCACCAATGCGACCGTGGCCCAGGCCGTGGCCTTCACCCAGTTCGAGACCGGCGCGTGGAGTGCCGCGCAGGCCACCGCCGAGGACGCCTTCTGGATGGCCGCGGAAGCGGGAGCCGACAATGTCACCGTCGGCGCGTTGCTGTTGCAGGCCACCCTGCGCGCCCTACGCGGAGACCACGAGGACGCACGCGCGCTGGCGCAACAAGCCGTCCACGGCATCGACCTGCGCAAGTCCCGCAGCCTCAACGTGCGCTACCGGCACGCGCTCGGCCTGGCAGCCGCCGTCGCAGGCGACAACGACACCGCCTACGACCTGCTGCGCCAGACGTTCACTCACGACTTCCGCCCGCTTCCCGTGCACTACCACGCATCCCTGTACTACCTCGGCGACCTCGCCGCGGCCGGCGTCCGGGCCGGCCGGGCGGACGACGCCCGGGCCGTACTGGAATCAGCCCGGGAAGGGCTCGGCGCCGCAGTGTCCCCCCGCCTGCACGCCGTCGTCCAGCGGGCCGCCGCGCTGCTCAGTGGCTCGGACGACGCGGAGCGGCACTTCCTTGCCGCCGTGACCGATCCGGCCTGCGCACGCTGGCCGTTCGAACTCGCCCTCACCCGTCTCGACTACGGCGAGTGGCTGCGCCGCCGGCGCCGGGCCGCGGAAGCCCGCCCGTTGCTGGGCGGTGCCCTGGAGATCTTCCAGCGACTCGGTGCCCAGCCGTGGACCGCACGTGCCTCAGCCGAGCTCCGCGCCGCGGGCGCGCCCATGCCGGCGCCGGCCGCGAGCCCCACCGCCGACCTCACACCCCAGGAACAGCAGATCGCGGAACTGGCCGCGCAGGGCATGACCAACCGGGACATCGCCGCGCAGCTCTACCTCTCGCCTCGGACCGTCGGCTACCACCTGCACAAGATCTTCCCCAAACTCGGCATCAGGTCCAGGACCCAGCTGCGGGACGCCCTCTCCCCCGACGCCCGGCAACCGCCGCGGTGAACGCCGCACTGTGAGCGTGTCGGGCGTCCGGTTCGTCCGGGCGGAATAGCGGCGGGGGCCTCCCGGTTACACCGCCGCCGGGGAGAGGTACAGGCCCCGGCGAGCCTCAACCACCCCGGACGGGAGAACCACCGTGACCACCAGGTTCAACAGCCACCGTCCCGACGGCGAGCCCACGGCGGACCGTTGGGCGAGTGCTCTGCACCTCTTCGACGACGTCGGCGGCAGCGCGACCGTGGTGCGCGAACAGACCGCGGCGGAGCGCTGGGAGCTCGCCGAGTTGCTCTTCGAGGAGAAAGGTTACGTGGAAGCGGCGAACCTCCTCACCGGCATCGTCGCCGAATTCCCGGAGCACGTGGCGGCGCGGCTGCTACTGGCGCGGGCCTACTACCACTCGGCCCAGTTGCGGCGTGCCGAGGCAGAGCTGCGCGTGATCATCGACCGGGATCCGGTCGAACACTACGCGCATCTGATGCTGGGCCGCACTCTGGAGCGCCAGGGCCGCAAGCAGGAGGCCGCCCCATGGCTGCGCATGGCAGGCGCGCTCTCCGGCGACGCCACCCCGAACTGAGCCCGGCCGGGCCTGCGCCGTGGCGGCGGCCGGGCCAGGCGGTGACCCCGCCACCCGGTCAGCGGCGGCCGCTTGTCGAACCGGGTGGCAACGGCGCGGTTCCTCTTCAATCGGTTGATGCCGCACTCGACCGCGTGCCGGGCCTTGGTCTCGCGGTCGAGAGCCGGAGGCCGGCCCCCGCCCTTCCGCGCCGTTAGCGGTGCTCGACCTGGTCGGCCGGTTCCGCGATCGTGCACCGAATTCCCCGCCTGCGCCGGTAGGCCTGGTGCGCGCGGGATGAAGACGCCTTGCCGCCCCGTACACGCACCGGTCGCACCTGCGGACGGTCATCTCCTTTCCAGATGACCGTTGTCTCTGATCATCGCTGTCAGAGGGGAAGCATGGAGTACCCGAAGAGCGCTGGTACCCGTGCGAGCGCCGAAGCAGCCGCTCGACCACCACGGAGCCCCATCAGGGAAGGCGCACATGTCCACCGACTCCCGCTCCACCCGTACGACCAGCCCGACCGCACCGGGCACCCCGTCGCCCAGGGCCGCCTCCGGCGTGCCCGGGTGGCTGGTGGCGCTCCTGGCGGTCGCCTCCGGAATGACGGTCGCCAACCTCTACTACGCCCAGCCCCTGCTGTCGTCACTGAGCGACGTCTTCCACACCAGCACCGCCACGGCCGGCGCGCTGATCACGATCACTCAGATCGGCTATGTGGTGGGCATGCTCTTCCTCGTCCCGCTGGGTGACCGGATCGAGAAGCGCCGCCTCGTGACCACCCTGCTGGCAGTCACCACGCTCGCCCTGGTTGCGGCCGGTGCGGCGACCAGCTTCCCGATGCTCCTGATCGCCTCCCTGATCAGCGGGGCCACCTCGGTGGTCGCCCAGATCCTGGTCCCCTTCGCCGCCAGTCTGGCCCCCGACCACGCCAGGGGCCGGATCGTCGGCCGGGTGATGAGCGGACTGCTCACCGGCATCCTGCTGTCCCGCACGCTCAGCAGCCTGGTCTCCGGCATCGCCGGCTGGCGCGTCGTCTACCTGGGCTCCGCGGTCCTGATGGCGCTACTCGCCCTGGGCCTGCACCTGGCCCTGCCGGAACATGCCCCGACCACCACCGCCCCTTACCACCATGTGCTCCGCTCCACCCTCCAGTTGGTGCGCACCCATCCGGCGCTGGTACGCCGGGGGCTGTACCAGGCGGCGATGTTCGGCGTGTTCAGCGCCTTCTGGACCACCGTGTCGTTCGTCCTCACCGGCCCCGGATTCCACTACTCCGCGTTGGGCGTCGGGATCTTCGCCCTGGTCGGCGCAGCGGGTGCCGCCGTGGCACCGCTGGCCGGCCACTGGGCCGACCGCGAACTGGTACGGCCGATCACCGGTGCCGCCTTGGCCGTCGCGGCGCTCGCCGCCGCGCTGGCCGGCTTCGGCAAGCACAGCATCGTGCTCCTCGCGCTGGCCGCGGTCCTGCTGGACATGGCCGTGCAGACCACCCTCATCCTCGGCCAGCACACCGTCTACCGGCTGGACCCGGCTGCCCGCGCACGCCTCAACAGCTCCTTCATCGCCATCTTCTTCCTCGGCGGCGCGATCGGGTCGCAGCTCGGGTCGGTCGCCTACCACGCCGGGGGCTGGACCGCGGTGACCGCTCTCGGCGCTGCCCTGCCCGTCGCGGCCCTGCTCTACTGGACCACGGAGCGCCGATCCGCGGGCCCCGCCGCAAGCTGACGGCGCGCGCCGGTCGCACACCACGAGCGCCGGCGCTCGTGGTGTGCCGCCGCAAGCGGTCAGGTGATGTGCCGCAGCAGCGCGGCAACCGCCGGAGGTGCCTCTCCGCCGGGACGCGCTACCAGGACGTTCCAACGCGGCGGATTCCGGGCGAACCGGCGCAGGACCAGGTCGGGGAAGCGGCCGGCGATGGACTCCGGCATGACGCAGACCCCGAGGTCGTGCCGGACCAGTTCGGAGGCCGCGACGATGTCGTTGACCTCGAAGGCGACGCTGCGCTCGACCGCGGCGGCCCGGAAGACCCGGTCCACCGCGGAGCGGATCGCCCAGCCGGGCGTGAAGTCGACGAACGGCATCCGGGCGATCTCGGCGAAGGTGACCCGGTCGTCCTGGGCGAAGGCACGGGAGAGCGACGCCGCCACCACCATCTCCTCACGTGCCAGCAGTCGGGTCTCCAGCCCGCGCTGCTGCTGGCGGTCGAAGGCGACCACCGCGAGGTCCACCGATCCGTCGCGTAGCGCCTCCCGGATGTCGGCGACCGCCGCCTGCCGCAGCCGGACCACCACACCGGGGTGTTCGGCCCGCAGCGCGGCCAGCGCATGGTGCAGACCGGCCCAGACACCTTGCATGGTGCCGACCGTGACCTGCCCTCGCAGCTCGCCTCGTACGAGGTCGACCGCCGCCCTGGCCTGGTCCGCCGCCCGCAGCGCCGCGCGGGCAGCCGGCACGAACGCCTCACCGGCCGCGGTCAGGGAGACCCGGTGCGTGGTGCGGTCGAACAGCTGGGTCCCCAACTCCTTCTCAAGCGCGCGCACCGTACCGGACACCGCCGACTGCACGACATGCAGACGCCGTGCCGCCGCCGTGAACCGTCCTTCCTCGGCGACGGCGACGACAACCTCCATCTGACGCAGATCCATATCCACTCCCGAAGGCGAGCCGGACGGCCATCCCCTGTGGAGATCCGCCCCGGGCGTGATCATCGCATCCGATACGCGGGGAAGGACATCGACGCGGTCGAACGGGCGATCCGGCACCGATCTGACGGCCTCCCGCGACGAGCGCGTCGGAGTTCCACCGCGGAAGCCGTCACGGCGGAAGTCCTCGTTCCCGCCCGCCGATCCGTTTGGCTCCGGCGGACCATATCGACGTGCCGAAAGCATCTCTCGCGACGCTGAGGACATCTGTGCCCGGCGACGACAGCAGCGGTGCGCGCACGGACAATTGCCGCGGACCCGGAGGCTTAACGTGGCGGGCAGCGGTTCCAGGATGTGCTCACGGATCTGGCCGCATTGCCGGAAGCGCCGGTGTCCCCATGACCGATTCAGGAGATCCACATGCCCGAGACCGTCAGGCCCGTTCAGCCGGTGCTGGAGCCCGAGGCAGCCGCATTCGCGGAGGCCACCGCCAATCCGCCGTACCTGTTCGGCATACCCCCTGCCGCAGGGCGCAAGGCCGTCGACGAGGTGCAGTCCGGCGAGATCGAGAAGCCGCAGATCGACGAGGAGTGGATCACTGTCCCGGGCGGTCCGACGGGCAGCGTCCGTGCCCGCATCGTCAAGCCCGCGGGCGCCGAGGGAATCCTGCCGGTGGTCCTCTACATCCACGGCGCCGGCTGGGTGTTCGGCAACGCACACACCCACGACCGCCTGGTGCGGGAACTGGCCGTCGGTGCGGGCGCCGCCGTGGTGTTCCCGGAGTACGACCTGTCTCCCGAGGCCCGCTACCCGGTCGCCATCGAGCAGAACTACGCCGTCGCCCAGTGGATCGTCCGGCAGGGCACCTCCAAGGGCCTGGACGGTACGCGGCTGGCGGTGGCCGGAGACTCGGTCGGCGGCAACATGAGCGCCGCGCTGACCTTGATGGCCAAGGAGCGCGGCGACGTTCCGCTGGTGCAGCAGGTGCTGTTCTACCCGGTCACCGACGCGAGCTTCGACACCGGTTCGTACCACCAGTTCGCCACTGGCTACTTCCTGCGCCGTGACGGCATGCAGTGGTTCTGGGACCAGTACACGACCGACGAGGGCGAGCGTGCCCAGATCACGGCCTCTCCCCTGCGTGCCACCACCGAGCAGCTCACCGGACTGCCCCCCGCCCTTGTCATCACCGGCGAGGCCGATGTGCTGCGCGACGAGGGCGAGGCGTACGCGAACAAGCTCCGGGGGGCCGGTGTGCCCGTCACCGCCGTGCGGTTCCAGGGCATCATCCACGACTTCGTGATGCTCAACGCCCTGCGCGGGACGCACGCGGCGCAGGCCGCCATCACGCTCGCCACCGACACCCTGCGCGCCGTGCTGCACGCCGCCTGAGCCCGACAACGCGATCAACCCCGAGGTCGAGCGTTTCGGCGCCCGGCGGGCCGCGGCGACGGTCATCGAAGCCGAGGGCGCCTCGCACGCGGTCGCCGTGTCCCAGCCGGCGCGGGTCGCCGGCCTGATCATGGACGCGGTACGTGCCACCGGCCTCACCGAGGGAACAGCCGGCCGCGCGGACTAGCTCCCCCGAACCGCACCCGCGCGGAGCCGCCACCACTACAGGGGCGAGCCGCCCATCGGTTCGCCCTCCGGGGCACGCCGGACCGTTTCACCGTCCCGGCCGTGTCCGCTCCCGAGCCGGCGCCGCAGCGCATCGACGCTCGGTGAGCCCACTCATACCGCCCCAAAACGGGGCCACGGAAAGGATCTCCACTATGCGACTCCGAGGAATGCGCACGCGCAAGTCCCGCGTGCTGACCGCCGCATGCGCCCTGGCCGCCGCCGGGGCACTGGTGCCGGCGACCCAGGTGGTTGCGCGGGCGACCACCGCGGAGGACCGCGGCGCCAAGCCGACCATCGTGCTCGTCCACGGGGCGTGGGCGGACGCGTCGAGCTGGAACGCGGTGATCAGCCGCCTCCAGCACGATGGGTACACCGTCGCCGCCCCGCCCAACCCGCTGCGCGGTGTCGACTACGACGCCCAGACCCTGAAGGACTACCTGGCCACCGTCCAGGGCCCCGTCGTCCTGGTGGGGCACTCCTATGGCGGCGTGGTCATCACCAATGCCGCCGCGGGCAATCCCCAGGTCAAGGCACTCGTCTACGACGACGCCTACATCCCTGCCCAGGGCGAGACCGTGTTCCAGATCAACGCCGCCCGGCCCGGTTCGTGCGTCACCGCCGACCCGTCGACGTTCCTGAACCTGGTGCCCTACCCGGGCTCGCCCGCGGGCGACTACGACGCCTACCTCAAGACCGCGCCCAACGGTGCTTACAAGGGATTCGCGGATTGCTTCGCCAACGGCGTCCCCGGCGCCCAGGCCGCACTCCTGGCGGCCGGTCAGCGCCCCTTCGCCGTCAGCGCAGGATCCGAACCGTCCGGTACGCCCGCCTGGCAGACCATCCCCTCCTGGGCCGTGGTCGGCACCGCCGACCACGTCATCCCACCGGCCGAACAGCTGGCCATGGCCACCCGTGCGGGCGCTCACGTCACGAAGGTCAACGCCGGTCACCTGTCACTGATCACCCGGCCCGACGCCGTGACCGACGTCATCCTCGACGCCGCCCGAGCGGCCGACCGCTCCTGACACGGCCGTATCCACCGGCGCCCACTCCTTGCTCAGGAGCGCACAGTTTCGACGTCAGGGGAGCCGCCGGGGGACACTTGTGGCCGCACCGCCTTCGCCAGGACGGTGCGTGCAATGGACGGGCCTGATGAGGATTGGCCAGCCCCAACCTCCAGCGCCCGAGAGCGACTAGGGAGCGCAAGTGGTCGACGAAGCGATGGGTGACGAGGTCTACCAGCCGGACGGTTCCGGGGTGCAGGACGACGTCGGGTTGCTCGACGCGTCGGACACCCTGGACTACCGGGCCGGCGACCAGGCTCTTGACGAGGGCTACTCGCCTCCGGAGAGGCCCTGGGGCGTGGAGCGCGCCGGTGTCACGGCTTCGGAGCGGCTGCGGGGCGAGAGTCTGGACGAGCGTCTGTCCGAGGAGGTGCCCGACATCGGTGTCCCGGAAGGCGACGGTGTCGGAGACACCTGGGACACCGACGGTGAACTCATCGACGACGAGGTCGGCGACGAGCGCGCCGGACGGCTGGTCGCGCCTGACGAGGGCAGCCACGGGAACACCGAATCCGACCTGATTGCCTTCGACATCGGCCTGGACGGCGCCGGGGCATCGGCCGAGGAGGCTGCGATACACCTGATCCCCGACTCCGAGACCTACTGACGGGACGGCGGGCGCAGGACAGGGCCGGTGCCCGCTCGGACCGGCCCTGCCTCGTCATCCGACCCGCGCTCGCCGTGTGTCCCTCGACCCGCACGGTCGGCCACGGGCAGTCGACGGCCCGGCCCGTAGGTCATCTCTTCGTCGCCCCACCTCGGGCAGGGTGGCCCGGCGACCACGCGGCTCACCGGGCCACCAGCCGGTCGTCCAGACCCTGGATGCCCTCGTTCCCCCGGGCCGGCCGCGCGAAAAACCCGGTCAGCTCATCCTCCGGCACCGGGCCTCCCGCGAGCACGTAGCCGGCTGGCAGCGAGCGCAGCTGCAGATCCGCGACGGGCGCGAGGTAGATGTGTGGCGGGCCATGTGCGGGGGGCAAACGGCGGCTGGCTCAGCACCGGCGCCAGCACCGTGTCGCACCGCTCGTTCGCCGTCCGGAAGACGCGGTCCTCACATGCGGCCAGGTCCTCCCACCCGGCCGCCACCGCCGAACCCCCGTGCACTGCCGGGCACATCCGCATGCATTCTCGGGCAACACGAGCCCCGGAGCTGGACATAGCGTCGATGCGTAAGCACACGCCGGCACCCATCCACTTGCAGGAGACCCCTTACATGAGCACTCACACCACCCCGGGGAGCAGCCAGCCGTGGCTGCATCAGAAGGGCGCGGTCATCCAGGAGTTCGGGACCGTCAAGCAGTTCCCGATCGGACTGTCCTACGACACGCGTATGTATGCCTGCCAGCGCCTGAACCAGGTGCTGGCGAACACGCACATCCTCTACTCCCTCTACAAGAAGCATCACTGGCTGGTCCGCGGGGCGACCTTCTACCAGCTGCACCTGGTGCTGGACAAGCACGCCGGGGAGCAGCTGGAACTCGTCGACACCCTGGCCGAGCGGGTGCAGAGCCTGGGCGGTGTGGCCGTGGCCGACCCGCGGCACGTCAGCGAGATCACCTCCATCCCACGGCCACCGGACGGGGTCGAGGAGGTCCCGGCCATGCTGTCGCGGCTGCTGGAGGCCCACGAGACGATCCTCGTCCAGGCACACGACGCCGCTGCCCGGTCTGCCGAGCTGGGCGACGACGGCAGCAACGACCTGCTGGTCTCCCAGGTGATCCGCACCGGTGAGCTGCAGGCCTGGTTCCTGGCCGAGCACCTGGTCGACACACCCCTTGTCCGCGCCTGACCGCAGCTCAACCACGTGCACACCTGAACCCCTACGCCGACAGAGAGAGCTTGATCAGGATGAGCAAGCCTTCAAGCCGCGGTCTCGAATGGACAGACCTGGACCAGCGGGCCGTGGACACCGCCCGCATCCTGGCAGCCGACGCCGTACAGAAGGTCGGCAACGGCCACCCCGGCACCGCCATGAGCCTGGCCCCGGCCGCGTACACGATCTTCCAGAAGGTGATGCGTCACGATCCGGCCGACGCGGACTGGGCCGGCCGTGACCGGTTCGTCCTGTCCCCGGGCCACACCTCCCTGACGCTCTACACCCAGCTCTTCCTCGCCGGGTACGGCCTTGAGCTGGGCGACCTCAAGTCCTTCCGTACCCACCGTTCACTCACACCCGGCCATCCCGAGCACGGCCACACCAGCGGCGTGGAGACCACCACGGGCCCGCTGGGCCAAGGCGTCGCGAACGCCGTCGGCATGGCGATGGCCGCCCGCTACGAGCGCGGCCTGTTCGACCCGGACGCCCCCGCGGGCGAGTCCCCTTTCGACCACACCATCTGGGCGATCATCTCCGACGGCGACCTCGAGGAAGGGGTCTCCGCCGAGGCGTCGTCCCTCGCCGGTCACCAGAAGCTCGGCAACCTCGTCTTCGTCTACGACGACAACCACATCTCCATCGAGGGCGACACCGCCACCGCGTTCTCCGAGGACGTGCTGAAGCGGTACGAGGCGTACGGCTGGCACACGCAGCGCATCGAGCCCGCTGAGAGCGGCGACATCGATGTGCACGCGCTGTACGCGGCGCTCAAGGCGGCGCGCGCCGAGATCGGGCGTCCCTCGATCATCGGCATGCGCACCATCATCGCCTGGCCTGCCCCGGACGCCCAGAACACCGAGGCCGCGCACGGCTCCGCGCTGGGCGCGGACGAGGTCGCGGCAACCAAACGGGTACTCGGCTTCGACCCTGACAAGACCTTCGAGGTCGATGACGAGGTCCTCGCCCACACTCGCGCGGCCCTGGACCGCGGCGCCGGGCTGCACGCGGCCTGGGACAGGCAGATCGACAAGTGGCGCGGCGCCCGACCGGAGCGCGCGAAGCTCCTCGACCGGGTCGTGGCCGGTCAGCTGCCAGAGGGCTGGAGACACGCACTGCCGGTGTTCGAACCCGGTAGGGCGGTCGCCACCCGGGCCGCCTCCGGCAGGGTGCTCCAGTCGCTCGGCGCGGTCCTGCCCGAGCTGTGGGGCGGCTCTGCCGACCTGGCCGGCTCGAACAACACCACCATCGACAAGACGTCTTCCTTCCTGCCGAGGGGCAACCCGCTGCCCGAGGCCGACCCGTACGGCCGTACCATCCACTTCGGCATCCGCGAGTTCTCGATGGCCGCAGAGATGAACGGCATCGCGCTGCACGGCAACACCCGTGTCTACGGCGGCACTTTCCTGGTGTTCTCCGACTACATGCGCAACGCCGTCCGCATGTCCGCGCTGATGCGGCTTCCCGTGACGTACGTGTGGACGCACGACTCCGTCGGCCTCGGCGAGGACGGCCCGACACACCAGCCGGTCGAGCACCTCGCCTCGCTCCGCGCCATCCCCGGCCTGAACATCGTCCGGCCCGCCGACGCCAACGAGACCGCCATCGCCTGGGGCGAGATCCTCAGGCGCCACACCGCCAATCCGTCCCCGCACGGCCTGGCCCTCACCCGCCAGGGCGTTCCGACCTACGCGCCCAACGAGGACGCCGCGCGCGGCGGTTACGTCCTGGACGACTCCTCCACGGGAACCCCCGCTGTCGTCCTCATCGCCACCGGCTCCGAGGTCCAGCTCGCCGTCGCCGCCCGTGAGCTGCTGGAGGCCGAGGGGATCGGCACCAGGGTCGTGTCGATGCCGTCCGTCGAGTGGTTCGAGGAGCAGCCGCGCGAGTACCGCGACAGCGTCCTTCCGCCGTCGGTGAAGGCTCGCGTCGCCGTCGAGGCCGGGATCGGCCTGACCTGGCACAGGTTCGTGGGTGACGCGGGACGCATCGTCTCCCTCGAACACTTCGGCGCTTCCGCCGAGGCCAAGACCCTGTTCGCCGAATTCGGCTTCACCCCCGAGAACGTCGCCGCCGCAGCCCGGGAATCACTGGCTGCCGCCCGCGGTTGATCCGATCGCCGGAAAGAAGATGATCGCCTTGTCCGAAACGACCCGCACCACGGGAGCGTTCGAGCGCCTCTCCGACGAGGGCATCTCGATCTGGCTGGACGGCCTGTCGCGCAAGCGGTCCGGGGCCGCCAACCTCGCCGAACGCGCCGGCCGGCGGCACGTGGTGGGTGTCACCACCACCCCGTCGACCTTCCAGGTGGCCACCGCACAAGGTGACGGATGCGCGCCTCATCTCGCCGAGTCGGCCCTCGCCACCACCGAGCACAAGCAACCTCCCACTGAAAGAGATTGACACCATGTCAGACATCGGGGTCGACGGCTGGGCCAACCCGCTGCGCTCCCCCGCGGACCGTCGCCTCCCCCGCATCGCGGGACCGTCCGGTCTCGTCATCTTCGGCGTCACCGGCGACCTGTCCCGCAAGAAGCTGATGCCGGCCGTCTACGACCTCGCCAACCGCGGTCTCCTGCCGCCGGGTTTCTCGCTGATCGGCTTCGCCCGCCGCGAGTGGGAGCACCAGGACTTCGCCCAGATCGTGCACGACTCCGTACGCGAACACGCCCGGACCCCCTTCCGCAAGGAGGTCTGGCGCCAGTTGTCCGAGGGGATGCGGTTCGTTCCCGGCGACTTCGGCGACGACGAGGCGTTCAAGAAGCTGCGCGAGACCGTCGACGAGCTCGACGTGACCCGGGGCACCAGTGGCAACTACGCCTTCTACCTCTCCGTTCCGCCGAAGTTCTTCCCGCAGGTGGTGCGGCAGCTGAAGAAGCACGGCCTGTCCGACGCCCCCGAGGGCTCGTGGCGGCGTGCGGTCATCGAGAAGCCGTTCGGCCACGACCTCGCCAGCGCCAAGGAGCTGAACCAGGTCGTCCATGAGGTCTTCCCGCCCGACCAGGTGTTCCGCATCGACCACTACCTGGGCAAGGAGACCGTCCAGAACATCCTGGCGCTGCGCTTCGCCAACCAGATGTTCGAGCCGATCTGGAACCGGTCCTTCGTCGACCATGTGCAGATCACCATGGCCGAGGACATCGGCATCGGCGGCCGCGCCGGCTACTACGACGGCATCGGCTCGGCCAGGGACGTCATCCAGAACCACCTCCTCCAACTCCTGGCGCTGACAGCCATGGAGGAACCGTCCGCCTTCAACGCCGAGTCCCTGGTCACGGAGAAGCTGAAGGTCCTCAAGGCCGCCACGCTCCCCGCCGACCTGGGCAGGCACACCGTGCGCGGGCAGTACTCCGCGGGCTCGCAGGGTGGCGAGCAGGTCATCGGCTACCTCGACGAGGACGGCATCGACCCCGCGTCGAAGACCGACACCTACGCCGCGATCAAGCTGGGGATCGACAACAGGCGTTGGGCGGGAGTCCCCTTCTACCTGCGCACCGGCAAGCGGCTCGGCCGGCGGGTGACGGAGATCGCGGTCGTGCTGCAGCGTGCCCCGCACTCCCCGTTCGACTCGACGGCCACCGAGGAACTGGGCCAGAACGCGATCGTCATCCGCGTCCAGCCCGACGAGGGCGTCACCGTCCGCTTCGGGTCCAAGGTGCCGGGCACCTCGATGGAGATCCGCGACGTGACCATGGACTTCGCCTACGGCGAGTCCTTCACCGAAGAGAGCCCCGAGGCGTACGAGCGGCTGATCCTCGACGTCCTTCTCGGCGACGCCAACCTCTTCCCCCGCACCGAGGAGGTCGAGGAGTCCTGGAAGATCCTCGACCCGATCGAGGAGTACTGGCAAAAGCACGGCCGGTTGGCCCACTATCCGGCCGGAAGCTGGGGGCCGGTCGAGGCGGATCAGATGCTCGCACAAGACGGAAGGAGCTGGCGTCGGCCATGAACATCGACCTCACCGACACCACAGCCAGCAAGATCAACAAAGCTCTGGTCCAGGCACGCCGGGCCAACGGCAGCCCTGCCGTCGGCAAGGTGCTCACCCTCGTCATCGTCACGGACGAGGAGAACGCGCATGACGCGGTCAAGGCCGCTTCCGACGCCTCCCGCGAGCACCCCTCACGCGTCCTGGCAGTCATCAAGCGACCGACCGGCAAAGAGCAGCGCCGCGGCAGGACCCACCTCGACGCCGAGATACGTGTCGGCAGCGACGCGGGCAGCGTCGAGACCGTCCTCTTGCGGCTGTACGGCGAGCTGACCGAACACGCCGGCTCCGTCGTCGTCCCCCTGCTGCTGCCTGACACGCCGGTGGTCGTCTGGTGGCCGGTGGACGCCCCCGCCGTCCCGGTGAAGGATCCGCTCGGCGCGCTGGCTCACCGCCGCATCACCGACTCGTACGCCGTCGAGGAGCCCCTCCGGGAGCTGGGCGTACGCGCGACCACGTACACGCCCGGTGACACCGACCTCGCCTGGACCCGGCTCACCCCGTGGCGCTCGATGCTGGCGGCGGCCCTCGACCAGGCCCGGGCCACGGTGACCCGGGCGGTCGTGGAGAGCGAGGCGGAGAATCCGAGCGCGGAACTGCTGGCCCGTTGGCTCGCCGACCGGCTCGGGGTGCCGGTGCAGCGGGTGGTGACCAAGGGTCCCGTCGTCACGGGTGTGCGGTTGCACACCGCCGACGGCGAGATCGTCATCGACCGCCCGGGGGGCGCCCTGGCCACCTTGTCCATCCCCCACCAGCCCACCCGCACCGTCGCCCTGCGCGTCCGCAGCACGGCCGAGCTGATCGCCGAGGAACTGCGCCGTCTCGACCCGGACGAGGCTTACGCCGCCGCTCTGAGCGCCACCGCCGAGGACGTGAAGATCGGTGCATGACACCGCGCTGCCCCCGCGAAGCGGGGATCTGGCCGACTACGCACAGCACGGGAGTAACTGATATGCAGCTCGGACTCGTCGGTCTCGGCAAGATGGGCGGCAACATGCGCGAGCGGATCCGCCGCGCAGGCCACACCGTCGTCGGCTACGACCGCAACCCCGAACTCTCCGACGCAGGCAGCCTGTCCGAACTGGTCGACAAACTCCAAGCGCCGCGCACGGTCTGGGTGATGGTCCCGGCCGGCGCTCCCACCCAGTCCGTCATCGACGAACTCGCAGAGCTCCTCGCGCCCGGCGACACCGTCGTCGACGGCGGCAACTCCCGTTGGACCGAAGACGAGAGGCACGCCGCCGAACTGCTCGCCCAGGGAATCGGCTTCGTCGACGCGGGTGTCTCCGGCGGCGTGTGGGGGCTGGAGAACGGCTACGCGCTGATGGTCGGCGGCGACGCCGAGCACATCGCCAGGGTCCGGCCGATCTTCGACGCGCTCAAGCCGGAGGGCCCGTACGGCTACGTCCACGCGGGCAAGGTGGGGGCCGGGCACTTCTCCAAGATGGTCCACAACGGCATCGAGTACGCGATGATGCAGGCCTACGCCGAAGGCTGGGAGCTGCTGGAGAAGGTCGATTCGGTCACCGACGTCCGCGAGGTCTTCCGCTCCTGGCGGGAAGGCACGGTCATCCGCTCCTGGCTGCTCGACCTCGCTGTCGGCGCCCTCGACCAGGACGAGCACCTGGACAAGGTCAGGGGCTTCGCCCAGGACTCCGGCGAGGGCCGCTGGACCGTCGAGGCGGCCATCGACCACGCCGTGCCGCTGCCGGCGATCACAGCCTCCCTCTTCGCCCGCTTCGCCTCGCGCCAGAACGAATCCCCGCAGATGAAGATGATCGCCCAGTTGCGCAACCAGTTCGGCGGCCACGCGGTCGAGAACACGGACGGCGTTGGTGACCATGCAGACTGACGGCCCCACTGTCGGAGTCGACCTCGGTGGCACCAAGATCGCCGCCGGAGTCGTCGACCCCAAGGAAGAGAACCTCCCCCACGGGCACCTGGGGCCGGCGCCCCAACCGCAGCTCATCGTCACGTTCGTCGACGGCAACCCGTACGGCACCTCGCATGTCGATGCCCAGGGCAACAACCCCATCGGCGAGCAGACCCGCAACGCCGCCCGCCACCAGGCCGAGCGCGTGGTCCTGCTCACGAGCGCTTTCAAGGCCGGCTTCGCCGCCTGATCCCTCCCGGCCGCACAAGGCCCGAAAGAAGATGACCCACCATGGGTGACCTCGTCCTGGTCCGCCACGGCGAAACCGAGTGGACTGTCTCGCGTCGGCACACCAGCTACACGGACCTGCCACTCACCGCGCGTGGTGAGGACCAGGCACGGTCGGCCGCCCGGCACTTCACCGGACGGCCGACCGCCCTGATACTGACCAGTCCGCTCCAGCGCGCTCAACGCACCGCCGAACTCGCCGGCTTGCGTCGTGCCACGATCGAACCCGACCTGCACGAGTGGGACTACGGCGGCTACGAAGGCGTCACCACCGCCCAGATCCACCGCACCCGCCCCGGCTGGAACCTGTGGACCGACGGTGTCATCCCCGGCCCGCCCGGGCACCCCGGGGAACAGCCGGAGGACATCGGTGCTCGCGCCGACCGGGTCCTCTCCCGGATCGGCCCGCTGCTCGACGACCCGGCAGGCGGCGACGTGGTCCTCGTCGCCCACGCCCACTTCCTCCGGGTACTCACCTCCCGGCGTCTGGGCCTGCCGCCCGCCGCCGGTGCCTTGTTCCGCATCGACACCGGGGCGGTCAGCCACCTCGGTACCGAGCACGGCCGCCCTGTGATCACCGAGTGGAACAGCAGGCACCCCTCCGTCGCCGAGGCACCCGCCACCTTCGCAGCCTTCTGATCCCGACAGCTTCCATCACTCCCCCGGCCGGTGGCATTCGGCATGCCGGACGGGGCGCCTCGAAACGGAGCACGCTCCCATGACCTCCAGCGCATCCCAGGACATCCGAACCGCGGTGCAGCCGGCCGGCCCAAGCCTCCGCCGCGTCACCTTCATCGCCGCCGCCGCGGCGATCGGAGGCTTTCTCTTCGGCTACGACAGCGCCGTCATCAATGGCGCCGTCACCGGAATCCAGCACCACTTCGACATCTCGTCCTCGGAGACCGGCACCATAGTGTCCTCCGCTCTCGTGGGGTCCGCCGTGGGGGCGGCCGTCGCCGGCCGTCTCGCCGATCGCATCGGCCGACTGCGCGTCATGCACATCGCCGCCGCCCTCTTCGCCATCAGCGCGATCGGTTCGTCGATGCCATTCTCCGTCTGGGGCCTGGGAGTCTGGCGAGGCGTAGGCGGTGTGGCGATCGGGCTCGCGTCCCTGATCGGCCCGACCTACATCGCCGAGGTGGCCCCCGCTCGGTACCGCGGACGTCTTGCCTCCTTCCAGCAGGCCGCGATCGTGCTGGGCATCACCGCCTCCCAACTCGTCAACTGGGTCATCGCCCAACGCGCCGGAGGAGCGAGCCAGAGTTCCCTCGGCCCGCTGGAGGCGTGGCAGTGGATGCTCATGGCCGCCGTGGTTCCAGCCGTCGTCTACGTCGTCCTCACCAGCCGCATTCCCGAGTCTCCGCATTTCCTGATCACCACCGGACGCCTGGACCAGGCCCGCGCCGCGCTGCGCGACGTGGAGGGGGACGACGTGGACACACAGGCCCGGATCACGGAGATCCGACGGTCCCTGGACGGAAATGACAAGCCCCGCATCGGCGACCTGTTCGGTGGCCGCTTCGGTCTCCTGCCGATCGTCTGGACCGGCATCGGTCTGGCTGTCTTCCAGCAACTCGTCGGCATCAACGTGATTTTCTACTACTCCTCGGTCCTGTGGCAGTCGGTGGGAATCGAGCAGTCCAGCTCGCTGCTGATCAGCCTGTCCACCTCGGTGGTCAACATCGTGGGAACTGTGGTGGCGATGCTGTTCATCGACCGGATCGGCCGCAAGCCGCTGGCTCTCATCGGGTCGGCCGGAATGGCGGTCTCTCTCGCCCTGGCCGCCTGGGCGTTTTCCTACAAGACCGGCAGTGGTGGCAGCCTGTCCATCCCGGACGCGCAGGGAACAGTGGCACTGATCGCCGCGCACACCTTCGTCTTCTTCTTCGCCGTCTCCTGGGGCGTCATCCTGTGGGTCATGGTCGGCGAGATGTTCCCGCTGAGGATCCGCGCCGCCGCCATGTCCGCGGCCACCGCGTTCAACTGGATCGCCAACTGGGCGGTTACCGAGAGCTTCCCGCGCATGTCGGACTGGAACCTGTCGGCCACCTACAGCTTCTACGCCGCGTTCGCCGTACTGTCGTTCGGCTTCATCAGCAGGTTCGTCCGCGAGACGAACGGCAAGGAACTGGCCGATCTGGGCTGAGCAGCCCTACCAGGGGTCGGGGGGTGGGGTCATGGGGCCTCGCTGGACCCGAGCACCACACCCCCCTGCGAGCGGCAGGCGACCGCGCGCACGCACGCTACGGCCTGACAGTGCCCACCAGGAGTGGTCCTCGCCTCGGCCACTCCCTGGTTCCGTCGAGCAGAATCGCGCCCTCGAGAAACCCGAGACAAGAAGTCCACAGGGGCCAGGCGGTGAAGGCGCTGCGGACGTCGCGACGTGCTCCGTCGCCGGCCGGCAGCAGGACACCCCGAAGAAGCACCAGGAATACGGCGGTCCCGACAGCGGTCTTGGCGAAAGCAGCGCGCCAGTCCGCCCAGACGGCCAGTGCCCCGGCTGCCAGCGTGGCAACCGTCGTCCCCATGGGCGCGGTCGCGAACGGGTCGTAAAGGAAATGAAGCCGGTGTCACGCACGGGTGGTCCGTCACGGTCGTACACGCTGCCGGAGCCTTGGGCCGGGTCGGCGGTCGACGCGTGTGCGGAGGGCGGCCCGGATGGGGCCGCCCTCCGCAGTCCTAGCTGCCGGAGGTGATCCGGGCGGCAAGGATGTTGGGGTCGTTGTTGGTGAAGTAGGCGCCACTGGCGATGTAGGCCGTATTGCCCCGTATCGCGAGGGAGGTGGGGTTCTCCAGCCCGTCGACGCCGGTCAGCACGACGGTGTGACTACCGCTCGGCCTCACCAGGGCCACCTCGTTGTCCGCGTTGATCGCGGCGAGCAGTGTGTCACCGCGGCCGGTGAATGCGAAGTCGTCGATGTTGACGAGACCGGTGGCCCGCGTCTCGATCGGGCCGGCGCCACCGTAGCGGGCGATCGGGATGCGCAGCACGGTGCCCTTGTCCAGGTTGGATACCCAGACTGCACCGTTGTGGATCTTGACTCCGTTGGCGCCCAGGAACCCCGCGGCGGCCAACTCGGGTGCCGTGGCCCACCTGGTGGGCGTACCCCCGGTCAGCGGAATGCGCCAGACGGTGCCCAGCACCGAGTCGGCCGCATAGAGCAGTCCCTTGGTCTCGTCGAAGGCGAGTCCGTTGGGCAGGCCCGCGGCCGGCAGCGCGGCGATGCGCCTCGGGGTACCGCCCGGACACAGACGCCAGAGGCCGGTCAGGTTGTTGCTGCCCGTGGCGTACAGGAAGTACAGCGTCCCGTCGTGGGCACGGGCGATTCCGCCAAGGAACGGAGACGACAACGCGGGGGTAGTGGCGCCGGCCGGGGGCTCCGGCAGGGTCGCGAGTATGCGTGCCCGGCCGTCGGGACTGATGCGGGCGACCTGACGGCTGTAGGCGAAGGTGACGTCCACGGCACCCCCGGACTCCAGAGTGATGTTCTCCGGCCGCTGGCCGGCGGCCATGTCCAGGTGCGTCACGAAGCGCGCGTCCGCCGTCGAGTCGGTACCGGAGGCGAGCGCGGGGCCGACGGCGGTCCCGGCGAGCGTCATCGCGGCAGCAGTGGCCAGGAGGCCGATGCGCGTTCGCATGATGGTTCCCTTCATGTGTCTTCTCTCTCAGAATCAGTCGGAAATCGCCGTCGAGGTGGTCGGGGGGAGAATTGCGATCGGGTCGACGAACCTCTGCCGCAGAATGATGAGGTGCCCGGTGTACCCGTGCTGCACTTCCTCACCGTTGATGGCGCAGGTCAGCTCCAGGTTGCCGGGGTCGGCCCCGTTTGTACGCCAGCGACAGCCGCACGCGGCGTTCGTCGTGAGCTGTGCCCGAGGAAGTCCCTCAGTGTTGTGCGCTCCACCTGAATACGGGCACCCGCTCGCGTCCGACCCGACCCATACCGTCGACCGGTCCTTCGGCTCCCCCGATCCTCGGAGGCCGGAGCGGGAGTCAGAAACCGAAGCGCGCGCGCTGGCCCTCGGGGACCAGCTCCCGGTACTCGGGGTGCCTGCCGATCCAGCCCCGGACGAAGGGGCAGAACGGCAGGACCTCCAGCCCCCGGTCGCGCGCCGCGTCCAGCGCGCCGCGGACGAGGATCCCGCCCAGGCCCCTGCCACCGAAGCGGGGGTCCACCTCGGTGTGGATGAACGCGATCTCGTTGCCGTACAGGTGGTACTCGGCGAAACCGGCACGCTGCTGCGCGCCCCCCTCGTCCACCGCCTCGAAGATCTCGTAGCGCGACTTGTCCGGGTTGTCCGCGACTCGTGCTGCCATGGTGCTGCTCTTTCCTACTCGGGCCGCAGGGCGGCCAGTTGCTGCTCGAACTGGACGACCGCACCCGCCGCCGCGCGGGGCGCGGGCGGCCTTGCCAGGAGCAGGCCGGCCAGTTCGCCCGCGGCGCGGGCGATCCGGGTCGGCAGTGTGTCGATCAGCGGGTCACCGCTGCCGCCCCAGTCCTCGGAGGCGGCGTAGACGGCGGTCGGCACGACCACGGCGCGCAGGTAGGTGAAGAGCGGTCGCAGGGCGTGCTCCAGCGCCAGTGAGTGCCGAGCGGTGCCGCCGGTAGCGGCGATCAGGACGGGCGTGCCCGTGAGCGCGTCGTTGTCGAACACGTCGAAGAAGGACTTGAACAGCCCGCTGTACGACGCGCTGAACACCGGCGTGACGGCGATGAGCCCGTCGGCCTGGGCCACCGCTTCGATCGCCTCCGCCAGGGTGCGCCCGGCGAAGCCGGCGACCAGGTTGTGGGCGACGTCCACTGCCAGGTCGCGCAGTTCGACCACCCGCACCTCGACTGGGCGGCCGCCGTCCGCTGCGGACTGCCGCACGGCCTCGGCGAGCCGGTCGCCGAGCAGCCGGGAGGAGGACGGGGTGCTCAGCCCCGCCGAGACGACCACGAGCTTGATCGGTTCGCGGTTCACTTGACGGACTCCGTCTGCTTCCCGGCCCCGCCGGCGGCCTCCGCGTCGCGCCGGGCGACCAGCGAGGCATGGGTGGGCGCGTCCGGCGCGCCTGCCGGGCGGCCCTTGGCGAATTCCTCGCGCAGTACCGGCACGACCTGCTCACCGAGCATGTCGATCTGCTCCAGGACCGTCTTCAGCGGCAGGCCCGCGTGGTCCATCAGGAAGAGCTGGCGTTGGTAATCACCGGCGTACTCGCGGAAGGACAGCGTCTTCTCGATCACCTGCTGCGGCGAGCCGACGGTCAGCGGCGTCTGCTCGGTGAAGTCCTCCAGCGACGGCCCGTGGCCGTATACCGGGGCGTTGTCGAAGTACGGGCGGAACTCGCGGACCGCGTCCTGCGAGTTCTTCCGCATGAACACCTGCCCGCCGAGCCCCACGATCGCCTGTTCCGGCGTGCCGTGCCCGTAGTGCGCGAATCGCGTGCGGTACAGGTCGACCATCTGCTTGGTGTGGTCGGACGGCCAGAAGATGTTGTTGTGGAAGAAGCCGTCACCGTAGTACGCGGCCTGCTCGGCGATCTCCGGCGAGCGGATGGAACCGTGCCAGACGAACGGCGGTACGCCGTCCAGCGGCCGCGGCGTGGAGGTGAAGCCTTGCAGCGCGGTGCGGAACCGGCCCTCCCAGTCCACCACGTCCTCGCGCCACAACCGGTGCAGCAGCGCGTAGTTCTCCACCGCGAGCGGGATGCCCTGCCGGATGTCCTGGCCGAACCAGGGGTAGACCGGCCCGGTGTTGCCGCGCCCCATCATCACATCGACGCGGCCGTCGGCCAGGTGCTGGAGCATCGCGAAGTCCTCGGCGATCTTCACCGGGTCGTTCGTGGTGATCAGGGTGGTGGAGGTGGACAGGATCAGGTTCTCGGTGCGGGCCGCGATCCAGCCCAGCATCGTCGTGGGTGACGACGGCACAAAGGGCGGATTGTGGTGCTCGCCGGTCGCGAAGACGTCCAGCCCCACCTCCTCGGTCTTGAGCGCGATGGCGGTGATCGCCTTGATCCGTTCGTGCTCGCTCGGCGTCCTGCCCGTGGTCGGATCGGTGGTGACGTCACCCACCGCGAAGATCCCGAACTGGATCGTTGCTGAACTGCGTGGCTCTGGTGTCACTCGGACTCTCTCCGGGAGGCTTTCGGGGCGCGTCCCTGAACTCGATATCGCTGCCGTCGCCGGCATCGTCGCTGCGGCTCGTGGCAAAGGGACGCCTGTACGAGCGGTGCGGACCACCGCTCGTGGCGGGGGACTCGCGACGAGCGGTGCGGACCGGCCGAGGTCGGTCCGCACCCCTGGAGAAACCGGCTAGCTCGTCGCGCGTACCGCGTCGAGGATCAGCTCCGCCACGGCCTTGGGCTGCGAGACGGCGACCGCGTGCGAGGCACCGTCGAGCTCGACGATCGTCGCCCCGGCCCGCTGAGCGCCGAAGCGCTCCACCTCCGGATTGATCGCCTGGTCCGCGCCGGCGATGAGAGCCCAGGACGGCTTGGTCCTCCATGCGGCGGCCGAGGCCGCTTCGCCGAACGCGCCTGCGGCCAGCGGGCGCTGAGCTGCCGCGAGGACCTTGGTGACGGCGGCCGGGACATCCGCGGCAAAGATGGCCGGGAACGCCTCGGGCTCGATGGTGACCTCGACCGCGGGCTCGGCGCCCTCGACGGGGTAGGTCGCCTCCTTGAGGTTGCTCACCAGCGCCGAGAGGGAGAAGCGGCCCTGGAGCTCGCCGAGGCTCTCGCCCTCTTCGAGGGCGTAGGCCGCGACGTAGACGAGTCCGACGACGTTTGCCGCGGTACCGGCCACAGTGATGAGCGCACCGCCGTAGGAGTGGCCCACCAGGACCACCGGACCGTCGATCTGAGACGCCACGGAGGCGATGTAGGCAGCGTCGGAGACCAGGCCGCGCAGCGGGTTGGGCGGTGCCACCACTGCAACGCCGTGGTCCTGCAGCTCCGCGATGACGCCTGACCAGCTGCCGGCGTCGGCGAAGGCGCCGTGCACGAGGACGACCGTAGGGGTGTGCTCGGTGGCCATGTTCATTTCTCTCTCTCCTTGGTGCTGGTGAGCGGGGGCTGTCGGGTCCGGCGAAGACCACCGCGGCCCGCGCGCCAACGGCCGGTTCACGGACCGGGCGGTCGTGGGTGCGCCCGCAACGACTCCGAGGCAGATGCAATGGACCTGCGCGGATTCCGCTGCCCACGCTAGATCCCCTGAGCGAGCAGAATTACCCACCCGTGCACTGGCCCTCACCTGACAGTGCACCCCGAGGCACAGTGCACGGTCGGCACGGTTCCAGTGCACTCCCGGAACACATGGAGACATCTGCAGGAAATAGCGTGGTGGAACCTGCCAGCGGACTGCTCACACGTGTGGTGCTGCATCCCTCCTCCGAGACGGAAGGAACAACTCGGCATGCCTGAGCTGCTGACTGATGTGGCCCGCACGCTGGCGCCGCCCAAGGGCGACAGAGACGGCCCGTTGCCGCCGCTCATGCTGATGCTGACGGCGGTGACCGGCCTGGTGGACGCCGTCAGCTACCTGGCGCTCGGGCATGTCTTCGTTGCCAACATGACCGGAAACGTGGTCTTCCTGGGGTTCGCTCTGGCCGGCGCCGAAGGCCTGTCCGCACTCGCCTCCGTCGTCGCGATCGCCGCCTTCCTCGTCGGTGCGCTGGCGGGAGGCCGGCTCGGCGCCCGGTTCGCGGCGCATCGCGGGCAGCTGCTCGCCGTCACCGCGGCGATCCAGTCCGCGCTGGTCGCCGTTGCCGTCGTCACGGCCCTGGTGTCCCACGGCGACGTGCCCACCGCAGTCCAGTACACCCTGATCGTGGTGCTGGGCCTCGCCATGGGCATACAGAACGCGGTCGCCCGGCGCCTGGGCGTCCCCGACCTGACCACGACCGTCCTGACCCTGACACTGACGGGCCTGGCCGCGGACTCCCACCCAGCCGGCGGCGCCGCACCTCGACCGGGGCGGCGAATCCTCTCGGTACTGGTCATGTTCCTGGGAGCGCTGGCTGGTGCTGTACTGCTACTGCACTCCGAACTCGCCGTCCCTCTGGGCCTCTCGCTGCTGCTGCTCGTGGTGACGTCCCTGACCGCGCACCGACTGTCGGCGTCGAACGCCGTGTGGACGAAACCGCAGCCCTGAGAAGCCGCACTGCGGCACGAGTGCTTGGGGCAGTTGACTTTCTCGCCGACGTCGCAGCCATGCAGGCCTCCGCCCCGAAGGGCACCAGCATCGAGGTCTGCCGCAGGAACGCGGTTGCCTCGGACACTGCGATGTCGACCTGCGCCCCGCGATCGGGGCCACCGGCGGGCGGATGAGCCTGATCAACGACAACGACCGCCACATGGCCCGCATGATGTGCGTGACGGCCCTGAGATCCTCCGAGGACACCTCCCGCCGTTTCGCCCGCATGCATCTGCCCGCGGCCCAGCAGGGCAGCATCGCCGGCGGGCTCGTCAACCAGTACCGGATGCCGGCTGACATCACCACGAACCCGCAGGCCAAGGACCGACTCCGAGATTTGGGCCCCACCGGCGCGCCCGTCGCCGAAGGAACCGACGTCCGACACTCAGAAGAAGCTCAGAAGTTGGCGTGGAAGGCTGCGATCTCTCCGTGAGCGGCGCCTGTCGGGATCTCCCGGCGGGCTCCTCGCGCACGCCCTCTTCCGTGGAGACGCCCATGAGCCTGACACACATCGACGGTCTGCCCGCGCACGTCCTCTTCGTGCATGCAGTTGTGGTGCTGGTGCCGCTGACCGCACTGGCCGCGGTGGTCGGTGCGGTTCGGCCCCAGTTTGCCCGGCGCATGGGTCTGGCGCTGCCGCTGCTCGGGCTCGTGACGCTGGGGCTGGTGCCAGTCACCACGCATGCGGGCGAGTGGCTGGAGTCGCGGGTCGGCAATGATCCGCTGGTACGCAAGCACACGGAGTTGGGCGACGGCCTGCTGCCCTGGGCCGTCGCTCTCTTCCTGATAACGCTCGCCATCTGGTGGCTGGGCCGCCGTCTCGCGCAGAGCGCAGAGACGGCCGAGGGCGTGTCCTCAGCGGGCGCTGCCCGCTGGACTTCGCCGACCGTGCTGCGCACGGCGGCCGTCGTGCTGGCCGTCGCTGTCTCCGCCGGTGCCGTCGTGGACGTCTATCGGATCGGCGAGTCCGGTGCCAAGGCGGCCTGGCACGACAGCTACGACAAGTCCGCCGAAGGCCACCACGGTTGACGGGCACGCACGAAACCGAGGGTTTGCCCGCCCGGCTGGTAGTGCCTGGGCGGTGTGGCGATGAACGCGGTCGCGCCCGGGCGGCTTCGTACCTCTGCCGATCCGTTATGGGCGGTGGCGCCCGCGCGGACGATTGCGGGGCCGAGGCCGGCGCCGTGGCCTTCCGGCCCCGGTCGGGTGTGGTCGGCGCGGGCGAAGCGCTCGACGACGGTGTCGCAGATGACCTGGGGGTTACCGGGGGCCGTCGTCCTCGACCACGAGGCGGGAGGCCGCCTCGTCCTGCCGGAGCCGGACGGTGACCCGGCTGCCGAGCCGGGTGTGCAGCCCGGCGTCAGCGAGCAGGTTCCCGGTGACCCTGCTGGAGCCGTAGCGGGTCGCCGGCCGTCGTGATCGGGGCTTCCGGCAGGTGGCGTGCCCAGCGGTGGCCGGGTCCCACCGCGCGGGTCGTCGACGGCGTCCAGCACGAGCCGGGTGAGGTCGACGGCCCGCCGGCACTCCTCCTTGGGCCGCTACACGGTGTGCCTGCCGGTCGTCCACGTCGCCCTCGTCCGGTGGGGACACCCGGTCCAGGCCCGTACCCGTGGTGTGCTCGACCCGGCGCAGCCGGGCACCGCCGTCAGCCACCGGCCCGGTCCAGGGCGCTCTGCAGGGACTGGATGTAGCCCTCGCTGGTGTACGTCGCCCCCGAGACGGTGTCGATCCGCGGGCTCTGCGCCGCCGGCGCCTCCTGGGTGAGCTGGGGGACGGCGAAGCCGGTGATCTCCTGATCGCGGACTGGCTGGACGCCGGCGCCGCGATGTGGGCGGTGGTGGCGCTGGTCGTGTGCGGCTTGAGGCCGAGCAGGAGCAGCCCGCCGATCGTGCCCTCGAGCATGCCGGGTACGTCAGCACGACGGTCTTCGTCTGGCCGACCACGCCGGCTCGGCCACGTCGACGAGGTCTTCTCGACCTACCGGCCGCAGAGCCAGGTCAGCCGGCTGGCGGCCGGGACACCGGCGCTGTCCGCGTGCCCCCCGAGGCCTGGGAGGTGCTCGGGCTCTGCGAGGCGGCCGAGCGGCGCGGCGACGGCTGGTTCAGCGCCGTACGCAGACGGCTTCGACCCCACCGGGCTGGTCAAGGGGTGGGGGTGGAGAGGGCACGGCTGGCTGGAGTCGCTGCCTGGCACCCGCGCCTTCGCGGTCACCGCGGACGGCACGACCTGGAGCGCCTCGTCGCCCGGCGGGACCTCTGGATCCCGGTGCGGGCCGATCAGCCGGTAGGCCCGACCGGGCGGGATCGGCGAGTGTGGGAAGGGAGTACCCGCGGAGCCGATACCACGGGACTGATGCGGGAGGCGGGAGGCGGGACGCAGTGACGCGCTATGTGGTGGCTGGGACCGACGGGTCGGACGCGAGTCTGGCAGCTCTGCACTGGGCGGCGGGCGAGGCTGTGGCGCGTGGGTACGCGCTGCGTGTGGTGATGGTGGTGCCCCGCCACGGTGCCGTGTTCGGCAGTGCGCCGGAGGCAGACGTGGGCCAGCCGTCGGCTGTGCGGCTCATGGAGAAGGCGGTTGCGGAGGTGGCGCACCTGCACCCTCGTCTCGATGTGGTGGGGCGGGAGCTCACAGGTGTCCCAGAAGAGGTGCTCAACGATGTAGGCAGCGGGGCGGAGCTCGTGGTGGTCGCGGCGCGGGGGTGCGGCGGGTTCGCCGGGCTGCGGCTCGGATCCGTCGCCTTGGGCGTCGCGGCGGGCTCGCACTGCGCGGTGGCACTCGTTCCGGTCGGCTGGGCGCACGACAGCGGCGTAAGGGAGGTCGTGGTCGGCGTCGACGGGCACCACCCGGACCCGCAGGCGCTCGACCTCGCGTTCGACGCGGCCCGGCGGCGGGAGGCACGGCTGCGGGCGGTGAGCGGCTGGCGCCTTCCGGCCCCGTTCGACGAGCGGCCGCTGATGCCCGTGGAGGAGGACCGGGCCGAGTGCGAGGACCAGGAACTGCAGGTGCTGGAGGACGCGTTGCGCGGCGGCAAGAAGAAGTACCCGGCCGTGGACGTCCTACCGGACCTGCGTCTGCTGGCACCTGCGGACGCGCTGGTGCGGGCCTCCGGCGGCGCGGGTCTGCTGGTGGTCGGCCGCGGTGAGGCACGTACCGGCCGACGGTTCGGCGGCGTTCCCCATGCGGTAGCCCATCACACCCGCTGCCCACTGCTCCTCGCCCCGCGGCGCTGAGCCGGGCGGGCGGCTGACCGGGGTCCTCCGGCACGGTGTGCACGGGAGGACCCCGGTCGTCGGCGGTTCAGCTCACCGTAGGAACCAGCTCGTGGACAGCCGTGCGGGGCACCGCCGTTGTGGCGGTGCCCCGATCTCTTCGGGTCCCGTGGATCACCGGAGCCAGGGGTTGCGGTGCACGAAGGGGATCCGTGCCCAGAGGCGACCGAGGCCCCAGGTGGTACCGGCGGCGGTGAGCGCGAAGAGGATCATCGCCAGGGCGTAGATGACGTGGTAGTCCACGAGCGGGTTGGAGGACATGCTGGGGCCGCCGCTCGACAGGTGCTGTGCGGGCGGCCATTCGGCGGCCCACATCATCGCCATCAGGGCAGTCCCGGCGACGGCGGTGAGGCGCAGGGCCACGCCGCTCACGAGGGCGACGCCGATGCCGAGCAGGCCCAGCATGAACAGCCAGTCGGTCCAGCCCTTTCCGGCTATGTCGTGGAAGAAGGACTGGAGGGGGCCGGCCGAGACACCGGACAGGAAGCCCTTGGTGGGCGAGCCACCATCGATCCAGTCCTTGCCGGATCGGGTGGCGTAGTGCCAGCCGAAGGTCTTGTCGAGGAAGGCCCACAGGAAGATGAAGCCGATCGCGATTCGCACGGCGGCCAGCGACCTGGCGGCGAAGGTGGCGTCGGCGGCGGCGGTCGCCGTGCCACTCCCGCCGTCGGCGAATGTCCTGTTCCAGGTGGGAAGGTGGAATCCGGTGCGCTGCCGGGCGTGGTCGTGGACGGCCATGATGACTCCCTGCTGTTTCAGATGGTAGGGGCTCGGTACGCCATTACTGTCTTGTGCACTGCGATGTCGCCGCTGGGGGCCTACGGCCCCTGCCCCTGGGCCGAACGGCCCTTTGATGGTGCGGCCGCCTCCGCCGCGCAAACCCCCGCTACACCGCCGTGGGGCCGACCGGCCCCGGACCGGTGACCGACGGACCCCTGCCGCGCCGGCTCGCCCGTCGTGATGCTGGAAGGTGAGGCGGCGCAAGGAGACCGGTATGCAGACCACGACATTGGACGCGGCGACGCTGGAGACACTCATCCGGGCGGCTGTGGCGGCACCCTCCCTCCACAACACACAGCCCTGGCGGTATCGGCTCGACCCCGACACTTCGACGATCGAGGTCCGCGCCGCGCCGGAGCGGGCGCTGCGGGAGGCGGACCCGCAGGGCCGCGCCCTGCACATATCGGTGGGTGCCGCCGTCTTCAATCTGCGGGTCGCCGTCCGGCATTTCGGCTGGGAGCCGGTGATACGGCTGCTTCCCCGGCCGAGCGAACCGGACCACCTCGTGTCCGTACGGCTCGCAGGTGCGCCCCGAACCGCCCGGCACCTCGACGAAGACTTCTACGACGCCCTGTGGCGCCGGCACAGCTCCCGGGTCCCCTTCTCCGGGCGGCAGGTCCCGGCGGACGTCCTCAGCGAGATCGCACAGGCGGCCGACGCAGAAGGCGCGCGGCTGCGCCTGCCGGAGCCCGGCGAGACCAGCCGCATCCTCCAGCTCACCGCGGAGGCCGAGCGCTTCGCCGTGAGTGACCCGAAACATCGTACGGAGAGCCGCAGCTGGGTACGCGACGGCGCCCAGGACGGACTGCCCGGTGCGGTGCTCGGCCCGCAGGACGCGAACGCGCGACTGCCGGTACGGGACTTCTCAGCGCTCCGCCCGGCCGACCAGCAGCCTTCGACCCGCTTCGAGCAGCACCCCGTCATCGCAGTGCTGACCACCACCCACGACCACCACGCGGACTGGCTGCGGGCCGGACAGGCCTTGGAGCGCGCCCTGCTGGTCGCCACCGTCCACGGTGTGCGCGCCTCGCTGCTCCACCAGGGGCTCGAGTGGCCCGACATCAGGTGGGCGCTTCGCGACCCGCGCGGGGGCGGCCGGCACGTGCAGATGCTCATCAGGCTCGGCTACGGCCCGGAAGGCCCGGCAAGCCCCCGTCGGCCCGTCCGAGACGTCCTGGAGGACGTCGAACCCGGGCCGGACTGACCGGGGCGGAGACGCGAGGAGAGCCGTCACGCACGAACCGCCTCACGCCGATCGGCCCCACGCTGCGGCAATCTGGTCGGCGATGCCCGACGCCCAGGCGCGGATCCGATCCCGATCCCGGAAGTCACCCCCTTTGCCCTGCTTGAGGATCTGCCGGGCGACGAAACCGCGCGCGCTGTCGTCCAACCGGCCGCCGAATGTCACCTGATCGGCGGCGTCGACCATGTCGGCGACCCGCACGGCGCCGCGGACGAGGGCGGGCGCGCGATCGGCCACCTCGGCGTCGAGCGGTCCGCTGCTGAACAGCCACACCGGCAGTTCCCGCAGCCTCTTGCGATTCCGGCGCGCGAAACGCGTGGCGTCCCGCAGCCAGCGGCCCGCGTACACCCCGGAGCCGAGCACTACGGCGTCATATCCGGCCAGACCGTCCACCTGCCCAGCCGGCCGTACGTCGGCCACCGTCCCCCGGGCGGACAGGACGTCCGCGATCCACCCGGCGATCTGTTCCGTCGAGCCGTTCTTCGATGCATACGCGACGAGAACGTGCGGCGTGCTCATCGACCTCACCTCGCCTCTGCCCGTCACTGACCATGCCCGGCCGGCCCGAGCCGCCGTTCCACCGTCACCTTCCTCGACATCTACCTGCACCGCGACCTCTGCGGGCTCTCCGGCGGTCCCGGTGTCCGACTCACCGGGGTCCGTTCGGCCCTAGTGCGAGAGGCGTCGAAGGGCTGATGATCGGAAGTCCGAGGCGGCAGACGGCAGGGCGAGGGTCCGACATGAGCGACGCACGGCAGTTCTCCCCCGACTCCCCGATCCGGGTCTTCCTGGTCGACGACCACGAGGTCGTACGCCGGGGTGTCCACGACCTGCTGGACGCGGAGCCGGACATCGAGGTCGTCGGGGAGGCGGGCACCGCGGACCACGCGGTGGCCCGCGGGCCGGCACTGCGGCCCGACGTCGCGGTGCTGGACGTGCGGCTGCCCGACGGCGACGGGATCTCGGTGTGCCGGGAGCTGCGGTCGGCC
>NZ_CAJSLV010000082.1:0-874 GCF_907177275.1 Actinacidiphila cocklensis
CGACTGGGTTGATAGGCCGGATGTGGAAGCCCTGTAAGGGGTGGAGCTGACCGGTACTAATAGGCCGAGGGCTTGTCCTCAGTTGCTCGCGTCCACTGTTTGGTTCCCGGGTTGCGAACAGTCGCACCGGTTGAACAGATCACTTAACTGAAAAGTGTGCTTGTTCGCTTGGACTCTGTCGAGGCCCCACCGGCGCGGTGGGACCTACCCGATAGCGTTTCGGTGGTCATAGCGTTAGGGAAACGCCCGGTCACATTCCGAACCCGGAAGCTAAGCCTTTCAGCGCCGATGGTACTGCAGGGGGGACCCTGTGGGAGAGTAGGACACCGCCGAACAATCTTTCCAGACCCCTGGTCCTGGCCTCAGCGCCGGACCAGGGGTCTTTTTGCGTCGCGCTCACAGAGCGCATCTTCCCCGTGATTACGGGAGACTTGTACTACAGCAGCACGATTCGAGGAGTCACGTCGATGTCCAACTCGCCTGAAGACCGGCCCGAGCGTCCCGAACGCCGGGACTCGCGCCCTAACGGCGGTGGCGACCGCGGGGGTTACCGCAGTGGTGGCCCGCGCCGGGACGGCAACCGTCCCAGCGGTGGCGGCTTCCGCCGCGATGACCGACGTGACGACCGTCCCCGTGACGACCGCCGTGATGACCGCCCCCGTGACGACCGGCGCGACGACCGCCCGCGCGGCCCGCGTCGCGAAGGCGACCGCCCCGGCGCCGGCGGTGGCGGCGGCTTCCGCCGCGATGACCGTCCGCGTGACGACCGTCCCCGTGACGATCGGCCGCGTTTTGACGATCGGCGTGATGACCGTCCGCGTGGTCCGCGTCGTGAGGGTGACCGCCCGGGTGGTGGCGGTGGGTTCCGTCGGGA
>NZ_CAJSLV010000082.1:884-50555 GCF_907177275.1 Actinacidiphila cocklensis
CGACCGTCCCGGTGGTGACCGTCCGCGTTTCAACGGCCCGCGTGACGACAGGCCGCGCTACGACCGTCCCCGTGATGACCGGCCGGCCCGCGACGACCGTCCGCGCTTCGACCGTCCCCGTGACGATCGGCCGCGTTTTGACGATCGGCGTGATGACCGTCCGCGTGGTCCGCGTCGTGAGGGTGACCGTCCCGGTGGTGGCGGTGGGTTCCGTCGGGACGACCGTCCCGGTGGTGGCGGTGGGTTCCGTCGGGACGACCGTCCCGGTGGTGACCGTCCGCGTTTCAACGGCCCGCGTGACGACAGGCCGCGCTACGACCGTCCCCGTGATGACCGGCCGGCCCGCGACGACCGCCCGCGCTTCGACCGTCCCCGCGATGACCGTCCCCGCGATGACCGGCCCCGTTACGACCGTCCGCGGGACGACCGTCCCCGCTTCGACGGCCCGCGTGACGACAGGCCGCGCTACGACCGTCCCCGTGACGACCGGCCGGCCCGCGACGACAGGCCGCGCGACGATCGCCCGCGTTACGACCGTCCCCGCGACGACCGCCCGCGTGGGCCGCGGCGCGAGGACGACCGCGGTGGCTTCCGCCGTGACGACCGTCCGCGTGACGACAGGCCGCGTTACGACCGCCCGCGCGACGACCGTCCCCGTGACGACCGGCGCGACGACCGCCCGCGTGGTGGACCCCGCCGCGACGGCGACCGTCCCCGTGACGACCGCGGTTACGGCCGGCGGCCCGTCGTCGAGGGCCGCGGTCGGTTCGAGAACCGCGGTGGCAGGGACGAGCGGCGCGAGGAGCGGGAGCCGGTACGCCGGCTGCCCATCCCCGACGAGGTCACCGGGCACGAGATCGACCCGAGCGTGCGCCAGGAGCTGATGAGCCTGCCCAAGACGCTCGCCGACGACGTGGCGCGCAACCTGGTCATGGTCGCGCGGCTGCTGGACGAGGAGCCCGAGCAGGCGTACGCGTACTCGCGGGTCGCGCTGCGGCTCGCCTCGCGGGTCGCGGCGGTACGGGAGGCCGCGGGCTTCGCGTCGTACGCCAGCGAGCGGTACGCCGAGGCGCTGGCCGAGTTCCGGGCGACCCGGCGGATGACCGGCACGGTCGACCTGTGGCCCGTGATGGCGGACTGCGAGCGCGGCCTCGGCCGCCCCGAGCGCGCCCTGGAGATGGCGGGTGCGCCCGAGGTGCACAAGCTCGACAAGGCGGGCCAGGTCGAGATGCGCCTGGTCGCCGCGGGCGCCCGGCAGGACATGGGCCAGGCCGAAGCGGCGGTCGTGACGCTGCAGAGCTCGGAGCTGGCGTCCAACGCCGTGCACCCGTGGACCGCGCGGCTGCGGTACGCGTACGCCGACGCGCTGCTCGCCGTGGGCCGCGAGTCCGAGGCGCGCGAGTGGTTCGCTAAGGCGCTGGAGGCCGACCAGAACGGCACCACCGACGCGTCCGACCGCCTTGCGCAGCTCGACGGCGTGGAGTTCGTGGACGCCTTCGACGACACGGACGAGGCCGACGACGTCGACGGCGCGGACGACGCCGAGGACGCCGAGGACGCCGAGGACACGGACGAGACCGACGTCGCCGACGAGGAGTCGGCCGAGGAGGCCGACGTGCCCGAGGCGGCAGAGGCAGAGGCAGAGGACGAGGACGACTCCGAGGTCGGGGTCGACGAGGAGTCCGACCTGACCGACGAGGCCGACCCGTCGTCCTTCCTCGACTCGCCGTTCCGCGAGCCGGCGCCGGGCGAGAAGGACTAGTCCCGCAGCACACAGGGCGGCACCCGCACACCGCGGGTGCCGCCCTTTTGCGTGGGCGCGCGGGTCAGCCCAGGTCCAGGCTCCGCATGACCAGCCCGCCGGCCGGCTTCGGCCCGAACGACGTGGACTTGCGCGGCATCATGACGCCCTGCCGGGCGAGTTCGCGGACGACGGGCTCGCGCACCGGGTGCATCAGCACCGCCGTACCCGCGTGCCGCCGCGCCTGTTCCACGGCGGCGTCGGCCGTGTGGATGTAGCGGATCTCGTCGGGGAGGCCGGGGGAGTCGGGGATCTGCCAGACGTGGTCGAGCAGCAGGTGGTGCAGGACCGTGGCGTCCAGGCGCCGCCACTGCGGCGGCCGGTCGGCGGGGACGTGGCGGTCGAGCGGGCCGGGGTCCGGGCGGTCCAGGAGGTGGAAGCCGCCGTCGCCGGCGAGGACGAAGGCGTTGCCGTGCTCCGCCGCGCCGGCCAGCGCGCCGAGGGCCGCGTCGAGGGTGTGGCCGGGCAGCGCGCGGACCCGGAAGAACGGTCGGGCGGTGTCCAGGGCGCGGTCGGGCGGCAGGTGCTGCAGGACGCGGTGGATGGCGCGGACCCGCAGCGGGTGGCGGGCGGTGTCGACCAGCAGGACCAGGCCGTAGTCCCACGGGGTGCCCGACGGGTGGGCTGCCTGCAGCCTGCGGTACGTGGCCCAGCGGTGGTGGCCGTCGGCGATCAGGGCCTGGCGGCCGGCCAGGTCGGTGCCGATCGCGGCGATCTCCGCCGGGTCGGTCAGCGACCACAGGCGGTGGTGGACGCCGTCCTCGGTCGTCGTGCCGAGCAGCGGTGCGCGGGTCCGCGCGGTGCGTTCGACCAGGGTGGCGGTCGCGTCTCCGTCGCGGTAGGCGAGCAGCAGCGGTTCGAGGTTGGCGCGGGTCGCGCGCATCAGGGCGGCACGGTCGGCGACGGGACCCGGCATCACGTCCTCGTGCGGCAGGACGACGCCGTCCTCGGGCGGGGTGAGCCGCAGGGCGCCGATGACGCCGCGTTGCAGGTGGTCGCCGTCGCGCTGCTCGTAGACGTACAGCGCCGGTTCCCGGTCGGCGGCGAGCACGCCCTGCTCGCGCCATGCGGCCAGCGTGCGGGCGGCCTTGGCGTGCCTGGCCTCCGGCGTTTCGGCGTCGGGGAGGATCAGCCGGACGACGTTGTGCGGGTCGGCCGTCTCCAGGTGGCGCTGGCCGTCGGGGCGGACGACGACGTCGTACGGCGGTGAGGTCACCGCCGCGAGGCTGCCGACGCGCTCCGCGACGTAGCGCAGGCCGCGGAACGGGGTCAGCCGCAGGCCCTGCTCGCCGTCGGGTCCTGGGTGGGGACCGGGAGTGCTCATCAGCGCATGGTACGTCCGGCGGTGCGGATGGGGGATGATCGAGGCAACGCCGACCAGCGAGGAGCGAGCCCGCCCATGACCGACCGGACCAGCCCGAGCGCCAGCGAACAGCCGCTGCACACCGCGTACGACACGGCGCTGCTCGACCTCGACGGCGTCGTCTACGCCGGCGGCGAGGCCATCGCGCACGCGGTCGAGTCGCTGACTGCGGCGCGCTCCGACGGGATGCGGCTCGCCTACGTCACCAACAACGCGGCGCGTACGCCGCAGGCGGTCGCGGAACACCTCAGCCGGCTCGGTGTGCCGGCCGAGGCGGAGGAGGTCGTCACCTCGGCGCAGGCCGTCGCGCGGCTCATCGCCGACGAGGTTCCCGCCGGGTCGAAGGTCCTGGCCGTCGGCGGCGAGGGCCTCCTCGCGGCGCTGCGCGAACGCGGGCTGCAGCCCGTCGAGTCCGCCGACGACGCGCCCGTGGCGGCGGTGCAGGGGTACGGACCCGAGCTGCGCTGGTCGCAGCTCGCGGAGATGGCGCACGCGGTGAACTCCGGGGTGCCGTGGTTCGCCTCCAACACCGACCTGACGATCCCCACGGCGCGGGGGGTCGCGCCCGGGAACGGCGCGGCCGTGGAGGTGGTGCGGATCGCGACCGGCGGTACGCCGCGGGTGGCGGGCAAGCCGCTGCCGCCGATGCACCGGGAGACGGTGATCAGGACCGGGGCGAAGCGGCCGCTCGTCGTCGGGGACCGGCTCGACACGGACATCGAGGGGGCGAACGCGTCCGGCGTGGACTCGCTGCTCGTCCTGACCGGGGTCACGAAGGCGGCGGCGCTCCTTGCGGCGGAGCCGCGGCACCGGCCCACGTATGTCGCCGCCGACCTCCGGGGGTTGCTCACCCCCCACCCGCCCGTGTCCTGGGACGGCTCCCAGGCCCGCTGCGGAGGCTGGACCGTTTCCGCCTCCTCCTCCCCCTCCCCCTCCCTCGACCTCGCCGGCTCCGGCGACCCCCTCGACGCCCTCCGCGCACTTTGCTGCGCAGCCTGGACCGCACCTTCCTCCGACCTCGACCCCACCGAGGCCTTGTCCCGCCTCTCCCTCTGACCTCTGCGCAGAGGGAAAGCCCTGCCAGGGGCAAACCCTGGAGGCAGGAGGACGCAGACCACAAGGGGCGCGGGGAACTGCGCGCCCGGCCGAGACGCACCGAAAGGTGCGAGCCCACGGCAAGTGGCACCCACCCAGGGGCGCTGGGGGTACCCCCAGGCGAAGCTCTGGGGGCGGAACTGCGAGCCAAGCCCGCCGAAGGGGAAAGGCGACCGCCCGCCGCAAGGGGCAGCGCATCCCGGGCGGCCGGGGGAAGGATCAGGTTGCCGGGAGAAGCGCGTCCTCGGAAGTGCCCCGGCGCCAGTAGCCGGTGAAGGTGACGGCGGAACGGGGGAAGGCGCGGGCGCCGACAAGGTGGCGGCGGACGTCGCGCACCAGAGCGGCCTCCCCGGCCAGCCAGGCGTACCCCGCCCCGGCGGGAAGCGCGGCCGCGGCGACCGCGTCGGCCAGGGACCCGGGCCGGGCCAGCCAGCTGACCTCGGCCTCGCACTTCGTGGGCAGCTCGATGCGGTCCCCGGGAGCGCCGACGGAGATCCAGGCCTTGACCACCGTGCCGGCCGGCAGCCACTCCAGGATCGCGGCGACGGCCGGCACCGCCGTCTCGTCGGCGCACAGCAGCACCCAGTCGGTGCCCTCCGGCGGCTGGAAGTCGACCCCGCCGTTGTCGGGCACGACGGGCGCCAGGAGGGTGAGCAGGTCGCCGGGCGCCGCCCGGGTCGCCCACCGGGAGGCCGGCCCGAGGTCGCCGTGCAGGGCGAAGTCGATGTCGACCTCGCACGGTTCGCGCCGCACGTCGCGCACCGTGTACGTGCGCATGATGCCGCGCACCCCGGGGTCGAGTGCGCGCCAGCGCGCGTACCAGTCGGCGTCCAGGACGTCGGGCAGCACCGGCTCGTGCTGCCCGTCCTGCGGCAGGAAGAGCTTGAGCCGCTGGTCCCGACCGCCGCTGACGACCGCTTCGAGGCCGGGGCCGCCGAGGACGACCCGCACCAGGCCGTCGCAGAGCCGGTGCGTGCGCAGCACCCGTGTGCGGAAGAAGTCGTAGGCGGGGGCGGTCATGGCGTCAGCTCACCTTCTTCGCGCCGCTGATCGCCTTGGTGAGCGCTTCGAGCTGGTCGGCGCACTTGGCGTAGGAGAAGATCGGCTCGCTGGGCCAGCCGTAGATCTGCCCGGCCTCGACGGCGGGCAGCTGCATCCAGGTGGGCCGCCCGGTCAGGTCCCTGGGCTGCAGGGTGGCCGAGCGGTTGTCGAGCATGACGACGTCGGCCTTGTACTTGTCGGCGGCCTCCCAGCTGAGGGTCTCGAAGAAGCCGCCCTCGACCTTGCCGGGGACGATGAAGTCCACCCCGAGGCTCTTGTAGTACGTCAGGTCGGCGGCCGACGACGGAGTGGAGACGTAGAAGGAGTCGGCGCTGGCGGAGGCGGCCATCACCGTGATGCCGCCGGCGGCCTTGGCGGCGGAGCGCAGGCCCGCGGAGGCGGTCTCGAAGCGGTTCTTGGCGGCCGCGTTGGCGGCGGAGGCCAGGTCGGCGCCGAGGGCGGCGGCCAGTTCGGCGTACCGCCGGAGCGGGGTGGTCAGCGGGACGCCCGCGACGTTGATGCCGGCGCTCGGCGCGATGCCGAGGATCTTCGCGGTGCTCTGCTCGGGTACGTACCAGAGGGACTTGGGGTCGTACATGTGGCTGATGAGCAGGCCGGGGCTGAGGGCGGCGTACTTCTCGATGTTGAACTCGCCCCAGACGTTGCCGAGAACGGTGACCTTTGCGACGTCCAGGTCGCCGGCCTGCGCGTCGGGGGAGCCGTCCTTGAGCTTGGTGGGGCCGAAGACGCCTGCGCACTCGACGCCGTAGTCGTGCAGGGCCGCGGCGGAGCCGACGTAGGCGACCAGGTGCGCGGGCGGGCGGTCCAGCGCGACGGTGGTCTTGCGGTCGTCGGTGAAGGAGAAGGGGCCGGTGGACGGCTTCGCACCGCCCGAGGTGGCCGCGGGGGCGGGGGAGCCGGCGTCGGAGTCCGAGCCGCCGCAGGCGGCCAGCAGCGCGCCGGCCCCGAGGGCGCCGCCGGAGGCGAGCACACCACGGCGGGACATTCCGGATATGGGGCGGAAACGGGAGGAAGTCATGATGCGATGCCGCTCTACTCGGAGTGGGGATAGCAAGGTTAGGCTAACCTAACCTCCGTGTTGGTTGACCACGACTCCCCATCAGGCCCCGCCGCCCCCGCCGCCCCGCCCCCGTCCGGCTCGACGGCCCGTACGAACGCCGCCAGGAGCGCCGGGCTGCTGGCCGCCGCAGGACTGCTGCTCGCCGTCACCGTCGCGAGCATCGCGGTCGGCGCCAAGGACATCCCGCTCGACCAGGTCTGGCACGGGCTCTTCCACTACGCCGGTACCGACGACGACGTCGTGATCCGCAGACTGCGGCTGCCCCGCACCCTGCTCGGCCTGCTCGTCGGCGCCGCGCTCGGTGTCGCGGGCGCCGCCATGCAGGCCCTGACCCGCAACCCGCTCGCCGACCCCGGCCTGCTCGGCGTCAACGCGGGCGCCGCCGCGGCCGTCGTCACCGGCATCAGCTTCTTCGGCGTCAGTTCGCCCGGCGCCTACGTGTGGTGGGCGCTGGCCGGCGCCGCCGTCGTCTCGGTGCTGGTCTACGCGATCGGCGGCAGCAGGTCCGCCACCCCGGTACGGCTGGCGCTCGCGGGGACCGCGGTCACCGCGCTGCTCCAGGGCTGGTCGAGCGCGGTGCAGCTCACCGACAGCGTGGCCCTGGACCGGATGCGCTTCTGGCAGGTCGGCTCGCTGGCCTCGGCCGACATGGCCACCGTCCGCAGGATCGCGCCCTTCGTCCTGGCCGGCGCCCTGCTGGCGCTGGCCACCGCCCGCCCGCTCAACGCCATCGCGCTCGGCGACGACACCGCGCGCGGCCTGGGCGCCCGGCTGACCTCGACCCGGGTGCTGGTGATGGCCGCCATCACCCTGCTGTGCGGGGCCGCCACCGCCGCCTGCGGCCCCATCGTCTTCATCGGCCTGATGGTCCCGCACGTCGTCCGCGGCATCACGGGACCCGACATGCGCTGGATCCTGCCGTACGCGGCCGTGCTCTCGCCGGTGCTGCTGCTCGGCTCCGACGTGCTGGGCCGGCTGCTCACCCGGCCGGCCGAACTCCAGGTCGGCATCGTCACCGCGGTCGTCGGCGGCCCGGTCTTCATTGCGCTGGTGCGCCGCAGGAAGATGGCCGAACTGTGAGCCGGGAGCCGTCCCGCGGACGTATCGCGGGCACCACCGTCCTGCGCACCGGCCGCGCCGGGCTGTCGCTGCGGATCGACCGGCGGGCCGCCGCCGTCGGCGCCGGGCTGCTGGCCGTCGCCCTCGCCGCGGCCGTCGTCCTGGTCGGCACCGGCGACTACGCCATCGCACCGGCCGACGTGCTGCGTACCCTCACCGGGCACGGCACCGCGGGACAGGAGTTCATCGTCCGTCAGCTGCGGCTGCCGCGGGTCGTGGTGGCGCTGCTGGTCGGCGCCGCGCTCGGCATGGCGGGCGCCGCCTTCCAGGCCGTCGCGCGCAACCCGCTCGGCAGCCCCGACGTCATCGGCTTCGGCCAGGGCTCCGCGGCCGGCGCTCTGACCGTGATCGTGCTGCTGCACGGCTCGTCGTACGAGGTCGCCGCCGGCGCGGTGGCCGGCGGGCTGCTGACCGGGCTCGCCGTCTACGCGCTGGCGTGGAAGCGCGGGGTGCAGGGCTACCGGCTGGTCCTGGTCGGCATCGGCGTCTCCGCGGTGCTCGCCGCGGTCAACAGCTACCTGCTGGTGAAGGCGAACTTCGTGGACGTCGCCCGGGCCGTCGTCTGGATCACCGGCTCGCTCGACGGCCGCGACTGGGACCAGGTGTGGCCGCTGCTCGCGGTCTGCGCGGTCCTGATGCCCGTACTGCTCGGCCGGAGCCGGGCGTTGCGCATCACCGAAATGGGGGACGACGCGGCCAGCGCGCTGGGCGTACGCGTCGAACGCGTGCGGCTGGCCTGCGTGCTGGCCGCCGTCCTGCTCACCGCGGCCGCGACCGCCGCCGCCGGCCCCATCGCCTTCGTCGCGCTCACCGCGCCCCAGCTCGCCCGCCGGCTGACCAGGTCGCCCGGCGTCGGGCTGCTGCCCTCCGCACTGATGGGCGCGGCCCTGCTGGTGCTCGCCGACCTGGCCGCGCAGCGGGCCTTCGGCTCGGGGCAGGTGCCGGTCGGGGTGGCCACCGGGGTACTCGGCGGCGGCTATCTGCTGTGGCTGCTGGTCGGCGAGCGCAGGGCGGGCCGGATATGAGGCGGGCCGCCCGCACCCCGCACCCCGCCGCCCGCAACCCGCCGCCCGCGACATCGGCCCGCAAGACGACATCTCCACCGAACGACCTTCCCGGGAGCGCCCGCATGACCACCCCGAATGCCGATACGTCGACTGGAGGACCGCGGCTGCGGGCCGACGAAGTGACCCTCGGATACGACCGGCGGATCATCACGGAGAAGCTGAGTGTCGACATTCCCGACCACTCCTTCACCGTCGTCGTGGGACCCAACGCGTGCGGCAAGTCGACATTGCTGCGCGCGCTGGCCCGGCTGCTCAAGCCCGCGCAGGGCAGGGTGCTGCTCGACGGCCGGGCGATCGGCACGCTGCCGGCCAAGTCGGTGGCCAGGACCCTCGGGCTGCTCCCGCAGAGTTCGGTGGCGCCCGACGGCATCACGGTCGCCGCACTGGTGGCCCGCGGCCGCTACCCGCACCAGGGCCTGCTGCGGCAGTGGTCGGCGCAGGACGAGCGGGTCGTGGCCGAGTCGATGGCCGCCACCCGCGTCGACGGGCTCGCGGGCCGCCCGGTGGACGAACTGTCCGGCGGGCAGCGGCAGCGCGTGTGGATCGCGATGGCCCTGGCCCAGCAGACACCGCTGCTGCTGCTCGACGAGCCGACCACGTATCTGGACATCCAGCACCAGATCGACGTCCTCGACCTGTGCGCGGGGCTGCACGAGGAGGGCGGCCGCACCCTCGTCGCCGTCCTGCACGACCTCAACCAGGCCGCGCGCTACGCCACCCACCTGATCGCCATGCGCGACGGCCGGATCGAGGCGCAGGGGCCGCCGGCCGAGATCATCACCGCGGAACTGGTGATGCGGGTCTTCGGGGTGCGCTGCCGGATCATCGAGGACCCGGAGAGCGGTACGCCGCTGGTGGTGCCCGCCGCGCGGCGGCCCCGCCCCGCCGGTGGGGTCACAGCAGCGAGCGCAGCCGCAGCACGTCCCGCAGCGACGCCTGGACCCTGACCCGCCCGCTGCCCCACGCCTTGGCGAAGCTCAGCTCACCGCCGACCATCGCCACCAGGTCGTCGCCCGACATCGCCAGCCGGATCTGCGCCCGCTCCTGCGGGGTGCCCGGCACGATGACCACGTCGTTGATCGTGCCGCCGGCCAGCCGCCCGGCGAAAGTGACGTCCAGATCGGTGATCCGGCAGGTCAACGAGCGGTCGAGAGCGGTGGCCGACCGTATGTCGCCCTCGGCCCTCGCCATGTTCAGCGCCAGCTGGTCGAGTGCGGCACGGCACTCCTCGATGGTGGCCATCGGCGCGGTCTCTCTTGTCGAACGGTACGTCCGGACGACGGTACCGCAGGGCAGCGTCGACGGGCCGCGGCGGCGGAAGGCGGTAGCGTCATGACCACGGAGGTCCGCGCGCGGACCTCCGGGTGAACGATGTGTCAACGGGCGAGGCGACGAGGAGTGAGAGCGATGCGGGACGCGCTGCGTACGTGTCTGCAGATCGCGGGCGGCCTGACCGAGGCCACCCGCCGCCGTACGGTCGACGCGGCCAGGGAACTGCTCGACCAGACCGGTATCGACGTCGATGCCGTCCAGCGGCGGATCGAGTCGGCCATCCCGGCGGAGGTGCAGACCCTCGCCGACGAGCTGATGGCCACCGGCCGGGCCAACCGCGACCTGCTGCTCGGGCTGATCCGCGAGGAGGTCGACAAGGCGATGAGCCGGGTCGGCCGGCTCGCCGACGACGTGACCAAGGTCGGCGTGGTGCTGGAGACGCTCGAACGCCGCATCCGCAACCTGGAGTCGGAGGAGGAGCCCGAGCCCAAGGAGGCGCCGTCCGAGCCCGCGCCGCCGGTGCAGCACGTACGGGTCGAGGCCGAGCCGGCCGCACCGCCGCGCAAGGCCGCCGCCAAGAAGGCGCCGGCCGCGAAGAAGACGGCACCGCCGGCCAAGAAGGCGGCGCCCGCGAAGAAGACCGCGCCGCCCGCCGCGAAGAAGGCGGCGCCCGCGGCCCGCAAGTCCGCGGCGGCGAAGAAGGCCACCACCACCAAGTCGGCCGCCGCTCACCGGACCACGGTGACGAAGAAGACCGCGGCAGGTGCGAAGAAGGCCGCCGCGACGAAGACCACGGCGACGAAGGCCACGGCGGCGAAGACCACCGCGGCGAAGACCACGGCCAGGAAGGCCGCGGCGACCCCGAAGCCGACCGCGAACCCCACCAGGACCACCGCGTCCGGCGCGAAGAAGACCGCGGCCAAGACCGCCGAGACCGCCGAGACCGCCGAGACCGCCGCGACCGCCGAGGGCGGCACGACCGCCACCGCGGCCGAGAGCACGGCGGCCAGGACCACCGCGACGGGCACGGCCGGCACCGCCAAGAAGGCCGCCACCCCGAAGAAGGCCGCCACCCCGAAGAAGGCCGCCACTCCGAAGAAGGCGGCCACCGCGAAGAAGACCGCGACCGCGAAGAAGACCGCCACGGCGAAGAAGGCGACCCCGAAGAAGGCCGCCGCCAAAACCACCGCGAAGAAGACCGCGGCCCCGGACGTGACCGGCGATGAGTGAAGCCGCCGTGGAGCAGGGCGCGTACGGCGGGGAACCCGCGCCCGCGCACCCCCCGGACGCGCCCGCGCGCCCCGAACCACTGGGGGTGACGATCGCGCGCACGGGGAATGCTGACGTCGACGCGGCGACAGACCGCCTCGCCGACGCCGACGACCTGCCGACGCAGTCCCACATCGAGGTGTACGAGGATGTGCACCGCGGGCTGCGTGACGCGCTCGCCGCGCTGGACGAGAACAGGAGCTGAACCGTACGTGGCAGTGGCACGACGCCGTCTCGACGCCGAGCTGGTGCGCCGGAAACTCGCGCGCTCCCGGGAGCACGCAAGCCAGTTGATCGCCGCGGGCCGGGTCATGGTGGGGGGTGCGACCGCGACCAAGCCCGCGACGCAGGTCGAGACGTCTGCCGCCGTGGTCGTGGCGGCGGACGGGGACACCCCCGACTACGTCTCGCGCGGCGGCCACAAGCTGGCCGGTGCGCTGGCCGCCTTCCAGCCCCGCGGCCTGGCCGTCGAGGGCCGCAGGGCGCTGGACGCGGGTGCGTCCACCGGCGGCTTCACCGACGTCCTGCTGCGGGCCGGCGCCGCCCAGGTGGTCGCCGTGGACGTCGGGTACGGCCAGCTCGCCTGGTCGCTGCAGAGCGACCCGAGGGTCGTGGTCAAGGACCGGACGAACGTCCGTGAGCTGACGCTCGACCACATCGACGGCGAGCCGGTGGGCCTGGTCGTCGGCGACCTGTCGTTCATCCCGCTCGGCGTGGTGCTGCCCGCCCTGGTGCGCTGCGCGGCACCGGACGCCGACCTGGTCCTGATGGTCAAACCGCAGTTCGAGGTGGGCAGGGAGCGGCTCGGCAGCGGTGGGGTGGTCCGCAGCGCGCAACTGCGGGCCGAATGCGTGACGAAGGTCGCGGGACAGGCGGCGGAACTGGGCCTCGGCGTGCTCGGGGTCACCGCCAGCCCGTTGCCCGGGCCTTCGGGGAACGTGGAATATTTTCTGTGGCTGCGCGCCGGTGCGCCCGCACTGGACCCGGCCGATGTCGACCGTGCTGTGGCGGAGGGGCCGAACCGGTGACCATCAAGAGCGATGTGCAGGACCGTACCGTCTTCCTGCTGACCCACACGGGCAGGGCTGCCGCGATCCGCAGCGCCGAGCGGGTCGTGCAGGGCCTGCTGCGCTGCGGTATCGGCGTGCGGCTGCTCGCCGACGAGGCCGTGGACCTGCCGCTGCCCGAGGCCGTCGAGCAGGTGGCCGAGATCGGACCCGAGGCGGTCGAGGGCTGCGAGCTGATCATCGTGCTGGGCGGCGACGGGACGCTGCTGCGCGGCGCCGAGTTCGCCCGCGCCTCGGGTGTGCCGCTGCTCGGCGTCAACCTCGGCCGGGTCGGCTTCCTCGCCGAGGCCGAACGCGACGACCTCGACAAGGTCGTGGACCGGGTCGTCACCCGCGAGTACGAGGTCGAGGAGCGGATGACCCTCGACGTGCTGGTGCGCAACGACGGCCGGATCGTGCACACCGACTGGGCGCTCAACGAGGCCTCGGTCGAGAAGGCGTCGCGGGAGCGGGTGCTCGAGGTCGTCACCGAGGTCGACGGCCGCCCCGTCTCCCGGTTCGGCGGCGACGGCGTCGTCTGCGCGACCCCGACCGGCTCCACCGCCTACGCCTTCTCCGCGGGCGGCCCGGTGGTCTGGCCCGAGGTCGAGGCGCTGCTGATGGTCCCGATCAGCGCGCACGCGCTGTTCGCCAAGCCGCTGGTGACCTCGCCGCGCTCGGTGCTCGCCGTCGAGGTGCAGCCCGAGACGCCCAACGGCGTGCTGTGGTGCGACGGCCGCCGCACGGTCGAACTGCCCGCGGGGGCCAGGGTCGAGGTCAGGCGCGGCGCCGTCCCGGTCCGGCTGGCCCGGCTGCACCACGCCTCCTTCACCGACCGGCTGGTGGCGAAGTTCGCCCTCCCGGTGGCGGGCTGGCGCGGCGCCCCGGCGTGACGCGGCACTGAGGGAAAGGTCATTGCCGGGCGGCGGGCGTCGCGCCGGGGGCGGGAAACCTCGTATGGTCGTATCCGTGTTGGAGGAAATGCGGATCAGGTCGCTGGGAGTCATCGAGGACGCCGTGGTGGAGCTGTCACCCGGCTTCACGGCGGTGACCGGTGAGACCGGCGCGGGCAAGACCATGGTCGTGACCAGCCTCGGACTGCTGCTCGGCGGCCGGGCCGACCCCGCCCTGGTGCGGATCGGCGCCGGCTCGGCGGTCGTCGAGGGCCGGATAGCGATGGCCGCGGACGCCCGCGCCGCGATCCGCGCCCAGGAGGCGGGCGCGGAACTGGACGACGGCGCGCTGCTCATCAGCCGTACGGTGTCGGCCGAGGGCCGCTCCCGGGCGCATCTGGGCGGCCGTACCGTCCCGGTCGGGCTGCTCGGCGAACTCGCCGACGACCTGGTCGCGGTGCACGGCCAGACCGACCAGCAGGGCCTGCTGCGCCCCGCGCGGCAGCGCGACGCCCTGGACCGCTACGCAGGACCCACCGTCGCCGGTGCGCTGGAGAAGTACGGCGCCGCCTACCGCAGGCTGCGCGACGTCGCCACGGAGCTGACCGAACTGACCACCCGGGCCAGGGAACGCGCCCAGGAGGCCGACCTGCTGCGCTTCGGCGTCGAGGAGGTCTCCGCGGCCGAGCCGCTGCCGGGCGAGGACGCCGAGCTGTCGGCCGAGGCGGAACGCCTCGGGCACGCGGAGGCGCTCGCCTCCGCCGCGACGCTCGCGCACGCCGCACTGGCCGGCAACCCCGAGGACCCCGAGGGCGTCGAGGCCGGCACCCTGGTCGCCGGCGCGCAGCGCGCGCTCGACGCGGTCGCCGCGTACGACCCCGACCTGGCCGCGCTCGCCGCCCGCCTCGGCGAGATCGGCATCCTGCTCGGCGACGTCGCGGGCGAACTCGCCGGCTACGCCGACAACCTGGACGCCGACCCGCTGCGGCTCGCCGCGGTCGAGGAGCGCCGGGCCGTCCTCGCGCACCTGGTGCGCAAGTACGGCACCGACATCGACGCGGTGCTCGCCTGGGCCGGGCAGAGCGGCGCCCGGCTCGCCGAGCTGGAGGGCGACGACGACCGCATCGCCGAACTGACCGCGGAGCGCGACGCGCTGCGCGCCGAGCTGGGCGGCCTCGGCCAGCACCTCACCGACCTGCGGACCGAGGCGGCCGACCGCTTCGCCGCCGCCGTCACCGCGGAGCTGGCGGAACTGGCCATGCCGCACGCCCGCGTCACCGTCGCCATCCGGCAGACCGAGACCGCGGACGCCGAGTCCGGCATCGAGATCGGCGGGCGGGCCGTCGTGTACGGCCCGGCCGGTGCGGACGAGGTCGAGCTGCTGCTCGCCCCCCATCCCGGCAGCCCTGCCCGGCCGATCGCCAAGGGCGCCTCCGGCGGTGAGCTGTCCCGGGTGATGCTCGCCGTCGAGGTGGTCTTCGCCGGGTCCGACCCGGTGCCGACGTACCTCTTCGACGAGGTCGACGCCGGGGTCGGCGGCAAGGCCGCGGTCGAGGTCGGCCGCCGCCTCGCGCGCCTGGCGCGTACCGCGCAGGTGGTGGTGGTCACGCACCTGCCGCAGGTCGCGGCGTTCGCCGACCGGCAGTTGCTGGTGGAGAAGACGAACGACGGGTCCGTCACCCGCAGCGGTGTCACCGTCCTCGAGGGCGAGGCCCGCATCCGCGAGCTCTCCCGCATGCTCGCCGGCCAGGAGGACTCCTCGCTGGCGCGAGCCCACGCGGAAGAACTCCTGGCCACGGCCCGCTCGACCTCCTGAGCGGCAGCCCCCGCCGGGGCGCGGGCCGTCTCCGGCCGAACGGGGCTGTTCGGTCCTCCCCCAGGGCTTCGCCTGGGGGTGCCCCCCTCTCGCTCCGCTCGGGACCACCGGCGGGCAGGGGGACGCGGGCGGTTGGGGGTTGGACGGTGTGGGCAGGGGTGAGCGGGAGAGGGGTGACGTGGAGGGACACAGCGGGCGGTGGTCCGTAGGACTGGCCGCGGCGGGGGCGACCCGCGTGGCGTACGGGCAACTGCGCCGCCGGCCGCCCGTCGAGCCGCGGATGTGGCGCCGGACGAACTACGCCGGCCGCGGAGTCGAGCTGTACGGCGGTCTCGCCGCCGCGGCAGGTGCCGCCACGGCGGTGGCCGCGGCCCGCGGTGTCGCGCTGCGCACCCGCCTGGCCGCGGTGGGCGCCGCCCTGGCGGCCGGCGCGTGCGGTGCGTACGACGACCAGTACGGCTCTCCGGCGGAAAGAGGCTTCGGCGCGCACCTCAAGGCGCTGCGTGAGCGCCGGCTGACCTCGGGCGCGGTGAAGCTGCTCGGCATCGGCGCCGCAGGGCTCGCCGCGGGCGTCATGCTCAAGGCCCACCCGGCCGACCGGGTGCTGTCCGGCATCGTGATCGCCGGCACCGCCCACGCGGTGAACCTCGTGGACGTGCGGCCCGGCCGCGCGGCCAAGGCGGTGCTCGCGGTCGGCGTCCCCGCCCTGCTGCGCCGCGGCCCGGCCGCGCTGCTGGCCGCCGCGCCCGTCGGAGCGGCGGCCGCGGTGCTGCGCGACGACGTGAGCGAGCGCACGATGCTCGGCGACGCAGGCGCCCACGCGCTCGGCGCCGCGCTGGGCACCGCGGTCGCCGTGGCCAACGGCAGGACCGGCCTGCTGCTGCACGCCGCGGTGCTCGTCGCGATGACGGCGGCGGGCGACCGTATCTCCACCGCCGAGCGATTGTGGAAGGCCCCCGGAGTGCGGCAGGTTGACTCCTGGGGCCGCGTGGCACACCCGTATGGGTGATCCGGGACGCGGGTGAACCGGGCCGACCGCGCCCTCGGCCGCCCCGCCCCTTGCGCGGCCTGGCATCCTGGACAGGCGCAACCGCCGCACACCAGGCCCGAGTCAGGAGCAGTACCCCGCGTGAGCAGCACCTCCGACCCCTTCGCAGGGCAGCTGCACGCCGTGCACGTGCTGGGCACGACGGCGGGAGCGCATGTCAGCTCGCTGGTCGGCGGGCTGGTGGCGCGGGGTGTCGAGGTGACCGTGTGCGGCCCGGACGCGGCCGAGGCGGACTACGCGTTCGGTGCGACCGGCGCCCGGTACGTCCCCGTCGACCTGGGCCGCCGCCGCGCCACCGCGGCCGACGCGCCGGTGGTCGGCGCGCTGCGTGCCGCTTTCCGCGGGGCCGGTGTGGTCCACGCGCACGGCCTGTGGGCCGGCTTCCTCGCCGCCGTCGCGCTCGGCGGCCGCGGTGTCCCGCTGGTCGTCACCTGGCACGGCGGCGCCCCGGTCGGGGGCGGCCGCGGCCTGGTGCTGCGCTGGCTGGAGCGGCGGGCGGTCCGCGGCGCGACCGTCGTGCTCGGCGTGTCGTCCGAGCTGGTCGACCGGGCGCGGGGCCTGGGCGGCAAGGACGTACGGCTCGCGCCGGCCGCCGTACCGCGTCCGCCGGGCCGGCCGCCCAGGCCGCCGGACGAGGGCGAGCGGTACCGGCAGAAGACCAGGGCCGACCACGGCGCCGTCGACCGCCCGCTGCTGCTCTCGGTCGGCAGGCTGGAGTCGGCCCAGGGCTACGACCTGCTGCTGGACGCCGCCGAGATGTGGTCGGCGCTCGACCCGGCGCCGCTGGTCGCCGTCGCGGGCGAGGGCGGGCAGCGGGCCGCGCTCGAACGCCGCATCGAGGCGGCGCGGCTGCCCGTGCTGCTGCTCGGCCGCCGCGACGACGTCCCCGACCTGCTGGCCGCGGCCGACGTCGTGGTCCTGCCCAGCCGCTGGGAGGCCCGCGCGCTGATCGCCCAGGAGGCCCTGCACGCGGGTGTCCCGCTCGTCGCCACGGACGTCGGCGGCATGCGCGAGCTCGTCGGCGACGCGGCGGTCCTGGTCCCCTACGGCGACCCTCGCGCTCTGGCCACCGCGGTCACCACGCTGATCGCCGACCCCGACCGCCGCACGGCCCTCTCCATCGCGGGCCGCGCCCAGGCCGCCACCTGGCCCACGGAGGATGACACCGTCGCCCAGGTCCTCAGCATCTACGACGAACTGACCCAGCCCTGAACACCCGCTCCCGCGCCTTCCCGCACGTGGGCACACTTCCCCCGGGCACGGGGGTGTGCGGTACCCCTGCGCAGGGGGTGCGTTTTCCCCGGCCGCGGTGGCTTGCGGGTTCCCCTTCCGCAGGGGTCCCCCGTGCCGGGGGAAGCGAACCCCCAGCGGCAGGGGCACCCCCCCTGGGGGAAACCCGCCCCGGAGGGGCTACGCCGAGAAGGCGCCCGCGGCGGTGAGCCGCAAGGCCGTGTCGATGAGGGGGACGTGGCTGAAGGCCTGCGGGAAGTTGCCGACTTGGCGTTGCCGCCGGGGGTCCCATTCCTCGGCGAGCAGGCCGAGGTCGTTGCGCAGCACCAGCAGCTTCTCGAACAGGCGCCGCGCCTCCTCGACCCGGCCGATCATCGCGAGGTCGTCGGCGAGCCAGAAGGAGCAGGCCAGGAAGGCGCCCTCGTCACCGGGCAGGCCGTCGAGGTTGTCGTCGCCGCTGGTGTCGGCGCTGGACGTCGGGTAGCGCAGCACGAAGCCGTCCTCGGTGGACAGCTCCCGCTGGATCGCCTCGATGGTGCCGATGACCCGCTTGTCGTCCGGCGGCAGGAAGCCCATCTGCGGGATCAGCAGCAGCGAGGCGTCCAGCTCGCGCGAGCCGTAGGACTGCGTGAAGGTGTTGCGCTGCCGGTCGTAGCCCTTCTCGCACACGTCGTAGTGGATCTCGTCGCGCAGGTCCTTGAGCCGCTCCACCGGCCCGTCGACCTCGCCGGACTCGATGAGCTTGACCGTGCGGTCGACCGCGACCCAGGCCATCACCTTGGAGTGCACGAAGTGCCGGCGCGGGCCGCGCACCTCCCAGATGCCCTCGTCCGGCTCGTTCCAGTGCTTCTCCAGGTAGCGGATCAGCTTGAGCTGCAGCAGGCTCGCGTAGTCGTTGCGGGCCAGGCCGGTCATGTGGCCCAGGTGCAGCGCCTCGGTCACCTCGCCGTAGACGTCCAGCTGGAGCTGGTGCGCGGCGCCGTTGCCGATGCGGACCGGGGTGGAGCCCTCGTAGCCGGGCAGCCAGTGCAGCTCGTTCTCGCCGAGTTCGCGCTCGCCGGCGATGCCGTACATGATCTGCAGGTTCTCCGGGTCGCCCGCCACCGCCCGCAGCAGCCACTCGCGCCAGGCCTGCGCCTCCTCGCGGTAGCCGGTGCGCAGCAGTGAGGACAGGGTGATCGCGGCGTCCCGCAGCCAGGTGAAGCGGTAGTCCCAGTTGCGGACCCCGCCGATGTCCTCCGGCAACGATGTCGTGGGCGCCGCGACGATGCCGCCCGTCGGCCCGTAGGTGAGCGCCTTGAGGGTGATCAGCGAGCGCACCACGGCCTCGCGGTACGGGCCGGTGTACGTGCACTGGGCGACCCAATCCCGCCAGAACTCCTCGGTCGCGGTCAGCGACCCCTCCGGGTCGGGCAGCGAGGGCTGCGGCTTGTGCGACGGCTCCCAGCTGATCGTGAAGGCCAGCCGGTCGCCCGGCGCGACGGTGAACTCCGAGTACGTCGTCAGGTCCTTGCCGTACGTGTCGACCTCGGTGTCCAGCCACACCGAGTCGGGACCCGCCACCGCCACCGTGCGGTCGCCGACCTTGTGCACCCACGGCACCACCTGGCCGTAGGCGAACCGCATCCGCAGCGCGGAGGACATCGGCACCCGGCCGCTGACCCCTTCGACGATCCTGATCAGCTGCGGGGCGCCGTCGCGGGGCGGCATGAAGTCGATGACCCGGACCGTGCCGCGCGCGGTGTCCCACTCGGACTCCAGTACGAGCGAGTCGCCGCGGTAGCGGCGGCGTGTCGCGGCCGGCGGCCGCTCGCTGTCGCGGTGCGTCGGCCCCAGGCGCCAGAAGCCGTGCTGCTCGGTGCCCAGCAGCCCGGCGAAGACCGCGGGCGAGTCGAACCGCGGTAGGCACAGCCAGTCGACCGTGCCGTCCCGGCAGACCAGTGCGGCGGTCTGCATGTCTCCGATGAGTGCGTAGTCCTCGATACGCCCGGCCACGTGCAACTCCAGTCGAATGACGGCGCCGCCCCAGTGGCTGGGACGGTCTTGCGGTCTGGGGATATTCGACGAGCTCATGATCCGGGAGCGGGCGGGATGGTGCCGTGCCGGCCGGCTCGCATCAATGCGTCCGTGCAGGATACGTCGTCAGGGTGGATGGTGTGCGTGTCTCGGTGATCTTCGCGAGCCGGTCGGGGTGCACTTCCGGCACACCGGGCACGCGCCGCCTGCCGTGACCGCCCGGCACCGCTGATACCCTGGTAGCCCGTGGGCCGGTGGGCTGAACCACTGAACCGCCGCGACGGCGCTCCCCGACGAGCACCGTCCCGACCCTCACCTCGCGACCACGGGAGCCCCCTCTTGGCAATTGCGCCGAAATCCACGACGACCAAGCACATCTTCGTCACCGGTGGGGTGGCCTCCTCGCTCGGCAAGGGACTGACCGCATCCAGTCTCGGCGCGCTGCTCAAGGCACGCGGCCTGCGGGTCACCATGCAGAAGCTCGACCCGTACCTGAACGTCGACCCGGGCACGATGAACCCGTTCCAGCACGGTGAGGTCTTCGTCACCGAGGACGGGGCGGAGACCGACCTCGACATCGGCCACTACGAGCGCTTCCTCGACGTCAACCTCGCCGGTTCCGCGAACGTCACCACCGGGCAGGTGTACTCGACGGTGATCGCCAAGGAGCGGCGCGGCGAGTACCTGGGCGACACCGTGCAGGTCATCCCGCACATCACCAACGAGATCAAGTCCCGTATCCGGCGGATGGCCACCGACGACGTCGACGTGGTCATCACCGAGGTCGGCGGCACCGTCGGCGACATCGAGTCGCTGCCGTTCCTGGAGTCGGTCCGCCAGGTCCGCCACGAGGTCGGCCGGGACAACGTCTTCGTCGTCCACATCTCGCTGCTGCCGTACATCGGCCCGTCCGGCGAGCTGAAGACCAAGCCCACCCAGCACTCGGTGGCCGCGCTGCGCAACATCGGCATCCAGCCGGACGCGATCGTGCTGCGCGCCGACCGCGAGGTGCCGACCGCGATCAAGCGGAAGATCTCGCTGATGTGCGACGTCGACGAGGACGCGGTCGTCGCGGCGATCGACGCGCCGTCCATCTACGACATCCCCAAGGTGCTGCACACCGAGGGCCTCGACGCCTACGTCGTCCGCCGCCTGGACCTGCCCTTCCGGGATGTGGACTGGGCGCAGTGGGACGACCTGCTCCGGCGGGTGCACGAGCCCGCGCACGAGGTGAAGGTCGCGCTGGTCGGCAAGTACATCGACCTGCCCGACGCCTACCTGTCGGTCACCGAGGCGCTGCGGGCCGGCGGCTTCGCCAACAACGCCAAGGTCCACATCAAGTGGGTCACCTCCGACGCGTGCAAGACCCCGGCGGGCGCCGCGGAGCAGCTCGGTGACGTGGACGCGGTCTGCGTGCCCGGCGGCTTCGGCGACCGCGGTGTCGAGGGCAAGGTCTCGGCGATCACCTACGCCCGCGAGCAGCGCATCCCGCTGCTCGGGCTGTGCCTGGGCCTGCAGTGCATCGTCATCGAGGCGGCCCGCAACCTGGCCGGCATCACCGACGCGAACTCCACCGAGTTCGACCCGGCGACCGCCCACCCGGTGATCTCCACCATGGCCGAGCAGCTCGACATCGTCGGCGGCAAGGGCGACCTGGGCGGCACGATGCGGCTGGGCACCTACCCGGCCAAGCTCGCCGAGGGCTCCATCGTCCGCGAGGTCTACGGCGACCAGCCGTACGTCGAGGAGCGGCACCGGCACCGCTACGAGGTCAACAACGCCTACCGCGCGGACCTGGAGAAGGCGGCCGGCATCGTCTTCTCCGGCACGTCGCCCGACAACAAGCTGGTCGAGTACGTCGAGTACCCGCGCGAGGTGCACCCGTACCTGGTGGCGACCCAGGCGCACCCGGAGCTGAAGTCCCGCCCGACCCGCCCGCACCCGCTGTTCGCCGGGCTGGTGAAGGCGGCGGTGGAGCGGCGCACCAGCTGATCCGTCCCGTTCCTGCTCCCCCGTTTCTCCTGTTCTCCCGTTCCCGGAAGGCGCAGCATGCTCAAGGACACCCCGGAGGAGTGGCGGGTCACGGCCACCGCCACGCCCTTCACCGGCAAGAAGACCAGCGTCCGCACGGACGAGGTGGTCATGCCCGACGGGAGCACGGCGACCCGCGACTACCAGGTGCACCCCGGCTCGGTCGCCGTCCTGGCGCTCGACGACCAGGAGCGGGTGCTGGTGCTGCGGCAGTACCGGCACCCGGTGCGGCACAAGCTCTGGGAGATCCCGGCGGGGCTGCTCGACATCCCCGGCGAGAACCCGCTGCACGCGGCGCAGCGCGAGCTGTACGAGGAGGCGCACGTCAAGGCCGAGGACTGGCGGGTCCTCACCGACGTCTACACCACGCCGGGCGGCTGCGACGAGGCCGTGCGCATCTTCCTGGCCCGCGGCGTCTCCGAGGCGGAGGGCGAGCGCTACGAGGTCTCCGAGGAGGAGGCCGACATGGAGGTCGCCAGGGTGCCGCTCGCCGACCTGGTCCGCGGCGCCCTGGCCGGCGACCTGCACAACAACTGCCTGGTCGTCGGTGCCCTCGCGCTGCACGCCGCACTGGCCGACGGCGCCCTGGACGCCCTGCGCCCGGCCGAGGCCCCGTGGCCGGCGCGTCCGTTCACGGTGTGAGCCCCGCTTCCGCCTGAGGCGGGCCTTCCGGGTGCCGCGTACGGCGGCGCGGGCGTCAACTACGCTCGTCGCCGTAGCGGCAGCGGCAGGACCGACCCAGCCGGGAGCGTGGCCCGTGACAGACCAGTCCCTCCACCCGGAGCCCCCTTCGCCGCGGCCCGGGGACGGCGGGGTGGTCGAGCTTCCCGGTGTGCCGGCGCACTTCGTCGGGCGGGAGCGGGAACTGGCCGAGCTGCTCGCGGACATCGACCGGCCCGGCCTGGGCAGCGGTACGCCGACGGCGGCCCGGGTGCTGCTGGTGGCCGGGCGGCCCGGGACGGGGCGGACAGCGCTGGCGCTGCGGCTCGCCGCGGAGGTCGCCGACCGCTATCCCGACGGCCGCTACTTCGTCCGCTTGACCAGCGCGGAGGGCGCGCCCGTACCGGTCGAGCAGGTCCACCGCGGGCTGCGCCGGGCGCTCGGCCGGGGTCCCACACGGCGGCTCCTGCTGGTGCTGGACGACGTGGTGCAGGCCGCGCAGCTGTCCGCGCTGCTGCCCGAGTCGGCCGGCAGCCTGGTCGTGGCCACCTCGGGCGGTCCGCTGTCCGGCGTGCCCGACGTACGCCCCTGCACCCTCGGCGGGCTCGACACCCCGGCCGCGGTGCGGCTGCTGACGGCCGAGGTCGGCGCCACCCGCGTCAGCTGCGACCCGCGCGGCGCGGAGACCCTCGTCCAGGAGCTCGCCGGCCACCCCACCGCCCTCCATCTGACCGCCGCCTGGCTCACCGCCCACCCCGGCCTCTCCTTCGCCGAGGCGACCACCCGGCTCCGCGAGACGCCCGCCACGCCCTTCGCCTCCGGGACGGGGGCGCCGCCCGCCGCGGGCGAGCTGGTGCGGGCCTTCCGGCTGGTCCACGACGGGCTGCCGGCCGTCGCCGCGCGGATGCTGCGGCTGCTGGTGCTGGCGCCCGCCGGGGTCGTGGACGCGCAGGGCGCGTCCGCGCTCGCCGGGTGCTCGGTGGAGGTGGCGCAGGGGGTGCTCGACGACTTCGTACGGGGCGGGCTGCTGTCCGGCGGGGCGCCCCAGTACCGCGTGCCGGGCTGCCTCGAACCGATGCTGGCCGCGCTGCTCGCCGGGGCCGAGCGGCCGGAGGAGCTGCGGCTGGCGCGGGCCAGGATGCTGGAGCGGACCGTACGGCTGCTGCTGTCGTGCCGGGCGACGCTGGCCCGCGAGCCGGTCGAGGAGGGCCTGCCGCGAGCCCTGCGGTTCGACACCGCCCAGGCGGCCGCCGGCTGGCTGGAGTCCCGGCTGCCCGCCCTGCTCGCCGCCGTGCGCTCCGCGGTCGCGGACGGCGAGCTGGACACCCTCGCCCGCCGCCTGGTGGCCGCCATGGTCCGCGCGCTCGCCGCCTTCCCCGGCGGCGACGCGATGGCCGCCGAGCGCTACGAGCTGCACTCCCTTGTCCTGGACGTCGCCGAGCGCCGCGGGCTGCCGCGCGAGCGGGCCGCCGCCCTGATAAACCTCGGCGACCTGGACGCCGCCGCGGGCCGCACCGACCGCGCCCTGGACCGCTACCGGGTCGCCCTGGACGCGGCCCGCGCCTGCGACGACCGGCAGGCCGAGGGCCGCGTCCTGGAGGCGCTGGGCGGCACGTACCTGGAGCGGCACGACCCGGGCCGCGCCTTCGACTGGTACGGCCGCGCCCTGTCCCTGCGCCAGGCCGGCGGCGAACTGTCCGACCAGGCCCGGCTGCACGGCAGGATCGGCACCCTGCTGGCGTCCGTCGGCCAGTACGACCAGGCGCTGCGGGCCTGGCGGACGGCCGCGGGGATCAGCAAGCGGCTCGGTGACCTGCCGGCCCAGGCCCGCGCACTGGCCGAGGCGGCCAGGGTGCAGGACGTCGACGGCCGCCCCGAGGACGCCGTCCGCAGCTGCCGCGACGCGCTGTACTGGGCGCGGCAGGCGGCCGACCGCCGCCTGGAGGCGGCGCTGCTGCTGCGGCTCGCCGACCTCCTCGACCGGCTCGGCGACCCGGAGGGCGCCAGGCTGCAGCGCGAGGCGGCGAACGGCCTGTTCAGCCCGGGTACGCCGGCCGGCTGAAATTCCCCGGACCGTGACACCGCGGCAATGCGCCGGTGACCAGCCCATGTGTAGCGCAAGCCCTCGCCAGCCTACGAAACTGCCAATCGTCTCCGAAGAACCAGCCACTTTGTAAGGCTGGACAGCAGCTCTTCCTTCACTAGACTGGGCGTGGCCGCACACAACGCGGTCAGGTCCGACGTGTCGTGTCATCCTGCACCATGTCAGGACATTCCTGCCGGTAACCCTCATCGCAAGGACCGTGATCGACGTGAAGGTGGGCATCCCCCGCGAGGTCAAGAACAACGAGTTCCGCGTGGCCATCACCCCGGCCGGCGTGCACGAACTCGTCCGAGGCGGACACCAGGTCGTCGTCGAGGAGGGCGCGGGCGACGGCTCGTCCATCCCCGACGCGGAGTACGTCGCGGCCGGCGCCGCGATCCTCGGCACCGCGGACGAGGTGTGGGCCGCCGCCGATCTGCTGCTCAAGGTCAAGGAGCCGGTCGCCGAGGAGTACCACCGGCTGCGCAAGGGCCAGACGCTCTTCACCTACCTGCACCTGGCGGCCTCCCGCGAGTGCACCGACGCGCTACTGGAGTCCGGCACCACCGCGATCGCGTACGAGACGGTCGAGACCGCGGACCGCCGGCTGCCGCTGCTCGCCCCGATGTCCGAGGTGGCCGGCCGGCTCGCCCCGCAGGTCGGCGCCTACCACCTGATGCGCTCGGCGGGCGGCCGCGGTGTGCTGCCCGGCGGGGTGCCCGGGGTGCTCTCCGGGCGGGCCGTGGTCATCGGCGCCGGCGTCTCGGGCTGGCACGCCACCACCATCGCGCTCGGCCTCGGCTTCCACGTCACCCTGCTGGACAAGGACGTCAACAAGCTGCGCGAGGCCGACAAGGTCTTCGGCAACCGCGTGCAGACCATGGCGTCCAACGCGCTCGTGCTCGAACAGGCCGTGCTGGACGCCGACCTGGTGGTCGGCGCGGTGCTGATCCCGGGCGCCAAGGCGCCCAAGCTGGTCACCAACGAACTGGTGTCGCGCATGAAGCCCGGCGCGGTCCTCGTCGACATCGCGATCGACCAGGGCGGCTGCTTCGAGGACTCCCGGCCCACCACGCACGCAGAACCGACCTTCACCGTCCACGACTCGGTCTTCTACTGCGTGGCCAACATGCCGGGCGCGGTGCCCAACACCTCGACCTACGCGCTGACCAACGCCACCCTGCCGTACGTCGTCGAGCTCGCCGACCGCGGCTGGCGGGACGCGCTGCGCCGCGACCCGGCGCTCGCACTCGGCCTCAACACCCATGAGGGACAGGTCGTTTACGGTCCGGTCGCCGACGCGCACGGCCTCGATTCGGTCGAACTGCGCACACTGCTTGGCTGATAGCGACACGCGGTGTCACCACGGTGTCAACACTGCACCTCCGGCCGGGTCTTGCGACGTCAGGACCCGGCCGTTCGTGTGCTTACGCCCTTGACAGCGGGGTGTTCGGTTGCCGACACATCGTGCCGTGTCCGGCGGATTGTGTTGCTGTGAACCACCGACACGCCATAGAGTCGCGAATCGTCGGCTGTAGTCACGCTGACCTGTCTAGAAGTTTCCTGGTCACCAAGGAGGTAAGACGACTTGTGAATGAGTCGACATTTGCTCCCGGGGGTGGTCAACCAGGAACGACCGTCGGTTCCGTCGCGGTCCGCACCTTCGAGTCCCGCAGGGCCGAGACGACAACAGAGACGCAACCTGCTTACGCCATGGCGCCTTTCAACGACGACAACGACCTGCAGGACGGCCAGTTCTACGACCCGGACGCGGAGTACGAACCCGATCCGGAGTACGCCGCCACCCTCGCCCCTGACGCGGCCCGCCAGCGCCGCGAACGCGTCGGCCCCACCGGCCGCCCGCTGCCCTACTTCCCGATCCCCAACCCGCTCACCGACCACGGCCCGGCGAAGATCGTCGCGATGTGCAACCAGAAGGGCGGGGTCGGCAAGACCACCTCGACCATCAACCTGGGTGCCGCGCTGGCCGAGTACGGCAGACGGGTGCTGCTCGTCGACTTCGATCCGCAGGGGGCGCTGTCCGTCGGACTCGGCGTCAACCCGATGGAGTTGGACATCACCGTCTACAACCTGCTGATGGAGCGCGGGCTGGCGGCGGACGAGGTGCTGCTCAAGACGGCGGTGCCGGGCATGGACCTGCTGCCCAGCAACATCGACCTGTCGGCCGCCGAGGTCCAGCTCGTCAGCGAGGTGGCCAGGGAGTCGACCCTGCAGCGCGCTCTCAAGCCGCTGATGGCCGACTACGACTACATCGTGATCGACTGCCAGCCCTCGCTGGGCCTGCTCACCGTCAACGCGCTCACCGCGGCGCACTCGGTGATCGTCCCGCTGGAGTGCGAGTTCTTCGCGCTGCGCGGCGTCGCGCTGCTCACCGAGACCATCGAGAAGGTCCGCGAGCGGCTCAACCCGGAACTCGAACTCGACGGCATCCTCGCCACCATGTACGACTCGCGGACCGTGCACAGCCGCGAGGTGCTGGCCCGCGTGGTCGAGGCCTTCGACGAGCACGTCTTCCACACCGTGATCGGCAGGACCGTCCGCTTCCCGGAGACCACGGTGGCCGGCGAGCCGATCACCACCTACGCCTCCAACTCCGTCGGCGCCGCCGCCTATCGCCAACTCGCCAGGGAGGTGCTCGCCCGGTGCCACGCCGAGTGACCCTGCCGGGTGCCGACGAGCTGTTCAGGACCACCGGGGGTGCGGCGCTCCAGGCACCGCAGCCCCGGCAGCAGCCGCAGCAGCACACCGGTGGCGAGCCGCGCGAGCCGCAGGGCGACGCGCGGACGCGGTCGGGCCAGGAGCCCGGCCGGGACGGCGAGGCGGCGGAGGGCGACCCGGAAACGGCGCAGGAGGGCCGTGACCGCGGCGCCCAGGAGCAGGGCGGCAGCACGGCGGAGCACGGCGGCCGGGACACCCCGCAGGGCCGCAGGCCCCCGGGCGGCCCCGGCGCGGGCACGGGTGCCGTCAACGGCACCGCCACGGCACCGCCCCAGCCGTACGTCCCGGTCCAGCAGCCGTACGCCCAGACCTCCGCGGTGCACCCGGTGGCTCCGCCGGTCACCGCGCAGCCCCCGCAGCCCCAGCCCGGGCCGCAGCAGTCCCCGCAGGGCGGGGCACGCCGCAAGGCGCCCCGGCAGAACCGCCGCCCCAGCGGGCGCGAGCGGCACGACGAGAAGATCACCGTCTACGTGTCGGCCGAGGAGCTGATGGACCTGGAGCACGCGCGGCTGGTGCTGCGCGGCGAGCACGGCCTGGCCATCGACCGCGGCCGGATCGTCCGCGAGGCGGTCGCCGTGGTGCTGGCCGACCTGGAGTCGCGCGGCGACGCCAGCATTCTCGTACGCAGGCTGCGCGGACGCTGAGCCCCCGCGTCAGCCGTCCCCGGGGGCGATAGCCTGCGTCTCCCGCCCCCGCACCCTGGACCGCGATGCCGACCACCACGACCGACGACTCCGACCGCCCGCGCCGCCGCCTCGGCCGCGGCGCACAGAGCTGGGCGGAACCGGTTGCGGAGCCGGCGCCCGCGGCGGCCGCGGAGCCCGAGCCCCTACCGGTCGCCGAGCCCGAACCCGAGCCCGAGCCCGACGCGGCGGACGTACCGGGGCACGTACCGGCGGACGCGCCCGTGGAGGCGCCGCAGGACGCGGCGGACGGGACGGCAGGCGAGGCCGAGGGCGGTGAGGAGGCCGGTGACGGGCGCTTCACGGTGCGGCTGTCGAACTTCGAGGGTCCGTTCGACCTGCTGCTGCAGCTGATCTCCAAGCACAAGCTGGACGTCACCGAGGTCGCGCTGTCCAAGGTCACCAACGAGTTCATGGCCTACCTCCGGGCCATGGGGCCGGACTGGGACCTCGACCAGACCACCGAGTTCCTGGTGGTCGCCGCCACGCTGCTGGACCTCAAGGCGGCCCGGCTGCTGCCCGCCGCCGAGGTCGAGGACGAGGCCGACCTCGCGCTGCTGGAGGCCCGCGACCTGCTCTTCGCCCGGCTGCTGCAGTACCGCGCGTACAAGCAGATCGCGGCGATCTTCGCCGAGCGCCTGGAGCAGGAGGCGCTGCGCTACCCGCGTACGGTGGGACTGGAACCGCAGCACGCGGAACTGCTGCCCGAGGTCGTGCTCAGCATCGGCCCGGAGCGTTTCGCGCAGCTCGCGGTCAAGGCGATGCAGCCCAGGCCGCGGCCCCAGGTGTACGTGGACCACATCCACGCGCCCCTGGTCAGCGTGCGCGAGCAGGCCGAGCACGTGATCGCGCTGCTGCGCGAGCGGGGCGCGGCCAGCTTCGGCGACCTCACCGCGGACGCGCCCGACACGCTCACCGTGGTGGCGCGCTTCCTGGCGCTGCTGGAGCTGTACCGGGAGAAGGCGGTCGCGCTGGACCAGGAGCAGGCACTCGGCGAGCTGCAGGTCCGCTGGACCGGCGGCGAGGAGCCGCCGGCCGCCCCGCTGGTGACCGACGAGTTCGACCAGGAGTCCGCGACCGGTCCCGCCAAGGACGGGAACGGCAGGAACGGAGAGCAACGATGACCGACGTGGCGGATCTCACCGCGGGACTCGATCTGCCGGAAGAACAGCGCCCGCCCACCGGGCTGCTCAGCGCGGCCACCGCGGAACTCGACCTGAAGCCGGCACTCGAAGCGGTGCTGATGGTGGTCGACGAACCCGCCACCGAGGAGGCCCTCGCCAAGGTGCTGGAACGCCCGCGCCGGGCCGTCGGCAAGGCGCTGCGCGAGCTGTCCGACGACTACACGCGTGAGGGCAGGGGCTTCGACCTGCGGCTTGTGGCCGGCGGCTGGCGCTTCTACACCCGGCCGGACTTCGCGCCGGCGGTGGAGAAGTTCGTCCTCGACGGCCAGCACGCCCGGCTCACCCAGGCCGCGCTGGAGACGCTGGCCGTGGTCGCCTACCGCCAGCCGGTCAGCCGTTCCCGGGTCTCCGCGGTGCGCGGCGTCAACTGCGACGGCGTGATGCGGACCCTGCTCCAGCGGGGTCTGGTCGTCGAAGGTGGGACGGAACCCGAGACAGGTGCGATCCTGTACAGGACGACGAACTACTTCCTGGAACGCATGGGCCTGCGCAGCCTTGACGAGCTGCCCGAGCTCGCCCCGTTCCTGCCGGAGGCGGACGCGGTCGAGGCGGAGTCCCAGGAGGGGCTGCCGTCGTTCGATCCGGATGCGCCGGACGAGCCATCGACCATTGCGAATACGGAAACTTGATGCGAAGCAGCGACAGGAACAGCGGCGCCGACCGTAACCCCAGGGGCGGTGGCCAGGACCGCGGAGGCGCCGGGGCCGGCCGCGGTGGCGGCTCCGGCCGCGGCGGCTCGGGCGGGCGTGGCGGCACCGGCTCCGGCGGCCGAGGCGGCAGCTCCGGCACCGGCTCCGGCGGACGCCGCGGGGACGCACCCAGGCGCGGGGACGCGCAGGGGCGGCCCGACGGCCCGCCGCAGCGCCCCAGCAAGCCGCGCCCCGAGGAGCGCCGCTACGACGTCGGCAGCACCGGCCAGTCCGGTGCGAACAAGCCCGGCGGCATGCCCCGCACCAAGCCCGGCAGCAACAAGCCGACCGGGAACCGCGGCCGCGGTGCGGCCCCGGCCCGCCCGCGCGAGCTGGACGCGCAGATCGAGGAGCGCAACCGGGAGCGGCACAGCAAGCCCAAGCTGAACCTGCCCAAGACCTTCCCCGGCGCCGAGCAGGAGGGCGAGCGGCTGCAGAAGGTGCTGGCCAGGGCCGGTATGGGCTCCCGGCGGGCCTGCGAGGAGCTGATCGAGCAGCACCGCGTCGAGGTCAACGGGCGGATCGTCACCGAGCAGGGCCTGCGGGTCGACACCGAGCACGACGAGGTCAAGGTCGACGGGCTCACCGTGGCCACCCAGTCGTATCTGTTCTTCGCGCTGAACAAGCCCGCAGGCGTCGTCTCCACCATGGAGGACCCGGACGGGCGGCAGTGCCTGGGCGACTACGTCACCAACCGGGAGACCCGGCTCTTCCACGTCGGGCGGCTCGACACCGAGACCGAGGGCCTGATCCTGCTCACCAACCACGGCGAGCTGGCGCACCGGCTGACCCACCCCCGCTACGGCGTGCAGAAGACCTACCTCGCCGCGATCCAGGGACCGCTGCCGCGCGACCTGGGCAAGCAGCTCAAGAGCGGTATCGAGCTGGAGGACGGCTGGGCGCGGGCCGACCACTTCCGCATCGTGCAGAACACCGGGAAGAACTACCTGGTCGAGGTCACCCTGCACGAGGGCCGCAAGCACATCGTGCGCCGGATGCTCGCCGAGGCGGGCTTCCCCGTCGACAAGCTGGTCCGCACCAGCTTCGGGCCGATCCCGCTGGGCGACCAGAAGTCCGGGTGGCTGCGCAGGCTGACCAACACCGAGGTCGGCATGCTCATGCGCGAGGTCGACCTGTAGTCCTGCTCAGCCACGTAAGCGGTCGGCGGCGGCGTCCCTCTCGTGGACGGCCGCCGCTTCCGTGTCCGGTGCCGGGTCCGCCTGCGCCGAGGCCCGGCGGACGCGGACCAGGAAGTCCTCGACCCTGGCCCGGTCCGGCTCCTCCGGTAGCGGGGTGAGGGCCGCGGCCGCGTCCGCCTCGTCGTGCAGCGTCCGCATCCAGCCGCGCACCTCCTCCCAGCCCAGTTCGCCCCGCCGCACCGCGAGCAGCGCGTCCCGCCGGTCGCCGACGTCGATGGTGAGGGTGCCCGTACGCAGCAGGTCGCGGCAGCTGGTCAGCAGCCGCAGCAGGTGCATGGCGTGCTTCCAGCGCGGCTCGCCCTGGGTGCGGATGTCCGCTTCGAGCCGGCCGAGCTGCTGGGCGGCGTAGCCGCGGAAGCTCGCGTCGACCCTGCGGGACAGGAACGCGTCCCGCAGGTCGACCAGCTCGCGCCCGGTGGCGTCCAGCCGCTCGACCAGCGGTGAGTGCAGGCACTCCAGCACGTTGGGGTTGGCCCGCAGCGCCAGGGTGCAGAAGCGCTCGATCTCCCAGGAGAACTCCTCGTCCCGGGGCCCGCTGACATGCGTCGGGGGCTTGTCGAACCGCCAGAACAGCGGGGCGGGGGCCACGAAGACCCCGCGCCGGTCGGTGTCGCTGGTCTCGGTGGCCAGACCGAACGCCCGCGAGCCCATGACACACGCGTAGACCGTGTGCTCACGGACGAGATCGTGCCCAAGGGATTCACGCATAGGCGCGATTATCGCCAGCGCGTCCGCCCGCCCGCCGGGAATTTGCCGCTTCGGACGGTGGCCAGGGGATTTACGGGGAGTACGGGACGCCTGGTGCCGGCCCCACGGCCTTGGCCTGCGTGTCTCGTCCTGCGGTCCCGGGTCTCGCAGCAGCCCCGCGCTGGCTACGCTGGACGCGAGCCCCCGGCCGTACGCACCCCCTTCCCAAGGACACCGCCACGTGAGAACCGCATTCGTCATCGGCGCAGGACTCGTCGGTACGTCGGCCGCGCTGGCGCTCACCGCCCGCGGGGTCGACGTCCGGCTCAGCGACCAGGACGACTCGGCCGCCAGGACCGCCGCGGCGCTCGGCGCGGGCAGCGCGGTGCCGCCGGAGGAGACCGTCGACCTGGTGATCGTCGCGGTGCCGCCGGCGCATGTGGCGGCCACCCTGGCCGACGCGATGGCCCGCGGCCTGGGCCGCGGCTACCTGGACGTGGCCAGTGTCAAGGGCGGCCCGCGCCGCGACCTGGAAGCGCTCGGCTGCGACCTGTCCGGCTACGTCGGTACGCACCCCATGGCGGGCCGCGAGCGCTCGGGGCCGCTGGCCGCCACCGAGGACCTCTTCGAGGGCCGCCCGTGGGTGCTGACGCCCACCGCGGCCACCGACACCGAGGTGCTCAACCTCGCCCTCGAACTCGTGGCGCTGTGCGGCGGCGTCCCCGTCGTCATGGACGCCGACGCCCACGACCGGGCCGTCGCGCTGGTCTCGCACACCCCGCAGCTGATCTCCAGCATGGTCGCGGCGCGGCTGGAGAAAGCCGAGGACAGCGCGGTGCGGCTGTGCGGCCAGGGCATCCTCGACGTCACCCGGATCGCCGGGTCGGAACCCGCGATGTGGATGGACATCCTCAGCGCGAACCCCGGACCGGTCGCCGACGTCCTCGCCGACATCGCCGCGGACCTCGGCAGCACGGTCGAGGCGCTGCGGGCGCTGCAGAGCGCCGACGACGCCAAGCGGCACGACGGCGCCGCCGCGGTCCAGGACGTGCTGGTACGCGGCCGGGCCGGCCGGGCGAAGGTGCCGGGCAAGCACGGCGCCGCCCCGAAGGTGTACGAGGACGTCGCCGTCCTCATCGGCGACCAGCCGGGCGAGCTGGCCAGGCTCTTCGCCGACGCCGGTGCCGCCGGGGTGAACATCGAGGACGTGCGCATCGAGCACAGCACGGCCCAGCAGGCGGGTCTCGTCCACCTCTTCGTCGAGCCGCGCTCGGCTCCCGTGCTCGCCGCCGCGCTGCGCGACCGCGCATGGTCCCTGCGGCCCTGAGCCCCCGCGGGCGCCTCCGTTCCCGCGCCCCTTCGGGGCCCGGCTCCTCCGGGGGGATCGGGGGGTCATGATTGGCCGGTAATCTAGGTGGAATGGCCCGGCGCCCAGCCGGGTGGCACGAGGAAGGCCTTCCGCTGTGGACAACCCGGTGATCGTCGCCATCGACGGCCCCTCCGGCACAGGCAAGTCCAGCACTTCCAAGGCGGTCGCCGCCAAGCTCGGGCTCAGCTACCTGGACACCGGCGCACAGTACCGGGCCATCACCTGGTGGATGCTGAACAACGGCATCGACGTCAACGACCCGGCCGCCGTCGCGGACACCGCGGGCAAGGCGGTCGTCGTGTCCGGAACGGACCCCCTCGACCCGCAGATCAGCGTCGACGGCGTGGACGTGACCATGCCGATCCGCTCGCAGGAGGTCACCGCCGCCGTCAGCGCGGTCAGCGCCGTCCCCGAGGTCCGCTCCCGCATGGTGGAGTACCAGCGCGCCGCGGCCGCTTCTGCGGCCGCCGGCATAGTGGTCGAGGGCCGCGACATCGGTACCACCGTGCTGCCCGACGCCACCGCGAAGATCTTCCTCACCGCCTCCGCCGCCGTCCGCGCCGCCCGCCGCAGCACCGAGCTGAACGGCACCGTGAGCGTCGCCGCCACCCAGGAGGCGCTGACCCGGCGGGACGCCGCCGACTCCGGCCGCAAGACCTCCCCGCTGGCCATGGCCGCCGACGCGGTCGAGGTCGACACCTCCGAGCTGACCCTCGACCAGGTCGTGGACCGGGTCGTCGCCCTGGTCGAGCAGAAGCTGGCGACCGTCAGGTGACCGCAGCGCACCACCAGGAAGCCGCCGCACTGCCCAGCCCGCGCGGCGCCGCCGTCGCCCGCGGCATCGGCATCGGCCTGATGAACGGCCTGTGGCGCCCCCGGGTGCTTGGCGCCTGGCGCATCCCCGCGCAGGGCCCGGTGATCCTGGCCGGCAACCACGCGCACAACATCGACGGCCCGATGCTGATCGGCACCTCGCCGCGCCCGCTGCACTTCCTGGTGAAGAAGGAGGCCTTCGTCGGGCCGCTCGACCCGTTCCTGCGGGCGATCGGCCAGATCGAGGTCGACCGCAAGAGCCCCGACCGCACCGCGATCGTGCACGCGCTGGGCGTGCTGCAGCAGGGCGGTGTGCTCGGCATATTCCCCGAGGGCACCCGCGGCGGCGCCGAGTTCGCCGAGCTGCGGGCGGGGCTGGCGTACTTCGCGGTGCGCTCCGGGGCGCCCATCGTGCCGGTGGCGGTGCTGGGCAGCGCCCGCGAGGGCCGCCTGGTGTCCGCGCTGCCACCGCTGCGCAGCAGGATCGACGTCGTCTTCGGCGACGCCTTCACCGCGGGCGACGGCAGCGGACGGCGCACCCGCAGCGCACTGGACGCCGCCACCCTGCGCATCCAGGACCGGCTGACCTCACACATGGCCGAGGCCCGGCGGGCCACCGGCCGCTGAACCACCGCCGCTGCACCACACTGGCTGATGCCACACGGTGCCGCGCGCACCACTGTTGACCGACGGAGAGACCAATGGACCAGCACGACCAGCACGGCGAGACCGGCGCGCTCGGCGACGCCGAATACGCCGAGTTCATGGAACTCGCCGCCGAGGAGGGCTTCGACCTCGAAGAGGTCGCCGACGACCTGGCGGAGGCGGGCCACGGCCCGCTGCCGGTGCTCGCCGTCGTCGGCCGCCCGAACGTCGGCAAGTCGACCCTGGTCAACCGGATCATCGGCCGCCGCGAGGCGGTCGTCGAGGACAAGCCGGGCGTCACCCGCGACCGCGTCACCTACGAGGCGAACTGGAACGGCCGCCGCTTCAAGATCGTCGACACCGGCGGCTGGGAGCAGGACGTCCTGGGTATCGACGCCTCGGTCGCCGCGCAGGCCGAGTTCGCCATCGAGGCGGCCGACGCGGTGGTCTTCGTGGTCGACGCCACGGTCGGCGCCACCGACACCGACGAGGCCGTCGTCAAGCTGCTGCGCAGGGCGGGCAAGCCGGTCGTGCTGGCCGCCAACAAGGTCGACGGCCCCTCGGGCGAGGCGGACGCGGCGGCGCTGTGGAACCTGGGCCTGGGCGAGCCCTTCCCGGTCTCCTCGCTGCACGGCCGCGGCACCGGCGACCTGCTGGACGCGATCCTCGACGTGCTGCCCGAGGCGCCCGCGATGACCTTCGGGGACGTCGTCGGCGGCCCGCGCAGGATCGCGCTGATCGGCCGGCCCAACGTCGGCAAGTCGTCCATGCTGAACAAGATCGCCGGCGAGGACCGGGTCGTCGTCAACGAGATGGCGGGCACCACCCGCGACCCGGTCGACGAGCTGATCGAACTCGGCGGCATCACCTGGAAGTTCATCGACACCGCGGGCATCCGCCGCCGGGTCCACCTGACCGAGGGCGCCGACTACTACGCCTCGCTGCGTACCGCCGCCGCCCTGGAGAAGGCCGAGGTCGCGGTGATCCTGGTGGACGTCGCCGAGACGCTCGCCGAGCAGGACACCCGGATCATCTCGATGGCCGTCGAGGCCGGCCGCGCGGTCGTCATCGCGTACAACAAGTGGGACCTGCTCGACGAGGAGCGCCGCTACTACCTGGAGCGCGAGATCGAGCGCGACCTCGTCCAGGTGCAGTGGGCGCCCCGGGTCAACGTCTCGGCCCGCACCGGGCGGCACATGGAGAAGCTGGTCCCGGCCATCGAGACCGCGCTGGCCGGCTGGGAGACCCGGGTGCCGACCGGCAGGCTCAACGCCTTCCTCGGCGAGATCGTCGCCGCGCACCCGCACCCGATCCGCGGCGGCAAGCAGCCGCGCATCCTGTTCGGGACGCAGGCCGGTACCAAGCCGCCGCGCTTCGTCCTGTTCGCCTCGGGCTTCCTGGAGGCCGGCTACCGGCGCTTCATCGAGCGCCGGCTGCGTGAGGAGTTCGGCTTCGCCGGAACCCCGATCCAGGTCTCGGTGCGGGTCCGCGAGAAGCGCGGCCGCAAGAAGTAGCCCTGCGGGCGGGTGCTGTCAGCGCTCGTCCATCCGGTTGTCCGGGCGGCCCGGCGGCAGTGCCGCCGGGCCGTTCCCCCTGTGCCGGCCGGGCGACGCCGGGGGGTAGTCCGGGTGCCAGGCGGAGAACCCGTTGAACTGGAGCGACTCCTCGCCGGTGCGGTCGCCCGGCAGCGTACGGAAGAGCCGGCGGTACTCGCTGTACAGAGCGTCATAGATCGGCGTGGCCGAGCTACCGCCTCCGGAGCCGTCCTGCGAGGTGCGCATCGACGGGATATACCGCTGGAAGGGGGACCGGGAGGAGGCGTCAAAGGTCTGCACGTATGTGCCAACGACCTGGCCTTCCTCCAGGATGCGGTCCGCCCGGCTGATTCTCCCCCGGCCGGGATGTCCCGACGGCCCCCCTCCGCCCCGGGGCCGCCCCTCCGCCGGCCGCGGCGGCCGGGGGTTCACCCTCCGTAAGCGGACCCGCTTCCGCGGGCCGCTGTGGCTCCCCTGCCGTAAGGGGGTGCGCTTCCGCGGGCCGCGGTGGCTGTGCGGAGCCCCTTCCGCGAGGGAGTGCGCTTCCCCGGGCCGCGGTGGCTGAAGGGTGCCTCTTCCATAAAGGGGTGAGCTTCCGCAGGCCGCGGTGGCCGTGGGGTGCCCCTTCCGTAAGGGGGTGCCCACCAGGGGCGCGGGGAACGGCGCGCGCAACCCGCCCCCAGGGCTTCGCCTGGGGGCGCCCCCATCTCGCTTCGCTCGCCGGCCGGTGGTCCGGATCGGACCGAAGAGCCCCTTTGGGTCGGTGGCGACCCGCGCCCCGGTGGTGGGACGGTCGCGCAGTTCCCCGCGCCCCTGGTGGCCGCCCCCTGTGTAAGGGGCGCCGCACTCCCGTCGCGCCCGGCGGAAGGGCGCCGCCCGGCGCAGTCGCACCCCGGCCCCGCGCCCGCGGGAGGGCGCCGCCTGCGTAAGGGGAACCGCACATCCACCGCGGCCCGCGGAAGGGCGCCCCCTGCGGAAGGGGAACCGCGTACCCGCCGCGCCCGGCGGAAGGGGGCCGCCCGCCGGAGGGGGACCGCGCTACTGCCCGCGGGCAGGTTTACGTGCCCGCGAGTGGCATGGTCGCCGCGACGAGCTGGCCCCGGGCGCAGGCCTTGGCGAGGGCATCGCGCATGAGGTCCTCGCGGGGCTGCCGCCCGATGGAGCCGGCAGGCCCCGCGTAGACGTACACCGCGTTCGTGCGGCTGACCGCCGCCCGCCAGCCGTCGCTGACCTGGAGCGGCTGGTGCGCCTGCCACCACGCGGTGGCGGGGGCGCCGCCGGCCGCCGGCTGGAGCACCGCGTGCAGCTTGCCCATCGCGAGCAGCACCGACCAGCCGGCCAGCGGCGACGGCGGTGCCTCCAGGTCGAGCTGCGGCATGAAGCCCTGCTCGATGAGCAGCGGCAGGAAGTCGTCACCGCCGCCGCCGGAGCCGGCCCGGGCGACCGGCCCGGTCGGCTCGATGACCAGCGCGGGACGCAGCACCTCCTCGACGATGATCAGCCCGCAGGTGATGCCGAGCACCGCCTGCCGGGGCGGGGGAGCGCCCACGGCGGCGGCAGGCGGCGGGGCCGGGACCGGCGCGGCCAGGGGCGCCGCGAAGGCCGGTGCGGCCGGTCCCAGCTCGTCCTCGTCGCCCGAGATGCTGCGCACCGCGCCCTGCAGCTGCTCCTCCGAGACCGGCACGACCTGCGAGGGGATGCAGGCGGCGTGCGCGAAGGCCAGTACCGCGGTCTCGTCGCCGACGAAGAGCACCGTGCTGGTCCGCTCCTGCCCGGTGTCCCCAGGGGTGCGGCAGGACGTGCAGTCGTACGTGCCAGGCGCGTTCTCGCCGGCGAGGAGCCGCTGTGTCTCCTCGTCGCCGATCTCGGCTCGTACCTCGTCGCTCACGTCGAGCAGGGGCGCCACGGGAGTCTCCTTGGTCCGTTTGGCCGGGCCTGCCCCGGCGCACTGTGACAACGGCCGGTCTGTGCCGGGAGTCACGGTTTGCGGATATGCGGGTTCGTGCCCGCAGGCGGGCGGCGGGGAGGGTGGGCCGAACGGGTGCGGTACGGCGGAGGGCGGGGCGTGCCGCCCGGAAACGCGGGGGAGTGCGTGCTTAGCGTGGGCCGATGAGCGAGAAATCGTCTTATCGTCATGTTCCGCGACGGCACCGGGCAGCCGTCCTCGTCGGTCTCGGCACCGCAGCCGTGCTGCCGCTGGTCACCCAGCCCGCCGAGGCTGCGCAGTCCACCCCCACGCGCCCGGCGGCCGCCCACGCGGCCCTGGGCAGCCCGGGGGAGTACCCCGCTGGGGCGGCGGCACGGGCGGTGGAGCGGGTCCGCTCCGTGTGGGATGACCTCGCGATGTGCGAGAGCAGCGGCGACTGGCACATCAACACCGGCAACACCTTCTACGGCGGGCTGCAGTTCTGGCAGCCGACCTGGGAGCTGTTCGGCGGCCTGAAGTACGCCGCGCGCGCCGACCTCGCCACCCCCGCGCAGCAGATCGCGGTCGCCGAGGCCGTGCTGCAGGTGCAGGGCTGGGGTGCGTGGCCGGTGTGCTCCAAGCGGCTCGGGCTGAGCGACCACACGCACCTCGTGCACACCGTGGGCATCGGCGAGACGCTGTCGGACATCGCCGCCGACTACGGCGTGTCCGGCGGCTGGCAGCGGCTCTTCGAGCTGAACCGGGCGGTCGTCGGCGCCGACCCGGACCGGCTGGTCGCGGGACTCGTCCTCACCGTCAAATGACCCCGCTATGCGGACGGAAGCCGTCCGCACCCTGAACCCGGGCTGAAGACCCGGCGGTTGTTAGGGTCGGGGACTGACATTCCTTCAGCCCCCGGCCCGAGCCGGGGCAGGATGCGGCCTCGGGGGACCACACCCATGCGTATCGTCTTTCTGCTGCACAACGCCTACGGCGTCGGCGGCACCATCCGCACCATCTGCAACCTGGCGGGCGCGCTCGCCGACGAGCACGAGGTCGAGGTCGCCTCGGTCTTCCGCAGCCGCGAGGTGCCCGCCTTCACGTACGACCCGAGGGTGCGGCTGCGCGCGCTCGCCGACCTGCGCGCGGAGAACCCGGCCCGGCTGCGCGACGACCCGCGGGCCGCCCGCCCGGCCGGGGTCTTCCCGCGCGGCGACCGGAAGTACGCCGAGTACAGCGCGCTGACCGACGACCTGATAGGCGAGTACCTGGCGGACCTGGACGCCGACGTCGTGGTCGGCACCCGGCCCGGGCTCAACGTGCACATCGCCCGGCAGGCCCCCCGGCGGGTCGTCAGGGTCGCCCAGGAGCACCTGACGCTCGACACCCACTCCACCCGGCTCACCGCGTCCCTGCGCCGCCGCTACCCGGCCCTGGACGCGGTCACCACCACCACGCAGGCCGACGCCGCGGTCTACCGCCGCAGGATGCCCGGTATCCGTGCCGCCGGGATACCCAACGGCGTGCCGTCCGCGGGCGACGCCGTCTCCGACGGCTCGGCGCCCGTCGTGGTCGCCGCGGGCCGGCTCGCCGAGGCCAAGCGCTACGACGACCTGATACGCGCCTTCGCCACCGTGGCCGCCGCCCGCCCCGACTGGACGCTGCGGCTGTACGGCAAGGGCGCCCGGCGTGCGGCCCTGGCCGCGCTGATCGAGGAACTGGACCTCGGCGGGCACGTCGAGCTGATGGGCACGGTCGCGCCCATCGAACCGGAGCTGGCCAAGGGGTCGATACTGGCCGTCACCTCCTCCATGGAGTCCTTCGGGATGACGATCGTGGAGGGCATGCGCGCGGGGCTGCCGGTGGTCGCCACCGACTGCCCGCTCGGCCCGCGGGAGATCGTCAGGGACGGTGTGACCGGGCGGCTGGTGCCGCCGCGCGACGTCCCCGCGATCGCCGCCGCGCTGCTCGGCCTGATCGAGGACGACGAGCGGCGCCGGGAGATGGGACGGGCCGCGCTGGCCGCGGCGTCGGCGTACGACCCTGACGCCGTCGCCGAGCGCCACCTGCGGCTCTTCCGCGAACTGCTGGACGCGCGGCGCCGTCCCGCGGCAGGTCCGCGGGCCGCCGTGCGCTCCACCGCGACCCTCGCGGCGGGGGCGGTGCTGACCGTGGTCGACACGGCGGCGGCAGCCGGCAGGGCGGCGGCCAGAAAGGCCCGCGCCCGGTCCGCGGGCCGCTGACGGACCCGCACAATCCCAATCCGTCCCGCATACCGGTCACCCGGTGACAGTATTTGCGGAGAAGTTGTGCGGAAGCTGTGTGCACAGGAATTTCATTGACCGCGGTATTCGTACACCCGCCTTAGCGAGGAAATGTACGATCCGTGACGCGTTACGCCGACCGGCGGCGTTCGCCCGTCCGGCGGCCTACCGTGGCAGGCATGGCGCCCACACCGCACCCCCGCGACCAGGACCCCGGCGAGCCGGACGACCGGCGGCCGCCCTTCCCCGCTCCCAACCCGCACGACGACCTCGACGCGTACCCGGGACTCCCGCTGGAGCAGGCCGAGCAGCGGGCGTACGACCGCGGCTGGCAGACCGTGCGCAGCCTGCCGCCGGACGCGGTGGTGACGATGGAGTACGTCGCGGGACGGCTGAACTTCACCGTCGCCGACGGCCGGGTGCTGCGCTGCTGGATGGGCTGACCGCCGTACACGAGAGCGGGCCGGGTGCCGTGTCGGAACACGGCGCCCGGCCCGTTGGGCCGTTCGGGTGGGTCAGCCGACGACACCGCGGCCGCGGGCGGCCTGCTGGTGGACCAGCGGCGGGGCGGGGCGGGGGCGCTCCACCGGCGGGCGGCGGCTGCCCGCAGGGGTGGTCGGGGTGCGTTCGTGGCGGCCGGTCGGCGGCCGGCCCGGCGCGTGCGGGCTGTTCGCTCCCGGAGCGGTCGCCGTCGCGGCAGGGCCCGCGGCTGCGGTCGCGCTGCTCGCGGTGACCGTGTGCCGGGTCGCCGGCGCGGCTTCCTCCTCCTGCCGGGCGAGCGCACCGGCCGGCACCGCCTGCCGTGCCAGGCTGCGCGGGCGGCGCCGGCGGCGTGCCCATGCGGTGCTCAGAAAGGCCTCGGCCGAGGCCATCGCCGGCTCGAACCAGGGCAGCGCCAGCAGGATCAGCAGGCCCGCGGCCCAGCCGAGCAGGACGTCGCTCACCCAGTGCGTGCCGAGGTAGACCGTCGTCGCGCCGACGCCGAGCGCCAGCAGCGCGCTGGCCACCGAGCCCCAGCGCCTGGCCCGCGGCGTGGTGGCCAGGTAGGCCAGAACGCCCCAGGTCACCACCGCGTTGGCGGTGTGACCCGAGGGAAATATATCGCCGCCGGCGAACATCTCGGCCGATCCGACGCTCGTCGCGTAATGCGGTCCGAGGCGTCCGAGGCCGTATTTCACGGCCCCGACGGTGATGTTCAGAAGGAGAAGGGAGGTGCCGAGCACCAGCAGGGGGTGCAGGGTGCGGTGGCGCCACGCCCGCCAGCCCAGCCACGCGAGCACCATCACGGCGGTGGGTCCGCGCTGACCGAGAACCACGAAATAGTCCAGGAACGCGTGGATCTGTGGCCATTGCTTGTAAGGACGCCAGAGCATGACCTGCCAGTCGAGCGTCACCAGTTTGGAGGTGGTGAGGACGCCCACGACGATGGCCACGTAGACCGCCAGCGTCGCACCGAACAGCCATACGCGTGTTCGACTCATCCGCCCCAGGGCGCGGTTGGCCGTACGCTCCGCCGCGCGGTCGAGCCTGTCATCGGTACGCACCCAATCGACGTTACAGCGTGTGACGGCATTGGTCGGCCGAACGGCCTGCTTTGTAATGACGATGTGATGTGGACTGCGTCTCACCACCCCTTTGGCAGACGGCGGTTTCGAGAGAATGCGGGGAGGTCCGAAGTTTATGTTCGGGTGTTGATACTCACATCGCCGTGTTCTTATTTATCGCTTATTTCCCCGCCCTTTCTCCCGAGTTTCCCGTCCGGTGGGCGGTGCGCCGTGTCCGGGAGGCGGCTCGCTGCGGGGGTGGGCCGCGCCGGGTCTCGCGTACGCTGGCGGCTCACTCGTTCGTGGAGGTACGCCCATGGCGCGGCAGGTCAGCCGGTGGACCATTCTGGTGGTCCTCTGCGTCAGCCTGCTGATCGTCGCCCTCGACGCGACCGTGCTGCACGTCGCGGTGCCCGCGCTCACCGAGGACCTGCACCCCGGCTCGCAGGACCTGCTGTGGATCGTCGACGCGTACCCGCTGATCGCCGCCTCGCTGCTGATCCTCTTCGGAAGCCTCGGCGACCGGATCGGCCGCCGCCGGGTGCTGCTCACCGGCTACGCCCTCTTCGGCGCCGCCTCGGCGCTCGCGGCCTTCGCGCCGACCCCGCACATCCTGATAGCCGCCCGGGCGCTGCTCGGCGCCGGCGGCGCCATGATCATGCCGGCCACGCTGTCGATACTCCGGCAGGTCTTCCCCGACCGGCGCGAGCGGGCGCTGGCGATCGGTATGTGGAGCGCGGTCGCCGCCGTGGGCGCCGCGGTCGGCCCGGTCCTCGGCGGCTTCCTCGTCGAGCACTTCTGGTGGGGCTCGGTCTTCCTGGTCAACATCCCGCTGATGGCCGTGATGCTGCCGGTGGGCCGGCTGCTGCTCCCCGAGTCGCGCGGCGGCTGCGACGGGCCGTGGGACGTCCTGGGCGCGGTCACCGCCGCCCTCGGCGTGCTGGGCGCGGTCTTCGGCGTCAAGCGGCTCGGCGCCGGCGCGGCGCCGCTGGCCACCTCGGTGTGGCTGCCGCTGCTGGCCGGCGGCGCACTGCTGGTGCTGTTCGTCCGCCGCCAGCGCCGCCGCAGGCACCCGCTGATCGACATGCGGATGTTCGCCCAGGCGGCCTTCAGCACCTCCGTGGGCTGCATCGTGCTGGCGATGCTCGCCCTGGTGGGCCTGGAACTGATCGCCGTGCAGTACCTGCAACTGGTGCTCGGCCTCAGCCCCCTCGACACCGGCCTGCGGCTGCTGCCGCTGACCTTCGCCGCGATGGCCTCGGGCCTGGCCGGTGCCCGGCTGCTCATGCGCTTCGGGCCGCGGCGGATGGTCTCCGGCGGCTTCCTGCTCACCGCGCTCGCCGTGCTGTCGCTCACCGCGATGGGCCAGCACGACCACCCGATGCTGCTGACCGTAGCCTTCGTGATGCTCGGCGCGGGCCTTGAGGCCACCCTCTTCGGCGCCTACGAGTCGATGCTCAGCGAGGCCCCCGCCCACCAGGCGGGCGGCGCGGCGGCGATCGGCGAGACGTCGTACCAGCTCGGCGCGGGGATGGGCATAGCCCTGCTCGGCAGCGTCATGAACGCCGCCTACGCCCCGCACGTCGCGGGCGTCAGCGCCGCCGACAGCGCCGCCGCCGGCCAGTCGCTGGGCGGGGCCTACGACGTCGCCGACCGGCTCGGCGGCGGCAGCGGGGCCGCGCTGCGGCACGCGGCCCGGAACTCCTTCGTCTTCGGCATGCATCTGACGCTGCTGGTCAGCGCGGTGCTGCTGGTCGCCGGCGCCTGCGCGGCGCTGCGGCTGCCGCGGGCCATGGAGTGCGCACCGCGCGACACCCGGCCCGCGCTCAGCCGGGACGCGCAGCTCCCGGCACGCCAGGCGGCGCCGGCGGCCGTACGCTCTGGACGCGCGGCAGACTGATCCGTAACGTCGGGCCGGAGTCCGTTGTTACCACTGCTAGTTTTCCGGCCGGAGGTCCCTGCCATGCCGCCCGCAGCGAAAGCGTCCCCGTCCGGCCCGCCGCCGTTCGACCCGTACGACCCGCTGGGTCTCGACGACCTGCTCGACGACGAGGACCGCGCGGTCCGCGACACCGTGCGCCGCTGGGCCGCCGAGCGGGTGCTGCCGCACGTGGCCGGCTGGTACGAGCGCGGCGAGCTGCCCGTCATCCGCGAGCTGGCCCGCGAGCTGGGTGCGATCGGGGCGCTCGGCATGCCGCTGACCGGCTACGGCTGTGCGGGTGCCAGCGCCGTGCAGTACGGCCTGGCCTGCCTGGAGCTGGAGGCCGCCGACTCCGGAATCCGCTCGCTGGTGTCGGTGCAGGGCTCGCTCGCCATGTACGCCATCCACCGCTACGGCTCCGAGGAGCAGAAGCAGCAGTGGCTGCCGCGGATGGCCGCAGGCGAGGTCATCGGCTGCTTCGGGCTCACCGAGCCCGACCACGGCTCCGACCCGGCCGGGATGCGCACCCGCGCGCGCAGGGACGGCTCCGACTGGGTGCTCGACGGCCGCAAGATGTGGATCACCAACGGCTCGGTCGCCGGCGTCGCCGTGGTGTGGGCGCAGACCGACGACGGCGTCCGCGGCTTCGCCGTGCCCACTGGCACCCCCGGTTTCAGCGCCCCCGAGATCCACCACAAGTGGAGCCTGCGCGCCTCGGTCACCAGCGAGCTGGTCCTCGACGGCGTACGCCTGCCCGCCGACGCGGTGCTGCCGGGCGTGACCGGGCTGCGCGGCCCGCTGAGCTGCCTGAGCCACGCCCGCTACGGCATCGTGTGGGGCGCGATGGGCGCGGCCCGCGCCAGTTTCGAGGCGGCGCTCGACTACGCCCGCAGCCGCGAGCAGTTCGGCCGCGCGATCGGCGGCTTCCAGCTCACCCAGGCCAAACTGGCCGACATGGCCGTCGAGCTGCACAAGGGCATCCTGCTGGCCCACCACCTCGGCCGCCGGATGGACGCGGGCCGGCTGCGTCCCGAGCAGATCAGCTTCGGCAAGCTCAACAACGTCCGCGAGGCCATCGACATCTGCCGCACCGCCCGCACCGTCCTGGGCGCCAACGGGATCTCGCTGGAATACCCGGTCATGCGGCACGCCACCAACCTCGAATCGGTCCTCACCTACGAGGGCACCGTCGAGATGCACCAGCTGGTGCTGGGCAAGGCGCTCACCGGGCTCGATGCCTTCCGCGGCTGACCCGCGGTCAGGGGCGCATGTCGACAAGCCGCCCTGTCTACATGTGCACATGCGGCAGCACCCGGTCCAACCGCCGCGGGAACCACCAGTTGGACCGGCCCAGCAGGAACATCGTGGACGGCACCAGCACCAGCCGGACGACCGTCGCGTCGAGCACCACGCTGACCGCGAGGCCCAGCGCCAGCATCTTGACCACGACGGCGGGCGACACGGTGAAGGACAGGAAGACCGCCGTCATGATGAAGGCCGCACTGGAGATCACCCGGCCGGTCGCCGAGAGCCCCGCGCCCACCGACCGGGTGTTGTCCGCGGTGCGGTGCCAGGCCTCGGAGATCCGCGACAGCAGGAAGATCTCGTAGTCCATCGAGAGCCCGAAGACGATCGCGAACATCATCATCGGGACGTACGACTCGATCGGCACCGCCTCGGGCAGCCCGAGCGCCCCGGTGATCCAGCCCCACTGGAAGGCGGCGACCAGCACGCCGTAGGAGGCGCCGGTGGTCAGCAGGTTGAGCAGCACCGCCTTGAGCGGGATGACCAGGCTGCGGAAGACCGTCATCAGCAGCACGAAGGCGGCGATCAGCACGATGCCGATGATGATCGGCAGCCGGTCCTTCACCGTGTTGCGGAAGTCGAACTGCCCTGCGGCGGTGCCGGTGACGTAGCCGTGGGCGCCGGTGCCGCGCAGCGCGTCGGGCAGCACGCGGCCGGTCAGCGCGTTGAACAGCCCTCCGGTGGCGGCCGACTGGGGATCACCCGAAGGAGTGACCGTGCCGACGAGCAGCTTTCCGTCGGACGTGGGCTGGAGCGGGGTGGCCTCGGCGATGTCGGGGGTGTCCTGGAGTGCCTTGTCGACGTCGTCGCTGATCTGGCTCGCCGGGACGGTCGACTGCGAGACGTCGACGACCACGGTGAAGGGCGCGTTGGCGCCGGGGCCGAAACCGGGACCCTGCCCGTCGGAGACCAGGTCGAACGCGATCCGGCTGGTGCTGCCCGCCTTCGCGGCGCCGTCGTCGACATGGCCGAGCCGCATCGAGAACAGCGGCACCGCCAGCACCGCGAGCAGCGCCACCCCGCAGGCCAGGAAGGTCGCCGGGTGGCGGGAGATCAGCCCCGCGTAGCGGTGCCAGCTGTCGTCGTCGCCCGCGGTCTCGGCGACCGGGTGCCGGCGCACCGTCCAGCGGTCAATGGCGCGGCCGGTCAGCACGAGCGCGGCGGGCACCAGGGTCAGCGACGCGCTCGCGGTGATCACCACGGCGATGGTCGCGGCCAGGCCCAGCTTGCCGACGAAGCTCAGCCCGCACGCGTACAGGCTCATCAGCGCCACCGCGACCGTCGTCGCGGCCACCAGCACGGCGTGGCCGCTGGAGGAGCAGGTGCGGGCGACCGCGTCGGCGGGGGAGCGGCCGTCGATCAGGTCCTGCCGGAAACGCGTGGTCAGGAAGAGGGCGTAGTCGATGCCCACGCCGAGCCCGATCATGGTGGCCAGCGTCGGAGCCGCGTTGGCGAAGGTGACCACCCCCGCCACGATGCCGACCACGCCGATCCCCACCAGCACCGCGACCAGCGCGCACAGCAGCGGCAGCACCGCGGCCAGCACGCTGCCGAAGACCAGCAGCAGGATCACCAGGGCCGCACCGATGCCGACCAGTTCACTGCTCAGGTCGTTGGCGGGTGCGGTGGTCACCTGGTCGAGGCCGCCGCCGTAGGCGACCTGCACACCGTCGTCCCTGGCCGGGGCGGTCGCCTTGTCGAGTTCGTCGACGTAGCCGTGGCCGAGGGACTTCAGCGGCTCGTCGAAGGAGACGGTGGTGTACGCGGTCGCGCCGTCCTTGCTGGTGACCAGGGAGGAGGCGGCGGTGGCGTGCGGCATCGCCTTGAGATCGGCGACGGCGGAGTCCACCGCCTGCTGATGGTCGGCCACCGTGCCGGTGCCGGCGTGGAAGACGACCAGGCCGTTGGGCGCCGCGGCCGCCGGGTCGGAGGCCGTGAGCAGGTCGCCGCCGGTGTCGGACTGGCTGCCGGGCAGGGTGATCTGGTCGCTGAAGGTCGCCCCCACGATGTGGCGGCCGCCGAGTGCGGCGACCAGCAGCACCAGCCAAGCGGCGATGACCCACAGCGCGTGCCGGGCGCAGAAGCCGCCGAGCCTGGCGAGCTTGCCGTCAGGGGCTTCTGGCGCAGGTGCGACCGACGACACGACGCCTCCAGAAGTCGTACGGAAATGTCCCGAGTCTTCCGGAAATCGGTGGGCGCATGCGGCCGACAGGCCGAGGCGGATCGCAGATGTACGCGGCTCGTGGGCTCGCCCGCAGGCGGGTGCCCGCGCCGGGCAGGACTCCCACCGGACGCGACTCGCGGTCCGGTGAGAGCCCTGCTCAGTTCTGGTTGAAGAAGCCGTCGCCGCCGCGGCGGTCGTCGGCGTTGAGCACCGAGTAGTCGGCGGGGGTCAGCAGGAAGACCCGGGTGGCGACCCGCTCGATGGAGCCGCGCAGGCCGAAGGTGAGGCCGGCGGCGAAGTCGACCACGCGCTTGGCGTCCGACGACTCCATGCCCGTGAGGTTGACGATCACCGGCACGCCCTCGCGGAACAGCTCGCCGATGCCGCGTGCGTCCCGGAAGCCGTCGGGGGTGACGGTGGCGATCCGCCGGCCCTGCTCCTGCGCGGACTCCGTGGCGACCCGCACCCGCGGATCGGTCACCCAGGTCTCTGCGCGACTGGAGCCCTCGCCGTAGTCGGCGTACTCCTCGTCGTAGTAACCCTCGCCACCGTTGTCGTCGACGAGGCCCAGCCAGGCACTCGCCCGTCGAACCGATCCCATGAACGCCTCCTCTCTCACACGCGGTCAGTACCGTCCGTCCGCTAGTCCTATCGTCGTCCATGATGTGGATGTTGCGCCAAGCGGATAGCCGCCACTCAGGCGAGTTGTGACGGTACTGGCACACACGATAGTGGCGTACCGTCAGGCCGCCGGAGGTGTAGGGGAGGTGACGATCCGATGGGAACGCATTTCACGTCCGGGTGACGACCGGGGCCGGACGGCCCTGTACAGGCCGTCTGCCCGGTCCTTGCAGGTACCCATCATGCATTCCTTGAGGATGATCCGACAGGCGATAACATGACCGGCTGTCGGTTGAGGGAGTTTCGGCGTGGCCACCGGGAATTACGGGGCGCGCGGGGTCACCGGGGGGAATGCATGTTCGGCATCATCAGGCCGTGCCGCCACCGAATGTCGGAGGGAATGGCCGCGTCCTGGCTGGCCCATCTGTGCGGGCTGTGCCTCGCACTGCGGGACGGGCACGGGCAGGTCGCGAGAATCGCCACCAATTACGACGGCCTGATCATCTCGGTCCTGGTCGAGGCGCAGACGGCCGCGACCGCGGATCTGCGCAGGACCGCGGGGCCGTGCCCGCTGCGCGGCATGCGGACCGCTCCGGTCGCCACGGGCGAGGGCGCGCGGCTGGCCGCGGCCGTGTCGCTGGTGCTGGCGTCGGCGAAGATGCGCGACCACGTCGAGGACAGGGACGGCGCCTACGGGCGTCGGCCGGTCGCCGCCGCGGCCCGCGGGGTGGCCCGCCGCTGGGACCGCGCGGGCGCCAGGACCGGCGGCGACCTCGGCTTCGACACCGCGGTGCTGGTCGACGCGGTGGGCAGGCAGGGCGCGATCGAGGCGGCGGCCGGCCCCGGCACCCCGCTGCTGACCGTCACCGAGCCCACCGAGACCGCCACCGCCGCGGCCTTCGCCCACACCGCCGTCCTCGCGGGCCGGCCGGCCAACGCCGCGCCCCTGGAGGAGGCGGGGCGGCTGTTCGGCCGGCTCGCCCACCTGCTGGACGCGGTCGAGGACCTGGCGCAGGACACCCGCACCGGCGCCTGGAACCCGCTCACCGCGACCGGCACCGACCTCGCCGAGGCCCGCAGGCTTTGCGACGACGCGCTGCACGGCATACGGCTGGCCCTGCGCGACACCGACTTCGCGGGCTCGGCGGCGGGGCGGCTGGCCCACCAGCTGCTGGTGCACGAACTGGGCCGCTCGGTGGACCGGGCCTTCGGCGCCGGCGGCTGCGCGCACGGGTCGCACGCCTCCGGGGCGGATGCGGCGGGCGCCGGTATCGCGGTCCAGGGCAGCGGCAACCCCTTCGGCGGGAATCCGTACGCGCCGGGCGCCCCCGGCACCGGCGCTCCCGGGCAGAGCCCGTACGCGCCCGGCGGCCCCGGTTTCCCCGGCGGCTTCCCGCCGCCCGAGCCGCCGCGCCCGCGCCGCGGGCTGCTCGCCGGCTGCCTGGTCTACACGGGCCTGTGCTGCACCTGCCAGTTGTGCTGCAGCGAGCACGAGGACGCCTGGAGCAGGGAGCGGCGGGACTCGTGGTGCAGCAACTGCGACTGTGATTGCTGCGACTGCTGCAGTTGCTGTGATGGATGCGATGGTTGCGATTGCTGTGATGGGTGCGACTGCGGCTGCGACTGCTGAACCGGCTGTTCGAGCCGGGCAGGTCGCGGCGGGGTCACATCGTGCGGGAGGCCCGAGGGAGGGGCGGGGAAGAGCGAAGCATGCGTGTGTGAAGGCCGGACGATCCGTCGGGGCGGGTCAGTGCCCGCAACACGACGCCGACCACACCCGACCGAAGTCGATGTGGTCGCGGGTGACGAGCCGACAGCTGCGCATGCCCACAGTGCAGCAGCCGCCCACGCGATCCGTCAACCGCGGCGAGACGCGCTGTCCACGGGCTGGACATGCTTGACAGCTGGTGACAGCGGCGGCTTAGCCTTCGGTGAAGCCCCTGGTGGCTCAGCCGCGTTGAGGGACGCGGCGGCTGTGTGAAGGCACCACCCGTGCCACTCCCGCGTGTCGACGGAGCCTTCGCATGCCTGCCCACTCGTCTCCCTCCGCAGCTCCTGCCCTCCCTTCCGGCGCCCTGCCGGGCCACCGCCCTGGCCGCACCCTGCATCTGGCCGCCGCGATCGGCGGCGGCCTGCCCGCCGGGCAGGGGACCGCGTACTACCGCGACCTCGCCCGGCTCGCGGAGGGCGGCGGCCTGGACTTCGTCACGCTGGAGCTGGCGGCGGGCCCGACCGACGGCTCCGACGGCTCCGGCGGCGCCGGGCCGCTGGACGCGCTCTCGCTGCTCGCCTCGGTGGCGCCGGCGACCGGCAGGATCGGTGTCGTTCCCGCCGTGCCCGCCGTGCCCGCGGTGCCCGCGGGGGCTTTCGACGTCGCCGTGGCCGTCGCCACCCTGGACTGGGTCAGCCGCGGCAGGGCCGGCTGGGCGCTCGCGGTGCCGGGTCCGCCGCCGGGGCGCGGCCGCGGGCGGC
>NZ_CAJSLV010000083.1 GCF_907177275.1 Actinacidiphila cocklensis
GCTGTTGAGTTCTCAAGGAACGGAAGCTTCCTTCGAGACCGTTTCACCGGCCCCTCCGGGCTTTCCCTTCGTTGTGTCTCCGACTTTAGCAGATGCTTTGCGGTCGGATTTACCAACCCCGTTTCGAGAACATACGTTTCCGCGGTTCTCGTCGAGGCGGTTGTGCCAACGTACTGGAGCGGGCCACCGGATGCAAATCCGGTGGCCCGCCCGTGGTCAGTGGCTTGACGGAGGGTCAGACCTCCACGACCACCGGGAGGATCATCGGCCGGCGGCGGTAGGTGTCGGAGACCCATTTACCGACGGACCGTCGGATGAGCTGCTGGATCTGGCGTGTCTCCATCACCCCGTCGGAGGCCGAACGGGAAAGGCCCTCCTCGATCTTCGGGATGACGGCGGCGAAGGCCTCGTCCTCGATGCCCGAACCACGCGCGTGGATGTTCGGGCCGCCGACAAGCTTGCCGGTCGTGCTGTCCACCACGACAAAGACCGAGACGATGCCCTCCTCGCCGAGGATGCGCCGGTCCTTGAGCGAGGACTCGGTGATGTCGCCGACCGAGAGGCCGTCGACGTACACGTAGCCGGCCTGGACCTTGCCGGCGATCTTGGCCACGCCCTTGACGAGGTCGACGGCGACGCCGTCCTCCGCGATGACCGTGCGCTCCTTGGGGATGCCGGTGAGCTGGCCCAGTTCGGCGTTGGCGCGCAGATGGCGCCATTCGCCGTGGATCGGCATCAGGTTGCGCGGCTTGCAGATGTTGTAGAAGTACAGCAGCTCGCCGGCCGAGGCGTGGCCCGAGACGTGGACCTTGGCGTTGCCCTTGTGGACGACGTTGGCGCCCCATCGGGTGAGGCCGTTGATCACGCGGTAGACCGCGTTCTCGTTGCCCGGGATGAGCGAGGACGCGAGGACGACGGTGTCGCCCTCGACGATGCGGATCTGGTGGTCGCGGTTGGCCATCCGGGACAGCGCCGCCATGGGCTCGCCCTGCGAGCCGGTGCAGACCAGCACGACCTTCTCGTCCGGCAGGTCGTCGAGCACCTTGACGTCCACGACGAGGCCGCCGGGGACCTTGAGGTAGCCGAGGTCGCGGGCGATGCCCATGTTCCTGACCATGGAGCGGCCGACGAAGGCGACCTTGCGGCCGCGTTCGTGTGCGGCGTCCAGCACCTGCTGGATGCGGTGCACGTGGCTGGCAAAGCTGGCGACGATGATGCGCTTCTCGGCCTTGGCGAAGGTCTGCCGCAGCACCTGCGAGATGTCGCGCTCCGGCGGGACGAAGCCGGGGACCTCCGCGTTGGTGGAGTCGGCGAGCAGCAGGTCGATGCCCTCCTCGCCGAGCCGCGCGAAGGTGGGCAGGTCGGTGAGCCGGCCGTCGAGCGGCAGCTGGTCCATCTTGAAGTCGCCGGTGACGACGACCATGCCGGCCGGGGTGCGGATGGCGACGGCGAGCGCGTCGGGGATGGAGTGGTTGACGGCGACGAACTCGCAGTCGAAGGGGCCGATGCGCTCGCGGTCGCCCTCCTTGACCTCCAGGGCGTACGGCCGGATGCGGTGCTCCTGGAGCTTGGCCTCGATCAGGGCGAGGGTGAGCTTGGAGCCGATCAGCGGAATGTCGTCCTTTTCCCTGAGCAGGAAGGGGACGGCGCCGATGTGGTCCTCGTGGCCGTGGGTCAGGATGACGCCGACGACATCGTCGAGGCGGTCCCGGATGGAGCTGAAGTCGGGCAGGATCAGGTCGACGCCCGGCTGCTCCTCCTCGGGGAAGAGGACGCCGCAGTCGACGATCAGCAGCTTGCCGCCGAATTCGAAGACCGTCATGTTGCGGCCGATCTCACCGAGGCCGCCGAGCGGTGTGATGCGCAGGCCCCCTTCGACGAGATTCCGCGGGGGGCCGAGTTCAGGGTGCGGATGGCTCAAAAGTTTCTCCCTACCACGCACGCCGGATGGGCCTTCCTGGGCCGTGGCGCGCGGAACTGTGTGTGACTTTTACGGTGGTGCACCGTCATTCGGGCGGTGCCTCTGTCTTCGGGTGGTGCGTATTCAGTTGTGAAGTCTGTTGTCAGAGGTGTACCCCGCCGGCGGCGAGATCCTTCCTGAGGCGTTCCGTGGCGTCCGCGTCAAGTTCGGTGAGCGGGAGCCGGAGCGGGCCTGCGGGCAGTCCGCGCAGCGCCAGGGCCGTCTTGGTGGTGATGACGCCCTGGGCGCGGAACATGCCGGTGAAGACCGGGAGCAGCCGCTGGTGGATCTCTGCCGCCTTGGCGACATCGCCGCCGGTGTACGCGTCCAGCAGGGCGCGCAGCTCGGGGGTGACGAGGTGGCCGACGACGGAGACGAAGCCTGCGGCGCCGATGGAGAGCAGCGGCAGGTTCAGCATGTCGTCGCCCGAATACCAGGCCAAGCCGCTGCGGCCGAGTGCCCAGCTCGCGGCGCCGAGGTCGCCCTTGGCGTCCTTGTTGGCGACGATCCTGGGGTGCTCCGCCAGCCGGACGATGGTCTCGGTTTCCAGCGGGACGCCGCTGCGGCCGGGGATGTCGTAGAGCATGACCGGCAGGTCGGTGGCGTCGGCGATGGCCGTGAAGTGCCGGACGAGGCCTTCCTGCGGCGGCTTGCTGTAGTACGGCGTGACCGTGAGCAGGCCGTGGGCGCCGCTGCGCTCGGCCTGGCGGGCCAGCTCGATGCTGTGCCGGGTGTCGTTGGTTCCGACGCCGGCGATGACGAAGGCGCGGTCGCCTACGGCCTCGACCACGGCCCGTACGAGCTGGTCTTTCTCCGTGTCGCTCGTGGTGGGCGACTCCCCGGTGGTGCCGTTGACGACGAGCCCGTCGTTGCCCGCGTCCACGAGGTGGGCGGCGAGCTGCTGGGCGCCGGCGAGGTCGAGTGCGCCGTCCATGGTGAACGGCGTGACCATTGCGGTCAGTACCCGCCCGAAGGGGGCCTTGGGGGTGGAGGTCGGAGCCATGGGTCCCACGCTACTCGGTGTGTACGGGGGCACGCAGCCGCGGGACCTGCGCAAAGGACTCCGGCGGTGTCTGCTCGGGGGTTCAGGCACCGCCGGGGTCCGTTTCTGCAGCCTAGATGAACCTCACTAATGCCTGCAATCCGAACACTTCGGACATTCGCCTGCGATGGGGCGGTCGGCCGCCCCGCTACGGGGCGACACGCCCGTTGGCGTTGAACGCCGCATGGGTGAGCGGCATCAGCTCCGCCCAGGCCGTCTCCATCCGCTCGCCGACCATCTCGATCTCCCGCTGAGGGAAGGACGGCACCGCTGCCAGCTCGTGCTGGGTGCGCAGGCCCAGGAAGTGCATCAGCGAGCGAGCGTTGCAGGTCGCGTACATCGACGAGAACAGGCCGACCGGGAGGGTGGCCCTGGCCACCTCGCGGGCGACCCCGTCGGCGAGCATCGCCTGGTACGCCGCGTACGACTGCGCGTAGGACTCCTCCATGGCCGCGACGGTCTGCTTGTGCTGTTCGGGTGTCCCGTGCACGAACTCGTACTTGCCCGGGCGGCCCTGCTGCACCAGCTTGCGGTCGGGACCCGGCACGTAGAAGACCGGCTGCAGCTCGCGGTAGCGGCCGGACTCCTCGTTGTAGGACCAGCCGACGCGGTGGCGCATGAACTCGCGGAAGACGAAGATCGGCGCGCTGACGAAGAAGGTCATCGAGTTGTGCTCGAAGGGGCTGCCGTGGCGGTCCCGCATCAGGTAGTTGATCAGGCCCTTGGAACGCTCCGGGTCCTTGGTCAGCTCTTCGAGTGACTGCTCGCCCGCGGTGGAGACACGGGCCGCCCACAGGACGTCGGAGTCCGACGCGCTGTGCTTGACGAGGTCGACGGTGACGTCGTCCCGGAACTCGACGGGGGCCGGCGGGGCGGCGGGGGTCCCGGTGGGGAGGTCGGTCGGCACCGGAGTGTCCTTCCTGCTGGGCGGCATTGCGGCGACCAGCCTAGGCGCTGGGTGTGACAGCGGCCCGCAGCCGATCGGCCGACCCGAAGTAGCCGAGGGGCCGCCGGGGCGGCTAGCCTCACCGGATCGGAGTGCACCCCGCTCCGACCTGCCCCCGCTGGAACCGGAAGAGGATTCTCCGCGTGTCCCTGCCCTACAGCTCCGTGACCGCCACGACCGACGACCTGGCGGCCGGACGTCCCCTCCCCCACCTCGAGCAGGACCGCTGGATGCGGCCGTACCGCCCGGGGCCGTGGCGGGTCGCCCCCGCGGCGCTGGCGCTGATGCTCGCCTCGTATCTGATGTTCGCCGCGCTGATCATGGCCGCCGCGGGCAACACCCAGGGTGCGGGGGTGCTCCTGGCGGTGGCGCTCGCGGTGATTGCGGCCACCCTGCGGCTGCTGCGGGTCGGCGTGTGGGTGAGCGGCAAGGGGCTGCGGCAGACGACCTTCTTCAGCACCGTGACCGTGCCGTGGCGCAAGGTCGCCTCGGTGCGCACCGCGCAGCAGCCGGTGCGGGTGCTGGGGCTGCCGCGCAGCGTCCAGGGCCAGGCGCTGATCATCACCCGGAAGGGCGGTGAGCCGCTGCGCGCGCAGCTCACCGACCACAACGCGGACTTCCTCGGCCGGGTCGAGGCGTTCGACATGGCCGCCGACACCATCGAGGGCTGGGCCTCGGAACTGCGCTGAGCAGTCCCTTCCGGGTCAGCGCGGCGGCTTGCCGTCGTGCAGCGCGATCGCGCGCTGCATCGCCTTGCGCGCCCGCGGCGTGTCGCGGGCGTCGAAGTAGGCCACGGCCAGCCGGAACCAGTTGCGCCAGTCGTCCGGCGCCGCCTCGGTCTCGGCCTGCCGCCTGGCGAAGACCGCGTCGGCCGAGTCCCGGTCGATACGGCCGCTCGGCGTACGGGCCAGCTCGTCGACCGGCAGGCCGCCCTCGGCCTCCAGCTCCCGGCCGAGCCGTCCGGCGTGCCGGGCGAACTGCGTGGTGTGCCAGAGGAACCAGGCGCCGATCAGCGGCAGCACGAGCACCGCGACGCCGAAGGCGACGGTGACCGGGCGGCCGTCCGCGATGAGCAGCACCCCCCGGTCGCCGACCAGGACGAAGTAGAACAGCAGCGCGGCGGCGGAGACGGCGTAGCTGAGTTTGGAGCGCATGCGGTCAGTCCTCTTGGGAGCCGGGTTCCGTGCCGTCGAGGAAGTTCTCCAGCCCGTAGGTGAGGCCGGGGACACCGGGGACGGTACGGGCGGCGAGCAGGATGCCGGGCATGAAGCTGCTGTGGTGCAGCGAGTCGTGCCGGATGGTGATGGTCTCGCCGGTGCCGCCGAACAGCACCTCCTGGTGGGCGAGCAGGCCGCGCAGCCTTACCGAGTGCACCGGCACGCCCTGGACGTCCGCGCCGCGGGCGCCGTCGAGGCCGTGGGTGGTCGGGTCGTGCTGCGGGCCGAGGCCGGCCTCGGCCCGGGCGGCGGCGATCAGCTGGGCCGTGCGGGTGGCGGTGCCGCTGGGGGCGTCCGCCTTGTTGTCGTGGTGCAGCTCGATGACCTCGGCCGACTCGAACCAGCGGGCCGCCTGCCGGGCGAACTGCATGGTCAGGACGGCGCCGATGGAGAAGTTCGGGGCGACGAGCACCCCGGTGCCCGGGGCGGCGGCCAGCCACCCGGTCAGCCGGCTTAGGCGCTCCTCGGTCCACCCGGTGGTGCCGACCACGGCGTGGATGCCGTGCCCGACGCAGAATTCCAGGTTGCCCATGACCGCGTCGGGGTGGGTCAGTTCCACCACGACCTGGGCGCCGGCCTCGGTCAGCGCCTCCAGCCGGTCGTCGCGGTCGATCGCGGCGACCAGGTCGAGGTCGTCGGCGGCCTCGACGGCGGCGGCCGCCGCCGAGCCGATCCGGCCCTGGGCGCCGATGACGGCCACACGGAGCTTGCTCATCGTTTCGGGGTCCTCCGAGTCATGCGTACGGGTGGGTGCTGCGCGGACGGGTGCGGCGCGCGGCCCGGCTAGGAGACGGCTTCGTGCAGGCGGGCGGTCTGCTTCTGCTTGAGCGGGCCGATGGCGGCCAGCGAGGGGCGCTGCCCGAGCACGTCGCGGGCGACCGCGCGCACCTCGTCGGGGGTCACGGCGGCGATCTTCGCCAGCAGGTCGTCGACTGAGAGCTGGTCGCCCCAGCACAGCTCGCTCTTGCCGATCCGGTTCATCAGCGCGCCGGTGTCCTCCAGGCCGAGGACGGTCGACCCGGACAGCTGGCCGATGGCGCGGCGCAGCTCCTCGTCGGTCAGGCCGTGCTCGGCGACCTGGTTCAGCTCGTCCCGGCAGATCTTGAGCACTTCCGGCACCCGGGCGGGCTGGCAGCCCGCGTAGACGCCGAAGAGGCCGCAGTCGGCGAAGGAGGAGGTGTAGGAGTAGACCGAGTAGGCCAGGCCGCGCTTCTCGCGGACCTCCTGGAAGAGCCGGGAGCTCATGCCGCCGCCGAGGGCGGTGTTGAGCACGCCCAGCGCCCAGCGCCGCTCGTCGGTGCGGGACAGGCCGGGCATGCCGAGGACGACATGGGCCTGCTCGGTGCGCCGGTCGAGCACCTCCACCCGGCCGGCAGTGCGCAACGTGCGGGCGCCGTCGCGGGGCGGCTGCGGCTGCGCGTCGGGGTCGCGCAGAGCCCCGGCCCGGTCGAAGGCGCGGCGGACCTGGCGTACCAGGCCGGCGTGGTCGATGTTGCCCGCCGCGGCGACCACCAGGCGGGTGGGGTCGTAGTGCTTGCGGTAGAAGCGGGCGACCTGGTCGCGGGTGAGCGCGTTGATGGTCTCGACGGTGCCGAGGACGGGGCGGCCGAGCGGCGTGTCGCCGAGCATGGCGGTGCTGAACAGGTCGTGGACCTGGTCGCCTGGGTCGTCCTCGGTCATCGCGATCTCCTCCAGGACGACGCCGCGCTCGGCGTCGATGTCCTCCTGGCGGATCAGCGACCCGGTGAGCATGTCGCAGACCACGTCGATGGCCAGCGGCAGGTCGGTGTCGAGCACCCGGGCGTAGTAGCAGGTGTACTCCTTGGCGGTGAACGCGTTCATCTCGCCGCCGACCGCGTCGACCGCGGCGGAGATGTCGAGCGCGCTGCGCCGCCGGGTGCCCTTGAAGAGCAGGTGCTCCAGATAGTGGGTGGCGCCGTTGAGCACCGGGGTCTCGTCGCGTGAGCCGACGGCCGCCCAGATGCCGAACGTGGCGGAGCGCACCGTCGGCAGCGTCTCGGTGACGACCCGCAGGCCGCCGGGGAGCACGCTACGGCGCACCGTGCCGATGCCGTCGGTGCCGGGCAGCAGGGTCCGCGTGCGGACGGCCCGCCCCTTGGTGGAGGGGCGGGCCGTCGCGGCGGTGGAGCGGGTCGTCACTTGGCCGACTCGTCCTTCGCGTCCTCGGCGTCGCCGTCCTCGCCCTCGACGACGGGGACGAGCGAGAGCTTGCCGCGCTGGTCGATCTCGGCGATCTCGACCTGCACCTTGGCGCCGACGCCGAGCACGTCCTCGACGTTCTCGACGCGCTTTCCGCCGGCGAGCTTGCGGATCTGCGAGATGTGCAGCAGGCCGTCCTTGCCGGGCATCAGCGAGACGAAGGCGCCGAACGTGGTGGTCTTCACCACCGTGCCCAGGTAGCGCTCGCCGACCTCGGGCATGGTCGGGTTGGCGATCTGGTTGATCACCGCACGCGCCGCCTCGGCCTGCGAGCCCTCGGTGGCGCCGATCAGCACCGTGCCGTCGTCCTCGATGGAGATGTCGGCGCCGGTGTCCTCCTGGATCTGGTTGATCATCTTGCCCTTGGGGCCGATGACCTCGCCGATCTTGTCCACCGGGATCTTGATGCTGATGATCCGCGGCGCGTTCGGCGACATCTCGTCCGGGGAGTCGATGGCCTCCATCATCACGTCGAGGATGTGCAGCCGGGCGTCGCGGGCCTGCTTGAGGGCCGCGGCCAGCACGGACGCGGGAATGCCGTCCAGCTTGGTGTCCAGCTGCAGCGCGGTCACGAACTTCTTCGTGCCGGCGACCTTGAAGTCCATGTCACCGAACGCGTCCTCGGCGCCGAGGATGTCGGTCAGCGCGACGTAGTGCGTCTCGCCCTCGATCTCCTGCGAGATCAGGCCCATGGCGATACCGGCGACGGGGGCCTTGAGCGGCACACCGGCGTTCAGCAGCGACATGGTGGAGGCGCAGACCGAGCCCATCGAGGTGGAGCCGTTGGAGCCCAGCGCCTCGGAGACCTGGCGGATCGCGTAGGGGAACTCCTCGCGGGTCGGCAGGACCGGGATCAGGGCGCGCTCGGCGAGCGCGCCGTGGCCGATCTCGCGGCGCTTGGGCGAGCCCACGCGGCCGGTCTCGCCGACCGAGTACGGCGGGAAGTTGTAGTTGTGCATGTAGCGCTTGCGGGTCTCGGGCGCCAGGGTGTCGAGCTGCTGCTCCATCCGGAGCATGTTCAGCGTGGTGACGCCCAGGATCTGCGTCTCGCCGCGCTCGAAGAGGGCCGAACCGTGCACCCGCGGGATCGCCTCGACCTCGGCGGCCAGCGTACGGATGTCGGTGACGCCGCGGCCGTCGATGCGGACCTTGTCGCGGATCACGCGCTGGCGGACCAGCTTCTTGGTCAGCGAGCGGTAGGCCGCGGAGATCTCCTTCTCACGGCCCTCGAACTGCGGCAGCAGCTTCTCGGCGGCCAGCGCCTTGACCCGGTCCAGCTCGGACTCGCGGGCCTGCTTGCCGGCGATCGTCAGCGCCGAGGCCAGCTCGCCGGTGACGGCGGACTCCAGGGCCTCGAAGACGTCGTCCTGGTAGTCCAGGAAGATCGGGAACTCGGCGGTGGGCTTGGCCGCCTTGGCCGCCAGCTCGGACTGCGCCTTGCACAGCACCTTGATGAACGGCTTGGACGCCTCCAGTCCGCCCGCGACGATCTCCTCGGTCGGCGCCTCGGCGCCGCCCTCGACGAGCTTGATCGTCTTGTCGGTGGCCTCGGCCTCGACCATCATGATCGCGACGTCGCCGTCGTCCAGCGCGCGGCCGGCGACGACCATGTCGAAGACGGCCTCCTCCAGCTCGCTGTGCGTCGGGAAGGCCACCCACTGGCCGCGGATCAGCGCGACGCGGACGCCGCCGATCGGGCCGGAGAAGGGCAGGCCGGCCAGCTGCGTGGAGCAGGAGGCGGCGTTGATGGCGACCACGTCGTAGAGGTGGTCGGGGTTGAGCGCCATGACCGTGCAGACGACCTGGATCTCGTTGCGCAGGCCCTTGACGAAGGACGGGCGCAGCGGGCGGTCGATCAGCCGGCAGGTGAGGATGGCGTCCTCGGACGGGCGGCCCTCGCGGCGGAAGAAGGAACCGGGGATCCGGCCGGCCGCGTACATGCGCTCCTCGACGTCCACCGTGAGGGGGAAGAAGTCGAAGTGCTCCTTGGGCTGCTTGGAGGCGCTGGTGGCCGACAGCACCATGGTGTCGTCGTCCAGGTAGGCCACGGCGGAGCCGGCGGCCTGGCGGGCCAGCCGGCCCGTCTCGAAGCGGATGGTGCGGGTGCCGAAGGTTCCGTTGTCGATCACGGCTTCGGCGTAGTGGGTCTCGTTCTCCACTATGGGGATTCTCCTCGTCCTTGCCCGCGGGGCGTGTCCCCGTGGGCCATCGGTGGAGGGGCGTCCTGCCGGGGGCCGGTCTTCGATCGAAGCCACCGGGGGTGGAACCACCCGGGGGCCACTACCGAGGACCGGCTACTGCGGCGGATAGGAGGACGCTCCTCCTCATACGTTGTCAACAGCACCATTGCACCAGACGACGCAGGTGTCGCGCACGTCATGTGCGCGCCTGGTAGCCGGGTGGTCACGAACTCGGTGCCGGTGACAGGTTTCGGTGCATATGGCAAAGGGAGCGGCCCCGTCGTGCGGGCACCGCTCCCCTCCACGCGTCCTAGCGAACGCCCGCCGCGCCGGCACGGATGCCGAGGCGCTCGCGGAGCTCACGGAAGCGCGTGATGTCCTTCTTGGCCAGGTACTGCAGCAGACGGCGGCGCTGGCCGACCAGGATCAGCAGACCACGACGCGAGTGGTGGTCGTGCTTGTGGGTCTTGAGGTGCTCGGTCAGGTCCGAGATCCGGCGGGACAGCAGTGCCACCTGGACCTCGGGGGAGCCGGTGTCGCCCTCCTTGGTGCCGAACTCGGCGATGATCTGCTTCTTCGTCTCGACGTCGAGCGACATACGGACTCCTCTGGGGATCGTGGGCCGGCGAGCGTCCCCGGTCTGCATCGCGGGGAAATCTCAGGTGACTCGCACGGCGTACGGTCACCGGGCGTAAACACACAGGTGACCGTCACCCAGGGTACCAGCCGGTCGCGGGGCTCCTTACCGGCGGGTCATCGGCCCGCCGGACGCGGTTCAGTCGCTGCTCAGCCCGCGTACGGAGCCGTAGACCTTGAGCACGCCCAGGCACAGCGGGACCAGCGACAGCAGGATCGCGCCCTCGGCGAGGTCCAGGCTGCGGCCCCAGAACGGGGACACACCCTTGCGGGGCACGATCAGGCCGATCGCGACCAGCAGCACGGCGCCGGCCGCGATCGCCGCGGACAGCCACAGCGTGTGCAGGTCCAGCGGCCCGTGGTCGCCCCTGGCCAGGTGCACCAGCAGCGAGATGTCGGGGTTGAGCGCGAGCCCGAGGATCAGCAGGGCCACCGCGAGGATGCCGGCGATCACCAGGCTGGCGACCTGGCTGGTGTAGCGGAAGAGCCGGGCGCGCAGCAGCGCCGCGACGCCGGCGGTCAGCGCGAGCACCTGGGCGGGCGCGGAATCGGAGAAGCTCATCACGGCGGCGGCGCCGACGACGGTGGCCGAGCAGCCGCCGACCAGTCCGAGCAGCAGTTCGTGGCCGCGGCGGGCCTGTGCGGCGACCGCCTCGTAGTCGATGGCCTGCTCCGGCTCGCGCCGGTCGCCATAGCGTTCCATGACCTCGGCGGACGGCTCGGGCGAGCCGAAGCCGATCGGGAGCCGGGCGAAGCGCGCGGACCAGCCGGGCAGGAAGCCGACCAGCGCGACCGCGCCGACGGCCGCGACCGAGGCGACCCCGCGCGGCGGGGCGTCGGTGGCGATGGCCCCGTAGGTCGCCAGGGTGCCCACGGCTGCCAGGAAGGCGGACGCCACGAAGGGCGCGTCGCCGGTGGGCAGCACCGCGACCAGGATCGCCGAGGCCACCAGGACGGTCGCGCAGCCGACCAGGAACTGCAGCCGGCCCGGGCCGTGCCCGTCGTCGGGGGCGACGATGCCGGAGCCGGCGATCAGCAGGTGCGGCAGCGCGGCCAGGCCGAGGGCGACCGCCGCGACACGGTCGCGGTAGATCCGGGCGCGTACGGCCGCGAAGGCGACCAGGACCGTGCCGAGGACGCCGGCCACGACGCCCGGCATCGAGTGCATGTCGTGCCTGACCGGCTCGGCCCACCACAGCACGAAGCCCATCATCACCAGCAGCACCGCGCCGCCGGTCAGGCCGACGACCCGCATCAGGTCGTCGTCCCAGCGGCGCCGGTCGCGGACGACGGCGGTGGCGATGGCGTCGGCCACGTCGTCGTGGACCGCGGGCGGCAGCGACTCGGCGAAGGCCCGCAGCGCGATCAGCTCGCCGTCCAGGACGCGCTGCGCCGACAGCGACAGGGCCGGGTCGAGAACGCTGCCGTCCCGGCGCACGAGGTGGAAGCCGGTCGGCTCCTCCTCGGTCTGCACCTGCCCCGACAGACGCAGGATGTCGGGGCGCAGGTCCGCGACCGGCAGGTCGTCCGGCAGTGCCACGTCGATCCTGCTGTCCGGTGCTACGACCGTGACGCGGCAGAATCCGGTCGCTGAGATCGTGCTCACCGCGCTGTGCCCCCTAGGCTGCGGATTTCCGCGATCAGCCAACTCCCGCCTGGCCGGTGGACGATGGCTGTAAGTAGTATCTGCGACAAAATATCAGTCACAACGGGTCGATGATCCCGGGGGGCGAGCACATCAGTGAGTTCGGTCATCGTCAAGCGTCCGGCGCGGGCATTCCCGCCCGAGATGCCGTCGGAGGAACTTGAACTGGCGTCACCGCCCGAACTGCAGCGCGGCCAGGACCAGGGCGTGATGATGATGCTGCTGCCCATGCTCGCCATGGGCGGTTCGGCGGCGTACTTCTTCATGCCGGGGTCCCAGCCGATCATGAAGGTCATGGGCGGCCTGATGATGACCTCCATGGTGGCGATGGGCATCGCGCAGGTCGTCCGCACCCGGCAAGGCGCCAGCGGGCACATGGCGGACAGCCGCCGCGACTACCTCAAGTACCTGGCGCAGCAGCGCCGCAAGGCCCGCAAGGTCGCCGACCACCAGCGCAGCAGCCAGCTCTACACCCACCCCGCGCCCGACCAGCTGTGGGCGCTGGCCGCCGAGGGCAAAAGGGTCTGGGAACGCCGCCCGGGCGACGACGACTTCGGGCAGGTGCGGGTGGGACTCGCCCCGCAGCAACTGGCCACCCCGCTGGTCGCCCCCGACACCGCCCCCGTCGACCAGCTCGAACCGCTCACCGCGCACGCCATGCAGCGCTTCATCGCCGCCTACGGCACCGTCGAAGGCCTGCCGCTCGCGGTGTCGCTGCGGGCGTTCTCGCATGTCGCGCTGACCGGTGAGCCCGAGGCGGTCTACGGGCAGGCGCGGGCGATGATCGCCCAGCTGTCGACGCTGCACTCGCCCGCGGACCTGGTGCTCGGCGTGGCCGCGTCGCCGTCCGCGCTGCGCGAGTGGGAGTGGGTCAAGTGGCTGCCGCACAGCCAGTCGCTGGGCGAACTGGACGGGGCGGGCACCCGGCGGCTCGTGGTCGGCGACATGGGCGAGCTGGAGGAGCTGCTGCGCGGCCGGATCGAGGACCGGCCGCGCTTCCAGCGGGACGCGACGCCGCTGCTCGACCAGCCGCACGTGGTGGTCTTCGTGGACGGCGGCACGGTCCCCCCGACGTCGGTGCTGGCCTCCGGTGAGGGCCTGCTGGGCGTCACCGTCGTGGAGATGGCGCCCGGCGAGACCGGCGAGCCGCGCGGCGACCTGTGGCTGCGCTGCACCTCCGAGGAGATGCTGCTGCGGTCGGCGGCCGGCGGCGCCTACGGCGGCGCCCCGGACCGGCTGAGCGCCATAGAGGCCGAGTCGCTGGCCCGGCAGCTCGCACCGCTGCGGCCCGCCGACGGCGGCGAGGACGAACCGCTGCTGTCCAACCTGGACTTCACCGACCTGATGGGCATCGGCGAGGCCTCGTCCTTCGACGTGGCCCGCGGCTGGGTGCCGCGCAGCCAGCACGAGCGGCTGCGGGTGCCGATCGGGGTGGGCGAGGACGGCGAGCCGGTCCACCTGGACCTGAAGGAGGCCGCGCAGGAGGGCATGGGGCCGCACGGCCTGTGCGTGGGTGCCACCGGCTCCGGCAAGTCCGAGCTGCTGCGCACCCTGGTGCTCGGTCTGGCCGTCACGCACTCGTCGGAGTCGCTGAACTTCGTGCTCGCCGACTTCAAGGGCGGTGCGACCTTCGCCGGCATGAGCGAGATGCCGCACGTGTCCGCGGTCATCACCAACCTGGCGGACGACCTGACGCTCGTCGACCGCATGCGCGACTCGATCACCGGTGAACTGCAGCGGCGCCAGGAACTGCTGAAGTCCACCGGCAACTACGCCAACATCCACGACTACGAGCGGGCCAGGACCGCGGGCGCGGCTCTGGAGCCGCTGGCGTCGCTGGTGCTGGTCATCGACGAGTTCAGCGAGCTGCTGACCGCGAAGCCCGAGTTCATCGACATGTTCATCCAGATCGGCCGGATCGGCCGCTCGCTGGGTGTGCACCTGCTGCTCGCCTCGCAGCGCCTGGAGGAGGGCAGGCTGCGCGGCCTGGACACGTACCTGTCCTACCGCATCGGTCTGCGGACCTTCTCCGCCTCGGAGTCGCGGGCCGCGCTCGGCGTGCCCGACGCGTACCACCTGCCGTCGGTACCGGGGTCCGGCTACCTGAAGTTCGGCACCGACACCATGGTGCGGTTCAAGGCCGCGTACGTGTCCGGGCCGCACCGCAGGGGCCGGGAGGCCGAGGCCGACGGCGGCGCGCAGGGCGGCCGCAGGCCCGCGCCCTTCACCGCGGCGCCGGTGGCCATGAGCGCGCCGGTGGTGCGGCCGGTGGCGGCGCAGCGCGACGACGCCGTGGCCGACACCGTCCTGGACGTGCTGGTGCGGCGCCTTGAGGGCCGCGGCCCCGAGGCGCACCAGGTGTGGCTGCCGCCGCTGGACGAGGCGCCCAGCCTGGACCGCCTGATGCCGCTCGCGGTGTCCGCCGACCGCGGACTGCAGGCCAGCAGCGGGATGCCGCTGGGCGGTCTGACGGTGGCGCTGGGCATCGTGGACAAGCCGTTCGAGCAGCGCCGCGACCCGCTGACGCTGGACTTCAGCGGTGCGGCGGGCCACGGTCTGATCGTCGGCGGTCCGCGCAGCGGCAAGTCGACGATGCTGCGCACCCTGGTGGCGTCCTTCGCGCTGACCCACACGCCGAGCGAGGTGCAGTTCTACTGCCTGGACTTCGGCGGTGGCGCGCTGCGCGCGGTGGACGGCCTGGCCCATGTGGGCGGGGTCGCCGGGCGGCTCGAACCCGACCGCGTACGCCGTGCGGTCGCCGAGGTCGCGGGGGTGCTGGCCCGCCGCGAGGAGGTCTTCCGCAGCCGCGGCATCGACACGGTGGCGTCGTACCGCAGGCTGCGGGCGACCGGTGAACTGCCCGACGAGCAGTGGGGCGACGTCTTCCTGCTGATCGACGGCTGGGGGGCGTTCAAGCAGGACAACGAGCGCCTCGAACCGGTGGTCGCCGACATCGCCGCCCGCGGCCTGGGCTTCGGCGTGCACGTGGTGCTCACCGCGTCGCGCTACATGGAGGTCAGGGCCGCGCTCAAGGACCAGTTGCTGAACCGCCTCGAACTGCGGCTCGGCGACACCATGGACTCCGAGATCAACCGCAAGGTCGCCGCGAACGTGCCGGCCGGGGTGCCCGGCCGCGGTATCACCCCGGCGCAGCTGCACTTCATGGCGGGCCTGCCGCGGATCGACGGCAGCTCGTCGTCGGCCGACCTCACCGAGGGCGGCGCGGGGCTGGTCGAGGCGGTCAACTCGGCATGGCGCGGGGCGCCCGCACCGGGTATCCGGATGCTGCCGACGCTGCTCGGCGCCGAGCAGCTGCCCGACGGTTCGCGCTTCCCGGAGCGCGGGGTCGCGATCGGCATCGACGAGACGGCGCTGGCTCCGGTCTTCGTGAACTTCGAGACCGATCCCGTGCTGATCATCTTCGGCGACAGCGAGTCGGGCAAGACGGCCGCGCTGCGGCACATCGCCCGGCAGATCAGCCAGCGCTACACCCCGCAGGAGGCCATGCTCGTCGTCGGCGACTACCGGCGCACCCTGCTGGGCTCGCTCCCGGAGAGCCACATGCTGGAGTACATTGCCGCGTCCGCGGCCATGGAGACGCACATGACCGAGGTGCAGAAGCTGGTCGAACGGCGTGCACCCGGCCCCGACGTCACACCGCGGCAACTGCGCGACCGCAGCTGGTGGAGCGGCCCGCAGCTGTTCGTGCTGATCGACGACTACGAGCTGGTCGCGGCCGGAAGCAACCCGATGGCGCAGCTCGCCGACAGCCTTCCCTTCGCCCGTGACGTGGGTGTGCGCTTCATCATCGCCCGCAGCAGCGGCGGGGCGGGGCGCTCGATGTACGAGCCGTTCATGCAGCGCGCCAAGGAGCTGGCCGCGCAGGGCCTGGTGCTGTCCGGCGACCCGAACGAGGGCGAGCTGATGGCCTCGGTCAGGCCGCGGCCGATGCCACCCGGGCGGGCGATCTTCGCCGCGCGCCGCGGCGGAAGCCGGTTGGTGCAACTGGCCTGGACCGCCGAGGGGTGAGCGGGAGGTTGACGGCCGACTTCCGCAATCCCCGCCGCCTGCTAGGTTTTTTGTCGTGATGCGTGCGGCCGCAGGTCAGCGGCCGCACCGGCGATGGGGGCACGATCATGAAGTCGGACTGGGACCGGCTGTACGGCTCCGGCGGTGACGCTGCGCCGGGCAGCTCCGGCGTGAACGGCCACGGCCCGGACAGTGCCGGTGCGAACGGGCATGGCGCGGCGGCCGGCGGCGAGGGCGACGCGGACGCGGCGTGGTCGCGGCTGACGGAGCTGGTGGATCGTGCGGGCGACAGCCCGCAGGTCCCGGTGGCCGCGGCCTTCGGGATGCTGCCGAGCGCCCAGGAGGGCGCCCATGCCGCGCTCGTCTCGGAACTGGCCGACCTGCACGCGGGCAACGGCGACCCCGACGCGCTGCTCGACGCCTTCCGGGCCAGCCTGGTCATGGTGCCGACGCTCGACGGCGGCGACCTGTGGGCGACGAGCATGGGCGGCGTGCACTGGGTGTACGCCTTCTCCGACGACACCGAGCTGGCGCGTTTCGCGGTGGCGCGGGGCGCCGACGGCTCGTCGGGCGTGGACTATGTGACGGTCTACGGCTGGCGGCTGCTGGACGAGGTGGTGCCCGCGGTCGGCGAACCGGCCGGTGTGGCACTGGACGTGGCCGGCAGCCGGCCGATGATCTTCCCGCCGGTGGTGGGTGTGGTACCTGACAGGGCCGCGGTGGACGCCGTGGCAGGCAACGGGGAGGAACGATGACCGGAGGCGGGGGCGGCGGCGGTTACAACGTCACCGAGACGGCACTGGCCCAGACGGCGAGCGGGCTCAACGGCGTCATCCACGAACTGCAGTCGATGGGCCAGGAAGCAGCGGCCGACGTCGGCCGCGGGTTCGACAACCTCAAGCTGACCGGCATGCAGACCGGGCACTCCGGCCTCACGTCGGCCTTCGACGGCTTCTGCGACCGCTGGGAGTGGGGCGTGCGGACGATCGTCCAGGACGCCGACCAGATCGCGCAGCGGCTGGGTCTCGCGGCCGGCACGTACTACGAGATGGACCAGTACGCCATGAAGACCCTCAAGGTCGTCGTGGCCTCCGACCTCGGCAATCCCAACCTGACGGAGGAGCAGGAGGAGAACATGTCGTGGGGTCAGATCGGGTCCGACAACCCGATCAACCAGTTCCTGCACCCTGACTACAGCGCGAAGTCCGCCCAGCAGGCGCTGTCCGACATGGGGCAGACCTGGAAGGACACGGCTCACGACATGAGCCAGTCGATCCCGATGGAGACCGCGGCGACGGTCAGCGGGCACAAGGACGACTACGACCAGGCGCTCGAACAGGCCTACGGCCCGACCCCGGAAGAGCGCGCGCAGCAGCAGGCGCAGGGCGGTGGCACCGGCAGCGGCGGCTGATGGGCGTCAGGGCGCTGGTCGACGCGCTCGGCGACGGCGGCGACCGGCTGCTGCGCGCGGCGGAGCGCGAGACCGGCGCCCTGATCGACGACAACGCCCGCCTGGTGGCCGCGGGGCTGGACGCCGCGGGCCTGCACCGCGCCGCCGAGTGGACCGAGAACACCGGCGACCTCGTCGCCGACCGGCTCGGTGCCGAGGTCGCGGAGCAGGAGCTGGGGCAGAGCGACGACCCGAAGGACCTGCTGCACGGCGACCCCGGCCGCATCCGCGCCGCGTCCGGTCGGCTGCGCCGGCTGCACAGGGCCTTCGACACGGGCCGTACGGGCCTGTCGCGGCTCGACCCCGGCACCTGGAACGGCTTCGGCGGCGACGCCTTCCACGCGGCCTTCACGCCGCAACCCGGTGCGTGGGGCCGGGCGGCGACCGCGTGCCAGGAGGCGGCGGACGCCCTGGACCACTACGCCTTCACCGTCGAGTGGGCGCAGCGCAGGGCCGAGGAGGCCGTCCGGCTCTGGCGGCGGGGCGCCGAGGCGCGGAAGAAGGCCGCGGCCGCGTACAACGCCCGGCTGGACCGCTACGCGGCCGCACTTGCCGCCGGCCCCGAGGAGCTCCCGGCTCGGCCCGGCCCCTTCACCGACCCGGGCGCTGACGACCGGGGCGCCGCCGCCGACCTCCTGGCCGCGGCGCGGGACCAGCGCGACACGGCCGCCTGCGGCACCGAGGCGGCGGTACGGTCCGCGGCCGGACTCGCCCCCGCACTGCCGGACTTCGCCGGCCGGTTCTGTGCCGGCACCGTCGACCTGCTCGACACCGCGCCGATCCGCCTGGAGCATTTCGCCGGCGGGCTGATCCGCAGCGCCACCGACGCGGTGCGCTTCGCCCGCGGCCTGAACCCGTACGACCCGTACAACCTGACCCATCCCGCGGCATATGTGACGCGGTTGAACGCCACCGCGGCCGGGCTGCTCGACCTTGCGGCACACACCGAGCGGCTTCCCGGGCTCGTCCTCGGTTCGGGCTGGGGCGCCGACAGCGACGAGGCGAGCGGGCGGCTGCTCGGCAATGTACTGCTGACGATGGCAACGGACGGCGGCAGTGCGGCCGGCCGCAATGCGGCGGGCTGGCGTAACGCCGTACCGCCGCGCGGCGCCTCGCTCGACGACGTCCGCAGCGCCCTGCGCGACGGGCCCGACGGGCTGCAGCCGGTCGACCACGCCGACCAGCGGGCGCTGGAAAAGGTGGTGCCGCGCAATCACGACGGCAGTTTCCAGCGGTATCCCGACCCGCGCGGCCCATGGACGGGGCTGCAGAACGACGGCGGCACCCAAGTGGCGGGCCGCTCGAACAACTGCGCCGACAACGTACGTGCCGCGTTGGAGACCTGGTACGGCAACCCGCAGGTCGCCGCCGCCCGAACGCTCAGCAGGGCGGCGGACGGAACGCTCGACGTACTGAGCGCCGAGCGGTTCGGCGTGGAGAACGGCAACGTGTGGGGCGGCACCGCCTTCGGCTACACCGGCCCCGGGCCTGCCGCCTACGAGCGGGTGGCCGACGAGGTGCGCGGCGCGGGGCACGGGTCGAGCGCCTTCGTCCATGTCGAGTGGCCCCCGACCGCCGACGGTGTGCGCACCTCGCACGTCTTCACCGCGCTGAACCACGGCGGCGAGGTGTTCTGGTTCGACCCGCAGGCCGGCATCGTCAGCACCGACCCCATCCACGCGGCGGCGCGGCATGTCTTCCACTACGTCCTGGACGCGGACCGCCGTCCGGTCACCCGCCGGCCGGCCGTGACAGCCGCCGAGGAGTAGCCCGTTGAACGAGGACGACGCGCGGCGGATCGCCGCGCGCGGCTACTGCTGGCGGCTGGCGAACGGCGAGCCGGCCCCGACGAGCGCCATCGAGTTCGACCTCGGCTTCATCGTGCTGCCCGTCCTCCCGCCGCCCCCGCCCCGCCTTCCCGGGCAACCGCCGCACATGACGCAGCCCGGCACCGCCGCGGTCGTCGTGGACAAGGCCACGGAATCGGCCACGGTGGTGCCATACCACGGAACCGAGGGGACCGCCGCCTACTACCGCCGCATCTGTTCCTGACGGGACGCCGGCGGCCCTCCGCTGCGCCGGCGTGGCACGGTCGCACCGCGGCCACGGCCCGACCGCCGTCCGGAAACGTCCGTTCCGCCGCGCTCTGTCACCCTGCCTGGCCTGGCCGTTCCGGCACCGAAGATGCAACCCGTGGCCGAAACCTGAGAGGATGACCCGGATCTTCGACACAGTGAGAAGCGGACCGGCCGCCGAACCGGCACCGCACAACAGCACCGCGGGGGTGGGCTGATGGGCATCGGAAGTCTGATCAACAAGATCGGCGACGGTGGCGAGAAACTGATCGGCAAAGCCAAACAGAAGGCCGGCGAGCTGATCGACGACGGTGCCCACCTCGTCGGTGACGGCCTCGACCACGTCGGCCTGCACGACGCCGCCGACTGGGTCGACGACCACGGCGACTCCATCGCCGACCACCTCGGCGCGCACGTCGACGAGCAGCAGCTCGGCCAGACCGAGGAGCCCAAAGAGCTGGTCCACGGGGACTCCAACAAGATCCGCGAGGTCTCCGGGCATCTCAACCGCTTCCACACCGCCTTCGACACCGGCCACACCGGCCTGACCCACCTCGACCCGGGCAGCTGGGAGGGCGACGGAGCCGAGTCCTTCAGGAAGAAGTTCGCCCCGCAGCCCGCGAAGTGGGCCAAGGCCGCGACCGCCTGCCAGGACGCGTCGAACGCGCTGGAGCACTACGCCTTCACCGTCGACTGGGCGCAGGGCCAGGCCAAGGAGGCCATCCGGCTGTGGAAGAAGGGCACCGAGGCACGCAAGCAGGCCGCGACGGCCTACAACGGGAAGGTCGACCAGTACAACAAGGACCTGGCCAGCTACAAGGAGCTGGTGGACGGTAACGGCGACCCCGGCCAGCCGCCGACGGCCCCCGCCGCGTTCGTCGACCCCGGCGTCGCTGACAAGAACCACGCCAAGGAGATACTCAGCGCCGCCCGCAAGCAGCGCGACACGGTGGCCGGCGAGACGGAGGCCAAGGTCCGCACCGCCACCGCGCTCGCACCCGCCAAACCGGACTTCACCGACCGGATGAAGGGCGACGGCGGCGACTTCGTGAAGTCCGCGCCGATCCAGGCCGAGCACTTCGCTGGCGGCCTCATACGCTCCGGCACCGACGCGCTGAAGTTCGTCCGCGGCCTGAACCCGTACGACCCGTACAACATCACCCACCCCGCGCAGTACCTGACCCACCTCAACGCCACGGCCGCCGGCCTCGTGGACATGACCGCGCACCCCGAGCGGCTGCCCGGCATGCTGCTCGGCAGCGGATGGGGCTCGGACGGCGACGAGGCGGGCGGCAGGCTCGTCGGCAACATCCTGCTGGCACTGGCCACCGACGGCGGCAGCGCGGGCGCCAAGGCCGGCGTCGAGGGCGCGGGCAAGGACGCGGCGGAGCAGGCCGCGAAGGACGCCGCGGAGAACGGCAGCAAGTGGAAGGGCCTCGCCAGGTCCACTTCCGACGTCAAGGGCAAGGCCTTCCACCAGGGTTCGATGACCCCGGCCGAGGAGGCGCAGTTCCTGCACGACGAATACCCGTGGCTCAAGGACGTCAACAGGACGGGCGAGCCCGGCTACACGCAGAACTGCTCGAAGAACGTCGAGGCGGTCAACGAGCGCCTCGACGGCATGCCGTCCCAGGCCACGCCGCTGCAGTCGCCGCAGTGGCCGAGCCCGGCACGGCTCGGCAATCCCGGCGCCAAGTTCGAGGACGTCGGAAGCTACGACGACATCATCAACGACATGAACGCGCGTGGTGAGGGCTCCCGAGGCGTCGTCTACGTCGGCCGCGGCAATTCCGCGCACGTCTTCAACGTCGTACGTGACGGCAACGGCGTGGTCTTCCTCGACGGGCAGACCGGCCGGCTGGCGCAGCTCGAAAACGGCGTACAGATCAAGTACATGCCGTACAAGTAGCCTGGACACCGCGACCGACGCGACCGCACGGGCGGGCGTGACCCCCCGGCCAAGCGCGGCCGCCGGCCAGGCGCGACCCCAGAACAGGCGCGGCCACCGGCCGGGCCGCCGCAACGAAGAAAGGTGCACCTGTGATGACCGAGGAGGAGGCGCTTGCCGCCGCCTGGGCGTTCCTTCGGGACAGGTACGGCGACGGGCCGCCGACGATCGTGATCGGGCCGGGGAGCACCACCGAGTACCGGCTTGCGTGGACCGTCCACTTCGACTCGCAGGAGCACATCGACACCGGCGACATGATGCAGGCGCCGATGGTGCGCGAGGTCGTCGTGTTCAAGGACGGCTCGCTGATCGACTTCACGCCGAGCGCGCTGAGCACGGACAACGCCACGGCATGGTTCGAGGACGGCGTGTGGCCCGCACAGCTCGCGCAGCTGACCGACCCGCGGGTCTTCGGCACCCAGTGGGTCCACCAGCCCCCTCCCTCCAGGGCGTGAGGACATGACCGACCCGTACCACCTCGCCCACGAGTGGCTCAGCTCCACCTACGACGTGCCACTGGAGCTGCAGCGCACGCCGGTCGCCGAGACGCCGCGGGCCTGGGTGTTCAGCGCCGCCCTGCGCCCGGTGCCGGGCGCGGGGACGGCCGCGCCCTCGGCCATGCTCACCTCCCTGGTGTGCGTGCCCAAGGACGGCGCACCGCCCTTCCACCCGGCCACCGACGACCCGTGGGGCGACCTGGCCGACTTCGAACGCGACCCGCGTCCCAGGGACCCCGCCGAGCAGGCCCGCAGGACCAACGCCAGGGGCGCGGTGCTCGCCGCGCACGCGTCGGTCGGCGGGGCGCCCGCGTCCGCACTGCCCTGGCAGTCCGCCCATGAGGGACCCACCTGGTGGGACGACTTCCTACGGCGGTACTTCCCCACGGCCGAGGTCGGCCCCTGCCCGGACTGGGACACCGTCATCGCGGCGGTCGGCGAGCCGGGTCCCGGCACGGCCGGAGTGGTGTGGGTGCGACGCGAGCTGCACGGCTCGGAAGCGACCGGCCATCTGCTGTACGCGCACAACAACGACGGCCAGGTCGCGCTTCTCGACCCGCAGGGGCGGCGGCTGGCCCGGCTGGAGACCGAGAACGTACGGGAGATCGTGCTGGCCAGGATCTCGCCGGCCGCCACGCAGCCAGGCGTGGCACGAGCACCGCGGGGCACGGCCGATCTGGCGTCGGCGGTCCGCGCGGCCGAGGCGTGGCTTGCGCATGTGCACGGCGACGAGGTCGTCCTGGTCGAGCCCTCCCCCGCCGACGAGACCGCCCGCGGCTGGCTGTTCGCCTGCAACACCCGCGCCTTCCTGGCCGACGGCAACCCGCAGCACGCGATGCTGGACGCGGCGCTGGTGGTGCCGAAGGACGGTTCCGTGCCGTTCGGGCTGCCGAACTCCGACCCGTGGAACTGGTTCGAGCGCTGGGACCAGGGCGCGACACCCGGCGTCGACGGGTTCCCGCTGCCGCCCGAGCCCGGCCCCGCGGCCTGGTTCGCACCGACCATGAGCCCGCTGGGCGCCGTCCTGTCGGTGACCGACTACACCGACTGGCAGACGCTGGTGGCGGGGCTGACGGAGATGCCGGTCGGGTCGCGCTCGGTGGTGTGGCTGCGCAGGAACGACCGGCGCGGCCGCGAGTCGGTCGGGCTGCTGTGCCTCGCCGCGCAGACCGAGACCGGTCTGGTCCTCATCGACACCGCGCGGGACGCGCCGGCGGAGCTGGAGAACGACGGCGTGCGGTCGCTGCACCTGATTCAGTACCGCTGACGGCCGTGGACGCGCGTCTGCGGGCGCCGTTCCGGCCTGCGGGTCCCGGGGCTCTCGGGAGGCCCGAGGGGTCAGGAGCGGCGCCTGCGGTCTCGCAGCGCCACGGTCGTCCCGGTGATCAGCAGCAGCGTCACACCGATTCCGCTCACCACGTAGGCCGCGGTCCGCTTCTCCCGCTGCCGCGCGGGGTCGCCGAACGTCAGCGCGGCGGGCACGACCCGGTCCTGGCCTTTGAGGACACCGGGGTCGGGTGTCGGCGACTCGATCGGCTTCCCGTCGTCGGTGAGCGCGCGCACCGGGTCCACGACGCCCCAGCCGACCAGCGAGTTGTGCCCGAGCGAGGTGCGCTGCGCGGTCTGCTCGATCTGCGCGATGACCTGCTGCGCGGTCCACTTCGGGTGCTTCGCACGGATCAGCGTGGCGACACCGGCGACATAAGGCGCCGCGAAACTGGTGCCGTTGTCGACGCACTGGCCACCGATTGGGACGGTCGACAGCATGTCCACGCCCGGCGCGGCCACGCCCACGAAATCCCCCGCCTGGGAGAAGGAGGCGCGCTCGTTGTTCCGGTCCGAAGCCCCGACCGCCAGCACGCCCGGGTAGGCGCCGGGATACGTCGCACGCGCCTTGCCGTCGCCCCCGTCGTTGCCCGCAGAGGCGACGACCACGACGTCGGCCCGTACGGCCGCCTCGATCGCGTTCTCCAGCTCGGGTGTGCTGCGGGAGGTGTCCTGCGAGATGTTGATGACCTTGGCGTGAGCGGCAACCGCCCTCTGCAGCGCCGTCACCAGGTGCGGCACGGTGCCGGTGCCGTCCTGGTTCGCCTGCCGGATCGAGATGATCGTCGCCTCGGGTGCGATACCCACGAAACCGGTGGAAGCCGCGGGGCGGGCGGCGATGATGCCGGCCACCTCCGTACCGTGCCCGACCGGGTCCGTGGTGCCGTGGCCCTTGGGATCGACCAGGTCGGTGCTGTGGGCGGTGTCCACTGCCCCGGTCAACTGGGGGTTCCTGACATCCACCCCCGAGTCGATCACCGCGACGTTGACGCCCTTGCCCCGGGTGCTCTGCCACAACTGGTTCATCAGCACGCGCTGCAACGACCAGGGGGTCTGCTTCACGGGCGGCGCGGGGAAGGTGCACTGGCCGTCGCCGTCCAACGGCTCGGCCGCGCGCGGCGAATCAGGCTTGACTGAAGCGGGCGCACCGGGCGGGGCGGGAGAGGCGGTCGCGGTCCCGGCCGCGCCCAGAACGGCGCCCGGTATCAGCGCCAGCACCGCCGCGGCAGATGCCACGGACAACGCGCGCCGATACGGCGGCCCTGCAACCCTCACGACGCCTCTCCTCGGCCCGTACGCCCGAATGGGCCGGCCACATCGCCGACCCGCCGGTCGGCCGTCACCACGGCCAGCCGGTCCGGGTCGGCCGCACGGCCGGTCAGTTCAGCCGAAGTACGACGCGGCCTTCTTGTCAGCAGCGTTGTAGTGACCGCTGGCAATCTGCACCTTGCTCGCGATCGACTCCAGCACCTCGTGCATGTGGTGCGTACGGTTCGACCACTCGTTCGCGACCGCGTGGAAAGCGGTCTGCGCGTCGCCTTCCCAGTACGCGGCGACGGCGCGAACGCGGGTCAGCAGGTTGTCGAGGTCGGTCTCCAGCTGACCGGCCTGGTGCTTGATCGCGCCGGCGGCCTCCTCGAGCGAGGCATATGTGACCTTGAGTTCACCGGGATCGGACATGATTCTCCCCCATGGAGGTAGGTGATACGGCTCGTGGCGTGGTGGTCGGAGACCAGCTCAGAGACCGGCGATGCCGCTGCCTGCGGCGCTGCCGTTGATGTCGACGCTCTTCATGTCCTGAAGGACGTCCTCATCGGTCGAGCCCGACGTGATGTTGGTGTCGTGCACGGCTTCCTTGATCTTGTTCAGCAGGATCGCCAGCACACGGTGGTCCTCGTTGATCAGGCTCTGCTGTGAGTTGAAGGCGTTGGCACCGATACCCCGCCAGTGGCCCTCGAGGTTGTCGATCACCGTCTGGAGCGCCTTCACCTGGCGGTCCATCGAGCCGACCATGTCGTAGATGTCGGATTCCAGCTTGGCCAGCGAGGCCGCTGTGACTTTCATTCCGGCAGTCATGGTTTCTGCCCCTCCCCCATGCAATCGCGTGTACGTCGTCGCGGGCGAATACGTTACCCGCTCACTCTAGCCACAACACCTTCCGATCCCAACAGGGAACCCAGCGGTCCCAGTTGCGCCCTAATAGGGCGGCGGCGGTGGCGGCGGCCGGTACCCACCATACGGCGGTGACTGCTGCGGTGGCAGCGGCGGTTGTAGCGGTTGCGCCACAAAAGCAGCCGCAGCCGCGCGTCGGCGCCGCCCGCGAACGGTCAGAGCCGTCCCCGCCGCAGCCAGCACGACGACGGCCGCGCCGGCCGCGATCCACGGCGTCGAACTGCCGCCCCCGCCGCCGGAGTCCCCATCTGCCGCTTGGTCGGACGAGGAAGCCGAGGACGAGGCCGAGGGCGCCGGTGCCGGCGTGCCTTCGGCCCCCGAGGTTGCCGTCGCGGACGGCTCCGCGGACTGCTCCCAGCCCTCGTGCTGCGCCAACGGGTAGACACCGGCGGGCCCGGGATCCCCGGGCGTCTGGAGGGCCACCCGGGGCCGCACCGCGCCGTACCCGATCGAGTCGTTCCGCTCCGCCCCGTCGGTGGGCTTCGACGCGGTGTTGAGCAGCACCCGCAGGACCTGGTTGGCGGTCCACGTGGGGTGGGCGGACCAGACGAGGGCGGCGGAGCCGGAGGTGAGGGCGGAGGCGTCACTGGTGCCACTGCTTGTGTTGACGCAGTTGGCCCGGATCCCGCTCGGGCACGCCTTCGAGATGTTGTCACCCACGGCGGAGAGGTCTACCTCCGGGCCCTTGTTGGACAGAGTCAGCGCCTTACCGTTGCGATCCAGTGCACCCGCACCAACGACACCACGACTTGCGGCGGGATATTGCTTCGGGCTGCCGTGCTCACCAGAGTTGCCAGACCCAGCGATGATCAACTTTCCCTTGGATCGAGCATAGTCGACGGCGTCTTGCAACCCTGCGATGTCCTCAGGTCGAAGCGACGTGGCTGGCACCGCCTGCGAGATGTTGATAATTCGCGCTTGGCTATCGGCAGCGAAGCGCAGCGCCTTGTCCAATTCAAGGGTGAAGGACTCTGCGCTAGCTGCCTCGTTCGTGTCGCGCGGATCGTTAAGGATCCGGATCGGAAGAATCTTGGCCTCAGGGGCCACGCCGATTGCCCCCGTGCCACCATCGGCAATCCCCGTCCCGGCGATAAGGCTCGACATGCCGGTTCCGTGGCCGATCTTGTCGTCGTAGGGCGAATCGACGGGATAAGTGAAGCTCTTCCCGTCGAGCACCTGCCCCTTCAGATCCGGGATGGTTCGATCGACGCCCGTATCAATCACAGCAACGGTGATGCCTGCGCCTTTACTGATCTTCCAAGCCTCGGGCAGGCGCATCGCGTCAACATGCCATTGCAATTGACGCACGGTCTGCGCCTGCGCGGGCAGCGCCCCGATGCTCAGCATCAGGGCGCCGCTTGCGGCGGCGACAGCCAGGGCACGTTGTACCCAGGTACGTGCCCGGCGTTTCATCGCTCTTCTCCTCGCGGTACAGCTCGGTCGGATCGCCGTCAGGTCAGTCGATAACCGGCGGCGCGACGTCGTCACGGGTCGGGATCCAGTCGTCTTCTTCGATCAGGTGATCGGGACGGCGGCTGTTGCGACGCCGGTCCCGGTCGGAGGAGCGACCCGTCCCGGGCGCGAACTCACCAGCCGGTGTGCGGCCGACGACCCCGCCGGGCTCGCTCGCCAGCCGGCCTGCGCTGCTGCGGTTCATACCGCTACGGCCGCCCATGCCGGGGCTGCCGCCCTCTGCCATACCACCGCCAGGCATCCGTGCGGCGGCACCCCGGCCGCCGATGACGCTGCCGCGGGGAACCTGACCCTGAGTACGGCCGCCGAACATCTCCGGCTCGTTCGTGGGACGGCCCCCGTAGATGCCGTTGGTCGTGCTGCGCCGAACGGGCGGCGCAGCACCGATCTCCTCGGCAGGCGATGTCGCCATGTTCCGTGGGTTGAACGGGCCGTTACCGCGCGGACCACCGGAGGTGCTGATCGGTTCGACGTTTCGCAGCTGGTTCGGCAGCGTCGGACCGGGGCGGCCGAACTGCTGGTTCTGGTTGGGGATCGGCTGGAACGAATTGGTGAGGTTCGGCCCACTCAGGTTGGGACCGCCACCATTGGTGGTCGGTGCCACCGGACTCGGCTGCGTCGGCGCAACCGGAGTCAGCGGACCGGTCGACTGGATCTGCGTGACCGGCGGCGCGCTGTTGTTCGGCACGGACGCGATCGGCGACCCGGTCGTGGACAGATGCGACACGTCGCCGCTGGCCGAAACCTTCTCCACCCCACCGTGATCCGCGGGCTTCACCGAGTGCGACGAGCTGCTACTACTGCCCGATGTGTACGGGGAGGACGAACTCGAGGCGGAGGTGTAGTGCGAGGGGTCGATCGCACGGGCCCCTGGCGGCGGCACAAACGTCGCCGGCATCGGCGGATACGTCGGCGGCTTCGAGTTGTTGATGATCGCCGTGGAGAACGAGTACGACTGCGCCAGCTTGTGCATCTGGTCCGCCGCCTGGATGCGGGCGGTCTCCAACTGCGTGTGGGCTTGCGCGATTTCCTTCTGGCCGTCCGGGTCGTGGCGGGCCGTGGGGTCGGCGTGCAGGGCGTCGTACGTGGCCTTCGGGCCGGCCGGGACCTTCGGGATGTCGCGCTTGACCGTGCGCAGCGTGTCGGCGGCGGCGGTGAGCGCCTTGCCGGTCGAGTCGGCGTAGTCGCCCAGCGCCAGCGTGGACTTGGCGACGTTCTTGCCCCAGTCCTTGAAGGCGGCGCCTGACGTGCCCTCCCAGTCGACGTACGCGATGTGGTCGTTGAGGTCCGTGCCGATCTGGTTGATCTTGGTGACGGCCGTGGTGAGGCGGTCACCGAACCCGGCCAGTGCCTCGGGGTCGGCGTGCTGGACCATGCTCAGCATCTGCTCGTGCGAGAACGACTCGAAGTCCGTGCGCGAGAAGTCGAGCGCGTGCTCGACCGCCTTCACCACGTTGCCGAACAACCCGCCGGGAGTGCTCCCTGACTGGTCGGTCATGTCCTGCCCCCGTCTTCTGTTCGGTTGTTCGTTCGGCCGCCGGTCATCCGACGCCTCCGCTGCCCGCCTGCGAACCGCTGCCGCTGTCTGTGGCCGGGGGGGCCGCGGGCTGTCCCGCGATGTTGGCCTTGGGCGCGTTCGGGTCCAGAGTCGGGTTGTACGCCTGGACGATCTGGTCGTTCAGGTCGAGGAGCTTGCGCTGGGTTCCGAGGTCGACGTTCTTGAACGTCGAGTGCCCGATGTGCAGCGAGAGGCTCATGGCCTCGATCTGGTTGGCCAGCGTCAACGACAGCTGTTCGAGCTGGCCGTGGACGTAGTCGTACGCCCTCATCAGGTCCGCGGCCTCACCGAAACCGCTGCCGATCTGAACGGACTTGACCCGCCCCTGACCGATCTCCTTGGGCGCGAAGTCCGAGCCGTCCAGCTCGTCGAGCAGACCGTCCACACGGGTCTTGAAGCTGCGCAGATCCTCCAGCGCAACGTGCAGACTGCCGCCCCCGCCGCCATCTACTGGTGCTTCCATTCGAACGTCGCCCTCCCCCATGACCCCGGTGGCCACAGACACCACCTGAGTCGAGTTTACCCAGATCCCGTTGCACGGCGCGATCAGGATCCCTGTGGTTGTGCCGCACTTGCCGTGTCCAATGACGGTCCCTTCGGTAGAAGTTCGGACCATCTGGACGGGATCGACATCGGCTTGACGTCCTGGTAGCCGAGCCGGACCGACGCCTGGTTGGTCTCCTGCTTTGCGTTGGACGCCTTGTTGGCCCCGGCGCTGTCGTTGTTGCGCGAGACCGCGTACCGCAGGCCGGTGTCGGTGACCAGGAACAGGAAGCCGCCGCTGGTGTCGGTGCCGCTGACCTCCTGGTAGAGCAGGCCGCTGCCGGGCGTCACGTACGCGCTGCTGGCGCCCTCGACGATCTGCTCGGGGTAGTCCTTGCCCGCCCACAGAGTCCGCTTCGCTCCCGTCACCCCCGTCGCCCCAGTCTCGCCGCTCTGCAGCACGCTGCACGAGACGTTGCGGGGTGAGTCGCCCGTCGGCGTGTTGACCTGGCTGGGGTCGCTCTGCGGCCAGTCGCCCGGCACGATGGACTGCTGCAGACTGACCGGGATGCTGGTCTGCACCGGGGCGGTCTGGGTGTTCGCCTGGAGGAGGAGCAGTGACGCGAACCGGCTGATCGGCGCGACGCCGTCCTCGGTGACGACGTAGTACTCGTCGCCCTTCCCCGTGGCAGCCCGCAGCACGGTGCCGACGGTGGTGCTGCCCCCGGGCACGCCCACGACCTTCTTCGTGTCGCCGCGGCCGGTGATGGACGGGAACCGGATGGGGGACCCCTTGGGCAGCGTGGCGAGCCAGGTGTCGGAGACGGTCTGCGGCTGCGGGTCCTCGCCGAAGAGGGTGCGCAGCAGGAGGTTCATCTCCTCCGGCGCGTGGCTCTTCGAGTCGGTGCCGCCGAGGACGAACTTGGTCCCGTCGGGGTCGACGAGGTATTGGACGCCGTCCTGGTCCTGCACGTAGAGCACCTGGTTGCCGCTGAGCTTGGACGGGCCGCTCATGACGGCCGCCTCGTCGCCGCTGAGCACGAACACCGCCTGCTGGGCGATGTGGCTCGTCCCGCCGCCAGGCCGGTCGCAGACCGCCCACACCTTCGCCTTGGCCGCGTCGGCGGCGCTGGGCAGCCGGTCGGGCGCGTAGGGGATGCCTATGGTGGCGCCGTGCTTGAGTCCGCTGTGGTCGAGCACGGACTCCTTGACCTTGATGACGTCGTAGGCCCCGGGGTCGAGCAGCAGTCGCGCGGACGCCATGTTCAGCACGGGGTGCAGCACCGGCTTGTGGGTGTCGGCGTCGTTCAGTACGACGTAGCGCGTGGTCGATTCGTCGGCGACTATCACATGCTTGCCCGGCGCGTCCCAACCGTGCGGCACCGAGGGGCTTATCAGTCCCCAGGCACCGAAGCCCGCGAGCAGGACGGCGCCGACGACGATGCCGGGCACCAACGTGCGCAGCGGGCGCGGGGCGCCCTCGTCGGACCCGGCCGGGTTGGGCTGGAGAAATGCCGCCACCATGCGTTTGCGCGCGAAGGTGTAGGCGTTGAGCTGTTCCTTGCGTGAGGCCATCGTTCCGCTTTCCCCCCGGGTGACGTCCGCTGGGACCCGCTGCCTTCAGGCACCGTGCCGTCGCGTGGGCAGGGTCGGTCCCCTACTATGCCGGGTGCGCCGCATGTCCTACGACACCGGTACGGTGAGCGGACATCATGACGCCGCACGACGGAGGGCGCAGGGGGATGACCACCGCAAGCACACCACACCGAGACCGCAGACACGGTCCGGCACCGGCCGCACTGCATCTGAGTTCGCGTCCTGGACGGATCGGTGTGCTCCGGTTGCACCAACTGGCCATGCTCGAGGTGGCTGCCGCGCTGGTCGCGATCGGTGCGGCTACCAGCCGGGCGGTGATGGTGCCGTGTGCCGCGGTGGCGGTTGTGCTGGTGGCCGCGGCGGTGCTGCGGCGCCGGGGCAGGCCGCTGCCGGAGTGGCTGACCAGTGTGATGGCGATGCGGCGCAGGCAGCGCGAGGCGGCCAGGGAGGCCGCGCGGGAGACGGGGACACCGGGCGGCGCGGCAATTGCCGCGGGTTCAGGGCTCATCGACCCGGCGCTGGCGCCGATCACCGAGTGCGACCCGGCCCTGCGGACGTACACCTTCACCGGGCGGCGGCGGGAACGCAGCGTCGGCATGGTCGGCGACGGCACGTTCCTGACGGCGGTGCTGCTGGTGCAGTCGCGGGACGAACCGCTGCGTACTGCCCGGCCCATGCCGCTGGGGTTGCTCTACGACGCGCTGGAGGTCGACGACATCTCGCTGGCGTCGGTCCAGGTCGTGCAGCACGTCCAGCCCGCCCCCGCCCCGCATCTGCCCGCGCAGGCGGTCGCGGCGGTGTCGTACGGGCCGCTGCAGGCGCAGTACGGTACGCCGGCGATACGGGTGACCTGGGTCGCGCTCAAGCTCGACCCGGAGTTGTGCCCGGAGGCGGTGCTGGCCCGCGGGGGCGGTCTCGGCGGCGCCCAGCGTGCCGTGCTGCGGGCCGCTGACCATCTGGCCAGCAGGCTGGCCGGAGCCGGCTTCGAGGCCTCCGTGCTGGACGAGGAGGAGCTGACCGCGGCACTGGCCACGTCGGCGGGTGTCAATCCGCTGGCGACGGCACTGGCGGGGCGGATCGGCACCGGCCAGCGCAGAACGCTGGAGCGCAGCCGCGCCTGGCGGTGTGACGACCGCTGGCACACCACGTACTGGGTGGGCCGCTGGCCGCAGGGCGGTGGAGCCCTGCCCACCGCCCGTACGGTCACCGCGCTGACCGCGGTGCCCGCGATGGCGGGCAGCTTCGCCCTGACGCTGAGCCGCGGCACCGGCCAGACACCGGCCCTCAGCGCGTACGTACGGATAACCGCCCGGGACGACCGCCAGCTCACCGCGGCACGTCGGGAACTGGAACGGGTCGCGCGCCGGCACAAGGTGGGCCTCGTCCGGCTCGACCGGGAGCAGCTGCCCGGTGTGCTGGCCACGCTGCCGCTGGGAGGTACCAGCTGATGTCCACTCAGCCGATGCACCAGGGGCCGCGCGCGGGAATGCGGCCCAGCGGGGAGCCGGGCCAGGCGCTGCCCCCGCAGCGCCGCAAGGCCAGGCCCGGCTTCGGACTGCGCGGACCGCGCCGGGACCGGCACGGGCTGTCGGTGCGGCAACTCGACGCGATGTCGCTGCCGCTGGGCGACGACGGGGTCGTCTCGGGCATCGACGAGGCGGGGAATCCCGCGGTCCTCGGCCTGTTCCGACCGGCGCAACTGGACGTCGTGGTGATCGGCAGCGTGTGGACCGCCCAGGTGCTGGCGCTGCGCGCGGTGGGCACCGGTGCACGCGTCGCGGTCGAGTCGGCCCGCCCGCAGGTCTGGACCCCGCTGGCGCGGGACGCGGGCGGCGGGCAGCAGTGCATGACCGTGCACGACGTCAAGGAACTCCCCTCGCAGGGTCCTACGGTGTCCAGCCCGGTGCTGGTCGTCCGCGACTGCGGTACGTACCCGCCGCGCAGCCGCCTCGCGAAGGCGCCGTGGCAGGCCGTGCTGACGCTGCTGCCCTTCCTCGGCCCGCAGGCGCCCCGGCTGCTCGGTGAGGCCGGTCTCGTCGGCATCCAGCGGGTCTCCCCGCAGGAGGCGGAGATCCTGGCCAAGGTGCTGCGGCTGACCCGCGAGGAGGCCGCGGCACTGCCCGCGCTCGGCGACGGCGTCATGCTCTGGGGCACCCCGCAGCATCGGCAGTTCGTGCTGCTGCAGCCGACCGATGCGGAGGTGGGCCTCCTCGGGGAGGCCCGTCGTATCGACTGACCCCGGCCGGCCGGGGACCGTTCCACCGCGACTGCGGCCCGGCCCTGCCGGGGCGGGGGGCTGTTACGGCGCATTCGCCTGCGCGGCGCTGACGGGGGCCACTTGCGGTGGCATGACGCCCGCTGCGCCACCGTGGCTGGGCGCGCAGTTCCCCGCGCCCATGGGTTGCTGGCCCTCACGTGGCATGGCGCCCACCGCCGCGTCCTGGCCGGGCGCGCAATTCCCCGCGCCATGGGTGAGTGCCCCTTGCCGTGGTTCAGTACCGCGCCGCGCCGTGCCGCGCCGGCTGGGGCCGGTAGTTCTGCTCGCTTCTGCCTGCGGACTTGGCGTAGTGCCGTGGCTGCAAGGGAGTTGTGAAGGCTCGGGCTCGTCACCGGGCACGGGAGGGGCGGGGTGGGTCGTAGTGTGGGAAGGCCGCCGGGAAGGCGGAGCACATTGTGCAGGGGAAGAAGAGGCGCGTCCCGTAGCCGTTAGCGGTGCGCGGTGGTGGGGGAATGAGGGAAGCGGGAGCGGGCGGCCTGACGGCGGACGTCCCCCGGCGATTAGGCTGTCCGTCGAGAGCGGCAGGACAGTGGCGGATGGGCGCTCGCCCTGCGGCGCACGGGGCGGGGAGCCGGCGACAGGTAGCTCCCCGACGCAGACCGGGAGGCACAGTGAACAGCGATCGGGACGACAACCGCGCGGGCGGGGCCGCCCCTGTCGAGGAACCGGCCGAAGGCGACGTGACGGGCGAGTACCGCTTCGACTTCACCCCGCCGGCCTGGTACATGCAGAACGGCAGCGAGATCAGCGACGAGGGCGCGGGCGGGGCGGCGGCGCAACAGCCGCAGCCCGAGCCGGTCGAGGCGCCGGCACCTGCGGCGCCCGAGGCACCGGCCGCGCCGGAGCCCGGCGTGGCGGCGGCCGAGGACGTGACGACGCGCGTACCGGTGTGGGAGATGCTGCCGCCGCGGGCACCGCAGGAACCCGCGGCAGGAGCAACGCCGTTGGCCGGCGGCGAGTCCTGGTCGGCAGCCGCCGTGCCGCCGCCGGCACCCGAGGCGCGGGAGCCGGAGGCGCCGAGCGCCGAGCCCCAATCCCCCGTCTGGTCCGGCACCCCGGTATCCCCCGTGGTGCCCGAGCCCGCAGCTCCGGCCCCCGCGCCGGAAGCCGAACCGCAACCCGCTGCCGAGCCGCGGCAATTGGCCGACGACGAGGACGACGCGGAGGCGCGGGGCGACCTGGTGGCCCGGGAGACCGTACGGTTCACCGCCGCGGCGCTGCGCCAGGAGATCGAGGAGCGGGCCGGCGTAAAGATCGAGGACATTGCGCCGACCGAACCGCGCCCGCCGGCGCCGCCCGCCGAAGAGCCGCAGGACGCCGTGCCCACGCCGGTAGCCGCGGAAGAGCTGCCTGCGGAGGAGGTGCCGGCGGAGCCGCAGGACGCGCGGCCGGTTGAGGCGCCGCCGCAGGATGCCGTGCCCGATGACTTGCCGCCCGCGAACCGGGCGCCGGTGTGGACGCCGCTGCCGCAGGCGCCGGTTGCGGAACCGCAGCCGTGGGCGCCCGCGGCGCCGCAGAGTGCGGTGCCGCCGCTGCCGCCGCACTTCGAGCGGGCGGAACCGCAGTTTCCGACTCCGGAGAGTTCGCAGTCCTTCCCGGCTACCGCGGCGCCTCCCGTCGGCCAGGCCGGTCCGCCCCAGGGTCCGCCGGCGGCCTATCCCCCGCCTGCGCCCGCACCGCCGCAGGGCTATCCCGCCTCCGAGCCGCCGGCCCCGGCGCAGCCGGGTCCCCCGGACGGTTACGGCTTCCCGCCGCCCGCGCCGAACCTTCCCGCGGCAACGGCCCAGCCCAACCCGCCGAGCGGCTACGGCTTCCCCCAGCCTCCGGCGCCTCAGGAGGCCGGCCAGGGCGGTTACGGCTTCCCGCCGCCGGCACCTCAGCAGGGCGGTTACGGCTTCCCGCAGCAGCCCCAACCCCCGCAGCCGCCGCAGGCTCACGGTGCCGTACCGACCGGGTTGCCGCAGCAGCCGGCCGCACCGGTGGAGAACTGGGCGTTGCCCCCACAGGGGGGTTACGGTTTTCCGCCGCCTCCGCAGCCCGGTCACCCGCAGCCCGTGGGCACGGAGCCCGAGGCCGCGGGTCCGCTGCCGCCGCTGCCCGCGCAGGGCGGGTACGGCTTCCCGCAGCAGCCTGCCGCGCAGAACCTGCCGGCGCCGTACCCAGCGCAGCCGCAGCAGCAACAGGGCGCGCCGCAGCAGGGCCAGGGAATCGACCCGCGGCAGGGCGGCGACCCGGCCGCACCGGCGGCGCAGCCAGGTCCTGTGGACCCACGGTCCGGCGGCTGGCCCACGGTGACACCCGATCAGCGGCAGCGCACGACGCACGGCGGGGCGCCGCTGGGCTACACCGCCGCAGTCGAACTGTCCTCGGACCGGCTGCTGCGCAACCAGCCGAAGCCGAAGAAGCCGGGGGCCAACGCCCAGCCGAGCCGGTTCAAGATCGGCGGCAAGAAGGAGGAGGCGGAGCGGCAGCGGAAGCTGGAGCTGATCCGCACCCCGGTGCTGTCGTGCTACCGGATCGCCGTGATCAGCCTCAAGGGCGGCGTCGGCAAGACGACGACCACGACCGCACTGGGTTCGACGCTCGCCAACGAGCGGCAGGACAAGATCCTGGCGATCGACGCGAACCCCGACGCCGGCACCCTCGGCCGCCGGGTGCGGCGCGAGACCGGTGCGACGATCCGCGACCTGGTCCAGGCGATCCCTTATCTCAACAGCTACATGGACATCCGCCGCTTCACCTCGCAGGCGCCGTCCGGCCTTGAGATCATCGCCAACGACGTGGACCCGGCCGTGTCGACGGCGTTCAGCGACGAGGACTACCGGCGGGCGATCGACGTGCTCGGCCGGCAGTATCCGGTGATCCTCACGGACTCCGGCACGGGTCTGCTCTACAGCGCGATGCGCGGGGTGCTGGACCTGGCCGACCAGCTGATCATCGTGTCGACGCCGTCCGTGGACGGCGCCTCCAGCGCGAGCACGACGCTGGACTGGCTCTCGGCGCACGGCTACGCCGACCTGGTGGCGCGCAGCATCACGGTGATCTCGGGTGTCCGCGAGACCGGGAAGATGATCAAGGTCGAGGACATCGTGTCGCACTTCCAGACCCGCTGCCGCGGGGTGCAGGTGGTGCCGTTCGACGAGCACCTGGCAGCGGGCGCCGAGGTGGACCTCGACATGATGCGTCCGAAGACCCGGGAGGCGTACTTCAACCTCTCCGCGATGGTCGCGGAGGACTTCATCCGCGCCCAGCAGGCGCAGGGGCTCTGGACGGCGGACGGCCAGAACCAGCCGCCGCACCAGGCACCGCCGATGCCGGGTCCCTACGGGGCGCCCGGGCCGTACGGCGGTGCGCCGGCCGGTTACCCGGTGCCGGGTCAGCCCGCGCAGCCCATGCAGCCCGGCCAACCGGGTCAGCCCGGCCAGCCGCCCTACGGTCAACCGATGCAGCCGGGGCAGGCCCCGCCCGCGCAGTACGGTGGCCCGCCGCAGGCCCCGCAGCCGTATCCGCAGGCCGGTCCCGGCGGGCAGCAGCCGCCGGTGCAACCTTTCCAGCCGCAGTCGCCGCAGCCCCAGGCACCCCAGCCGCAGCAGGGCTGGCCGGTGCCCCAGCAACAGCCGGAGCAGCAGGGTTACGGCTACCCGCCGCCCCCACCGCCCCAGCAGTAGGGGCAGCGGGGCGGAAAGCACCGCGCGGTCATCGGGCCGCCGTCGTGGGTCTCCACGGCGGCGGCCCCTTGGCGTGTACGGGCTGTGGGGGGCCGAGTACCCCACCGGTCGTACGCGGTGTCCCCCCGGGGATGCAGCGGGAGCGGTTCGAAATCCGCCCGTGGACCGTCGCGCGAGGAGGTCGGGAAACGGACGATGGAGACATCCTGATCGACCCCCTCCCACGCATGGCAAGAGGTCCTTCCCATGATCGAAGCCCACGCCCTGACCAAACGCTACGGCGAGCGCGCCGCCGTGACCGAGCTGAGTTTCACCGTGCGGCCCGGCGCCGTCACGGGTTTTCTCGGGCCGAACGGCGCGGGGAAGTCGACGACGATGCGGATGATCCTCGGGCTCGACGCACCGACCTCCGGGCGGGTGTCGGTCAACGGAAAGCGGTATGCGCAGCATCGGGCGCCGCTGCACGAGGTCGGCGCCATGCTGGAGGCGCGGGCGATCCACACGGGGCGGAGCGCCTACAACCACCTGCTGGCGTTGGCCGCCACCACGGGGATACCGCGCCGCCGGGTGGACGAGGTGATCGACATCGTGGGTCTGCGCGAGGTCGCGCGCAAGCGGGCGGGCGGCTTCTCGCTGGGCATGGGACAGCGGCTGGGCATCGCCAGCGCGCTCCTCGGCGACCCGGCGACGCTGGTGCTCGACGAGCCGGTGAACGGGCTTGATCCCGAGGGCATCCTGTGGATCCGCAATCTGCTCAAGGATCTCGCTGCCGAGGGCCGTACGGTGCTGCTGTCGTCGCATCTGATGTCCGAGATGGCGCTGACCGCCGAGCATCTGATCGTCATCGGCCGCGGGCGGCTGATGGCCGACACCTCGGTGGCGGAGTTCGTCCGGTCCGCCGCGGGCACGTCGGTGCGGGTGCGGACGGAGGAGGCGGACCGGCTGCGCCAGGCGCTGGCAGGGCGTGACGTCACGGTGAGTTCGACCGAGCGCGAGGTGCTCGAGGTCACGGGGCTGAGCAGCGACCGGATCGGCCGGATCGCCGCGGACTCCGGGATAGCCCTGGCCGAGTTGACGCCGCAGCAGGCGTCCTTGGAAGAGGCGTTCATGGAGATGACCAGGGATGCCGTGGAGTATCACGCCCCTGCACGCGAGCGGGAAGGACAGCCGGCATGAGTACGACCACCAGCACGGTCATGGCGGGCGGCGCCGTGCCGCCGGCCGCGCCGACCGCCCCGCGCGGCCAGGTCACCCAGCTGCGGGTGCTCCACTCCGAGTGGATCAAGATGCGCAGTCTGCGCTCCACCTTCTACACGCTGATAGCGGCCGTGGTGGCGCTGGTCGGGCTCGGGGCGCTGTTCTCGGCGTTCACCGCAAGCCACTGGGCCGGTATGAACCCGCATGAGCGGGCCGATTTCGAGCCCGGCATGACGAGCCTGCGGGGCTTCTTCCTGGCGCAGCTCGCGGTGGGAGTGCTCGGAGTGCTGATGATCAGCGGCGAGTACGCGACCGGGATGATCCGGGCGTCGCTGTCGGCGGTGCCGGGCAGGCTGCCGGTGTTGTGGGCGAAGGCGGGCCTGTATGCCGCGGTCACATGGGTGCTGATGACCGCGGGTGCGCTCGTCGCCTTCCTGATCGGCCAGGCGACGATGTCCTCGAAGCACATAGGTACGTCGCTGGGCGATCCGGGCGTGCTGCGCCAGGTGATGGGCGTCGGCCTGTATCTCACCGTCGTGGGTCTGCTCGGGGTGGCGATCGGCGCGCTGATCAGGAACACGGCAGGCGGTATCGCCACGGTGTTCGGGCTGCTGCTGGTGGTGCCGGTGCTCGCTGAGGCCCTGCCCACGTCCTGGTCGAACCATGTCAACCAGTGGCTGCCGAGCAATGCGGGCCAGTCGTTGATCGCCCTGCACAGGGAGGCGCATACGCTGGCGCCATGGACGGGATTCGCGGTGTTCTGCCTGTATGCGGCGCTTGCGCTGGCGGCGGCCGCGGTGCTGCTCAAGCGGCGCGACGCGTGACGGTGGCGCCATGACGTTCGCGGTGCCGTCGTCGGGCGGGCAGCCCGCGGAGGCGGCGGTCCAGGAAGCGGGCCAGCCCTCGGGTCTGGCCCCTTCAGTCCAGGGGCCGTTGCCGGCCGGCGGGGTCGAGGCGGTGGACAGCGCCGCGGGTCCCGCGACAGGGCCGGTGGGGCGGGCGGCGGCCTGGGCGGAGCAGGTGGGCCGGGTCGGCTATGCCCGGGTGGCCTGTTGGGTGCGGCTGTCGCCGCCCGCAGTGGACGCGGTGTTCGCGGTGGGGCTGTTCCTGGCGACCGCGGCTGCGCTGCGTGCGCCCCTCTGCGCCCACCCGCAGACGCTGCTGCCGCTGCACGCGGCACTGGTACTGCCGTTGATCTGGCGGCGAAGGGCACCGATGGCGGTGTTCTGCACCGTCGCGGGTACCGCCCTGGTGCAGTGGTGCTTCGACGTGCGGATTCCGACGGATGTGGCGCTGCTGATCGCCCTGTACGCGGTGGCGGCCTACAGCAGCCGGCGCCGTGCGTTGCTGGCGTTCGCCGTGCTGGAGGGCGGAATCCTGCTGGCGACACTGCGGTGGTCGGTGCACGACAGGGGTGCGGGGACGTTCGTGTCGCTGTCGGCGATGGCGACCGCGGCGATGGTGCTGGGGCTCAACATGCGCAGCCGGCGGGACCGGTTGGCGTCGCTGGAGGACCGGGCGGTCCGGCTGGAGCGGGAACGGGACCAGCAGGCGCAGCTCGCGGTGGCCGGGGAGCGGGCCAGGATCGCCCGGGAGATGCACGACATCGTGACGCACAACCTGTCGGTGATGGTCGCGCTCGCGGACGGCGCGGTCTTCGCCCAGCGGCGCAACCCGGAGCGGGCGGCCACCGCGATGCGGCAGGTGTCGGCGACCGGGCGGCAGGCCATCACCGACATGCGGCGCTTCCTGGGGGTGCTGCGGGCTGACGAGCCGGACGCGCTGCGGCATCCGATGCCGGGGATCGGCCAGCTGTCGGCGCTGGTCGAGCAGGTGCGGGCGACGGGGCTGCCGACCCGGCTCGGGGTGGCGGGCGATCCGTCGGACGTGCCGGTCGCGGCGCAGCTGACCGTCTACCGGCTGGTGCAGGAGGCGTTGACCAACACCTTGAAGCACGCTCCGGCGGGTACCAGGGCGGAGGTGCGGGTCGAATGTGCGCCGGACGCGGTGACGGTCACGGTGACCGACGACGGCGCCGGGCCTGCGGTGCCGCGCGACCCCGCCGCGTCCACGGGACATGGGCTCCCCGGGATGCGTGAGCGTGCCGCGGCTTACGGCGGCAGGCTGACGGCAGGGCCGCTGCCCGGCGGCGGCTGGCAGGTGGCCGCCGTTCTCACTCTGACCACTCCGGAGCCGTTGTGACCGCAGAATCCGCACCCGCCGCAGCCCGGACCGCGGGCGGTGCCGCGCCCGGGCGGGCGGTCCCGCGCAGGCAGGAGGCGGCACCGGTGATCCGGGTGCTGCTGGTCGACGACGAGCCGCTGCTGCGGATGGCGTTCACGATGGTGCTGGACGCCCAGGCCGACATGCAGGCGGTGGGCGAGGCGGGCGACGGCGCCCAGGCGGTGCGGCTCACCGGGGAGCTGCGTCCCGACGTGGTGCTGATGGACGTCCGGATGCCGGGCACGGACGGCATCGAGGCGACGGCCAGGATCATCGAGAGCTGCCCGCAGTCGAAGGTGCTGATCCTGACGACCTTCGACCTGGACGAGTACGCGTTCGCCGGGCTGCGGGCGGGTGCGTCGGGTTTTCTGCTGAAGAACGCGCTGCCCGAGGAGTTGCTGGCGGCGATCCGGTCGGTGGCGGCGGGGGACGCGGTGGTCGCGCCGCGCATCACCCGGCGGCTGCTGGAGAACTTCGCGCACCAGCTGCCGGCCGCGGGCGGTGCCGACGGGCCTGAGGCGAACGAGCGGCTGTCGCGGCTGACGGCCAGGGAGCGCGAGGTACTGGTGGAGGTGGGCCGCGGATTGTCGAACGCGGAGATCGCCGCGTCGCTGCACCTGGCGGAGGCCACGGTGAAGACCCACTTCAGCCGCGTGCTGGTCAAGCTGGAGTTGCGCGACCGCGTCCAGGCGGTGGTCTTCGCCTACGAGACCCGGCTGGTTCGCCCGACCTGAGCATCCCCCGGGCCGGTGCAGGACCCGGAGGAGCTGGAGGACCCGGAGGGTCGAGCGCCCCCGGCGGTTGCGGCGCTAGCCGTCGGACCGGGTGGGCTGGGTAGCCGCCCCGACCAGGTCCCTGGCCCGCTTCACGTCGTCGGCCATCCGTTCGAGCAGCGCGTCGATCGTGTCGAACTTCTCCATCCCGCGCAGGTACGTCAGGAAGTCCACGGCCACGTGCAGGCCGTAGAGGTCCAGGTCGACCCGGTCGATGGCGTAGGCCTCGACGGTCCTGGCGGTGCCGTCGAAGGTCGGGTTGGTGCCGACCGAGATCGCCGCGGGCATGGCCTCGTCACCGACGTGCAGCCATCCCGCGTAGACACCGTCGGCGGGGATGGCGGTGTGCGGCAGCGTCTCGACGTTGGCGGTGGGGTAGCCCAGGTCCCGGCCGCGCTGCGCGCCGCGCACGACGACGCCCTCGACCCGGTGCGGCCGGCCGAGCACCTCGGCTGCGCCCTCCACGTCACCCGCGCTGATCAGCCTCCGGGTCAGGCTGGAGGAGAACGGCTCGCCGCCCCCGGCGGCGCCGCTCATGAAGAGGTCCACGACCTCCAGCTCGTAGTCGTACTTCAGGCCGAGCGCGGAGAGGACGTCGACGTCGCCGGCCGCCCTGTGGCCGAAGCGGAAGTTCGGACCCTCGACCACGTACTTGGCGTGCAGCCCGTCCACCAGCACCGTCCGGACGAACTCGCTCGGCGAGAGCCGGGAGAATTCGCTGGTGAAGGGGATGATGAGCAGCGCGTCCACGCCAAGCGCGGAGACCAGCTCCGCGCGGTGGTGGTGGGCGGACAGCAGCGGCGGGTGGCTGCCGGGCCTGACCACCTCGCTGGGGTGCGGGTCGAAGGTCACGACGACCGACGGCAGCCCCGTCTCACGGGCCCGCTCCACCGCACGGCCCATGATCAGCTGGTGGCCCCGGTGGACGCCGTCGTAGGAGCCGATGGTGACGACGCAGCGTCCCCAGTCACCGGGAACGTCATCCAAGCCCCGCCAGCGCTGCACCTTGACGCTCCGCTTCCCTCGCTGAATCCCTGACATTCGCTTTTCTGCAGAGCCAAGACTGCCATGTCCGCGGGCACGGTGGCCCCCCGGCCCGGCCTGGTGCCCTTCTCCGCGCCGGGTGTGCAGTTCCCCACGCCCCCCGAAAGCCCACCGCCTCGCGCGGGGCGGCGCTCAGCCGGGGGTCCGGCTGAGGCGGCGGCGGGCGCTCGGGCCGAGGAGGGGGTCCCAGATGGCGGTGTCGGTGAGCCAGCCGAGCAGCAGGCGGGAGAAGTCGGGGGTGGTGGCGGCGAGTTCGACGATGCGGCGGTCGAAGCGGGCGGTGCCCTCGGGGGTGCGGCCCAGCAGCAGGGCGAGGCGGCGCACCAGGTCATGGGTCAGCGGGGGCGGGCGGCGGCCTGCGCCGTCGGCGGCGGCGGTGAGCAGGGCGTCCAGGACGTCGGGGTCGCGCTCGGTCTCCAGCGCCGCGTCCAGCAGTTCCTGGCGCAGCGGCCGGGACAGGTGGCTCCCGGGTGCGGCGAGCACCGCGGCCAGGGCGCCGCGGACCTCCGGCGGGTTGTCGCGCAGCAGCGCGGAGGTCAGCGGGAGGACGACGGCCCGGACCCCTGGACCCTGTTCGAGCCGCAGGTCGAGGAAGCGGGCGACGCCCGCCGCGCCGGCCGGCCGGTGCCGCAGGTGGTCCTGGACCAGGGCAGCGGTCCTGCGGGCGAGCGCCGGGTCGGTGACAGCGGCCATCTCCGCGAGCAGCTCCGCGGCGCCGTCCTCCGCGGACCGCAGACGGGCCTGGAAGGCGGCGAGTACCGGCTCCGGGTGGCTGGTCAGCGCCACGGCCAGCGCACCGGCAGGCAGCCGGGGGTCTCCCGCGGAGAAGCGGTCGAGCGCGGCCGGAAGGTGGCGGCCGCGCGTGGCCGGGTCGCGGACCAGCATGCCCAGCGCGGCACCGTGCAGCGAGCAGTCGCCGGGCCGGGCGAGGATGACGAGGGCGGCGTAGCGGAGCAGTTCGCGGTCGGCGTCCGAACGCACGTGGAGGGCGGCGCGCGGGCCGTAAGCGGCCGCCGCGACGTGCCGGGCCGGGCGCGGGTCGTGCGCCCAGCGGTCGACGGCGCGGCACACCGCCGACGGCTCGTCCTCCGCCAGTGCGGCCAGCAGCTCGTCGGCGCCCGGGTGCGCCGCGGCGACGAGGGCCTCTGTCAGGTCGTCCACGGCCAGCCTGCGGTGGGTGTGCAGCAGGGCCTGGGCGGCGGAGGCGACGGTCAGCCGCAGCCCGTCGAGACCCGGCGGGGCCTGCAGCGGACGGTCGTCGTCGAACCAGCCGCACACGCCGGGCAGCACCTCGGCAGGGCGCGCGCACAGCAGCTCGGCGACCCCGGTCAGGAAGCGGTCCTGGCGGTCCGGCACGCCCGGCGGGCCGTCGGCGGGGAGCAGCAGCCGCAGCAGTTCGAGTCGCTCCGCGAGCGGCAGCCGCACCCGGCGCCAGAACCTCGGCCCGAAGTCGCCGAGCCCGCTCATGCCCTCGGCCGTGAACCCGCCGCGCTCCACCGCGCGTACGGCCGTCCTCGCGGCCAGGTCGCGCAGCACTTCGCGGCAGACCGTGGCGTCCGGCAGTCGCAGCAGCACCTCGCGCAGCAGGTGTGCCGCCCACCACAGGGCGTCGCCGCGCCGCTCGGCGGGGCCGGGCAGGGCGGGGCGCCCGGCGACCGACACGCCGTCGGGCCAGCCGCCGTCGTCCGGGTCGAGCGGCCGCGTCGCCTCGGCGCGAAAGGCGCGGCGGGTACGGGGGTTGGGCACCGTGTCGGCGTCGAGGTCGGCGGAGGGCGGTGGCAGTGCGGGCGCCTTGCGTGGGGTGCAGCGGGTGGGCGGCGGTGTCCTGTGGTCCAGGGCCTGGACCAGGTCGGCCAGATGCCCGGTCAGGATGCCGGGCGGCGCCATCAGCAGCGCCTGGACGACCGGTCCCGCGCGGTGCCGGGGCACGGGCAGCGAGCGGGGTCCTGACGGCCGGGCGACCGCTGGGGCCGGCGGTACGGGCGGCGGCTGCCCGGCGCGGGCGGCCGGCCGGGAGGGGAGGCGTACGGGCGCGTCCGCGGAGCCCGCGGCCGGGGCGGCGAACCAGCGGTGGACCAGGGCGTGCAGGGCCGCGTCCAGGTCCAGGTGCGCGGCCTGCAGCCAGTCGGCGGCCTCCTCGTGGGCGAAGCGGTAGCCGGCGCCTGCGGGGACGAGCAGGCCTTCGGTCAGCACTGCGGAGGCCCAGCCCGTACGCCACGGGAACAGCTCCTCGAAGGCCTCACGGTCCAGCTCGCCCTGGCCCGGCCCGAGGCAGCGGCGGGCGGCCTCGTGTACCTGGCCCGCGACCCGGGCGGCCAGCCGCCGCACCCCGGTGCCGCGTACCGGCGGCTCCGCGGCGGCTGCCAGCCGGACCGCGATCCGCAGGCACACCAGGTCGAGGTGGGCGGCGAAGACCTCCCCGCGTGACGGGGTGCCGTCCGCGCCCCCGGGGACGGCCGCGCGCACCTCGGACAGCAGCCGCAGCGTCAGCGGATGCGCTTCGTCGGTGCTGCCGAGCACGCCGTCGGGTACGCCGTACCGTTCACGGGCCGCCGCGGCCTGGGCCGTGTCCAGGTCGCCGACGGGCACGCACGGCGGCAGCGGCTGTCCGCCGTCGTCGTGCGGTGCGGGTGCGGGCCGCCCGTGCAGCAGGGCTGCGGGCAGCAGCCGGCCGGCCTGGTCCCAGAACTCGGGCCGGCAGGCCACGACGAGCCGGGCCGCGCCCGCCCGCAGCCAGCTCGCGGTGCCCGCGGTCCAGTCGGCGAGGGCGTGGGCGAGGACCGGGGGCATCTCCTCCGGGGCGTCGAGGACGATCAGCAGCGGGCGTCCCGCGGCGCGCGCGAGGTCGGCGACGGCGTCGGGCGAGGCGTGCAGCGGCTCCGAGGTCGTGGCGGCGCCGACGATCCGGGCCGCGGTGCGCAGCGAGCGCTCCACCGCGTCCTTGATGCCGCCGTCCGCGGGGCGCAGCTCTGCGCCCCGCAGCCACACGGTGGGCGCGGGAAGCGCGCCGCGGGTCCGGTCGGCGGCGAGCCGGGCCAGCTCGGTGCTGCGGCCGGTGCCGGGTTCGCCGACCAGGCCGAGCACCAGCGGGGCGCCCTCGCCGCCGGCGGTGAGGAAGTCCCGCAGGGCGCCGGACACGTCCGGGCGCGCGACCGGCTCGCGCCACTCGGCGGGGCCTGACGCGGTGCCGACGGAGGTCGCGGCGAGCTGCAGCGCACCGGCGAGATTCAGGTGCGGGCCGTAGCCGGGCACGGTCGCGGCGTTGCGCGCGAGCAGGTCGGCCAGCGCGCGCGGGGCTCCCGCGGGCCGCAGCGGCAGCGCGAACCCGGCGGCGCGGTGCCCGGCGTGCAGTGCGGTTGCGACGACGCCGAGCACCGCGCCGGTCATCGCGTCGACCACCGGTGTGCCGGACGCCTGCGGCGGCACGCGGCTCAGGTCGGTGCCGTCCAGGGCGAGTTCGTAGACGTCCTCCAGCAGGTGGAAGCGGTCGGTGGCGGTGTACGTCACCGTCGCCGTGCCCAGCACCGAGCCTTCGGTGCGCTGCGGCAGCCGGACCCGTATCCGCCGCTCGGGGTGCGCGGGGCCTGCGGGTGCCAGCGCCTGCGGCGGCACGCTCAGCCCTTCGGTGGCCACCAGGGCGAGGCCCTGCTCGGGAAGCGCGGTGATGGCCGCGGCCTCGACCAGGCACAGCTGCCCGCCCGGGGCGTGCAGGACCAGCCGGGCGAGGCCGTCGACGGCCTCGTGGCTGGTCAGCATCGTGCCGTCGCCGTCGGCGAGGAAGCCGGTGCCGCGGGGGCGTCCGGCGAGGTCGCAGACCCGGACGAGTACGTCGTCCGGTCCGCCGCCTGCCGAGCCCCGTGCCGCCGCCGCCATGCCGGCACCTCCCCCACTACCGCGCCCAGTTCGTCCCGCTTCGACGGTAGTGTCGGTTGATCTCCACGCCTAGATCACCAAGCGAAGGCGCCCCCTCGCGCGCCCCGCCTCACCCCGAGCGCCCCACCACCCGGGTGACCCGACGGGGACCGGGGCCTTCCCCAGTTGCCGAACGGCAGAGGGCAACCGCTTCAGGGGCGCGGGGAACTGCAGGGCCAGCCCACCGCCGGCAGAAGGTCCCGGGGCGACAGGACGAGGCACCCCGGAGGCACCCGCCACCGGCGGAGGGTCCCGGCGCAACAGGACAAGGCAGTCCGGCGGGGCCGCCCACCATCGGCAGAAGACCCCCGGACGACAAGAAGGCACCCCGGCGGGGGCCGTCCGCCCGCCCACGCGCGTGGGAGGGAGCCCGGCGAGCCCCCCGCAGGGGCTACGCCGGGAAGCCCGCGACGATACGGGCCTGGCCTTCGCGCGACTCCACGAGGGCCAGCAGGCGGCCGTCGGGGCCGAAGACGGCGTGCGGGCCGGGAGCCAGTTCCGGCGTCCGGATGCGCACCCCGTGCCCCAGCAGGTCGGCCTGCTGCGCGTCGACGTCCCAGCGGGGGAAGGCCGCAGCGGCGGCGTCCTCGATGGGGAGGACTCCGAAGTCCTCGGTCAGCTGCTCGAGCGTGTGCGCCCCCGCGAGGTCGTACGGGCCGACCCGGGTGCGGCGCAGCGCCGTGAGGTGGCCGCCGACGCCGAGCCCGGCGCCGAGGTCGCGGGCCAGCGCCCTGATGTACGTACCGGAGGAGCAGACCACGGTGACGTAGAGGTCGAGCACCCCGGGGGCGGGCCGGACGTCCTGGACCGTGAAGGACGAGACCGTCACGGGGCGCGCGGGAAGCTCGAAGTCCTCGCCCTCGCGCACCCGGGTGTAGGACCGCACGCCGTTGACCTTGATCGCGCTGACCTTGGACGGCACCTGCTGGATCGGGCCGGTGAGCGCGGCGATCCCGGCGCCGAGGGCCTCCGGGGTGATCGCGGCGACCGCGTCGGGCGGCGCCGTCGCGGTGACGTCGCCCTCGGCGTCGTCGGTGACCGTGGTCTGGCCGAGCCGGATGGTGGCGACGTACTCCTTCTCGGTCAGCGCGAGGTGGCCGAGCAGCCTGGTGGCCTTCTCCACGCCGATGATCAGGACGCCGGTCGCCATCGGGTCGAGGGTGCCCGCGTGGCCGACCCTGCGGGTGCCGGCCAGCCGGCGCATGCGGGAGACGACGCCGTGCGAGGTGAGCCCTCCGGGCTTGTCGACGACGACCAGCCCGGAGGGAACTGCGGTACGGGAGGTCATGCCGGCGACGTACCGCCCTCGTCCTCGTCGTCGAGTTCGCCGTCCTCGTCGGCCGGCTTGCGGTAGGGGTCCGCCTCCCCCGCGTACTGCGCGTCCGTGGCGGTCTTGCGGACCTCCTCGTCGGCGGCCCTTGCCTTGGCCAGCAGGTCGTCGATGGTCCGCGCGTTGTCCGGCAGGGCGTCGGCGACGAAGGCCAGGGTGGGCGTGAAGCGCACCCCGGTCTGCCGGCCCACCTCGGAACGGAGCACGCCCTTGGCGCTCTCCAGTGCGGCGGCGGAGGCGGCCCGCTCCTCGTCGTCGCCGTAGACCGTGTAGAAGACCGTCGCCTCCCGGAGGTCGCCGGTGACCCGGGTGTCGGTGATCGTCACGTAGCCCAGCCGCGGGTCCTTGATCCGCCGCTGCAGGGTCTCCGCGACCACGACCCGGATGCGGTCGGCCAGCTTGCGCGCCCGCGCGGTGTCGGTCATCGTCTTCTTCTCTCTGTGTCCTGGTCGTTCGTCAGTCGTCGTCACCGTGGATGCGCTGCCGTGCCGACAGCAGTTCCACTTCGGGACGGGCGATCATCCAGCGCTCGCACCGGTCGAGTACGCCCTTGAGGTGCCCGAGGTCTCCCGACACCACCGCGATTCCTATTTCGGCCCTGCGATAGAGGTCCTGCTCGCCGGTCTCCGCCACGCTCACCCCGAACTTCCGGTGCAGCTCGGCGACGATCGGACGGACGACGGACCGCTTCTCCTTCAGGGACCGTACGTCACCCAGGAGCAGGTCGAAGCACAACGTGCCTGCATACATGGGTACGACGTTACAGGCGACGGCCGGGACCGATCGACGGGATTTCCCCCGCCGACCGGCCCCGGCCCAGAGCCGTCGCCCGGCCGTACGGAGTTCCGTACGGCCGGACCGCGGCATCAGCCGCGCGGCTTCTCGCGCATCTCGTACGTCGCGATGACGTCGTCGATCTTGATGTCGTTGTAGTTGCCGAGGTTGATACCGCCCTCGTAACCCTCACGAATCTCGGTGACGTCGTCCTTGAAGCGACGCAGGCCCTCGATGTTGAGGTTCTCCGCGATGACCTTGCCGTCGCGGAGCAGCCGGGCCTTGGTGTTGCGCCTGACCTCGCCGGAGCGGACCAGCACACCGGCGATGTTGCCGAGCTTGGAGGAGCGGAAGACCTCGCGGATCTCCGCGGTGCCCAGCTCGACCTCCTCGTACTCCGGCTTGAGCATGCCCTTGAGCGCCGCTTCGATCTCCTCGATGGCCTGGTAGATCACCGAGTAGTAGCGGACGTCCACGCCTTCGCGCTCGGCCATCTGCGCGGCACGGCCGGCCGCACGGACGTTGAAGCCGATCACGATGGCGTCGGAGCCGGTCGCCAGGTCGATGTCCGACTCGGTGACCGCACCCACACCGCGGTGCAGGACCCGGATGTCGACCTCGTCGCCGACGTCGAGCTGGAGCAGCGAGGACTCCAGGGCCTCGACCGATCCGGACGCGTCGCCCTTGATGATGAGGTTGAGTTCCTGCACCAGGCCGGCCTTGAGCGCCTCGTCCAGGTTCTCCAGGGAGAACCGGACGCCCTTGCGGGCGAAGCGGACGTTGCGCTCGCGCGCCGCGCGCTTCTCGGCGATCTGCCGGGCGGTGCGGTCCTCGTCGACGACCAGGAAGTTGTCGCCGGCGCCGGGCACGTTGGTCAGACCGAGGACGAGCACCGGAGTCGACGGGGTCGCCTCCTCCACGTTCTCGCCCTTGTCGTCGAGCATGGCGCGGACGCGGCCGTACGCGTCGCCGACGACCATCGTGTCGCCGACCCGCAGGGTGCCGCGCTGGACCAGGACGGTCGCCACGGCGCCGCGCCCCTTGTCCAGGTGGGCCTCGATCGCGATGCCCTGCGCGTCCTGCTCCGGGTTGGCACGCAGGTCGAGCGAGGCGTCCGCGGTGAGGATCACGGCCTCGAGCAGGCTGTCGATGTTCAGGCCCTGCTTGGCGGAGATGTCGACGAACATGGTGTCGCCGCCGTACTCCTCGGCCACCAGACCGAACTCGGTGAGCTGGCCGCGCACCTTGGTCGGGTCGGCGCCCTCGACGTCGATCTTGTTGACCGCGACCACGATCGGCACCTCGGCCGCCTTGGCGTGGTTCAGCGCCTCGATCGTCTGCGGCATCACACCGTCGTTGGCCGCGACCACCAGGATCGCGATGTCGGTGGACTTCGCACCACGGGCACGCATGGCGGTGAACGCCTCGTGACCGGGGGTGTCGATGAAGGTGATGGCGCGCTCTTCACCGTTGACGTCCGTGGCGACCTGGTAGGCGCCGATGTGCTGGGTGATGCCGCCGGCCTCGCCCGCGACCACGTTGGTCTTGCGGATCGCGTCGAGCAGGCGGGTCTTGCCGTGGTCGACGTGACCCATGACGGTGACCACCGGGGGACGGGAGACGAGCATCTCCTCGCCGCCCTCGTCCTCGCCGAACTCGATCGAGAAGGACTCGAGCAGCTCGCGGTCCTCCTCCTCCGGGCTGACGATCTCCAGCACGTAGTTCATCTCGCCGGCCAGCAGCTCCAGGGTGGAGTCCGAGACCGACTGGGTGGCCGTGACCATCTCACCGAGGTTGAGCATCACCTGGACGAGCGACGCCGGGTTGGCGTTGATCTTCTCGGCGAAGTCGGTGAGCGAGGCACCGCGCGACAGGCGCACGGTCTGGCCGTTGCCGCGGGGCAGCAGCACACCGCCCACGGACGGGGCCTGCATGGCCTCGTACTCCTGGCGCCGCTGGCGCTTGCTCTTTCGGCCGCGCGCCGGACGGCCGCCGGGGCCGCGACCGAACGCGCCCTGCGTGCCACCACGGCCGCCGGGGCCGCCGGGACGACCGCCGAAGCCGCCGGGACGGGGGCCGAAGCCGCCGCCACCGCCGGGAG